>JAGOQB010000004.1 GCA_017991675.1 Phenylobacterium sp. | reverse complement strand
CCTCCGCCCCCCTTCGTCGACAACAACGCATCTACGAAGCTCGCTTGACCCACTCGCTTCACAGCCATCGACACGCTCCCCGCTCACAACCAGGGAATCACGATCAGCCAATTACGCAACAGGTCCTCTGGGGGAGCTGTCAGCCGAATGGCTGACTGAGGGGGCTAGCTGAGTCAGCAGTCCCCCTCCGTCTCGGCGCTGCGCGCCGATCCACCTCCCCCAGAGGGTCCTCGTCATCCTCGGCCGCGTAAGCGGGCCGGGAACGATGAGGGGGTAGGGGAGCAACTTTCCCGCTTCGTCATCCTCGACCGGAGCGAAGCGGAGTGTCGGGGATCCATTCGCACCGTGGCTGCGGACGATGGCTCGGCCGCGCTGCAGCTTGCGAGATCAGGTGTTCATGGGTCCCGGTCTTGCTTCGCAATCCGGGATGACAGCCGTGAGGCTACCCCACCCGCGGCAGGAGTTCGCCGAGGATGCGGGCGAGGTCGCCTTCGCGGAAGGGTTTCTGCAGGACCGGCGAGCCCTTGTCGGCGTCGCGCAGGCCGGCGTCGCCGTAGCCGGTGGCGAAGGCGAAGGGGGCGCCCTTTTCACGCAGCAGGTCGGCGAGCGGGAAGATCGGCTGGCCGCCGAGGTTGACGTCCAGCACCGCGCAGTCGAGCTCGACGCTGTTGGCCAGCTCGATGGCCTCCTCAAGCCGGGAGGCGGGACCGACCACCTTGCAGCCCAGGTCTTCGAGCATGTCCTCGATCAGCATCGAGACCATCATCTCGTCTTCGACCACCAGGACCCGCAGGCCGGCGAGGTCGCTAAGTCCGGTCATTCGGAGGGCTCCAGGACGTGAAGGGGAAGATCCATCCGGCAGGACAAGCCTGCTGGATGATAGTCCAGTCTGACCCGCCCAGCGAGTTCTCCCGCCAGGCCGCGTTCGAGAAGCCGGCTGCCGAAGCCCTGGCGCTCGGGGCGGACCACCGCCGGCCCGCCGGATTCCGTCCATTCGATCATCAGCCGGCGGTCGGGCTGCTGGTCGCCCAACCGCAGGCGCAGCGCCACATGGCCGGCGGGCGTCGACAGCGCGCCGTACTTGAGGGCGTTGGTCGCCAGTTCGTGGAAGGCCATGCCGAGCGCCACCGCCGCCTTGGGGCGCAGACGCACGTCCTGGTCGCCCTGGAGGGTGAAGCGCGCGCCGCCGTCCTCGCGCCCGCCGCCGTAGGGGCGCAACTCGGCGGCCAGGATGTCGAACAGGCTGGCGCCTTCCCAATTCTGGGCGGTGAGCAGGTTGTGGGTCTGCGAGAGCGCCATCAGCCGGGATTCGAAAGCCTTGTAATAGGTGTCGATATCCTTGGCGTTAACCAGACTCTGGCGGGCCAGGGATTGCACCGAGGCCAGGGTGTTTTTGACCCGATGGTTCAGCTCGTTGAGCAGCAGGCGCTGGCGTTCCTCGGCCAGGACGCGCTCGCGGACCTCGGCGCGGGCGGCCTGATGCAGGCGGACATTGTCGATGGCGACGGCGGCCTGGGCGCCGACCCCGGCCATCAGGTGCTCCAGCCGCTCGGAGAAGCGCCCCGGCTCGGGGTGGCCGAACAGCAGAGCGCCCAGCACCTCGCCCGAACGCGAGATCACCGGCACGCCCAGATAGCTGCGCACCGGCAGGTGACCCTTGGGCATGCCGTGGAACGGAGCATTGCGGCCGTAGCGCGGATCGGCGGTGATGTCGTCGCTGCGCAGGATGCCCTCGCCGTCGAAGGCGGGGGCGAAGACCGCGGTCTTGCGGACCATCGGGAAGTGGTCGAAGGCCGTCCGCGGCGCGCCCGACAGCGAATAGAGGGTGAGGGCGCCGCCGTTGTCGTCGAAGGCCGTATAGAAAAAGGCGCCGAAGGCGGCGCCGGTCAGTTCCACCCCGCCGTCGACGACGGTCTGTACGACCCGGTCGAGATCGCCGCCGGCCCCGATGGCCGCGGCGATGCGATTGAGGGCGTCTGCGCGGACGGTTTCCTCGGCGAGGGCGGCCCGCGCGCTCGCCAGGCTCGCCTCAAGCGCTTCCAACCTGGCGGACGTCGTCTCAGTCATGCTCACGGTATCGCACGGCGCCCCAGAACTGTGCTGACTTGGATCGCAAACCAAAGTTCTTTTATCATCTAGGTCAAGAGGCTAAGCCCAATGAACTAGTCTTGTGCGCGCCTCTGGGGCGGCGAAATCTTGATCGCAGTGATCTGGTTGCGCTCGCGCCGGACGATCTGGAAGCGATGACCATAGAAGGTCCAGGTCTGTCCGACCTTGGGAATGGTCTGGGCCTCATGAATGACCAGACCGGCCACGGTGACGGCGTCGTCGTCGGGCAGATCCCAGTCGAGGGCGCGGTTGAGGTCGCGGATCGCCACCCAGCCGTCGACGACCACCGCGCCGTCGGCCTGACGGCGGACGCCGTCGAGGGCGCTGTCGTGCTCGTCCTCGATCTCGCCGACGATCTCCTCGAGGATGTCCTCCAGGGTGATCAGGCCCTGCAGGGCGCCGTACTCGTCGACCACCAGGGCGAAGTGGCTCTGGCGCTTGAGGAAGGCCCCGAGCTGGTCCTTGAGCGAGGTGGTCTCGGGGATGAACCACGGCTCGCGGGCCAGGGCCGGCAGGTCGAGCGCCTCGAGCGGCGCGCCGGCCAGGGCGGTCAGCACGTCCTTGGCGTGCAGCACGCCGACGATGTTCTCGGGGTCGTCGCGGTAGAGCGGCACGCGGCTGTGGCCGGTCTCCAGCAGCTCGGCGAGCACTTCCTTGGGCGAGGAGGCCGCGTCGATCATCGCGATCGAGCGGCGGTGGACCATGACCTGGGTGACGTCCATCTCGGACAGGTCGAGCACGCCGCCGAGCATGTGGCGGTCGCTGGCCTCCACCAGGCCCTCGGAGTGGTGGTACTCGACCGCGCCGCGGATCTCCTCGTGGGCGGCGAGCACGTCGGTCTCCATGGAGAGCTTGATGCCGAACGGGCGCAGGGTCTGGCGCACGATCCACTGGGCGCCGTTGGCCAGCGGGCCGAAGATCCGCACCACCCACCAGGTCGGGATCGATAGGAAGCGGGCGACGTCGTCGGCGCGGGCGATGGCCAGGGTCTTGGGTAGGATCTCGCTGAACACCACGATCAGCACGGTCATCACCGCGGTGGCGATCAGGGCGCCGACCGGGCCGGGGAAGGCGGTGGACAGCGCCACGGTGGTCAGGGCCGAGGCGCCGATGTTGGCGGCGTTGTTCGAGATCAGGATGGCGCCGATCATCTTCTCCTGATCGGCCAGCAGGCGGTTGACGCGCTTGGCGGCGGGATCGCCCTCGCGCTCGAGCTGGTGCATCCGGGCGCGGCTGGCGGCGGTCATCGAGGTCTCGGCCGCGGAGAACAGCGCCGAGAGCGACATCAGGGCGACCAGCGCGGGCGCCAGGCCCGCGAGGACGGCGACGATCGTCACGGGAGCGCGCCCTCAGTGACCAGGAAGTCGCGCACGGCCTGGCCGTCGACGTTCTTGGCGACGAACGCATCGCCCAGGGCGCGGGCGAGGATGAAGGTCAGGCGGCCGCCCTCGGCCTTCTTGTCCTGGCCCATGTGCCGCACGAGCTTGACCGCGTCGAAGGCGCCCGAGCCGACCTGATCCAGGCGGGTCGGCAGGCCGGCGGCGGCTATGGCGCTCTCCGCGCGCTGGGCGTCCTGGGCCGAGCAGAGCCCCTGGGCGGCGGAAAAGCGGAAGGCGATGGCGCTGCCGGCGGCCACGGCCTCGCCGTGCAGCAGGGCCTCGCCGTAGCCGGTCTCGGCCTCCAGCGCGTGACCGAAGGTGTGGCCGAGATTGAGCAGGGCGCGGCGGCCGGCTTCCTTCTCGTCGGCCTCGACGATTTCGGCCTTCATCTCCACCGAGCGGGCGACGGCGTAGGCCAGGGCGTCGGGATCGCCGGCGAGCACGGCCGGGCCGTTGGTCTCCAACCATTCGAAGAAGGCGAAGTCGCCGAGCAGGCCGTACTTGATGACCTCGGCGTAGCCGGCGCGCATTTCACGCTCGGGCAGGGTGGCCAGGAGGTCGAGGTCGGCCAGGACCAGCCGCGGCTGGTGGAAGGCGCCGATCAGGTTCTTGCCGCGTGGGGTGTCGATCGCGGTCTTGCCGCCGACAGACGAATCCACCTGAGCCAGCAGGGTGGTGGGGATCTGCACGAAGTCGATGCCGCGCTTGTAGATCGCGGCCGCAAAGCCGGCGAGGTCGCCGACCACGCCGCCGCCGAAGGCGACGATCAGGTCGCCGCGGTCCAGCTCCAGCTCCAGCAGGCGGTCGCTGACCTCGGCCAGGCCTTCCCAGCTCTTGGACGGCTCGCCGGGCGGGACGACGACGGCCTGGGACGAGATCCCGGCCGCGGCGAGGGCTTTGGTCAGGCGCTCGCCATGCAGGGCCCAGACCGTCGCGTCGCTGACGATCGCGGTGCGGCCCTGCTTGAGCATCGGGGCGAGGAGGACGCCGGCCTTGTCCAGCAGGCCGCCGCCGACGACCACGTCATATGCGCGCTCGCCGAGACCGACGCGGACGGAGCGGCTCATTGGGCGGGTTCCTCGAGATAGGCGGTCAGGGCGCGGATCACCTGGTCGACCGCGACGTGGTGGGCCGTGTCGCCGGTTTCGACGGTGACGTCGGCCTGGGCGTAGACGGGGTAGCGCTTCTCGGCGAGCTCGGTCAGGACCTCCAGCGGGTCCTTGCCGGAGAGCAGCGGGCGGCTGTCCTTGCGCGAGACGCGGCGGACCAGCACGTCGAGGTCGGCCTTCAGCCATACCGAGATCGAACGTTCCTTGATCAGGGCGCGGGTCTCGTCGTTCATGAAGGCGCCGCCGCCGGTGGCCAGCACGTGGGGCGGGTTCTCCAGCAGCCGGGTGATGACCCGGCGCTCGCCCTCGCGGAAGGCGGGCTCGCCCATCTCGGCGAAGATGTCCGGAATCGAGCGGCCGGCGGCGGCCTCGATCTCGACGTCGGCGTCCTTGAACGGCAGGTCGAGTGCGTTGGCGAGGCGGCGGCCGACGCTTGATTTGCCGACCCCCATCAGGCCCACGAGGGTGATGGTGCGGGCGCGCAGCGGTGAGTAACGGTCCATGAACGGGGAGGGTCTTACACGAGCATGTGCCTCGACGCCAAGTTGACCGTACTGCCATGAAGGTGGGGATGAGCCGCACGCTTACCGTCATGACGCTCGGCGCCCTGCTGATCGGCGCCGCTCCCGCCCTCGCTCAGCCCGCCGTCGACGTCACGCCCCTGGCCGCGCCCGACGCCTTCGCCAACGGCGCACGCGACACCGGCCTGCCGCCGGACCTCTGGCGCGGAGCCTCGGTGGAGACGGCGCGGACGGTGCTGCCGCTGCTGGCGGCCAGGCCGCTGTCGCCGGCCGCCGCGGCGCTGGCCCGAAGGGTGCTGGCGACCGGGGCGAACGGCCCGGAGGGCGCAGGACAGGACCGTGAACTGGCCGGGGCGCGGATCGCCGCGCTGATCGCCCAGGGCGGGGTGAAGGACGCCGGCGCGATCCTGTCGCGGACCTCGGGCCTGGAGCGCAATCCGGTGCTGGCGCAGGCCGGCGCCGAGGCGGCGCTGCTGGCCGGGCAGGACGCGCGAGCCTGCGACATCGCCGAGGGCCTGGCGAGCGGCCGCGAGGAGATCTACTGGCTGCGGCTGCGGGCCTATTGCCAGGCGCAGGGCGGACAGGCGGGGGCGGCGCGGCTGACCTTCGACCTGGCGCAGGGGGTGGCGCGGGACGCGATCTTCGGGCGGCTGATGGGCGCCAAGCTGGCCGGGGCCGGCGATCCGGGCGCGGCCTCGCTGCGGGGCGGACTGGACTATGCGCTGTCGCGCAGCCTGGGGCTGGACCTGGCGGCTGCGAGCCCGGCGCCGGCGGTGGCCGCGGCGCTGGCGGCGGACAAGCCGGGGCCGGCGAGCTGGAGCATCGAGGCCGGGCCGGGGCCGCTGAAGGCGGCGATGGCGGCGGCGGCCGCGGGCGACCTGGCGGGCGCGCAGAGCCTGCGGGCCGGACTGACGGCGGACGCCACGCCGGTCAACGAGCTGGCGCTGCTGGACGCGCTGATCGCGGCGGCGAGCGGCAAGCCGGACGGGCCGACCCTGGACCGGCTGGTCGAACGCGGCGCGGTCGAAGGCGCCAAGACCCGCGGCAAGATGCAGAACGCGGCGATCCTGCTGGCGGCGCTGGGCGCGCCGATGACGCCGCAGGCCCGCGGCGAGTTCGCCAAGTTCGTCGGGGCCGAGGCCTGCAAGGCGAGCGTGGCGCGCGGCCTGGCGCTGGACCTGGCCGGGGAGGCCAAGCTGATGGGGGAAACCGCGCTGCTGGCGCTGTGGATCAGCGCCGAGGCGGGGCCTGCGGGCCCTGCGACCGGCGACCGGGCGCGGATCGTGCGGGCGCTGCGGCTGGCCGGGCTGGAGCCTGAGGCGCGCGCCTTCGCGGTCGAAGGTCTGCTGGCGCAACGATGAGCGGCGCGGACTGGATCGAAGCCTTCCTGGAGATGATGGCCGGCGAGCGGGCCAGCGCCAGGAACACCCTGACCGCCTATGGCAAGGACCTGGCCGACGCCCAGGCGTTCCTGAAAGGGCGCGGCGCGGACCTGAGCACCGCTGGGCCTGAACAGATCGAGGCCTATTTCGCCGCGCTCAGCGACCGGGGCCTGTCGCCGGCGACGGCGGCGCGGCGGCGTTCGGCGGTGCGGCAGTTCTACCGCTTCGTGCTGGGCGAGGGCTGGCGCAGCGATGACCCCTCGCGGCGGGTCGACGCGCCCAAGAAGGGCCGGCCGCTGCCCAAGGTGCTGAGCCGGGCGGAGGTCGATGCGATCATCGCCGCGGCCGGGGCGCGGGACGGGGCGCAGGGGCTGCGGCTGGCCTGCATGGTCGAGCTGGCCTACGCCTCCGGCTTGCGGATCTCGGAGCTGACGGCGCTGCCGCTGGCGGTGCTGGCGCGCGATCCGGCCTATCTGATCGTCAAGGGCAAGGGCGGCAAGGAGCGGCTGGCGCCGTTGAACGACGCCGCGCGGGCGGCGGTGAAGGCCTATCTGGAAGTCCGCAAGGGCTTTCTGCCGAAGGGCGACGGCGCCAATCCGTGGCTGTTCCCCTCGCGCAGCAAGGCCGGGCGGCTGACGCCGCGGCGGTTCGCCCAGCTGCTGGACGAGGCGGCGGCCGACGCCGGGATCGACCCGGCCCGGGTCAGCCCGCACGTGCTGCGCCACGCCTTCGCGACCCATCTGCTGGAGGGCGGGGCGGACCTGCGGGTGGTGCAGAAGCTGCTCGGCCACGCCGACATCGCCACCACCCAGATCTACACCCACGTCGCCGGCGAGCGGCTGCGCGAAGTGGTGGCGAGCAAGCACCCGCTGGCGAAGAAGTAGCACTTGGTTGCTCCCCCGCTGGGGGAGGACATTGACTCTTCTGCCAGGAGAGCAGTCCCCCTCCGTCTCGATGCTGCGCATCGATCCACCTCCCCCAGCGGGGAGGAACTGTCAGCTCGTGATCCGGTAGCGGCCCGCGCCGTCGGGGCAGACGCGGACGTAGCGCTGCTCGCTGCCCGAGACCTGGGCGGGGGCCAGGCGGCACTGCATGCGGTCGTAGTCGTTGTAGCCGTACTGGCCCGACTGGCGTGAGCGGTCGTAGTCGCTTTCCCGGTACGGGATGGTCTGGTCGTAGCTGTAGTAATAGCCGCGCTCGTCGCACTTGGCCGAGGCGCGGCCGACCCCGAGGCCGATGCCGCCGCCGACCAGGGCGCCGAGCACCGCGCCTTCGGTCCGCACGCCGCTGCCGGCGACGTTGGAGCCCAGCGCGCTGCCGAGCAGGGCGCCGACCAGGGCCCCGCCGATTGAGCGGTTGGTCTTGCTGTTGGTGCAGGACGGGTCGTTGCTGATGTAGGCGTTGGTCGAGGCGTCCTGGCCGTAGGCGCCGGCGTTAGAGCCGTAGCCGTACTGGCGGTCGTACTGCTCGCGCGAGCTTTCCCAGCGAGCGCGGGCGGCCTCGTAGTCCCGTTGCTGTTGTTCGTAGGCGGCGCGGTCGGCCTCATAGCGGCTCTGTGCGTCCTGCGCCGGCGGCGCTGGCGGCTGGTATTGGGCGAGGGCCGGCGGCGCGGTCATGGCGACGGCGGCGGCGGCGAGGGCGGCTCTGGCGAGGTGCATCGGCGGACTCCCTGATCCGCAACAAAACGTGAGCCGGGCCGGCCAGTTGCAGGGGCGGGGCGCTGGCGGCTTGACGCAGGGCGCCTGATGGCTGTTCCTCGGGGTTGTGAGGCGGGCGCTTCGAGCCTAGTTTCCGCCGCTTCCGCAAACGGAAAGAGAAGATTCCTCGAATGGCCGCACACTATCTCGAGTTCGAGCGCCCTATCGCCGACCTCGAAGCGAAGATCGAGGAACTGTCCAAGCTGTCGGAGACGACCGGCTCGGGAACCCTGGACGCCGAGATCGAGGCGCTGCGCGCCCGCGCCCAGGAAGTCCGCCGCCAAGCCTATTCGAAGCTCGACGCCTGGCAGAAGACCCAGGTCGCGCGCCATCCGGACCGGCCGCACTTCATCGACTATGTGAGCGGCCTGATCGACGAGTTCGTCGAGCTGCGCGGCGACCGCAAGTTCGCCGACGACCAGGCGCTGATCGGCGGCCTCGGCCGGTTCCGCGGCCAGCCGGTGGTGGTGATCGGCCACGAGAAGGGCCGCGACACCGTCAGCCGGGTGAAGCACAATTTCGGCTATGCGCGGCCCGAGGGCTATCGCAAGGCCATCCGCCTGATGGAACTGGCCGAGCGCTTCAACCTGCCGGTGATCAGCTTCGTCGACACGCCGGCGGCCTATCCGGGCGTCGGCTCGGAAGAACGCGGCGTGGCCGAGGCCATCGCCCGCTCGACCGAGAAGAGCCTGATGCTGGAGGTGCCGATGATCGCCATCGTCACCGGCGAGGGCGGCTCGGGCGGAGCGCTGGGCATCGCCTGCGGCAACCGGGTGCTGATCCTGGAGCACGCGATCTATTCGGTGATCCCGCCGGAGGGCGCCAACTCGATCCTGTGGCGCGGCGCGCGCACCGCCGAGGAAGCGGCCAAGGCGATGAAGATCACCGCCCAGGACCTGATCGGCATGAAGATCGTCGACCGGATCATTCCGGAACCGCCGGGCGGCGCGCACTCCGACAAGGAGGCGATGGTCGCGGCGGTCGGCGAGGTGATCGCCGACGAGCTGGCCAAGATCGCCGACCTGAGCACCGAGCAGCTGAAGAAGCAGCGCGCTGACCGCTTCTACGCCATCGGCCGTTCGGGGCTGCAGTAGGTGTCAGCCCACCGGCTTCCTTCTCCCCTTGCGGGAGAAGGTGGCAGGCGAAGCCTGACGGATGAGGGGGCGGCCCCTCCCGCAATCGAGCACCGCAGCAGGGGCGTTTGAGACGCCGCTTACCCCTCATCCGACCCCGCTGCGCGGGGCCACCTTCTCCCGCAAGGGGAGAAGGGCGCAATGAGGGAGTGTGCGTCACCTAAACCTGCTTGCCTGACGCGGCGTCGTAGGCTTCTGGTCCTCCGAACAGATGTTTGGAGGGCGTGATGGCCTTGAAGACCCGTTTCACCGAGCTTGTGGGCGTCGAGCACCCCATCGTCCAGGGCGGCATGCAGTGGGTCGGCCGCGCCGAGCTGGTCGCTGCGGTGGCCAACGCCGGGGGGCTGGGCTTCATCACCGCCCTGACCCAGCCGACGCCGGACGACCTGCGGCGTGAGATCGACCGCTGCCGCAAGCTGACCGACAAGCCGTTCGGCGTGAACCTGACCATCCTGCCGGCGATCACGCCGCCGCCCTATGCGGAATACCGCCAGGCGATCATCGACGCCGGCGTGACGGTGGTGGAGACCGCCGGCTACAAGCCGCAGGAGCATGTCGATCACTTCAAGGCGCACGGGATCAAGGTGATCCACAAGTGCACGGCGGTCCGCCACGCTTTGTCGGCCGAACGGATGGGCGTCGACGCCATCTCGATCGACGGCTTCGAGTGCGCCGGCCACCCGGGCGAGGACGACATCCCCGGCCTGATCCTGATCGCGGCCGCGGCCGACAAGGTGAAGATCCCGATGATCGCCTCGGGCGGCTTCGGCGACGCGCGCGGCCTGGTCGCGGCGCTGGCGCTGGGCGCCGACGGGGTCAACATGGGCACCCGCTTCATGTGCACCAAGGAAAGCCCGATCCACCAGAAGGTGAAGGAGCAGATCGTCGCCAACGACGAGCGCGCCACCAACCTGATCTTCCGCACCATGCACAACACCGCGCGGGTGGCGAAGAACGCGGTCTCCGACGAGGTGGTGGCGATCGAGCGCCGCGGCGGCGCCAAGTTCGAGGACGTCAAGGACCTGGTCGCCGGCGCCCGCGGCAAGGTGGTCTACGAGGCCGGCGATCCCGAGCACGGCATCTGGTCGGCCGGCATGGTCCAGGGCCTGATCCATGACATCCCGTCCTGCGAGGAGCTGATCAGCCGCATCGTCCGCGAGGCCGAGGAGATCATCCACGGCCGCCTGGCCCGCTTCAGCACCGCCAAGGCGTCGGTTCCGGCGTAGCAGCCGCGATCGTCATCCTCGGCCGCGCATGCGTGCCGGGGTGCGCTGCGCGTTTCGGCAAGGCTCGGCGTCTATGGATGGCCGGGACCTGCCGGCCCGGCCATGACGAACCATGGAGCCTCCCCGTAGACGGGGGAGGAAGCGCCGAAAAAAGAAGAACCCGCCGGAGCGTGAGCCCCGGCGGGTTTTCTGTTGGGACCGTCGGCCGCCCGCCCAGTGGGGCGGGCGAGCGGCGTCTGGTTCTCTTAGTAGCGCAGGGTGGCGCCGACGTAGAAGAAGCGCCCGCGGTTGTCGAAGTTCGACGAACCGGTGCCGGTGCCGGTGTAGGTTTCCGGCAGGTAGGGCGGGTTTTCGTCGGTCAGGTTGACGATGCCGCCGCGCACGGCGATCTGCTCGTTGACCTTGTACGAGGCGCGCAGGTCGTGGCTGTAGTAGTCGCCGGTGTAGTACGGCTCCAGCTGCGTCGGGGTGAAGGCCGTCGTCGAGGCCATCGAGCCGATGTAGTGGGTGGTCCAGGTCAACGCCAGGTCGTTGTAGTTCCACTGGACGCTGGCTTGCCCCTTCCACTCCGGAGTGGCGTTCGTGATGGTGTTCGCGAACTGGGTGTAGGCTTGGCCCGGCAGGCCCTGCTGGGCCCAGCGGTACATCCAGGTGGCGTCGACGCGGAACAGCAGCTGGCCCCACGACTTCTGGAACATCTCCTCGAAGTCGAGGCCGTACTGGACCGAGGCGTCGTAGCCCTCGACCTTCACCTTGGCGACGTTCTGGTTGGTCTGGATGACCTCGATCACGCCGCCCGCGACCGCGCCGCCGTTCGCGCCGGTCGGATCACGAATGATCAGCGAGCAGAACGGGTTGGAGGCGTAGGCCTCGGTCGACTGGTAGCAGAGGTCCTGCAGCAGGGTGTTGATCGGGATGGTCCCGACCTGGTCGGCGATGTTGTACTTGAAGAAGTCGAGCGAGAACTGCAGGCGCGGAATCCAACGCGGCTGGACGACGACGCCGAGGTTGTAGGTGTTCGCCGTTTCCGGGCCGAGGTCCGGGTTGCCGCCTTGCAGCAGCGGCAGCGACGGGCGGCCGGTGCCGAAGTTCGAGACGAAGGTCGCCGGGTTGTAGTTCGCGATCGCGGCCGAGCAGGTGGCCAGGCGCAGGGCCTTGTTGGCGGCGCTGGCGACGGCGTAGCTGTCCTTGTCGCAGGGGTCGATGGCCACGGTGGTGAAGTTGCGGCTCTGCGGCGAGTACAGTTCGACGATGTTCGGCGCGCGCACGGCGGTGCCTTGCGAGGCGCGGAAGCGGACGTCCTCGACCGGGGCCCATTCCAGGCGGACCTGGTACTGGTCGGTCTTGCCGATCGACGAGTAGTCGGCGATGCGGCCGGCGGCCTCGAAGGTCAGCTCCTGGGCGAACGGCAGGTCCTTCAGCAGCGGAACGCGCAGTTCGGCGTAGGCTTCCTTGGTGTCGTACTCGCCTTCGCGGGTGCCGATGGCGTTGAAGAACAGCGCGCCCGAGGCGCCCAGTTCGTCCTGGGCGAAGAAGCTCTCTTCCTTGCGGTACTCCGCGCCCATGGCGAAGCCCACCGGGCCGGCCGGCAGTTCGAACAGGTCCGTGCCGATGTTGGCGGCGACGACGGTCTGCTTGACCTCCTGGTCGGTGACCGAGCGGGCGTTGGTCCAGGCGACGGCGGCCTGGTTGGCGCCGTTGACCAGATCCCACGGCACGCAGCCGGCGGCGCGGGCGGCGACGTCGCGGCAGACGACCTGGCCGTTGACCAGGACCGCGTCGGTGGCCTGCTGGACGCGCTTGACGTTCGGGAGGTTGAACGAGGAGGTCGAGCCGGTGGTCTTGCCGAACTGGGCGTACCAATCCCAGTTGAACTTGCGCTCGAGCGCCTCGAAGTCGCCTTCCATGCCGGCGACGACGCGGAGGGTCTCGCGCTCGGACTTGACGTCACGGCCGCCGAACTCGGTCCAGAACTTGCCGACCTGGGCCGTGGAGCCCGAGGTCAGGGTCTTGCCGGCCGCGAGCCATTCGGCGCGCAGGGCCTCGGCGGTGGCGCCGGCCCCGTTCAGGAAGGCGTTGTCGCCCTTCAGGGACACCGGCATGGTGCCGCCGCCCTGGGCGTTGGAGAAGGCCGGCTGGAAGAAGCCGTAGCCGTCGACCTTGGAGTAGGTGACGTCCAGGAACGCCTTGACGTTGTCGGCGACACGGTAGTCGGCGTAGCCGCGGATGGTGCCGCGCTGCGACTTGGCCTGCAGGGCGTTGAGCGAGGCCGAGTAGAACAGGGCCTCGTCCTGGCAGGTCGGCTGCACGGACGGCGTTGAGCAGGGGGCGCTGAGGCGCACGACCTGCGAGGGGTTGCGGTAGTCGAGGGTGACCGCGCGGGCCACGCCCACGGCGCCCGGCAGCAACTGGAAGGTCGCGGTCGGGGCGGTGTTCGACTTGCTGGCCGTGATCACCGTCTGCGGGTTGGCCAGGGTGTTGCGGCGGATGCCCGGATAGCCCCAGTCGCGGTCGCGCTGGAAGATCGGCTCTTCGCGCGAGACTTCGCCGCCGACCAGGATGTTCAGGCGGTCGTCCAGCAGCTTCGTGCCGTACATGCCCGAGATGCGGAAGGTCTCGCCGTCGCCTTCCTGCGAGGAGCCGACCTGGCCCTCGATCTGCAGGCCGTCGAATTCCTTCTTCATGATCAGGTTGACGACGCCGGCGATGGCTTCCGAGCCGTAGACCGCCGAGGCGCCGCCGGCGACGGTTTCCACGCGCTCGACCATCATGGCCGGCAGCAGGTTCATGTCGACGGCCGGCGAGGAGGCGTCGGAGAACACGATGCGGCGGCCGTCCTGCAGCACCAGGGTGCGCGTCGGGCCCAGGCCGCGGATGTCGGCGCGCGACTGGCCGGCCAGGAACAGGGTCGAGGAGGTGTTCTGCGAGTTGCTGGCCGCGTTGATCATCGGCAGGTCCATCAGCATGTCGCCCAGCGACACGGACCCGGAGGCGACGATCTGTTCGGAATCGATGGTGGCCAGCGGCACCGGAGCGTTGAAGGTGTCGCGGCGGATGCGCGAACCGGTGACGACGATCTCGTCAACGGCGACTTGCTCCTGGGCGGAAGCAATAGCGGGCACGGCGAAACTGGTCGCCGCGACGGAGCCGAGCAGTACGGCTCGAAGCGCGTTCTTCATGGGAACTTTCAATCTGGCCCCCCGGCCTGAATGAGGAAGAGGGCCCCGGTGGGTCGCCGGAGCCGCGGTTACTCGGCCGTATCTCAACGTCAGATTGTTACGCTCGCTGGTGCGATTGTGACGACTCTGCGTTCCGAAAACGGCGAGCCGAACTGCTTCCATGCGATCGTTTCGCCTGCAACGGAAAAGTCACAGGTTCGTAATATTACGTATCTCAACGTATCAAATCGCTCGCGTATGCGGCGATTGCGACACACTTGTTACGCTAGGGGCGAGCTTGGCCGGATGGCGCAGAGCGTCGGACGTCAGGCGATGGCCTTGAGCGCGGCGCCGAGCTCCTCGACGCTGTCCGGGGTGACGGCCCACGAGCACATGAAGCGCACCGAGCCGTCGAGGAACCGATAGGCGAACCAGCCGGCGGCGTGGAGGCGGCCAAGCGTCGCATCGTCCATCTCGACGAACACGGCGTTGGCCTCGACCGGGTGGCGTACCGGGAAGGGCGACAGCTCGGCCAGCCGCCGGGCCATGGCGTTGGCGTGGGCGGCGCGGGCGACGAAGGCCCCGCTCTCCAGCATGCCGATGAACGGGGCGGCGTAGAAGCGGCCCTTGGAGGGCAACTGGCCCGATTGTTTCAACCGGGCGTCGAAGCGACGGGCGAGCGCGCGGTCGAAGATCACCACGGCCTCGGTGGCGGTCATGCCGGCCTTGGTCCCGCCGACCACCAGGATGTCGACGCCCAGCGAACCGATCGCCTTGAGGTCGAATCCGGCGGCCGCGGCATTGGCCAGCCGCGCGCCGTCGAGGTGGACCGCCAGGCCCTCCGCCTTGGCCGGGGCGGTGAGGGCGGCGACCTGCTCGACCGAATAGACCGTGCCGTATTCGGTGGCGTTGGTCAGCGACAGGGCGACGGGGGACTGGCGATGGGCCATATCGGGCTGGGCCAGCGGCGCGGCGAGCGCGGCCGGGTCGATGCGGCCCGAGGCGCCGGGCAGGCCGACCAGTCCCAGGCCCTGGCCGAAGAAGCCCGGGGCGCCGGTCTCGTCGGTGCAGATGTGGGCGTGCCTGTGGGCCAGCACCGCCTCGAACGGGCGGCAGAGCGCGGCCAGGGCGATGGCGTTGGCGGCGGTGCCGGAGGCGACGAAGCGGACCTCGGCGTCGGCGTCCAGCAGGGCGCGGACGGCGTCGGCGGCGCGCGCGCTGACCGCGTCGGTTCCGTAGCCCGAGCTGAACCCGCTATTGGCGGCGATCAGCGCCTCGATCGCTTCGGGCGCGGCGGGAGCGGTGTTGTCGGAGGCGAAATCGTAGCGGGCCATGGGAGTGCTTCGTAGCGCGGCCTCAGGTCGCGGCGAAACCCGGAGTTTTCTGGTTTTTTCATAGACGCCAAGCATGCTGGCTCTGGGGGGAGCTTTATGAGTGGTTCGAAGGCGGTCGACCTGACCTCGCGGTTGGCGAGCGTGGCCCGGCTGACGCCGCATGCGGTGGTGCTGTGCGATCCGGCCGGACGGATCGACTGGGTCAACGACGGCTTCACGGTCATGACCGGCTATGAGTTCGACGAGGTGAAGGGACGCACCCTGGCGCAGGTGCTGCGCAGCCCCGAGGGCGATCCCGAGACCTGGGCGATGATCGACGCCGCTGCGGCGGTCGGCGAAGGCTTTCGCGCCGAGGTCGTCGACCAGACCAAGGACGGACGGCGGATCCATGTCGATGTCGACATGCGGCCAAGCTATTCGGCCGACGGCGTGCTGGACGGCTTCATCGTGATCACGGCCGACATCTCGGCCGCGCACGCCACCCGCGAGCGGCTGAAGTCCACCTCGCTGGCGCTGAAGTCGGCGGGCCGGCTGGCGCGGCTCGGCGGTTGGGAAGTCGATCTCGACGAGCAGGTCGTGCGCTGGAGCCCGGAGCTGGCCGAGCTGTTCGGACGCCCCATGGTCGACGACCAGATGGCGTCGCTGGCGGTCTATGCCGAGGAGGACCGCGAGTCGGTGCTGGCGCACCTGCGGCAGGCGATCGCCACCGGCATTCCGATCGACTTCGAGGCCAAGGCCAGCACGGCCGGCGGCCAGCCGATCTGGCTGCGGGTGATGGGCGAGACGCGGATGGTCGACGGCCGCTGCGTGGCGCTGCACGGCGCCAGCCAGGACGTCACCGCCCAGCGCGAGGCCACCGCCGAGTTGCGCGAGTCCGAGCGTTTCGGCCGCGGGGTGATCGACAGCGTCGCGGCCTATCTGACGGTCATCGACGAGCAGGGGGCGATCATCGCCGCCAACTCGGCCTTCAAGATGCTGGGCGCCGAGTTGCTGGGCGTGGACGTCTATCCGATGGGGCGCAACCTGTTCGGGGTGTTCGACGGCCTGTCGGGCGGCAAGGCGCTGGTGCGGGGGGTGCGCTCGGTGATCGCCGGGGAGGCGGACAGCTTTTCGCGCGCCTACCAGGCCCAGGACGGCGAATGGTTCCGGCTGACCGCCGCGCGGTTCCAGGGCGAGGGGCCGGTGCGCTGCGTGGTGATCACCCAATCGATCGAGGACCTGAAGCGATCGGAGCGGCGGCTGAAGGTGGTCAACGCCTCGCTCAAGCGGGCCCGCGACCAGGCCAACGCCGCCAATGTCGCCAAGTCGGCGTTCCTGGCGACCATGAGCCACGAGATCCGCACCCCGCTGAACGGGGTGCTGGGCATGGCCCAGGCCATGGAGCGCGACGAGCTGTCGTCCCGCCAGCGCGAGCGGCTGGGGGTGGTGCGCCAGGCCGGCGAGACCCTGCTGGTGCTGCTGAACGACTTGCTGGACCTGTCGCGGATCGAGGCCGGGCGGCTGGAGCTGGAAGACGGGGTCGTCGATATCGTCGCCCTGATGCAGGGGGCGCAGTCGACCTTCGGCCCGCTGGCGGCCGAGAAGGGGCTGGCGCTGGAGCTGGAGGTCGAGCCAGCGTTGAAGGGGGTGTGGGGCGGCGATCCCACCCGGGTGCGCCAGATCGTGCACAACCTGATCTCCAATGCCGTGAAGTTCACGGCCGAGGGCTGGGTGCGGGCGCGGGCCCTGCGCCGGGCCGGCAAGCTGGTCATCGAGGTCGCCGACACCGGACCGGGCATCGCCGCCGAGCGCCAGGGGGCGCTGTTCCAGAAGTTCGTGCAGGAGGACGCCTCGACCACCCGGCGCTATGGCGGCTCGGGGCTGGGGCTGGCGATCTGCCGCGAGCTGACCGATTTGATGGGCGGGACCATCGCGGTGGCCTCGCAGCCCGGCGCGGGGGCGAGCTTCACGGTGGTTCTGCCGCTGGTGCGGGCCAAGGCCGCGCCAGAGCCCGCGCCCGAGGCGCCGGCGTTGGCTCCGGCCGGCGACATGCGGGTGCTGGCGGCCGAGGACAACCCGATCAACCGGCTGGTGCTGAAGACCTTGCTGAGCCAGGTGGGCGTCGACCTGCGCTGCGTCGAGGACGGCGCGGCGGCGGTGGCCGCGGCGCAGGAGGGCGGCTGGGACGTGATCCTGATGGACGTGCAGATGCCGGTGATGGACGGGCCGAGCGCGGCGCGCGCGATCCGCGAGCGCGAGGCCGAGCAGGGGCTGGCGCGCACGCCGATCATCGCCCTGACCGCCAACGCCATGGCCCACCACGAGGCCGAATACCTGGCCGCCGGCATGGACGTACTGGTGCCCAAGCCGGTGGAGCTGGAGCGGCTGATCGGCGCGATCGCGGCGGTGATGGAAGGGTAGGCTCCAAATTGCTCGCCCGCTTGGGGGAGCTGTCGGCCGCATGGCCGACTGAGGGGGACCGCTGGCTCAGCAGGCCCCCTCCGTCGCGCTTCGCGCGCCACCTCCCTCAGCGGGGGAGGAACTAGCTGTGCTCCCGGCCCCAGGCCTGGACGTCGGCGACGAAGAGGTCGGGTTCCTCCATGGCGGCGAAGTGGCCGCCGCGCGGCTGGTCGGTCCAGCGGACGATGTTGTAGGCGCGCTCGGCCCAGCTGCGGGGCGGGGCGGTGTAGAGCGGTTCGCCCGGGAAGTTGGCGAAGGCGGTCGGGGTTTCGCAGCGTTGGCCCTCGGCCAGGGCGACGCCGCCCTCCTCGAGGAAGCCGCGATAGTACCAGGCGCCGGTCGTGAAGCTGCCGGTCATCACATAGAGCATGATGTTGGTCAGCAGCCTGTCCTTGGGGTGGGCCTGGTCGAAGGGCTTTTCGCGCAGGTCCGACCAGTCGTGGAACCGCTCGGCGATCCAGGCGGCCTGGCCGACCGGATTGCCCGCGCCCATCCAGGCCAGGGACTGCGGCTTGGAGGCCTGGAGCCGGAAGTAGGCGCCCATCAGCTCCATCATCTGGCCCTGGCGGGTCAGCCAGGCGACCTCGGCCTCGTCCTTGGGGCCGCCGAACGGGCGCAGGGCCATCATGTTGAGGTGGATGGCGCGGACATGGCCGGCGTGCTCGTGGCCGAGCCAGGAGGTGATCATCGCCCCCCAGTCGCCGCCCTGGGCGAGATAGCGGTCATAGCCCAGCACCTGGGTCATCAGGGTGTTGAACAGCCGCGCGGTGGTGCGCTGGCCGATCGGACGGACCGGCTTGGACGAGAACCCGAAGCCCGGCAGCGAGGGGATGACTAGGTCGAAGGCGTCCTTCGGATCACCGCCGAAGCGGCTGGGGAAGGCGAGCTTCTCGATCGAGTCCCAGAATTCGTAGTGGGAGCCCGGCCAGCCGTGGCTCAGCAGCAGCGGCCGCTTGCCGCCGGCCTCGCCGACCACGTGGACGAAATGGAGGTCGTAGTCCTCGACCTTGGCGGTGAACTGCGGGAAGCGGTTGAGGTCGGCCATCGCCGCGCGCCAGTCATAGGCGTCGGTCCAGTGGGCGCAGAGGTCCTTCAGGTAGGCGCCGTCGCAGCCATAGGCCCAGCCGTCGGGAACCTCGGGGATCGGCGGCCAGGGGTAGGCGCGGACCTGATCCAGCACCGCCTGCACGGCCTCGTCGCTCCAGGCGACCTCGAACGGTTGAACCACGTGACGCACCCTCTCCCCTGATCGTTGATCAGTAGATGGGGGACTTGCCCCAAGGGGCGTCAAGAGGCGGTGCGGCCCAAGCCGCGGCGAATGTCGCTGACGTCTTGTTCGCGCAGCCATTTGCGGATGCGGCCGCGGGCGTTGGCGTAGGGGGACGAGGTGTTGAGCTGGATCATTCGTCCCTTGGTCCACTTGCCGTACCAGGCCCGCCCGTAGAGTTCGTCGTTCGAACGGGCGGCGATGGTTGCGACCAGCCGTGCATTGGCCGCCTCCAGGCGGCTCAGCAGGCCCGGCCAGGCGAGGGCGCGGTGGTCGTCATAGAACTTCTGGGCCAGCAGCCCGAGCTGGCTCCACTTGAACCCCGCCTCCGGGAAATCCACGCGGTCGCCCCGGTCGTCCCGCTCAAGCCACTTCAGGACCAGTTCGTTCCAGCCGACCAGGTAGGCGACCAGGTCGGCCGGGCTCATGCGCGTTCCGGCGAGGTGACCGGCCAGCGCCGCCTCGCGCGCCTGCTCGGCGGGAACCCGCGCCAGGTCGGCCATGAGCTTGTCGAAGGCTGTGGCGATCGCGGCCAGGAGCTCGGCCTGGGATGAGGGGACCGACACGGCGCTACGCCCCCGGGCGCAGGCCCTTGGCGAGGGTGTGGCCGAGCTGGCGGTTGATGATGCGGGCCATGCCCCTGGGCAGCTTGCCGGCCAGTTCCAGGGTCACCGCCCCGTGGGTGGCGGCCCAGTACATGCGGCCGATCTCCTCGGGGTCGCCTTCCATGACGCCGGCCTCGACCAAGCCCTTGATGTAGGCCGAGCGCATGGCGTTGGCCCGCGAGGCGGCGGCGACCAGCTCGGGATAGTCCTTCTCGAGCGGCTGGTTGAGGTCGAACATCAGCTTGTAGGTCTGCGGATGTTCGAAGGCGAAGTTCAGATAGGCCTCGCCCACCGCCGAGCTCTTGGCCTTGGCGCCGCCCTGGGTGGTCGAGAGCGCGGTCTCCAGCGCTTCGGCGAAGCGGTTGAAGCCATTGGTGCGCACCGCCGCCAGGATGTCCTCCTTGTCGGTGAAGTAGCGGTAGGGGGTCATCGGGCTGACCCCCAGTTCGGCGGCCAGCTGGCGCATGGTCACCGCGTCCGGCCCCTTTTCAGCGAACAGCTTCTCGGCCGCGTCGCACAGGCGTTCGCGGAAGTCGGCGACATCGGACTCGGAGAGGACGCGGGGCATCGGTAAATTCGACCCAAAAGAAAGTGCTTGTCCTGGGTTAGCTCTTACGTAATAAATTTACAATGTAAAAGGCGAGGAAGCGATGTCGGACTGGGATGTGCTCATCGCGCGGGACGATCTGCGCAAGGTCGAGGTGCGCGAGGCTGCGCCGCGGGCGCCGCTGGCGGACGGCGAGGTTCGGCTGGAAGTCGAGCGGTTCGCGCTGACCGCCAACAACATCACCTACGGCCTGATCGGCGAGGCGTTCGGCTACTGGAAGTTCTTCCCGGCCGAGGACGGGCTGGGCCGCATCCCGGTCTGGGGCTTTGCGCGGGTGGTGGAATCGAAGGCGGCGGACACGCCCGTCGGCCTGCGGGTGTTCGGCTACCTGCCGATGTCGAGCAGCTTCACGGCGCGGCTGGCGCGCAAGGGCGGCGGCTATGTCGACACCTCCGCGCACCGGGCCGAGCTGCCGCCGACCTACAACGCCTATGCCGAGGCGCCGGAGGAGGCGATGGACGACCACCGGGCGCTGTTGCGGCCGCTGTTCATGACCTCGTGGCTGCTGGACGACTTCCTGTCCGAGGACGCGTCGATGAAGACGCTGGTGCTGTCGAGCGCGTCGAGCAAGACGGCGATGGGCCTGGCCTGGTTCGCGCGGCGGCGCGGCGTGCCCGTGGTGGGGCTGACCTCGCCGGGCAACAGCAAGACCCTGGGGGCGCTCGGCCTCTACGACCGCATCGTCCCCTATGGCGAGGCCGGCGCGCTGAAGGTCGAGGGGCCGGCGGTCTATGTCGACTTCGCCGGCGACGCGCAGGTGAACGAGACGGTCCACACCGCCCTGGGCGAGAGCCTGGCGCGCAGCATCATCGTCGGCGGCACGCACTGGAGCGGCGATCGCGCGCCGCGCGCGCTGCCGGGTCCGCAGCCAGTGCTGTTCTTCGCCCCCGACCAGATCCGCAAGCGGGCGGCCGAATGGGGGGCCGAGGACCTCGACCGGCGGTTCGCCGCGGCGCTGCGCGAGTTCGTGGCCGACGCCGGCTGGCTGAAGCTCAAGCAATCGAAGGGCCCCGAGGGGCTTCTGGCCGCCTATCGCGAGGTGCTGGAAGGCCGCGCTCGGCCCGACGAGGGACACATCATTCGACCGGCGTGAGGCCGGCGTTAGAGGAGGAAGACCATGGACGGCGATGCTCGCATCAACCCCTACCTGTCCGGTAACTTCGCGCCGGTCCGCAGCGAGGACGATTTCGAACTGACGGTGATCGGCGAGATCCCCAAGGGTCTGCGCGGCACGCTCTACCGCACCGGGCCGAACCCGCAGTTCGAGCCGCGCGGCGAGTACCACTGGTTCTCCGGCGACGGCATGATCCACGCCTTCCATGTCGAGGACGGCAAGGTCAGCTATCGCAACCGCTATGTGCGCACGCCCAAGTGGGAGGCGGAAAACGCCGCCGGCCGGGCGCTGTGGGGCGCGTTCGGCAATCCGATGACCACCGACCCCAGCGTGGTCGGCAAGGACAGCGGCGGGGTGGCCAACACCAACATCGTCTTCCACGCCGGCAAGCTGCTGGCGCTGGAGGAGGGGCATCTGCCCTTCGAGATGCAGCCGCGGACCCTGGAGTCCAAAGGCCCCGCCGAGGCCTATAAGGGCCGGGTCACGGCGCACCCGAAGGTCGACCCGAAGACCGGCGAGATGGTCTGGTTCGGCTATGGGATCGGGCCGATGCCGTTCGGCACGGGGATCAGCTACGGCGTCACCGACGCGACCGGCAAGGTGGTGCGGCGCGACGACTTCGAGGCGCCCTATTCCTCGATGATCCACGACTTCCTGGTCACCGACAATTACGTGCTGTTCCCGGTGCTGCCGCTGACCGGCAGCCTGCAGCGGGCGATGAGCGGCCTGCCGGCCTATGCGTGGGAGCCCGACAAGGGCAGTCACGTGGCGGTGATGCGCCGCGACGCCGACGTTTCGACCATCCGCTGGTTCAACGCCCCGCCGTCCTACGTCTTCCACCCGATGAACGCCTGGGAAGAGGACGGCAAGATCATCGCCGACGTGTTCCGCTATGACAGCGCCCCGCTGTTCCCCAATGCGGACGGCTCGCCGGGCGCCAGGTCGGCCGCGCGGCTGGTGCGCTGGACCTTCGACCTGACGGGGAGCTCGGACGCCATCAAGGAAGAGGCGATCGACGACCTGGACGGCGAGTTCCCGCGCTTCGACGAGCGCCATGCGGGCCTGGCCTACCGGCACGGCTGGTACGCGGCAGATCCGTCGGGCGCCAAGACCATCAAGCAGACGGCGATCGCGCATCTGGACCTGAAGACCGGCAAGCGCCAGGTCTACGAGCTGAAGGGCGGCGACATGACCTCGGAGCCGGTGTTCACCCCGCGCTCGGGCAGCGCCGACGAGGGCGACGGCTGGGTGACGGCCGTGGTCTGGCGGGCGGCGGAGAACCGCAGCGACTTCGTGGTGTTCGACGCCCAGGACATCGCCAAGGGGCCGATCGGGACCGCGCAGCTGCCGCGCCGCGTGCCGTTCGGGTTCCACGGGAACTGGGTGTCGGAGTAGGGGCGCCCATCGAGTGTCATCCCGGAAAGCGCGAAGCGCTTGTCCGGGACCCATTCGCGCAATGCGTGGAGCGCTTGGCGCTGACTGAGCCGGTTCCTGCGCCATCTGGTGTTCATGGGTCCCGGTCTTCGGCTGCGCCGAAACCGGGATGACATCTTCTTTTCCACTTGGACCTCCCCTAGACCTGTTGCCCTGAACGAGGCGCAGGAGGGGCCATGCGGGCGATCTGGTACGAGCGGACGGGGCCGGCGCGCGAGGTGCTGGAACTGGGCGAGCGGCCGACGCCGCAGGCCGGGCAGGGCCAGGCGCTGATCCGGGTGCGGGCCTCGGGCGTCAACCCGTCCGACGCCGGGATGCGGGCGGGACCGGCGCCGATGGCCTACCCGCGCATCACCCCCAACAGCGACGGGGCCGGCGTGGTCGAGGCGGTGGGCCCGGGCGTCTCCGAAGCCTGGGTCGGCAAGCGGGTCTGGTTCTACAACGGCCAGCGCAACGGCCGGGCGTTCGGCTCGGCGGCGGAATATATCGAGCTCGACATCGACCTGCTGAGCGAGCTGCCGGACGCGGTGTCGTTCGCGGAAGGCGCGACCCTGGGCATTCCCTGCATGACCGCCCATCGCAGCCTGTTCCTGGCCGGTCCCGTGCAGGGCCGCACGGTGCTGGTCACCGGCGGGGCGGGCGCGGTCGGACACTACGCGGTGCAGCTGGCCGCCTGGGCCGGGGCGAGCGTGATCGCCACCGTCAGCTCGGAAGACAAGGCGCAGCGGGCCCGCCAGGGCGGCGCCCATCACGTCATCGACTATCGCCGCGAGGACGTCGCCGCGCGGGTGCGCGAGCTGACCGGCGGGCAGGGCGTGCATCACGTGGTCGAGGTCGATTTCGGCGGCAACCTCGCCTCGACGCTGGCCAGCGTGCGGCTGAACGGCTCGATCGCCTACTACGCCACCAAGGGTTCGCGGGAGCCGGTCTTTGCGGCCGGGGCGGCTATGGGGCTGAACCTGCAGATCAACAGCGTCTACCTGCCGGTCTCGCCGCACGAGGCGCGGCGCCGGGCTCAGGCCGATATCACCCGCTGGATCGGGACCGGCGAGCGCATCCTGTCGGTGGCCGGGCGCTTCCCGCTGGAGGACTGCGCCGGGGCGCACGAACTGGTCGAGAGCGGCGGTAAGGTCGGCACCGTGGTGGTTGAGCCATGACCGCGCCAGAAGACGCCATCCGCGCGCGGCGCAAGCTGACCAACAAGCTGATCGCCGCCCATGACGCGCCGCGGCTGAAGCCGTTCTTCGCGCCCGACGCCAACCTGATCTCGGGCGAGGGCGGCCTCTTGATGGGCGCGCCCGCGATCATCGCCGCCTTCGACGCGCAGTTCGCCGATCCGAGCTTCGTGACCTATCTGCGGACCACGCAGAGCGTCACCCTGGCGGCGGACGGCCTGCGCGCCGCCGAGGCCGGGACCTGGCTGGCGACCTGGAAGGACGCCACCGCCACCGGGCCATACCTGGCCGCCTGGAAGAAGGTGGTCGGCCAGTGGGTGATCGAGAGCGAGACGTTCGTGACGGTCGGCTGAGACGCCGCACGGTTGAACCGCGCGCGGGCGGCGGTTAAGAAGGGGCATGGTTCGCACCTTTGCAGCCCTTCTTGCGCGACTTACCGGCGGCCGCCGGACCTAGACGGCTGCCCCGGCGGCGGCACGCCAGCCTCATCGACATTCGTATCTGCCACGCCTCGTGAGAGAGAGCCGCACCATGCTGCGCGACCCATCCGTCAAATATCGTCCGTTCCCGCAAGTCGATCTGCCCGACCGCCAGTGGCCGTCGAGGACCATCACCAAGGCGCCGCGCTGGCTGTCGACCGATCTGCGCGACGGCAACCAGGCGCTGGCCGACCCGATGAACGCCGAGAAGAAGCAGCGCTTCTTCGATCTGCTGGTCGGCATCGGGGCCAAGGAGATCGAGGTCGGCTTCCCCTCCGCGGGGGCCACCGAGTTCGACTTCATCCGCGGCCTGATCGAGCAGGGCCGGGTGCCCGACGACGTGATGATCCAGGTGCTGACCCAGTCGCGGCGCGACCTGATCGAGACCAGCTTCGCGGCCCTGGAAGGGGCGCGGACGGCGACGGTGCACCTCTACAACGCCGTCTCGCCGGTCTGGCGCGAGGTGGTGTTCGGTCTGGACCGGGCGGGCGTCAAGGCGCTGGCGATCGAGGGCGTCAGCATCATGCGCGAGCAGGCCGAGCGGCGGCCGGGCACGGACTGGCGCTATGAGTACAGCCCAGAGACCTTCTCGACCGCCGAGCTGGAGTTCAGCCTGGAGGTCTGCGAGGCGGTGCTGGACGTGCTGGAGCCGACGCCGGAGAAGCCGGTGATCCTGAACCTGCCGGCGACCGTCGAAGCGGCGAGCCCCAACATTTATGCCGACCAGATCGAGTGGATGTGCCGCCACATCTCGCGGCGCGAGGCCGTGGTGATCTCGCTGCACCCGCACAACGACCGCGGCACCGGGGTGGCGGCGGCCGAGCTGGGGCTGATGGCCGGCGCCGACCGCATCGAGGGCTGCCTGTTCGGCAACGGCGAGCGGACCGGCAATGTCGACCTGGTGACCCTGGCGCTGAACCTCTACACGCAGGGTGTCGATCCGGGGCTGGACTTCTCGGACATGGAGACGGTGGTGAAGACCGTCGAGTACTGCAACCAGCTGCCGGTCCACCCGCGCCATCCCTATGCCGGCGAGCTGGTGTTCACGGCGTTTTCGGGCAGCCACCAGGACGCGATCAAGAAGGGCTTTGACGCGCAGGCCAAGCGCAACGACCAGCTGTGGGCCATGCCCTATCTGCCGATCGACCCGGCCGACCTGGGCGGCAGCTACGAGGCGGTGATCCGGGTCAATTCGCAGTCCGGCAAGGGCGGCGTCGCCTGGGTGCTGCAGCAGGACAAGGGCCTGAAACTGCCCAAGCCGATGCAGGCGCACTTCAGCCGCGCGGTGCAGCAGCTGGCCGACGAGACCAGCCGCGAGCTGGCCACGGCCGACATCTGGGAGGCGTTCGAGCGGACCTATCATCTGACCCCCGGGCAGAAGTTCGAAATGGCGAGCTTTGAGGAGTCCGGCGTCTCGCGCGTCGACGGCCAGCGGGTGTTCGTCGGCCAGCTGCGGCTGGACGGCCGGGAAATGACCATCCGCGGGCGCGGCAACGGGCTGCTCTCCAGCCTGCTGGCGGCGCTGGAGGCCGACTGCGGGCTGAAGCTCGATGTCGCCGACTTCCAGGAACACGCGATCGGGGCGGGCAGCGACGCCATGGCCGCGGCCTATGTCCAGTGCCGCACGGCGGACGGGCGGACGGTGTTCGGGGTGGGCATGGACGCCGACGTGGCGACCGCCTCGGTGCGGGCGGTGCTGAGCGCGGCGAACGGGGTTTAGTCCTGCGTGTCATCCCGGTTTGCGAAGCAAGACCGGGACCCATTGACGCCGTGGCCGGGAGGGAGTGGCGGGGCGGCCGCCGCTTGCTTGAGAGATCTGGTGTTCATGGGGCCCGGTCTTCGGCTGCGCCGAAACCGGGATGACAGCCTTGGCTGTTTACCGCTCGTCCGGGTGAAGGCCGGGGTCCAGCGCGTCGACCGAACAGGTGACCGACTCCAAGCGCGGTCGTGGGCCTCGGCCTTCGCCGGGAGGAGCGTCAGCGGGTGAGGAAGAATTCCACCGGGGTGGAGACCTCGATCCGCTCGCCGCGCACGGCGTGCGGGGCGCCGGGGAAGGGGTTGGAGCGGTCCAGCATGGCCATGGCCTCGGCGTCGAGGCTGGCGTAGCCGGACGAGCGGACGACGTCGCCGCCGAGCAGGCGGCCCTGGCGGTCGACCGCGAAATGCACATGCACGACGCCTTCCTCGCGACGCATGCGGGCGCGCTTGGGATAGGTCTTGTGCGCCTCCAGCCAGGCGCGCAGGCGCGAGGCGTAGTCGGTGCTGGTTCCGTTCCTGGCGTCGATGTCGAGCCCGTCGCGGGTTCCCTGCCGCTGAGCCTGCATGGTCGGGGTCGGCGGCCCGGAGGCGGCTGCGATCTGCGCTGGCGCGGGCGAGGGGGCCGGCGCGGCGGCGGCCGTAGACGACGCGGCAGGCGCCTCACGCGGCTGGGGCGGCGTGGGGACAGAGGCGGAAGTCGTCGGCGCAGGCTCCCGAGGAGGGGAGGAAGGAGCCTGCGCCGACGTTGGGACCGGGGCGTTATTCGCGCCGCCCCGGACCTGAACCAACTCCGCCATGATCACGGTCTCGTCCCACACGGGCGGCTCGTCGGCGGCCGAGCGCATGACCAGGGCGATGAGGCCGAGGTTCAGCGCCGCGGAGACCGCGAAGGCGAGCGTGCGCGTGGGCGTGACCGCGAACATCAGAACGTCCGCGCCAGGGTCAGCTTGAAGGTGCGGCCTTCGGCGTCGAGCGACTGCAGATGGCGGCGGAACTGCTTGTCGAGGACGTTGTCGACCGCGGCGCGGACTTCCAGCCCCTCGAACGGGCCCTGGTCCGGCGTCCAGGTCACGAACAGGCCGTGCACGCCGTAGCCGCCGGTGCGGCGCCCGCCCGGGCCGATGTCCTCCTGGTCGGCGGCGAACTCGCCGCGCCAGCCGGCCGAAAGGTTCTGGTCGGTGAAGCGCCAGCCGACGGTCATGTCGAGCTCGTCGGCGGGGATGGTGTTGAGCGGCCGGCCGGTCAGGCGGTTTTCGCCCTCGATCCGCGAGAGGCCGGCGCGGGCGAAGAGGTTGCGGGAGGCGTATTCGGCCTCGATCTCGACACCCTCGAACCGCGATTCACCAATGTTCACGAAGTAGGCCGAGTTGGCCGTACCGCGGGTGATCAGGTTGGAGACGTCGTTGCGGAAGGCCGTGACCTTGGCGCGGACGGCGTCGCCCTGGGTCAGCACGTCGTCGAACGACAGGGTGAAGCCGCCTTCGAAGTTGTCGGACTCTTCCGGCTTCAGGTTGAGGCTGTAGTTCGAGGCCGCGGCGCTGGTGCGGCTGTAGATCTCGTCCAGCACCGGCATGCGCACGGTGCGGGCCACCGAGCCGAACACCGCGAAGTTGTCAGTGAACGAATAGAGCACGGCCAGCTTGGGCGAGGCGGCGCTGTCCTCGACCTGGGTGCGGTTGGTGACCCCGGCGCCGGGCTGCAGTTTGGTCCAGTCGACGCGGACGCCGGGGATGATGGTCAGCTTGTCGGACCAGATCAGCTCGGCCTGGGCGTAGAGGCCGTACTTGTCCATGTCGCCTTCGGGGTGGGTCGCTGCGCCGGGGGTGGTGTTCCCGGCCGCGTTGACCCGCGGATTGCGGCGCTCCTGCGTGTAGGCCTGGGCGCCGAGGAACAGGAAGCCGGTCCAGTCCTCGCCCCAGTCGAAGCGCGAGGTGTTCTGGATGCGGCCCTGCCAGGTCTCGTAGGAGAACTCGGAATAGACCACGCCGGAAAGGAAGGTGGTCTCGCGCTGCTCGACCTTGGAATTGGCGTAGGAGACCTGGGCCTCGAGGTCGAACAGCTTGGAGCCGCCGAAGTCGTTTTCGTAGCCGAAGGTGGCGGTGATGTCGTCGACCTTGCGGCGCACCGGCATGGTCCCGAAGGCCTCGGCCTGGTCGTAGATCTGGGTGCTGTCGGACAGCCAGTTCTGGTAGGTCGCCCAGATGCTGTGGTCCTGGTCGCCGCCGATATAGTAGCGGCCCTTCAGCAGGTACGAGCTGGAGGTGACGCCGGAGGGGACGACCGTGGTCCCGTCGCCGCTCTTGTAGTCGTCGGCCTCGCGGCGGGTGTACATCGCCAGAAGGTCAAGGTTCTCGGCCGGCTGGCCGGCGACGATGGCGGTGCCGAACAGGCCCTCGTTGTTGCTCTCGAAGCCGGCGCGCAGGCGCACGGCGAAGCGGTCGTCGCCGGTCAGGAAGTCCGAGGCGTCCTTGGTCGTGAAGTTGACCACCCCGGCCAGGGCGCCGGCCCCGTAGAGGGTGGACGAGGCGGGGCCGCGCAGCACCTCGACGCGCTTGTACATGTCCGGCTCGCTGAACAGCGCGCCCATCCGGTACTGCTCGTAGAACTTCGTCACCCCGTCGATCTGGGTGAGGATGCGGCTGTCGGAGTCGGCGATGCCGGTGCCCATGCCGCGGATGTTGAAGCCCTGGCCGAGGGCCGAGACGCCGCCGACCACGCTGACGCCGGGAATAGCCTCCAGCAGGTCGCCCATGGTGGTGGCCTGGGCGTCGTCGATATCGTCCTGGTCGAGGGCGGTGACCGCCTGGGGCGTGTCGATGGCGACCTTCTCGGCGCCGGCGGAGACGACGATGCGGCCGAGCGAGAGTTGGGCGGCCGCGCCCTCAGGCGCCTGCTGGGCGTTCGCCGCCCCGGCCAGCAGCAGGACCGAGGCCCCCGCCAGAAGTCCGTATCGTCCGCGCCCCATCGATCTCTCCAAATGATATGCAAGTGCGAGTCAATCGCATATGACTCGCGTGACGCCCCCCGTGGGCGCTTCGACGAGGCCGTCAATGCAGCATCCGAAAGTTAATTGCAAGTGACTCGCAAGTGCATTAGTCGGCGACTTACGAACTGATGAAGGGGACCCTATGGGGCGTATCGGATTTGCGGCGCTGGCAGGCGCCGGAGTGCTGGCGGCGGCGCCGGGCATGGCGCAGGCGCACATGCCCTACATGCTGCCGAACCTGTTCGACCTGACCGACCGTGACCACGTCACCGTCCAGGCGAGCTTCACCGAGGACCCGTTCCAGGCCGAGGTGGTGATGAAGTCGGACGCCTGGCACGTGCGCGGGCCGGGCGGGGCGACGACCCCGATCTCGGGCGTGACCTATCTGCGCGACCTGGCGGTGTTCGAGGCGCCGATCGCGGCGAAGGGCACCTATCGCGTCTCGTCGGGCGAGCGGTTTGGCCGCAAGGGCAAGATGTACCGCGACGCCAAGGGCCAGTGGATCATCAGCGAGGGCAAGGACAAGCCGGCCGGCGCCGAGCTGGTCGACGTGCAGAGCATGACCCTGGCCGAGGTCTATGTGACCCGCGGCGGGCCCAGCCCGGACGCCCTGGCGCCGACCGGCAAGAGCCTGGAGCTGCGCCCGATCACCCACCCGAGCGAGATCTTCGCCGCCCAGCCGGCGAGCTTCGAGCTGCTGTTCGACGGCAAGCCGGTCGCCGGGGCCCATGTCGAGGTGTTCCGCAGCGCCGGCGCCTATGACGGCAAGAAGCAGCTCGCCGGCCAGATCACCACCGACGCCGCGGGCCGGTTCGCGATCACTCCGCCGGACGCCGGAACCTATCTGGCGCTGATCCGCCACCGCACCGCCGCGCCGGCCGGGGCCGAGACCCCGTACCGCAGCTACTCCTACACCCTGACCTTCGAAGCGACCCAATAGGACCGACCGACATGACCAGCATCCGTCTTCCCCTCGCCATGACCGCCGCCCTGCTGGCGCTGGGCGCGGCCTCGGCCCAGGCCGCGCCGCACGAGCATTCGGCCTTCGTCACCGACTACGACCTCGACAAGGACGGCAAGGTGACCGCCGCCGAGTTCAAGACCGCCCGCGACCAGCGCTTCGCGGCCATGGACGCCGACAAGGACGGCGCCCTGACCGAGGCCGAGTATGTCGGCGAGTACGAGGGGCGGCTGACCGCCCAGCTGGCCGCCTCGAAGGAGAGCGCCGAGCGCAAGGAGGAGCAGCGCGTGCGCCAGATGCGCCAGGCGCATGTCCGGTTCGGTGTCCTCGACAGCAACAAGGACGGCAAGATGACGCCGGCCGAATTCGAGGCCTCGGGCGTCCGCGCCTTCGCCGAACAGGACGGCGACGGCGACGGCGTGGTCACCGCGGCCGAGAAGAAGAAGGGCGACTAGGGCCCGGCGGTCCTAGAGGCCCGAGGGCTGAGGCGGCGCGTACGGGCGCGCCGTCTCAGCCCAACGCTTCCCACATCGCCATGGCCAGGCTGAAGGCGCGCATGTCGCCGGTCGTGGTGCCCGCCATCTTGTTCATGGCGTAGGCGAAGGTGGTGCGCGCATCCATGTCGATGATCACCAGCGAGCCGCCATAGCCGCCCCAATAGATGGTGTTGGGGTTGGGCAGCGGCACCGCGCCGCCGGCGAGGCCGAAGCCCATGCCGAAGCGGGCGGGAATGCCGAGGATCAGGTCCGGTCCTTCGACCTGCAGTTCCAGCGCCTTGCGACAGCCGGCTTCCGACAGGATCCGCTTGCCCTTGGCGATCCCGCCGTTGGCCAGCACGGACTGCACCTCGGCCACCGAGCGGGCGTTGCCGGTGCCCCCGGCGGCCGGGATCTCCGCGCCGCGCCAGGCGCGGGTGCGGGTTTCCGAAACCTCCAGCGGCGGGTTGTCGGACATATTGGCCTGCAGTTCGCTCCGCGGCCCGGCGCCGAGGCCGGCCTCGGCCGGCGGCGGGGCGATCAACTCGGCGACGCGGGCGTCCTCCGAGGCCGGCAGGCCGATGTGGAAGTCGGCGCCGAGCGGCTGCGCGATTTCCTCGCGGAACACTGTGCCGAGGCTCTTGCCGGTGATGCGGCGCACCACCTCGCCGACCAGATAGCCCTGGGTCAGGGCGTGATAGCCGGGGGCCGTGCCCGGCTCCCAGAACGGGGCCTGGGCCGCCAGCAGGGCGGTGACCTTGTCCCAGTCGTAGAGGTCCTCCTTGACCAGCGGCTCCTTCCAGCCCGAAAGGCCGGCCGAGTGGCTCATCAGGTGGCTGACCTTGACGGCTTCCTTGCCGCCGGCGGCGAACTGCGGCCAGTAGCGGGCGACCGGGGCGTCGAAGTCGAGCTCACCACGGTCAGCCAACAGCAGGGCGGTCAGGGCGGTCATGGTCTTGGTGGTCGAGTAGACGTTGACGATGGTGTCGCGCGCCCAGGGGCGGGTGCGGGCCTCGTCGGCGAAACCGCCCCAGAGGTCGACCACGGTCTCGCCTTCCACCGTGGCGCAGAACGAGGCGCCGATGTCGGCGCCGCTGTCGAGATTGGCTTCGAACGCCGTGCGCACGCCGGCGTACTTGTCGTGGACGAGACCCTGAACTGCACCGTCGGCCATGGTCTGGCTCCTCCCATTATCGGGCGAGCCTAGCAGGCCGGGGCGACTAGCCGAAGAGTTTGCCGAACAGGCCTTTGCGGGCGGGGCGGACGTCGCCGGTCAGGTCGGGCAGGCCGGCTTTGCGCGAGACCAGCACCTCGATGTATTCGGCCTGGATGCCGCGGCCGAGGTCCTCGATGGTCCAGATGGTGGTGGTCAGGCCGCTGACCGAGTCCCAGTAGGCGGCGATATCGTAGCCCCAGTCGATGGTCACCAGCGAGCCGTTCGGGTCCATCGGATTGCCGTGATAGACCGGCTCCAGCAGGTGGTCGACGGCGCCGTCGGCGCGGCGCGCGGCGCGGCGGACGGACGGCTTTTCCTTGTTCACGATCGGCACGGTGCAGACGTGCAGGCCGCCCGGCTTCAGGGTGCGGGCGATTTCGCGCAGGGCCAGGTCGGGGGCGAAGACGTGCTCCATGACGTCCTGGGTGACGACGAGGTCGAAGCTGGCGTCGGCGAAGGTCTGGCGCTCGAGGTCCTCGGCCCGCCAGCCGCCGGCCGGATGGGTCGAACCCCAGGGGATCGAGGGATCGAACTGGCTGGCCCGGTAGCCCGGCGCCTGCTCGGCCAAGCGGCGGCTGGCGGCGGTGCCGGGCGAGCTCTCGTGGATGGCCAGCTCGCGCCAGTTGGGCCGCAGCTGGCTGAGCACCGAGAACAGCGCCCGCTCACGCGGCTGGGCGTTGCAGGTCTGGCAGAGGAAGTGGTCCCGCAGCCAGGGATCCCTGGCTGCAAAGGTGGCGGGGAGTTCGCAGACTGGGCAGAAGCCGTCGACCTGGAAGAGGAAGTCGGCCATCTGCTCGGGTCCCCTAGATCAGCGCACCATGGCAGTGCTTGAACTTCTTACCCGAGCCGCAGGGACAGACCTGGTTGCGGCCTGTGTGCTCCCAGCCGTCGGGCAGGGCCGTGATCGGCAAGGCCTGGCGCTGTTCGGCCGAGAGACCGTCAGGCAGGGCGCCCATCTGGGCCGCATTCTCGCCAGTGAGCGGGTCCATGTGGACTTCTGTCAAGCCGGACAGCGGGGCGATGGGCTCGGGTTCGGCGAACTGGAACTCGACCGTCATCAGCCAGCGGGTGACGTTCTGGCGCAGGTCGACCAGCAGCTTCTCGAACAGCGTGAAGGCTTCGGTCTTGTACTCGTTCAGCGGATCGCGCTGGCCGTAGCCGCGCAGGCCGATGACGTTGCGCAGGTGGTCGAGGTGCATCAGGTGCTCGCGCCACTGCAGATCGATCATCTGCAGCAGGAAGCTCTTTTCCAGATTGCGCATCTGGTCCGGGCTGATCGCGCTCTCGCGCTCGGCGGCGCGGGCGTCGGCGGCCTGCTGGATGCGCTCGCGGATCTCCTCGTTGGCGATGCCGTCCTCGGCCGCCCAGGCGGCGAGCGGCAGGTCGAGGCCGAGCAGCTCCTGAACGCGCTCTGTCAGGCCGGCGATGTCCCATTGCTCGGCGTAGACCTTGGGCGGCAGGTGGCGCTCGACCAGGTCCTCGATGGTGTCCTGCCGCATCTCGGTGATGATTTCCGAGAGGTCGGAGTCGGTCATGAACTCGGCGCGCTGCTCGAACACGGCCTTGCGCTGGTCGTTCACGACGTCGTCGTACTTGAGCAGGTTCTTGCGGATCTCGTAGTTGCGCTGCTCGACGCGCTTCTGGGCCTTCTCGATGGCGGCGTTCAGCCACTTGTGGGTGATCGCCTCGCCTTCCTGGACGCCGAAGGTGCGCATGATCGCGTCGAGACGCTCGCCGGCGAAGATGCGCAGCAGGTCGTCCTCGCAGGACAGGAAGAACTTCGAGTGGCCCGGGTCGCCCTGACGGCCGGTCCGACCGCGCAGCTGATTGTCGATCCGGCGGCTTTCGTGGCGCTCGGTGCCGAGCACGTAGAGGCCGCCGGCGGCCAGCGCCTGTTCCTTCAGCGCCTTGGTGTCGCTCTCGATGCGCGTGCGCTCTTCGGCGGCGGCTTCCGGCGTGACCTCGATGCCGAGGCCGCGCTGCTCCTCGCGCCACTTCAGGACGCGGATGTCGATGTTGCCGCCGAGCTGGATGTCGGTGCCGCGGCCGGCCATGTTGGTGGCGATGGTCACCGCGCCGGGCACGCCGGCGTCGGCCACGATCATGGCTTCCTGTTCGTGGTAGCGGGCGTTCAGGACGTTGTGCGGGACGCCGTTCTGGGTCTTGCCGTTGTGCTCGAACTTGTGGGCCTTGAGCAGCTCGGACAGCTGTTCGGACTTTTCGATCGAGACGGTGCCGACCAGGATCGGCTGGCCGCGCACGTAGCAGGCCTCGATCTGCTTGACGATCGAGGCGTTCTTCTCGCGCTCGGTGCGATAGACCTCGTCGTCCTCGTCGATCCGCGCCACCGGGCGGTTGGTCGGGATTTCCGAGACGTCCATCTTGTAGATGTCGCCGAACTCCTGGGCCTCGGTCGCGGCGGTGCCGGTCATGCCCGAGAGCTTGGTGTAGAGGCGGAAGTAGTTCTGGATGGTGACCGAGGCCAGGGTCTGGTTCTCGGGCTGGATGTTGGCGCCTTCCTTGGCCTCGATGGCCTGGTGCAGGCCCTCGGACAGGCGGCGGCCCTGCATCATGCGGCCGGTGAACTCGTCGATCAGGATCACCTCGCCAGCGCGGACGATGTAGTCCTTCTCGCGGGTGTAGAGGACGTTGGCGCGCAGCGCCTGGTTCACGTGGTGGACGATCGAGACGTTGGCCGCGTCGTAAAGGCCGGCCGAGTCGGGGTCGAGGTGGCCGCCGGCGGTCAGCAGCTCCTCGACCGTCTCCGAGCCTTCCTCGGTCAGGATGACCTGGCGCTGCTTCTCGTCGTGGTCGAAGGTCGAGGTGTCCTGGATCAGCTCTTTGATGACCAGGTCGATGGTCTTGTAGAGCTCGCTGCGGTCCTCGGTCGGGCCGGAGATGATCAGCGGGGTGCGGGCTTCGTCGATCAGGATCGAGTCGACTTCGTCGACGATCACGAAGTTATGGCCGCGCTGGACCATTTCGGTCGGGTCGTAGACCAGGTTGTCGCGCAGGTAGTCGAAGCCGAACTCGTTGTTCGTGCCGTAGGTGATGTCGGCCTGATAGGCGGCCTGGCGCTGGCCTTGGCTGAGGCCGTGGACGATGACGCCGGTCGACAGGCCGAGGAAGGCGTAGACCTGCGCCATCCAGTCGCCGTGAAGTTGGGCCAGGTAGTCGTTGACGGTGATGACGTGCACGCCCTTGCCGGAGAGCGCGTTCAGATAGGTCGGCGCGGTGGCGACCAGGGTCTTGCCTTCACCGGTCCGCATTTCAGCGATGCCGCCGTTGTGCAGCACGATGCCGCCGACCAGCTGGACGTCGAAGTGGCGCTGGCCCAGCACCCGGCGCGAGGCTTCGCGGACGACGGCGAAGGCTTCTTCGAGGAGCTGGTCGAGGGTCTCGCCCTTGGCCAGGCGGTCCTTGAATTCCTGGGTCTTGGCGCGAAGTTCGGCGTCGGACAGCGCCTGCATCTTCGGCTCATGCGCGTTGATCTTGCCGATCCGCGAGTTGAGGCCTTTGACCTTGCGGTCGTTCGAGGAGCCGAAGAAGCGTTGGAAGATGCTCAAGGGAAATCGTTCCGGATTCGCGGGAGGGCCCGACGGCGGCGCCTCTAAGCCTGCTCGCCTGCCCGGAAATTCCGCTCTTTTCAGGGCGCGCGAGACTTAAGCAGCACCCATGCCAGTGTCAACGCGAGGGTGGAGACTCAACAAAATGGTGAGCCGGGCGCCAACCCTTCGCTCATCCCGGCGAAAGCCGGGACCCAAGCGGGCTTTCAATCAAATGAGATAAGGCGATTTAGCTCGGGATAGAGATCGCGCCAGGTCGGATTGGCCGCCTCGATCAGCTCGATCTTCCAGCGCCGCTTCCACTCCTTGATCTGGCGTTCGCGCCGAAAGGCGGCTTCGCGACCTTCGAGGGCCTCGAACCAGACGAGTTGAGTGACATCATATTTGGCGGTGAAACCGCGCCGGACCTTCTCCTTGTGTTCGAAGATCCGCTTCGGAAGGTCGTCGGTGCTTCCGGTGTAGAGCGTGCCGCGCGGGCCGCTCGCCAGGATGTAGGTGTAGAAACCCATCCCCCGCTCGGCTGAAACTCAGCTTGGGTCCCGGCTTTCGCCGGGATGAGCGGGGGAGGGGGCAGTTCTCAAGTCAGTTCAGGCTTATTGGGCCAGACTTAGTAGATCTCGATGAGACCCGCCGCGCCCATGCCGCCGCCGATGCACATGGTGACGACGCCCCACTTGGCGCCGCGGCGCTTGCCTTCCTGCAGGATGTGGCCGGTCAGGCGGGCGCCGGTCATGCCGTAGGGGTGGCCGATGGCGATCGAGCCGCCGTTGACGTTGTACTTTTCCGGGTCGATGCCGAGCTTGTCGCGCGAATAGACGCACTGCGAGGCGAAGGCTTCGTTCAGTTCCCAGATGTCGATGTCGTCGACCTTCAGGCCGTGACGTTCGAGCAGACGCGGAACGGCGAACACCGGACCGATGCCCATTTCGTCAGGCGCGCAGCCGGCGACGGCCCAGCCGCGGAAGGCGCCGAGCGGCGTCAGGCCGGCCTTGGAGGCGGCCTTGGCTTCCATCAGCACCACGGCGGCGGCGCCGTCCGACAGCTGCGAAGCGTTGCCGGCGGTGATGAACTTGCCTTCGCCGCGGACCGGCTGCAGCTTGCGCAGGCCTTCGATGGTGGTGTCCGGACGGTTGCACTCGTCGCGGTCGACCACGTAGTCGACGATGCTCTCTTCCTTGGTTTCCTTGTTCACGACCTTCATCTTGGTCGCGAGCGGGACGATCTCGTCCTTGAACTTGCCGGCCTGTTGGGCGGCGGCCATGCGGCGCTGGGATTCCAGGCTGTACTCGTCCTGGACTTCGCGGCTGACATTGTAGCGCTCGGCGACGATGTCGGCGGTGTCGATCATCGGCATGAAGATGGCCGGATACTGGGCGACCAGGTTCTTGTCGAAGTTGTCGCCGCCGCCGCCGCCGCCCGGGAAGGACAGCGATTCGACGCCCGCGCCGATGGCGACTTCAGCGCCGTCGTTGCGGATGTAGTTGGCCGCGGTGGCGATGGTCTGCAGGCCCGACGAGCAGAAGCGGTTGACGGTCACGCCCGAGGTGGTGATCGGCAGGCCGGCCAGCAGCGAGGCCTGGCGGCCCAGGTTACCGGCGCCGTGCGCCACGTTGCCGAGGATCACGTCTTCGACGGCGGCCTTGTCGACGCCCGAGCGCTCGACCGCATGCTTGATCGCGTGGGCGGCCATGGTGACGGTCGGGGTCATGTTGAACCCGCCGCGTTGGGACTTGGCCATCCCGGTCCGAGCGTAGGAGACGATTACGGCTTCACGCGTCATGAAATGATTCCTCCGAAAAAATTGAAGCCGCAGCGGCTGTTATCCGATCCGGGCGGCTTTAGATCGGGCGCGACCTTTGCATCCCCGCGCCGAGTTGGCTAGGGACGGGCAAGCGCCTGCGGGCGGTTTTCGCACACGAGGTACGTCGACAATGACGAACTCCGCCTTCCGTCGCGTCCCGAACGCGCTGGCGCTGGCCGCAGTCATGCTGGTTGCGGCGACGTTGCTGGTCGCCTGCGGTGATCGCGGCGGGACCGAAGGCGCGCCCGCGCCCGGCGACACCGCCGTCGCCAAGGTCGACGGCAAGACGGTCTGGGCCTCGGACGTCAAGCGCGAGGCGGTGGCCCAGGGGCTGATCGGCGACGGTGAGCCGCTGGACGTCTCCTCGGACCTGTTCCGCCGGGTGCTGGACGAGGTGGTCGACCAGAAACTGCTGGCCGCCGAGGCGCTGAACCGCAAGCTCGACAAAGACCCGGTCGCTCAGAAGCGGCTGGCCGCGGCGCGCGAGCGCATCCTGGGCGACATGCTGGTGGAAAGCGTGGTCTCCGACGCGGTCAACGACAACGCCATCCGCGGCCTCTACCAGGAGCAGCTGAAGCTGGCCAAGCAGTCGGAGGAAATCCGCGCCCGCCAGATCGTGGTGGCCACCGAACCCGAGGCCGCAGCGGTGCGCAAGCTGCTGACCACCGGCGCCTCTTTCGACGCCCTGGCGATGGAACGCTCCACCGACGCTGCGACGCGGTTCAACGGCGGCGACCTCGGTTACTTCACGGTCGACGTCATGCCCGAGGCCTATGCGGCCAACCTCAAGATCGGCAAGGCGGGCGACATCGTCGGCCCGTTCGCGATCGAGGGCGGCTGGGCGATCCTGAAGATCGAAGACCGGCGGCTGGAGCAGCCGATCACCTTCGAGGCCGCGCGGCCGCAGATCGTGCGTTTCCTGACCTATGACCAGGTCCGCGACCTGCTGGAGAAGCTCCGAAGCCGGGCGAAGGTCCAGACGCTGATCGGCGCGCCGCAAGACGTGCCGGGCCAGCCGAAGGAACCCGCCGACGCCCCGAAGACCGCTCCGCAAACTCCCGCGACGAAGGCCGCCCCGGCCGCGTCCGCCGCCCCAGCCAAGGCCGCCCAGCCATGACCAAGACCCCCGCCGCCCCGAAGAAGGCCGCCCCGATCAAGTCCACCGCCGGCAAGGCGCTGGAAGCCGCCGCCAAGCCCGTCGAGGCGCTGGCCGGCGCCATCGTCGACCCGCTGGCGACCGCCATAAAACGCGCCGCCAAGAAGACCGAACCTGCGGCCAAGGCCGAAGAGCCCAAGCCCGCCAAGGGCGCGCTGCCGGTCTCGCCGCTGGCTGTGCCGTTCCCGCATATGCCCCCGATCCCGGGCGTGCAGCTGGCGACGGGCCGGGCCGGTTTCTACAAGCACGAGCGCGAGGATCTGCTGGTCATGCGCTTCGCGAAGGGTACGGCGGGCGCGGGCGTGTTCACCCGCCACGGCGTCGGCTCGGCGCCGGTCGACTGGTGCAAGAAGCATCTGGAGATGACCAAGGGCGCCGACGTGCGCGCCCTGGTGGTCAACGCCGGCTGCGCCAATTCCTTCACCGGCAAGCCGGGCGCGGATGCGGTGCGGCGGGTGGCCTCGGCCGTGGCCAAGCGCTTCGACTGCCGCCAGCGCGACGTGATGGTCGCCTCGACCGGGGTGATCGGCGTGCTGCTGGACGACACCAAGATCGCCCACCGGCTGCCCGACGTGGAAGCCAAGCTGACCGACGACGGCTGGGCCGGCGCGGCGCGGGCGATCATGACCACCGACACCTTCCCGAAAGGCGCCTATGCCGAGGCGACCATCGACGGCGAGAAGGTGCGCATCGCCGGCATCGCCAAGGGCTCGGGCATGATCGCGCCGGACATGGCGACCATGCTGGCCTTCGTGGCCACCGACGCGAAGATCTCGTCGACGGCGCTGCAGACCCTGGCCAGCCTCTACACCCGCAACAGCTTCAACGCGGTGACGGTGGACGGCGACCGTTCGACCAACGACACCCTGCTGCTGTTCGCCACCGGCCAATCCAGCGCGCCGAGCATCACCCGCGCCGGCGACCGGCGGCTGGCCGACTTCCGCGAGAAGCTGGAGGCGGTGCTGATGGACTTGGCGTTGCAGCTGGTCCGTGACGGCGAGGGCGCCAGCAAGTTCGTGAAGGTGACGGTGACCGGGGCGGAGAGCTCGGCCAGCGCCCGCAAGATCGCCCGCACGATCTGCGAGAGCCCGCTGGTCAAGACCGCCTTCGCCGGCGAGGACGCCAACTGGGGGCGGATCGTCATGGCCGTGGGCCGCGCCGACGAGCCGATCGACCGCGACCGGGTGAAGGTGCAGTTCGGGCCGCTGGTCGCCGCCCAGGACGGCCTCATCTCGCCGACCTACGACGAGGCCAAGATGAGCGCCTACATGAAGAACCAGGAGCTGGAGGTGTCGGTCGACGTCGGCGTCGGTCGCGCCTCGGCGACCATGTGGACCTGCGACCTGACCAAGCAGTACATCGCGATCAACGGCGACTATCGGTCTTAGGCCAATTGCTCCCCCGCTGGGGGAGCTGTCAGCCGGATGACTGACTGAGGGGGCTTGCTGACTCAGCAGGCCCCCTCCGTCTCGCTGCTGCGCAGCGAGCCACCTCTCCCAGCGGGGGAGGAATTGCTTAGCTTAGTCCAGCGGCGTCCAGCGCTTCTCCGCGGCCGGCTTGTCGCCGCCGCGCTTGGGGCCCTTGAACTGCGACTGGTCGATCGGCTTGGTCGAGGCGCGCTCGCCGTGAGCGCGCTGGCCGCCGGCGCGGTGGTCGGTGTGGCGCTGGGGCTGGCCCTGGCGCTGCTCGCCGCCGCCTTGGCCTTGGCGTCCGCCGCCGGCCTTGGCCGCGGGGCGGTTGCGCTGCTTGCGCAGGCCGGGGGGCAGCTCGCTGCGGCCCTGCGGCTTGCGTCCGCCGCCGGCGCCGCCGCGCTCGGCGTTCTTGCGGCCGGCCTCGGCGCGCTCGGCGGCCACTTCCGGCATCGCCTGGGTCATGACGTGCAGGCCGCGGTCGTTGCGGCGGTCGAAGGACGGGATGGTCTGGCGGGTGACCTTCTGGATGTCCTTCAGGAGGTTACGCTCGTCGTCGGCGCAGAACGCCACGGCCGAGCCGTCGGCGCCGGCCCGCGCGGTGCGGCCGATGCGGTGGACATAGGCTTCCGGCACGTTGGGCAGCTCGTACTGGATGACGTGGCTGACCGCGTCGATGTCGATGCCGCGGGCGGCGATGTCGGTGGCGACCAGGGCGCGGACTTCACCGGCCTTGAAGGCGGCCAGGGCGCGCTCGCGCTGGCCCTGGCTCTTGTCGCCGTGGATGGCGGCGGCTTCGACGCCGGCCGCCTCAAGCGACTTGGCCACGCGGTCGGCGCCGCGCTTGGTGCGGGTGAAGACGATGACGCGCTTGAAGTCGCGCTCGGCGAACATCTCGCAGAGCAGGGCGCGCTTGCGGGCGGTCTCGACGAAGATCACCTGCTGCTTGATGCGCTCGACCGTCGTGGCCTGCGGGGTCACCGAGACCTTGGTCGGGTTGGGGCGCAGCAGCTCGCCGGCCAGCTTCTCGATCTCGCTCGGCATGGTGGCCGAGAAGAACAGGTTCTGACGCAGGCGCGGCAGGTGCTTCACGATCTGCCGGATCGGCACGATGAAGCCCATGTCGAGCATCTGGTCGGCCTCGTCGAGGACGAACATCTCCACCCCCTGCAGGGTGATGGTCTTTTCCTGCAGGTGGTCGAGCAGGCGGCCGGGGGTGGCGACCAGGACGTCGACGCCCGGGGCCATGGCGCGCATCTGGCCGCCGTACTTCACGCCGCCGAAGATCACGGCGACGGAAAGGTTCATGTGCTTGCCGTAGGCCTTGAAGCTCTCGGCGATCTGGGTCGCCAGCTCGCGGGTCGGCGAGAGCACCAGCACGCGGCAGCCGCGGCGCGGGGCGGCCTTCTTGTCGGCGGCCAGGCGATGGATGATGGGCAGGGCGAAGGCGGCGGTCTTGCCGGTGCCCGTCTGGGCGATGCCGAGCAGGTCCTTGCCGGCCAGGACGCCGGGGATGGCCTGGGCCTGGATCGGGGTCGGCTTCTCATAGCCCTCGTCGTGGAGGGCCTTGAGCAGCATCTTGTCGAGGCCGAGGTCGGTGAACTTGGTCAAACGAATGTCTTTCACGGATGCGCCTAACGCGGCCGCTCGCAGGCTGCGAGGGTCGCGAAAACGCGGGTCATTTGTGGAAAGCCCCCGCGTGGCGGGGCGATCTATGCGATCTCTTTCGGGCGCTCGACAGCTGGGTCCGAAGTGGCCGGAACCATCACGCGGCTGGAGCGCCGATAGCGCCATAGATGTTGCGGCGCAGCGCGGATATGGCTGGCCGCGCGCCGAAAGTCAAGGTTTGCAAGGGATTGGCGATGTCGATGATCGAACTGCCGGACGACTTGCCGTTGACCGAGCGCCATGCGGTGCGGGTGGTGGTGCGCGATTGCGAGGGGCGGATCCTGCTGTTTCGCACCCGCGACGTCACCGAGCCGGAGCAGGGCGAGTGGTGGGAGCTGCCGGGCGGCGGGATCGATCCGGGCGAGACCTACCTCGAGGCGGCGCTGCGCGAATTGCGCGAGGAGACCGGCATCGTGGCGCGGGCGGACCAGGTCCGGGCCCCCGCGTGGCGGCGCACCGCCACCTTCCGCTATCGCCAGGCCCGGCGCGTGCAGCACGAGGTGGTGGTCGAGGTGGCCCTGGACGGGCGGGGCGCGGCGATCGACGAGGCCGGGCGCCTGGACTACGAGCTGGAGGACTATACCGACTTCCGCTGGTGGTCGGTTGGCGAGATCGAGGCGCATGACGGCCGCTTCTATCCGGGGCGGCTGCCGAGCCTGCTGGCGACGTTCCTGGCAGGCGAGGAGATCGACGAGCCGTTCGAGCTCTGGTCCTGACCCCTTGCAATCGCCGGCGCATCCCGCGAGGAAGCTGGCATGTCCGACACCAAGCGCATGGTTCTCGTCGCCGCCGCGGCGCTCATCGATTCCGACGGCCGAGTGCTGATCTGTCAGCGGCCGCCGGGCAAGCAACTGGCCGGGCTGTGGGAGTTTCCGGGCGGCAAGGTCGAGCCGGGCGAGACGCCCGAGCGGTGCCTGATCCGCGAGCTGGACGAGGAGCTGGGGATCACCGTCTCGCACGCCTGCCTGGCGCCCTTCGTGTTCGCCAGCCACACCTATGAGGACTTCCACCTGCTGATGCCGCTCTATCTGGTGCGGCGCTGGGAGGGCGTGGTCACGGCCAAGGAGCACTCAGGCATCGCCTGGGTGAAGCCGATGAAGCTCGCCGACTATCCGATGCCGCCGGCCGACGCGCCGCTGGTGGCCTGGCTGCGCGACCTGGTCTGAAATGAAAAAGGCCCGCGGTGAGCTCGGATCACCACGGGCCTCTCAAGGTCGAAGCTAGCTAGTCCCCGACCGCGTCGACGCAGGCTGTGCATCGGACGCCTCAAGGTTGAGCCTGAGTCCCGGCGCCGCGCCAGCCCCATATCGCCGTTATGCTAGGGCGAAAGGTCGCACCCGCGGGCCGCGCCGCGATAAGCGCCGAGGGCGCTTGCCTCGATCGCCAATAAATCTAGCTTATGCCGATGCCGACCCTGCGACAGCTGCGCTACCTGACCGCCCTGGCCGAAGAGCGCCACTTCGGCCGTGCGGCGGCCGCCTGCCATGTCACCCAGCCGGCGCTGTCGATGCAGATCCGTGAGCTGGAGGCCGAACTGGACCTGGTGCTGGTCGAGCGCGGCCGTGGCGCCAGCGTGCTGACGCCGGACGGGGCGGCCCTGGCCGAGCGGGCGCGGGCGCTGATCGCCGGGGTCAAGGACCTGGAGGACTTCGCGCGCGAGCGGCGCGGGGTCGGCTCGCGGCGCCTGGCGCTGGGCATGATCCCGTCGGTGGCGCCCTATCTGCTGCCGCGGGCCGCGCCGGTGCTGCAGGCGGCGCTGCCGGGGCTGGAGCTGAAGGTCCGCGAGACCCAGACCGCGACCCTGCTGAGCGAACTGGCGGCCGGTGAGCTGGACGCGGTGATCGCCGCCGCGCCGCTGGCCGGCGAGGGGATCGAGACCGTGGCGCTGTTCGACGACCCGTTCCTGCTGGCCAGCCCGGCGAGCGCGCCGCTGGCCGCCGACGACCCGCGGCGGCTGCCGGCGGACCGGCTGCTGCTGCTGGAGGAAGGCCACTGCCTGCGCGACCAGGCGCTGGGGGCTTGCGAGCTCGGCGATCTCACCACTTTCGGCGCGACCAGCCTGACGACGCTTTTGCAGCTGGTGGCGCACGGGCAGGGGGTCACCCTGCTGCCGCAGATGGCGGCGCGGGACCTGGCTGATCCGCGGATCAGCCTGGCGCGGTTCCCTGAGCCCGCCCCGCGGCGGACCATCGTCATGGCCTGGCGCGCCGGATCGGCGCGCCGACGGGCGCTGAAGGACATCGCCGCGCGGCTGGCGGCGGAGGCGGCGCATGACGCCTGACGCCTGGCTGACGCAGTTCATGGCGCGCGAGCAACTGCCGGCCAGCTATGCGGCGGTGGTTCGCGAGGTGGCGGTTCCGTTGGCCGACCGCATCGCCGCCGCCGCGCGGCCGGGCGGGATCGTGGTCGGGATCTGCGGCCCGCAGGCCAGCGGCAAGTCGACCCTGACCGCGGTGCTGGCGCAGTTGCTGGAGGCGCGCGGACTGAAGACCGCGGCGATCTCGCTGGACGACCTCTACCTGACGCGGGCCGAGCGGCAGGACCTGGCGCGGCGAGTGCATCCGCTGGCGGCGGTGCGCGGCGTCCCGGGCACGCACGACGTGGCGCTGGGGCTGGAGATGCTGGCGGCGTTGCGGACGCCCGGCGTCCACGAGCGGCCGGTGTTCGAAAAGGCGCGTGACGACCGCCGCGCGCACGGCGCGCCGTTCGAGGGGCCGGCGGACGTGGTGCTGTTCGAAGGCTGGTGCGTGGGCGCGCGGTCCCAGCCAGCGGCGGCGCTGGCCGCGCCGGTCAATGAGCTGGAAGCGCAGCAGGACGCGGACGGCGCCTGGCGCAGCTTTGTCAACGCGGCCCTGGCCGGACCCTATCAGACGCTGTTCGGGGCGCTGGACCTGCTGGTCCTGCTGCAGGCGCCGAGCTTCGAGGTGGTGCTGGGCTGGCGGATCGAACAGGAGCGCAAGCTGCGCGAGCGGCTGGCGCGCGAGGGCGCAGGCGCCGGCCGGGCGATGAGCGATGCGGAGGTCGCAGGCTTCATCGCCCACTACGAGCGCCTGACGCGCTGGATCCTCGAGGAGATGCCCGGCCGGGCCGATGTCGTGGTGGCGCTGGACGCGGCGCGGCGGCCGACGTTGCGGGCATGAAAAAGGCCGCCCCGGCGAACCGGAGCGGCCTTTGGAAGGCGTGAGCCGAAGTCTTAGGCGACCGGTTCGGCGTTCAGCACCGTGGTCAGGCGGGCGCGCAGGGCGGCGTCCTTCTGCACGGCGGCCGACATGTCGTTGTACTTTTGCGGCGACAGGCCGCTGGCCTGAACGGCCGCGCCCATTTTTCCGATCATTTCCTTCTGCACCTCGGCCTTGGTCGGGCCGTCGGCGCCGGTCAGCTTCGGGGTGTACTCGCCGTTGATCTTCTGGATCTCGGCCATGGCCGAGCCGAAGGCCTTGAGATCGGCGTCGGAGAAGCCGCCCGCGGCAGGAGCTTCGGCGGCGGGAGCGGCCGGAGCGGTCTGAGCTTGGACGGAAGTCGCGGCGATGGCGGCGCCGAGCAGGCCGGCGGCCAGGATAGCAATACGCATATAGGGGGGTTCCTGTAGTCGTTTTGGATCGAGCCGAGACCGACGTTAGATCGGCGACGTGTCCAAAAAGCGACCCGGCTTGGCCGTTTGGTGCGTGAAGCTCCTGCGGCGCCCAGGATTGACGCAGAATCGGGGGCCCGGCAGGCGCCGGAAATCACGTCGACAAGCGATCGGCTTCGCGTATAGATTGCGGCCGCCCTCCGATGCAGCCGAGGGCCGCTGGGGGGCGTCATGAGACTGTTCGCTGTTGTCGCCGCGTGCCTGCTGATGGCCGCCTGCACGACGACCAACACCAAGCTGGCCACCAATCCGACCAAGCCGTCGGCGGGGGCGCGGATCATCCTGGTCGAGCCGGACATCGAACTGGCGGTGCTGACCGCCTCGGGGATGCAGGAGCCGCGGGCCGACTGGACCGAGCAGGGGCGCAGCAATGTCGCCGCCGAGGTCGAGCGCCAGATGAAGGCCCGCGCCCATACCTACCGGATGATCGATCCGGACGAGGCCATGGGCGGGCGAACCGGCCAGCTGCTGCGCCTGCACGAGGCGGTCGGTCAGTCGATCATGATGTTCAACTACGGCTATGTCAGTCTGCCGACCAAGTCGGGGGCCTTCGACTGGACGCTGGGCGAAGGCGCGCAGGCGCTGGGCGCGGCGTACGAGGCCGACTATGCGCTGTTCGTGTTCGGCCGCGGCAACTACGCCAGCGGGGCGCGGGTGGCGACGGCGGTGGGTCTGGCGATCCTGGGCGTCGGCGTCCCGGTCGGCGGCCAGCAGTGCTTCGCCTCGCTGGTGGATCTGAAGACGGGCCGCGTCGTGTGGTTCAACGTCGCCAGCACCGGCCCCAACGACGACATGCGCAAGCCGGACGGGGCGGCCCAGCTCGTCCAGGCCGTGCTGAAAGACGCGCCGCTCTAGGTCATGACGGTGCGTACGTCAGCCATCGCACTGGCGGCGGCCCTGGCCGTGACGCCGGCGGCCGCCCAGGAACGCGCAGCGGGCCTGCGGCCGGACGCGACCTCTGCCGAGGCCGGCTTCTGGTCGGTGATGGACAAGGCCGAGGCCGAGGCCAAGACCCGCGCCGACCTCAACACTGACCCGGCGTTGAACGCCTATGTGCGCGGGGTGATGTGCAAGGTGGCGGGAGCGTACTGCCCGGACCTGCGGGTCTATGTCATGGACCGGCCGTTCATGAACGCCAGCATGGCGCCGAACGGTTACTCGGAGGTCTGGTCGGGCCTGCTGCTGCGGGCGAGCGACGAGGCCGAGCTGGCCTATGTGCTGGGCCATGAGGTCAGCCATTTCACCGAGAGCCACACCATCGAGTCGCATCGCGCCCAGAAGACGCGAGCCAACGTGGTCCTCGCCGCGACGGTCGTCGTCGCGGTCGCCGGCGCTGCATCGGCGGCCAGCGCCGGCACCGCGAGCGAGGCGCAGTCGATCATGGACGCCACCGGCAATACGATCGACCTGATCTATTACGCGCAGATCGCCTCGTTCTTCAGATTCAGCCGCGAGCAGGAGGCCGAGGCCGACCTGCTGGGCCAGCGCAAGCTGGCGGCGGCGGGCTACGATCCGGCGGCGGCGGCGCAGAGCTGGCGCGGGCTGACCGCCGAGACCAAGGGCTCGGACTTCAAGCGGGTCCGGGAGTCCGAGACGCGGATCAGCGTGTTCTCGAGCCACCCGCTCGGGGCCCAGCGGATCGCCGCCCTGGATACGCAGGCCGCGACCCTGAAGCCTGGCGGCGACCGGGGCCGCGAGCGTCACCGCGCGGCGATCCGTCCGCACCTGGGCGCCTGGCTGCGCGACGACCTGCGCAAGCGCGACTTTGGACAGACGCTGGTGGTGATCGACCGGCTGGCGGCCGACGGCGAGGACCTGGGCGTGCTCAACTACTACCGCGGCGAGGCCTATCGGATGCGGCGCGGCGACGGCGATCTGGCCAAGGCGCGGGACGCCTATCTGACCGCGGCGGTCCATGCCGACGCCCCGGCCGCCGTCTGGCGCGACCTGGGCGACATCCGGCGGCGGGACGGCGATCTGGCCGGCGCGCGAACCGCCTATGAAAGCTATCTGGCCAAGGCGCCGCAGGCCGAGGACGCCTGGATGGTGCAGGACAGCCTTTCCAGCCTCGACAAGGGGAAATGACCATGCGGACCTTCATCCGAGCTCTTGCGCCGCTCGGCGCCTGCCTGGCGCTGGCGGCCTGCGCCTCCGTCACCTCGGCGCCCGCCGGGGCGCTGAAGGTCGGGGCGGGCTATGAGGTCGCCCTGGGCCGCGAGTGGTCCGACATCAGCAACATCATGACCGGCCGCACGGCGAAGGTGCGGCTGCTGTCGATCGACGGGCCGCTGCTCAACCGGCTCTATGTCACCGACGGCCTGGCGCCGGGCGAGTACCTGATCAAGCCGGCCCGCAAGGAAACCCCGACCCCGGTCATCCGTCCGGACATGAGCGCCAGCGAGCGGCTGGAGTTCATCACCGACAGCGTCGTGGCCCTGGAGTACCAACGTGTGCAGCTGGTGCGGCCGCGGCCGGCCCGGTTCGGTCAGGGCGCCGGCGTTCGCTTCGACCTGACCGCGCAGACCAAGGAAGGGTTGGACATAAAGGGCGCCGGGGTGATCAGCGAGCAGGGCGGCAAGACCTATGCCCTGCTCTACCTGGCGCCGGCCGAGCACTATTTCGACGCCAATCTGGCCGAGGTCGAGGCGATCCTCGGCTCGGCGAAGCTGAGTTAGTCCTCGTCCCGCGGGAGCGGGTTCTCGACCACGCCGAGGGCGTCGGCCAGGCGCATCTTGGCCGAGCCGGGCTTGAGCGGCTTCTGCTGGCTGGGGTCGGGCGCCCAGCCAGTCAGGGTCAGGATCTCGAAGGTGGCGGGCACGCGGCCGTCGGGTTCGGCGAACCGCTCGACATAGATCTCGAAGGCGCGGGCCAGGACCTGGCGGGTCAGGCGCTTGGGATGACGCTCGGCCAGGACGCTGGTCTCGCCCATGGCCCGCAGGTCGGCGAGCAGCTTCAGCGGATGGGCGTAGCGAACCGTGACGCGGTCGACGTCGGCGACCGGCAGGGCGAAGCCCGAGCGTTGCAGCAGGCCGGCGGCGTCGTAGGGATCGGCGAAGGGCGAGACTCGCGGGCCGGCGCCGCCGGTCAGCTCGGCCTCGGCGGCCAGCAGCGACTGGCGCAGCTCGGTCAGGGTGGCGCCGCCCAGCAGCGAGCCGATGAACAGGCCGTCCGGCTTCAGGGCGCGGCGGATCTGGATCAGCGCCCCGACCACGTCGTTGGTCCAGTGCAGGGCCAGGGTCGAGACCACCAGGTCGAGGCTGCCGGGCGCGAAGGGCAGGCGTTCCTCGTCGGCGACCAGCCTTGGGCCCTGCCGGCCGGCCAGCATCTTGGGCGACAGGTCAGTCTCGACCAGGAAGCCGACGCGGGCGGCGGCGTCGCTCTGGGAGAGGCAGCGGGCGAACCAGCCGTTGCGCGCGCCCAGATCGACGGCGCGCGGGAAGTCGCGCATGATCGCTTCGAGGCGCACGACGGCGTCCTCGGCGGCGCGGGCTTTCAGGAAGTCGGCGCCGGCGTAGCCGGGGGCGGCGCGGTCCAGGCGGGCGCGGTGCAGGTCGCGGTCGAAGAGGCGAGGCGGGGCGGACATGGGCTTTCTAGATGGCGATGCGGACGCCCGGTGGAAACCCGGGCCGCGCGCGAAGGCCGCGGTTCGTAGCGCGCTGGACCTGCTTTTCCCACCCCAATCGCTCGACGGCGGCGCGCCGGCGATGAGCGGCGGCCTGAGCGCGCAGGCCTGGAGCGCGATCCCGTTCATCGACGGGCCGCTGTGCGACGGCTGCGGCCTGCCGTTCGAGTACGACCTGGGAGCCGGCGTGCGCTGCGCCGACTGCTCGGCGCGGCCGCGGGCGTTTTCGCGGGCGCGGGCCGCCTGCCTCTACGACGAGACCTCGCGCGGGCCGATCCTGCAGCTGAAGCACGCCGACCGCACCGACCTGGCGCCGTTGTTCGCCCGCTGGATCAGCCGTTCGGCCCGCGAACTGCTCGACGAGGCCGACGCGCTGGTTCCGGCGCCGCTGCACCGCGCGCGGCTGCTGGGGCGCCGCTACAACCAGGCCGCCGAGATCGCCCGGCCGCTGAGCCGGCTCACGGGCGTGGCCTATCTGCCCGACGCGCTGGCGCGGGTGCGCGACACCGCGAGCCAGGGCGGCAAGTCGGGCGGCGGGCGGCGGCGCAACGTCGCCGCGGCGTTCGCCGTGCCGCCGGCCAGGGCCAGGCTGGTGGCCGGCAAGACCGTCCTGCTGATCGATGACGTGATGACCACCGGCGCCACTTTGGAAGGCTGCGCGCGGGCGCTGCTGGCGGCCGGGGCGCTGCGCGTCCATGCCGCAGTGGTCGCGAGGGTTAAAGAAAGCTCAAGTCGTTCCATATAGAGCAGACCCGTCTCCACCCGCATCAGTCGAGCCATGGCCGAAGTCACCATCTATACGAAACCGTACTGCCCCTACTGCATCCGCGCGGTGTCGCTGCTGGAGAAGAAGGGCGTGGCGTTCGAGGAGATCGAGGCCTCGAGCGATCCCGAGAAGCGCCAGGAAATGGTCCAGCGCGCCAACGGCCGGGCGACCTTCCCGCAGATCTTCATCGGCGAGCGCCACATCGGCGGCTGCGACGACATGATGGCGCTGGAATACGACGGCAAGCTGGACGCCCTGCTGGCGGCCTGAGGCTTGATCTTTCCGCTCACTCCCGCGAAAGCGGGAGCCTAAGCTGAGCATCAGCTTGGATCCCCGCCTGCGCGGGGATGAGCGGAGTAGCAAATGACCCTGCGCGTCGGCCTGATCCAGACCAGAACCCCCGCCAGCCACGCGGCGGCGCTGGCGCACGTGACGCCGCTGATCCGGCAGGCGGCGGCCGACGGCGCGAGCTTCATCGCCACGCCCGAGGGGACCAACATCCTGCAGAAGGACAAGGCCGCGCTGCTGCCGCAGCTGGCCCTGCTGGAGGACGATCTCGTCGTGCAGGGCCTGCAGGCCCTGGCCGCCGAGCTTTCCGTCACCATCCTGATCGGCTCGGCGCTGGTGAAGCGGCCGGACGGCAAGGCCGCCAACCGCGCGGCGCTGATCACGCCGCAGGGTCAGATCGCCGCCACCTACGACAAGCTGCACATGTTCGACGTGGACTTGCCGACCGGCGAGACCGCGCGCGAGAGCGAGACCTACGAACCCGGCGAGCAGGCTGTGGCGGCGCGGGCCGGCGAGCTGAAGCTGGGCCTGACCATCTGCTACGACGTGCGCTTTCCGGCGCTCTACCGCGCCCTGGCCCTGGCTGGGGCCGAGGTGATCGTCACGCCGGCCGCCTTCACCCGGCCGACCGGCGAGGCGCACTGGGAGACGCTGCTGCGGGCCCGCGCCATCGAGACCGGCAGCTTCGTGCTGGCCCCGGCCCAGGGCGGATTCCACGAGGACGGCCGCGGCACCTGGGGCCGCACCCTGGCCATCGGCCCCTGGGGCGAGCTGCTGGGCAAGCTCGATCACGACGAGCCGGGCGTGCTGTTCGCCGACGTGGACCTGGCGGCCGTGGCCAAGGCGCGGGCGGCGATCCCGGCCCTGCCCAATGCGCGGAGCTTTGCAGCGCCTATATCTATCGCATGATCCGCTACGCGCTCATCTGCGACCACGCCCATACGTTCGAGGGCTGGTTCGGCTCGTCCGGCGATTACGACGACCAGGCCGGCCGCGGGCTGATCTCGTGCCCGGTCTGCGACAGCAAGGCGGTGGAGAAGCAGATCATGGCCCCCTCGGTGGCCGGCACCAAGAAGAGCGCCGGGGCCGACCTCTCGCCCCAGATGCGTTCGATGGTGATGGAGGCGATGGGCAAGGTCCGCGCCCACGTCGAGGAGAACTTCGACTATGTCGGCGACGCCTTCGCCGGCGAGGCCCGCGCCATTCACGAGGGCCGCTCGGAAGACCGCGGCATCTATGGCGAGGCCAGCCCGACCGAGATCAAGGCGCTGAAGGACGACGGCATCCAGATCGCCCCGCTGCCGCCGGCGCCGCCGAAGAAGTCGGACGTGAACTGAACGCTCCAGATCCTCCCCTCTTGGGGGAGGTGGATCGATGCGCAGCATCGAGACGGAAGGGGACTACTTCAGTCTGGTTGAGTCAAAGTCCCCCTCAGTCAGCCGTTCGGCTGACAGCTCCCCCAGAGGGGGAGCATCCTGCTGCTCTGCCTTGCCGCCGCGCCGGACGCCCCATAGGCTCCCCGCCAGTTCATGGGGAGCGTCAATGATCCGTACCTTCACCGCCGCCGCCTTGGCGGCCGCCGCTGTCGCCTCGCCGGCGATGGCGCAGAGCCCGCGGCCTGACCAGCTGGCGTTCCGGGAGCTCTACAAAGAGCTGATCGAGATCAACACCACCCTGTCGGTCGGCAGCTGCACGGCGGCGTCGGAGGCCATGGCGACGCGACTGAAGGCGGCGGGGTTCGCCGACGCGGACCTGCAGATCATCGTCTCGCCGGACCGGCCGAAGGACGGAAACCTGATCGCGACGCTGAAGGGGACCGACGCCAAGGCCAAGCCGATCCTGCTGCTGGCCCATATCGACGTGGTCGAGGCCAATCGCGCCGACTGGGAGCGCGACCCGTTCAAGCTGGTCGAGGAGAACGGCTTCTTCTACGCCCGCGGCGCGGCTGACGACAAAGCCCAGGCCGCGGTCTGGGTCGACACCCTGGCCCGCTACAAGACCGAGGGCTTCAAGCCGAAGCGGACGATCCGCATGGCGCTGACCTGCGGCGAGGAGACGCCCGACACCTTCAACGGCGTCCAGTACCTGATCAAGAACCACCGCGATCTGATGGACGCGGCCTTCGTGCTGAACGAGGGCGCCGGCGGGCGGCTGGACGGCCAGGGAAACCGCGTGTCGCTGGGCGTGCAGGCCGGCGAGAAGGTCTATCAGGACTACACCTTGGAGGTGACCAATCCGGGCGGCCACTCCTCGGCGCCGGTGCGCGACAACGCGATCTATCACCTGTCGCAGGGGCTGGCGCGGCTGGGCGAGTACGACTTCCCGGTGAAGCTGAACGACGCGGTACGCGGCAACTTCGTGCAGATGGCCAAGATCGAGGGCGGGCCGATGGGCGAGGCGATGGCCGCGGTCGCCAAGGACCCGTCCAACGCCGTGGCGGTGGCGACCGTGGCGCGTGACCCGGGCCGCAACTCGATGATGCGGACCACCTGCGTGGCGACGATGGTCAACGCCGGCCATGCGCCGAACGCCCTGCCGCAGCGGGCGCGGGCCAACGTCAACTGCCGGATCCTGCCGGGCGAGGGCGTCGAGGCCACTCGCGAGGCCCTGGTCAAGGTGCTGGCCGACCCGGCGATCAAGGTCGCGACAGTCGGCGAGCCGAGCCCGGTCACCCCGCCGCCGGTGCTGAACAAGCAGATCATGGGGCCGGTCGAGACGGTCTCGGCCAAGCTGTGGCCGGGGGTGCCGATCGTGCCAGTGATGGCCACCGGCGCCACCGACGGCCGTTTCCTGAACGCGGTCGGCGTGCCGACCTACGGCCTGACCGGCTTCTTCAGCGAGCCGACCGGCAACGGCGCGCACGGGCTGAACGAGAAGATGCGCGTGCGCTCGCTCTATGAGGGCCGCGACTTCCTCTACGAGGTGGTCAAGCTCTACGCGAACCAGAAGTAGGTTCGCCGCAATGTCATCCCGGTTTCGGCGCAGCCGAAGACCGGGACCCATGAACACCTGATGTTGGTGATCATTCTGCTGACTTGGCGCGAATGGGTCCCGGTCTTGCTTCGCAAACCGGGATGACACCCAGGGCTCGGCGTCAGAACGTCTTGCGCAGCCCCAGCGACAGCACGTAGCCGGCGCCCTCGACCTCGCCGCGCAGGCGGGTCGTGGTGGCCGCAGGCGTGCCCTCGTAGAACACCGTGTCGTGGTGGACGTCGGAGTTGGCGAAGTCGATGTAGGCGAACGCCGCGTCGACCTTCAGCCCGTTCATGACGTCGGCGGTGGCGCCGACTCCGTAGAGCCAGCGGTCGCCGTCCGGCACCCGCGCCGTGCGGGCCGCGTCGGGCGTCGGGGTCGGGTCGTACTGCACGCCGGCGCGCAGGGTCAGCTTGTCGTTGACCGCGTAGTCGAGGCCGACGCCGCCCGAGGTGACGTCCTCATAGCCCTGGAACAGGCTTTCGCCGCCGCCGCCCGCGAACGTCACGTCGATCGCTTCGAACTCGCTCCAGCCGATGCGCTGGACCTGGGCGTTGAGGGCGAGCTTGTCGGTGGCCTGCCAGCGGGCGCCGAGGGTGGCGATCCAGGGCGTGGTGAAGGCGGCCGAGCCGCCGACCTCGCGGTTGGCCGGGGCCAGGGGGCCGAGCAGGCCGGCGACCAGGACATTGCCGTCGAGGTCGTGCTCGACCTTCGAGCGGTAGCTGGCGCCCAGCGTCACCGGGCCGAAATAGGCCTGGGCGCCGACCGTCCAGCCGAAGTCCCAGCCGTCGCCGCTGAGCTGGGAGATGCCGTCGGCGAGCAGCGGCGAGAGGTTCGGATAGGCGGTCTGCAGCTTGGCGTCGGTGTACTGGGCGCTGACCCCGGCCCCGAGGTCGAGCCATTCGGTGACCTTCATCGCGCCGGTCACCTGGATGTCGGCGGTGGTCAGCCGCGAGGTCAGGGCGTCGTACCGCGCCCAGGACGACTTGCGGTACTCGGTGGTGAAGTTGAACGGCGCGGCGACCGACAGGCCGAGCGCGAAGCGGTCGCCGATCGGGGTGGCGATGGCGAAGTTCGGCGCGACGCCGTCCTGGATCGGACTGAAGGCGCGCGGCTCGCCCTGGATCGGGATGGTCAGGCCGTTCGGATAGGTGATGGTCGAGCCTTCGTTCCTGACCGTGGCGTCGACGAACACCGCATGCAGGCCGACATAGGCCTCGCGCCCCGAGCGGGCGATGGCGGCCGGGTTCCACCACAGCGAGGAGACCCCCTGGTCGGCGACCTCGCCGGAATAGGCGCGGCCCGCACCCTTCACCGACTGTTCCTGCAGGTAGTAGCCCGCCGCGTGCGCCGTGGTGGACAGGAGGGCGGTTGCGGCCGTGGTCGCCGCCAGGAGGGTCAGCCGGGTCATGGGGGTGCTCATCGTTCCGGGGAGGGATCCGCGCGCGGATCGGCTGCTTTCCAAAACCCGATCAGCCCGCGGCGGGTTGCAGAACGGCGATCAACCGCTTGCCAAACCGTGGCCCAGGAGCCACAACTTAATGAATTGGCATGGAGTCTGTCATATGTCTGGATCGCATCACGCGGCGAAGGTTGGTCGCACCCTGGCGGACTCGGTCCCCTATTGGCCGCCGAGGGTGAAGCCGCCGGCCGGGTCGCCGAACATCCTGGTCGTGCTGTTCGACGACGTCGGGTTCTCGGACTTCGGCTGCTACGGCTCGCCGATCAAGACGCCGACGATCGACAAGCTGGCGGCCGAGGGCCTGCGCTACACCGGCTTCCACACCACGGCCATGTGCTCGACCACGCGCGCGGCGCTGCTGACCGGGCGCAACCACCACTCGGTAGGCATGGGCTGCCTGGCCAACTTCGATTCAGGCTTCCCCGGCTATCGCGGCAAGATCGCCAGGGAAGCGGGGACCTTGCCGGAGATCCTGCGCGGCCAGGGCTATGGGACCTACATGGTCGGCAAGTGGCACGCGACGCCGGTCAACCAGACGGGCGCGGCGGGGCCCTATGACGGCTGGCCGCTGGGGCGCGGCTTCAACCGCTATTACGGCTTCATGGACGCCGAGACCGACCAGTTCTCGCCCGAGCTGGTGCGCGACAACACCCCGGTCGACCCGCCGGGCGGCTACCGCGACGGTTATCACCTGACCGAAGACCTGGTGGACGAGAGCATCCGCTTCGTCGCCGACCACATCGCCGATGCGCCGGACCAGCCGTGGCTGCTGTGGCTGGCTCTGGGGGCCTGCCATGCGCCGCACCAGGCGCCGATGGACATCATCCGCAGCTATGACGAGGTGTTCGAGGCCGGCTGGGACGTCGAGCGCGAGCGCCGGCTGGAGCGCCAGAAGGCGATGGGGATCGTGCCGCCGGACACCCAACTGCCGCCGCGCAACGACGGGGTGAAGGCCTGGGCCGATCACTCGCCCGACGAGCAAAAGGTGTTCACCCGCCTGCAGAGCGCCTTCGCCGGCATGCTGGACCACGCCGACCGGCATCTGGCGCGGCTGGTCGACTTCCTCGAGCAGGCCGGCGTGAAGGACGACACCCTGATCCTGGTGCTGTCGGACAACGGCGCCAGCCAGGAAGGCGGGCCGCTGGGCTTCGTCAACGCCATGGGCCCCTACAACATGAAGTTCGAGCCGATGCCCGAGAAGTTGGCGCGGATCGAGGATATCGGCGGACCCGACAGCCACTCGAACTTCCCGTTCGGATGGGCCCAGGCCTCGAACACGCCGCTGCGCCGCTACAAGCAGAACACCCACGGAGGCGGCATCCGCGACCCGCTGGTGATCAGCTGGAAGAACGGGATCGCCGCCCGCGGCGAGACCCGCGGCCAGTTCGCCCACGCCTGCGACCTGACCCCGACCTTGCTGGAGCTCCTGGGGATGACCTCGCCCGAGACCATCGCCGGGGTGGCGCAGACGCCGATGGAGGGCGAGAGCTTCGCCGCCTCGCTGACCGACCCTCAGGCGCCGGCCAAGACCTCGGCCCAGTACTTCGAGATGTTCGGCCACCGCGGCCTCTGGAAGGACGGCTGGAAGGCGGTGGCGTTCCACCCGCCGGGCGCGCCTTTCGACAAGGACGTCTGGGAGCTCTACCACCTGGACGCCGACTTCTCGGAGACTAAGGACCTCGCCGAGGCCGAGCCGGAACGGCTGGAAGCCCTGATCGACGAGTGGTGGGCCCAGGCCGAGCGTTGCAACGTGCTGCCGCTGGACGACCGCTTCGGGCCGCGCTTCGCCGAGAACGCCCTGCGCCACCAGGGCGCGCGCAAGCAGTTCGTGTTCCACAAAGGCATGGGGCACGTGCCCAGCGACTGCGCGCCCGACGTGCGCTCGCGCTCGTACTTCATCGAGGCCGACGTGACCCTGGGCGAGGGCGACGAGGGGGTGCTGATCGCCCATGGCGACGCCACCAGCGGCTATTCGCTGTTCGTCCGTGACGGGCGGCTGCATCACACCCTGAACGTCGGGGGCTTGCGCACCACGGTCAGCTCGGACGCGGCGGTGGCGCCGGGGCGCCGGCGGCTGGGCGTGCAGTGCGTGCAGGGCGACGGGCGGCGCTTCATCCTCAGCATCGATGGTCAGCCCGCCGGCGAGGTCGCCACCCATCTGGGCTTCATGACCCTGATCTCGTGGTCGGGCCTGGACATCGGCCGCGACCGCGGCAGCGCGGTCGGCGACTATGCCGAGCCGTTCAAGTTCACCGGCGCGCTGCGGACGGTGACGGTGACCATGGACGCCGACCAGGCGCTGGACGGCGAGGCGGTCGGAGCCGCGGAGCTGGCGCGCCAGTAGATTGCATGGCCCAACTTCGGGTTGCGGAAGCTGGTCGGCTCGGCCACAGTTTCCGTGATCCGGGGGGAGGAACGACGTGCTCATCAAGGTGCTTGCGCTGGCGGCCGCCTATCTGGCGACCGCGACCGTCGCCATGGCCGCGCCGCTTGAGGCCTACGGCAAACTGCCGAGCATCGAGGCGGCGGCGATTTCGCCGGACGGCGCGCGGTTCGCGGTCATCCTGACGAGCGGCGAGGACCGGCAGATCGTCGTCAAGGACATCGCCACCGGCAAGGACAGCGTCATCAACGCCGGCGACGCCAAGGTGCGCGACCTGGACTGGGCGAGCCCCCGGCACCTGCTGATCACCGCCAGCACGACCGCGACGATCGCCAATGTGATGGCGCCGCGCCAGGAATACACGACCGTCGTCCTGTTCGATGTCGAGACCAACCGGCAGATGCGGCTGATGCGCGACGTCGAGCGGGGGCTGAACATCGTGGTCGGCTCGCCGGTGCGGCGCACCGTCGACGGCGAGCCGGCGGTGTTCGTCACCGGCGTCCGCTTCGACAGCGGCGGCCGCGGGCGCATCGCGCTCTATCGGATCAACCTGAAGTCCGGCGCCTCGAAGATGATCCACGAGGGCTTTCCCTACAGCGAGGATTGGGTGGTCGGGGCCGACGGCCAGCCGCTGGCGGCCTCGGCCTTCGACTATGTCAGCGGCGTCTGGACGCTGAAGATCAAGCAACAGGTCGGCTGGAAGGAGGTCATGCGCTCGGAGGGCTATCTCGACCGCCCGAGCCTGGCCGGGCTGGGCCGGGACGGCCGCTCGATCCTGCTGTTCGACGAGGAGGATGACCAGCGGGTGCTGCGGGAGCTGAACGTCGACGGGACGAGCGGCGAACCGATCAGGACGATCAGCGGCTCGCAGCTGATCTTCGACCCCGGCGGCCATCACCTGGTCGGATCGCGGGCGCTGGTCGGCGACGAGTTCCGCTACGACTTCTTCAATCCGCAGGACCAGAGGCTGTGGCGGTCGATCGAGGCGGCCTATCGCGGCCAGCATGTGCAACTGCTCTCGTGGTCGAACAACCGCGAGCGGATGATCATCCGGGTGGACTCTCCGACCGAGGGCGCCGGGATCGCCTATGTCGACTGGAAGACCAAGCGCGCGGACTGGATCGGATCGGTCTATCGCGGGCTGACTGAGGCCGACATCGCACAGGTGAAGCCGGTGCGCTTCAAGGCGGCCGACGGGCTGGAGCTGAGCGGCTACCTGACCCTGCCGCGCGGGCGCGAGGCCAAGACGCTGCCGCTGGTGGTGCTGGCCCACGGCGGGCCGGCGGCGCGCGATACGCCGACCTTCGACTGGTGGTCGCAGGCGCTGGCCTCGCGCGGCTATGCCGTGCTGCAGGTCAATTTCCGCGGCTCCGCCGGATTTGGCGCGCAGCACCTGCAGGCCGGATACGGCCAATGGGGGCGCAAGATGCAGACCGACCTCTCCGACGGCGTGCGGCATCTGGCCGGGCAGGGCCTTGTCGACCCGGCGCGGGTCTGCATCGTCGGAGCGAGCTACGGCGGCTATGCGGCCCTGGCCGGGGCGACGCTGGATCGCGGCGTCTATCGCTGCGCGGCGTCGGTCGCAGGGGTGTCCGACCTGCGCCGGATGGTCGGCTGGTCGAAGACCAACAAGGGGCGTACGGCGCAGAAGTACTGGATCCGCTTCATGGGCGCCGACGATCCCGACGACCCGGTGCTGCGCGCGCTGTCACCGGCCGAGAAGGCCGACGGGGTGACGACGCCGATCCTGCTGGTGCACGGCCGTGACGACACGGTGGTGCCGCTGGAGCAGAGCGTCATCATGCAGCGGGCGCTGGAAAAGGCCGGCGCGCCCGGCGAACTGGTGGTCATGAACGGCGAGGATCATTGGCTGTCGCGGGGCGAGACGCGGCTGCGGATGCTCAATGCGGTGACGACGTTCCTGGAGAAGCACAACCCCGCAGGGTGAGGCCAGGCGGGCGATGATGCGCCGGTAGATTGCGCCTCCCAACTCCGGGTTGCACGTGGGCGGCGGCTCGGCCAAGGTCTTCCTGATCGGGGAGGACTTTCGTCGTGTTCATCAAGGTGATTGCGCTGGCTGCGGCGCTGCTTTCGGTCGCGTGGGCCGCGGAGGCCGCGCCGCTTGAAGCCTATGGCCGGCTGCCGGCCATCGAGACGGCTGCGCTTGCGCCGGACGGCAAGCACTTCGCGCTGGTGACGGCGGAAGCCGACGAGCATCGGATCCTGATCAAGAACGTGGAGACCGGACAGGCCGAAGTGATGGTCGCCGGCCGGGCGAAGGCCCCGAGCGTCACCTGGGCCGGGCCGGGGCATCTGCTGGTCACCAGCAGCCGCGCGGCGGAGGTCGTCGGCGCCCTTGGCCGTGACGCCGACTACACGACCATCAGCGTCTTCGATGTCGCGCGCCGGAAGGGAACGCCGCTGCTCATCGACGCGACCACCGGCCTGAACATCACCGTGGGCGCGCCGCAGGTCCGCAATGTCGGCGGCAAGGCGCAGATCTTCGTCAAGGGCGTGCGGTTCGACAAGATGGGGCAGGGGAGCGTGGCTCTCTTCCGCGTCGATCCGGAGACGCGGCGGTCGAGCGTGCTGCACACCGGATTTCCGAACACCGTCGATTGGCTGGTCGGCGCCGACGGACAGCCCCTGGCCGAGACCGAATACGACGCCGCCAAGGGCCGCTGGTCCATGAAGCTGAACGGGCCGGCCGGCTGGCGGGACGTGAAGTCGATGACCACGTTCGGCGAGACGCCGATGCTGGTGGGGCTGGGGCGCGACGGGGTCTCGGCCCTGGTGGAGGAGGATGTCGACGGCAAGCCGATGCTGCGCGAACTCGCCCCGGGCGCCGCCGGTTGGCCCGAGCCCTTCGCCGACATCAGCGGGCAAGGCGTGGTGCTGGACCCGCTGGGGGGCCACATGACCGGGCTGACCTACCTGGCCGGCGACCAGCGTCGCTATGATTTCCGCAGCCCGGAAGATCAGCAGCTTTGGCGTTCGGTGCAGGCCGCCTATCCGGGGCAATTGGTCGAGCTGATCTCCTGGTCGGACGATCGCAAGCGCTTGATCGTCAGCGTCGACTCGCCCGTCGAGGGGCCGGCCCTGGCCTATGTCGACTGGAGCAAGAAGAAGGCCGACTGGATCGGCCCGTTCTATCCGCAGTTGACCGCCGCCGACATCGCCGCGGTGAGCCCGGTTCAGTTCAAGGCCGCCGACGGTCTCGAGCTCTCCGGCTACCTGACCCTGCCGAAGAACCGCGAGGCCAAGGGGCTGCCCCTCGTCGTGCTCGCCCATGGCGGTCCGGCCTCGCGCGATGCGCCGGGCTTCGACTGGTGGGCCCAGGCGCTGGCCTCGCGCGGCTATGCGGTGCTGCAGGTGAACTTCCGCGGCTCGGCGGGATTTGGCCGCGAATTCCAGGAGGCCGGCTTCGGCGAGTGGGGCCGCAAGATGCAGACCGACCTTTCCGACGGGGTTCGCCATCTGGCCGCGCAGGGGATCGTAGACGCCAGGCGGGTGTGCATCGTCGGCGCGAGCTACGGCGGCTACGCGGCGCTGGCGGGCGCCACGCTCGACCGCGGCGTCTATCGCTGCGCGGCCTCGGTGGCCGGCGTCTCCGACCTGCGGAGCATGCTAGCTGCTCCCAGCGCCCAGGGCGCTGCGGCCTACCGCTACTGGATGCGTTACCTGGGTGCGGACGGCCCCAATGACCGCAAGCTGATCACGCTGTCGCCGGCCTTCAACGCCGAGGGCGTGAAGACGCCGATCCTGCTGGTGCATGGCGACGAGGACAAGGTGGTCCCGGTCGACCAAAGCTACGTCATGGCCGAGGCCCTGAGCGCGGCCGGCGATCGGGCCGAGCTGGTGGTGCTGAAAGGCGAGGATCACTGGCTGTCTCGGGGCGAAACCCGATTGCGGATGCTCAATGCGGTGACGATGTTCCTGGAGAAGAACAACCCGCCGAGCTGATTTCGGGGCGGTCCCTGTTGTGTGGCGAAATCGCCACACTACATCCCGTCGAGGCGCGGCCGTGCTTGATGAAGGCGGTCGCGTCCATCCGCCTATCGAGGGGAACGCATGAACATCGACCTCTATTCCGACCGCGCCAAGCAGGCGATCCAGTCGGCCCAGAGCTTGGCGCTGGCGCGCCGCCATCAACAACTCGCGCCCGAGCACCTGCTGAAGGTGCTGCTTGAAGAAAAGGACGGCCTCAGCCGCGCCCTGATCCAGAGCGCTGGCGGACGTCCCGATGCGGCCGACAAGGCCGCCGACGACCTGCTTGCCAAGCGGCCGAAGGTCGAGGGCGGCTCGGGCCAGCTCTACATGGCGCCCGAGACCGCGCGCATCTTCGCCGAGGCCGAGGCCGGGGCGAAGGCCGGCGGCGACGCCTTCGTCACCACCGAGCGGCTGCTGATCGCCATCGCCAAGGAAGGCGGCGACGCGGCCAAGGCCCTGAAGGACGCCGGAGCCAACGCTTCGGCGCTGGAAGAGGCCGCCAAGGCCATGCGCAAGGGCAAGACCGCCGACTCGGCCTCGGCCGAGGAAGGCTATGACGCGCTCAAGCGCTACGCCCGCGACCTGACCCAAGCCGCGCGCGACGGCAAGCTCGACCCGGTGATCGGCCGCGACGAAGAGATCCGCCGCACGATCCAGGTGCTGAGCCGCCGGACCAAGAACAATCCGGTGCTGATCGGCGAGCCGGGCGTCGGCAAGACGGCCATCGTCGAGGGCCTGGCCCTGCGGATCGTCAACGGCGACGTGCCCGAAAGCCTGAAGGACAAGCAGCTGCACGCCCTGGACATGGGCTCGCTGATCGCCGGCGCGAAGTACCGCGGCGAGTTCGAGGAGCGGCTGAAGGCCGTGCTCGGCGAGGTCACCGCGGCCGAAGGCTCGATCGTGCTGTTCATCGACGAGATGCACACCCTGGTCGGGGCCGGGAAGACCGACGGGGCGATGGACGCCTCGAACCTGCTCAAGCCCGCCCTGGCGCGCGGCGAGCTGCACTGCGTCGGCGCCACCACGCTGGATGAGTACCGCAAGCACGTCGAGAAGGACGCGGCCCTGGCCCGCCGGTTCCAGCCGGTGTTCGTCAGCGAGCCGACCGTCGAGGATACGGTCTCCATCCTGCGCGGGCTGAAGGAGAAGTACGAGGTGCACCACGGGGTGCGCATCTCCGACAGCGCCATCGTCGCGGCCGCCACCCTGTCGAACCGCTACATCACCGACCGCTTCCTGCCCGACAAGGCCATCGACCTGGTCGACGAGGCCGCCAGCCGCGTGCGCATGGCGGTGGACAGCAAGCCCGAGGAGCTGGACGAGATCGACCGGCGCATCGTGCAGCTGAAGATCGAGCGCGAGGCCCTGTCCAAGGAGCCGGACGCCGCCTCGCAGGCGCGGCTGGAAAAGCTGGAAGACGAGCTGAACGATCTGGAAGGCCGCTCGGCCGAAATGACCGCCCGCTGGAAGTCGGAGAAGGACAAGGTCTCGTCCGCCGCCCAGGCCCGCGAGGCCCTGGACCGGCTGCGCGCCGAACTGGTCGCGGCCCAACGTCGCGGCGACCTGCAGCGGGCCTCGGAGATCGCCTACGGCGAGATTCCGTCTCTGGAGCGCCGGCTGGAGCAGGAGGAGGCGGCTGCGGCCGAAAATCCGATCAGCCCCGAGGTGGTGGACGCCGAGCAGATCGCCGCCGTGGTCAGCCGCTGGACCGGCATCCCGGTCGACAAGATGCTGGAAGGCGAGCGCGAAAAGCTGCTGAAGATGGAGGACGCCCTGCGCGGCCGGGTGGTCGGGCAGGAGGAGGCGCTGGTCGCCGTGTCCGACGCGGTCCGTAGAGCCCGCGCCGGCCTGCAGGACCCCAACCGCCCGATCGGCTCGTTCCTGTTCCTCGGCCCCACCGGGGTCGGCAAGACCGAGCTGACCAAGGCGCTGGCCGAGTTCATGTTCGACGACGAGAGCGCGATCACCCGCCTCGACATGTCCGAGTATATGGAGAAGCACTCGGTCAGCCGCATGATCGGCGCGCCTCCCGGCTATGTCGGCTACGACGAGGGCGGGGCGCTGACCGAAGCCGTGCGGCGCCGGCCCTACCAGGTCGTGCTGTTCGACGAGGTCGAGAAGGCGCACCCGGACGTGTTCAACGTGCTGCTGCAGGTGCTGGACGACGGCCGGCTGACCGACGGCCAGGGCCGTACGGTCGACTTCCGGAATACGATCCTGATCATGACCTCGAACCTGGGGTCCGAGTTCCTGGCCAACCAGGCCGAGGGCGAGGACGTCGAGGACGCGCGGCCGCTGGTCATGGAGGTCGTGCGCCGTCACTTCCGGCCCGAGTTCCTGAACCGGATCGACGAGATCATCCTCTTCAAGCGGCTGGGCCGCGGGGAGATGGACAACATCGTCGGCATCCAGCTGCAGCGGGTCGAGAAGCTGCTGGCCGACCGGCGCATGTCGATCACGCTGGATCCGGCCGCCATGCACTGGCTGGCCGACAAGGGCTACGACCCGGTCTATGGCGCGCGGCCGCTGAAGCGGGTGATCCAGAAGGAGCTGGTCGACCCCATCGCCCGCAAGCTGCTGGCGGGCGAACTGGAGGACGGCGCGGTGATCCAGGTCGGGGCCGACGCCGACGGCCTGGAGATCGGCAAGGCCAAGGTCCACTAACGACAAACGCCCCGGAGAGCGATCTCCGGGGCGCTTTTATCTGAGAATGTCATCCCGGTTTGCGAAGCAAGACCGGGATCCATGAACACTCAAGTTGGCCGAGCGGATCGGCTGCGCCCGGTCCTGCTGTCGCGGCGCGAATGGATCCCGGACAAGCGCTTTGCGCTTTCCGGGATGACACTTGCGTGTGACGGCCGTTTCTAGAGTTCGACCTTCACGGCGCGACCGCCGCGGACCTCGACGCGGCGCATGACCGCGATGTCGGGGCCAGAGCCGCTGACCGGCTTGGCGACGGTGATCACGTACCAGGCGCCGTTGGCGAGGCCTGAGAAGCTGAACGCGCTGTTGGCGTCGCAGACCGCGCGCTTGACGAAGGCCGAGTAGTCGCCGCTGGGCGCCGAGGGCGTGCGGGCGCGGACCTCGTCGGCCGGCAGGGCGGCGCGGTCGGCGGAGGTGTATAGGATGCTCATCCGCCGACGCGTCCAGGGCGTCTCGGGCGTCAGCACCACGCCGGCGCCGGTGCAGGAATAGCGGGTCTGGCCGGCCTTGTAGGTCAGGCGGCCGTCGACGCGGCCCGAGCCGGGCACGGCCGACCACGAGAAGTCCTCGGCGCGGAAGACGCCGGCCGTGGCCGGGCCGCCGCCGGGCGGCGGAGGCGGGGGCGGGCCCAGGGTCGGCGCGCAGGCGGCGACGAACAGAAGGGCGGCGGAGGCGGAGAGCAGACGAATGCGTGACATGGCGCGCGCACCTTACGCACCGCAAAGCCCCACCGCCAAGGGTTTACCCCTAGACCCTGTCCGCGTCGGCTTGAATCAAACCAACCCGGATGAGCAGGGTCGATTCCTTGAATTTGGAGCCCGTCATATCCACTCACGATGATCCAACGTGAGTGGATAAGGCTCTAGTCGTCGCCTCGGACCTTGCCGCGCATGGACTTCACGCCGCCGCGGCGGACCTTGGCCTCCACCCGGCGCTTCTGGGAGGCCTTGGTCGGCTTGGTCTTCTTGCGCGGCGGGGGCGGGGGCTTGGCGGCCTCGCGGATCAGCTCCAGCAGGCGCTCCAGCGCGTCGGCGCGGTTGCGCTCCTGGGTGCGGAAGCTCATCGCAGTCAGGACCAGAACGCCGTCCTGGGTCAGCTTGCGCCCGGCCAGCCGCATCAGCCGCACGGCGACGTCGTTGGGCAGCGAGGGCGAGCGGCGGACGTCGAAGCGCAGCTCCACGGCCGTGGAGACCTTGTTGACGTTCTGGCCGCCGGGACCGGCCGCGCGGATGAACCGCTCGGTGATCTCGTCGTCGGAAATGCTGATGGCAGGGGTGACTTCGATCACCGGGTTTCCAGATATCGCTGTTGTCGGCTAAGCTGGTCGCATGACCGCTTTCGCGACCCTTATGCACGTGACCTGCCGAACCGCCCAAGCGGGATCGGTGAGGGATGTCGTGCGCTAGGACGGTTTAGCCGCAATTCGCCCCACCAGCCCCGCCGCAAGGACGGGGCTTTTTTCATGGCCCCGCCTCGAAACCGAGAGAAAGAGCCATGAGCGACATCCTGATCCGCGCCTCCGAGCCGGAGGACGTGCCCGACCTGACCGAGGTTCTGAACCAGCCGCGTGCGGTGTGGGGGACCATGCAGTTCCCGTTCACCAGCGTCGCCGAGCGCCGCCGTAAGTACGAGGGACGGCCCGACACCCATCTGGTGGCGGTGATCGAGGGCAAGGTGATCGGCACGCTCGGCCTGGTGCGGGGTGAGGGCCGGCGCGGTCACTCGGCGACGCTGGGCATGGCGGTGCACGACGCTTATGCCGGCCGCGGCGCCGGCACGGCGCTGATGGCCGCGATCGTCGAGCAGGCCGACCGCTGGCTGAACGTCCAGCGGTTGGAGCTTTCCGTGTGGGCAGACAATGTCCGCGCCATCGCGCTCTATGAGCGGTTCGGTTTCGAACGCGAGGGAGTGTTCAGGTCATACGCCTGGCGCGATGGGGAGCATGTCGACGCCATCGCGATGGCGCGCCTGCGGCCTTAGACTCTTTGAATTTGGAGCATTTTCTTCGCCGAACCGGTATCCACTTCGGCGGAAAATGCTCTAGCCGCCACGGCAGGCCGCGCAGCGGCCGCGGGCTTCCAGGGTGATGGTCGCGACCTGGTAGCCCGCCGCCTCGGCGGCGGCGAGCTGGGCGGTGAAGTCGGGTTCGAACTCCTGGGCCGCGCCGCAGCAGTCGCAGATCAGGAAGGCGGCGCGGTGTTCGCCGCCGTCGATGCGGCAGGGCACGTAGGCGTTCAGGCTCTCGATCCGGTGGGCGAAGCCCAGCCGTTCGAGAAACTCCAGCGCCCGGTAGACGGTTGGCGGCTTGGCCGGTTCGCCGTGTTCGCCGAAGGCGGCGATCAGGTCGTAGGCCTTCTGCGGGCCGTCGGCCTCGAGCAGCAGCTCCAGCACCCGGCGCCGCGGCGCGGTCAGGCGCTCCTGCGTCGCCACGCAGCGGGTCTCGGCCGCACCGAGCGCGTGGGTCAGGGCATGTCCCTTGAGGCCCGGATGCGCGCCGTCCGCGTGATGACACTCGCTTCCCATACGCCCTGGCTACCCGCCTCCCGGCTTGTCCGCAAGCGAAGCCGCTTGACGGCTGGTTATGTTATCTCATAACGGTCGATGTTATTTCGTAACACGGCGCGCCCGTTTCAAGTCCGCGGCCGTGAGTTCGCCGAGGCGTCATATGACCAAGACCTACCTGCTCGCCGCCGCCGGCGCCGCTGCGCTGTTTGCGGGATCGGCCCATGCCGAGGCGGCCAAGGAGGTCTCGGAGCTGGTGGTGACCGCTGCGCCCTATGTCGTCTCGATGGACTCGGTGACGACCAGCGTCGAGGTGATGAAGCGCGACGACCTGGACGCCGCGCCCTCCGCGGGCCTCGGCGACGTGCTGTCGGGCCTGCCCGGCGTACGCTCGACTTTCTTCGGACCCGGCGCGAGTCGGCCGGTGATCCGGGGCCTGGCCGGGCCGCGGGTGCTGGTTCTGAGCAACGGCGTCGGGATGATCGACGCCTCGGCGCTGTCGCCTGACCACCAGGTGGCCAACGACCCGCAGGAGGCCGAGCGGATCGAGGTGCTGCGAGGCCCCTCGGCCCTGGCCTATGGCGGCTCGGCGATCGGCGGCATCGTCAACATCATCGACGAGCGCATTTCCAGCACCAAGGTCGAGGGCGTCCATGGCCGCCTGCTGGCCTCGGGCACGAGCGTCGACGAGGGCTCGGCGGTGTCGGCCTCGGTCAAGGCCGGCGTCGGCGGCTGGGTGTTCAGCCTGGACGGCCTGCACCGTGAAAGCTCGGACTACGACATTCCCTCGCCGGCGGAATCGCGCCGGTTCATGGCCGCCGAGGGCGAGGAGTACCTGGGCAAAGAGCCTTCGACCGTCGCCAACACCGCGGTCAGGCTGGAGGCCTATGGCGGCGGCGTCTCCTATGTCGGCGACAAGGGCTTCCTGGGCGTCGCGGTCAAGCGCACCGACACGACCTATGGCGTTCCCGGCCACGCGCACGAGGCCGAGGAAGATCATGACCACGACCACGAGGACGAGGAGGGCGGCGTCCAGATCGACCTGAAGCAGACGCGCTACGACCTGCGCGGCGGCTTGAACCTCGACCTCGGGCTGTTCGATCAGCTCAAGGTCTCGGCCGGCTATGCCGACTACGAGCACGCCGAGCTGGAGGGCGGCCATATCGGCACTCAGTTCCTGTCCGAGGGCTGGGAGGCGCGGGCCGAGCTGGTGCAGAAGGCGCGCGGCGGCTGGCAGGGCGCGGTCGGGCTGCAGGCGCTGTCGCGGACGCTGGATGCGGTCGGCGAGGAGGCCTATGTGCCCTCGACCGAAACCCGCGAGCTTGGCCTCTTCACCCTGCAGCGGCTGGACAACGACACCTGGGGCGTCGAGGGCGGGCTGCGGCTTGATCGCCGTGAGTTGGAGACCGACGCGGCCTCGCGCGACTTCACCAACGTCTCGGCCAGCATCGGCGGCTTCCTGCGCCCGGCAGAGGGCTGGTTCCTGGGGCTGTCGGCCTCGCGCGCGGCGCGGGCGCCGACCGAGGCGGAGCTGTTCGCCAACGGCGCCCATGCGGCGACCCGCGGCTTCGAGGTCGGCGATCCCGACCTGGATTCGGAGGTCTCCTACTCGCTCGACGCCACGGTGCACTACGGCGAGGGCCCTTGGGAGATCGACCTGCACGCCTTCGCCGTGAAGTACGACGGCTTCATCGACCTGCGCCCGAACGGCCAGGTCGACCCGGAGAGCGGCTTTGCGGTCTTCGACTACCTGCAGACCGACGCGACGTTTTACGGCGCCGAGGCCGAGGCCTCGTACCGGCTGTGGCAGGACGGCGCGCGCAGCTTCTCGCTGCAGGGCGCGGCCGACTATGTCCACGGCGACACCGACCTTGGTCCGCCGGCCCGCATCCCGCCGTGGTCGGTGACCGGCCGGGCGGTGTTCGACGGCGACTGGTGGACCGGCAAGCTGGAGCTGCGTCATGTGGGCGAGCAGGATCGCGTGGCCGATTTCGAGCTGCCGACCGACAGCTACCAGACGATCAACGCCTATCTGTCGGCCACGCCGTTCGCCGACCGCAAGCTGCGGCTGTTCCTGGAAGGGCGGAACCTCAACGACGCCGAGGCGCGCGAGCACGCCTCGTTCCTGAAGGACCTGGCGCCGCTGCCCGGGCGCAGCTTCCGCCTCGGGGTCGGCTACAAGTTCTAGATCGGCCAAAGAAAAACCCCTCCCGGAAGGGAGGGGTTGATCGTTTCAGAGCCCAGGCTTTCAGGCCTCAGGCCTCCTCGGTCTCGTTGGAGGTTTCGCCGCCCTCGAAGCTGCGCGGCGCGCGGCGACGGCGGGCCTTGGGCTTTTCCTCGCCGTCGGCGGCGGGGGCCTCGGCCTTGGGGGCGCGGGGTGCGCGGGGGGGCTTCAGGAAGGCCGGGGCGTGGCTTTCGCCGCCATCCTCGTCGCGCAGCACCGGAGAGCTCTTTTCCTCGGCGGCGACCAGCGGCGCGGCCTGCGGTTCGACCACGGCCAGCGGATCGCGTTCGGGACGGTCCTGGCGCTCGCCGCGTTCCTCGCGGTCGCGGCGGCCTTCGAAGCGCTCGCTGCGCGGACGATCGTCGCGGTCGCGGCGGTCTTCGCGTTCAGCGCGCGGACGGTCGTCACGCTGGCGGTCGTCGCGCTGGCCGTCGCGGGGACGGTCGTCGCGGTCACGAAAACGCTCGTTGCGGTCGCGGTTGCGGCCTTCGAAGCGGTCGTTTCTTTGGCGATCGTCGCGGTCGCGCGGACGGTCGTCGCGTTGGCGGTCCTGACGATCTTGGCGATCGTCACGGTCGCGCCAGCGCTCGCCGCGGGCCTGCTGACCCTCGCCATCGCCGCCTTCTGAGGCTTCGCTCTCGCCGTTGGCCGCTTCGGCTTCGGCCGCTGCAGCCGCCGCCTGGGCGCCGCTCTCGTCCTCGAAGTCGATGTCGAGGCCGCCCGAATAATTGTCGCGGCCAAGGATCTCGGCGGCGGGCTTGGTCGGCTGCATGGCGCGCACGGTGCGGAAGTAGTGCTCGGCGTGCTGCAGGTAGTTCTCAGCCAGAACGCGGTCGCCCGACGACGAGGCGTCGCGGGCGAGCTGCTGGTACTTTTCGAAGACGTGCTGGGCGTTGCCGCGCACCTTCACGCCGTCAGGACCGTTCGAATCGAAGGCCCTGTTCGCGTTCTGCTGCTGAGGCTTTCCGCCGCCGCCGCCGCCACGATTGCGGCCGCGCTGGCGCTTCATACCCTTGAAATCTCTCATTCTTTATGTCCACCGCCGCTTCGGCCTCGCCGGGAAGCGCGCGGTCTATCCTCTCGCCTTGATCGGGCCGTATCGCCCGTAAGTCCGTGTTGAAGACGTAAGTGTTCTCCGTCGTCCGCCCTGACCTTGAGGCGCGAGACACGCTAAGCCTGCGCGCCTGCCGATACGGCTTTCCATCCTGGTTTCTCAGGGCGGCCCAAGCCTCTAGCACCGGCGAATTGGGTGGAGACGAGATAAAGACTTAGCGATTCACTTGCGCGTTTCCAAGGGGTTTTTCACGCCCACGACGACGCGGTCGTTGGTCGATAAATCCTTGATCGTCCAGACGTCGCTGCCGCCGGCTTCATTGAACAGGGCCTCGACCTGATCCTTCTGGTCGTAGCCGATCTCGACGGCGAAAAGGCCGCCGGGCTTCAGCACCCGCATGATTTCCGGGGCCAGATGGCGATAGGCGTCCAGGCCGTCGGGGCCGCCGTCCAGGGCCAGGCGCGGGTCGAAATGGCGCACCTCGGGCTCCAGCGTCTCGATCACCTCGCTGGCGATATAGGGCGGGTTGGAGACGATGACGTCGAAGCTGGCGTCCTGCAGGCCGGCCGTCCAGTCGCCGCGGGCGAAGGCGACGCGCCCGGCCAGGCCGAGGTTGGCGGCGTTCTCGCGCGCCACGGCCAGGGCTTCGTCGGAGATGTCGGTAGCCAGGCCCTTGGCGGCGGGGCGCTCGGCCAGGATCGACAGGATGATCGCGCCCGAGCCGACGCCGAGGTCGAGGATGTCGAAGGCCATCTGCTCGGGGAACTGCTTGAGCACGTAGTCGACGATGACCTCGGTTTCCGGCCGCGGGGTCAGGACGTCGGCGTTGACCGCCAGCATGACCTTCCAGAAGCCCTTGCGGCCGAGGATGTGGCTGACCGGCTCGCGGCGTTCGCGACGCGAGACGTAGTCGGTCAGGCGCTCCTCCTGCTCGGGCGTCAGGGCGCGGTGGGGATCGGCGACGATGTCGGCCCGGGTGGCGTCGGCGGCCGCCTCGACCAGCAGGCGGGCGTCGATCACCGGCCCCACGAGACCGACGGCCTCCAGGCGAGTCTTGGCCGACTGCCAGGCTTGCAGGAGGGTGAGCGTCATGCGGTGGGCTCCAGGGACGGCATGGTGGCGGCGTCGCCGACCGTGACCCGTCCAGAATCGGTAACGTGGACATAGACGCCCAGGTTCATGTGCCCATAGTTGTCGTAGAGCGCCTTGACCACATCCATGTCGCGCTCGGCGGTATCCGGGTTCACGTGGGTGGCGGCGCAGCGGACGATGGGCTTGAACACCTTGGCGCGGGCGAAGCCGACCATCAGTTCGCGGCCCTCCCAGTCGTTCTCGACCCAGGCCGGCCAGCCCTCGACATAGAGGTTGCCGCGGAAGCGCAGCGGATCCACCGGCCGGCCGATCTTGGCCTCCAGGTCGCGAACGCTGGCCAGATTGATGATCGAGACATGGCCCTGCGGGTGATCCATGAACCGGTAGCCGGGGGCGTCGAGCACCTTGAGCTCGCCGCGCGCCTCCTCGCCGAGCAGGACGGTCAGCCAGGCGGCGAAGGCCTCGCGGCCCTGCGCCTGCTGCAGCGATCCACTGAAGTCGGGCTGGCCCTGGGCGGTCGCCGTCAGGACGCCGCTGGCCTCGTCGTAGCGGGTTCGGGCCTTGGCCACCTCGGCGATGGACATCAGCACCGTGAATTTCTGCTTGGGGATATAGGCCGGCGCGGCCGGGTCGAAGCCGGAGGGGCCGTTCTCGACCGCGTAGAGCCGGTCGCAGGGGAACGGGCCGCCGACGGTCAGCTGGGCCTGGTCGAGGCGCTCGGGCGTGAAGCCCTTGACCGGGTGTCGGTAGAGCGCAGCGATGTGACCGGTCATTTGCCCCTCGTCGTCCTGAACGTTCAGCCGATGGTCGTGTCTTCGCACAGTCGCGCCCGTGCTGGTAGCTGTCTGGCCGGCGGAACGCTGGCAAGATCGGAGTGTTCCAGCCTGTCTGGCGCGGTGAAGAAAGGGCGGCGATGACGGATCCGGAGGAGCGATCGGCGTGGAACCGCGCGATCGGGATCTTCTGGCGCGTCGCGCCCTGGGTCGGGTTCATCGCCATGACCGAGCTCTGGCGGCGCAGCCGCCAGCAGGTCCGGGGGCGCTTGAGCGTCGACGCCATCGCCACGCCGCGCGCCTTCGAGGAGGCCGAGCCGCGGCGAGGGCGCATCGCCCACGGCCCCCATGCGATCCCGCCGAAAGGCTGGAAGGACATCGCCTGGCGCACCTATCAGGAGATCGGCCACGACCGGTTGCCGTCGGTGGCCGGCGGGGTGACGTTCTACACGCTGCTGGCGCTGTTTCCGGCGATGGGGGTGTTCGTTTCGCTCTACGGCCTGATCGCCGACGTCGCCGCCGTGCAGCAGCAACTGGCGAGCATGGCCAGCGTGTTCCCCGCCGAGGTGATCAATATCGTCGGCGAGCAGATGCTGCGGCTCGCCAATCGCCCTTCGGCCACGCTGTCGGTGGCCTTCCTGGTCAGTCTGCTCTTGTCGGTCTGGTCCGCCAACGCCGGGATGAAGGCACTCTTCGACGGGCTGAACGTGGCCTATGACGAGCAGGAGAAGCGCAATTTCTTCAACCGCACCCTGCTGACTTATGTATTCACAACCGGCGCTCTGCTGTTCCTGGTGGTGATGACGGCGGTGCTGATCGCCGCCCCCATCGCCTTCGAGCGCATGGGGCTGAGCGAACTGGCGGTGATCTGGGCGCCGCTGCGCTGGCTGTTCCTGGTGGCCATGGCGGCAGGGGCGTTCTGCGTCATCTATCGCTACGGCCCCTGCCGGGCGCGAGCCACGTGGCGCTGGGTGAGCGTCGGCGCGCTGCTGGCCGCCGGCTTCTGGCTGATCGGGTCGCTGGGGTTTTCCTGGTACCTGAACAATGTCGCCCATTACGACGTGACCTACGGATCGCTGGGCGCGGTCGTGGCCTTCATGACCTGGATCTGGTTCTCGGTGATGGTCGTGCTGCTGGGCGCCGAGATCAACGCCGAGATCGAGCACCAGACCGCGATCGACACCACGGTCGGGCCGGAGAAGCCGATGGGCGAGCGCGGCGCGGCCATGGCCGACAGCGTCGGCCTGGCGTTTCACCTGGACATCTCGAAGATCAAGGAACGCGCAGTCAGCGACAGCCTGCGCCAGGCCGACAAGGTGCGCCGCGCTCTGCGGCGCTAGAGCAAATGCTCTAGTTGAACTCGTCTTCCAGGGCGGCCAGACGCGCGGCCTGGTCCTCGGCGATCAGCGGGTTGATCACGTCGTCCAGCGCCTCGCCCTCCATGACCTTGGCCAGGTTGTAGAGGGTGAGGTTGATCCGGTGGTCGGTCACCCGCCCTTGCGGGAAATTGTAGGTGCGGATGCGCTCGGAACGGTCGCCCGAGCCGACCTGGCTCTTGCGGGCGTCGGCGCGGGCGGTGTCGAGGGCTTCGCGCTGCTGGTCGTAGAGGCGCGCCTGCAGCACCTTCATGGCGCGGGCGCGGTTCTGGTGCTGCGACTTCTCGGACGAGGTGACCACGATGCCGGTCGGCAGGTGGGTGATGCGCACGGCCGAGTCGGTCTTGTTGACGTGCTGGCCGCCGGCGCCGGAGGAGCGATAGGTGTCGATGCGCAGGTCGGCGTCGCGGATCTCGATCTCGACGTCCTCGACCTCGGGCAGCACCGCGACGGTGGCCGCCGAAGTATGGATGCGGCCGCCGGCCTCGGTCTCGGGCACGCGCTGTACGCGGTGCACGCCGCTCTCGAACTTCAGGCGGCCGAACACCCCGTCGCCGGTGATCGAGGCGATGATTTCCTTGTAGCCGCCGACCTCGCCCTCGGAGATCGAATCGATCTCGACCCGCCAGCCGCGGCTCTGGGCGTAGCGCTGGTACATGCGGAACAGGTCGCCGGCGAACAGCGCCGCCTCGTCGCCGCCGGTGCCGGCGCGCACTTCCAGGATGGCCGAGGCGTTCTCGTCCTTGTCCTTGGGCGCCAGCAGCAACGCGACTTCATGCTCCAGCCCCGGCAGGCGCTCGTTGAGGGCGGCCAGTTCGTCCTGGGCCAGGGCCGCCATCTCGGCGTCGCCGGCCTTGGCCATTTCCTCAAGCTCGGGCAGCTCTTCGCGAGCCCTGGCCACGGCGGTCACCGCATCGGCCACCGGCTTCAGCTCGGCGTGCTCCTTGGACAGGCGCACGATCTCGGCGCCGTCGGTGGCCGCGCCCATGCGCGCCTCGATCTCGCGGAAGCGGTCGAGGACCTGATCCAATCTGGCCTGGGGGAGACGCACGGCGTTCCAGTCGCTGGTGAATTGAAGGGACGCTTCTCTAGCGCCCCCGCGGCGCGCCTCCAACGAAAAAGGCCCTCTCCGCGAGGAGAGGGCCCATCCGTCCGCTGAAGCGGAAAGTCTTAGGCGCGCACGCCCGAGAGCGGAGCCGAGCCGAAGGCGCCCAGCTTCACGTTGCCGCTCATCGAGTCGCCCGACACGGTGGCCGAGAACTCGAGGGTCATCGGCATCGGCTGGGTGATGGCGGTCGACCAGGTCAGGGTGTCGCCCGAAACCTTGCCTTCAATGGCTTGCTCGCCCATGCGGCCCTTGGTCTGGCCGGTGAAGGTGTCGCCGCTCGTGGTGATCGAGGCTTCGACCTCTTGAGCGCCCATCGGCGAGTTGATGGTGATCTTCCAGTTGCCGTCCGCGGACATGGTGTCCCTCCCTGGGTTTAGGCCGGGCACCTAACCAAGGCTGCGACGCAAGCGCAAGAGGTGACGCGGGCGTCATCTTTGACATTGTTCAATCTGAAACGACGTTCGCGGACTGTCGTTCACGCGCTGAGGGGCGACGGCGCCGGCGCCAGAAGCTCGAATCCGACGGCCTGCAACGCGCGGCCAAGTCCTTGGATGCGCTGGTAGAACTCCTCGGCGGCGTCCATCATTTCCGGCGAGGTGAAGACCGCGGCCGGCGCGATCAGTCCGCCGGGAACGCGCTCGATGATCCCCAGGGCGATAAACGCCTCGACATAGCGGTCGATGATCTCGGCCGGCGCGCCGATGGCCTGGCGCAAGGCGGCGTCGGTGATCGGCAGGCTGCCCTTGTCGGGGCCGATGCGGTGCAGGCCCGCATAGCGCGCGTCGCCGAGCAGGTTCTCGCCGTTGGCGCTCCAGATGGTGGTGAACACCAGCAGGGCGAAGACGTCGCCGCCGTGCAGTCTGGCGAAGGAGCGAAAGGCGGCGAGGATCTCGAACGTGCCGGTGCGCAGCACGGCGCGCCGATTGTCGGTTGCTGCGTCCATGATCGCCCCCTTCGAATCCTGTTCGCCGAACGACCTATGCGAACCGGCGCGGACCTGGTCAACCGTCCAGAGCAAGCGGCTACCGGTTCGGCGAAGAAAGTGCTCTGAATTCAAAGATTCTAGAGCCTCGGATCCAATCGGATCGGAAATTGCTCTGGGTCAGTCGCCGAACGAGAAGCCCGCCGTGCGCATGGAGGTGACCATCTTCACGACGCTCTCATAGAGGTCGCCGGTGCCCTGAAGCATCTCCGACTGGGTGAAGACCGCGGTCGGCACGACCATCTTGCCCGAGACGTCTTCGATCATGCCCTTGTCCCGCAGGCGCTGCACGTAGGGCAGCAAGATGGAGTCGGGCATAGGCAGGGCGAGGCGCAGTTCGTCGAGGCTGGCGGGCTTGCGCAGGGCGTCCGGCGGAATGGACTTCAGCTGAACGTAGCGGGGGTCGCCGATCAGGTGGCTGGAGTTGAGCACCCACAGCGCCGTAAACACCATGTACTCGATCACGTCGTCGCCATGGACCTTGGCCATGGCGCCCGAGACCTTGACCATTTCGGTGGCCACGATGCGGACGACCGCGCGGCGGGTATCGGCTGGAACCGGAGAGAACGTAGTCAAATCAATACCCCAGAGCACTCATTATAAGGTCTAGGGCATTTCGCCGGGCGCGAATAGCAGCCCGACAAAGTTCACATAACGCGTGATCTACTCGGCGGCCTGCAGCGCGGCCTGTTCGGCCTTGGCCAGTTCGGCCGCCTTGGCTTCGACCAGCTCGACGATGTGGTCGACCATCTTCTCGTTGTCCATCTTGTGGTCCGGTTTGCCGGCCAGATAGACCATCCCCGCGCCCTTGCCGCCGCCGGTGAAGCCGACGTCGGTCATCAGCGCCTCGCCCGGGCCGTTCACGACGCAGCCGATGATCGACAGGCTCATCGGCGTGGCGATGTGGGCCAGGCGCTTTTCCAACGTCTCGACGGTCGCGATGACATTGAAGCCCTGACGCGCGCAGGACGGGCAGGCGATGATGTTCACGCCGCGGTGGCGCAGGCCCAGCGACTTGAGGATGTCGAAGCCGACCTTGATCTCCTCGACCGGGTCGGCGGCCAGGCTGACGCGGATGGTGTCGCCGATCCCGGCCCAGAGCAGCGAGCCCATGCCGATCGAGGATTTCACGGTGCCGGTGCGGGTGGCGCCGGCCTCGGTGATGCCGACATGCAGCGGGCAGTCGATGGCCTCGGCCAGCTGTTGGTAGGCCGCGACGGTCATGAACACGTCGGAGGCCTTCACGCTGATCTTGAACTCGTGGAAGTCGTTGTCCTGCAGGATGCGGGCATGGTCGAGGGCGCTCTCGACCATCGCGGCCGGGCAGGGCTCGCCGTACTTCTCAAGCAGGTGCGGCTCCAGGCTGCCGGCGTTGACCCCGATCCGCATCGAGCAGCCATGGTCGCGGGCCGCCTGGATGACTTCCTTGACGCGCGCGGGCGAACCGATGTTGCCGGGATTGATCCGCAGGCAGGCCGCGCCCGCCTGGGCCGCCTCGATGCCGCGCTTGTAGTGGAAGTGGATGTCGGCCACGAGCGGGACCTTGGCCTCGCGGGCAATGGTCCTGAAGGCCGTGGTGGACTCCACGTCGGGGCAGGAGACGCGGACGATGTCGGCGCCGGCCTCCTCGAGCTGACGGATCTGCTCGAGGGTCGCGGCGGCGTCGGCCGTCAGCGTGTTGGTCATCGACTGGACCGTGATCGGGGCGTCGCCGCCCACCTCGACCTTGCCGACGCGGATCTTGCGCGAGACCCGGCGGTCGATGGCGCGCCAGGGGCGGACGTGGGTGTGATCTTGTACGGTCATGACGGGCGGAAAATAGGGCCTTCCGCGGGAAAACGCGAGACCGCGCCGCAGCGAAGCGGCGCGGCCGCGCATGAGGTCAGGTTAGATCTTCGCCGTGCTTGACCCCGCCGGCGACCAGCTGGGTCCAGACCTGCTCGGCGGTCTCGGCGAAGGTGAAGAGGTCGAGATCGGAGGCCTTGATCATGCCTTCGGCGATCATGGTGTCGAAGTTGATCACCGAGCGCCAATAGGCTTCGTCGAACAGCACGACCGGGATCCGCGGCGCCTTGTCGGTCTGGCGCAGGGTGAGGATCTCGAACAGCTCGTCCAGGGTGCCGAACCCGCCTGGAAACACCACCAGGGCGTTGGCGCGCATGGCCAGGTGCATCTTGCGCATGGCGAAGTAGTGGAAGCGGAAGGTCAGGTCGGGGGTCGAATAGGCGTTGGGCTCCTGCTCGAAGGGCAGGGTGATGTTGAACCCGATCGTCGGGGCGCCGGCGTCGACCGCGCCGCGATTGGCCGCCTCCATCACGCCGGGCCCGCCGCCGGTGGCGATGACGTTGTCGCGCGGGCCGCCGTTGCTCAGCAGGGCGCCGCCGCGCTGGGAGGCGATCTTGCCGAACTCGCGCGCCGCTGCGTACCAGGAGGCGTGGCGGCCGGGGCCGGTCTCGGAGATGCGGGCGCTGCCGAACACCACGATGGTCGAGCGCACGCCCGAGGCGCGCAGGGCCTCCTCGGCCTTGGCGTATTCGAGCAGGAAGCGGACGCCGCGCATCGAGTCGCCGAGCAGGAATTCCTCGTCGAGGGCGGCCAGCCGATAGGAGGGCGCGGCCATCTGCTCGGCGTTGCTCGGGTGCGCTCCGCCGTCCGTAACACCTGCGACCATGACTGAACCTCCGTACTGAATCGGAGGGCAACTTCGCCGAGACGGCGCGGCGAGGCTAGCCCGCAAGCTTCTCGGCGGCGATCGTGGGAGCCGGCATCAGGCCCTTGCTCTGGCCGCCGACGAACACCTGGAAGGCGGCCGGGTCGGTGACCTCGAGGGTGAGGCCCTTCAGGTTGGGGACCCGGTAGGCCTGGCCCGCCGACAGTTGGCGGGCGAAATAAGCCGCCCCGCCGGCGCCCCGGACGATCAGCGAAGCGCCCTTGCGGGCCTGGAGCGTGACCAGCGACGCGGCCGGGTCGGCCCCGTAGACGGTCCCGCGCGCCACAAAGGTCGGGGGCAGGGGCTCGGTCGGGGCGACCGGCTCTGGCTTGGGCGCGGCCGCCGCGGCCTTCTTGGCGGCGACGACGGCGTCCGACGAGCCGCCCGCGGCGGTGGCCTCGGCCAGGCCCGGGGTCTCGTAGGGCGTGGGGGTGGTGGATTCGACCGGCGCCGGCAGCGGCGCGCCGAGCGCGACGGGGCCGGCGGGCGCGCCGAGCTTTGCCTTGGCGATGGCGGCGGCCGGGGCGGTGTGCGGCGGCGGCTCCTCGGCGGTCATGGCCCGCTGGGCGACGTTCCAGAGCACGATCGCGGCGAGCACCAGCATGCCGCCGCCGATCACCAGGGTCAGCCGCGGGTCCTTCGATTCGACCACGCCGATCGGCGCGCGGAGGGCGCTGTCGTGGACCGGCTCGTCGCGGCGGAAGCGCTCGACCGCGGCGTCGCCATCGAGGCCCAGCGCTGCGGCGTAGGCGCGGATGTAGCCGATGGTGAACGGGCGCGAGGGCAGCTCGTCCAGCCGCATCTCTTCGATCGCCGCCAGGTAGCTGCGGCGAATTCGCGTGGAGTCGGCCAGTTCCTGCAGGTTGAGGCCGCGAAGTTCCCGAGCGGCCTTCAGCGCGGCGCCAATATCGGGTCCAACTTCGAGGGATGGCGTCAGGCCGCCGGCGCGGTTGGTCTCGCGATCACCGCCGTTACGCAAATCCAGACTGGTAACCCCGCCAGTATCGAGCGGCATGGCTACTTTGGCGCCTCTTGCTAGCGTTTACGATCTAAAGGCGAAGTCGCGCCCTGCCAGATTTACAGTAAAGGTCTTAATATTGGGTTGTGAGTATCACCCTAGGCATTGAAATTCAATGCGCTAATCGGGCGCAGGGGTGCGACGCAGCGTCCCCGGTGAAGCCTGTTTCAGATGGCCAAATACAATTTTCGGGCGAGGGTTTCGATCTCGTTCCGGACCGATCCGGCCGAGGTGCGAAGCAGGGCGGTGACGCCGCGGCGGGCCGCCTCGCGGTCGCAGGACAGCACCATCTGCTTGACCGGACCGATGCCGGCCGGCGGCATGGACAGGCGATCAAACCCAAGCGCGACAAGGGCGAACGCCTCCAGCGGTCGGCCCGCCATCTCGCCGCACACGGAGACGGGCGTGCCGGTCTCCTCGCAGGCCTTCTGGATCACCTCAAGCGCCCGCAGGGCCGGCGGCGAGAGGAAGTCGTAGCGGTCCGACACCCGCGGGTTCCCGCGGTCGGCGGCGAACAGATATTGCATCAGGTCGTTGGTGCCGACGCTGACGAAATCAGTCATCGGAAGCAAAGCGTCCAGGTGCCAGACCACCGCCGGCGCCTCGATCATCGCCCCGACGTCGAGGCGGGAGGGGGCCGGGCGGCCGCGGCGCTGGGCCCAGGCGACCTCGTGATCGACCAGGGCGCGGGCGGCGCGGAACTCGTCCACGCTGGCGACCAGCGGGAACATGATGCGCAGCGGCCGGCCGCGGGCGGCGGCGATCAGGGCGCGCAGCTGCAGGCGCAGCAGGGCCGGGCGGTCCAGGCCCATGCGGATTGCGCGCCAGCCAAGAGCGGGGTTCTCCTCGCGCTCGGCCTCCAGGTACGGCAGCACCTTGTCGCCGCCGAGGTCGAGGGTGCGGAAGGTCACCGGCCGGTCGCCGGCGGCGTCCATCACCCGGCCGTAGAGCGCGGTCTGCGCGTTGAAGCGCGGCATCTCCTCGGCGACCATGAACTGGAACTCGGTGCGAAAGAGGCCGATGCCCTCAGCGCCGGTCTCGCCGAGGATGTCGAGATCGACGTCCAGCCCGGCGTTCATCAGCAGGGTGACCTTGGCCCCGTCGCGGGTGAAGGCCGGGGTGTCGCGCAGCTTGGCGAATTCGGCGCGCCGTTGCAGGCGCACCTCAAGCCGGGCGTGCAGCGCTTTCACGACGTCGACGCGCGGGCGCAGATAGGCCTCGCCGGTCTCGGCGTCGACGATGACCGGGTCGCCCTCCGAAACCTTGTCGCGCAGGCCGGGCAGGCGACCGACGCAGGGAATGTCGAGCGCGCGGGCGACGATCGCCGCGTGGCTGGCCGAGGAGCCCTCCTCCAGCAGCAGGCCGGCCAGCTTGGTGCGGTCGTATTCGAGCAGGTCGGCGGGGCCGAGGTTCCGCGCGATCAGGATGGCGTTCTCGGGCAGGTCGCGGGCGGCGTGCCCGTCGCCCGACAGGTGGCGCAGCAGCCGGTCGGCCAGGTCCTCGAAGTCGTGCAGGCGCTCGCGCAGATAGGGATCGCGGGCCTGGCCCAGGCGGGCGCGGTGCTCGGAGCGGACCCGCTCGACCGCAGCCTCGGCGGTGAGGCCGTTGCGGACCGCGTCCTCCAGGCTGCGGTTCCAGCCGCGGTCGTGGGCGAACATCCTGTAGGTTTCGAGCACCTCGTAGGAGGCGTCGACCAGGCCGTGCTCGCCGGTCAGCATGTCGTCGATCTGCGCCTGCAGGCCGAGGATCGCCGTCTTCAGGCGGGTCTCTTCGGCGACGACGTCTTCGGCCAAGAGCTGCGAGGGGGCGACCGGCGGTTCGTGCAGGACGGCGACGCCGAGCGCTAGGCCGTCAGCGAAGCGCGAGCCGATCAGCCGCTCGGGCCGGTGAGGCGCGATCTCGACGCCCTTGAGCTCGCCCTCCAGCTCGCTGCCGGCGACCATTTCGGCCAGCACCATGGCGACGATCTGCAGGTCCTCGACCTCGTCGTCGGTATAGACCCGCTCGGTGCGGTTCTGGACGACCAGCACGCCGATCGCGCGGCCGCCGCGCAGCAGCGGCACGCCCATGAAGGCGTGGAACGGGTCTTCGCCGGTCTCCGGGCGATAGGAGAAGGCCGGATGGTTGGGCGCGTCGGACAGGTTCAGCGGCCGGCCGAGGCGCATGATCTCGCCGACCAGACCCTCGCCGGGCTTCATGCGGGTGACGTGGACGGCGCCGGGGTCCAGGCCCTCGGTGGCGAACAGCTCCATGTCGCCGCTGGCGCGGCGCATGTAGAGCGAGCAGACCTCGGCGACCATCGAGCGGGCGATGATCCGGACCACGACGTCCAGGCGCGATTGGGCCGGCCCGCCCGAGGCGAGCGCTTCGCGAATCTGCCGCAGCAGACTGCGTTGTCCCCGAACCGCGATCCCCGGCGTGGCCATCAGGTGAGTTTCTCTCCCTTTTCCCTAATCGCCTCCTAGCAGCTTTGCGCGTCGGAACGGAGACGAAAACAGGGCGGGACGACTTTGTGAGCGCGGCTGTACGCGAGGCGTCGGCGAGATCGGCCGTGCTCGGACAAATCCCGCGGCTCGGCGGCCTGGGCGCCTAAAAAGAAGGCATTTGCGGGCGATTGCGCGAAGGGGGCGGCCGCGCTCATAGTTCCGGCATAACAACGTTCGGGGCGGGCGATGGGCAAGGCGTGGCTGGGACTGGTCGGCGGCCTGGCGGTGATCCTGACCGGCGCGCTGCTGGCCTGGCTGGTGCAGACGGCGGGTGGGGTGAGCGTGCGCGACGTGCGGTTCGCCGGCGACCGGGGAACCACGCTGGCGGCGCTGGTCTATACGCCGGCCTCGGCGACGGCGGAGCATCCGGCGCCGGGGGTGCTGCTGAGCCACGGTTATATCAACACCCGCGAGATGCAGTCGGCCTTCGCCATCGAACTGGCGCGTCGCGGCTTCGTGGTGGTGGCCATGGACCAGCCTGGGCACGGTTATTCCGACGCCATTGTCGGGGCCAACGACTTCGGCGGGCCGGCGGCGCTGCGCTACCTCAAGAGTCTGCCGCAGGTCGACAAGGCCAATATCGGCCTGGCCGGGCACAGCCTGGGCGGCGGGCCGGTGGTGGGCGCGGCGGCGTCCGATCCAGACGGCTATCGCGCCGCGGTGCTGGTCGGCTCCACCCCGGCGATCGGGGCTGTGTTCGGCTCCAAGGCCAGGGCCGAGTTGCGGAACCTGGCCGTGGTGTTCGGCGGCTATGACGAGTTCGCCGAGCTGATGTGGCAGGTCCCGCGCGGGTTCGAGGTTCCGCGCTCGCCGGCCATGCAGGCGTTGTTCGGGACCCAGGAGCCGATCGTTCCGGGCCGCGTCTATGGCGACGTCGCGTCGGGTACGGCGCATGTGCTGTACGTGCCGCCGGTTACGCACCCTTGGGAGCACTTTTCGACCGGCGGCGTAGCGCCGACCATCGACTGGTTTCAGCGCACGCTCGACGGCGAGGCGCGGCCGCGGCCGGCCGGGGACCAGATCTGGTTCTGGAAGGAGATCGGAACCCTGATCGCCTTCGCCGGGATGGCGGCGGTGCTGCTGGCGGTGTTCGAGATCCTGCTCAGCGTGCGCTGGCTGCACCGGCTCGACCGGCGGCCGCAGGCGATGGGGCCGGCCGCGCCGCGCCGGGACCGGCGCTGGTGGCTGTTCTTCGCGGCGACCGCGGCGCTGCCGGCGGTGACCTTCTTCCCGCTCATGAAGCTGGGGATGCTGGCCCTGCCGACGCCGCTCTATCCGCAGTGGATCACCAACCAGCTGCTGGTCTGGGCGCTCGGCGGAGCCGCCCTGACCCTGGTCATCGGGCTGGCGACCAAGGCCCCGCGGCCGCAGGCGGGCGCCGACTGGCCGAGGTCGGCGGCGATCGCGCTGCTCACTGTGACGGCGGGCTACCTGACCCTGGCCGTCGTCGCGGGCGTCCTGCACGTCGACTACCGCTTCTGGATCGTGGGGCTGAAGCCGCTCGACATGCGCCATTTCGGTTTTGCGCTGGCCTATCTGCCGCTGTGGACGGTGTTCTTCGTGGTCGCCCTGCGCGGACTGCATGGGCGGCTGGCGGTGGCGGGCGAGGGGCGCTGGAGCCACTATTTCGCCGGCATGGCGGCGATGTCGCTGGGGTTCGCGGTGCTGTTGGCGATCCAGTACGGGGCGCTGTTCCTGACCGGCCGGCTGGCGATGGCCGAGCCGCTGAACACGATCATCGCCATCCAGTTCGTGCCGTTGATGGCGCTGGTCGGGGTGATCACGGTGTTCACGTGGCGGCGGACCGGCAGTCATCTGCCCGGGGCGCTGATCTGCGCGCTGCTGCTGGCCTGGTACGTCAGCGCCGGCACGGCGACGCACTGGTCGCCGAACTTCCAGATGCCGATCCCGAGTTAGGGGCGCGCAACCCGCTTGGCCATCAAGAGGTCCGGGCGGCCGAAGCCGTTGGCGTCCGGCACCACGCCGACCGGTTCGTAGCCGAGCTTGCGGTAGAAGAAGAACGGGTGGCCGCCGGTCGGGGCGATCTGCGCCAGCTTGGCCAGGGCGCCTGGGAAGATGTCGGCCCCGAACAGGCTGGTGCCGCCGACCTCGTCGTCCGTGCCGAGATAGACGGTCAGCTTGCCCATGGCCGCCACGCGGGCCTCCAGCGCCGCGGTCAGCGCCGCCCCGATCCCCTGGCCGTGACGGCGCGGATCGACCGCCAGCGGATGCAGCTCGGCGGCGTGGCTGTAGGTGTCGATGCCGCCGATCAGGCCGACCACCGTCTGCCCGTCGAGGGCGGCCAAGGCGAACCGTTCGGGGACGGTGAGAAAGGTCTCGACCTCGGCCTCGGCCTCGCCGTCCTCCTGATAGGCCGGGATGTGGGCGAAGGCCTCGCGCAGGATCCGCGCGCAGTCGGCGCGCTGGGCGGCGGTCAGGTGCTCGAAGGCGACGATGTCCATGGGGTGACAAGGTAGGCGCAGCGCCGCGCGCCCGCCAGGATGTGGTCGGTGCGCTCGACGCCGGCCGGGGCGAGCATGGCGCGGAACAGGTCCAACTCCGAGCGGCAGAAGCCCTGGCAGGCGGTGGCCGCCGCGCAGATCGGACAGTGATTTTCGATCAGCAGGAAGCCGCCTTCGGCCAGCGGGGTCCACTCGGCCATGTAGCCTTCGGCGGCGCGCACGGCGGCCAGCCGCTCCAGCTTCTGCTCCAGGGTGTCGGCGGCGGCGAGCGCCCGGCGGTAGCCGACCTCGATGGCGCGTTCGCGCCGCGCCACCAGGCGGTCCAGGCCCTCGTCGCCGAACTCGCTGCGGACGGCGTCGAGCAGTTCGACGGTCAGTTGGGCGTGGGTGTTGGGGAACCGCTCGTCGCCCTTGGCGCTCAGCGACCAGGAGCGGCGCGGCCGGCCGACCCCCATGCGTTCGGTGACGTGCTCGACCAGGCCCTCGGCGTGCAGTTTTTCCATTTGCAGGCGGGCGGCCTGGCGGGTGACGCCCATGGCCTCGGCGATCGCCTTGGTCTGGGCCGGGCCCTTGCTCTTGAGCAGCAGAAGGATCTGGTCGGATGTGCTGTGCATTTGACAAATAGATGATTGCAAAACCCGTGCGCCGGGTCTAGCGCAAATATGCGTAGTTGGAGGTTGTCAAATGGCTGGGGCGTCGCGTGCGGACGGAAGCTGGGCCGACGTGGTGGGCGAGGGGCGGCTGTCGCGCTTCGTGCTGATCTGCCTGGGCGTCTGGATCAGCGCCGCCGACTCCATGGTGACGGCCACGATCATGCCCAGCGTCGGCGCCGACCTCGGCGGCTACGCCTATTTCGGCTGGGCGACGGCGGGGTTCCTGCTGGGTTCGGTGCTGGCCGGGGCGAGTTCGGGCCTGCTTGGCCTGCGCTTCGGTCTGCGGCGGGCGACCGCGGCGGCGGCGGTGCTCTATGCGGTCGGCTGCGCGCTCAGCGCCGGCGGCCCCGACATCGCCAGCTTCCTGGTCGGGCGGGTGCTGCAGGGCCTGGGCGGCGGCTGGGTGGTCGGGTTCTGTTCGGTGGCCATCGGCCTGATGTTCCCCGACCGGCTGCTGCCGCGGGTCTATGCGACGATCACCGCGATCTGGGGCGTGGCCAGCCTGCTGGGGCCGCTGATCGGCGGGATTTTCGCCGATCTCGGGGCCTGGCGCTGGGTGTTCTGGCTGTTCGCGATCCAGGGCGCGGGCGTGGCCTGGGCGGCCTATGTGATGCTGCCCAGCGACCGCGGCGATCAGGGCGCGAAGGTCGCCTGGCCGCAGCTGGCCCTGATCGCCGCCGGGGTCATGGCCATCGGCCTGGCCGACATGGCCCGCGACTTCCTCCGCTCGGGGCTGCTGACGGCGCTGGGCTGCGCGGTGCTGGCGTTCACCGTCTGGTTCGACGGGCGCGCGCGCACCCGGCTGCTGCCGAAGGGGGCGAGCGACCTGGCCACCATCCCGGGGGCGGGGTTCGCCGCAATGTTCCTGCTCACCGTCGCCTCGATGGGCTTTGCGATCTACGGCCCGGCGATCCTGCAGAAGCTGGCCGGGCTGACGGCGCTGGAGGCCGGCTATGTGATCGCCGGCGAGGCGGCGGCCTGGACGGTGATGGGCCTGCTGGTGGCGCACCTGACCGGCGCCTGGCCGCGGCGGATGATCCGGCTGGGGGCGATCGTCGCCACCGTGGGCGTGGCGTTCGCAGCGTTGACCATGCCGTCTGCGTCGGTCGTCGGCGTGGTGGTGGCCGGCCTGTTCCTGGGCGGCGGTTTTGGCCTCTCATGGGCGTTCATGAGCCAGCGCATCCTGGCCTCGCTGCCGGAGGGCGACGAGCGCGCCATCGGCGCGGCGGCGATGACCACGGTGCGGTTGACCGGATCGGCGGTCGGCGCGGCGGCGGCCGGGGCGGTCGCCAACCTGGTCGGCTTCTCAGAGGGGCTGAGCGAAGCCAGCGCCCGCTCGGCGGGGCTATGGGTGTTCGTCGCGGTGCTGCCGCTGGCGGTCGCCGGGGTCTGGGCGGCGTTCGGCCTGACCGCGGCTAGAGCCCTTCCCACTCACGATGGATCATCGTGAGTGGATAAGAAGGGCTCTAAACTCAAAGAATCGACCCTGTTCATCCCGGTTGGCTTGCCAACCGGGACAGGGGCTAGGACGGGCGAAGCGCGCCCAGCATAATGCGCGACAGGGCCGCGATCGCCTCGACGCGGCTCATCCGTCCGGCGGCGGCGGCCTGGGAAAGTATGTCAGCGGCGCCGATCACGCCCAGCAGCACGGCGCGGCCCTCGGGACCCGGCAGCGGGACGAACCTGGCCAGCGCGGCCAGGTACTGATCGACATAGCCCTCGCGCAGGGCCTGGCGGAAATCGTCCATCTCCTCGCTGGCCGACAGCGCCGCAGCGATGGCGCCGAACTCCGGCCCGGCCTGCAGCACGCAGTCGACGTAGGCGGCGCTGAGGATCTCGACCACGTCCTCAAGGGTTCGGGCCTGGGCGGCCAGCGCGGTCTCGACGGCCTGGGCCTGGCGGGCGTCGAAGTAACGGTAGAGCGCGATCAGCAGGCCGGCTCGCGTGCCGAAGTGCTCGTAGGCGATGGGCTTGGTGACGCCGGCCTGCTCGGCCAGCCGGGCCAGGGTGAGCGCGTCGGTGCCCTCGGCGCGGACGATGGCCGCCGCCGTCTCCAGAAGCTGGTTGCGCCGCTGATCACGCGGCATGCGCCTGCCTGACACCCTTGCTCCCTTCCACGCCGCTTGACAGCGAGCGTGTCCTGCATAACTTACGATTCGTAACTTACAGATCGTAACAACAGATTTAGCGGAGGCGGACGTGACAGCCAACACCCTTCAGCTCGCACCGGTCGACAAGGACCAGGCCGCGCGGTTCGCGCCGCTGATCCCGGCGCTGATCCGGGCGACCGGGCCGGTCAGCTACGACTATCAATTCGGCGTCGACGGCCTGCTGGAGCAGGTGGTGACCGCCTCCTGGAGCGTGCCGGACACGCTGTTCTGCGCGGCCTGCACGACCGCCGTGGTTCAAGGGGACGAGTTGCTGGGGATCGAGCTCGGCTTCGCCGGGCCGAACTTCTACGCCTTCAAGGCCAATCTAGCGGGGCTCGCGCCGGGCCTGATGGCGCAGGGCAAGGCCAGCTACGAGCAGTATTCCGGGCTGGCGGCGCGGGCCGAGACCGCGAGCTATCTCAACGCGCACATCCCGGAGGACGTCTACTACCTGCATGCGCTGTCGACGCCGCCGCAGCATCGCGGCAAGGGCGTGGGGCGCGACCTGCTGAAAGCCGCCATCGGCCGCGCCAAGGCGGCGGGCTTCCGTGAACTGCAACTGGACGTGCTGGCGGACAATCCGGCGGTCGGCTTCTACCAGGCGATGGGACTGCGCATCCTGGCCGAGCTGCGCTCGCCGGAGCTGTCGCGCGACCACGGCTTTCCGTCTGAGTATCGCATGGCGGTGACGCTGTGAGCCCGCGGGTCGTCATCGCCGGCGGCTACGGCCTGGTCGGCGGCCTGGTCGCGCGGCATCTGCGCGCCGCCGGCCACGCGCTGGACCTGGTGCTGGCCGGCCGCAACCCGGACCAAGGCGCATCGCTCGCCGCCGAGCTGGGCGCGCGGACGGCGCGGCTGGACGTCGCCGATCCAGCCGCGGCCCTGGCCGAGCTGGGGCCGGTCGACCTGGTGGTCGCGACGCTGCAGGATCCCGGCGACAACCTGCTCGCCGCCGCCCTGGCGGCGGGCGCGGCGCATATCGGCATCGTGCGCACCGCCGACAGCATGGGCTCCAGCGCCGTCACGGCGGTGAACCTGGCGCGGGCGCCGGCGCTGATGTTGGGACACTGGCAGGCCGGGGTGCTGACCCTGGCGGCGCTGGCCGCGGCGCGGGGGCTTGCCAGCGTGCAGCGGGTCGAGATGGCCGCGCTCTACGACTACGCCGACCCGATCGGGCCGATGACCGCCTCCGACTCCGGCGGCTTCGTCGGGCGGGCCCTGGTTCGGCAGGGCGGCGCCTGGACCAATCTCGAGGCGGCGGCCAACCCACGCCGGGTCGAGCGGGCGGGGCTCGATCCGTTCGACGCGCTGCCGATGGGCGTGCTCGATACGCCGGCCCTGGCCTCGATGACCGGGGCGGCGGACGTGCGCTTCGACCTCGGCACCGGAACCTCGATCGGGACCGGCGGCGGCGGGGCGGCCTCGCACGACCTCTACATCGACATGGTCGGGGCGGACGCAAGCGGGCGCGAGCGGGCCCAGCGCACAGTGGTCAGCGATCCGAACGGCCAGGCGCACCTGACCGCCCTCGGGGTGATGATCGGCGTGGAGCGCGTGCTGGGCCTCGACGGCGCGCCGCCGCCGCCCGCCGGATTGCGGTTCCCGGAGACGACCCTGGACCCGCAACAGGCCCTGGCGCGGCTGCAGGCGTTCGGCGTGCGGATCGAGACGCTCTGATGCGGGCGCTCGCCGTGGACGTCGCCGCCGCGCGTACGCAGGTGGTCGAGGCGCCGGTTCCGGTTGCGGCACCCGGCCAGATCCTGGTCGAGGTGCGGGTCTCGGCCGTCAACGAGATGGACGTGCAGGTGCGGGCCGGCGGCTGGGCGCGGCAGGTCTCGGGCTTCCGCAAGGCCGGGCCGGTGCTGACCGGGTTCGAGTTCGCCGGCGTCGCGCGCAGCGACGGCGCGCGGATCGCCGCCGGCCAGCGGGTCATCGGTTACAGCCCGGTGCTGGACGGCCCGCGCACCCATGCGCAGTTCGCGGTCATCAATGAGCGCCACGTCGAGCCGATCCCCGACGACCTGAACGACGAGGACGCTGCGGCCCTGGTGGTGATGGGGCTGACCGCGATCGAGGTGCTGGAGCGTATCCGGCCCCTGCAGCCTGACCGGCGGGCGTTGGTGATCGGCGCGGCCGGCGGCGTCGGAGTCTATTCGGTGCAGCTGGCCGCGAGCCAGGGCGCAACGGTCACAGCCGTGGCGGGCGGCGACAACGCCGCGTGGCTGGCCGGGCAGGGCGCGGCCGAGATCCGACCCCGCGAAGCGCCGTATCGCGCCGGCGACCGCTTCGATCTGGTGCTGGATGCGGCGGGAAAGTCGTCGTTCGCCCAGGCCGCGCCGCATCTGGCGCCCGGCGGGACCTATGTCTCGACCAATCCGACCGGTGATCTCGGCGGCTTCGTGCGCGCGGCGTTGTCGGGCAAGCGGGCCGGATGGCTGATGATGCTGCGCACCGATCCGGGGCGGCTGCGCCGGCTGATCGCGTTGTGGCGGGCCGGGGCGTTGAAGCCCGCGATCGACAGCGTCTACGCCCTGGAGGACGCCGACGCCGCCTTCGATCGCTTCGCCGCCCGGGGCAAGCGCGGGCGGGTGTTGCTCAAGCTCTAGAGCTGGTCGAGGCCGAAGCCGGCGTGCAGGGCGCGCACGGCCAGTTCGGTGTAGGCCGCGTCGATCAGCACGCTGATCTTGATCTCCGAGGTCGAGATGACCTGGATGTTGACGCCCTTTTCGGCCAGGGCCTGGAACATGGTCTTGGCGACGCCGGTGTGGCTGCGCATGCCGACGCCGATGACCGAGACCTTGGCGACGTCCTCGTTCACCTGGACGTCGTCGAAGCGGATCTTGTCCTGGTGGGCGCGGACGATCTCGACCGCGCGCTGGGCGTCGCGCTTGCCGACCGTGAACTCCATGTTCGCGGTGTCGGCGGTGCGCGCATGGCTCTGCACGATCATGTCGACATTGACGTTGGCGTCGGCCAGCGCGCCGAAGATCTCGGACGACACGCCCGGATGGTCGGGCAGACCGAACAGGCTGATCTTGGCCTCGTCACGGCTGTAGGCGACGCCGCTCACGATGCGCTTTTCCATGATCTCTTCCTCGTCGCACACGATGGTGCCTTGGCCGGGCGCTTCGCCGGGCTCGACAAAACTGGACAACACCCGCACCGGCACGTTCTGGGCCATGGCGAGTTCGACGGAACGGGTCTGCAGGACCTTGGCGCCCAGCGAGGCCATCTCGAGCATCTCCTCATAGGAGATCTTGCCGAGCTTGCGGGCCTTCTGCTCGATCCGCGGGTCGGTCGTGTAGACGCCGTCGACGTCGGTGTAGATATCGCAGCGGATCGCCTTCACCGCCGCGGCGATGGCCACCGCGCTGGTGTCGGAGCCGCCGCGGCCGAGGGTGGCGATGCGGCCGTCGCGGGTCACGCCCTGGAAGCCGGCGATCACGGCGACCTCGCCGGCGTCGAGCGCGGCGGCCAGCTTCTCGGGCGGAATGTCGTCGATGCGGGCGCGGCCGTGCGCGTCGTCGGCGATGATCGGAATCTGCCAGCCCAGCCACGACTTGGCCGGCAGGCCCATATTGCGGAGGGTCATGGCCAGCAGGCCGGCGGTCACCTGTTCGCCGGAGGCGACGACCGCGTCGTACTCGTCGTCCGACGGGGGCAGGCCCTGGGCGGCGGCGCCGGCGCCGTCGGTCCAGGCGACCAGTTCGTTGGTCTTGCCGGCCATGGCCGACACCACGACGCAGACCTTGTGTCCGGCCGCGACTTCAGCCGCCACCAGACGGCCGACGCGTCGGATACGCTCGAGGTCGGCGACGGACGTGCCGCCGAATTTCATCACTAGCCGAGACAGCGCAGGAGCTCCGCTTGAGAGGGAAGGCTGCGCCTAATAGCGGGGCCTGCGGCCAGGGGCAATGTCTGCCTTCGCAGACGCGAAAAGGACGCGCCCCGCGCAAGATGGCGCCCATTCTTGGCCTTCGTGGCCGATAGGGGCTGGCGCCGTTCGCCGCTCGGTAGGAAAAGGGTTTCATGTCGCCCGCGTCCGCATCGTCGATCGACCCGAAAGAGGTTGAACAATTCTCGCGCATCGCCGCCGAATGGTGGGATCCGAAGGGCAAGTTCGCCCCGCTGCACAAGTTCAACCCCGTGCGGCTGTCGTTCATCCGCGACCACGTGCAGGCGCGGTTCGGGCGCGACCCGAAGGCGATCCGGCCGTTCGAGGGGCTGCGGTTGCTGGACATCGGCTGCGGCGGCGGGCTGCTGTGCGAGCCGATGACCCGGCTCGGCTTCCAGGTCACCGGCGTCGACGCCTCGGAGCGCAACATCGGCACCGCCAGCGCCCACGCGGTCGAGCAGGGCCTGGCCATCGACTACCGCGCCACCACCGCCGAGGACCTGCTGGCCGCCGGCGAGCGTCCGTTCGATGTGATCCTGAACATGGAGGTCATCGAGCACGTCGCCGATCCGGGGGCCTATCTGCGCGACTGCGCGCGGCTGCTGGCGCCGGGCGGGCTGATGATCGTGGCGACCCTCAACCGCACCTTGAAGGCGCTGGCCCTGGCCAAGATCGGGGCCGAGTACGTGCTGCGCTGGGTGCCGGCCGGGACCCACGACTGGAACAAGTTCCTCAAGCCCGAAGAGCTGCGCGGCTTCCTCGACGGCGAGCCGGTCGCGGTGCAGGGGCCGTTCGGCGTGGCGTTCAATCCGCTGACCGATCGGTGGGTCCGCTCTGCGGACTGCGACATCAACTACATGGTGACGGTGACGCGGGACGCAGCGTAAAGAGGCCGGCCACGAGGAAGTACCCATGCCGTCGATCAGGGTGCTCGGTCACGCCTATCGCGCCTGGCGCCGCAACAGGGCGTGGGCCAAGCACGAACCCGAGACCCCGTATCTCGCCGACCTGCTCAGCGGTGCGCCGGTCTGCCTGCACGTGGGGGCCAGCGACGGGCGACACTCCTATGTGATGACCCAGGTCGCGCCGAAGGCGCAGATCCACGCGTTCGAACCGTCGGCCTTCACCTTCGAGGTGCTGAAGGTTTGCCTGGCCTGGCACCGGATTTCCGGCCACGTGACCCCGGTCAACGCCGCGGTCGCCGACGCGCCGGGCGAACTCTTGCTGGTGACGCCGATCAAGATGTCCGGGCGGATGGCGCGCGGTTACGCCTACCTCGCCGCCGAGCGGCCGCAGAGCCCGGTGCGCCCCGACTTCGAGGACATGGGCGCGGAGGTCGAGCCGGCCGCGGTGACGACCCTCGACCAATACTGCGAGGCGAAGGGCCTGAGCCGGGTCGACTTCATCCGCATGGATATCGAGGGCGCCGAGCTGAAGGCGCTGAAGGGCGCCGAGCAGATCATCGAGCGCGACCGGCCGCATGTGCTGATCGAGATCCATCCGCTGATGCTGGAGGGCCGGTTCGGCGGCTCGGCGCAGGCGGTGCTGGAGGTCTTCCTGTCCCGCGGCTACCGGATGTTCGCGCTGAACGCCGATCGCCTGGAAGAATGCTCGGACGTCGACGTCGAGGCGCCCTGGAAGGACTATTTCTTTGTCCATCCCGACCGGGCCGGTGACCTGCCGGACGGGGTCTTCAAGGCGCGGATGGCGGCCTGACTGATGGGGCGCCGCGACGCGTGCATGATCCCGTCGCCGGATGCCCGCGCGCGGTTCGTCCTTGAGCCGCCGGCCTCGTGACGCGGCGCGTGGTTCTGGTCGGCGCCACGGGGGCGTTCGGCGAGCGGCTGGCGCGGCTGTTGGCGCCGTGGCCGCAGATCGAGCTGATCCTGGCCGCCCGGGGGCTGGAGCGGGCGCAGGCGTTGGCGGACGAACTGGGGTGCGTCGCGGCAGGTTTCGACCGCGACCGTCCAGAAACCCTGCGAGAGCTGCGGCCCTGGGCGGTGATCGATGCGGCTGGGCCGTTCCAGCACAGCGCCATGCTTCTGCCGCGGGCGGCCATCGCGCTGGGCGCGCACTACATCGACATCGCCGACGGTCGCGATTTCGTCGCCGGCTTCGCCGCCGCGCTCGACGTCGAGGCGAGGTCGGCCGGCGTCCTCGCCGTCACCGGCGCCAGCTCCACCCCGGCCCTGTCGAACGCGGCGTTGGACGCCCTGACCGTCGGCTGGACACGCCTCGAGCGGGTGACCGTCGCGATTTCGCCGGGCGCGCGGGCGCCGCGCGGACTGTCCGTGGTCCGCGCCATCCTGTCGTACGTGGGGCGGCCGGTCAGGGTGTTCTCGGGCGGCCGTTGGGGCGACGAAGCCGGATGGAGCGGCCTGCGGCGCATCGCCTTTCCGGGCCTTGGCCGACGGCTGGGCTCGCTGTGCGAGACGCCCGACCTCGACCTGATGGCCGGGCGGGTGGAGCAGGAGGCGCGGTTCCTGGCCGGCCTGGAGCTGGCGCCGCTGCACCTGGGACTCTGGCTGATGTCCTGGCTGGTCCGCCTGCGGGTGGTCCGTTCGCTGGAGCCGGCGGCCCGGCCGCTGCGGGCGGTGGCCGACCTGGCCGCAGGGCTGGGGTCGGACCGCGGCGACATGGTGGTGCTGGCCGAAGGGCGCGGCGCCGACGGCGCGGCGCGCCGGTCGCGCTGGTCGCTGGCGGCGCAGGCCAATGCGGGGCCGACGGTTCCGGTGGCGGCCGCCGCAGCGGTGCTGCGCGGCCTGGTCGATGGGCGGGTCGAGGCGCGCGGCGCGCAGGCCTGCGTGGGACTGGTCACGCTGGACGATATCGTCGGTGAACTCGCCGGACTGCCGATCACGACCCGGGCCGACAGCGGCGCGCCCGAGGCGCCGACCCTGCTGCAACGCCTGCTCGGCGACGCGACCTGGGAGCTGCCGGCGCCTGTGGTCGCGGTGCATGACCGTACGTCTCGGCAGACTTTCAGCGGCCGCGGCGTGGCGCGCGGCGCCCGGGGGCTGCTGGCGCGGCTGTCCCGCGCGGGGATCGGACTGCCCGAGACGGGACGCTACCGCGACCTCAAGGTGACGATCGCGCCCGATGCGGGAGGCGAGCGGTGGACCCGTGACTTCGGTTCCTGCCGCTTCAGCTCGCGATTGCAGTCATTGGCCGCGCCGGGCGAGTTCGAGGAGCGGGTCGGGCCGTTGAGCTTCCGGTTCCAGCCGGTGCTGCGGAAGAACGGCTTTGCTTGGCGGATGCTGTCCTGGCGGCTGGGACCGCTGCCGTTGCCGAAGGCGCTCGGACCACAGGTGCGCGCGACCTCGTTCGCCCGGGACGGCGTCTATCGCTTCAGCGTGGTCACCGCGCATCCGTGGCTGGGGGTGATCTTCGCCTATAGCGGCCGTCTGGCCGGCTAGCGGCCCGACGTTCGTGAGTCGGGCGAATTTTTCCCGCGATGATTGTGACCTCGCGAGGGGACGAAACTGCCGCCGCTTCAGGGCGTTCAGCTCCTATCAGGCATCCGAGTTGGGAGCTGAACCTTGCATAAGAGACCCAAGGGCGTGTTGTCCGTGGGATGGGCGTGCTTCACGTCGGCCGCGAGCGGCCGCACCGAGCATGTGCCGACGTCGGACGATTATCCCGACAGCGTCGTGCGACGCTTTCGCTTCGAGGCCGGCGGCGGCCTCGGTTGGAAGATTTCGGCGCTGACGACCCCGCGGGCGCGGCCCGCCCCCTGGAAGATCGTGGTCGTGACCGGCGCGCCGTCCTGGGCTGAGTACTGGGCCCCAGTGCTGGCCGAATTGCCGCCAGACCGCGAGATGGTGGTCGTCGACCGACCCGGCTACGCTGGTTCCGAGCCGGTCGAGTATGTCGGCGACATCCAGGTCCAGGCCCGGGCGCTGGCGCCGCTGCTGCAGTCGAGGCCGGGACAGAGGGTGCTGCTGGTCGGCCAGTCGTACGGCGCGGCGATCGCCTCGATCATGGCCGAGCAGAACCCGCGCCGGGTCGCCGGACTGGTGATGCTGTCGGGCTATTTCGGCGAATCCGGGCCGACGGCGCGCTGGCTGGTGCACCTGGGGACCAAGCTGCTGAAGATCATCCCGCGCGACCTGCGCCATGCAGTGCTCGAGGTGTCGAACCAACCGGGCCAATTGGAGCATCTGCACGCGGCGCTAGGGCGGCTGCGCATTCCGGTGCACGTGATCCACGGCGACAAGGACGATTTCGCGCCGATCGAAATCGCCGAGCGGCTGGCGGTCCAGACCGCGAGCTGGAAGCCGATCCGCTTCGAGCGGGTGCCCGGCGGCGACCATTTCATCAGCAACGGGCCGGTCGAGCCGCTGCTGGCTTCGCTGGAGGCCTGTATCCCGGTGCGTCGGCGCTGGCTGCCGGATCTGGCGTTCCTGCGGCGCCTGGCCTGGCCGAGGCTGCGCCTGGGCGGACGCACGGCGCAGGCCTGATCACGATTGGAGCTGCGGGCGGAACTTCGCGCGAGGGTCCGGGTTGGGTCGCCGCTGGGCGGACTTCCGGAGGACCCAAGATGAACGTCAAGCTCTTGCCAGCCCTCGCCGGCGCCGCGTTGGCGGTGCTCGCCGGTTCGGCGGCGGCGCAGCAGCCGGCCCCCTACGATCAGGGACGCGGGCTCTATCCGCCCATCGACACCCCGGCCAATCGGCCGGCCCGGGACTATGAGGCTCCGCCGGTCGCCGAGACCGGGCGGGCGGTCAACACCGCGGCCACCACCTCGGACCTGCGCGCGGGCTCGCGGGTCAAGGACGGCGCCGGGGCCGAGGTCGGCCGCGTGGTCAAGGTCGAGGGAGGCATGGTGACGTTGTCCTCGCACGGCAAGACGACCACGGTGCCGATGTCGAGCCTGAGCACGTCGGGCTCGGACATCGTTTCGTCGTCCAGCCGCGCCGACATCTGGGCGCCGAAATAGCCCCAAGCGACCTCTCCAGCGCCCGATCGGCCGGCCTCGGCCAAAAACGCCTTGGCCGCGGCCACCTGAACAGCGATAAGGTTGGCGTGACGAGCGCCGCGGCCATACCGTGGCTTCGATAATCCGCGCCCGACCGGGCGTCGCTTGGGGAGATCGCCGTAGATGAAAGCCGCAGTGCTGCGCGAAGTGGGCAAGCCGCTTCAGATCGAAAACGTCCAGATCAACAAGCCGGGCCCGCACGAAGTGCTGATCCGCACCAAGGCCGCCGGCCTTTGCCACTCCGACCTGCACTTCATGCAAGGCTCCTACCCGACGGCGCTGCCGGCGGTGCTGGGCCATGAGAGCGCCGGCATCGTCGAGCAGGTCGGTTCGGAAGTGCGCACGGTGAAGCCGGGCGACCACGTCATCACCTGCCTGTCGGCCTATTGCGGCCACTGCGAATTCTGCCTGACCGGCCACCTGTCGCTGTGCGTGTCGCCCGACACCAAGCGCGACGCCGAGGAAGAGCCGCGCCTGAAGGCCACCACCGGCCCGATGCAGCAGTACCTGAACCTGTCGTCCTTCGCCGAGCAGATGCTGATCCACGAGCATGCCTGCGTCGCGATCCGCAAGGACATGCCGCTGGACCGCGCCGCCCTGATCGGCTGCTCGGTGATGACCGGCGTCGGTGCGGCCATTCACACCTCGAGCGTGCGTCCCGGCGAGACCGTGGCGGTCATCGGCTGCGGCGGCGTCGGCCTGGCGGCGATCAACGGCGCGGCGATCGCCGGCGCCGGCCGGATCATCGCCATCGACATGGTCGCTTCGAAGGGCAACCTCGCCCATCAGTTCGGCGCCACAGACTTCATCGACGCCTCCAAGACCGACGCGGTCAAGGAAGTGCTCGAAATGACCAAGGGCGGCGTCCATCACGCCTTTGAAGCCATCGGCCTGTCGAAGACCGCCGAGCAGGCCTTCAACATGCTGCGTCGCGGCGGCACCGCCAACATCATCGGCATGATCCCGATCGGCCAGTCGATCACCCTGCCGGGCTTCGCCTTCCTGGGCGAAAAGAAGCTGCAGGGCTCGATGATGGGCTCGAACCGCTTCCCGGTCGACATGCCGCGCCTGGTGGACATGTACATGAACGGCAAGCTGAAGCTGGACGAGATGATCTCGCAGCGCATCAAGCTGGAGCAGGTCAACGAAGGCTTCGATGAGATGAAGAAGGGCGAACTGGCCCGCTCGGTCATCGTCTTCGACTGACGAACGCTCCCGCTTCGGGACGATCAGGAGCCCTCCCTTCGGGGAGGGCTTTTTCGTGGGCGTCGGCTGAGACGGCGATCGCTCGCTCAACTATTTGTAAGGCCCGCGCCCGGGGCGCGTCAGGTGGCCGGACGAGGCTGAGGGACAGGCGGATGTCCCCGCCGTTCGGAGCAAGTCCCATGAAGCCCACCATCCTCGTCGCCGGTTCGCTGGCCGCTTCCCTCGCCCTGGCCGGCGTCGCCATGGCGGCTGCGCCGCCCGCCGCCCCCGCCACCCAGTCCGCGCCGGCCAAGCCGGCCGCCCACCACAAGAAGCACAAGCATCACAAGGCCGCGCCCGCCGCCGCGACGGCGAGCACGCCGGCGACCAAGTAGGTCGTTCCATCCTGAGGAGGACCGCCATGTCCCGCAGTCTGTCCCTGGCGACCGCGCTGGCGCTGGTCGCCGGCCTGTCGACGGCCGGCGCGGCCTCGGCCGCCACCCAGTGCCGCGACGCCCAAGGCCATTTCGCCAAGTGCGCGGCCGCCGCCCCGGCCAAGCCGGCCAAGTGCCGCGACGCCAAGGGGCATTACGCCAAGTGCTCGTCGGCCGCCGCGACAACGACCGCGATGGCCAAGACGGCGCCCGCCGCCAAGACCCCGAACAAGTAGGAGGCCATGGAGCCCCCGGAGGATCCCACCCCTCTCCGGGGGTTCTATTTCACGAAGTATCCGAGCAGGGCCGGACGGAGATATTCCTCCATTACCCCGTCGGTGACGACCGGTCGCCGGCGCGGCTCAAGCGGCAGGCAGGCGTTGAACGTCACCATCATCGCATGCGCCGCCATCATCGGGTCGATCGGGCGGATCGAACCGTCGGCCACCCCGTCGGCGATGATCCCGGCGAACGAGTTGGTCGTCTGCAGAAAGCGCATCAGCATCTGGCGGCGCATGGCCAGCGGCACCGCGGCCATGCAGTGGTGACGCAGCAGCCGCGCGCCCGCGCCTTCGGCCTGCAGCATGCCGAGCGAGGTCACCGCCAGCCACAGCCGCGTCCAGTTGCTTCCCGCCTTGCCGGCCTCGCGCTTGGCCTGGTCGATCAGGTCGAAGGTGGCCCCGAAGCAGGCCACGGCCAGTTCGTCCTTGTCGGTGTTGTGGTGATAGAACGAGCCCTTAGTGACCTTGAGCTCGGCCGAGATCTTGTCGACCGAGGCGCCGCGATAACCCTCGCGGTTGATCAGCTTGGTGGCGGCCAGCAGGAAGCGGTCGCGGGTGACCTCGTCGTTCTCGGCGCTGGGCGTCCCGAGGGTCAGCAGCGCGCCGTTCGGCCAGGGCTGGCCCGCGGTCGGCAGACCGTTGATCATGATGTCGCTGAGCCGGGCGGCGAGGCGCGGATAGTCCTGCGGCTCGTAGGTCGGCAGCCAGGTGTCGGCCCAGGTCAGCTGATTGACCACCAGCCGGGCCAGGCCCTGCCGGCGCGGCGCGGTGACCCAGGGCGTCTCGTCGGACTTCAGCAGTCGCCCAATGCGGACATAGAGCGCCTCGAAGCTCTGGATCACCGGCTGCTTCTGCTCGCCCTCGATCAGATAGACCTCGCTGAACGGCGCCAGCACGTCCTCCTCGCCGACGGCGATGCGGCGGCGGGTCTCGAAATAGGCGGCGACGAAGGCGGTCAGCCGCTCGGCCGGGGTGGCGTGGGTCTCGGCCTCGTCGAGCATCCTGGCGAAGCGGGCGATGGTGTCGTGCAGCACCGCGGCGGCAAGGTCTTCCTTGCGCTTGAAGTAGTAGGTCAGGCTGACCGGATGCAGGTCCATCCGCTTGGCCACGGCGGCCAGGGTGAACCCGCTCATCCCCTGATCGGCGAACACCTGGGTCGCGGCCGCCATGATGGCGTCGCGCTTGGCGGCGTACCGCGCGCGGGGCTTGGGTTTGACGGCTGCGGTCAAGGCGACTCTCCGCGCGAACAGGGTTCGATCCGCCACATTAGTGCGCGGGAGGGGCGGTTGGAAGCCGCGTAGCGGCTTCCCCTAGGACAACCTAGCGTCGCAGGGCCGGGGCCGCGTCGGTGTCGGCGACCGCCAGGCGGGCGGGCGCCTCGTCGGCGCCCTGGTCGCGGACCAGCGCGTCGATGCGGGCCTTCTGGGCGCGGAAGGCGGCCAGTTCGGCGCCGGCCAGCACCGTGCCCTGGGGCACCTTGGCGCCGATCGGGTTCACGCGCTTGCCGTGCTCCCAGATCTCGTAGTGCAGGTGAGGGCCGGTGGAGGCGCCGGTCGAGCCGACATAGGCGAGGACCTGGCCCTGGCTGATGCGGGCGCCGGCCTTGATGCCCTTGCCGAAGCGCGACAGGTGCGCGTAGCCGGTTTCGAACCCGCCCGAGTGGCGGACGCGCACCCAGTTGCCGTAGCCGCCCCAGCGGCGGGCCTCGACCACCACCCCGTCGCCGGCGGCCAGCACCGGCGTGCCGGTCCCGGCCCCGAAGTCGATCCCCTGGTGCATGCGGTTGTAGCCGAGGATCGGGTGGCGGCGCATGCCGAAGCGGCTGGTCATGCGGGCGTTGTCGACCGGGGTGCGCAGCAGGAAGCCTTTGATGTTCTTGCCGGTCTCGTCGAAGTACTGGATGTCGCCGTTGGCGCGCTCGAAGCGGTAGAACTGCACGCCCTTGATCTGGGCGTATTCCAGGTCGCCGGTCTCGATGGTGCGGCCGCTTTCGGTGACCTTGCGGTCGAAGACCATGGTGAACTCGTCGCCGGCCTTCAGGTCGCGGTCGAAGTCGACCTTGTGCGAGAACAGCTTGACCATGCCGGCGACGACCGAGGGGTTGGCCCCGATGCGCGAGGCGCTCTCGTAGAGCGAGCCGGTGATCTCGCCGCGCGCGACCATCTCCTCGTCGCGGATCTTCTCCTCCATCTCGCGCAGGCGCAGGGCGCCGTCGAAGGTGCGCGAGAGGGTGATGGACTGGGCCGGGCCGGTGCGCAGCGACAGGCCGACCAGGCGGGCCGGGCCGCGTTCGCCGCGGGGCTGGGCGACGGCGGCGTCGAAGGCCATGCCGGCTTTGATGTGCACGGTGTCCATGGCTTCGGCCAGGGTTTCGACGGCGCGGCGGGCTTCATCGCGCGGCACGCCGGCGCGCTCGACGGCGGATTCCAGCGTCTCGCCGGGCAGCACCTTGACCGGGACGCTCTGCGGCCGGCCGAAGCCGGGCTGGGCCTCGGACTGGGTGAAGGCCGCGTGTTGCAGGGCGGTGATCGCCGCCGGATCGAGCGGGGCCTTGAGCGGGGCGACGGCCTGGTCGGCGGTGAGCTTCCAGCCCAGCGCCAGGGCGGCGACGCCGGCGGCGCCGATGGCCAGGCGCGGTGTCAGCCGAAAGGTCGGACGTCGCGGATCGAACTCTTGCATCGTGCCCCCGTACTCGCGATGCCACACGGCCTGCCGGCCCTGCGTAAAGCTGCGTCGTAGCTGGCGAACGGCTTAACCGTTCTCTACCGATATGGTTAATCGCCGGTAACCATTCTGGCGACCCCCACGGCTCCGGTTAGAGCAGACCGAGGACCAGTTCGGCAGGACGGCACAGCGCCGCACCCTTCGGGGTCGAGACGATAGGGCGATTCACCAGGATCGGATCGAGGATCATGGCCGCGATGATCGCCTCGTCGGAGGTGGCCGGATCGGTCAGGCCGAGCTCGACGGCCTTGGTGCCGCGCTCGCGCAGGATCTCGCGCGCCGGAACGCCCATCTTGGCGGTCAGGGCGACGAGCTGATCCTTGGTCCAGCCCTCCTTGAGGTACTCGACGACCTTAGGGGCGAGGCCCTTGTCGCGCAGCAGCGCCAGGGTGTTGCGCGAGGTCCCGCAGGCCGGGTTGTGGTAGATGACGATCTCGTCCTGAGCGGTCATGCGACGTCCTCCGGGGCTTGCAAGCGAACTGGTCTTGGCAATAGCGCGTTCGCCGGGCGCAGCGCCAGACCCGTGGCGGACTTGTGAAATCCGAGCGCCGTCCTTGACGGATCGTGGGCGCGGTTCGATCTAGGTCCGATCTGGGCCACATCCACTTCGGAGAACTGCAGACGATGAAGAAGCTTCTCGCGGCCGCGAGCCTGGCGATGGTGATCGCCACCCCGGCCTTCGCCCAGATGCCCGGCGCGGCCGACACCTCGCGGATCGCCGCGGCGACCTACAAGGTCGACGGCCACCACACCCAGGTCGTCTGGTCGCTGAACCACATGGGCTTCTCGGTGCTCTACGGGATGTTCGGTGAAATGACCGGCAGCCTGACCCTCGACCCGGCGAACCCGTCGGCCGCCAAGGTGGTCATCGACATCCCGATGTCGGGTTCGACCACCACCTCGCCGGGCTTCACCAAGCACCTGGCCAGCAAGGACCTGCTCGACGTCGAGAAGTTCCCGACCGCCAAGTTCGTCTCGACCTCGGTCGTGGTCGACGGCCAGACCGCCAAGATCAACGGCGACCTGACCCTGAAGGGCGTGACCAAGCCGGTGACGCTCGACGCCAAGCTGACCGGCGCCGGGACCAATCCGATGAGCAAGGCCCACACCGTCGGCTTCGAGGCCACCGCCAAGATCAAGCGCAGCGAGTTCGGCCTGGGCTACGCCCTGCCGGTGGTCGGCGACGACGTCGACCTGAAGATCACCGCCGCCTTCGAGAAGTAAGGCCTTCTACCAGGTGAACTTTCGGGCGCCGCCGACGATGGTGGCGCCCGAGGTTCCGGAGGCCATCAGGTCGGCGGGGCGGGCGGGCAAGGGCTTCGCCTCCGCCGGCCATTGGTCGAACACTGCGGCATGGCCGATCTCGATCACCCCCGGGCTGGGGGCGTGGAAGGTCAGGGTGAGGCCCTCGGCCGGAGCCTCCCACATGATCCGCGCCGCGCCGCCGGCGGGCGGCTTGATCGGATGGCCGTTGACGGCCGCCTTTTCCAACGTCGCCTTGGTGTCCAGCCGCAGCATCACCGTGCGCGCGCCGGGCGCGGCGACGTGCAGCCGATAGCCGCCGTCCGGCTGGCGGGTGAACTCCACCCCGCCGGGCGGGATCGCGACCGGCGCGGCGCGGGCGGCCCAGACCTCGCTGCGGCGCAGGCCCGGCAGCTTGAGGCGTTCGATCGCGCCGCCGTCGGCGCTCAACACGCCGCGGGTCCAGGCGGGCAGGGCGGGGGCGTCGCTGAAGCGCAGGGCGCGGCCCTGTTCGCGGTCGAGATAGTAGGCGACGTGGGTCGCCTGGGGATGGCGGGCGGTCCAGGGCGGATCGAGCCGGACCACGGCGACGGCGACGACGCCGAGCAGAACGACCGCCATCGCCGACATCCGCGCGCCCTTCTGGTCCTCGGCCGGCTGAGCCAGCGGCCACAGCACCAGGGCGCAGAGCCAGACGATCACGCCGAGCAGCTCGGGCTGGTCCAGCCCCTGATAGACGCCATGCCCGAACGCCAGCAGCCAGGAGACGCCGAGTACGCCGGCCGCGGTCAGCAGGGTCAGCACCGGCAGGCTGCGGCGCGTCGCCAGGGTGGTCAGCGCCGCGGCGAGGGACGCTAGAGCCAGCGGCCAGCCGACCAGGAAGGCGGTGGCGGGGGCGGCGTACTGCAGGGCGACGGCGACCAGCAGGCCGGTGGCCAGGACCCCAGCCCAGGCCCCGGCAACGCGCGCCGGGCGACCGAAGCTCAACAGCGCCAGCACCGCGGCGAGCCCGCCGAGCCCCAGCCCGACGACGTCGAAACGGCCGAAGGCCGAGCAGGCGGCGCCGACCAGCAAGGCCAGCGCCGCGCCGGCCAGCCGCGTGCGGCCGCGGCCGAGCGCGGCGGCGGCCAGCAGCAGCGCGCCGACGCCCAGCAGGGCCAGCGCCGTCTCCCAGCGGCCGGCCTGGGCCAGCAGGTGGTGCTGCTCGAGGAAGCCGAACTGCGCGCCGCTGGCGAACCGGGCGAGGCGGAAGACCGCGGCGGCGAAGGTCAGGGCGAACAGCGCCGCGCCGGCGCCTTTCAGCACCTCGGCGAAGGCGAGCGCCCCGGCGCTGCGGGCGCGCAGCATGGCCAGCGTCAGCAGCAGGGCGGCGATGGCGACGACGATCCAGCCGGCGGCCGGCGGATAGGCGAGGATGTGGCCGCCGACGGTGTTGGCGTAGACGAGGTTTGGTCCCTTGGCCGGAAGCGTGGGCGCAAAGGCGGCGGCGTCGGCGGCCGACAGCACCTGCGCGCCGAGGTGCTGCAGCGAGCCCTTGTCGAGATTGGCCGGGGTCGAGGTCGGCGCGTGGTAGTCGAACTGGCTGCCGATGAAGGCGTAGTTCAGCCCGGCGACTCCCTTGGCCTTGGGGACCGAGAAGTCGGTGTCGTTGGGCATGTGCTCGTAGAGGAACACGGTCAGCGACGAAGCGACCGGACCGACGGCGCTCTTGCGGAACAGCTCGATCGCGCCGGCGTTATCGGCCCCCGTCTGGAACATCTGGGCGCGGCCGCCGCCGCCGCGGGCCTCCATGTTGAGCAGGAAGCCGACGCGGCCGGCGAGCGGGTGCTGGTCGAAGAAGGCCTGGGCGCCGAGCAGGCCGCTCTCCTCGCCGTCGGTGATCAGCACGATGACGTCGCGGGCCGGCTGGCCCTTGGCCTTGATGGCGCGCGCGATTTCCAGGGCGGCGGCCGTGCCGGCGGCGTCGTCGGCCGCGCCGGGCGATCCCGGGACGCTGTCATAGTGGGCCATGATCGCCACGGCTGGCGCGGTGCGGTCGGCGCCCGGCAGCACGCCGATGACGTTCTCCACCGTTCCGCCGGCGATCCAGCCGTCCTCCTGGCGCAGCACCTGGGCGCGCTGGATCTGGGGGGAGAGGCCAAGCGCGCTCATCCGAGCGACGAGGTGGTCGCGGACTGCAGCGTTGGCCGGGCTGCCCATCGGATGCGGGACCTTGGCGATGACCTCGACGTCGGCCATGGCTCGGGCGGCGGAGAACGCCGTCGCCGGCGCGTCGGCTCCCAGCGGCGCGGGGGTGCGCTCCTGCGCCCAGCCCAGCATGAACGCGAGCGCCAGGCACACGACCAGTGCGATAGTTCTTCCCAACGCCGCCTCCCCGCGAACACTGGGGGAACCCTAGCGCGGAACCTGCGCAAAAAGAAAACGCCCGCCGGAAGGAGCGGCGGGCGTTCGGCAGTCTAGTGAAGCGTCGGGCCCGTTCAGGCCGCCACGGCGCTTTCGTTCGGATCGCGCAGCACGTAGCCGCGGCCCCAGACGGTTTCGATGTGGTGCTTGCCGTCGGCGGCGGCCGCCAGCTTCTTGCGCAGCTTGCAGATGAAGACGTCGATGATCTTCAGCTCGGGCTCGTCCATGCCGCCGTAGAGGTGGTTCAGGAACATTTCCTTGGTGAGCGTGGTGCCCTTGCGGAGCGAGAGCAGCTCCAGCATCTGGTATTCCTTGCCGGTCAGGTGGACGCGGCTGTTGTTCACTTCGACGGTCTTGGCGTCGAGGTTCACCGTGATGTCGCCGGTCTTGATGACCGATTGGGCGTGGCCCTTGGAGCGACGGACCACCGCGTGGATGCGGGCGACCAGTTCGTCCTTGTGGAACGGCTTGGTCATGTAGTCGTCGCCGCCGGCGCCGAACGTCTTGACCTTGGTGTCGATCTCGGCCGTGCCGGACAGGATCATGATCGGAGTGTTGATCTTCGCGACCCGCAGGGTGCGCAGAACGTCCATACCGCTCATATCGGGCAGGTTCAGGTCGAGCAGGATCAGATCGTAGTCATAGATCTTGCCCAGATCGACGCCTTCTTCGCCGAGGTCCGTCGTGTAGACGTTGAACCCTTCGGATTTGAGCATCAATTCAATGCTCTGCGCCGTGGCGCTGTCGTCTTCGATCAACAGTACGCGCATCAGTTCCTCCTCGAACGGTAGCGCTGGAATCTACAAATTCGGGCAATCCGCGCCGATCCTCGCGGTTAACTTGCCCGCGAGTTAATTTATGATCGGTTAATGGTGAAGCCCCTTCGGACGAATCGTTAACTCGGTTCGGGAATCGGGGACAAGCGCCGGCCTCCGGGGCGAGTCGAGCGGCTGTTGAATCTTTCGTGATTGGACTTGATGGGCGAACAGCGGCTGGCGCCGCGCCCCGGTCTTAACCACGGAACGGTCCCCGCGGCGGGTCGTTTGGACGTGGAACCCCCCAGCCCAAAGGATCGTCATGGCCGTGAAACTGAAGCCGCTCGCCGACCAGGTCATCGTCATCACCGGAGCATCGTCGGGCATCGGCCTGGCGACGGCGCGCAAGGCGGCGAAGGCCGGCGCGGCGGTGGTGCTGGCCGCCCGCAACGGTGAGGCGCTGCGGGCGATCTGCGAGGACATCAACGCCCAGGGCGGCCGCGCCCATGCGGTCGTCGCCGATGTCGGCGCGCCGGAGGACGTGGAGAAGATCGCGCGCGCGGCGATCGCGCGCTTCGACCGCTTCGACACCTGGGTCAACGACGCCGGGGTGGGCCTCTATGGCGAGCTGGCCGAGACCTCGGCCGAGGACCACGAGCGGCTGTTCCGGACCAACTACTTCGGGGTGGTCAACGGCTCGCTGGAAGCAGTGAAGCACTACCGCGACCAGCGCCGGGCCGGGGCGGTGATCAATGTCGGGTCGGCGCTGTCGGACGTGGCCGCGCCGCTGATGGGCGCCTATTCGGCCTCCAAGCATGCGGTGAAGGGGTTCACCGACGCGCTGCGCCTGGAGGTGCTGCGCGAGAAGGTCCCGGTCTCGGTCACCCTGATCAAGCCGTCGAGCGTCTCGACCCCGTTCGCCGACCACGCTCGCAACCTGATGGACCAGGCGGCCTCGATCCGGCCGCCGCGCTACGCGCCGGAGGTGGTGGCCGACGCCATTCTGCACGCCGCCGTCCATCCGGTGCGCGACATCGTGGTCGGATCGGGCGCGCGGCCAATGGCGATCGGGTCGGCCGCCGCCCCGATCGTGGTCGACAAGGTGCTGGCCCGCGTGCTGCCGCCGCTGAGCCGCAGGCGCGGGGACAAGCCCGCGCGCGACAATCTCTACGAGCCCGGCCTCGACGGCATGACCGAGAGCGAGCACCTGAAGGGCCGCCGCTTCAGCGTCTATACCGAGGTCCAGAAGCGCCCCGGCCTGACCTTCGGTCTCGGCGCGCTGGCGGTCGTCGGGTTGGCCGCCTTCCTCGGCCGCGACGGGCTCTCGAAGACCGCCCGGCCGCTGCTCGCCAGGGCCGCGTGGCCTGTGCTGCTGCGGGCGGCCATGCGGCGTCCGGCGACCGCCGCCAAGCTGGTCGCGCGCCACCCCGGCCAGGCGGCCCGGCTGGCCGCCGCGCTGCGCTGACGAGCCGGGGAATCTTCATCGGGAGTTAACGGCGGCGGGCGGATTCTCTCTGGCGGTCGAATCTGACCGCTGGGGTGCTGTCCTTGCGTAGCCTTGTCGCCGCCGTCGAGCGGATCGATCCGCTCACCGTCTCCGGCCGCGTCGCGGCCGTGAACGGCCTCCTGATCGAGGCCCGCGGCGGGCTGACGCGACTGGCCGTCGGCGCGCGCGCCGAGATCGAGCGCCGGGCCGACAAGCCGCTGGCCGCCGAGGTGGTCGGCTTCCGCGAGACCCGCGCCCTGCTGATGCCGTTCGGCCCGGTCGAAGGCGTCGCGCCGGGGGCCGAGATCCGCATCGAGCCGCAGGGCTCGGCCGTGCGCCCGACCACAGCCTGGCTGGGCCGCATCATCGACGCCTTCGGCGAGCCGATCGACGGCCTGGGGCCGCTGCCGCAGGGCATGGCCGCCTATCCGCTGCGCGCCGCGCCGCCGGCCGCCCACGCCCGCGGCCGGGTGGGCGAGCGCCTGGACCTGGGCGTGCGTTCGATGAACGTCTTCACCACCTGCTGCCGCGGCCAGCGCCTGGGCGTGTTCGCCGGCTCCGGGGTCGGCAAGTCGGTGCTGCTGTCGATGCTGGCCAAGCAGTCGGACTGCGACGCGGTGGTCGTGGGGCTGATCGGCGAGCGGGGCCGCGAGGTCCGCGAGTTCATCGAGGAGACCCTGGGCGAAGAGGGGCTGAAGCGCGCCATCGTCGTGGTCGCCACCTCCGACGAGCCGGCGTTGAAGCGCCGCCAGGCCGCCTACATGACCCTGGCCATCGCCGAATTCCTGCGCGACCAGGACCTGGAAGTCCTGTGCATGATGGACAGCGTCACCCGCTTCGCCATGGCCCAGCGCGAGATCGGGCTGGCCGCCGGCGAGCCGCCGACCACCAAGGGCTATACGCCGACCGTCTTCACCGAACTGCCCAAGCTGCTGGAACGCGCCGGTCCGGGACCGATCCGTCCCGACGGCACGACGGCCGGGCCGATCACCGGGATCTTCACGGTGCTGGTCGACGGCGACGACCACAACGAGCCGATCGCCGACGCCGTGCGCGGGATCCTCGACGGGCACATCGTCATGGAGCGGGCCATCGCCGAGCGCGGCCGCTTCCCGGCGATCAACGTCCTGAAGTCGATCAGCCGGACCATGCCGGGCTGCCACCTGCCGCACGAGCGCGAGATCGTGAAGGCCGCGCGCCAGTCGCTCTCGGCCTACGCCAACATGGAAGAACTGATCCGTATCGGCGCCTATCGCTCCGGGGCCGATCCGCAGGTCGACCGGGCCATCGCCCTCAATCCCGCGCTCGAGGCGTTCCTCGGCCAGGACAAGGACGAGGCCACCAGCCTGGACGACAGCTTCAACATCCTCGCTCACATCCTGAACGGTGAAGCCGCATGAGCTGGGCCCAGTCCCTGATCAAGCTCTCGACCTATGAGGTCGAAATCCTCCAGAAGCGCCTGGGCGAGATCGCCGACCGGCGGATGCAGGTCGAGATGAAGCTGGCCTTCCTCGAAGCCGAGGGCGAGGCCGAGGCGCAGCGCGCCCGGGAGGACGCCGAGGCCGGCTGGTATCAGGTCGGGTTCTGGGAAGGCTTGCGCGCCCGCAAGGCGGCGATGCAGTCGCAGATCGACGCCATCGCCCTGGAGGAGGCCGGCGCCCGCGACGCCCTGGCCTTGGCCTTCGAAGAACAGAAGAAATACGAGCAGGTGGCCGAGGGCATTCGGCTGGCCCAGGTCAAGGAAGCCGCGCGCCTGGAGACGGCGGCCCTCGACGAGCTGGGGCTGCGCCGGGCGGCCGGCGGTCGGTGAGCCCGGCGCTTTCGCGGCGATCGGTGGTTGGCGCAGCGCTGGCCCTGGCCGCTGGCGAACGCGCTTCCGCCGCCCCTGTCGCACTCGAGTATCCGCCGCCGCTGAAGTCCGCGCCATTCCCGGTGGGAACCTGCGTCCAGGCCTTCCAGCTTGACGATCCCGCGCTGTCGTCGCTGATCGCGGCCCAGGTCTCGCAGCTCACCGCCGAGCGCGAGATGAAGATGGAGTACATCGTCCAGGAGGACGGTTCGCTCCGCTTCGAGGCGCCCGACCGCATCGCCGCGTTCGCCCGCAAGCACGGCATGCGGCTCTTTGGCCATACGCTGGTCTGGTACGCTCAGGAGCCGCCGGCGTTCAAGAATATGGACGCCGACCGCGCCGCCTTCGCAGCGGCCTACCGCAACTACATCGTATCCGTCGTGGGCCGCTACCGCGGCCAGACCGTGGGCTGGGACGTGGTCAACGAGGCCGTGGCCGCGGACGGGTCCGGCTGGCGCGAGAATCTCTGGTCGCAGCGGCTGGGACCGCTGGAGTACATGGTGGCGGCCTTCCAGCACGCCCATGAAGCCGATCCCGACGCGGTGCTGTTCATCAACGATTTCAATCTTGAGCACCGTCCGGCCAAGCGCGTCGCCTTCATGAAGCTGGTCGAGGCGCTGCTGAAGGCTGGCGCGCCGGTGGGCGGGGTCGGCACCCAGACGCACGTGACCGCCGAACTCCCGGCCGGCAGGATCACCGCGGCGATCAAGGAACTCGCCAGCCTCGGGCTGCCGGTCCACGTCTCGGAAATGGACGTCTCGCTGAAGCGGGCCAAGCGCCTGCGGGGCCGGGCCGATCGGGAGGCAGGACAGGCGCGCGTCTACACCGAGGCGGCGCAGGCCTTCTCCAGCCTGCCCGCGCAGCAGCGCTTCGCCTTCACCCACTGGGGGCTGCGCGATCCGGATTCCTGGCTCAACTACCCGCGCGGCGGCGACCGGCCGCTGCTGTTCGACAGCCGGGGACGTCCCAAGCCGGCGGCAGCGGCGTGGATCGAGGGCCTGAGTTAGTTCAGCGGGCCGGGCGTCGGCTGGCGCGGGGCGCGGGCGGGGGCCTGCTCGGCGGCGTCAGCGGCTTCGCGCAGGGCATGCAGGTCGTCGCTGAGGCGGAAGAGGGCGACATAGAGTTCGCAGAACGAGCGCCACAGCAGCACCAGGCCAGCGACCACCAGCAGGCCGGCGACCAGGACCGGAATCGCCAGAATCACGCCGATCCAGCTTTCCTCGCGCAGGGCGACGCCGACGGCGGCTCCGACCGTGCCGAACGCGATCAGCGCGATGACCCCGAGGCCGGCCCAATAGATGAGATGAATCACCTGGTTGGTCATCAGGCGCTCGAAGGTCAGCAGATCCCAGAAGATCGCGCTGCCCGGGCCGCGCCGGGTCGGGGAAGCAGGTCGCCGCATTCGATTTCCAACGCTTCGCGGCCCAATCGACCGCGCCAGGGGCAAATCGCTACCAGCCGGGGCGCGCGCCTGCAACGCCCGTTGAGCCGGGGGCGAGGCCGCCTGACGCCCTGCGGACCGGAATTGAGCGCCGGGCGGGCGCCTCCGCGCGGGGCGGGATGACATTGTTCGCCGAATGCGTGTTAGTCTTCGACCATGGGCATGACGACGCAGGCCGCCGACTGGAGACTTGAGCCGATTTCAGGCGCCGACCGCGATGTGGTCGAGATCATCGGCCTGCCGCCGGAACAGGAGGCGTTCGCCGGCAGCCTGGACGAGGTGTTCGGGCGATTGAACGAGACCGCCGCCGTCGGTCTCGAACAGGGCTTTGCCGTCATCGAGCCCGGCGGCGAGGTGGTCGGCTTCTTCGTGTTGCGCGAGGGCCTGCGCCGCCCCACCTGGGCGCCGCCCGGCACGGTCAGCCTGCACAATTTCCGGGTCCGCCCGGGGTTCCAGGGCAAGGGCGTCGGCCGCCGCTGCATCAGCCTGCTGGAAGACTGGTTCGTGCGCGAGCGGCCGGTGCAGCCGCAGCTGATGCTGGCGGTCAACGCCCGCAACGTCGCGGCCATCGAGGCCTACCGGAAGATCGGCTTCGTCGACACCGGCGGGCGCCACGAGGAGGGCTTTGGCCCCCAGCTGATCTTCGCCAAGCCGCTGGGCTGACGCGGCCTTAGATCTGGCCGACCGTCTTGAGGCGCGCCTTCGGGTGGATCTCGTTCTGGCTGAGCACCGGCGTCTGGCCGCGGAAGCGCTCGATGATCGAGCGGACATAGGGGCGGATCTGCGGGCTGGTCAGCAGCACGGCGCTGTCGCCGGCCAGGGCGGCGCGCTCGAAGCTGTCGCGAACGGCGCGGATGAAGTCCTGTAGGCGCGAGGGCGCGAGGGCCAGCTGCTTCTCATCGCCGGGACCGATCAGCGCCTCGGCGAAGGCGTTCTCCCACTCGCCCGACATGGTGATGATCGGCAGCGCGCCGTCGTCGCCGCGATAGGCGAAGGAGAGCTGGCGGGCCAGGCGGCCGCGGACCTGCTCGACCAGCAGGGTGATCGAGGAGGTGTGCGGCGCGGCTTCGCCGATGCCTTCCAGGATCGCCGGCAGGTCGCGGATCGAGACGCGTTCGCGCAGCAGCGCCTGCAGCACGCGCTGGATGGTGGTCGCCGAGACGACGCTGGGCACCAGGTCGTCGACCAGCTTCTTCTGCTCGGGCGGCAGCTCCTTCAGGAGCTTCTGGACCTCGGCGTAGGAGAGCAGGTCGGGCATGTTCTCCTTGAGGATCTCGGTCAGGTGCGTGGTCAGCACGGTGGCCGGATCGACGATGGTGTAGCCGCGGAAGGTCGCCTCCTCGCGCAGGGAGTCGTCGATCCAGGTGGCGGGCAGGCCGAAGGCCGGTTCGCGCATGTGCTCGCCCGGCAGCTCGACCTGGCCGCCCGAGGGATCCATGGCCATCAGCGAGCCGAGCCGAACCTCGCCGCCGCCGCCTTCCATCTCCTTGATGCGGATCATGTAGCCTTGCGAGGGCAGGCGCATGTTGTCGAGGATGCGCACCGCCGGCATCACGAAGCCGAAGTCCTGGGCCAGGGTGCGGCGCAGGGCCTTGATCTGGTCGGTCAGGCGGCGGCCTTCCAGGTCGTTGATCAGCGGCAGCAGGCCGTAGCCCAGCTCGATCTTGATCTCGTCAATCGCCAAGGCCTGGCTGATCGGTTCTTCCTGGTCCTGGGCGGCCGCAGCGGCGTCGACCGGCACGATGTCGACGGGCGGCGGCAGAAGGGCTTCTTGCGAACGGCGCCAGGCCAGGAAGCCGGAGCCGGCGGCCAGGGCGGCGAACGGGATGATCGGCATGCCCGGGATCAGGGCGATGACGCCGGCCGAGGCCGAGACCATGCCCAGGCTGATCGGGTTCATGGCCAGCTGGGCGACCAGGGCCTTGTCGGCCGAGCCGTCGACGCCGGCCTTCGACACCAGGAAGCCGGCGGCGATCGAGATGATCAGGGCCGGGATCTGGCTGACCAGACCATCGCCGATGGTCATGATCGTATAGGACGAGGCGGCCTGGCCGATCGGAACCTTGTGCTGGACCACGCCGATCAGGATGCCGCCGATGATGTTGATGGCGACGATGATCAGGCCAGCGACCGCGTCGCCGCGCACGAACTTGCTGGCGCCGTCCATCGCCCCGAAGAAGGTGCTTTCCTGTTCCAGCTCCTTGCGGCGCTTCTTGGCCTCGTTCTCTTCGATGAGGCCGGCCGAGAGGTCGGCGTCGATGGCCATTTGCTTGCCGGGCATCGAGTCCAGGGTGAAGCGGGCGGCGACTTCGGCGATCCGCCCCGAACCCTTGGTGATGACGACGAAGTTCACGATCACCAGGATGATGAACACGATCACGCCGATGACGAAGTTGCCGCCCATCATCAGCTTGCCGAAGCCTTCGATGATCTTGCCGGCCCCATGTACGCCTTCGTGGCCGTGACCGAGGATCAGGCGCGTCGAGGCGATGTTCAGCCCCAGGCGGAACAGGGTGGTGACCAGTAGGACGGTCGGAAAGGCGGTGAACTCCAGCGGCTTCTTGATCAGAAGCGAGGTCATCAGGATCAGCACCGACGAGGTGATCGAGATGGCCAGCAGCATGTCCAGCACGAAAGGCGGGATCGGCAGGATCAGCAGGATGACGATGCCGATGACGCCCAGCGCCAGGGCGACCTCGCCCTTCATCAGCCAGCCCAGCATGTCGCGGGGCGAGGGGCGGGCCGAGGAGGAGAGCGAGGTGTCGGTCATCTAGAGGCCGCTCATCCCCGCGCAGGCGGGGACCCCATTTTTCGCGTTCTTGTCGATCAGACGGATCATCTGGCTACACTCTTCAAGTCGTACCGCCGCTGGGGGCCCCGCCTGCGCGGGGATGAGCGGATTTAGCTCAGGCCGCGCTGGCGCCCATCTGCGGGGCGGGCACCGGGACGCCGGCCTCGGTGTATTCCTTCAGCTTGTTGCGCAGGGTGCGGATCGAGATGCCGAGGATGTTCGCGGCGTGGGTCCGGTTGCCCAGGCAGTGCGACAGGGTGTCGATGATCAGCCGCTGCTCCATGTCGGCGACGGTCTGGCCGACGAAGGTGCGGGTCACCGCCTCGGCGGCGTCGGCCGCGGTCTGGGCGGCGCGGGCGGCCGGATCGGGGGCGGCCAGCGGCTGGCCGTCGGGCAGGCGGATGGCGCCTTCCTCGATCTCGGCGCCGACAGCCAGCAGCACCGCGCGGTGCATGGCGTTCTCCAGCTCGCGGACGTTGCCCGGCCAGCGATGGGCGGCCAGCCGGCGCTTGGCCTCGGCCGACAGCGGCCGCTCGGGCATGCCGTTGGCCTTGGCGTACTTGCGGATGAAGAACTCGGCCAGGGCGACCACGTCGCCGGGCCGCTCGCGCAGCGGCGGCAGGCGCAGGTTCACGACGTTGAGGCGGTAGAGCAGGTCCTCGCGGAACGTGCCGTCCTTGACCGCCTGGGCCAGGTCGCGGTTCGAGGTGGCGAGGATGCGGATGTCGACCTTGACCGGCTTGGCGCCGCCGACCCGGTCGATCTCGCGCTCCTGGATGGCGCGCAGCAGCTTGGCCTGCAGGCGGGCGTCCATCTCCGAGATTTCGTCGAGCAGCAGGGTGCCGCCGTTGGCTTCCTCGAATTTGCCGATGCGGCGGGCCACGGCGCCGGTGAAGGCGCCCTTCTCGTGGCCGAACAGCTCGCTTTCCAGCAGGTTCTCGGGGATCGCGGCGCAGTTGACCGAGATGAACGGGCGGCTGGCGCGGCGCGACTTCTGGTGCACGTAGCGGGCGATGACTTCCTTACCCGAGCCGCTTTCCCCGGTGATCAGGATCGAAGCCTCGGACGGGGCGACCTGGTCGGCCAGGCTGATGACGCCCTGCATGCCCGGGTCGCGCACGACCATCGGCTTTTCGTCGTCGGAGACGGCGGCCAGGACGGCGGCGATCATCTCGGCGTCCGGCGGCAGCGGGATGAATTCCTTGGCGCCCGCGCGGATCGCGTCGCCGGCCTTCTGGGCGTCCGGGTCGACGCCGCAGGCGACCACCGGCACGCGGATCCGCTCGCCCTCGTTGGCGGCGATCAGGCCGGCGATGTCGAGATCGTAGTCGACCAGCAGCAGGTCCGCGCCCTGGCCGGCGCGCAGGGCGTGGGTGGCCGCCTCGATGGTCTCCACGTGGCTGACCTTGGCGCCCGCCGTCATCGCCATCTTCACGGCGTTGGAGAGCTGTCCGTTCAGTTTTCCGACGACCAAAAGCCGCATAGCACTATCTCCTACAGACCCTCAGGCGATCAGCCCTGAGTGTCGCCGTCCTTGATGATTTCGGTCATGGTCACGCCCAGGCGGTCGTCGACGATGACGACCTCGCCGCGGGCGACCAGCCGGTTGTTCACGTAGATGTCGATGGCCTCGCCGACCTTGCGGTCCAGGTCGAGGACGCTGCCCGACTGCAGCTGCAGCAGTTGGGCCACCGACATGGTGGCGCGGCCGAGCACCGCCGAGATCGAGACCGGCACGTCGAAGACCGGGGCCAGGTCGCTGGCGGTCTTGTCCTCGATCTCCATGCCCATATCGGCCATGGGCATGTCGGAAGGCCCGAATTCGTCGAGTTTGAGGTCGTTGTCGGACATGGCGGTCAGCTTTCGCTTCCGGGGATGAGGGGTTCGGCGTGCAGCCCTTCGGCGGCCAGCGCCGCTTCAAGCACGGCGGCCACGCGGGCGGCCGCGGCGGCCGGATCGAAGGCGGCGGCGCCGTCGCCGAAGTCGAGGGTGAAGGCGGCCGGGCCCACGCCGGGGGCCGGACGGACCTGAATGGCGCCGGGATAGCCGATCGCCTGGGCGGTCTGTTCCAGCGCGGCCTGGGCGCCCTGCGCCAGGTCGGCGCCGACGCTGACGATCAGGCGGGGCGAGGCTTCGATCTCGCGTGCGAGGTTCTCCAGGGCGGCCTGGATCGGCGCCTCGGGGAACTTGGCCAGGGCGGCGTCGGCGATGGCGCGGGCGCAGGCCAGGGCCAGCTCCGCGGCGCCGACGCGATGCTCGTGGGCGACGCCGGCCAGCCGCGGCAGGGCCTGGCCGACGCTGGCGGCGATCTGCGACAGGGCCTGGGCCTGCAGCGCGGCCATCGAGGCCAGGGCCTGGCGCTCGCCCTCGGCGAAGGCCTGGGCGCGCAGGGTTTCGACCTCGTCGGCGGGGAACAGGCGCTTGGGCCGCTGGGCGGCGTAGGCGATGTCGCCGGCGTTGTCGAACACCGTGTCGAAGCCGAATTTCGGGTGGGGCGTGCTGGTCATCAGTAGATCAGCTCGTCATCGCCGCCGGCTCCGGCCAGCATGATCTCGCCCTTGGCGGCCAGGTCCTTGGCGACCTGGACCATGGCCATCTGGGCCTGATCGACGTCGCGCAGGCGGACCGGCCCCATGCTCTCCATGTCTTCGCGCATGATCTTGGCGGCACGCTCGGACATGTTGGAGAAGAACATCTCGCGCAGGGAGTCGGAGGCGCCCTTGAGCGCCAGGCCGAGCTGGTCCTTTTCGACGTTGCGCAGCAGGGTTTGGACCCCGCCCGGATCGAGCTTCGACAGGTCCTCGAACACGAACATCAGGGCGCGGATGCGCTCGGCGCTCTCGCGGTTGCGCTCTTCCAGGGCGGCGATGAAGCGGGCCTCGGTCTGGCGGTCGAAGGCGTTGAAGATGTCCGCCATCATCTCGTGGCTGTCGCGCTTGGAGGTGCGCGCCAGGTTGGACATGAACTCGGTGCGCAGGGTCTGCTCGATCTTGTCGAGGATCTCGCGCTGCACCGGCTCCATGCGCAGCATGCGGGTGACGCATTCCAGCGCGAAGTCTTCCGGCAGGGCGGCCAGCACGCGGGCGGCGTGGTCGGATTTCACCTTCGACAGCACCACCGCGACGGTCTGCGGGTATTCGTTCTTCAGGTAGTTGGCGAGCACCGCCTCGTTCACGTTGCCCAGCTTGTCCCACATGGTCCGACCGGCCGGGCCGCGGATTTCCTCCATCAGGGAGTCGACCTTGTCGGCCGGCAGGAACGCCTGCAGCAGGCGCTGGGTCTGCTCGAACGAGCCCATGATCGCCCCGGCGCCCGACATGCCGGAAATGAAGTCGACCAGCAGCTGCTCGACGGCGCTGGACGAGACCGTGCCGAGGCCGGCCATCGCCTGGGAGATCTCCTTGATCTCCTCCTCGTCCAGGTGCTCCCAGATCGTCTTGTGCTCTTCGCCGAGCGCCAGCAGCACAACCGCGGCGCGCTCAGGTCCGCTGAGCTTGGATGCGTCGTTGATGGACTTCACGCGGCTGCTCATGTCGTCTCGTGGAGCCAGCTACGCAGCAGCGAAACGGACTCTTCGGGGTGCGTCTCGACGAATTCCGAGACGCGCTTCACCGAGGAGGCCTTCACCTGGCCCTCGATGCGGGCGATGTCGATGCGTTGCTCCAGCTCGTTGCCGGGGCCGGGCAGCGCCAGCGGCTGGCCGGTGGCCGGATCGACCTGGATCTGCAGCGGCTGGCCGTCGGCGGTGGTCACCAGCCGGGTGACCGGCGGGCCGCCGGCCAGGGCCGGCACGCCGCCCTTCGACGGCTTCAGCATCGGGCGGACGACGAAGAAGATCAGCAGCACCGCGACCAGGCCGAGGATGCCGAGCTCGACGGCGCGCATGATGTCGTTCTTGTCGAAGCCCATCAGCGGATTGGCGGTCTCGACGCCGCCCTCGGCGTCGGCCTGCGGGAAGCGGACATTGACGACGGTGACCTGGTCGCCGCGGTCGGCGTTGAAGCCGACGGCGGTGCGGATCAGCTGCTCGATGCGTTGCATCTCCTCGGCCGAGCGTGGGGTGTAGGCGCCGGGCTTGCCGTCCTGGCCCGCGGCGGTGACGCCGTCGACGGCCACGGCGACGGACAGCCGCTTCATGTCGCCCGGCTCCTGCACCTCGGTGCGGACGGTCTTGGAGATCTCGTAGTTGGTGGTCGATTCCGTGCGGCCGCTGGCGGACTGGTTCAAGGCCTCGCCGTTGGCGCCGACGCCGCCGGGGATGTTGGCGCTGGCCGAAACCGCGCCGTTGGCGTCGGGCTGGTTCTCGCGCGAGGTTTCCTCGTTGGTAGTCTCGGAGCGGACGACCTGGCCGTCGGGGTCGAAGGTCTCCTGCTGGACGGTGACCCGGGCCAGGTTGAGGTCGGCGGTGACGTTGACGCGGGCCTTGCCGGGGCCGACGACGCCCTCGACCAGCTTGGTGACGGTCTTGGCGATGCGCTGCTCGACGTCGCTGCGGCGGCCGTCGGCGGCCTGGGCGCCGAAGCCGTCCTCGCCCGCCGACAGGGTCTTGGCGTGCTGGTCGACGACGGTGACGCGGCCGGGCTTCAGGTTCGGCACCGCGCTGGAGACCAGGTTCTGGATCGCCTGCACCTGATCGGCGGACGGCGCGCGGCCGCCGACGCCGATGGTCACCGCCGCGGAGGGCTGCTCGGCCTCTTCCTCGAACAGCTGGCGCTTGGGCAGCACCAGGTGAACCCGGGCCGAGGTGACGCCGTCCAGGCTCTGGATCGTGCGGGCCAGTTCGCCCTCGAGGGCGCGCTGGCGGTTCAGCTGCTGGACGAAGTCGGTCTGGCCGAGCGCGTTGGCCTCGTCGAAGATCTCGTAGCCGACCGAGCCGGAGGTCGGCAGGCCCTTGGACGACAGCATCAGGCGGGTGGAGGCGACCTGGTCGCGCGACACCATGATGGTCGAGCCGTCGCCCTTGACCTCGTACTTCACGCCCGCCTGGTCGAGGGCGGTGGTGATCGAGCCCGCTTCCTTGAGATCGAGGTTCGAATAGAGCAGGGCCTTGGGCTCGCCCAGGTTCATGGTGAGCGCGATCAACGCGGCGGCGACGCCGATCCCGATCCCGAGGATGGCCGCCAGTCGTCCGATTCCGAACCTCTGCAGGGCGGCGACGAAGTTGTTCAACGCGGGCGTCCTTCCCGGGGTACGCGGGACGGACGCTCACTCGCCCGCCGCTAGGCAGGATTTACCCAGTGCTTGGTAAACGACGCGTTTACATTTGCGGCGTTAACGCCTCAATTCGCGGAAGAATCTTGTTCTTTATGGTTGAGAAAAATCAACCACTCCAAGGGGTAAGCGCCCCCCAGAGGGCAAGCAGCACCGTGAAGACGCCGTAGAGCGCGGCGGTAAAGGTAAATGCCGCCTTGCGTGTGGCGGTCCACGAATCAACCCGCCGGCCGCCGCGCCAGATCGCCGGGGTCAGGATCAGGCCGCCCAAGGCCAGGGCCGCGGCGACCAGCAGGCAGGCCGAGGCGATGATCAGGGTGACCCCCGGCCAGCCGTACATCACATTGGCGATGTCGGCGGCGTTCGCCGCCCAGGCGCCGAACAGGGCCAGAGCCGTCAGCCACAGCACCGCCTGGGTGGTCTGCAGCAGGCTGGCCTGGCGCTGGACCGCGGTCTCGCGGAAGTCGCGGCGGTTGCGCAGGAAGAGGCCGCCGATGGTGGCCAGGGCCGCCAGACCGACGAGGATCGCGGTCCCGCCGAGTACGGCGGGGCGCTTCCAGAAGCCGGTGCGCTCGAAGGTCTGGTCGCCGAAGCTGCTCTGGAAGCTGTGGGCGCGGCCGCCGTCGTTGGCGAAGGCCAGGTGGTCGGCGCCGGTGGTGGAGATGAACCGGCCTTCCGCCAGGTCGCCTTGCGGCACGAAGCTCTTGGTCTTGCCCTGCGACGTGACCAGCAGGTAGCCGTCAGGGGTCACCGCCACCGAGGCGCCGCCGATCATCAGCCCGACCATGCCTTCCAGGCCGCGATAGGCGCGGCGGGTGCCGACATAGTAGCCGGCGAAGTCGCCGCCGCGTTCGGCCAGGGCGCGCGAGCCTTTGCGCGGGAAGGTCTCGGGCGCGACGTAGAACTGCTGCACGACGTCGCCGGCCAGGCCCATGGCCAGTTCGCCGCCGGTCTCAGTGTTGGTGCTGATGAACACGCCAAGGTTCAGGCCGGGGATCACCACCATGTTCGACAGGAACGACAGGGTGCCGCCGGCATGCCCGAAGCCGGTGCGCCCGCCGGGCAGGTTGTACTCGATGAAGCCGTGCCGCCAGCCGTTGATGCCCGGCGCGGTCTTGCGGATCGGGGTGTTGAAGGCGCGGGCCGCGCCGGGTCCGTAGATGACCGCGCCGTCAAGCGTGCCGCCGTTCAGCAGCAGTTGCATGTAGCGGGCCATGTCGGCGGCGGTGGAGGACGCCGAGCCGGCAGGCGCCACCTGGCTGATGTACTCGAACGGACGAGCGACAAAGCCGCCAGGGGTCCAGCGATAGCCTTCGGAAATGTTGTCGCCCAGACGCTCGGGGATCGCGCCGGGGATGCCGGCCTTCGGCGGGTGCGGCTCGCGGAAGCTGGTGCTGGTCATCCGCGCCGGCAGGAAGATGCGCTCCTCGATCAGCCGCTCGAACGGCTTGCCGGCGACATAGGACACCGCCTGGCCGGCCAGGGTCGCGCCGTAGTTGGAATAGGCCGAGGCCGAGCCCGGCGCGCGCACGCGGCGCGGGCGCTCCTGGCGCAGGTACTCGGCCATCGGGCGCACGCGATCGAAGTTGCGCTCGAACAGGTGGCCCAGCGCGCGGTCCTCGAAGCCCGGCGAATGGTCCATGAGGTTGATCACCCGCACTGGCGTGCGGAAGCCTTGGTCGCGGATCTGCAGCCGTTCGGGCAGGTAGAGATTGACCGGCGCATCCTGGCGGATGCGGCCGGCCTCGATCTCGTTCATCAGCGCGATCCAGGTGAAGGTCTTGGAAATCGAGCCGATGCGGAACAGGGTCTGATCGGGATCGACCTTGCGGGCCGGCGACAGGCTGGCCAGGCCGTAGCCCTTCTTCAGCACCACCTGGCCGTTCTGCACCACCGAGACGGTGACCCCGGCGATGTGGTCGCGGGCCATGGCGCTGCGCACCACGCCGTCGACATAGGATTCCAGCTCAGCGGCGGGGATCGCCTCGCCGGGCGCCAGGCGCGCGCCGGAGGGCGCGGCCGGCAGGGCGGCGGCTGCAGTCAACGGGACGCCCGGTGCGGCGGCTGTGGCGGAGGTCGCGAGCGCTACTGGCGCGGCTGCGGCGGGGGCGGCCGCGACGGCTGGCCGCGCGGCCGGGCGCGGGCGCTGTTGGCGCTGCAGGCTGGTGTAGGGAACCGGGCCGCGGGGATTGACCGCGGGCGCCGCGGCGGCCGGCGCAGGGCTGGCCGCGGGCGGCGAGGCGGCGGGCGGGGGGCTCGTCTCCTGGGCCGTCGCGGCGGTCGCCGCGCAGGCGAAGGCGGCGGCGAAGACGGCCTTGAACATCAAACGCATGGATGATTACCCGCTGGCCCCTATTGCCCCAAGATTCCACTTGTAGGGCGCCGGGCGCGCGGGGCGCTAGAGCGGTTGCAACCTGCGACGATCGGGCCGTGGATCAGTGCTCAGTCGCCGCCCGGCAGACCGGTGGGAAAGGCGTAGAGCGGCAGCATCGGGCGCAGTTCGCCGCCGATCCAGATCTGCGGCTCGGAGGGCGGCTTCATGCCCTCAGCGATCTCGCGCAGGGCCACGCAGCTTTTCACCGCGCTGGCCAGGGCGGCGAAGTCGCGGACCGCCGGGCTCGACTTCAGCACGCAGTCGTCGAAGAACGGATAGACGTTGTCCTCGCCGCAGCCGAACGAGGTGCGGTCCGGCCGGGCGGCGGTCAGGATCATCCGGTTCGGCTGGGCTAGCGGGCGCACGAAAACGCCCGAGAAGCAGGCCGACACGATCACCACGGTCGGGCGGCTGCGGCAGGTGGCGTCAAGGATCCGCCCGAGCAGGCCCGGGGTCAGAATCTGCTGGTCGACCACCACCCCCTGCGGCGCCCCGTGCGAGGTGAAGTAGACAAGACAACCGGACTTGGCCCTGGCCGACAGGTCGTTGAGCGAGCGGTAGATCGACAGGGTGTCCGACTTCAGCGGCCGGTCCTTGTAGCGCTCGGGCCGCACCGAGAACTGGACGATGTTGTCGCGTGAAAAGCCGAGCCGCTGCAGTTCCTTGGAGACATCGCGGCGGGCGTTGTCGAACGCCTCGGTCGGGCCGCCGCCCGCGCCATGGAAATCACCGGCGATGACCACCGCGGCCCAGTCGCCGAACGGCCCGGTCTGGTCCGCCGCCAGGGACGGCGCGGCCATGGCCAGGGCCCAAATGAAAAACGCGCCGACGATGCCAGCGCGTTTCAACATCTCAGCTCTTGTATCGCTGGAAGGGCGTGGGCACCGCGGTCCCTGTCGCCTTGGCCAGGAGCCGCCCGTCGGCGTCGTAGAGCTCGCCCTCGGTGAAGGCGATGGTGCGGCCCCACTTGGCGACCCTGCCGATCCCCTTGAGCTTTCCGGGCGCCGCCGGCCGGAAGAAGGTGGTCTTCATCTCGGCGGTCGGGGCGACATGGGTCATGCCCGAGGCGACCATGCAGGCCACCGACATGCACTCGTCCAGCATCGCGCAGAGATAGCCGCCCTGGACCTGCTTCATCGGATTGAGCAGCAGTTCCGGCCTGGCCTCGAACTCGACCTCGACCGACTTCTCGGCCTGATTGACCGCGACGATGCGGAAACCCAGGGTCTGAGAGCCGGTCGGCTGGTTCTTCGAGCGCTGGAAGCGCGCCAGGATGGCTTCGTCCGTCAGGACCTCGGGTTCGGCGGCGACGTCGGTCATCTGGGCGCGGTCACTTCTTCCGGAAGGTGTCGAGCGAAACCACGTTGGGCGCGTCCGGATCGACAGGCTCGGTCGGCTCCAGAGGCGGCTCGGCCGCCGCCGGCAGGGTCGCGGTGGCGATCGGCGCTTCGAACTGCAGCAGGAACTGGACGCTGGGGTCGTAGAAGCGGGTCACCGCCGCATACGGCACCGACACCCGCTTCGGCTGGCCGCCGAACTTCAGGGTGACCGAGAAGAAGGTCTCGCCCGGCGCCAGGTCCCAGTACTGGTGCTGCAGGACGATGGTCATCTCGTCCGGGTACTTGCCCAGCAGATCGTTGGGGCCCGAGACGCCCGGGGCCTCGGTCTTGAACGTGATGTAGAAATGGTGCGCGCCCGGCAGGCCTTCCGGCGCCGCGGCGCGTTTCAAGGCGGCCTTCACCACGCCGCGCAGGGCCTCCTGGGCCATGGCTTCGTAGTGCATCTGGTCTTGGGCCGGCGGGTCCTGGGCCATCGAAACTCCGGGGGTACTGAACGTGGTGCGGAGGGTAGCGTTTCGGCGTGCGCGCGCAAGGCGGCTCTCGTCGCACGCGGCGCCTAATCGCAGGGTCGTGGCAAGTGAAGGTGGAGGGGTTCTGTTGCAAGGCCCCCTCCGGGCCCCGCCTAGCGCTGCTAAGACACTAGGAGTTTAGGTCGAAATCTATCGGACCGCTTACGCAGCCAGACGGACTTCTTCAGCGAAGTTGTCGTTCGCATTTAGTTTAAAGCCCGAAACGGTGGGCCAAGCCGAGAGAAAGCAACACCTTTAGACGTCTGTCGATGCTGATCGGCCCCATGCTTCCGGCGACAACTGCCGAGGAAGGATTTGGTGGAGCCGCCGGGAATCGCACCCGGGTCCAGTCCGCTTATTACGTGCGCGTTTATCTCCATAGTCGGGGCGAACCCCGACACCGCCAATATAGGGGCGACGCGCGGGTTTTAGAAGAACTTCCGGCCTCGGAACGGTGGATGACCGTTCGCGAAGCGCGAACGGACAGGCCGAATTCGCCAACCGCCGCGCCCGGTGCGCGGGCGGGTTCGGTGATCGGCGGACGCGGCCGCTAGGCTTTGCGCACGCCCTAACCCCTGGAGTTTCCGCCCGTGAGCCCGCTCGTCTACGCCGCCCGCCCGATCCTGATCGATATGGCCGCGACCCTGGTCTTCTACGCCATCCTCGCCGCCAGCGGCGACGTCGCGCTGGCCACCGGCGTGGGCATGGCCCTGGGCGTGGCGCAGATCGTGGTGATGAAACTGCGCGGGCGCAAGATCGCGGCCATGCAGTGGACGGCGCTGGCCCTGGTGGTGGTCATGGGCGGGGCGACGCTGGTGACGCACGACGCGCGCTTCGTGCTGTTCAAGGCGACCATCGTCTATGCGGCGATCGGGGCGGCGATGCTCGAACGCGGCTGGATGGGCCGCTACATGCCGCCGGTCGCCCAGGGCCGCATCCCGGCGTCCTATGTGAACGGGGCGGGATACGCCTGGGCGGGGCTGATGTTCGTCAGCGGGGCGCTCAACCTCGGCCTGACCCTGCTGGCCGACCCGAAGCTGACCGCCGGCGTCATGTCGCTGTGGGCGCCGGGGTCGAAGCTGGCGCTGTTCGCCGCGCAGTACCTGCTGTTCAGGTCGGTGGCGCGGCGCAACACGGCGGCCGAGGTCAGCGTTTAGCGGACCACCAGCACCGGAACCGAAGCGTGGGTGAGCACCTCGGAGGTCTGGCTGCCCAGGATCAGGCGGCCCAGGCCGCGGCGCCCGTGCGAGGCCATGACGATCACGTCGACGCCCTGCGACTTGGCGGTCTCGACGATGGCCTCGGCCGGCGGCGAGTTGGGCACATGCAGCGTCTTGGCCGCCACGCCGGCCTTCTCGGCCGCGGCCTTGGCGCCGCCGAGCACGCGGTCGGCGAACTCCTTCTGGATCTCGTCATAGTTCCCCATCTCGGTCGGGATCCAGCCGCCGGCGGCGCTGGCATAGACCGGGAACGGCTCGGTGACGGTGATCAGGGTGACCTGCGCGCCCAGCGCCTTGGCGAGCGCCAGACCTTGATCGACGCCCTTCTGGGCGGTTTCGGAGCCGTCGGTGGAGATGAGGATGTGCTTGTACATATTGTCTCCATGTACGGGGCAGGGCCGCGTTCATTACGACCCGAACGAATATTCGCGCGTGCGATCCGCAGTTCCAATTCCGCGAAACTACATAGGTTGCACGCGGGCGGCGCAGCCTAACAGCCGAGCTTTGCATCGGTCAGCCTTGCCGCCCCTCAACTCTGAGTGAGCGTTACGCCGTTCGCAGAGTGGCGCTATCTCAAGTCTCAACCATGGGTTAGCCTCGATTCAAACGGGAGGCATCTCATGCAGAAGTTCGTAGCTGAATTCATCGGTACGCTGACGCTCGTGCTCTTCGGGTGCGGCGCTGCGGTCCTGGGCGGCGATCACGTCGGCCAGCTCGGCATCGCCCTGGCCTTTGGCTTTGCGATCGTCGCCATGGCCTACGGGATCGGCGCGATCTCGGGTTGCCACGTCAATCCGGCGGTCAGCCTGGCGGCGTTCGTGGCCGGGCGGATGAGCGCGCGCGACCTGGTGCTCTACTGGATCGCCCAGTTCCTCGGGGCGTTGGTCGGCGCCGGCATTCTGGCGGCCATCGCCGGCACGGCCGGCGGGCTGGGGCAAAACGGCTGGGGGCCGGGCTACAATGGCGAGTTCAGCATGCAGGCGGCGCTGATCTTCGAGGTGGTGATGACCGCCCTGTTCGTCATCGTCATCCTCGGCTCCACCTCTACGGCGGCGCCCGCGGGCTTTGCTGGCCTGGCCATCGGCATTACGCTGGCCGTCATCCACATCGTCGGCATCCAGGTCACCGGCGTCTCGGTGAACCCGGCGCGCAGCTTCGGGCCGGCGGTGCTGGTCGGCGGCCAGGCGCTGGCCCAGCTCTGGCTGTTCTTCGTCGCCCCGGTGATCGGGGCGATCATCGGCGGGGCGCTCTACCGCCTCAACGTTCTGCGCTAGGCTGAGGCGGAGCCGCCGGCTCGTCTTCGGGCGGCGGCTCGGTAAAGCTCGGCGGCTGGGGGCGGGCGTTGGGCGCGGGTTTCAGCGCGCCGCCCTCGGCGATCAGGTCGCGATACGCGGCCCGCGCCGCGGCGTAGTCCGCGCCGCCCGGATAGATCACGTCGATGCGCGGCTCATGGCCGAGCGCCAGGCCGAGCACGGTCTCCAGCACATCGGCGGCCTGGCCGATCTCGGCGCTGTCGCAGGCGCGGCGGACGGCGCGCACCTGGCCGGGCTGGGCCAGGGTCAGGTCGTAGGAGGTTCCGTCGACGCAGAGCGCGTCAGCGGCGCCGGCGCTGTCGACCACCCGAACCTCGCGCGGCGAACTCCAGAGCGGATCCTGGGCCAGCGCGGTCAGCCGCGCGGCCGCCCCGCCCGGCGCCTCGGCGTCGAAGCCGACGCGGCGGGCGATGCCCGGCTCGCAGCAGCCGAGCCCGGCGCGGGCCTGGACGAAGGCCTTGCCGTCGCGGCGGACGATGGCGCGCACCAGGGTCTGGCGCGCGGAGGTCGCCGGCCGCACCGCGACCTCGACGATCAGTTCGGCGGGCCGGAGCAACTGGTTCTGCAGCGGCGGCAGGCCCCACAGGCGGTAGAGCAGGGGATCATAGCCGTTGGCGACGACCAGCGGCCGCTCGCCACGGGCGGGGCGACGGCCGCCGAGCGGATCGGCGGCCTCGTCGGGTTTGGGCCGCGTATCGTCCCACCAGGACGTCGGGTCGGGATCGGGCCACGGCCAGTCAAGCACCGGCGGCGGCGGGGCCGGGCCCGGCGATTGGGCCAGGGCCGGCGCAGGCAGGAGCGCGAGGATGAGAACGGTCGCGGCGATGCGGACCATTCGATCCTCCTTCCTACATGGCGTCGGGGCCCCGGGTGATGGAAAGCACGCCGGTGCGCGACAGTTCCACAAGGCCCAGCGGGCGCATCAGCTCGACGAACTTGTCGATCTTCGACGAAACGCCGGTCAGTTCGAAGATGAAGCTGTCGATGGTGGTGTCGAGCACCTTGGCGCGGAAGATGTCGGCGATGCGCAGGGCTTCGACGCGGTCGGGTCCGGCGCCCTTGACCTTGACCAGGGCCAGTTCGCGCTCCAGGCCGTTCGGGTCGCGGGTCACGTCCTGGACGTGGCGGGTGGCGACCATCTTCTCGAGCTGCGCCTCGATCTGTTCGAGCACGTGCGGGGCGCCGCGGGTGACGATGGTGACCCGGCTGGTGTGGGCCCGGCGGTCGGTCTCGGCGACGGTCAGGCTTTCGATGTTGTAGCCGCGGGCCGCGAACAGCCCAACCAGCCGGTGCAGTACGCCCGGCTCGTTCTCGACCAGGATCGCGAAGGTGGCCAGGTTCTCGGCCTCCTCGGCGTGGCTGAGATCGTAGACGGAGGCGGGCTGGGCGTCGGACATGCGGGGCTCTCTAAACGTCGGTCGTCGAGGAGGTGTCACATGCGCGCGCGGGGGGCAAGCCGCGACTGCGGCGCAGGCGTGAACAAGTCATGAACATTTCGCTTGCGTCGAACGGCGGTTGGTGAGCCGAATGCCGCGCCCGGGCGCTGCGCCCGGACTGTCCCGAACCCCTGGAGCTGACAGTCATGAGCACCCAAGACATCGCCAACGACCTGGTCGCCCTCTGCAAGGCCGGCAAGTTCGACGAGGCGGGCGAGAAGTACTGGGCCGACGACGTGCTGAGCGTCGAGGCCGCGCCCGGAGACATGGCGCAGATCCGCGGCAAGGACGCGGTGCGCGGCAAGGGCGAGTGGTGGTCGAACGCCCACGAGGTCCACGCCTCGGAGGTCGAGGGGCCTTACGTGAACGGCGACCAGTTCGTCGTGCGGTTCAAGATGGACCTGACCCAGAAGGAATCCGGAAACCGCATCCAGATGGACGAGGTCGGAGTCTACACGATCAAGAACGGCAAGATCGCCGAGGAGCGGTTCTTCTACGCCTGAGGCGGGCGGCGCCGAGCATTGCTCGGCGCCGAAGTCGCATTAGACCAGCCGCTTGCCGGCGTCGTCGATGATCGAGCCGAGGTCGCGGGCTTCCTCGGCCATGATCATCTCGTTGTGGGCCTTGCCGGACGGGATCATCGGGAAGCAGTTCTCTTCCTTGGTGACCCGGCAGTCGAACAGCACCGGCTTGGGGCTGGCGATCATCTCGCGGATCTTGTCGTCCAGCTCGTCCGGATGCTCGGCGCGGATGCCGACGCCGCCGAACGCCTCGGCCATCTTCACGAAGTCCGGCAGGCTCGACGAATAGGAGTGGCTGTAGCGTTCGCCGTGCAGCAGTTGCTGCCACTGGCGGACCATGCCCATCCATTCGTTGTTCAGGATGAAGACCTTGATCGGCAGGTCGTACTGAATGGCCGTCGAGATTTCCTGCATGGTCATCTGCACCGAGGCGTCGCCGGCGATGTCGATGACCAGGGCGTCCGGGTGCGCCATCTGCACGCCGACCGCGGCCGGCAGGCCATAGCCCATGGTGCCGAGGCCGCCGGAGGTCATCCAGCGGTTGGGCTGGTCGAAGTGGTAGTACTGCGCCGCCCACATCTGGTGCTGGCCGACCTCGGTGGTGATGTAGGTCTCGCGGTCCTTGGTCAACTCGTACAGGCGCTCGATCGCGTACTGCGGCTTGATCAGCTTGGCGTCGGGCCGATAGCGGAACGACTGCCGCGCGCGCCAGGCCTCGATCTGCCGCCACCAGTCGTCCATCGCCGCCTTGTCGGTCGACAGGTTGCGCGACTTCCAGGCGGCGATCATGTCTTCCAGCACGCTGGCGGCGTCGCCGACGATGCCGATGTCGGCGCGGACGTTCTTGCTGATCGACGAGGCGTCGATGTCGATGTGGATCTTCTTCGAGCCCGGGGCGAAGGCGTCCAGGCGGCCGGTCACCCGGTCGTCGAAGCGCGCGCCGATCGCGACCATGACGTCGCAGTCGTGCATGGCGTTGTTGCTCTCGAAGCTGCCGTGCATGCCGACCATGCCCAGCCAGGCCGGGTCCGAAGCCGGGAAGGCGCCCAGGCCCATCAGGGTCGAGGTCACCGGCGCGCCGGTCAGCTGGGCGAACTCGCGCAGCAGTTCGGCGGCCTTGGGGCCGGCGTTGATGACGCCGCCGCCGGTGTAGAGGATCGGGCGGCGGGCGCCGGCGATCAGCGCCACGGCGTCGGCGATCTTGCTCGGCTCGCCCTTGGTGCGCGGGTTGTAATTGTGCGCGTGGGTGACCTCGGTCGGGCCCTGGTAGACGCCCTTGGAGAACTGGACGTCCTTGGGAACGTCGATGACCACCGGGCCGGGGCGGCCGGACGTGGCGATGTGGAACGCCTCGTGGATGATCCGCGGCAGGTCGGCGACGTCTTTGACCAGGTAGTTATGCTTGGTGATCGGGCGGGTGATGCCGATCGTGTCGCACTCCTGGAACGCGTCGGTGCCGATCAGGTGGGTGGCGACCTGGCCGGTGAAGACGACCATCGGGATCGAGTCCATCAGCGCGTCGACGATGCCGGTGATGGCGTTGGTCGCGCCCGGGCCGGAGGTGACCAGGACGACGCCCGGCTTGCCGGTCGAGCGGGCGTAGCCCTCGGCCATGTGGGTCGCGCCCTGCTCGTGGCGGACCAGCACGTGCTGCAGGCGCTTCTCTTCGAACAGCGCGTCATAGATCGGGAGCACCGCTCCGCCCGGATAGCCGAACAGCACCTCGACGCCCTGGTCGATGAGGGCGCGGACCACGATCTCGGCGCCGGTCAGGGTCTCAACCGTCGTTTCGGCAGCTATCGTCTGGTGGGCTGTCATTTCAGCAAGGCCTTGATTTTCGGCAATAAAAAAGGCCCTCAAGGGGCCTGGGCGAGCGACCTTCAGCGGTCTGACACGTGGTCAGTCCGCGAGAGGTCGCACAGAGAGTACAAGAAGCTCACGCACGAGCGTTCTCCAAATGAAGTCGCCGAGGTCATGACATGCCCCGATCAGCCCGTCAAGGCGGGCGCTAGCGCAATAAACTGCCTCCATTGGTCCTCGTGGGCCACGGCGCCCAGGCGCGGCCAGTCGGCCATCTGACCGCGCAGCCAGGTGGCCTGACGCTTGGCGTATCGGCGGGTTTCGCGCTGCGCGTTCTCCAAACCTGCCGCAAGGCTGACCTCGCCCGCGAGGGCGGCGGCCAGTTCGCGATAGCCGACCGCCTTCATGGCCGGCAGGTTGGGATCGAGCCGGCGCGCGGCGAGGGCGGCGACCTCGTCCAGCGCCCCGCCCTCGACCATGACCTGCAGCCGCGCATCGCAGCGGTCGAACAACGCCTGCCGCGGCGGATCGAGCGCGACGCCGGCCCAGCTTCCCGGCGCGATGGCCGGATCGGTGCGCGCCTGCCAGTCGCTGAGCGAGGTCCCGGTGGCGGCGAACACCTCCCAGGCTCTCGTCAGGCGCTGGCGGTCGGCCGGCGAGATGCGGGCCTCGGCGGCCGGGTCGGCCCCCGCCAGCCGCCGGCGGAAGGCGGCCTCGCCCATGGCTTCGAACTCGGCGGCGGTCTGCACCCGGACCTGGGGCGGGGTGTCGGGCACCTCGGCCAGGCCGTGGGTCAGGGCGCGGAAGTAGAGGCCGGTGCCGCCGACGATCACGGTCGGGCGGCCGCGCGCGGCGATCTCGCCGGTCAGGGCGAGCGCGGCGCGCAGCCAGCGGCCGACGGACCAGCCCTCGGCGGCGTCGACCACGCCGAACAGGTGGTGCGGGGCCTGGGCCTCTTCCTCCGGCGAGGGGCGGGCGGTGAGCAGGCGCAGGTCCGCATAGAGCTGCAGCGCGTCGGCGTTGACGATCTCCGCCTCGATTTCGCGCGCCAGGCGCAGGGCCAGGGCGGACTTGCCGCTTGCGGTCGGCCCGGCGATCAGCCAGATGCGGGGCTCCATGCAGATCGCCCTTACCCTTGTCGGTCCCGATTCAGACGCCGCCGCGAAGGCGCTCGCCACACTGGCCCCAGCGCTCGCAGGCGTGCAGGCCCGCGTCAAGGAGCCCCGCACGCTGGGCCCCGGCGCGCTCGACCTGCTGGTCGAAGGCGCCGACGTCGCGGCGGTCCGCGCAGCGGCCGAGGCGGCCCTGGCGGGAACCGGCGTCGACGCCTGCGCCCAGCCCTGGGACGGGCGCAAGAAGCGGCTGCTGTTGGCGGACATGGATTCGACCATCATCAACGTCGAGTGCATCGACGAGCTGGCCGACTTCGCCGGGGTGAAGGACAAGGTCTCGGAGATCACCGAGCGGGCCATGCGCGGCGAGCTGGATTTCGAGGGCGCGCTGCGCGAGCGGGTCGGGATGCTGAAGGGCCTGCCGCTGGGCGACCTGCAGCGGGCCTATGACGAGCGCGTGCGGCTGAACCCCGGCGCGCGGACCCTGGTGCGGACCATGTCGGCCAATGGCGGCCGTGCGGTGCTGGTCTCGGGCGGCTTCACCTTCTTCACCTCGCGGGTGGCGCAGGCGGCGGGCTTCGCGGCCAACCGCGCCAACACCCTGAACGAGGACGGCGCGGCGCTGACCGGCACGGTCGGCGAGCCGATCCTGGGCCGCGAGGCCAAGCTGGCGGCGCTGAAGCAGGAGGCGGCCGGCATGGGGATCGAGCTTTCCCAGACCCTGGCGGTCGGCGACGGGGCCAACGACCTGGCGATGATCGAGGCCTCGGGCCTGGGCGTCGCCTACCGCGCCAAGCCGATCGTCGCGGCGCAGGCCGACGCCAAGGTCGACAGCGCCGATCTGACCGCGCTGCTCTACTTCCAGGGCTACCGCGCCGAGGAATTCGTAACGGACTGAAGCCGGGTTTGAATTCCGCTCATGCGCCAGGCGGAGTAGAAGCCGGGCCATGAGCTTGCCCCGCATCCCCAAGGCCGTGATCTTCGACATGGACGGCCTGCTGGTCGACACCGAGTCCGTCTATCGCGAGGCCATGACCGCCACGGCGATCGCCGGGGGCCTGGACTTCCCGAACGAGCTTTTCCTGCGCCTGATCGGCCTGTCCTGGCCGGCCAATGCGGCGATCCTGCAGACCCATTTCGGCGCCAGCTTCGACCCGGAGGCGTTCAGGGTCGCCTCGGTCACCCGCTTCCGGGAGCTGGTCGCCGCCGAGGTGGCGCTGAAGGCCGGGGTGATCGAGATCCTCGACCTGCTGGACGACATGGCCCTGCCGCGCGCCATCGCCACCTCGTCCGGGCACGAGTCGGTGAACCACCACATCGGCGGGCACGGCCTGCTGGAGCGCTTCCACGCCATCCTGGCGGCCGGCGACTACGCCAACGCCAAGCCGGCGCCCGACCCCTATCTGCGCGCCGCCGAAGCGCTGGGGATCGCGCCCGAACACTGCCTGGCGCTGGAGGATAGCCACAACGGCGTGCGCGCCGCGGCGGCGGCCGGGATGATGACCATCATGGTGCCCGATCTGCTGGATGCGACCGAGGAGATGCACGACCTGTGCATCCGCATCGCCCGCGACCTGCATGAAGTCGAAGCGCTGATCAGGGCTGGCGCATAGCCGGCGCGGCGGCCGGAGGCGGCCCGGCCTTCACCTCGTCGACGATCGACTTCACGACATTGGCGGGGATGGCGAAGGCCAGGCCCGCGCCGGGCTCGCCGCGCGACTCCCGGGCGCTGGCCATGCCGATCACCTGGCCGGCGCTGTTGAGCAGCGGGCCGCCCGAGCCGCCGGCGGTCAGGGCCGCGTCGGTCTGCAGATAGGCCTTCACCGGTCCGCTGAGCGCCGCGCCGGCGAAGGGATCGTCCTCGTCCACCGGCGCGCCGATCTGGCGGTTCACCGCTGAGATGATGCCCGAGGTGGCGGTGCCGACCAGGCCATAGGGCGCGCCCATCAGCACCACCGGTTGGCCGGCCTTGACCTGGTTGCTGTCGCCGAAGGAGAGGGCGGCGAGCTGGCGGCCGGGGGTGGCGCGGTAGACGGCGACGTCGGCGGCCTCGTTGGCGCCGGCCAGTTCCGCGCGGGCGACCGTGCCGTCGGCGAACACCAGATTGACCACCGGCAGGCCGCCGGTGACGTGGGCGGCGGTGACCACCAGCCCGTCGGCGCTGACCACGAAGCCAGAGCCCATCTGCATCGGCGCGCCGCCGCCCCGGCTGTCGGAACCGGAGACGGTGAGCATGACGGTCGCCGCCTGGGCGCGCTGGACCGCGTCGACGAAGTTGGTCGCGCCGCGGGCCGCCGAGCCCTGATCGCCCCGGTGGCTGAGGCCCCAGCCGATCAGCAGAAGCATGAGGAAAATGACCACGCCGGCCGCGGCGTAGAGTAGCTGTTGAGTGCGCAAAGGCGGGCTCCGGACGTAAGTACTGTCGCCGGAAAGCGGCCAAGGCGCAGCTTGGTTCCCTTTAGGGCCTGCTGCGGATGGCCGCAGTTTGGGGCGCTTTCGGGGCGGGTCTGTCCAGGTTTCGACCAGCCGGCGGCGCCTGGACATCGGTCCGGCCCCCCAGTTCAACCAAATCTTGTTGCAGCCAACCCGCAGTTGCGGTGGCGGCGGCTGCAGCGTTACTGAAGGCGTCCCTGGCCGGGACGCGGCCATGGGGGCTGGTCGGCCAGGCGGGGAGGCCGGGCGCCATGACGCTCTACGCCAGACTGGTTCCGGCCGCGGTTCGCCTGCGGCTGCGGCCGCACCTGCAGCGGGCGCTGGAGGTCAGCGGCCTGATCACGGTGCTGCATCGGCGTCAGGAGCAGCGGCTGGCCCAGGCGCCGGCCGCGCCGTTCGACGACGGCCTGCCGATGCCGCCGGCCGAGCTGCTGGTGCTGGTCGGGGCGAGCTCGGACGGGCGGTGGTTCTCGCAGGGCGGCCGCGAGCACGCCGCCATGTTCAGCGGCCTGGCCGGCAAGCACGGCGTCGATGTCGGCAAGGCGGCGGAGGTCTGGGACCTGGGCTGCGGCTGTGGCCGGATCGCCCGCTGGCTGGCGCCGCAGGTGATCGCCGGCGGCGGCGCATTCACCGGCTCGGACATCAATCGGCGGCTGGTCGACTGGACAAGCGCGCATCTGCCGGGGCGCTACCTGCTGAACGGCTTGAAGACCCCGACCTCGCTCGCGCCGAAGTCCAAGGACCTCGTCTATGCGTATTCGGTGCTGACCCACTTGCGAGAGAAGGCGGTGCGCGCCTGGCTGGCGGAGGTCCATCGCGTGCTGCGCCCAGGCGGCTTGGCGCTGCTGACTTTCCACGACGAGGGCTATGCGGGCGCCTGGGGGCCGCCGGAGGTCGCCGGGCGACTGGAACGCGAGCCGTTCATCGTGCTGAACGACGCGATGGAAGGCTCGAACTACCTGTCGTCGTGGACGACCGCCGAGCATCTCACGGCCCTGGCCGCGCCGCTGTTCGAGGTGCTCGAAATCGTGCCCGGGCGGGCGGACAATCCGACCCAGGCGGTCGCGGTGCTGCGCGCGCGCTAATCGCCAGAGCGACCCGCGGCGAGGACCGCCTGGGTCAGGCGCTCGAGCAGGCGCGCGGCCAGGCGGGTCCGCTGCCAGTAGAGCGGGACCGCGATGCGGCGGCCGGGCAGGAGTTCGACCAGGCGGCCGCTGGCCAGGTGCGGCGCGGCCAGGGCGAGCGGGGTCATGGCCCAGCCGAGCCCGGCCAGGCAGAGGTCGAGCATGCCCTGGGTCGAGGGCGACCAATGCACCGGGGCGGCGAGCTCCAGGTCCAGCGCCTCGCGCGCCCAGCGCACCTGGAGCAGGTCGCGGCGGTCGAAGCGCAGGGTCGGGGCCCGCCGCAGGCTGGCGGCGTCGACGCCGCCCGGGAAAGCGGCGGCCACGAACGACGGGACGGCGGTCGCCACATAGACCATGGGGGCGAGATCGTAGGTGCGGCAGCCCTGGACCGGCACCGGATCGGCGGTGACGGCGGCCAGCACCTCGCCCGAGCGCAGGCGTTCGGCGGTGTGCGCCTCGTCGTCGAACACCAGGTCGAGGGTGGCGGCGGCCTGCTGTGCGAACGCCGCGGCGGCGGCTGGAAACCAGGTGCTCATGCTGTCGGCGTTGACGGCGATACGGATGGACGGCGGTTCGGCGGCGTCTTCGGCCAGGCCCGGCAGATCGGCGGTCAGCTCGCGTTCCAGAAGCCGGACCTGTTCGGCGTGGGCGCAGAGCTGGGCCCCGATCGCGGTGGGCCGGCACGGGGCGCCGCGCGTCACCAGCACCGCGCCGAGCCGTTCCTCCAGGCCCTTCACCCGCTGGGACACCGCCGAGGGGGTGACGCCGAGCCGGGCGGCCGCCTTTTCGAAGCTGCCTTCACGGGCGACGGCGGCCAGGGCGTCCAGCGCGGCGTAGTCGAGCATTAAGTTGTCCTAATTCGAGCTTAGTATCTTTAGTTCGACTAAGTCGCATGTCGAGGGCACTTGGCGGCATGCTCGACGCCTCGCTCCCCGCCTTCACCCAGGGCTTCGCCCTCTCCGCCGGCCTGATCATGGCGATCGGCGCACAGAACATGTTCATCCTGCGCCAGGGGCTGAAGCGCGAGCATGTCGGACCCCTGGTGCTGTTCTGCGCCGGGGCCGACGCGCTGCTGATCGTCGCCGGGGTGAACGGCCTGGGCGCGGTGCTGCACATGGTTCCGGGCCTGTCGCTGGCGCTGGGCCTGGGCGGGGCGGCCTTCCTCGCCTGGTACGGGGTTTGCGCGCTGCGGCGCGCGACCGAGCCGGCCGCGATGGTGGTGCAGCAGCAGGCCGCGCTGACCCTGGGCGCGGCGATCGGCGGGGCGGCGGCCTTCACCTTCCTCAACCCGCACGTCTACATCGACACGGTGATGCTGATGGGGGCGGTGGGCGCGAGCCTCTCGCCCGGCGAGCGGTCGCCGTTCATGGCCGGCGCGGCGTTGGCCAGCCTGGCCTGGTTCTCGGCCCTGGGGTTCGGCGCGCGCCTGCTGGCCCCGGTGTTCGCCCGGCCGGCGGCGTGGCGGGTGCTGGACGTCGGCGTCGGGCTGATGATGCTTGCGCTGGCCGGATCGCTGCTGCACGGGGCGCTGGTGGGCTGAGCCGCCTCACGGGGCGCCGATGATCGGGCGCCCCGTGAGCCTTGATCTTGAACCTAGGCGTTGGGCCGCTCGGCCCGACGCGCCCGGGCCGCGGCGATGGAGTCGCGCACATAGGATCCCGACAGCATCCGGCGTTCGGTCCGGCTCTGGGCGAAGAACGGCATTCTGGCGAAGAACCCCATGTTTCCCGGCGCGAAGATGTGCTTGGCGCGGGTCTCGATGCCACGGATCGTCTGAGCGACGACGACCTCGATCGGCATGAGCTTGTAGTCGCGGCTGGCGCTCGGGCCGCCTGCTCGCACGCGATCGAGCATGGGCGTCTTGAAGAAGGTCGGATGCAGGCTGCCGACGGCGATTCCCTGGTGCGCGAGTTCGCCTCTCAGGGTGTTGCAGAGGCCCCATACCGCGGCCTTGCTGGCCGGATAGTAGCCGGCCAGCGGGAGGTGGACGAAGGCGGCCATCGACGAGGTCGCCAGCAGGTATCCGCCGGTGCGCGCGACATGGGGAATGGCCGCTCTCAGGGTGCGGAAGACGCCGTTGAGGTTGATGTCGACCCCGAAGTCCCAAAGCTCCGGGTCGAGGTCGCTCAACGGGCCGGGCGTCATGGCCACGCCCGCGTTCGCGATGACGACGTCGATGCGTCCGAAGTGGGCGTCGACCTCGGCCAGGACCGTCTCCAGGCGGGCGTAGTCGCGCACGTCGACCGCCCAGCCGCGGGCGACGTCGGCCGCGCCGATCAGCCGAGCGGCCTCAACCGAGGCCTGTTCGTCCATGTCCAGCAAGGCGAGCTTGGCGCCGCGCGCCCGCAACGCGGTCGCCAGGGCCCTGCCCAGTCCTCCGGCGCCGCCAGTGATGACGACGACGCGATCCTTCAGTTCATAGGTCGACATGGGCCTGCTCGATTGGAGTGGTTGTTCTGGAAAATCGCCGGGTCGGGCCAAGGCCGCGTCACGTTCCGCCGACCGCGATGGGGGCGCGTTCCGACCGGGGGCCGCCGGATGCCGACCGGCCAGGGCGGGGACTGAAGACCAGCGCCTGCTCGGCGGCGAAATCCACGCCCGGCAGGACCTCGCGCTCGACGAAGAAGTCGCCGTCGAACACCCAGGGATCACGGTCGCCGCGCCGCGGCATGAGGGCCGGCGCCCGCTTCAGATAGGTCGGCGCGGCGTCAGGGAGGGCGGTCGTGGCCTGAAGGTCGTGGTCGCCGTCGCGCAGCGTCGGCGTCACAGCGCCGGCGGCTATCGTCTCCATGTGGTTCAGCAGCCGGGAGACGAACTCGGCGACCAGATCGACGCGCATCGTCCAACTCGTCGAGAAATAGCCGAGCATGTAAAAGAGGTTCGGCGCCTCGGTGCTCATGAAGCCCCGGTAGGTGTACTGCCGGCCAAGGTCGAGCGGCCGTCCGTCGATGTCGAACGCCACGTCGCCCAGGGCGTTGAGGTCGAACCCGGTCGCGGTGATGACGATGTCCGCGGCGAGCGTCCGCCCCGATGCGGTGACCACGCCGCCGGCCTCGAAGCGCTCGATCTCGTCGGTGACGATGCTCGCCTTGCCGCTGCGGATCACCTGAAAGAGATCGCCGTCCGGAAGGAAGGGGATGCGTTGCTGACCGGGCGCATAGCGCGGGGTGAAATGGCGCATGTCGACGTCGTCGCCGAGTTCGGCCCGGACGCCGGCGAGCAGCATCGCCTTGGCCCCGTGCGGATTGGCGGCGGTCTGGCCGACGCGGGCCCGTCCCTCCTTCAGCACCGCGCGGCGGACGATCTCATGCGTCCAGGCCGCAGGCGTATCGAGGTCTCGCAGGGTTTCGGCCAGCACGTTGCGGTTCGGCCGGGCCAGGTAGTAGGTCGGCGAGCGCTGCAGCATGGTGATGTGGGCGCAGTCCTCGGCCATGCTCGGGATCAGCGTGGCGGCCGTCGCCCCCGAGCCGATGACCACGACCCGCTTGCCGGCGTAGTCCAGGTCCTCCGGCCAGGTCTGCGGATGGACGATCCGCCCCTGGAAAAGGTCCATCCCCGGCCACTGCGGCGTATGGCCGGCGTCCAGCTGGTAGTAGCCGGCGCACATCCAGAGGAAGTCGCAGCTGAACAGGACGTCCGCAGCCTGCGCCTCGTCGCGGACGCGCACCAGCCAGCGCTGATCGGCCGCGCTCCAACTGGCCGCCAGCACGCGGTGGCGGTAGCGAATGCGCGGCTCCAGTTCATCGTCGTCGATGACCTCGCCGAGATATTCGAGGATGGCGGCGCGGGTGGCGATCGGCGCCTTGGTCCAGGGCTTGAAGCGATAGCCGTAGGTGAACATGTCGCTGTCCGAGCGGGCGCCGGGATAGCGGTGCTGCAGCCAGGTGCCGCCGAACGAGGCGCGCGCGTCGAGGATGGCGAAGCGCTTGTCGGGGCAGGCGGTTTGCAGATGATGCGCCGCGCCGATCCCCGAGATGCTGGCGCCGACGATGAGGACGTCGAGGTGTTCGGTGATCTCTTCGCCCTGCGGCATGGCGTTCTGCTCCCTGGCGTCGCCCTGTCGGCGACTTGGCGTCCGCAATACGGAGGGGCGGAGCGGGGAGACATTGCAGATCGCGCCGTGTGCTTGATAATTTGGGCCATGGATGGCGCGGAGCGCCAACTCCAGCAAAGGCGTCGACGTGTCTGACTTCGAGAGCATCAGCAGCGACAACCTGGCGACGCCCGCGCGGACCATCGCCGGCGTGCTGCGCGCCTTTCACGTGCTGGAACTGGAGCGCGACTGCGCCGAGGCCATTCTCGGCGCGGCGGGACTGCCCGCCCGGGCGCTGGAGCAGCCGGACTTCGCCATTTCGCTGGACGTCGAACTGGCCATGCTGCTGTCGGCCATTCGGCGGCTGGAGCCGACGCGGTCGCCGACGACGGTTCTGTTCGAACGGCGCGCGCGGTTCGGGCTGAGGTCGTTGGGCGTTCTCGGCATGGCCATGCGCCACGCCCCGACCGTCCGCGAGGCCTATGCTGCGATGCTTGAGTTCCCAGGATTGAGCTGGGGCCACACGCGATTGATCGCCCGGCCGGCTGGCGAGCAACTGGCCCTTTGCTATGTCATGGCCTCGCCCATTCCGCCGACCGCGACGCCCGAGGAGGCTGCGCGTCTGACCGAGTTCTGCACGGTCATGGACCTGGTGAGCGGGACGCGAAACGTCGAAGATCTTGTGCATCAGGCGCTGTCAGGGGCGCGCGTGACGCTGCCGTTCGCGCGGCCGCACGACTGGGGTCGGGTGGCGGGCCGCTTGCCCTATCCTGTGGAATTCGGGGCGCACGAGGCGGCGTTCTTGCTTCCGGCCGACTTTCATCAACGGGCGCTGCCGGAAGCCGACGGCCTGGCCTTCGCCCAGTTCGTCTCGGCGGCCCGGCGGCTGTCGGACGGCTTTTCCCACGACGTGGCGTTGTCGGAGCGTGTCGTGCGGATTCTCTGGGCTCAATGTCCGGCCCCGAGCCGCGGCGAGGTCGCCCAGCGGCTGGGACTGTCCGAGCGGAGCCTCACCCGCAGGCTGGCCGCGGAAGGCGGCTCCTACGCGTCGCTGTTGGCCCAGGTCCAGGTCGAGCGCGCGCAGACCTTCCTGCGCGCGCGCAGTCTGAGCATCGCCGAGATCGGCTATCGGATGGGCTACTCCGATCCGGCGGCGTTCTCACGCGCGTTCACCGGGTGGACCGGACTGCCGCCGTCGACATGGCGCGAGCGGCTCTAGAGCGCGATCCAGTAGTGCAGGGCGGTGTCGCCGGGGATCCAGATGTGCGGGATCGAGGCGGTGTGGACGCCGCCGTTCTTTTCGATGACGCGGATGGACGCCGGGTTCTGGGCGTTGACGGTCAGCAGCACGCGCGGAAGGTCGAGGTTGGCGCGGATGTAGTCCAGGCCGGCGGCGAGGATGGCGCTGGCGTGGCCCTGGCCGCGGGCCGAAGGGCGCACGGCATAGCCGACGTGGCCGCCGACCTTTTCCAGATTGGCGTTCAGGTGATGGCGGATGTGCAGCGAGCCGAGGAATTCCTCGCCCTCGACGTACCAGAGCACGGTGTAGGGGACGGCCGGGCCCTGGCTGCCGTCGGGCAGGGTGACGCTGGTCGGCGGGGCCAGTTGGCTGGCGACGAAGGCGGCCGGGTCGCCGGCCACTTCCGCGATGCTCTCAGGCGTTTCCGGACGCAGGGTGTCGCGGGCGTAGCCCTCGCGCAACGCCGCCACGAAGGACGGCATGTACGCGAGGTCCGGCCGAGCGAGGCGCGGCGCCATCAGCGGGCGTTGGGGCCGCGTTCGAAGTATTTGAAGAAGGCGCTGTCGGGGGAGAGCACCATCGTCGTGTCGCCCTGGCCGAGCGAGGCCTCATAGGCCTGCATCGAGCGATAGAACGCGGCGAAGGCCGGGTCCTTGCCGAAGCCCTGGGCGAAGAGGCGCGTACGGACGGCGTCGCCCTCGCCTCGGGTGGTCTCGGCCTGCTCGCGGGCGGTGGCGAGGGTGATCGCCACTTCCTTGTCGGCGCCGGCGATGATCTCGCGCTTTTCCTGCTCGCCCTGGGCGCGGATGCGGGCGGCTTCCTGCTGGCGGCTGGTCTGCATCCGGCGATAGACCGACTCCTGGATCTGCGGCGGGTAGTCCGCGCGCTTGATGCGGATGTCGATGATCTGGATGCCGAGGCGCGAGGCGGCGGCGCGGGCGACGACGTCCTTCTTGGTCTGGGCCAGCAGCGCTTCGCGGCGGCCCGAGATGATCTCGGTCGAGGTCGCGGTGCCGAGCACCTGGCGCAGCGAGGAGTTCACCAGCCGCTCGATACGGTCGCTGGCGGTCTGCTCGTCGCGCAGGGTGCGGTAGTAGAGCAGCGGCTGGGAAATGCGGTAGCGGACGAAGGCGTCGACCACCAGGCGCTGCTGGTCGGAGGCGGTGATTTCCTCCTGCGCCGCCTCGATGGCGAGGTTGCGCTTGTCGAACATGACCACGTTCTCAACGAACGGGGCCTTGATCTTCAGGCCGGGGCCCGGATCGCCGGGGGCGTTGATGACGCGCACGGGCTCACCCAGGCGCACGATCACCGCCTGCTTGCGCTGATCGACGACGAAGAAGGTCTGCGACAGGACGATCAGCGCACCGGCCAGCAGGACGCCGAGAACGGGAAGGCTGCGGTTCATCGGGCGGCTCCCGTCGACGGCGCGACCGTGGGCGGAGCGGGCTCCGCAGCGGACGGCGCAGGCTGGGTGCGCGGCCGGAACACGTCGGGCGGCAGGATGATCGGCGCGCTCGCGCCCTTGCCGTCGATGACGACCTTGTTCGACTTGGCCAGCACGCGTTCCATGGTCTCGATGTAGAGGCGGTCCTTGGTCACGCCCGGAGCGCGGCGGTACTCGTTGTAGATCTGGTTGAAGCGGGCGACGTCACCGGTCGCTTCGCGCACGGCCTGTTCGCGATAACCCTCGGCGGACTGGACCAGCTTGGCCGCGTCGCCCTTGGCTTCGTTGACCACGCGGTTGCGGTAGGTGTTGGCCTCGTTGCGGGCCGACTCCTGGTCCTGGCCGGCGCTGTTCACGTCGCGGAAGGCCGCGGCGACCTCCTGCGGCGGGTTGGCCGAGCGGATCTGGACTTCGACGACGCTGATGCCGGCGCCCCAGGAATCCAGGGTCTTCTGCATCAGTTCGGCGGTCTGGGCCTGGACCTGGCCGCGTCCGGTGGTGAGGATCGGCTGCAGGTCGGACTTGCCGACCACTTCGCGCATGGCGCTCTCGGCGGCGGCCTTCACCGAGGCGTCCGGGTCGCGCAGCGTGAAGACGTACTTGCTGGCGTCGGCGACGCGCCAGGTGACGCTGAAGTTCAGGTCGACGATATTCTCGTCGCCGGTCAGCATCAGGCTTTCCTCGGGGACCTTGGCGTCGCCCACCCCGCCGATGTCGATGCGGTTCAGGGTGGTGACCGGCACCTTCTCGACCCGCTCGATGGGGGCGGGGAGATGGTAGCGGATGCCCGGGGCCTCGGAGCGCGAGTAGGCGCCGAAGGTGGTGACCACGGCCTGCTCGTTCGGCTGGACGATATAGACGCCCGACAGCGCCCAGAGACCGACGCCGACGCCGGCCACGGCCGCGACCGCGGCGGGACGCACGCCATCGCCGCCGGGACCGCCGAAGAAGTCGCGCAGCTGGCGTTGCAGCCGCTCGAAGGCGGCGTTCAGTTCAGGCCCTTCAGGACGGCGCGGGCCTCGGGGGCCGCCGCCGCCGCCGCCGCCGCCGAGCGGGCGGCGGGGTGGGGGTTTCTTGTCGCCGTTCCCGTCGTTGGGCGGCGGCGCGCCCCAGGGGCCGGGGTTCGCGTTGTCGTTCCAAGGCATGGTCGCGTCGTCTTGCTCTCGTTTCGGCGCGGCCGCGTCGTTAGCCCGTGCATGGACTTGTAAACCGGCGCTGTGAGCCGGATATGTGGCCCAACATCGGTTAAAGCAAGTCAAAGGGCCGTATGGAACCGACAATCCCCGATCGCGACAGCGTCCTGGCGGCGCTCGATCGCGTCCTCGATCCGAAGACCGGCAAGGGGTTGGCGAGCGCGGGCCTCGTCCGTGGGCTGACGGTCGGCAAAGGCCGCGCCGGTTTCATGCTCGAGGTGCCGGCCAGCGAAACGGCGCTGTATGCGCCGGTGCGCGACGCCGCCCAGGAACTGCTGGCGAGCCTGCCGGGCGTGGCGAAGGCGCAGGTGGTGCTGACCGCCGAGCACGCCGCCGCACCCCCCGCCGAGGGCGTCACCCGCGTCCGCAAGGGCGCGCGCGTGGCCCAGGACCCGCAGGCCGCTCCGGCCCCGCCGGCCGACGCTCAGCGCCCGGCCCATGTGCGCCGCGTGATCGCGGTGGCCAGCGGCAAGGGCGGGGTCGGCAAGTCCACGGTCTCGGTCAACCTGGCGGCGGCGTTCGCCGCCCAGGGGCTGAAGGTCGGGTTGCTGGACGCCGACGTCTACGGACCCTCGGCGCCGCGGATGCTGGGGATCGACGAGGAGCCGGCCTTCGTGGACGGCAAGCTGCAGCCGCTGGAGGCCTGGGGGCTGAAGGTGATGTCGATCGGCTTCATGGTCGACGAGGGCGCGCCGATGATCTGGCGCGGGCCGATGGCCAGTTCGGCGGTGCGCCAGATGATGAACGACGTGGCCTGGGGCTCGGAGGCGCAGCCGCTGGACGTGCTGGTCGTCGACCTGCCGCCGGGCACCGGCGACATCCAGCTGACCCTGATCCAGAAGATGAAGATCGACGGGGTGGTGATCGTATCGACCCCGCAGGAGATCGCGCTGATCGACGCGCGGCGGGCGGCCTCGATGTTCCAGAAGACGGCGACGCCGATCCTGGGAGTGATCGAGAACATGGCCTTCTTCACCGACCCGACCACCGGCGCGCCGATCCCGATCTTCGGCTCGGGCGGGGCCAAGGCCGAGGCGGCGAAGCTGGGCGTGCCGGTGCTGGCCGAGATCCCGCTGGAGGTGTCGCTGCGCGAGGCCTGCGACGCCGGCCGGCCGCTGGTGGCGACTGCGCCGGACAGCGCGGCCGCCAAGGCCTTCGTGGCGGCGGCGAAGGCGTTGGCCTGATCACGGTGTGTCATCCCGGTTTGCGGAGCAAGACCGGGACCCATTCGCGCCGCGTGGCCGGCGAGGCCGAGCCGCTTCCTGCGAGATCTGGTGTTCATGGGTCCCGGTCTTCGGCTGCGCCGAAACCGGGATGACACATGAAGCGATCCGCTACCGCGGCGCTTCGGTCGCCAGGCCGACGCCGCTGACGGTGTCGAGCAGGCCGGCCTGCGCGGCCAGGGCGTCGCGTTCGTCGAGCTGGCGGCGGACCTCGGCGTGGCGCTTGGCGTCGAGCTTCCAGCCGATGAAGGCCGCGCCGCCGAAGAACACCAGGATGATCGGGGCGAAGACGTAGCAGAGCTCCAGCCCGCGGATCGCGGCGGGCGTGTTGATCGCGCCGTCGGCGGCGTTGTAGCCGACCAGGTCGAGGACGGTGAAGCTGATGCCGACGGTGATCGCCGTGCCGACCTTCTGGGTGGTGGTGACCAGGGCGTAGAGCAGGCCGACGCGCTCCTGGCCGGTCTCCAGGCGGACCTCGTCGGCGACGTCGGCGACCATGGCGCGGACGATCAGCACGAAGGCCGAGGAGACGAAGCCGACCGAGAACATGCCCGGGATCGCCAGGGCCATGGTGGCCGGCGGGATGATCATCAGCGCCGACTGGGTGACGGCGTAGGCGACCGCCGAGACGATCAGGGCGCGATGCTTGCCGATCTTCTGGGCCAGCCAGCCCCAGAACACGGCGCCGACCAGGCCCGCGCCGATGAAGAACACCAGCAGGACGCCGGTCTGCGGGGTCGTGTAGCCGCGGGCGTCGTGGAAGAAGAACAGGTAGAGCGCCGCGGTCGTGCCCGGGCCGAGGGCCATGAACAGGTCGGCGAAGATCAGCCGGGCCATTTCCGGACGCCGGACCAGGTCCCAATAGTCGCGCAGGGTGACCCGTTCCTTGGAGTCCGCCTCGGGCGCGACGCGCTCGGGGGTGACCAGGGTGCAGAGGGCGAGGGTGACCGGGATCAGCAGGATGCAGAACCAGCCCATGGCGTGGACGCCGCCGGCGCCTTCGCCCTGCTTTCCAAGCGCCAGGGGCAGCAGCAGGATCAGCACCGCGCCGACGACGCCGACCGCCTGGATGACGCCGTAGACGCGCGAGCGGTCGTGATAGTCGGTGGCCAGGGACGCGCCCCAGGCGGCCTGGGCCAGGGTCAGGATCGAGACGCCCAGATAGAGCGTCAGCAGCCAGCCGATCAGATAGGTCTCGGTGATTCCGGGATGGGCCATGAACAGCATGTAGGCCGCGAGCATGACGATCGGGCCGCCGGCCAGCAGCCAGGGCCGGTAGCGGCCGAAACGGGTGCGGGTGCGGTCCATGGCCATGCCCAGCAGCGGGTCGATCGCCAGGTCGATCAGCCGCACGACGGTGAAGGCGACGCCGACCGCGGCCAGCGACAGGCCGAGCTGGCCGGCGAAGAACCTTGGCAGATAGACCGCCATCACCAGGGCGATGGCGGCGATGGGCAGGGCGGTCGAAGAAAACGCCATAACGACGGGCAGGGGCAGGCGCGCGCTGCCGACGGCGGAATTCGCCATGTATCGCCTCAAATGTCAGGCCCCTGAAAAATGATAGGGGCGGCTTCAAAATGAAACCGGCCCGGACGAAGCCGGGCCGGAGCAGTCTGTTATCGACCCGCTTGCGGCGGGACCGCGATCGTCGTTTCGACGGTCACGGTTTCGAGGGTCATGTTCTCTGTCCTCAGGGTCTCGACGGTGACGGTCTCGGTATAGAGGGCGTCGCGCTCGTCGAGTTGGCGGCGGATGTCGGCGTGGCGCTTGGCGTCGAGGCCGTAGCCGATCATGCAGGCGCCGCCGAGCATGACGAACACCACCGGCCCGATCAGGTAGGCGAGCTCAAGGTTGTGAATGGCTTGGGGCGAGTTCACGGCCCCCTCCTTGGCCTGGTAGCCGACCGCCTCCAGCACCAGGAAGGTCAGGCCGATCGAGAATGCGCCGGCGATCTTGGTGGTCATGGTGGTGATGGCGTAGAGCAGGCCCGAACGCTCGCGGCCCTGTTCCAGGCGCACCTCGTCGGCGATGTCGGCAGTCATGGCGCGGGTCAGGACGTTGAAGCCGGCGGCGAGGAAGCCGGCCAGGAACATCGGGAAGATCGCCACCAGCATGTTCCCCTTGGGGATCGCCATCAGCGAAATGAGCACCAGCGAGTAGCCGGTGGTGGCGACCATCACCGCGCGGTGCTTGCTGATCGTCATGGCCAGGCGGCCCATCGTCGGGGCGCCGGCGAAACCCGCCAGGATGTAGACCGCCAGCAGGATCGAGGCCTGGCCGGTGGTGAAGCCGCGGCTGTCGGTGAAGAAGAACAGGTAGAGCGCGCTCATCCAGCCCGGACCGAGCGCCAGGCAGAGGTCCGCGGCCAAAATTCGCGCCATGCTCGGGCGCGAAACCAGCGACAAGTAGTCCCGCAGCTTGAACTGGTGGCCGGGCACGTCGGGGGCGATCTTCTCGGGGGTGCGCCAGACCACCAGGGCGACGGCGATCGGGGTCAGCGCCAGGATGAACCAGCCCATGGTGGCGACGTTGCCGGAGTCCGGCAGGCCGCGCTGCTCGGCGATGATCGGGATGGCGAGGACGGCGGCGGCGCCCAGCACGCCGACGGCGGTCATGATCCCGAACACGCGCGAGCGGTCATGATAGCTGGGCGCCAGGGTCGCCGCCCAGGCCGCGTGCGAGAGGCTGAGGATCGAGGTCCCCAGGTACATGATGAGCAGCCAGAAGATCAGATAGCCGATGCCGACGCCTTCGGCCGGCATGAACAGCCAGTACATCGAAGCCATCAGGAACGGGGCGCCGACCACGGTCCAGAGCCGGTAGCGGCCCCACTTGGTGCGGGTCTTGTCCATCACCCAGCCGAGCAGGCCGTCGACCGGAATGTCGATCATGCGGACGATGAAAAACGCCCCGCCGACGGCGGCGAGGCTGACGCCCAGGTGGCTGGCGTAATGGCGGGGCAGGTAGACCGCCACCGCGATGATCACCGCCTGAATCGGCAGGCTGGTCGCGGCGAAAGCGAAGATAGTGGACAGCGGCAGCGTGCTGGCGCGCGGAGCCGGCGAGGCCTGGGTCAAGTGCGGTTTCTCCCTAAGGGGGCACGCCTCTCCTGGGCCTGCTCCTTCCGTGAGGTTACGCGCGATAACTCAAGCGGCGGCAAGTGAATTCGGCGTAGGGGTATGGAGAAACGAAACGGGCGGCCGCTCCTGCTCAAGGAACGACCGCCCGCCAAATCCGCCGCCTTGCGGCTGGGCCTTCTTAGCCGCCCTGCAGCTTGCGGAAGAACTTGCCGCTTTGCTCGCCGCCGGTGACATAGGCTTGCTGACCGGCCGGGTCGGCGATCTTGGCCCAATTGTCGCGGACTTCCTCGACCGAGAGGCCGCCTTCGCCGAGATACACGCCCTCGGTCTCGTAGATGCGCGACAGCGCGAAGGCGCCGGCGCCGGCGGTGAGAATCGCGCCGTTCGGAGCTTCGTCCGAGGCCAGGTAGACGACGCCCGGGGTGACGTATTCCGGCTTCAGGCGCTCGAGTACCTCGGCCGGCATCAGGTTCTCGGTCATGCGGGTGGCGGCGACCGGGCTGATGGCGTTGATGTGGATGTTGTTCTTCTGGCCTTCGAGCTTGATGGTGTTCATGAAGCCGATGATGCCGAGCTTGGCGGCGCCGTAGTTCGACTGGCCGAAGTTGCCGTACATGCCCGACGACGAGGTCGTCACGACGATGCGGCCGTAGTTCTGCTCCTTCATGATTTCCCAGACCGCCTTCACAGGCTTCACGGTGCCCATGAGGTGGACGTTCACGACCAGTTCGAAGTCGGCCATCTCCATCTTGGAGAACGACTTGTCGCGCAGGATGCCGGCGTTGGCGATCAGGATGTCGATGCGGCCCCAGGTGTCCATCGCCTGCTTGATCATCAGGGCGACGCCGGCGTCGTCGGTGACCGACGAGCCGTTGGAGATGGCTTCGCCGCCGGCGGCCTTGATCTCGGCGACCACGGCGTCGGCCGCAGCGGACGAGCCGCCCGAACCGTCGACCGAACCGCCCAGGTCGTTGACCACGACCTTGGCGCCGCGACGGGCCAGCTCAAGGGCGTGCTGACGGCCCAGGCCGCCGCCCGCGCCGGTGACGATCGCGACTTTGCCGTCGAAGCGGATGTCCGCCATGAGAAGTCTCCCATCAAACAGGGGTTTGAAATTTCGCTGCGGTTTGTGCGGTGCGGGAGGGGTGGCGTCAAGCGTTGCAGATCCTCCCCTCATGGGGGAGGTGGATCGGCGCGCAGCGCCGAGACGGAGGGGGACTGCTCTCAAGCAGCTGAGTCAAAGTCCCCCTCAGTCAGCCTGGCGGCTGACAGCTCCCCCAGCGGGGGAGCATTGGGCGTGTACTACCGCGCGGCCAGGGCCGCGGCGCCGTCGCGCATGAACTTCACGAGCACCCGCTGGCCGATGAGGAACGGGGCGCTGTCGGCGCTGACCACGACCTCGACGACGCGGTCGTCGGCGCGTTCGCTGGGGTCGTCCGACTGCAGCTTGCGGGCCCCGAACACGGCGGCGCGGCGCAGCACCTTGCCGTTATAGACCTTGGTCGGTTCGGATTCCGGGGCGATCTGGACGGTCTGGCCGATGGCGACGTGGGGCAGGGCGCTCTCGGCGATCTCGGCGCGGACGATGCGCGGGGCCTCGGGCTCCAGGTCGAACATGTTGGAGACGTTCAAGGTCGAGGCGCCGGCGCCCGGATTGGCGTAGCGGCGGGCGATGCGCCCGTCGGTCGGGGCGCGGATGATGGTCAGTTCGAGATTGTAGCGGGCCTCTTCCAGGGCGGCCTGGGCGGTGGCGATGGCCGCGCGCTGGGCCTGGATATTGGCCTGGGCCTCGCGGATCCTGTCGACAGCCTGGTCGACCTTCTGGGCGGCGACGAAGTTGGTCGAGACCAGGCCCTGCAGGCGCTTGTGCTCGCGCTCGGCGGTGGAGAGCTGGACCTGATATTGGGCCATCTGGGCCTTGGCCTGCTCGACGGAGGCCGCGGCGCGGGCGGCCGAGAGCTTGGGCTCGTCGTCTTCCTGGCGGGCGAGGATCTGGCCCTTCACGACCTGGTCGCCTTCCTGGACATAGACCTCGCGCACGATGCCGGCCCGGCGGGCGGCGACCTGGATCATGCCGCCCTCGACGTCGGCCTTGCCGTTGGCGACGGCGACGAAGGGGCTCCTGGGCGCGGCGACCGCAGCGGCCTTTGCCTCGGCCTCCTTCTTGGCCTTGGCCTGGCTCGAGGCCATGAAGGCGCCGCCGCCCAGCAGAGCCACGGCGGCGACGACCGCGATCTTGATGCGGTTTGATTTCACGAAGGCGAGCATGGTCTAGGCTCCAACGAGCTCGGTGTGGCTGACGGGGGCGGCAGGCTGGGACGCGCCGGTGCGGCGATCGTCCAGAATGCGTCCGTCCTCGATGTGGATGATGCGGTCGGCATAGGCCTCGAGCCGCGGGTCGTGGGTCACGCAGATCACCGCCGCGCCGTGCTCCTTGGCCGCGCGCTGCAGCAGCTTGATGACGATTTGGCCGTTCTCGCCGTCCAGGGCGCTGGTCGGTTCGTCGGCGAACAGCAGGCGCGGATCCTTGGCCAGGGCGCGGGCGATGGCGACGCGCTGCTTCTCGCCGCCCGACAGTTCGGCCGGCCGCTGGCCGAGACGGTGGCCGAGCCCGACCTCGGTCAGGGCCAGGGCGGCGCGGTCCTTGGCCTCTGAGGGCGAGTAGCCCTTGTACTTGAGGATCGTCGTCACCTGCTGCAGGGCGCTGAGCGCGCCGAACAGGTTGAAGCCCTGGAAGATGAAGCCGCAGTGGTCGAGGCGGAACTTGTCGATCCTGCCCGGCCGCTGGCTCCAGAGGTCTTCGCCGAGCGCGGTGACGCTCCCCTCGTCGGGCCGCAGCAGGCCCGAGAGGCTGGCGATCAGGGTCGACTTGCCCGAACCCGAGGGGCCCATGACCATGGTCATCTCGCCATGGCGGCAGTCGAAGTCGACCGACTTCAGCACCTCGATCTGGGTGCGGCCGGTCTTGAAACGCTTGGTGAGGCCCTTGCCCTGGAGGGCGACGGCGTTTTCCGAAGTCATCGCAGCAGATCCGCAGGTTGGCTTTTCTTGAGGATGCCGAGGGCCATCAGGCCGGAGGCCAGCGAGATCGCCATCAGCAGCACGCCGACCGCCGCCACCCAGCCGAGCGGGAAGCCCATCGGCAGGCCGCCGCTGCGCGCCAGCATCGAGACGAGGAAGGTGAAGAGGGCGGTGGCGCCGAGGCCCACGACCCCGACCCAGAACGACAGCTCCAGCACGATCAGCCGCAGCGCGCCCATCGAGACGCCCAGGGCGCGCAGGGAGGCGAACTCCTTGATGTTGGCGAGGATGGCGCCGCGCAAGGTCTGGGAGGTGATGCCGACCCCGATCAGGAAGCCGAGGAACACCGAGAAGCCGAGGAAGATGCCGATGATCTGCTCCTTCAGCAGCGCGCTCTCATTGGCCTGGGCGAGCTCGGCGCGGGTCCAGGCGCGGTAGGCGCCCTTGGCCTCGGCGTTGAGCTGGTCGCGGACGGCCACGGCCTGGCCAGGGGTGTTGAGGCGGACCATCAGCGGGCCGGTCTTCTCGCCCTTCTCGGTCATGCCCAAGCGGCGAAGGGTGTCGCGCGAGACGACGATCGAGGGCTGGCTGATGTCCGGATAGTTGTCGAGCAGGGCGCGGACGCGGACGGCCTTGCCGTTGACGGTGGCGGTGTCGCCGAGCTTGACGCCCAGGCGTCCCAGGGCCGAGCGGTCGATGGCGACGGCGTTGGGCTCCATCAGCGCGATACGCACGCTTTCCGGGTAGTCGACCGGCAGGGTCAGGGCGCCCGGCTCGGTGTCGACCATGTTCACCTGCACGAAGGTGGTGACCTGCTTCTCGCCGTCCTCGGGCTGGTTGGTCCAGCGCCCGCCGCCGCCGTCGAAGCTGGCGACCTCGGCGACGTGGGGGTTGAGGTAGAGTTGCGGGCCGATGCGGCGCGGCAGGCTGGAGGGGCCTGAGTTGATCAGGCTTTCCGACTTGGCCGGCATGATCATCAGGTCCGCCCGCGAGCGGTTGATCGTGGCCGTCGCGGCCTGGATCATGCCGGTGAACATGCCGACCTGGGCCAGGATCAGCAGGCCTGAAAAGGCCAGTGCGATCACCGCCGCCAGATAGCGGCGCCATTCGTAGATCAGGGTCGCTAGAGCCAGTGACATGGGGGCCTCCTCGCCTCAGCATGTGCGGCCGACCGCCGTTCTCGCCTAGTTAAATCGAGGTAAGGCGCGGCCGTGACGGTTGGCCCGGCTGCAACGCGGGTGTTACGGAGTTACATCTTCGCGGCGCTCAATGGCGGCCGCCTTTCGAGTTGGTGATTATGAATTCAGTGAAGTTCGGCGCGGGCCTCGGACTGGCCGCCGCGTTTTCGATTTCCACCGCCCCGGCGCTGGCCGACGAAGGCATGTGGACCTACGACAACTTTCCGCTCGCCAAGGTGAACGCGGCCTACGGGCTGAAGCTGGACCAGAAATGGCTGGACCGGATGCAGGGCGCCTCGGTGCGCCTGACCACCGGCTGCTCGGCCTCGCTGGTCTCAGGATCGGGCCTGGTGCTGACCAACCACCACTGCGTGGTCGAGTGCGTGCAGGACCTGTCGTCGGGCGACAAGGACTATGTGAAGGACGGCTTCCTGACCGCCGCGCGCGAGGACGAGAAGAAGTGCCCGGGGATGCAGGCCGAGATCCTGGCCTCGATCACCGACGTCACCCAGGACATCCAGGCGGCCGGCGCCGGCAAGACCGGCCAGGACTATGTCCGCGCCCGCGAGGCGGCGATGGCCGCGGCCGAGCAAGCCGGCTGCGGCGGTGACCCGAACGTCCGCTGCCAGGTGATCAGCCTGTACCGCGGGGGGCAGTTCAAGCTCTACAAGTATCGCAAGTACGCCGACGTGCGGCTGGTGTTCGCGCCGGAGTTCGCGACGGCGTTCTTCGGCGGCGACCCGGACAACTTCAACTTCCCGCGCTACAACCTCGATGTCGGCTTCATCCGCCTGTACGAGAACGGCAAGCCGGCGGTGACGCCGACCCACCTGACCTGGGTCTCCCGCGCGCCGCAGGAAGGCGAGGCGACGTTCGTCTCCGGCAATCCCGGCTCGACCAACCGCCTGCTGACCGTCTCGCAGCTGGAGACCCTGCGCGACCTGACCATTCCGGTCGGGCAGTTGCAGCGCTCGGAGATCCGCGGCCGCCTGGCGCAGTTCGGGCAGGAGAGCGCCGAGCACAAGCGCATCGCCACCGACCCGCTGTTCGGCATCGAGAACAGCTTCAAGGTGTTCTACGGCCAGCAGTCGGCGCTGAACGATAAGGCGTTCATGGACGCCAAGCGCGCCCAGGAGGCCGAGCTGAAGGCCAAGATCGCGGCGGACCCGAAGCTGGCCGCCGAGATCGGCGACCCGTGGGGCGACATCGCCAAGGCGCAGGCCGCCTACGCCAACACCTATCTGCGCTATCGCCAGATCGAGGGCGGGGCGGCCTATTCGAACCTCTACTACTACGCGCAGACCCTGGTCCGCGCCGCCCAGGAGCGTGAGAAGCCGAGCGCCGAGCGGCTGGCCGAATACGCCGACACCCGCCTGCCGCTGGTCGAGAAGAAGGTGTTGGACGCCAAGCCGGTCGACGCCGAACTGGAGGAGGTCTACCTGGCCTTCTGGCTGTCCAAGACCCGCGAGTACCTGACCACCGACGATGCGGCGGTGAAGACGCTGCTGGGCAAGGAGAGCCCCGAGGGGTTGGCCAGGCGCGCGGTCGCCGGCTCCAAGCTGGCCGACCCGGCGGCGCGCAAGGCGCTGTGGGACGGCGGCCTGGCGGCGATCAAGGCCTCGGACGACCCGATGATCCAGCTGGTGCTGCGCAACGACCCGGCCGCCCGCGCGGTTCGGAAGGCCTGGGAGACCGACGTCCAGGGCCCGACCGACGCAGCCGCCGAGCGCGTGGCCCGCGCCAAGTTCGCGGCCTATGGCGACGCCGTCTATCCGGACGCGACCTTCAGCCTGCGGCTCTCCTACGGCAAGGTCGCCGGCTGGAGCCATCGCGGGGTGAGCGTGCCGTCGATGACCAATTTCGCGGGCCTGTACGAGCGCGCGACCGGGGCCGAGCCGTACGAACTGGCGCCGCGCTGGGTCGAGGCCAAGGCCAAGGTCAACCCGACGACGGTCTACAACTTCGTCACTACCAACGACATCATCGGCGGCAATTCCGGCTCGCCGGTGGTCAACGCCAAGGGCGAGGTGCTGGGCGCGGCCTTCGACGGAAACATCCACTCGCTGGGCGGCGCCTTCGGCTATGACGGCGCGATCAACCGGACGGTGGTGGTCGCCAGCTCGGCGGCGACCGAGGCGCTGACCAAGGTCTACGGCCAGGCCGCGCTGGTGAAGGAGCTGACCGGGAAGTAGGGACGGCGGATTTCACGTGTCATCCCGGAAAGCGCGGAGCGCTTGTCCGGGACCCATGAACACCCGATCAGGCAGAAGGTGGCGCGGTCTCGCCACCTGGACCGGGGGCGGCGCGAATGGGTCCCGGACAGCCGCAAGCGGCTTCCGGGATGACACCTTGTGGAGCTTGTTCCTCGGCGGGAGCGCGGCATACTTCGCCCATGTCCAGTCTCCGCATGCCGCAGGGATCGACGTCGCCGCTGTTCAAGACCGGCGCGAGCATCCTCGATTACGAGATCCAGGAAGAGCGCGGCTATGCGCTCGGGCGCGCCGGCCAGCGGGTCGAACAGGCGCTGGCGGCGCTGAAGGCGTTCGAGGGGGCCGACGAGGCGCGCGCGCCTCTGCTGAAGGAGGCCGCCACCGCGGTCTGGTACTACTTCATCCAGCGCGAGGCCTGCGGGATCCGCAACCAGAAGCCGGCCATCGAGCACTACGGCATTCCTCGCGAAGTGCTGATGCGGTTGGGCGCACGCTAGGCATTCGAGCTAAAAGTGTCGTCCCGGTTTGCGCAGCAAGACCGGGATCCATTCGCGCCGCGACGGCGGCGTTCGCGCGAGCCTTGCGAGATCGGGTGTTCATGGATCCCGGACAGGCGCTTGGCGCCTTCCGGGATGACACTGGAGACTTGGCTATCCGGCTGTCTTCATTCGCCTGGCCAGGTCCTGCAGGGTCGTGCGCAGTTCGACGATCTCATCGAGCGGCAGGTGCAGCTGGCAGGCGAGGGCGGCTGGGACCTCGGCCGCCTTCTCGCGCAGGGCGCGGCCGGCGTCGGTCAGCTCGATCTGCACCTTGCGCTCGTCCTCGGCGTCGCGGCGGCGGGTGACGAAGCCGGCCGCCTCCAGGCGCTTGAGCAGCGGGGTCAGGGTGCCGGAGTCGAGGTCCAGCGCCTGGCCCAGCGCCTTGACCGTGCGGGGCGCGTCTTCCCAGAGGACCAGCATCACCAGGTACTGCGGATAGGTCAGGCCCAGCGGCTCCAGCAGCGGGCGGTAGGCGCGCGTGACCAGCCCGCTGGCGGCGTAGAGCGCAAAGCAGAGCTGGTTGTCGAGGCGCAGTTGGGGGACGGCCGCGGGTGCGGCCGCCTCCTTTGCGTCAGGTTTGGCTCGGACGGTCATTCAGCTCGCACAGATAGCGCAACATCGACGTTGCCGCGAATGGCGTTGGAATAGGGGCAGACCTGGTGGGCGGCGGCGACGAGGGCTTCGGCGGCGGCCTGGTCGAGGCCTTGGGTCTCGGCGTCGAGCGCCACGCCCAGCTTGAAGCCGCCTTCGGCGCGCGGGTGCAGCTCGACGGTGGCGGTGACGGCGGCGCCCTTCAGCGGGATCTTCTGCTGGCCGGCGATGTAGCGGACGGCGTTCTCGAAACAGGCGGCGTAGCCGGCGGCGAACAGCTGCTCGGGATTGGTCCCGCCGCCCTTGCCGCCCATCTCGCGGGGCAGGGCCAGGTCGAGGCTGAGCAGGCCGTCCTGGGATTCGACGTGGCCGGCGCGGCCGCCGACGGCGCGGGCCTGGGTGGCGTAGAGAGCGGGCATTTGATTATCTCCAATTCAATTGTGCACAATTAAATATGACGCCATCCGGCCGCGTCAAGGGGCGGCGTTCGCGCGCGACGCTGCGTGCGCTTGCATGACCCTGCCCTGCCGTAGTCAATAGCGCGAGAATTCCTGCGCGAGTCCGCGCGGACCTGAGAAAGTTTGGACGCCGCGGGACAGCGGAGTCCGGGGGCCATGCATGTTTCGTCCTGAGAACGCCCAGAGCCTGGCCGGCCTGGGCTTCGTGATCGCCGTTTGCTGGGCGCTGTCGGAAAACAAGAAGGCCTTCCCCTGGCGGCTGGCGCTGGGGTCGATCGCGGTGCAGATCGGGCTGATCCTGCTGCTGTTCGGCCTGCCGGGGGCGCAGGCGGTGATCGAGGCGATCAATCGCGGGGTCGACGGCCTGGCCGCGGCGACCGCCACCGGCACCCAGTTCGTGTTCGGCTACATGGGCGGCGGCGAGCAGCCCTATCAGGTGACCAATTCCGGGGCGCTGTTCGTCTTCGCGTTCCAGGTGCTGCCGCTGATCCTGGTGATCTCGGCGCTGTCGGCGCTGCTGTGGCACTGGGGCATCCTGAAGTGGATCACCCGCGGCTTCGGCCTGCTGTTCCAGAAGACCATGGGCCTGGGCGGCGCCTCGGCCCTGGCGGTGGCGGTGAACATCTTCCTGGGCATGATCGAGAGCCCGATCGTGATCCGCGCCTATCTCGACAAGCTGACCCGCTCGGAGCTGTTCCTGATGATGGTCGTCGGCCTGGCGACGGTGGCCGGCTCGACCATGGTGGCCTACGCCACGATCCTGAAGACCGTGCTGCCCAACGCCGCCGCGCACGTGCTGGTCGCCTCGATCATCTCGGCCCCGGCGGGCATCCTGCTGGCCAAGATCATGATCCCGGAAAAGCCGGGCCAGGGCGGGCTCTACGCCGACTATTCCTCGCTGCTGAAGTACGACAGCTCGATCGACGCGATCAGCAAGGGCACGATGGACGGCCTGACCGTGGTGCTGAACATCTCGGCGATCCTGATCGTGTTCGTGGCCTTCGTGGCCATCGGCAACGCGCTGCTGTCGGTGCTGCCGGCGATCGGCGGCGAGGCGATCACCATCGAGCGCATCCTGGGCCTCGTGTTCGCGCCGCTGGCCTGGGCCATGGGCGTGCATTGGGACGAGGCGCTGAAGGCCGGCTACCTGCTGGGCGTGAAGCTGATGCTGACCGAGTTCATCGCCTTCATCCAGCTGGGCGCGGTCCCGGCCGGCGAGATGACCGAGCGCACACGGATGATCCTGACCTACGCGCTGTGCGGCTTCGCTAACGTGGGGTCAGTCGGGATAACCGTAACCGGCATGGGCGTCTTGATGCCCGAGCGGCGCACCGAGATCATCGGCATCGTCTGGAAGGCGCTGATCGCCGGCTTCCTGGCCACCTGCATGACCGGGGCGCTGGTCGGGGCCATGCCGCGGGAACTGTTCGGACAATAGGGCGGCCGCCAGAGCCGCTGCGGGAGGATCAGGAATGAAGCTCTACGACACGGCGATGGCCCCCAACCCGCGCCGGGTGCGCTGGCTGATGGCCGAGAAGGGCGTCGAGGACCTCGAGATCGTCCAGCTCAACCTGATCCAGGGCCAGCACAAGCAGGCGGGCTACCTGGCCAAGGCCGGGCTGCCCAACGTCCCGGCGCTGGAACTGGACGACGGGACGACGATCACCGAGTCGCTGGCGATCTGCCGCTACCTGGAGAGCCGCTACCCGGAGCCGAACCTGTTCGGCGCCACGCCCGAGGAGGCGGCGGTGATCGAGATGTGGACCCGGCGCGCCGAGATGCTGGTCGCCAATCCGTTCATGCTGGGCGTGCGCCACACCCATCCGGCCCTGGCGGCGCTGGAGGCCCCCAACCCGCCGGTCGGCGAGTACAACAAGGAACTGGGCTTGAAGGGCCTGAAGGTGCTCGACCGGCGGCTGGGCGAGAGCGCGTGGCTGGCCGGCGAGCGGCTGACCATCGCCGACATCATCGCCTTCATCGGCATCGACTTCACCCGGATGATCAAGCTGCCGATCCCCGAGGAGCTGGCCAACCTGCATCGCTGGGCGAACGCCATGCGCAGCCGTCCGGCGGCCACGGCGAGTCTTTCGCCTGGAGCCTAGGCGCCCCAGCGCGCGCGGGTGACGGACAGGTATTCGCTAGCCGGGTCCTCGCCGTGGCGGGTGAGGCCCTCGCGCAGATAGATGTGGCGGGCGCGGTGGTTCTCCGGCCGCACGTGCAGCTTCACCGCCTGGGCCGCGGTGTTGGCGAAGATCCAGTCGACGGCGGCGCGGAAGAGGGCGGTTCCGGTTCCCTGGCCAGTCTCATCGACCGCGATGCGGCGCAGCAGCACGGTGGGGGCGGTGAATTCCTGAACGATCACGAAGCCGGCGAGGCCGCCGTTCTCGCGACGGAAGCCGAGATAGCGCGCGTCGGGCGAGGCGAACTCCGCCGCGTGCTCGTCTTCGCCGAACTGGCCGATGAAGGCGTCGTAGCCGGGCAGGCGCTCGATGCGCATGACCTCGGCGATGTCGGCCGGGGCGAGCGGGACGAGCCGCGCCACCCTGCTAGTCCTTGAGCGCGCGCAGGATCGAGCGGATCCCGAAGGCGCTGAGCACGCCGGTCATGATGCAGATGACGATCTCCATCGAGAGGTCGACCACCTGGTTCGGCGACGTGGCGCTGCGCGAGGCGCTCATGGCCACGAAGAGGATCAGGTCCATGGCCATGAACAGGAACACCGGCCCGGCCACCAGCACCATCAGGGCCGAGGGCGCGATCTTCTTGGCGGTTTCGGCGTCGAGCTTCTTCATGGTCAGGTCCGCGGCTTGGTCTTCTTGATGATCGCCGAGAAGTTCATCACCGGCTCGCCGCCGGTGGTGATCAGGCCGCGGACGAACACCATGCTGCGGGTGGCCTTGACCACCTCGCCGCGGCACTCGACCAACGAGCCGACCGGCACCGCGCCGACGAAGTCGCCGTTGAACTGGGCGGTCACGCTGCGGCTGTCCTGCAGATCGTCGCGGGCGATCACGAACAGGCAGTAGTCGGCGAAGGTCATGATCGCGCCGCCGTGCATGAAGCCGCCGCCGTTCATGTGGTGCTGTTCGGCGCGCATGGCGCAGACCCGTTGGCCGGTCTCGTCGACGCGGTAGTAGAACGGCCCGGCGTGGTCCTCGAACGGATCGGAACCGTACTGCACCCAGCCGGCCCATTCGCCGTCCTTCACCACCTGGTGCTTCCAGCCGCCGATCTCGAGTTCTTCGCCGCCGTCCATCGCGTCCCCTGACCCCCTATGAAGGGGTTTGCCCGCCGCAGTCTCAGTCACTAGTTTGCGGCCCGATGCGAACTAGGCGGCGGGGACAGGCGATGCAAGGCCGGACTGACTTTCTCCGCGGCGCCCTGGCGCCGGCGAGCGCCTGAGATGCGGGGCCTGGCCATCGCAGCGGCGTGCGTCTGGCTGGCGGCCGGCGCGGCCCAGGCCCAGTTGCCGACCATCCCGGTCGAGGCGTTGAAGGCGGCGGGCCTGGACCCGCGCACCAAGGTCGAGGGCGGCGCGGTGCAGGTGATGACCGGCCAGCGCGCGGTGATCCGTCTCGATGACGCCGGACGGCCGTCGCTCGACGACGTCGAGGCCGGGCGCATCGGCAAGGCCGTGGCCGACGGCAAGGAAACCTACAAGGGCGCAGGAGCCGGCAAGCTGGCCTTCGCGCTCGACGCCTCGGTGGAGACGCGCCAGTCGATCCTGAAGATCTGGAACGGCCTGACCCGCCCGATAGCCTACGAGGCCGAGATCACCGCCCTGCGCGGCGGCAAGCTGATGAAGAAGATGAGCACGATCTGCACGGTGCCGGCCGGCGCCGTGGGCTATGAGGTCTGGCCCGATCCGGTTATCAGCATCACCCTCTCCAAGTTCGCCGAGACCCCGGCGGACAAGCACGTCTGCGAATAGAGACTTCCCATGGCCCTCGATCTCGAAACCCGCGAGCAACTCATCGACACGGTCCGCCGGTTCGTCACCGAACGGCTGCGGCCGCTGGAGGCCAAGGTCTCCGAGGACGACGCCATTCCGGCCGAGGTGGTCGAGGAGATGAAGGGGCTGGGTCTGTTCGGCCTGTCGATCCCCGAAGAGTTCGGCGGCCTCGACCTCTCCATGGAGGACGAGTGCCTGGTCGGCGTGGAACTCGGCCGCACCAGCCCGGCCTTCCGCTCGGCGTTCGGCACCAATGTCGGCATCGGCAGCCAGGGGCTGGTGATGTTCGGCTCCGAGGCCCAGAAGGCCAAGTACCTGCCGGGGATCGCCTCGGGCGAGATCATCACCTCGTTCGCCCTGACCGAGCCGGAAGCCGGCTCCGACAGCGCCAACGTCCAGACCACCGCCATCCGCGACGGCGACTTCTACGTCCTGAACGGCACCAAGCGGTTCATCACCAACGCCAACAAGGCCGACCTGTTCACGGTCATGGCCCGCAGCGATCCCAGCAAGGCGGGCGGCGGCGGGGTGAGCGCCTTCCTGGTCGAGCGCAATCTGCCGGGGCTGTCAGTCGGCAAGCCCGAAAAGAAGATGGGCCAGCAGGGCGCGCACATCTGCGACGTGATCTTCGACAATGTCCGGGTGCCGGTCGAGAACCGCCTGGGCAATGAGGGCGAGGGCTTCAAGGTCGCCATGCAGGTGCTGGACCGCGGCCGCCTGCACATCTCGGCGATCTGCATCGGCGTGGCCGAGCGGCTGCTGGCCGACTGCGTGGCCTATGCGACCGAGCGCAAGCAGTTCGGCCAGGCGATCTCGAACTTCCAGCTGGTCCAGGGGATGATCGCCGACAGCAAGACCGAGGCGCTGGTCGCCAAGGCGATGACCATGGAGACCGCCCGCAAGCGCGACGCCGGCCAGAGCGTGACCATGGAAGCGGCCGCGGCCAAGTACTTCGCCTCGGAGATGGTCGGCCGCGTCGCCGACCGCGCGGTGCAGATCTTCGGCGGCGCCGGCTATGTCGCCGACCACGGCATCGAGCGGTTCTATCGCGACGTGCGCATCTTCCGGATCTACGAGGGCACCAGCCAGATCCAGCAGGTGGTCATCGCCCGCGAAACCATCAAGCGGGGCGGCTAGAGCCCTTCCCACTCACGATGGATCATCGTGAGTGGGGCTCTAAAGTCAAAGTATCGACAGGGTCTAGGGCTCCTTCATCAGGGCCTCGATGTCGTCGATCTCGGCCTGCAGCCGCTTGGCTGCGCCGCGGTTGATCAGGAACCAGGCCGCCAGATAGGCGCCGATCAGCACGCCCAGCGGCGCGAGGTGGGCGAGGGAGGTTCCCGGGCGGGCCAGCGCCATCCCGGCGACGAACACCGTCATGCCCGGAACGAAGGGCGCGATGTACCACCAGAAGGCCGAGCGCAGGGCGTTCCGCTGTCGGACCAGTTCGGCCCGGTGGAAGGTGAGCGAGGCGCCGGCCGCGGCGCCCGGTGGCAGGATCCTGGCCGAGGCGCGGCGATGGAGCTGCCAGGCCATCACGGCGGTTCCGATCATGACCATCACCGCGCCGAGCTTCATCAGCGGATGCGGGAAGAACACGGCGTAGAAGCCGAATATGGCGAGCACCAGCGCGCTGGCGGCGTACTCCACCAGATTGCGGACCTGGATGCGCGACTGAAACGCGCGGGCGTGGATCTGCTCGATGCTCATGGGGCCGGTCTCCGTCTGTTGGTTGCGCCAGAGGGCCTTCAGGTCCTGGTCGGATTGGTCGGGAGTCATGCCGCGCCTCCGCGAAACCGGCGGGCGAGCGAGGCCTTCAGCCGGTGGATTTTCTGGGCGACCGCGCCGGGGCTGAGGCCGGTGATCTCGCCGATCGCCGCGGCGTCGAGGTCCTCGAGGTAAAGCAGCGCCACCTGGCGTTCGAGCGGGGCGAGGGCCTGGACCATGTCCATGAGCCGGGCCAGGGCTTGGGTCTGGCCGGCCGCCGCCTCGGGATCATCCCCGGCCGGCAGTTGTTCCAGCGCGCCGGCGTCGCCGTCGACCCGGCGATGACGGCGCCGCGTCTGGACGTGGCTGGTCGCGGTGTTGTGCGCCACGCGATAGACCCAGGTCCGCACCGAGCAGCGCCCGTCGAAGACCGCGAAGCTGCGCCAAAGGGCCAGGTGGATCTCCTGGACCAGGTCTCGCCGGGCGTCGGCGTCAGCCTCATAGCCGCGGGCCAGGCGGTCGATCGCCTCGCCATAGGCCCGCGCCGCCTCGGCGTAGCGCTCGTCCTGATCCATGACCTCGCCCGGATGCTGCATCGATCAAGGTAGTCGCGCCGGCGGGGGATTTCTTACGCGGCGGTTTGCGCCTCGCCTCGCCATCGGGTCGATCATCAGGCATAGGAGGCCCATGAGCGTCGACATGGAAGCCGTCATCTTCGAAGTGCTGGGCAAGCTGGCGCCCGGCAAGTCCGCCTCCTCGGAGGAGGTGGCGCGCGCCGCCGACAACGAGAACTGGCGGCGGCTGACCGGCCATGTGCGCAACACCGCCCGCGGCCTGGCCCGCCAGGGCAAGATCGTCGTCACCCGCCACGGCAAGCCGGCCGATCCGGAGAAGTTCAAGGGCGTCTACCGCCTGCGCCTGCCGCTGGAGGGCGAAGTCGTCGCAGCCCCGCCGGCCGCCGGCGACGTGGACGAATAGGGGCCCTGCGCCCATATCGGGCCGATGAGCCTTTCGGCTGTTCTTGACGACATCGCCGCCTGCCGGGCCTGCGCCGGCGAGCTGCCGCATGCGCCGCGGCCGGTCGTGTTCGTGCGGCCGCAGACCCGGCTGCTGATCGCCGGTCAGGCGCCGGGGCGGCGCGTGCATGAGAGCGGCCTGCCGTTCACCGATGCGTCGGGGGACCGCCTGCGCCAGTGGATGGGGATCGACGCGCAGACCTTCTATGGACGGCCCGAAATCGGCGTCGCAGGGATGGCGTTCTGCTTTCCGGGCACCCATCCGAAGGGCGGCGACTATCCGCCGCCGCGGCGCTGCGCGCAGCTCTGGCGGCCGCAGTTGCTGGCCGAACTGCCGAAGGTGGAGCTGACATTGCTGGTCGGGAGCTACGCCCAGGCCTGGGCGTTGGGCCCGCGGGCCAAGGGCGGGATGACCGAGACCGTGCGCGCCTGGCGCGACTATGCCCCGAGCTACCTGCCGATGCCGCATCCATCCTGGCGCAACACCGGGTGGCTGAAGCGGAATCCCTGGTTCGAAGCCGAGGCGGCGCCCTATCTTCGCCAAAGGGTTCTGGAGATTTTGGGTTCGTGAAACGCCTCGCCGCCGTCCTCGCCGCCGTGATGCTGAGCGCCTGCACCCCCTTGCAGGTGCAACAGGCCGGCGCGCCGCCGTCGGGATTCCAGGGGCCGCACCTGGAGCGGGACGTGTTCGTCACCTTCGACGGCGCGCGGCTGGGCCTGACCCGCTGGGAGGCGCAAGGCGAGCCGCAGGCGGTGGTCGTGGCCCTGCACGGGATGAACGACTACGCCAACGCCTTCCACCTGGCCGCGCCGTACTGGGCGCAGAACGGGGTGACGACCTACGCCTTCGACCAGCGCGGGTTCGGGCGCTCGCCCCAACGCGGGGTGTGGGGCGGCGACGGGCTGATGGTCGAGGACCTGCGGACCATGGTCGCGGTGGCGCGCATGCGCCATCCGGGCGTGCCGCTGATCGTCGCAGGCGAGAGCATGGGCGGAGCGGTGGCGATCGAGGCCTTCGCCTCGGACCGGCCGCCGGCCGCCGACCGGCTGATCCTGATGGCGCCGGCGGTCTGGGGCTGGTCGAACCAGCCGCTGCCGTACAAGACGATGCTGTGGCTGGCCTCGCGCTTCACCGCCGCCAAGGTCTACGAACCGCCCCGCTGGCTGACCAGCCGCGTGAAGCCGACCGACAATCACGAGGAACTGGTGGCCATGGGCCGCGACCCGCTGATGGTCTGGGGCGCGCGCTCGGACACGCTCTACGGCCTGGTGGCGATGATGGAGCGCGCCTGGGCGGCGACGGGCGAGGTCAAGGTCCCGACGCTCTACATCTACGGGGCCAACGACGAGATCATTCCGGAGAAGCCGTCGTTCCAGGCCGCGGGACGGCTGAAGCCGACGGACCGCTCGGCCTATTATCCGCAAGGCTGGCACCTGATGACCCGCGACCACCAGGGGCCGGTGGTGTGGGCCGACCTGCTGTCGTTCATCAAGACGCCGCAGGCCCCGTTGCCGTCGGGGGCGCCGATCATCCCGGGATCGCCCACCCAGGCCAATGCGCCGGTAAACGCCGAGGCGGCGGGGCGAGTTAGAGCGGGCTTGTGAAGCGCCGGTGAGGGGCGTAATGCGGCGGCAATCTCTTCCGGTTTGAGGCGTTGATTGCAGCATGACCTTGTTCGATTCTCCTGCGTTCGAGGCTCACGAAGGCGTCCATTCGTTCTTCGATGAAAAAACCGGCCTGAAGGCCATTATCGCGGTGCACTCGACCGCGCGCGGGCCGGCGGCGGGTGGTTGCCGGATGTGGCCCTACGCCAGCGCCGAGGCGGCGCTGGACGATGCGCTGCGGCTGTCGCGGGCGATGTCCTACAAGAACGCCATGGCCGACCTGGAGCTGGGCGGCGGCAAGTCGGTGATCATCGGCGACAGCCGGACCATGAAGACCCCGGCGCTGTTCGAGGCGTTCGGCCGCGCGGTCGAGGCGTTGAACGGCGTCTACTGGACGGCTGAGGACGTCGGCGTCTCGCCGGTCGATCTCGGCTATGCGCGCAAGCAGACCCGCTACGTCGCCGGCCTGGAGGGGCATCCGGCCGCCTCCGGCGATCCGAGCCCGGTGACCGCCGAGGGCGTGTTCCGCGGCGTGCGCCTGGCGGTCCGGCGCGGCCTGAACCGCGAACTCGACGGCGTCACCGTCGCCATCCAGGGCGTCGGCCATGTCGGCGCCTACCTGGCGCAGAAGCTGCACGCGGCCGGCGCCAAGCTGATCATCACCGATGTCAACGAGGAGGCGCTGTCGCAGGTGGCGGCGCAGACCGGGGCGACCATCGTCGCGCCGGGGGCGATCTTCGACGCGCAGGCCGACGTCTTCGCGCCGTGCGCCCTGGGCGGGGCGGTCAACGAGGCCACCCTGCCGCGGCTGAAGGCCAAGATCATCGCCGGCGGCGCCAACAACCAACTGGCCAGCCCCGAGATCGGCCGCGAGGTGTTCGCCCGCGGGATCCTCTATGCGCCCGACTATGTGATCAACGGCGGCGGCATCATCAACGTCGCCGGCGAGATCCGGGCCCTGGAACGCGGCGAGGCCTTCGACCAGGCCTGGGTGCAGACCAAGCTCGACCGCCTGACCCTGACCCTGGAGGAGGTGCTCGACCGCGCCGCGTCCGAGGGGCGGCCAAGCTATGACGTCGCCAACGAGATGGCCAAGGCGCGCATCGCCCAGGCCGCCGCGGGCAAGCTGGCGGCTTAGAACGACTTCAGATCCTCCCCTCTTGGGGGAGGTGGCGCGCGGAGCGCGACGGAGGGGGTCTGCTGGCCTGGAGTCAAAGTCCCCCTCAGTCAGCCGTTCGGCTGACAGCTCCCCCAGAGGGGGAGCATCTTGTCGCCCTAAGCCGCCTTTTCGGCGCCCCACTTGCGCGGGTGCTGGCTGCGGAAGCCGACGGCCAGCCGGTTCCAGACGTTGATCGCGCCGATCAGCATGGTGAGCTTGACGGCCTCGGCCTCGTCGAAGTGCTCGCGCATGGCGCCGTAGTCGGCGTCGGGCGCGCGGGTCTGGGCGACCAGGGTCAGGGAGTCGGTCCAGGTCAGGGCCGCCTTCTCCCGCGGGGTGAACAGCGAGCTCTCCCACCAGGCGGCCAGCAGATACAGCCGCTCCTCGCTCTCGCCGTGGGCGCGGGCGTCGCGGGTGTGCATGTGGATGCAGAAGGCGCAGCCGTTGATCTGGGAGGCGCGGGTCTTCACCAGCTCGATCAGGCTGTGTTCGAGGCCCGAGGAGACCACGGCGGTCTCGAGCGCGGTCATGGCCGCGATCATTTCCGGCGCGGCGGCGAAGGGATTCAGGCGAGCAGACATGGGGAGGTCCTGTGCTGGGGGTTCAGCAACAGGACGCTCGGGGCCCGCGGCGTGTGACACGGCGCGGGCGATTTTTCGCTAGAGCAGGCGCGGCAGCACGAAGATCGCCAGCAGGGCGACGGCGACCAGGACGAGGATCAGGCCGGCGTGCTTGCGGCCGCCGAGCATCGAGCCGCCCGACTTGGCCTGGCGCGCGGCCTTTTCGCGGGCGGTCTTGGCCGCCGCCTCGCGAGCCTGGACGGCCTTTCGATGCTGGGCGAGGTCGACGACCTCGGGATCCTTCTCGGGCTTCATGACATTCGATCTAGCACGCCTTCAGAGCGAGGCCATCCGTGCGGTGCGCGGTTCCTTCACGACGGTGAGCAGGATCAGCAAGCCGAGAACCAGGAAGCCGATCGAGGCGCCGAACACGACGTTGAAGCCGTAGTGGTCGGCGATGAAGCCGCCGGCCAGCGGCCCGAGCGAGGCCATGATGCCTTCGGCCGTCGAGGAGATGGCGATGCGCATCGGCATCTCGGCCCGCGAGCCGAACTCCAGGATCATGGTCTGGGCGGCCATCATGTACCCCGACTGCGCCGCGCCAAGGCCGAAGAAGGCCAGGAACACCGCCCAGGGCGCGTGGTTCAGCATCAACAGGGCGGTCGCCAGGGTCCAGGCGAACAGCGAGACCGCCAGGACCAGCTTGAAGCCGGTCTTGTCGCCCAGATAGCCCCAGACCAGGTTTGACAGGGTGTCGGCGCCGAGGAAGGCCAAGCTGAGCAGGCCCAGCGTCATGCCGTCCAGCTTCATCGTGGATGAGACGAAGATGATGTAGAACGGCGTGGCGATCCGGCTGGCGGTGGCGACCATCTGCACGACCAGGAACCAGGCGTAGCCCTTGTCCGACATGATCAGCGCTGGGAAGTCCTTCACCCGGTCACGGAACCGGGCCTGGGCCGGCAGGTTCGGCGGCTCGGGCTCCTTGAGCAGCAGTTGCAGGGCCCAGAGACCCAAGGTGGTCAGGAAGGCCGCCAGCGCGAAGGTGGTCGCGTAGCCGTTGCCGAGGACGTTGCCCTCGATCAGGTACTTGCCGGCCGCCCAGGCGAGGGCGGCGGCGATCAGCCCGCCGGTGGCGTTGCGCCAGGCCTGCAGGCGGCCGCGGCGGCTGAGCGGAATGACCTTGGCCATCAGCAGGCCGAACACCACCCGCTGGGTGCCCATGAACAGCCCGAACAGGAACATCAGGATCATCATGGTGACGACCAGCGACTGATCCTTGAGGAACCAGCCGGCCAGGGCCATGCCGACGATCTGGACGCGGGCCAGGCCGCCCATCCAGACGGCGGCCGGCATCACCTTGCTGCGGTGTTCGATCTGGGTGGCGCCGAAGATCGGCGAAATCACGCTGCCGACCTGCTGCAGCGCCAGGCCCAGGCCGACAATGGTGTTCGACCCGGAGATCATGTGCAGGTAGGCGGGCAGGAAGGTCGGCGCGTTGATGAGCCGGAAGCCGGTCATGCCGAGCATGCCGTGCAGGTAGTTGCCGATGTAATTGCGCTTCAGATTGTCCCAGACGAACTTCTCGTAGGCGGCTTCCTTTTCCGCCAGGCTGAGTTCGACAGGGGCGTCTTCAGACGCGGCCTGCGCCGCGTCCTGCCTTGAAATATGTGCTTCCAATCGCGTCCCGCCCGCGCGCGGATCGCTAAATGGGTCGCGCGGGCGACTCCCTAATCTTTACGGCTAAATTTTATGCCGACGTCGTACCAGAGTCCGATACCGCGGGGGAAGGGGCGCACGCGGCCCAGAGCGCAATGGGCTTCGATAGAATCTGATCGCGCTCTGAGCTTTTTGGATTCGGAGGTCCGGCCCTCGTCACCAACGGGTTTCGAGGACGGCGCCGAAGACGCGCGGCGCGCCGTACATGGCGCGGTTGAGGGTCGGCTGACGGAACTGGACGTACTCTTCGTCCAGCAGGTTGGTCGCGTAGGCGGCCAGGGTCCAGCGCTCGGCCTGATAACCGATCTTGCCGCCCAGCAGGGTGCGGGCGTCGAGCTTGTTGGCGCCCCGGGTCGGACCGGAAACGCCGTAGGACTCGCTGCGGTAGCCGGCGTCCAGATTGACGAACACGCCGTTGTCCCAGCGATAGGCGCCGCCGAGGTTCCAGGTCCATTCCGGGGCGAAGGCGAACTCGCTGCCCGAGAGGTCGATGGTGCTGGTCCCGGCGCGGATGGTGAAGTCGTCGAACTCGGTGCGGCTGTAGCCGACCGACCCGTAGAGGTCCAAGGCGGCGGTCGGACGCCAGGCGGCCTCAAGCTCGGCCCCATAGAGGTGCGAGGCGCCCGCGTTTTCGGTCTGGTAGTCGTAGGGGGTGGCGCTGAGGTTGACGACCACCTGCTGGTCGCTCCAGTCGACATAGTAGGCGTTGGCGTTGACGCTCAGGGCGCCGTCCAGCCAGCTGGTGCGGGCCGCCAGCTCGTAGTTCCAGGTGAACTCCGGATCGTAGGGGACGACCGCCGAGCGGATGACGTTGATGTTGGCGCCGCCCGAGCGATAGCCGCGCTGGGCCACGAAGCTCAACGAGGCGTCTTCGGTGATGTCGTACTTCAGGCCGAGCTTGGGCAGGAAGGCCTCGAAGGTGCGCGAGGTGTCCGGCTGGTTGGCGGTGGCCTGGGCGACATAGAGGCCGACGACCTGGTTGAGGCCGGCGATCACCGGGGCCAGGGCGCCGAAGGCGGCCGGGTTCGGATAGGTTCCGGCGAAGCGCGTGGTCTGGGCCACCGACAGGGTGTTTTCTTCGCGGTCGTAGCGGAAACCGGCCAGCAGCGAGAGCTGCGGGGTCAGCTGGTAGCGGCCGTCGGCGAACAGGGCGACCGTCTGGATCTCTTCCGGCGCGCGGCCGGCGAAGTCGACCGAGACCGAGGGCAGGGCCGCGACATAGGCGTTGGCCGCGGCGTTGGCGGTGGCGGCCGGCAGGTTGAACGGCGGGCTCATCAGCACGCCCAGCAGGGTGGCGCGCGGCGTGGCCAGGGCGTTGCGGGTGGCGACGGCGAAGTCGCGGTCGCGGTCGGCGAAGTAGAGGCCGGCGAGGCCCGACAGGCGCTCGCCTTCATACTGCAGGCGCAGTTCCTGCGAGAGCGAGCGGTCGAGGTCGTTTTCGCGGCCGTAGGCGATCGAGGCCGGGCCGCCGTCCATGTCGAACAGGCTGTCGCTGCGCACCTTGCTCCAGGCGGTGACCGAGGTCAGCTTGAGCTGGTCGGAGATCGCGTAGTCGGCGTTGAGCGTCAGGATGTCGGTCGTGCTGCGCGTCTGGCCCGGATAGTCGCTGGTGGCGATGCGGTTCTCGGCCGGGTTCGGGACGTCGGAGCGCGAGTAGCTGTAGATGTAGCCGCCCTTGTGCCGATTGTGCAGCGCGCTGGCGCGCACGGTCAGGTCGGGCAGGGCCGAGGGGGTGAACAGCAGCTTGCCGCGCACGGTGGTCGACTTGAGCGGGTCTTCCTGGGTCTTGCGGGTCGAATTGTAGGTGAAGCCCTCGGCGTCGCGGTCCTCGAACGACAGGCGGAAGGCCAGCTGGTCGGCGACGATCGGGCCGCCGGCGGCGAAGGCGAGGATGCGGGATTCGTCGTCGGCCAGGTCGGCGCGGGCCGCGCCGCTCCAGGTCCAGGTCGGATCGTTGCTGCGCAGGACGATAGCGCCGGCGAGCGTGTTGCGGCCTTGCAGGGTCGATTGCGGGCCGCGCAGGATCTCGGCCTGGGCGATGTCCCACATGTTCAGCGGGCCGGCGGCCAGCGCCCGGTCGGGCAGGGCCGCGCCGTCGAGATAGACCGTGGCCAGGCCGCCGCTGCCGCCGCCCGAGACGCCGTTATTGGCGACCCCGCGGATGGTGAAGCCGAAGCCCTGATAGGTCTCGGCGACGTTGGCGGCGTGGTTCACCAGATCGCCCAGGTCCTGGATGTTGCGCGCGTCGAGGCCGCGCTCGGTGAACAGGGCGACGCTGGCGACGGTGTCCTGCAGGCTGCGGTCGGCCTTCTCGCCGGTGACGATCAGTTCCTCGACCTGCGGGGCGTCGGCGGCGAGCGCGGCGCTGGAGGACAGGAGCGCGGCGGCGGCCGCGCCGCCGACGAGGAGAAGGCGATGCATCGAAGGGCTTTCCGGTATCTGCTACGCGCCACGAGGGGAGGGGCGCGCTCCGGAGATAAGGCCCTGCGGGTTAAGACTTGGTCTTCAAGGCGTTAAGGACGGCTTCAGGCCTGATCGGCAGGTGACGCACCCGCGCCCCGCAGGCGTTGAAGATGGCGTTGCCGATCGCCGGACCGACCACGGTGGTCGCCGGCTCGCCCAACCCGACCGGAACCTCGGCGCTGTCGATGAACTCGATGTCGAGTTCGGGAACGTCGGCCATCCGCAGCGGCGTGTAGCCGTCGAGGTTGGTGTCGCGCGGCGCGCCGTTCTCGAACTCGGTGCCTTCGAAGAGCGCCAGGCTCATTCCCCAGAGCGCCGCGCCCTCCATCTGGGCCAGCGCCCCTTCCGGTGAGACGATGGTTCCGGCGTCGGCGACCAGGGTCAGCTTTTCGACCTTCACCGCGCCGCTGGCGGGGTCGACCGTGACCCGCGCCGCGCAGGCGACCCAGGTCGGCATGTCGCGTTCCTGGCCGAAGGTGGTGGCGATGCCCAGGCCCGTCCCCTTGGGCAGGGACTGGCCCCAGGCGGCCTTGGCGGCCAGCCGCGAGAGCACGGCCGCCTGGCGCTTGGCGCCGCCGACCGAGTTGGGCGCGGAGCCGGCGTTGGGGCCAGCGCCGTCCAGCATGGCCAGACGGAAGGCCAGCGGGTCCTTGCCCACCGACCGGGCCGCCTCGTCCATGAAGCACTCGACCGCCCAATTGGTCCAACCGGGGCCAACCGAGCGCAGCCAGCCGGGGCGGAAGGCGCGGTTGGCCAGGTCGTTGGGCACGGCGCGGACGCGCTGGGCGCCGACGCTGTACCAGTGGTTGGCGCCGCTGATCGCGAACGGGTCGTAGGCGACGTCGTTCGTCCCCTTGGGCATGAAGAACGGGGCCATGATCTGGGTCGGCCAGCCGGCGCAGGCGGCGTGGTCCATGGCGGTCACGCGACCGCCCTCGCCGAACGCCATCTTCACGACCTGGACCGAGGGCGAGCGGAAGGAGTCGAAGCGGCTGTCGTCGGCCCGCGTGCAGACCATCTTCACCGGCCGGCCCAGGGCCTTGGCCGCCAGCGCGGCGGGCACCGCATAGTCGCCGTTGAGCCGGCGACCGAAGCCGCCGCCGAGCAGGTAGGTCTTCAGGACGATCTTGTCTTCGGGTACGCCGAGCGCCTTGGACAGCCACGGCAGCACCAGCGACTGCCACTGGTTGCCGGTGTGGATCTCGTAGGAGCCGTCCTTGTTGACCAGGGCCAGGGCGTTCACCGGCTCGAGCTGGAAGTGCAGGGCGCTGGCGGTGGTGTAGGTACGCTCCAGCTTGGACTTGGCGGCGGCGAAGGCGGCGTCGACGCCGGGGTCCTCGACCACCAGGGCGCCGGCCTTGGGATCGGCGATCAGGGCGCCGGCGCGCTTCTGGATGTCGGCCTCGGAGGTCTTGGCGGTGTCGCCCGAGCTCCATTCCACCTTGACCAGTTCGCAGGCGGCGTCGGCGGCGACGAAGCTCTCGGCGATCACCATCGCCCAGCCGGGGACGGTGTTCGACGGATCGTCCAGGGTGATGGTGCGGATGTAGCCGGGCACCGCCTTGGCGGCGCTGTCGTCGACCGAGACGACCTTGGATTCATTACGGGTCGGCGGGATCTTCGGCCGGGCGTAGACCATGCCGTCGATCCTGGCGTCGATGCCGAACTTGCCCGAGCCGTCGACCTTCTCGCCGATGTCGAGCTGGGCCGAGGGCTTGCCCACCAGCCGGCGGTCGGCGGCTTTCTTGATCGGCATCTTGCCGAGCTCGTCGGCGGTGAAGGTCCGCTTGAGGTTCCCGCGGGCGACGATGTCGCCGTAGCCGATCGACTTGCCGCCACCGCTGACGACGCTGCCGGCCGCCGTGCAGGCCTTCGGATCGACGCCAAGCAGCCTGGCGCCTTCTTCGATCAGCAACAGGCGACCGGCGGCCCCGGCCTGGCTCATCAGGGGATAGCTCTGCCAGACCGACCAGCTGCCGCCGGTGACCATCAGGCCCCACTTGGCGGCGGAATCCACGTGATTGATGCGGACCTTGGACCAGTCGGCTTCGAGCTCGTCGGCGACGATGCGGGCGATGGCGGTGCCGACGTGCTGGCCCATCTCGGCGCGGATCACATTGACGGTGACGATCCCGTCGCGGCCGATCGAGTACCAGATGGTCGGCTCGAAATCGCCGGCCGCAGCGGCGGCCTCAGGCCCGACTGCGAAGGTCATGGCCGCGCCGGTGGCGGCGATGGCGGCCAGGAAGCCGCGGCGGGAGAGCGGGGCGATCGCGTTCATGCCTTGGCTCCCTGCATCTTGGAGCTGGCCAGTTTGATGGCCTTCCGGATCCGCACATAGGACATGCAGCGGCAGAGGTTGCCGTTCATGGCGTCGTCGATCTGGGCGTCGGTGGGGTTGGGCGTCGACTTCAGCAGCGCCGCGGCCGACATGATCTGGCCCGACTGGCAGTAGCCGCATTGCGGGGCCTGGGCCTCGATCCAGGCGGTCTGCAGCGGATGGCGGCCGTTGGGATCCAGGCCCTCGATGGTGGTGATCGCATGGCCGGCGATCGAGCTGAGCGGGGTGACGCAGGCGCGCACCGGCTCGCCGTCGAGATGCACCGTGCAGGCGCCGCAGCCGCCGATCCCGCAGCCGAACTTCGTGCCGGTGAGGCCGAGCTCGTCGCGTATCGCCCAGAGCAGCGGGGAGTCGTCCGGGCCTTTGACCGCGACCTCGCGGCCATTGAGTTTGAACGTCGTCGCCATGCAGCCCAAAGCCTCCATGCATCCCCCGACAACGACGTTACGGGACGCCAAGCTCCGCCGCGGCGCAACCCTTTTTTGCGGTCAGGCGGGCCACAGGTCCGGCTCGGCGACCATGGTCTCGACCAGCTCCATGACCCGCTCCAGCGGGATGCAGCGGCCCAGGCGTTCGGCCTCGTAGGTGGCGACATAGATGCCGATCCACTGGATCAGGGTGCGGTCGCCGCGTTCGGCGCGCAGCACCACCGGGCCGCCCGAGCAGCCGGCCCCGCCGACGCCGTCGACATGGAAGGCGTAGGGATTGAGCCGGTAGTCCGAGGCCAGGCTGAAGCCCCGGGCGATCGGCGCGCTGCGCAGGATCGCCGCGCCGCCGGGGAAGCCGTAGATCATGCCGGCCGAGCCGGCGGTCAGCGGCAGGCCCTGCTCGACCACGTCATAGTCGCCGAAACGTCCGACCCAGTTGATCGCCTGCGGCTGGCCGCGCAGCCGCACGGGCACGCCGGCGACGTCGAGCGAGGCGTTGTCGGGATCCTGGTGCCAGCGGAACAGCGGGGTCTGGCCGTCATAGAGCGGCACGCTGATGCCCAGCGCCTCGCAGTCGAGGTCGTGGCCGTAGGTGTCGGCCCAGGTCGCCTCGGTCCCGCGGTTCTTGAAGTAGAAAGTGTTGGGGCGCAGCAGGCAGTGCAGGGCTGTGAGGATGATGTAGCGGTCGGCCTCGACGTGGAAGAGGAAGCCGGAGAACACCTGGTGCGGGGCGCCGCTCTTGAGGCGGGTGGCCAGGCGCGGGCTGGCCTGGGCGATGGGATCGATGAGCTCCATGCCGCGAGGCTAGGCCGCAAAGCGGCCCCGCGTCGAGGCGTCGGCTGAGCGCCTAGGCCTTGAAGCCGGCCTCGGCGAAGTCGAGCATCCGGGTCAGCAGGGCGTTGGTGTCGCCCTCGCGCGTCGCGCCGTCGGACAGCACGTGCAGACGGTCGAACTCGGCGAAGCGGTTGTTGTGGACCATGCCGAGGCAGAAGTGCAGCCGCCAGTAGACGGTGTCGCGCGGCAGATCGGGCCGGGCCTTGATCAGCGCGTCGGCGAACCGGGCCAGGTGGCTGACGTCGTTGGCCAGCGCCTCGCGCATCTCCTCGTTCCCCTCGCTGCGCGAGCGGATGATGAACTGGATCGAGATGCGGCGGTCGTTCTCGGGCGAGCCCCAGCGCAGCGGCGGGGCGAACAGCGCCTCGAGGATCTCGCGGATCGGCGGGGCGCCCTGATGCCGATCGTTCGCCTCGTGCAGCATGCGGGCGCGTTCGCGGTTCAGCTCGGCCGTCCGGCGACGGAAGATCTCGAACAGCAGGGCGTCCTTGGAGCCGAAGTGGTAGTTCACCGAGGCGAGGTTCACGCCAGCGTCGGCGGTGATGTCGCGCACCGAGACGTTCTGGAACCCGTGCAGGGCGAACAGGCGCTCAGCGGCGCAGAACACGGCGGCCTTGGTGGCGGCCTCGTTGGTTTCTTCAGGATCGTTGGCCTGGGCCGGGTCCACGGGCGAATCTTTCATACGTCACGCCAGCTTAGCAGGTCGAACGCGATGGGCGATGCGGCCTAGCGCGCCAGTTCGCGCATCGCCTTGTCGAGCCCTTCGATGGTCAGCGGGAACATGCGGTCACCCACCAGCTGCTTCATCACCTCGATCGAGGGGGTGTAGTCCCAATGGCGCTCGGCCGTCGGGTTCAGCCACACCACGTGCTCGTAGATCTGGGCCACGCGGTCCATCCAGATCGCGCCGGCTTCCTCGTTCCAGTGTTCGACCGAGCCGCCCGGATAGGTGATCTCGTAGGGGCTCATCGTCGCGTCGCCGACGAAGATGACCTTATAGTCGCTGGAGTACTTGTGGAGGATGTCCCAGGTGTTCAGCTTCTCGGTGTGGCGACGGCGGTTGTCCTTCCACACGCTCTCGTAGAGGCAGTTGTGGAAATAGTAGAATTCCATGTTCTTGAATTCTGAGCGCGCGGCCGAGAACAGCTCCTCGCAGACCTTGATGTGGCTGTCCATCGAGCCGCCGATGTCGAAGAAGATCAGCACGCTGATCTTGTTGCGGCGCTCGGGGCGCAGCTGGATGTCCAGATAGCCCTTTTCGGCGGTGCCCTTGATGGTGCCGGGCAGGTCCAGTTCGTCGGCGGCGCCGTCGCGGACCCATTTGCGCAGCCGGCGCAGGGCGACCTTGATGTTGCGGGTGCCGAGCTCGACCGCGTCGTCGAGGTTCTTGAACTCGCGCTTGTCCCAGACCTTGACCGCCTTGCCGTGGCGGCCCTTATCCTGGCCGATGCGCACGCCTTCGGGGTGGTAGCCGTTGGCGCCGAACGGCGAGGTGCCGCCGGTGCCGATCATCTTGTTGCCGCCCTCGTGGCGTTCCTTCTGTTCCTTCAGCCGCTCGGCCAGGGCTTCCATCAGCTTGTCGAAGCCGCCCATGGCCTCGATCTGGGCCTTTTCCTCTTCGGTCAGGAACTTCTCGGAGATCTTGCGCAGCCACTCGGCCGGAATGTCGGCCGTGCCGGCGCCCTCGACCTTTTCCAGGCCCTTGAACACGTGGCTGAAGACCTGGTCGAACTTGTCGAGGTTCTTCTCGTCCTTCACCAGGGCCGAGCGCGACAGGAAATAGAAGTCCTCGACCGAGCGGTCGATGACCACCTTGTCCAGCGCCTCCATGAGCATCAGGTACTCTTTCAGCGTCACCGGCACCTTGGCTTCGCGCAGCTCGGTGAAAAAGCGCATGAACATGGGCAGGCTTCCCGCTGGGAGACGAACAGACGTTTGACTGCGAAAGATGGGGCCGCAGATCGTCGTTGTCCAGCATGCCCTTGCGTCGCTGCGGCCCACCTCAGGGGTGACGGCGCCTAGGGTCTCTACCTGGGATATGGAACCGAAGTCGCGCTTCCAGCATTCGAACCTGCGCCTTGAACGCATGGGAGTGGCGGGATACAGTTTTAACTTAACAAGTTAAAACAAGTCACACGACAAACGATGATTGCGACGCGACGCAGATGGTTGGCGGGGGCGCGCCCAGGGGGGACTGTGCGACCGTTTACGCGTGATTTCGAGGCTGCGACCGGTCCGCGCCTGTCGCCGGTCGCGGTGCGGGTCCACGATCTCACCCTGCGGTTCCCGGTCTACGGGGCCGACAACCGCTCGCTCAAGAAGCACCTGGCCAGGGCTGCGGTCGGCGGCGCGCTCAGCAACGGCGGGCGGATCATCACCGCGCTCCAGGGCGTCAATTTCGAGCTTCAGCCCGGCGACCGGCTGGGCCTGGTCGGCCACAACGGCTCGGGCAAGACGACGCTGCTGCGCGCCCTGGCCGGGGCCTACGAGCCCGACGAGGGCCTGGTCGCGGTCGATGGGCGGATCGCCTCGCTGCTGGATCTCAGCCTGGGAATCGACCCGACCGCCACCGGCTTCGACAATATTCGCCTGCGCGGCCTGATCGCCGGGCTCAGCCGCCGCGAGGTGGACGAGCGCATGCCGGAGATCGCCGAATTCTCGGGCCTCGGCCAGTTCCTGGAGATGCCGCTGAAGACCTATTCGGCCGGGATGCAGGCGCGGCTGGCCTTTGCAGTGGCGACTTCGGTCGAGGCCGACGTGCTCCTGATGGACGAGTGGATCGCGGTCGGCGACGGCGAGTTCCGCAACCAGGCGCACCAGCGCCTGCAGCAGCTGGTCGAACGCGCCGGCATCCTGGTGCTGGCCTCGCACGATCCGGCGACGTTGCGGACCTATTGCAACAAGGTCATGCGGATCGATGCGGGGGTGGCCTCGCCGATCGTCGAGATCGACGGCTTCGACGCGCTGATGGCGGCCTGATTCAGTCGGTCTTTCCGGCGCAGCGGTGCCGGCGACGCCAGTTGGCGATGTGAGCGCCGGCCAGCAGCAGGCTGCCGGCCACGGTGACCGGGGTCTCGGCCGCGTGGCTCGGCCAATGGGCGACGCCCAGGGCCATCAGCGACAGGCCGACCAGCGAGAGCAGGATCACCGCCGGCGACTGGCCCTTGCGCCATAGGGCGAGCGCCGACATCGGCGCGGCCAGGCCGATGGCGAGCGCATGCACCCACTCGGCCTCCGCCCAGGTCGCCACGACTGGGGAGAAGGCGGCGACGAGGGGGAGGGCCAGGCAGTGGGCCAGGCAGAGGCCTGACAGGCTGATGGCCGAAGCGTCCAGGAGAGAGCTGGGGGCAGATTTCAAGCGTCCCTCCGCAACGGCCGCAACCGTCGCGGCAGAGGTCATGTAATATTATAACGTTTCACTTTCAAGCCTGCAGGCAAGCCTGTCGCCGCCGGCCCGGGCGTCAGACCGCCGCTTCCTTGAGCTTGCGCCAGACGGTCATGCGCGAAACGCCCAGGCGGCGGGCGATCTCGACCGGGCCGACCCCGGCCGCCTGCAGGGCGCGGATGTCGGCGGCGGGGGCGCCGCGGCGGCGGCGATTCCACGGCGGTTCGACCGAGGCGACCGCCTCCAGCGCTGCGCGCAGGGCGCGGCCGCTTTCGCCCAGGCTGCTGACGTCGGACTCGGCGACGAACAGGCTGGCGCCGCGGATTTCCAGACGCTCGATCACGTCGAGCACTTCGCGGGTGCAGGTGGCCAGGTGGTTGAGGCGGGTGACGACCAGTTGGTCGCCCTCGGAAATGAAGTCGAGAATCGACATGAGCACGGACGAACCGTCCGCGCCGGGATCAGCCGGTTCCTCGGCGCGCACGACATGGCAGCCGATTGATTTCAGCGTTGCAGTATCCTCAGCGGACCGCGCGTCGCGCAGCCTGACATATCCGATTTTGAGCATCCCACCCGTCGCATGCAGCGTCGATGATTGCAGCCAAGTTCGCAAATGCGAGCGTCAGCGTCAAAGTCCGCGACGTTAAATCGGAGCAATATTTCTCTAAACGGACGATATAATTCAGCGAAACTGGCAAGCGCCGCCCAAAAATTCGCCCCTAGGTGGAGATCCCTTGCGCGGCACGCCGTAGAATGAGCTCGTGGTCGACAGTTTCGCCGACCCGGAACCCATAGGCGCCGACCTGTTCGAAGCCGTGACGCCCATAGAATCTCTGGGCGCCGAAGTTTTCCGACCATACCCCGATCCAGAGGTCGCGCGGGCCCTCGCGCTCGAGCCAGGCCATCACCTCGTCGAACAACCGCCCGCCGACGCCGCCGCCCTGCCAGGCCTTGAGCAGGTAGAAGCGCTTGAGTTCGCCGCTGGCGGCGGTGACCTCGGGATGCGGCAGGTCGCAGGGCCCGGCCAGGGCGTAGCCGACCGCGCGACCGTCGGCCTCGACCAGCCACTGGGCCTTGGCCGGGTCGGCGAGGTCGGCGCGTGTCTTCTCAAGGCCGTAGGCCTGGGCCAGGAACTCGGAGAGGTCCTGCGGCGGGTAGAGACGGGCGAAGGTCTCGGTGAACGTCCGCGCGCCCAGTTCGGACAAAACCTGGGCGTCGGATGGATCTGCGCGGCGTATCGTCGGTTGTTGCATTCGGGTTCCACGTAAGCTGGGTTAGGCTGCGATTCGCATGGACATCGCCCTCTACACCCATCTTGAGATGCTGGACCACCGGCCGGGCGAATGGCACCCGGAGCGGCCCGAGCGGCTGAGTTCGGTGCTGGGCGCGCTGGAGGACAGCGATCTTTCGCTGGAGCTTCGCGAGGCGCCGCTGATCGCGCGGCCCGACCTGGAGCTGGCCCATCGCGGCGCCTACGTCCAGGCGGTGATCGACAGCGCGCCGGCCCAGGGGGAGCTGCTGCGGCTGGACGACGACACCTATATGTCCGCCGGCAGCCTGACCGCGGCGCTGCGGGCCGCGGGCGGCGTGGTCGAGGCCGCGCGCGAGGTGGCCGCCGGACGCATCGAGCGGGCGTTCTGCGCCGTGCGCCCTCCGGGGCACCACGCCGAACCGGCGCTGCCCATGGGCTTTTGCATCTTCTCAAACGTGGCCCTGGCCGCGCGCGCCGCGCAACTGGCCGGACTGCGGCGCGTGGCGGTCGTGGACTTCGACGTCCATCACGGCAACGGCACCCAGGCCGCGCTCGGCGGCCAGGAGGACCTGTTCTTCGCCTCGGTCCAGCAGTGGCCGATGTGGCCAGGCAGCGGCCACCCGTCCGAGATCACGCCCGGCAACATCCGCAATGCGGTGGTGCCCCCGAACGCGCCGCGCGAACTGTGGCGCAAGGAGTTCGAGGGGTTGCTGACCCATGTCGACGCCTTCGCGCCCGACCTGATCCTGATTTCCGCGGGCTTCGACGCCCACGCCCGCGACCCGATCGGCGATTCCAGCCAGAACCTGGAGGCTGAGGATTTCGCCTGGGCGACCCGTGCGATCATGAGCTTAGCCCGGACCCATAGTCGCGGGCGGGTTGTTTCCTCGCTCGAGGGCGGGTACGACCTGGAGGCTCTAGGCCGTTCTGCGCTTGCGCATGTACAGGCACTTTCGCAGGGGTGAGGGCGAAGGCTGGGTTGCGCGAATCCTGGCCATTGGATGACATGGCCGACGCTTTGACCGCCGACCTTCCGAATACGACCGCCGTGCGCCCTGGGGCGATCGTGCTTGCGCGCCACGGCGAGCCGGACATTCACCGCAAGGTGATGCTGAACGCGCGCGGCTATCGCGACTATTGGAGCCGCTACGAGCAACTGGGCATCCGGCCGGGCCAGACCCCGCCGAGCGCGCTGGTCGAGCAGACGGCCCGGGCCGGCGTGATCATTTCTTCGGTGCGCAACCGCTCGATCGAGAGCGCGCTGGCGCTGGCCGCCGGCCGCGAGTTCGACCGCACGCCGCTGTTCGTCGAGGCGCCGCTGCCGCCGCCGGCCTTCCCGAGCTTCATTAGGATGTCGCCCAAGATCTGGGGGTTCACCGCCCGGTTCTGGTGGTGGTTCTTCAATCACCACGAAGGCCAGGAGACCCGCCGCGAAGCCGAGAAGCGCGCCGACCAGGCCGCGGACCTGATCGTCGATCTGGCGGCCAGGGGCGAGGACGTCGTGGTGCTGGCCCACGGCTTCTTCAACTTCATGGTCGGGCGCGCCCTGCGCCGGCGCGGCTGGCGGCTGACGGCCAATCAGGGCTGGAAGTATTGGTCCACCCGGCGTTACGAGCGGTCCTGACGACGCTCGAAACGTTGCGGGCCGGGGCGCCGGTCACTAACCTGCTAGCTTCTCAAGGAAATCGGAATGGCCGACGCCGCTGACATTGACGCGCTCTCCTTCGAGCAGGCCCTGGCCGAGCTGGAACGTATCGTCGGCCAGCTGGAATCGGGCCAGGCGCCGCTGGAGCAGTCGATCGAACTCTACGAGCGGGGCGCGCTGCTCAAGGCCCATTGCGAAAAGCGCCTCGAGGCCGCGCGCCTGCGGGTCGAGAAGATCGTGGTCGGCGCCAACGGCCAGGCCGGCGTCGAGCCCGCCGAGTTCAACTGACATGGCGCTCGGCAAGCGCCTCGCGGAGGCCGCCGACCTGGTGACGGTGGCGCTCGACGAACTTCTGCCGCGGGCCGAGGGGCCCGAGCAGCGGCTGACCGAAGCCATGCGTTACGCCGCGCTCGGTCCGGGCAAGCGTCTGCGGCCGTTCTTCGCCCTCGAAACCGGCAAGATGTTCGATCTGGACGAACGCGCGGTGCTGCGCGCGGCCTGCGCGCTGGAGTGCATCCAGGCCTACAGCCTGATCCACGACGACCTGCCGTGCATGGACGACGACGACGTGCGCCGCGGCCGGCCGACCGTGCACCGGGCCTATGACGAGGCGACCGCGGTGCTGGCGGGCGACGCCCTGCAGACCTTCGCCTTCGAGATCCTCGCCGATCCCGACACCCACCACGACGGGGCGGTGCGCGCCGAGATGGTGCTGAAGCTGGCCCAGGCGGCCGGCGCGCGCGGCATGTGCGGCGGCCAGATGATCGACATGCTGGGCGTGCGAGACGACCTGGGCGCGGTGGCCCGCATGCAGCGGCTGAAGACCGGGGCGCTGATCGCGGTCTCGTTCGAGCTGCCGCTGGTCATGGCCCATGCCGGCGATGCCGAGCGCCACGCGCTGATGGCCTTCGCCCAGGACATCGGGCTGGCCTATCAGATCGTCGACGACCTGCTGGACGTCGAGGGCGACAGCGCGGTGCTGGGCAAGAAGGCCGGCAAGGACGCCGAGAAGGGCAAGGCGAACTACGTCACCCTGCTCGGGGCGGGCGCGGCGCGCGAACGCGTGGCGCTGCTGGCCGAACAGACGAAATCGCATCTTGATCCGTTCGGCCCGCGGGCCGATTTCCTGCGGGCCAGCGTCGATTTCGTGTTAGATCGCCGGAACTAGATCGAGAACAACAACAATATGCCGCCAGTCACGCCCCTGCTCGACAAGGTTTCGTATCCCCGCGACATGCGCGGTTTCAGCGCGCCTGAACTGCGCCAGCTGGCCGATGAACTGCGGGCCGAAATGATCGATGTGGTGTCGCAGACCGGCGGGCACTTCGGCGCCGGCCTGGGCGTGGTCGAACTCACGGTGGCGCTGCACCACGTCTATGAGACGCCGGAAGACATCCTGATCTGGGACGTCGGCCACCAGACCTATCCGCACAAGATCCTGACCGGCCGGCGCGAGCGCATCCGCACCCTGCGCCAGGGCGGCGGGCTGTCGGGCTTCACCAAGCGCAGCGAGAGCGAATACGACCCGTTCGGCGCGGCGCATGCGGCGACTTCGATCTCGGCGGCCCTGGGCTTCGCCGCCGCGCGCGACGCGGCCGGCAAGGACAACAGCGTGGTGGCGGTGATCGGCGACGGCTCGATGAGCGCCGGCATGGCCTATGAGGCGATGAACAACGCCTGCCACGCCACCACCGGCCAGCTGACCGTTATCCTCAACGACAACGACATGTCGATCGCCCCGCCGGTCGGCGGGATGAGCGCCTATCTCGCCCGCGTGGTCTCCGGCGGCGGCTACCAGTCGCTGCGCAATCTCGGCAAGTCGGTGGCCAAGGTGCTGCCCAAGCCGCTGCAGGAAGCCGCCCGCAAGGCCGAGGAATACGCCCGCGGCATGGTCACCGGGGGCACCCTGTTCGAGGAACTGGGCTTCTACTATGTCGGCCCGATCGACGGGCACGACCTGGACGCCCTGGTGCCGGTGCTGAAGAACGTGCGCGAAATCAAGGACAAGCCGGTCCTGGTTCACGTCGTCACCCAGAAGGGCAAGGGCTACGCCCCGGCCGAGAGCGCCGCCGACAAGCTGCACGCGGTGGCCAAGTTCGACGTCATCACCGGCCAGCAGGCCAAGAGCGCGCCCGCCGCTCCGACCTACACCAAGGTCTTCGCCCAGGAGCTGATCAAGCGGGCCGAACTCGACCCGAAGATCGTCGCCATCACCGCGGCGATGGATAGCGGCACGGGCCTGGACCTGTTCGCCAAGCGCTTCCCCGAGCGAATGTTCGACGTCGGCATCGCCGAGCAGCATGCGGTGACCTTCGCCGCGGGCCTGGCCGCCGACGGCATGAAGCCGTTCTGCGCGATCTACTCGACCTTCCTGCAGCGCGGCTACGATCAGGTCGTCCACGACGTGGCGATCCAGGGCCTGCCCGTGCGCTTCGCCATGGACCGCGCCGGTCTGGTCGGCGCCGATGGGGCGACCCATGCCGGCTCGTTCGACATCGGCTTCATGGGCGCGCTGCCCGGCATGGTGCTGATGGCGGCCGCCGATGAGGCCGAACTGGCCGCCATGATCGCCACCGCCGCGGAGATCGACGACCGGCCGTCGGCCTTCCGCTATCCGCGCGGCGAGGGCGTCGGCGTCGCCATTCCCGACCTGGCCGCGCCGCTGGAAATCGGCAAGGGCCGCATCGTCCGCGAAGGTTCGGCCGTCGCCATCCTGTCGTTCGGCACCCGCCTGGGCGAAAGCCTCAAGGCCGCCGACCTGCTGGCCGCGCGCGGCCTGTCGGCCACCGTCGCCGACGCCCGCTTCGCCAAGCCGCTCGACATCGACCTGATCCTGAACCTGGCGCGCAACCACGAGGCCCTGATCACGGTGGAAGAGGGAGCCATGGGCGGCTTCGGTTCGTTCGTGCTGCAGGCCCTGGCCCAGCACGGGGCGCTGGACCGCGGGCTGAAGGTCCGCACCCTGACCCTGCCCGACATCTTCCAGGACCAGGACAAGCCCGAGGTGATGTACGCCCAGGCCGGACTGGACGCCGAGGGCATCGTCGCCGGCGCGCTCGCGGCGCTGGGCGTCGACAACGTCTCGGCGGCGGGTCGCCGGGCCTAAGTCCCTACTTGCAGGCGCCGAGGAACTTGCGCACCGCGCCCTTTGGCGCGGGCGGCGGCTTCACGCTTTCCCCGGCCGCGGTCAGGCTGATGACCCCGGTCTTGCGGAAGGCCGCAGCCAGCGGCGCGCGGGTCGAGAACTCGGTCAGCACCAGGGTCCCGTCGGTGATGTCGTTGGGATGGCCGACGCCGCGCAGGCTCAGCGACGCGCCTTCCGAGGCCAGGGCCACGCTCATCGGCCAGGGCGCGCGCACGCCGGACTTGTCGACCCAGGTCTCGCCGACCCGCTCGACCCCCAGCCGCTTGGCGATGTCGGCGCTGACCTTCACCTGGCCCGAGCCGCGCACGCAGGTGAAGGCGATCGGCTGGTCGTCGGTGTCGTGCAGGCCGTAGCGCAGCGCCGCCTCGGCGTCCTTGGGCGTCTCGACGCTCCAGGCGTAGTCGGCGTCCTGGGCATGGGCGGCGCCGGAGGCGGTGAGGAGGGCGAAAGCGAGCGCGGCGGCGGACTTCATCGGCTCAAGCTAGCATCGGGCCGCGCCCGCCTCCACCGTCAGAACGGCTGGAACCGCTCGACCAGCGACTGGCCCGCCGGCACCTTCTGGACGCGGCTGATGTCGCCGCGGCCGCCATAGCTGATCCGCGCCTCGGCGATCTGGGTGTGGCGGATGGTGTTGGCCGAGGAGATGTCTTCCGGCCGCACGATGCCGGCCACGGTCAGCTGGCGCAGCTCGGCGTTGGTGCGCACCTCCTGGGTGCCCTGGATCACCATGTTGCCGTTCGGCAGGACGTTGGTGACCACCGCGGCGATGGTCAGCGAGATCTTCTCCGAGCGGGTCACCGCGCCGGACCCGGCGTTGTTCGAGGTCGAGTTGGTGTTGATCATGCTCGACGGGTCGTAGCCGCCCGGGAAAATCTTGCCGAGGCTCGACTCCAGCCCGAAGAAGTTGTCGACGCCGGCCTGCATGCCGGCCGTACGGCTGCTGGTCGAGGCGTTGCGGGTCTGGGCGCTGTCGTCGATGTCGATCTGCACCGTCAGGATGTCGCCGACCCGGTTGGCGCGCTGGTCGATGAAGAAGGCGCGCGCGCCGGTCCGCCACAGCGAGTTGGCCGAGGCCGGCTGCGGGGCGGGTTCACGGGCCGAGACGAAGGTCGGCTGTTCGCGGGAGACCAGCGGGGCCGGATAGCCGACGGGGGCCAGTTCGGGGCCGCGCACGGCCTCGGTGACGGTCGAGCAGGCGGCCAGCGGGGCCAGGGCGAGGACGGCGAGAACGGAAAGGCGCATGGGCGGTGATCCCTAACGGAGCGCGTACTGGGTGCGGGGGAGGGCCTTCAGCTGGTCGGCGGCGGGGCCGACGAGCGCTTGGCCGGGACCGCTGGCGACGGCCTGGATGATCTTCTTGGAGGCGATGTTCTGCACCGCCAGGGTTTCGCCGAGGCCGGCGGCGGCCATGGCCTTGCCCTGCAGCACCAGCGAGATGCCGCCGTCCTGGTAGGTGACGGTGATCAGGTCGCCGGACTTGATGACCTGCGGGGCCGAGACGTCGCGGCCCGAGACCGCGGCTCCGGCGCGCAGCGGGCGCTTGGCGGCCAGGCCGATGATCGCCTCGGCGTCGTTCGGCGCGTCGGCGGGGGCGGCGGCGGCCTTGCCCCAGACCAGGTCCTGCGGCTGCACGATCTCGCCGGCCGACAGGCTGCGGGCGTAGGTCAGCACCTCGACATTGCCGCGCGCGGCGGGGCCGGCGGCGGCCAGGCCCGAGCCGGCGGCCGCGCTGCGCACCACGATGCGGCGGAAGCCCTCGGCGTTGGCCCAGTCGAGCCCGGCCCGGCGGGCGATCCCCTGCACGGCGGCGGCGTCCAGCACCGCAGAGGCGCCCGGCTTGGCGGCGACCGGGGTCTTGCCGGCGGCGCCGGCGCCGTCGAACAGGTCCGACAGGGTGATGATCCCGTCGCCGTCGACGGGGTCGGCCTTCAGCACGACCGGTTGGCCGGCCAGGGCCGGGGAGGCGAGCAGGGCCGCCGCAGCGGCGATCAGGAGGCGCTTGATCATGATCAGGACCGGATGTTGCTGGCGGTGCGCAGCATCTCGTCGGCCGAGGTGATGACCTTCGAGTTCATCTCATACGCCCGCTGGGCGACGATGAGGGCGGTGATTTCGCTGACCGCGTCGACGTTCGAGGCTTCGGTGTAGCCCTGGTTGATCACGCCGATGCCGTCGACGCCGGGGATGCCTACGGTCGGGGCGCCCGAGGCGGCGCTTTCCTTGAGCAGGTTGTCGCCGATGGCGTCGAGGCCGGCCTCGTTGACGAAGGTCGCCAGCTCCAGGTTGCCGATCACGTCCTGCGCCGTCTGGCCGGCGCGGACCGCCTGGACCTGGCCGCTCTTGGAGATCGAGATGTCGGTGGCGTCGCCGGGAACGGTGATGGCCGGCTCGATCAGATAGCCGTCCTCGGTCACCAGCTGGCCCTGGTCGTTGGTCGAGAAGTTGCCGGCGCGGGTGTAGGCGATCTCGCCGCTCGGCATCATCACCTGGAAGTAGCCGCGGCCGGAGATGGCCAGGTCGAACTTGCCGCCGGTGGCGGTCATGTTGCCCTGCTGGGTGATGCGGTAGACCGAGCCGGTCTTCACCCCGCCGCCGACCTGCACGCCGGTCGGGACGACCGTGCCCTGGTCGGACGACTGCGCGCCGGCCCGCTCGATGGTCTGGTAGAGCAGGTCCTGGAACTCCGCCCGCTGCTTCTTGAAGCCGACGGTGTTCATGTTGGCGATGTTGTTCGAGATGACCTCGACGTTGAGCTGCTGGGCGGCCATGCCGGTCGCGGCGGTGCGGAGCGCTTGCATCGGCGGAAGTTCCTCAGTTCACCTTGCCCATCCGCTCGATCGAGCGGCGGGAGAGTTCAGCGTTGGCGTCCATCATCTTGGCGACGGACTCATAGGTGCGGGTGATCTCGATCATCCGGGTGATCTCGGAGACCGGTTTGACGTTGGAGCCCTCGAGCATCCCCTGCTGGATCACCGATTCCGTGGCCGGCTGGGGCTGGGCGTTCGAGGTGTTGCGGTAGCGGTTCTCGCCGACCTTCTCGAGCACCGACAGCTCGTCGAAGCGGGCCAGGCCCACCTTGCCCAGGCGCTCATTGCCCTGGCTGACGGTGCCGTCCTTGGCGATGGTCACTGGGCCCAGCTTGGGGTCGATGGCGATCTCGCCGCCGCCGTCATCTAGCAGCGCCGCGCCGTCCTCGGTGACCAGCCGGCCGTCGGCGTCCATGTGGAAGCGGCCGTCGCGGGTGAACTGCTCGCCGTCGGCGGCGCGCACCCGGAAGAAGCCGTCGCCCTGAATGCCGAGGTCGAAGGTCGCGCCGGTGGCCCGCAGCACGCCCTGGCCGAAGTCGCGCCCGACGCTGCGGTCGATCACGAACTTCACCGGCCGCGGCGCGCCGAAGGTGTGGGCCGGCGCCATCGGCTCGGTCTCGACCATCAGGTTTTCGACCTTGAATCCGGTCGTATCCATGTTGGCGATGTTGTTGGCCACGATGTCGAGTTCACGGCGCAGGGTCATCTGGCGCGAGAGTCCGACGTAGAGGGCGTTGTCCATGGCGAGGCCTTAACCTGCGGCGTTTTCGTCGCCGGTTTGGCTGCAAGGATCGGGCCAGTTCAAAAGTTCAATGAAAACAGCGGGAAATAAAGTTAACGCCCGCCGCCCGGCGGAAATTGCCCGGCACGAAAATCGCGCTCGTTAACACACGTTAAAAACTTGTCCTTAACCATGCCTGGGCCATGAGACGGGGTAAGATTCTAAGGAGCGCGCGCGCGTGGCCAAGGACAAGGTGAAGGAAGCCCCGCCAGGCGACGCCGAAGGCGAAGACGGCGAGGGCGCGCCCGCCAAGAAGAAGTTCACCCCGAAGATGATGATCATCGCCGGGGTCGCGGCCGTGCTCGTGCTCGGCGGCGGCGGGGCCGGCGCGTTCTTCCTGCTGAAGCCGAAGCCCGAGGCGGCGGCCGGCAAGGCGGCCGAAAAGAAAAAGGAAAAGAAGAGCGAGAAGAAGGGCGAGGGCGAGAAGCCCGTCGGCGAGGTGCGCGAAGGCCCCGACGGCATCCTGTTCTACACCATGCCCAGCGTGGTGGTGAACATGCAGACCGCCGACGGCCGCTCGACCTTCCTGAAGCTCAAGCTCACCCTGGAGGTGCCGGACCAGGCGACGGTCGACCAGCTCGAACCGAACATGCCGAGGCTGCAGGACATGTTCCAGACCTTCCTGCGCGAGCTGCGCCCCGAGGACCTGCAAGGGTCCCAGGGCTCCTACCAGCTGCGCATGGAGATCCAGCGCCGGGTCAACCTGGTCATCGCCCCGTCGAAGGTGAACGCCGTGCTGATCGAGGAGATGCTGATCAACTAGGGCCCTCCCTGGTTGGCGCGTGACCCATGGCTGACGAAGAACCTCAGATCATCGGCGGGATGCAGGGTGCGATGAACCCCGACGACCCGGCCACCTGGCAGAACCCCGACGAGAAGGTCGAGGGGCTGCTGGGCGCCGAGCGCATCCTGAACCAGGACGAGATCGACAGCCTGCTGGGCTTCGACCTGTCGGACGAGGAAGCGGCCGAACGTTCGGGCATCCGGGCGATCATCAACTCGGCGCTGGTCTCGTACGAGCGCCTGCCGATGCTGGAGATCGTCTTCGACCGCCTGGTGCGGTTGATGACCACCAGCTTGCGGAACTTCACCTCGGACAACGTCGAGGTCAGCCTCGACAACATCTCGTCGATCCGCTTCGGCGACTACCTGAACTCGATCCCGCTGCCGGCCATCCTCTCGGTGTTCAAGGCCGAGGAGCTGGAGAACTACGGCCTGCTGACGGTCGACTCCAACCTGATCTACTCGATCGTCGACGTGCTGCTGGGCGGGCGCCGCGGCACCGCGGCCATGCGCATCGAGGGCCGGCCCTACACCACCATCGAGCGGGTGCTGGTCCAGCGGATGGTCGAGGTCGTGCTGGCCGACGCCCGCGCCGCCTTCGAGCCGCTGACCCCGGTGACCTTCACGCTCGACCGGCTGGAGACCAATCCGCGCTTCGCCGCCATCGCGCGTCCCGCCAATGCGGCGATCCTGGTCAAGCTGCGCATCGACATGGAGGACCGCGGCGGGCGCATCGAGCTGCTGCTGCCCTATGCGACCCTCGAGCCGATCCGGAAGATGCTGCTGCAGCAGTTCATGGGCGAGAAGTTCGGGCGCGACAACATCTGGGAAAGCCACCTGGCGACCGAGCTCTGGACCACCCAGCTCGACGTCCGCGCGGTGCTGGACGAGCAGCAGCTGCCGCTGCGCCAGGTGCTGGAGCTCAAGGTCGGCGACACCCTGATGCTGAACTCGACCCCCGACAGCCAGGTCGAGCTGCGCGCGGGCTCGATCCCGCTGACCCGCGGCCGCATGGGCCGGCGCAACCACCACATCGCCGTGCGTGTCGACGGCCCGCTGTCGCCACACGCCAAGAAAGCCATTTCGAGGTTCAAATGAGCGCCATCGCGATCGGCCTGAACCTGATGCTGGCCGGCCTGCTGGCCGCGGCCCTGATGATGGGCTACCGCCTGAACGGGCGGCTGAAGGCGCTGCGCGAGAGCCACGAGGGGTTCGCCAGGGCGGTCGCCGAGCTGGACGCCGCCGCCGCCCGCGCCGAACAGGGGCTGGCCGACCTGCGCGCGGCGACCGACGAGGCCCACGACGCCCTGGCCGACCGCATCGACAAGGCCCGCGCCCTGACCGCCAAGCTCGATCGCCAGCTGCAGGGCGCGCCCGCCGGCCGCGCCGAGCCGGTCGCCGAGGCCGATGTCGAGCGCGTCACCCAGCGGCTGGGCTCGCTGCTTTCGGCCGCGCGCGATCGTCGGCCCGAGCGTGAGCCCGAGCCGCCCCCCGCCCGCCGCCAGGCCGGCCCCGCGCCGTCGCGCGCGGCTTTCGACGACGATCTTTTCGACCAGCCCGCCGAACGTCGCCCGACGCCCGGCCCGCGCCTGGGAACCCGCCGATGAAGAATATTCCCCGCCTCCTGCCGCTGGTCGGCGTCGCCATGGTCGGCGTGCTCGGCCTCAATGCGCTGGCCGGCGCCGAGAGCCTGCCCGACCTGGTGTCGGGCGCGCGCGCTTTCGCCGAGGAAGCCGCCAAGGGCGCGGCGCCCGCCAAGGACGCCAAGGCCGCGACCGGCGAGGCCAAGGACGCCGCCGCCACGGTTCCGAACCTGCCGCCGGCCGCCAAGCCGGCCGCCGTCTGCGCCCCCACCGCCGCCGAACTGGCCAAGGAAGCGGGCCTGTCGCCGGCCGAGCTGCAGGTGCTGCAAAGCCTGGGCGCGCGCCGCGGCCAGCTGGACAAGCGCGAGCAGGACCTCGACGTGCAGCTGGCCCTGATGGCCGCCGCCGAAGCCAAGCTCGACGCCAAGATCCAGGCGCTGAACGGCATGAAGGGCGACATCGCCAAGCTGATGGTCGACGCCGACGCCAAGGAGCAGGCCGAGATCGACCGCCTGGTGAAGGTGTTCGAGCTGATGAAGCCCAAGGACGCCGCGCCGCGGATGGTGCTGCTGGACGACGCGGTGCGCCTGCCGGTGGCCTCGCGGATGAAGGAGCGGGCGCTGTCGCCGATCATCGCCAACATGCCGCCGGCCGAGGCGAAGAAGCTGACCGAGGCGCTGGCCGCGCGCTTCGCCGAGGTCAAGAAGGTCGCCGCCGCGGCCCAGGCCGCCGCCGGTCCGCTGCCGGCCGCCCCGCGCGCCGCCGGTCAGGCCGCCGCGCCGGCCCCGAAGGCGGCCGCGCCGCCCGCCAAGGCCGGCTAACCGATGAAACTGCGCCAGGCCCTGAGGTCGAGCGTCGCGGCGATCACCATCGCCAGCGTCGCTGCGCCTACCGGTCTGTCGGCGCAGACCTCCGAGGCCGCGCCCCGCGGCGGCGGCGCCCAGGTGCGGGTCGCCCAGGCCAAGGATTTCTCGCGCATCGAACTGGCCGGCCGGGCGGTGTCGCGTCGCGACGGCCAGGTGCTGACGCTGCAGCTGGCGCGCGGCGCCAATCCCGACATCAGCCGCCTGCGGGTATCCCCGCCGCGCTGGCTCAAGAGCGCCGAGCTGCGTCCTGGGGTCCTGGTGCTGACCCTGGCCGACAACGCCGACGCCCGGGTCGGAACCGCCGACGGCGGGACCTATATCAACCTGTTCGAGAAGCCGCCTGCGCCGGCGACGCCGCAGGTCGCCCAGGCCGAGCCGGCCGCCGCACCGACGCCGCCGAGGCCGAGCCCGGTTCCGGCCGGGGGCGTGGTGCGGATGGCCGCCAAGATCGGCGCCGGCCAGGTGCAGCTCAGCTTCCCGTGGGCCAATCCGGCCGGAGCTGCGGTCTTCCGGCGCGGCGGGGCGGTGTGGGTGGTGTTCGACGCGCCGGCGACGCTCGACGTCTCGGCCGCGCCGCGCGGCCTGCGCCAGATGAGCGGCGCGGTCGCCTACCGCGGAGCCGACTATACGGCGGTGCGGATCGACACTCCGCCGAACACGCCGTTCTTCGCCGCCTCGCAGGGCGCGACCTGGACGGTGATCCTCGGCCCGGGCGCCCAGGTCGAACAGGCCGCTCAGATCCGGGTGGTGCGCGACGAAGCCGGCGGTCCGGCCGGGCTCAAGGCCGCCGTCGCCGGGGCCACCAGGGTCGTGCGGGTCGCCGACCCGGTGGTCGGCGACACTCTGTCGGTGGTGACCGCGCTCGGCCCGGCCAAGGGGCTGCCCTCGCGCCGCGAGTTCGTGCAGATGGCCCTGCTGCCGTCGGCCCAGGGCCTGGCGGCGGAATCCTATATCGACGACTTGGCGATGCGCCAGGACGGCGACCTGGTGCAGATCGGCCGCCCGAGCGGCCTGACCCTGTCGCCCGCCTCGGCTTCGGTGGCGCGCGCGGACGCCACGCTCGGCGCGCCGCAGCCGGCCAGCCTGCCGGGGCTGATCGACTATCAGAACTGGCCGAAGACCGGATCGGGCGGGTTCCTTTCGCGCTACAACGCGCTGCTGGCGGCGGCCAACGAAGAGGCTGCGACCGGGCGCGACGCGCCGGTCGCCGCGCGCATGGCGCTGGCCCGCTTCCTGGTCGGCTCGGAGCTGTCGTTCGAGGCGATCGGCGTGCTCAACGACACCGCCCGCCGCAACCCTTCGGTGATGGAGGATCCGGAGTTCCGCGGCCTGCGCGGCATCGCCCGGGTCATGGCCCGCCGCTACAAGGAGGCGCAGGCCGACTTCTCCGCGCCGATCCTGCAGGACGACCCCTCAATCGCGCTCTGGCGGTCCTACATCGCCGCCCAGCTGGCCCAGTGGCCCGAGGCCCGCAGCCAGTTCGGGGCCGGCGCCGAGGCGTTCAACCGCTTCTCGCCGACCTGGAAGGCGCGGTTCGCGCGATCGGACGCGCTGGCGGCCCTGGCGCTGGGCGACCTCAACGGCGCCGACGCGCGCATCAAGCTCGCCCTGATGGACAAGACCGACCCGCTGGAGGAGCTGGCCACGCGGCTGGTCCAGGCCCAGGTGGTCGAAGCCCTTGGCCACAAGGACCGGGCCCTGCGGATCTACGCTGCGGTGGCCGGCGCGCCGAGCGAGGGTCTGGCCGCCCCCGCCACCCTGCGCGCCACCAAGATCCGGCTGGAGACCGGCAAGATCACGCCGGTGCAGGCGGCCAACGTCTTCGCCGGCCTGCGCTATCGCTGGCGCGGCGACGCCACCGAGCTGGAGACCATCCGCGCGCTCGGACATCTGTATCTGAGCCAGGGCCGCTATCGCGAGGCGCTGGAGGCCCTGCGCGGGGCCGGCTCGCGGCTGCCCGACCTGCCCGAGGCGCTGCAGCTGCAGGCCGACCTCGGCGCGGCGTTCCGCACCCTGTTCCTCGACGGCGCGGCCGACGGGCTGGAGCCGGTGCAGGCGCTGGCGATGTTCTACGACTTCCGCGAGCTGACCCCGCTGGGCGCCGACGGCGACATGATGGTGCGCCGTCTCGTGCGCCGGCTGGTCGACGTCGACTTGCTGGACCAGGCGGCCGAGCTGCTGAAGTACCAGGCCGAGAACCGCCTCGACGGCGTCCCGCGGGCCCAGGTGTCGACCGATCTGGCGCTGATCTACCTGATGGACCGCCGTCCCGAGCAGGCGCTGCAGGCGATCAACGCCTCGCGCACCACGGTTCTGCCGACCGCGCTGAACGCCGAGCGCCGCGTGGTCGAGGCTAGAGCGCTGATGGGGCTGGGCCGCTACGACCATGGCCTGGAACTGCTGGAGCGCGACGACGGCCGCGACGCCCAGGACCTGCGCGGCGAGATCGCCTGGAAGCAGAAGAACTGGACCGCCGCGGCCGCCACCTTCGAAAAGAGCCTCGGCGACCGATGGAAGCAGCCGGGGCCGCTCAGCGCCGAGGAAGAGGCCAAGCTGCTGCGGGCCGGCGTCGCCTACAGCCTGGCCGGCGACGACGCGTCGCTGGCGCGCATGCAGCAACGCTATTCGGGCTTCTACGACCAGGCCCGCAACCCGGAGGCGCTGCGGGTCGCCCTGACCGGGGTGCAGTCGGGGCCGCTCAGCGTCTCCGACTTCGGGCGCGCGACCGCCGACAACGAGGCCTTCGCCGGCTGGGTCGGCAAGATGAAGGTCCGCTTCCGCGAAAAGCCCGCCCCGCTGGGCCCGCCGACCCCGGCCAAGGCGCCGGCGGCGCCGGCCGCAAAGCAGGCCGCCGCGGCGACTGCCGCCAAGGGCTGATGGCGATGAGATCCCGGGTCGGCGCCGCTGCTCTTGGGATCTCGGCCAGCCTGGCGAGCAGTGTGCACGCTCAGCCGCTGCGGGACTTCTGTCCCGATCGGCCCGGCAAGGGCTCGCCTTCGTGCGTCGTCGATCCTGGCGTCTTCCAGCTTGAGATGAGCGCGCTCGACGCGAGCTTCCAGCGCTCAGGGCCGGGGTCGAGCGACACCTACGCCGTCGGCGCGCTCGAGCTGCGGCTGGGCCTGACGCCGTCGATGGAAGGCCAGCTCCAGTGGACGCCATATAGCCAGATGCGGACGCGGGATGGCGGCCAGACGACGCGCGCCGAGGGCGTCGGCGACCTCATCCTTCTCCTGCGCCGATCGCTGCGAAATCCGGACGGTTCGGGGTTCTCGGTCGCGTTGCAGCCCTTCGTTTCCGCCCCGACGGGCAAGCGCGGCGTCGGCGCCGGCGGCTGGCAGGGCGGCCTCGTTGTGCCGCTGTCGATCCCGCTTACCGATAGCGTGGCGCTGGGCATGGCGCCCGAGGTCGACATCACCCGCGGCGCCGACGGCGAGGGGACGCACCTGACCTGGTCGATGGCGGCGGGGCTCAGTTGGCCGGTCGGGCCGGTGACGCTGGGGGCCGAACTGTGGGGCTCGATCGACGACGATCCGGCCGACCGCGCGCATCGCGCCTCGCTCGACCTGACGCTCGCCTGGTCGCCGCCGAGCCAGAAGGACCTGCAGTTCGACCTGGGGGTTTATGGCGGCCTGACCCGCGACACGCCGGACCTGGAGGTCTCGGCCGGCCTTTCGCGGCGGTTCTAGCCGCCGCCGGCGCCGCGCTGGAAGCTCTCGACCAGGCTGCCGGCCACCAGCCGCCAGCCGTCGACCAGCACGAAGAAGATCAGCTTGAACGGCAGGGACACCACCACCGGCGGCAACATCATCATACCCATGCTCATCAACACGCTGGCGACGACCAGGTCGATGACCAGGAACGGGATGAACAGCAGGAAGCCGATCTCGAAGGCGCGCTTCAGCTCCGAGATCATGAACGCCGGGGTGACGACGCTGAGCGGGGTCTCCTGGGCGGTCGGCGGACGCGGCGTCTTCGAGAGCCGGAGGAACAGGGCCAGGTCGTCCTGGTCGACCTGGCTCAGCATGAAGGTCTTCACCGGCGCGGCGCTGGCGTCGAAGGCCGCCGGCAGCTCCATCTGCTGGTCCATCAGCGGCTTGATGCCGTCCTCGTAGGACTTCTGGAACGTCGGGGCCATGACGATGGCGGTGAGGAACAGCGCCAGGCTGATCAGCACCGAGTTGGGCGGGCTCTGCTGCAGGCCAAGCGCGGTGCGCAGCAGGCCGAGCACCACGACGATGCGCACGAACGACGTGGTCATGATCACGATCGACGGCGCCAGCGACAGCACGGTCAGCAGCCCGACCATCTGGACGACCCGCTCGGAGAGGCCGGCGCCGGTGCCGAGGTCGATGTTGATCGCCTGGGCGGCCGCGACCGCCGGGAAGATCAGCGCCGCCAGGGTCGCCAGCACCGAGATGCCCGCCGCGCGGCGCCAGTCTTCGGCGCGTAGGTGGAAGAGGGCGGCGAAAACCTTACGCATCGGCGGGGATCTTTGGCTTGCGGGCGGGCTTGGCGGCGGTGGGCAGGACCTGTCCCTCGCCGAGCAGCAGGAGCTTCTCCTCGCCGTCGAACGAGACCACGACCAGCCGCCGCGAGGGGTCGAGCACCAGGGTCTCGACCACCTTGAGCCGGCGGTCGGCCTTGGCCTTGGCCAGCCGCGCCACGGCGTCCGGCCCGAACCGGCGCAGGGCCACGGCCGCCAGGCCGACGAGCCCCAGGGTCAGCGCCAGGGCGAAGACGGCGCGGAGGAAATCAGCGAATTCCATCAGGTGTTCGAAAGGAGGCGGGGCGCGACTCGTGCGCTGTCCTCCCTCGTGTGCGCCGCAGGGTCTTAAGACGTGGTTAACCCTGTTTGTTCACCATCTTGAGCTATGAACCTGAACGAGATTCCGCTGTTCGCGATGCTCAAGGGGCGCTTCACGCACCTCGGCGAGCGTCAGCGCCTGATCTCGCAGAACGTCGCCAACTCCGACACCCCCGGCTACACGCCCAATGACCTGAAGGCCTACTCGTTCGACGCCCAAGTGCGGGCGGCGCAGACGGCGTCGGCCACGGTGGGTTCGGCGGCGCGGGGGCAGGCAGTGACCCAGGCCGGGCACATGACCCCGGCCTCGCAGCACCGCACGCCGTACAAGCCGGTCAAGGCCAAGGACTCCGAGACGACGCTCGACGGCAATTCCGTCGTGCTGGAGGAGGAGATGATGAAGATGGCCGAAGCGCGGATGAACTACGACGCGGCGATCAGCTTCTACCAGAAGTCCCTGGGCATGCTGCGGCTGGCCAGCCGCGCGCCGGGCCGCGGTTAAGGAAACGCTAGATGGCCGACATCAAGCCCATGACCGGCGGGACCCAGATGATCGCCGCCACCGCCCTGCGGGCCCAGCAGGCGCGCATGCGGGTGATCGCCGAGAACATGGCCAACGCCCAGTCGGTGTCGCGCCAGCCGGGCGGCGACCCCTATCGTCGCCAGGTGCCGGTGTTCACGCCCTACCAGACGAACGCCGGGCAGGGCGTGCGCGTCGCGCGCGTCGAACCCGACCGCAAGGACTTCCGCAGCGTCTACGACCCCAGCCATCCGTCGGCCGACGACAAGGGCTATGTGAAGCTGCCCAATGTCGACACCCTGGTCGAGGCGCTGGACATGAAGGAGGCCCAGCGGGCCTACGAAGCCAACCTCAACGTCATCGAGACGGCGCGCGCCATGGAGCAGCGCACCCTCGACATCCTCAAGAAGTAGGGCGGCCTAAGCCATGATGACCGCGCTCGCCGCCGCCAAGGCCTACGCCGCCACCCAGAACACCGCGGTGATCAAGCCGCCGTCGGCCAGCCAGGAGGACCAGGGCCTCGACTTCGGCTCCATGGTCAAGTCGGCCATGAACGACGTCATGCACAACACCAAGAAGGCCGAAGGCCAGATCGCCGCCCAGGTGGCCGGCAAGGCCGAGCTGATCGACGTGGTGACCGCGATTTCCGCGGCCGAGGCGAGCCTGGAGACGGTGATGGCCGTCCGCGACCAGGTGATCAACGCCTACCAGGAAATCATGCGCATGCCGATCTGACGGGCGAGGCGGGGGTTCCCCTTCCACCTCGCCGTGTTACGGCTAGGCCATGGCGGCGATCGAGCTTTCGAACATCGACAAGCGTTTCGGGGCCCACGCGGCCCTGGCCGGCGTCGATCTGGCGATCGCCCCGGGCGAGTTCGTCGCCCTGGTCGGGCCCTCGGGATCGGGCAAGACCACGCTGCTCAAGACCATCAACGGCCTGTCGGAACCCGACGCCGGGCGCGTGCGCATCGCCGGCGAGGACGCGCGCGCCCTGCCGGGCCACCTGCTGCGCCGGAAGATCGGCTACGTGTTCCAGGAGGTGGGTCTCTTCCCGCACCTGACCGTAACCGAAAACATCGCCGTGACCCCGCGCCTGCTGGGCTGGGACAAGGCGCGGATCGCGCGGCGCGTCGATGAACTGCTCGATCTCGTAGCCTTGCCGGCGGCGGTCGCCGGGCGCGCGCCCTCCGAGCTCTCGGGCGGGCAGCGCCAGCGGGTCGGCGTGGCGCGCGCGCTGGCGGCCGAGCCGAAGATCATGCTGATGGACGAGCCGTTCGGCGCGCTCGATCCGCTGACCCGCGACGCGCTGGGCGGCGACTACCGGGCGCTGCACGACAAGCTCGGCCTGACCACGGTGATGGTCACCCACGACATGGCCGAGGCGGTGCTGCTGGCCGACCGCATCGTGGTGCTGGCCGGCGGGCGGGTTCTGGCCGACGGCGGTCCGGCGAACCTGTTGGCCACCACCACCGATCCTGAAGTGCGCAACCTCTTGGAGGCGCCGCGCCGCCAGGCCGAGCGGCTGCGTGAGCGGCTGGGGGGCGGGGCGTGAACGAACGTATCGCCCAGGCCTTCGCGCTGCTGCCCGACTACCTGGCCTGGCACGTGGTGCTGAGCGCCAGCGCCCTGGTGCTCGGCGTGCTGATCAGCCTGCCGTTGGCGGTCGCCGCCAGCCGCAGCCCGCGCCTGCGCTGGCCGGTGCTGGCCTTCGCCGGCCTGATCCAGACCATTCCCAGCCTGGCGCTGCTGGCGCTGTTCTACCCGGTGCTTCTGGGGGTGTCGGCGGCAAGCCAGGCGGTGTTCGGCAAGGGGTTCTCGGCGCTGGGCTTTCTGCCCTCGCTGCTGGCCCTGACGCTCTATTCGATGCTGCCGATCCTGCGCACGGCGACCACCGGCATCCTCGGGGTCGATCCGGCGGTGCGCGAGGCGGCTGACGGGGTGGGCATGACCCCTCGTCAGCGACTGTTCCAGGTCGAACTGCCGCTGGCGATGCCAGTGATCATGGCCGGCGTGCGCACCGCCGCGGTCTGGACCATCGGCGCGGCGACGCTGTCGACCCCGGTCGGCCAGACCAGCCTCGGCAACTACATCTTCGCCGGGCTGCAGACCGAGAACTGGGTGTTCGTGCTGTTCGGCTGCGCGGCCTCGGCGGCCCTGGCGATGACCGTCGACCAGCTGCTGGGCCTGATCGAGACCGGGGCGGCCAGGCGCCGGCGCGGCCTGGTGGTCGCCGGCGCGGCGCTGCTGGCGCTCGGCGCGCTGGCGGCGATGAGCCCGCTGGCGGCGTTCGGCAAGCCGGCGAGCTATGTGGTCGGGGCCAAGAACTTCTCCGAGCAGTACATCCTGGCCGAGCTGATGGCCGAGCGGCTGGAGGCGACCGGCGCGCGGGTGTCGCGCAAGGAGGATCTCGGCTCGGCGGTGGCCTATCGCGCGCTCGCGGCGGGCGAGATCGACGCCTATGTCGACTACACCGGCACGCTGTGGACCAACGTCCTGAAGCGGCAGGACAACCCCGGCCGCGAGGCTGTGCTGGCCGAGCTGACTGCCGAACTGCAGCGCCGCGACGGCGTCGTGGTGCTGGGCTCGCTGGGCTTCGAGAACGCCTACGCCTTCGCCATGCGCGCCGACCGGGCCGGGGCGCTGGGGATCGCCAGCCTCGCCGACCTCGCGCGCCAGGCGCCGCGTCTGGCGCTGGGTTCCGATATCGAGTTCCTGTCGCGGCCGGAATGGAAGGCCGTCGACGCGGCCTACGACTTCAATTTCAGGACCGAGCGCTCGTTCCAGCCGACCTTCATGTACCGGGCGCTGTCGGGCGGCGAGGCGGACGTGATCTCCGCATTCTCGTCGGATGGGCGGATCGCCGCCGACAAGCTGGTGGTGCTCAGCGACCCCAAGGGCGCGCTGCCGCCCTATGACGCGGTGATCCTGGTCTCGCCCAAGCGGGCCGACGATGCGCGGCTGCTCGAGGCCCTGCGGCCGCTGGTCGGGTCGATCTCGGTGGAGGCGATGCGGGCGGCGAACTACAGCGTCGACCGTGATCGCGGCAAGCTGTCGCCGGCCCAGGCGGCGCGGGCGCTCGAACCTTCGAAGTAGCCCTTCGTTAACCATAAGTAGGCAATTTCGACCTAGCTGGTTTCCAGCGATTAACGCGTACCCATGAGGCCTACCGATGAGCGGCGCCGAAGTTCTGGATGTCGGTCGCGACGCCATCTGGCTCACCATCCAGCTCTGCGCCCCGGTGCTGATCGTCGGGCTGGTGGTCGGGGTCGGCGTCGGCCTGATGCAGGCCCTGACCCAGATCCAGGAAGCCACCCTGGTCTATGCGCCGAAGATCGTCGCGATCTTCCTGTCGCTGCTGCTGTTCCTGCCGCTGATGGGCGCGCTGATGAGCGGCTTCATGCGCCAGATCGCCGCCCGCATCGCGGCGATGTAGCGGCCGACCGGCCGCCCGCATGGAAAGCTTCGCCGCCGCCAATCAGGTCTACGCCGCCGGGCTGATCTTCGCCCGGGTGGGCGCGATCCTCATGCTGCTGCCCGGCTTCGGCGACACCAGCGTGCCGCCGCGCATCCGGCTGGCGTTCGCCTTCCTGATGGCGCTGATGCTGATGCCGATCGTGGCCCAGGGCCTGCCGGTGCCGGGCACGGTGTCGGGCGTGGCCGGGGCGGTGATCAAGGAGCTGCTGATCGGGCTGATGATCGGCACGATCCTCAAACTGTTCCTGTCGTCGCTGTCGACGGCCGGCGAAATCATCTCGATCCAGACGACGCTGTCCTTCGCCCAGACCGCCGCGCCGGGCCAGGCGCAGCCGTCGACGACGCTCGGGACCTTCCTGATGCTGATCGGGGTGACCCTGATCATGACCACCGACCTGCACCACATGTTCCTGGCCGCGATCGTGCGGTCCTATGCGGTGTTCCCGTTCAGCCGCGAGCTGGCGATCGCCGACAGCGCCCAGCTGGCGGTGCAGACGGTGGCCGGCTCGTTCCGGCTGGGCCTGCAGCTGGCCGCGCCGGTGGTGGTGTTCTCGGTGATCTTCAACGTCGCTGCCGGCCTGGTCGGGCGGGTGATGCCGCAGTTCCAGGTGTTCTTCGTCGTCACCCCGCTGATCGTGCTGCTGGGGCTGTCGATCTTCGCGCTCAGCCTTGGCGTGATCGGCATGGTCTGGCTCAACCGCTATCGCGAGCTCGTCTCGCTGTTCCTGGGCTAGGTCATGGCCGACGAACAGGACGCAGCCTCCAAGACAGAAGAGGCGACACCCCAGAAACTCGCCAAGGCGCGCGAGAAGGGCGATGTCGCCAAGACCCCCGACCTGGCGATGCTGGCCTCGTTCGCCGGCGCCGCGGCGGTGATCGCCATCGCCGGCGGCTGGATGTCGCGCAACCTGGCCGCCGAACTGCTGCCGTTCATCGCCCATCCCGACAGCATGAACCTGGAGGGGCACGGCGCGATCGAGGTGGCCCGCCACGCCGCGCGCGCCGCCGCCCCGATCCTGCTGGCGGTGATGCTGGTGGCCGCCGTGATGGGCGCGGCCGGCAACCTGGTTCAGACCGGGCTGATGTACAGTCCCTCGAAGATCAAGCCGGACTGGAAGAAGGTCTCGCCGCTGGCCGGGCTCAAGCGCACGCTCGGCCCTGACGGCCTGATGCAGTTCTTCAAGTCGCTGGTGAAGATCGTGATGGTCGGCTGGGTCGGCTGGGTGGTGATGAAGCCCTACATCCACCCGCTGAAGGAACTGGCCGCCCTGGACCCGGCGGCGATGCTGCCGCTGATGGTCGAGATCCTGCGCAAGCTGGTGTTCGCCACCGCCGCCCTGATGCTGGTGATCGCCGGCTTCGACTGGTTCTGGCAGCGTCAGCGCTTCCTCAAGCGCATGCGGATGACCAAGGAAGAGCAGAAGGAAGAGTTCAAGAACTCGGAAGGCGATCCCCACTTCAAGGCCAAGCGCCGCCAGATCGCCATCCAGCGTTCGCGCCGCCGGATGATGGCCGCCGTGCCCAACGCCACCATGGTGGTGATGAACCCGACCCACTACGCCGTGGCGCTGCGCTACGAGGCCGGCGAGGCCGCTGCGCCGCAGTGCGTCGCCAAGGGCATGGACGCCGTCGCGCTGAAGATCCGGGCCCTGGCCGAGGAGCATGGCGTCCCGGTCATCGAGGACCCGCCGCTGGCCCGCGCGCTCTATGCGGCGGTCGAACTCGACGACTTCATTCCGCCGGCTCACTACGAAGCGGTGGCCAAGCTGATCGGCTTCATCATGCAGAGCAGCGCCAAGGTGGCCGCAAAGGCCCGCCACCACTGAGAAATATGAGAACATTGCGTGACTGATTCGCCGGAGGCGCAGGCCTCCTCGTTCGAATTCAACCGGGACCGTCCCATGGCCAAGCCCAAGACGCAGGACCGCGCGGCCCGCCGCTTCGACCCGATGACGGCGCTGGCCGTGCTGTGCTTTCTCGCCGCCGTGGGTTTTGCGGCGGTGCCGGCCTTCAACGCCGGCCCCGCCACGCGCGCCGGGGTGATGCTGCTGATCGGGCTGTTCGGCGTGGCGTGCCTGGGGCTGTTTGCGTTGCGCAACTCGGCCGAGCCGGCCGCGGCGGGCGAACCCGGCGCCGATCAGATGGTCGACGCCCTGAGCGAGCCGGCAGCGATCGCCGCCGCCGACGGGCGCATCCACGCGGCCAACGCCGCCTGGCGTTCGCTGCTCGGCGCGGCCGCCCGTCTGCCCAAGGGCGGCGCCTCGGCGGCCAGCCTGTTCTCGGCCCTGACCGCGGCCCGCCGCGGCGAGACGGCCCAGGCCTCGATCCGCAACAACGGCTCGGAACACTCGGCCACCGTCGCCCCGCTGGGCGAGCGCCGCTTCCTGGTGCGGCTGGCCGAGGCGCCGCCGCTGGCCCTGCCGCCGGCCGCGGCCGAGGTGCTGCAGGCGTTCAGCAGCGCCAAGCCGCCGCCGCCCAAGGTGCTCGACGCCTTCGCCGCCGCCTCGCCGTTCGGCGCGGCCCTGCTGGACGGCGATGACCCGTTCGAGGCGACGATCATCGAGGCCAATCCCGCGCTCGCCGGGCTGTCGGGCGGCGGGGCCAGCGGCTCGCGGTTCGGCGACCTGATCGACGCCGCCTCGCGCGCCGACGCCGTCCAGAAGCTGGCCGAGGGACACGTCGGGGCGCTGGAAGTGCGGCTGGCCAAGGATCCGGCCAAGATCGCCCACCTCTATCTGTCCAAGAGCGACGGCCGCTGGGTCGCCTATCTGGTCGACGTCTCCGAGCAGAAGCAGATCGAGCTGCAACTCTCGCAGAGCCAGAAGATGCAGGCCATCGGCCAACTGGCCGGCGGCGTCGCCCACGACTTCAACAACCTGCTGACCGCGATCTTTTTCCAGCTGGACGTGCTGGCCCAGCGCCACCCGGTCGGCGATCCCTCCTATGAGGGCCTGAACGAGATCCGCTCGACCTCGACGCGAGCCGCCGACCTGGTCCGCAAGCTGCTGGCCTTCTCGCGCAAGCAGACCGTGCAGCGCGAGACCCTCGACCTCGGCGAGCTGATCAGCGAATCCGAGGTGCTGCTGCGCCGCGTGCTCTACGAGGACGTGAAGCTGGAGACCGAGTACGGCCGCAACCTGCCGCACGTGCGCGCCGACCGCAGCCAGATCGAGACCGCGGTCATGAACCTGGCGGTCAATGCGCGCGACGCGGTGCGCGCCCACGGCGGCGGCGTGGTCCGCATCCGCCTGGCGCGGCTGACCCAGGACGAGGCCGCCGCCCAGGGCTATCCGGCCGCTAAGGGCGACCAGGCGCTGATCGAGGTTTCCGACGACGGCCCCGGCATCCCGCCCGAGGTCATGGACAAGATCTTCGACCCGTTCTTCACCACCAAGCCGGTGGGGGAGGGGACGGGCCTGGGCCTGGCCACCGTCTATGGCATCGTCAAGCAGTCGGACGGCTGGATCAGCGTCGCCTCCAAGCCCGGCGAGGGCGCGGCGTTCCGAATCTTCCTGCCGGTCCACATCCCGACCGCCGCGGCGCCCGCGCCCGAGCCGGCCGCCAGCAAGGCGCCGCCCAAGGCGCGCGACCTGTCGGGGGCCGGGCGCATCCTGTTCGTCGAGGACGAGGACGCCGTCCGCACCGTGGCGGCCAAGCTGCTGCGGGCCCGCGGCTACGAGGTGATCGAGGCCGGGTCGGGCGAAGAAGCCCTGGAGCTGGCCGAACAGCACGCCGGCGAGATCGACCTGATGATCTCGGACGTGGTGATGCCGGGCATGCAGGGGCCCGATCTGCTCAAGCACGCCCGCGCCTATCTGGCCGGCGCGCCGGTGATGTTCATTTCCGGCTATGCCGAGGCCGAGTTCTCGAACCTGCTGGAGGGGGAAGAGAACGTCTCGTTCCTGCCCAAGCCGATCGACATCAAGACTCTGGCCGAACGCGTGAAGCAGGAACTTCAGAAGGCGGCTTAGCGTTTGGGGCGCGGATTGGCCCTGGCGCGGGCGTCAATGCTAAGCGGTGGGCATGCAGGGAATTGAACGCGAGATCGCCACCCGTCTGAACCAGACGGTCACGTCGGACGAAAACGTCCTTCACAAGTTCATCGATGCGGCCGGCGACTTGGCGGTGAACCTGGTCGTCGCCGTGGTCATCCTGACCATCACTTGGTGGGCGGCGGGCTGGGCTTCGCGCCTGGTGCGGCGGCTGATCGCCCGGGTGCATGGCGGCGGACCGCCGGACGTGACCTTGCAGGGCTTCGCCGGTTCGGCCGCCCGCTACCTGGTGATGATCGTCGGCATCATTGCGGTGCTGCAGCAGCTGGGCGTGCAGACGACCTCGATCCTGGCGGTGCTGGGCGCGGCCTCGCTGGCGGTCGGCCTGGCGCTGCAGGGCACGCTGAGCAACGTCGCAGCCGGTGTGATGCTGTTGTTGTTCCGGCCCTATCGGGTCGGCGACGTGATCGAGGTGGCCGGGCGCACCGGCACGGTCAAGGCCCTGGACCTGTTCGTGACCGAGCTGACCACGCCGGACAATCTCAAGGTCGTGCTGCCCAACGGCAAGGTGTTCGGCGACGTCATCGTCAACACCAGCTACCACAGCCGCCGCCGGGTCGACGCGGTGATCAAGACCGACCTGAAGCGCGACGTCGCCGCGCTGATGGAGGGCCTCAAGGCCCGGGCCGAGGCCAATCCCCTGGTGCTCAAGGACCCGCCGCCGCAGGTCGAGCTGACCGCCATGTCCGAGGCCTTCGTCGAGCTGACGGTCCGGGCCTGGGTCGAGGCCGCCGACTTCGGAACCGTGAAGGGCGACATGATGCTGGCCGGGCGGCTGCTGGCTGACGGCGCTGAGCAACTTCCGGCGCTTCCGGCGCCGCGCGCCAAGCCGGCGGCCCCGAAGAAGGCGGCGCGCCAGACCTTGAGCGACCGGCTGCGCGCTAAGCCCTGAGGATCGCCCGGGCGGCGTGGACGCCGGTCGCGAAGCAGGCCTGCAGCAGATAGCCGCCGGTCGGCGCCTCCCAGTCCAGCATCTCGCCGACCGCGTAGACGCCAGGGAGCGCCCGCAGCATCAGGCCCTCGTCGACGGCCGACCGTTCGACGCCGCCCGCCGAGGAGATCGCCCGTTCCAGCGGGCGCATGCCGGTCAGCCGCAGGGGCGCGGCCTTGATGGCGCGGGCCAGGGCCCCCGGCTCGCGCGGCAGGTCGACTCCGTGGGCCTCGCGCAGCAGGTTGATTTCAGGCGGGGAGAGCCCCGCCGCCTTGCGCAGCAGGTTGGTGGTCGACTGGCCGGCCGGCGCGCGGTGCAGCCGGTCGGTCAGCTTGGCGCGGCTGAGATCGGGGGTCAGGTCGACCTCCAGGACGGCCGAGCCGTCGCGGGCCAGCGCTTCGCGTAGGTCCGCCGACAAGGCGTAGATCGCGCCGCCCTCGATCCCGTAGCCGGCGATCATCGCTTCGCCCCGCACCGCCTGCCCCTCGAAGCTGAGGGCGATGTTCTTGAGCGGCTCGCCGGCGAAGCGCTCGGCGAACATCGGGCTCCATCCGGCCTCGAACCCGCTGTTGGCGCTGCGGAACGGCGCCAGGGCCACGCTCTTGGCGGCCAGCAGCGGCGCCCATGATCCCGTCGAGCCGAGCTTGGGCCAGCTCGCGCCGCCGAGCGCCAGGATCGTGGCGTCGGGCGCGGCGGTTTCGATAGCCCCGTCCTGATCGGCGAAGACCAGCGCGCCGGCCGCGTTCCAGCCCCGCCACTCGCGCCGCAGCCGCAGGTCGACGCCCTGAGCGGCCAGCCGCGAAAGCCAGGCGCGGAGCAGGGGGGAGGCCTTCAGCGCCTTTGGAAACACCCGCCCGCTGGAGCCGACGAAGGTCTCCTGGCCCAGGCCTTCCGCCCAGGCCCGCAGATCGGCGGGCGCGAAGGCTTCGATCATCGGCGCCAGCCAGTCGGCGGCCTCGCCGTAGCGTTGGGTGAAGCTCGCCAGGTCCTCGGAATGGGTGAGGTTGAGCCCGCCGCGGCCGGCCATCAGGAACTTGCGGCCGAGCGTCGGCATCCGGTCGTAGACGGTGACCTTGGCGCCGGCCGCGCTCAGGGTCTCGGCGGCGACCAGGCCCGCCGGGCCGCCGCCGATGACCGCGATGGTCTTGACTGAAGTGGACATCGGCGTGGTCAGAGGCCGTTCCGCCGCAAAAGTCCAGCCTCAGGGCGCGAAGCTGGACCGCGCCTTGACCCCCCAATGGCCGTCTTCGCAGGTGATGACATAGATCGAGTTGAAGCCGCCGATGACGCTGCCGTCCTTGCGGTAGCGGGTGAAGCGCGTGTCCAGGTGGACCTTGTCGGTCCCAGCGTGGATGACCTCGCGCCGCTCCCAGGCCGAGTGATCCCAGTCCGACAACGGCCCCTTCTCGAACATCTGCGGCTGGTGGTAGCCGGGCTCGATCAGCGTCAGGGTGTTGGAGGCCAGCCGGACGCTGGGAAAATTGAAGGTCTGCTCGAACGCGGCCAGGTCGCGGGCGTTGAAGGCGACCATGAAAGCGTCGGTGACGGCCATGGCCGCGGCGATCTGCGCTTCGAAATTCGACATAACATCTCCCTTGATCGCGCCAGCTTGGCACGTTTATTTCTGCGGCGCTTGCGCCCGGCGGTACGAATTCCGCGTTGTAAGGCTTGCCGTAGACGCCTGCTTGGCTTCTAAGGCGCGCCCGCGCTCTTTTTGTGTGTGGCGCGAACCTTCAAGGACGACCATGGCCTTCCCCAACATTCATCCCGCCTTGGCGCGCGCGCTCGCGAGCCAGGGATACGAAGAACCCACCCCCGTCCAGGCGGCGGTGCTGACCGAGGAAGCGGAAGGCCGCGACCTGTTGGTTTCGGCCCAGACTGGCTCGGGCAAGACGGTGGCGTTCGGCCTGGCGGCCGGGCCGACCCTGCTGGGCGACGAACAATGGTTCGGCCAGGCCGGCCCGCCTCTGGCGCTGGCCATCGCCCCCACCCGTGAACTGGCCATGCAGGTCGCCCGCGAACTGAGCTGGCTCTACGGCCAATCCGGCGCGAAGGTCGAGACCTGCGTCGGCGGCATGGACCCGCGCCGCGAACAGCGCGCCCTGGCCGCCGGTTGCCATATCCTGGTCGGCACCCCTGGGCGCCTGAAGGACCATCTGGAGCGCGGCAACCTCGATCTCGGCGCGTTGCGCGTCCTCGTCCTCGACGAGGCCGACGAGATGCTCGACATGGGCTTCCGCGAGGACCTGGAAGAGATCCTCGACTCCTCGCCGGTCGACCGCCGCACGCTGCTGTTCTCGGCGACCATCGCCAAGGACATCGCCGCCCTGGCCAAGCGCTATCAGAAGAACGCCCTGCGCATCGACACCGTGCGCCGCGACGAGCCGCATGGCGACATCGAGTACCGCGCCGTCCGCGTCGCCCCGAACGAGGTCGAGCTGGCCGTGGTCAACGTGCTGCGCTTCTTCGAGGCCCCCGGCGCGCTGGTGTTCTGCAACACGCGCGACGGCGTGCGCCACATGCATGCGGCCCTGCGCGAGCGCGGCTTCCAGGTCGTCGGCCTGTCCGGCGAGCTTGGCCAGCGCGAGCGCTCCGAAGCGCTGCAGGCGCTGCGCGACGGCCATGCCCGCGTCTGCGTCGCCACCGACGTCGCCGCCCGCGGCCTCGACCTGCCGGACCTCGGCCTGGTGATCCACGCCGACCTGCCGATCAACAAGCCGGCCCTGCTGCACCGCTCGGGCCGGACCGGCCGGGCCGGCAAGAAGGGCACGTCCGTCCTGCTGGTGCCCTACACCCGCCGCCGCAAGGCCGAGCAGCTGCTGGCCTCGGCCGGGGTCGACGTCCATTGGCAGGGCCCGCCGACCGCCGACGAAATCAAGGCCAAGGACCAGGCCCGGATGCTCGAGGACCCGATCCTCACCGAGGAGCCGGCCGAAGAGGATCTGGCCCTGGCGCGTCTGGTGCTGGAGACCCGCAGCGCCGAACAGGTGGCCGCCGCGCTGATGCGGCTCTACCGCCAGCGCCTGCCGGCGCCGGAAGAACTCTACGACGACGCGCGGATGCGCGACTCCCAGGCCCGCGACCGCGAGCGTCCGCAGCGCGGCGATCGCTGGGAGCCCTCCGATCGTGACGAAGGCCCGGTCGGCCGCCCGCCGCGGCTGGCGCCCGAGGACGTCTCCTGGTTCCGCATCACCGTGGGCCGCGACAAGAACGCCGATCCTAAGTGGCTGATCCCGATGATCTGCCGTCTGGGCCACATCACCAAGAAGGACATCGGCTCGATCCGGATCTTCGACCGCGAGACGAAGTTCGAGATCTCCAAGGAAGCGGAGGCCAAGTTCGCTTCCGCTGTGAAGCCGACCGTCAACGACGAGATCAAGATCGAGGCGTCCGGCCCGCCCGGCGGTCCGACCTCTCCGCCGCGTGGCGGTCCGCACCGCAAGGGGCCGCCCAGCGGTGACCGGCCATTTCGCAAGGGACCGCCTGGCGAAGGCAAGCCGCCCTTCCGCAAGGGACCGCCGCGCGAGGGCGGCAAGCCCGCCTTCAAGGGCCCGCCCGGCTCGCCGGGTCCCAAGGGCGGCAAGCCGCCGTGGAAGAAGAAGGGCAACGAGCAGCGCAAATAGCTGTCTTGGTCCGGTCACAAAATCAGTCCTAGGCTGTGATCGCGCGTTCTCCAGGAGGCGCGCATCGCGGACGAAGGCGCAGGCCGGATGACCGAGACCGACAGAGACCGACGCTTGGCCCGCCTGCGCATCGTCGCGCGGTGGGTTCCGGCGGTGCTGTTGATCGGCGCGGCCGTCGCGCTCTACGCCAGCGGCCTGGCGACCCTCTCGTTCGACAGCGTCCAGGCCAACGAGATCCGGCTGCGGGGCGAGGTCGCGGCCGCGCCGATCACGGCCCTGGCGGTGTTCATCGCCCTCTATGCGGTCGCCACCGGCGCCTTCGTGCCGCTCGGCCTGGTGCTGATGCTGGCGGGCGGTTTCCTGTTCGGCCCGCTGATCGGCGCCCTGGCGACCATCGTCGGATCGACGCTCGGCGCGATCATGACCTATCTGGCGGCGCGCTTTGCCGCCGGCGACAGCATTCGGCGGTTCCTGACCGGCGGGCGGTTCCGCAAGCTGATGGAGGGGTTCGACCGCGCCCCGTTCCGTTATCTGCTGACCCTGCGGCTGGTGCCGCTCAGTCCGTTCGGCCTGGTGAACCTGGCGGCCGGCTGCGCGCGCGCGCCGTTCGGCGCCTATGTCGCGGCCACGGCGGTGGGGGCGGTCCCCTATTCGCTGATCTACAGTTATCTGGGCGCGGGGCTGGGCCAGGCGTTCCTGGGCGGACGCACGCCCGACGCGGGCCTGCTGCTGCGGCCGCAGGTGGCGCTGCCGCTGGCCGCGCTGGGCGCGCTGAGCCTGGTCAGCGGGCGGCTGAAGCGACGCGAGCAGCCGCTGTAGCGGCTCGACTCCTTCGGGCCTCGCAGCCCATGATCGGGGACCCTCTGGGAAGGAGATCCCCATGCCGACCAACCGTCAGTGGATTTTGCGTCGCCGTCCTGCCGGGGAAATCGTTCCCGACGACCTGGAACTGATCGAAACCGCGACGCCTGAGCTGCAGGACGGCGAGGTGCTGGTCCGCAACATCTACCTCTCCCTCGACCCGACCCACCGCATCTGGATGAGCGACCAGGACCAGTACCTGCCGCCGGTGCAGATCGGCGAGGTGATGCGCGGCGGCGCGATCGGCGTGGTCGAGCAGTCGCGCAGCGCGGCGCTGCCGGAAGGCGCCATCGTCAACGCCGGCCTCGGCGGCTGGCAGGACTACGCCGTGGTGCACGAGGGCATGGCCCGGCGGGTGCCGCACCTGGCCGACGTGCCGCTGACCGCGCACATGAGCGTGCTCGGCGCCACCGGGCTGACCGCCTATTTCGGGCTCAACGACATTGGCAAGCCGCAGCCCGGCGAGACGGTCGTGGTCTCCGCCGCCGCCGGCGCGGTCGGCTCGATCGTCGGCCAGCTGGCCAAGCTGCAGGGCTGCCGGGTGATCGGCATCGCCGGCGGTCCGGAGAAGTGCCGCTGGCTGACGGAGGACCTCGGCTTCGACGGCGCCATCGACTACCGGTCCGAGGACGTCGGCGCGGCCTTGTCGCGGCTGGCTCCGAACGGCGTCGACATCAATTTCGAGAACGTCGGCGGGGAGGTGATGGACGCCGTCATCGGCCATATGAACAATTTCAGCCGCATGCCGCTGTGCGGGATGATCTCGACCTACAACCGCGAGGGCGCGGTGCCCGGCCCCGCCGATTTCGGGCGCGTGCTGATGCACCGCATCCTGATCAAGGGCTTCATCGTCATCGACTATCTGCCGCGCGCGGCCGAGGCGATGGCCGAGCTGGAGCCGCTGGTGGCGGGCGGCCAGCTCAAGTGGAAGGTCCACATCGTCGACGGGCTGGAGAACGCGGTCGGCGCGCTGGGCCGGCTGTTCACCGGCGACCACGACGGCAAGCTGCTGGTCCAGGTTTCGCCCGAACCCAAGCGCGCCTGACCGCGGGCTAGACCCTGTCCCGGTTTAGAGCCCTTCTTGCCCACTCACGATGATCCATCGTGAGTGGGAAGGGCTCTAGGCGCCCACGCCCAAGGCGGCCAAGGCTCGCTCGCGGCTGGCCTTGTAGTCGACCTTGCCGTTGGGCGCGCGGCCGATGCTGGGCACGACCACCAGTTCGCGCGGCGCCTTGTAGGCCGCCAGCTTGGACTTCACGTGGGCGGCCATGTCCTCCAGGCTGGGCGGGTCGGCGCTGGGCTCGGGCTCGACCACCGCGCAGATCCGCTCGCCGAAGCGCGGGTCGGGCACGCCGACCACCACCGCGTCGCGGACCGACGGATGGGTCTTCAGGGCCTCCTCGACCTCCTCGGGGAAGACCTTCTCGCCGCCGGTGTTGATGCACTGGCTGCCGCGTCCGAGCAGCTTCAGGGTGCCGTCGAGATTGACCTCGGCCCAGTCGCCCGGAACGCTCCAGCGCTGGCCTTCCATGATCTTGAAGGTCTTGGCGCTCTTTTCGGCGTCCTTGTAGTAGCCGACCGGCAGGAAGCCGGAGACCGCGACCAGGCCGCGCTCGCCGGAGCCCGGCTCGACGCGGCGGCCCTCCTCGGTGAACACCGCGCAGTTGGGGCCGAGCATGAAGGCCGCGGTCGCCGCCTCAGCCCCCGGGGCGGAGGCCGAGGCCCCCAGGCCGACGGCTTCGGACGAGCCGAACGAGTCCATGATCATGGCGTTGCGGGCGTGGCTGAGCAGGCCGCGCTTGTTCTCCTGGCTCCACATCGAGCCGGACGAGCTCATCGCCTTGACGTTCGACAGGTCCCAGCGGCCGGGGTTGGCCTCCAGCGCCTCCAGCATCGGGGTCGAGAAGGCCAGGCCGACGATGACGATGTTGTCGGCCTTCAGTCGCACCGCCTCGTCCCAGAGCTCCATGGCGTTGAAGTTGCGCGAGGGCAGGCTGGCGACCGCGCCGCCGATGTTGAGGGTGATGAAGGCCGAGAACTGGCCGGTGCCGTGCATCAGCGGGCAGCAGACCAGGGTGGTCGGCGAGGGGTAGGTTCCGATGCGGGCGTCGATGTCGCCGACCGCCTCCAGCGGCGGCAGGCCCATCAGCGGATGGCCGCCGGCGCCGATCACGTTGAAGAGGTCGTCCTGCCGCCACATCACGCCCTTGGGCATGCCGGTGGTGCCGCCCGTGTAGAGCAGCAGCAGGTCGTCGGGCGATCGGCCCCAGGGCGCCCTGAACGGACGCTGGGCGGGCGGCGAGGCGACCACCTGCTCGTAGTCGTCGGCCCAGTCGGGGACCGTGCGGCCCGGCTCGGCGACCGCGATCCAGAGCTTCACCGTCGGCAGCTTGGCCCGCAGCGGCTCCAGCGTCTCGGCGAAGCCGGCGTGGAAGATCACCGCCTGGGCGTCGGCGTTGTCGAACAGATAGGTCAGCTCGTCGCCGCCGTAGCGATAGTTGGTGTTGATCGGCGCGAGCCCCGCCTTGAAGGCGGCGTAGTAGGTCTCGAGGTATTCCGGGCCGTTGTAGAGATAGGCCGCGACCTTGCCTCCGGACGACACGCCATGGGCCGCGAGGTGGGCGGCCAGGGCGTCGGCGCGGGCGTCGAACTGCCCCCAGGTGACGACGCGGTCGCCCTGAATCAGGGCCGGCTGCTCAGGCTGTCTGGCGGCGATCGCCTCCCAGACGTCCGCGAATGTCCACGCGCTCACGACGTCTCCTCCCAATGTCATTATGTTTTGGGAGGAAGTTGGGGCTCAGGGCCGGGCGGGTGTCAACGTTGACCCTAGGGCAGGGCTTCAGGCGGCGCGGGGCAGGCCGCGGATCTCGCGGAACGAAACCAGGCGCTGGGCATGCTCGTCCCACAGCGCCAGGCGGGCGTTCTTGAAGCTGTCCCACAGGCCGATGCGGCTGACGTCGTGCAGTTCCGGGTGGTCCTTCAGCACCTGCGGCAGGTGGTAGAAGGGAATGCGGGCCGACAGGTGATGCACGTGGTGGATGCCGATGTTGGCGGTCAGCCAGCGCAGCGGCTGGGGCAGGTCGTAGTGCGAGCTGCCGTGCAGGGCGGCGTCGTCGCGCTTCCACGTACCGTTCCGCGACCAGGACACGCCTTCGTACTGGTGCTGCACGAAGAACAGCCAGACGCCGATGGTCGCGCCGACGACCATGGTGGTGAAATTGACCAGGATCACCGGCACCACGCCCAGCAGCCACATCATGACGCCGATGCCGGCCGCGGCGATGGCAGTGTTGCCGAGCGTCGAGGCCCACGGCCGCCAGCCGTCCTTCATCAGCCCGATCGGCAGGCGCTGCTGCAGGAAGAACACGAAGGTGGGGCCAAGTCCGAACATCACCGCCGGGTTGCGATAGAGCCGGTAGCCGAGCCGGCGGATCGGCGGCAGGGCGAGATACTCCTCGACGGTCAGCATCTCGATCACGCCCAGGCCGCGGCGGTCGAGATTGCCGGAGGTGGCGTGGTGCATGGCGTGGGTGCGCCGCCAGTAGTCATAGGGGGTCAGGGTCAGCAGGCCGATGGCGCGGCCGACCCAGTCGTTGGCCGCCTTGTGCTCAAAGAACGAGCCGTGGCCGCAGTCGTGCTGGATCATGAACAGGCGGACCAGGAATACCGCCGCCGGAACGGCCAGCAGCAGGGCCAGCCACCAGAGCCCGAAGTGGAACGCCGCCCAGCCCAGGCCCCACAGCCCGGCCAGGGCCGAGGCCGTCAGGATCAGTTCAAACAGGCTGCGCGACAGGCGCGGGCGCTTGTAGGCGGCGAGCCTGCGGCTCCAGTCGGCGGGCTTGGGTTCGGTCACGTGGTCCAGGTTCCGTCACGGGGGCGCTCGGTTTCTGTCCCCAGAATGCGGTGGTTCTACGACAGCACTTTGAAGAGGCCGACCGCATTACGGCGAAAACCGCAGCAGCGCCATGCCGATGTCTTGTCGCAGGGCGCTCGCCAGGCGGTGAGGCTGATGCTCAGGGCAGCCGGCGGTACAGGCGCTCGACCTTGCCGCCGGCGTCGTAGCTGCCGATATCGCTAAAGCCGAGCTTGGCCATGACACGCTGCGAACCGAGGTTCTCGGGGTGCACGGTCGCGGCGAGCGCCGGCAGTTTCAGGCGCGAAAAGGCGTGCTCCATCAACCGGCCGGCCGCTTCGGTCGCGATCCCGCGGCCCCAGGCGTCGCGCCGCAGGCGGTAGCCGATCTGGACGTCGTCGGTTGCGGGCAGCGGCGTCAACAGGGCCCAGCCCAGCATCTGCTGCGGCGCGGACTGTTCGAACACGCTCCAGTAGCCCAGGCCCTCGCCGAAATCGGTGTCGATCTGCGCCGACAGGTGCGCGCGCTGGCGTTCGGGCGGCCAGACCGCGCCGAGATAGCGCATGACCTCCGGATCGCTGTTGACCGCGACGCTGGCCTCCAGATCGCCGGCCTCACGCGGGCGCAGGATCAGGCGTTCGGTGGTGAAGCTCGGCTGGTTCATCAGCCCCAACTGTCGACCGAGCCCACCCGGCGGGCGGCGGGCCGCGCAGCGCCCGCGGCGGCGATGGGCGCGGCGACCGGACGCGGGGAGGGAATCTCGCCGGGCGCGCCGTAGAGCCAGCCCTGGGCGAAGTCGACGCCGGCGCGGCGGACCGCATCCTCGGCGGCGGCGTTCTCGACCATCTCGGCGATGGTCCGGACCTTCAGCTCGGCGCACATGCGCACCAGGTGGCGGATGAAGGTGCTTTCGCGACCGCCGTGCTGGAGCTCGCGGATGTAGCGGCCGTCGATCTTCACGATGTCGAGGGTCAGCTGCTGCAGATAGGCTAGCGACGCGGCCCCGGCGCCGAAGTCGTCGAGGCAGATCATGCAGCCTTCCTGGCGCAGGGCCGAAAGGTGGCGGTCGGCCAGGGCCAGGTCGTCGATGGCGGCGCTCTCGGTGATCTCCAGCAGCAGGCGGCCGGCGACGGTCGGCGCCTTGGCCAGCATCTGGCGGACAGCGGTGATGAAGGCCGGGCTGATGATCGTGCGGCCCGAGACGTTGGCGGCGAGTTTCAGATCAGGTTCGGCGGTCAGCCGGCCGATGGTCTCCTCGACCACCGCGATGTCGAGCGGCTCGATCATGTCGAGTTCCTCGGCCATACGGATCATCGGATAGGGGCTGGCGCTGTCGCCGAACCGAACGAGCACCTCGTAATGGTGCAGGGCCGAGCCGGCCTTCAGGTCCACCACCGGCTGGTAGACGAGGCGGAAGCGCTTCTCGTTCACCGCCGCGCCGAGCACGCCGACGTCGGCCAGGGTTTTCTTGATCGAGCGATCGACCATGTCGTTGAGGTCGAGGGGGGATCCGTCGCTGACGCCCTCGGCGATGAAGTTGTCGAGGGCGTAGCGGATCGCGCGGGCGAGTTGCGCGGGCGAGGCGGTCGACTGCAGGCTCATCAGCCGGGCGTTGGCGCTCAGGTTCGAGGTCGAATCCGACGACACGCCGGCGATCAGGCGCTGGACCAGGGCGTCGACCCCATCGCCCTTCTGGCGCACGAGCGCGAAGCGGTCCGCGCCGAGGCTGGCGGCGGCCGAGCCGCCGTGCGACTGCGCCCGCAGGCCGCCGATCAGGCGCTGCTCGAGCGCCATGAACGCCTCCGAGCCGAGCCGGTCGCGCAGGGCTTCCAGGCCGCCGAACTCCAGGAACGCCATCTCCAGCTCCTCGCCGGTGGCGCGCGCGGCCTCGATCAGGGCGCCGGTGGCGGCCTCGAAGCCCGACTTGTCGTGCAGGTCGTGACAGATCTTGGGGGCGGCGCGGCTCAGGGCGCAGGAGACCGCCCCGCCGTTCCCCGGCATCTTGAAAGCGGTCATCGAGGCGGCGCGCTGGTCGCTCTCGTCGCCGGCCAGGCCGACCACGATCGGTCCGCCGCGGCCGCCGTCCCTCAAGCTGTCGAGCAGGGCGGCGACCATCATCCGGTCGCGCGGATCGATGAAGTCGCGCCAGGCGCGTCCGACGAGATCGGTCTCAGCCGACCCGGACAGCGCCTCGCTGGCCCCGATGGCCAGGGCGATGCGACCGTCCGGCGCCAGCTCCAGCAGGAGGTCCGCGCTCGCAAAGGCGAAGCCGAGCAGGCGCTGAGGAGCTAGTGACAAGCCGAGGGTCTCCGTCCCACGAGAAGCGTCGCATCCTCAAACGGTGCGATTAATTTCACGTTGAGACCAAGGTTCGCCATAAATGCGGCGGACCGCCGGGGCTTGTCGTCCGGCCCATCCAGGAGGGCGCATGCGCGAACGACCGACGGCCAGGGTCCTGCTGTTCGACGAGGCCGGCCGCATCCTGCTGCTGAAGGGGCGGTTGCCGAACAGGCCGGCGCACACCTCGTCCTGGTTCACCGTGGGCGGCGGCGTCGAGCCGGGCGAGACGCTGATCGAGGCGGCGCTGCGCGAGATCGCCGAGGAGACCGGCTTCGTCGAGGGCGTAGAGCTGGGGCCGATCGTCTGGGTCAGGCAGTCGGTCAGCGCCCTGGTCACCGGCGAGACCGTCCTGTTCAAGGAAAGCTACATCGTCGCCCGATGCCGTGGCGGGGAGCCGACGCGTGACGGCTGGGAACCCTACGAGCGCGATCTCATCGATGACATCCGCTGGTGGAGCCTGGACGAGATCGCCGCCACAAGCGACCGTATCTGGCCTGAGCGCTTCTGCGAGCTGATCGGCGCGATCGTGCGCGGCGAGCATCCGGCCGAGCCGTTGGAGATCAGCGTCGAGCGCGCGGGCTGAGGCGCTTCGCGGCGCAAGGCTCTTAGGGGCGCGCGTCGGGGTACTGCGGCAGGCCGTCGGTGATCGGCCACCACGATGCCTTGGAGTCCACATAGAAGTGGAAGCCCAGCTTGGCGTCCGTCGGCGCGTCCAGGGTGCCCGCGCGCAGCCGGATCGCGCCGGGCTTGCTGGCCAGGCGGCTGAACAGCGGCCCGCCGCAGCGGCGGCAGAAGACCCGCTCCTTGCCGGGCGAGGACTCGTAGGCGGTCAGCTGGTCCTCACCGCTCAGCAGGCGGAAGTTGGCGCTCTCCAGCGGGATGTTGGCGCCGAACGGCCCGCCCTGGGCCTTGCGGCAGGCGCTGCAATGGCAGAGCTGGATCGGCGGCAGATCGCCGTCCACCTCATAGCGGACGGCGCGGCAGAGGCAGGATCCGGCGTGCATTGGTCAACTCCTTTAAACCTTGACGCGAGCATTAGGGTTAAGGGCGGAGAAACTAACCAAAACCGTTTACGGGAGATTGAGGGAACGCTGTTATTCATCCGCGCATGACGCGCTTTTCCATCCAGTACGAGGAGCCTTCGCCGCGGAAGCCGCCTCCCAGCGGTTGGACGCTTCTTCGTGTCTTCATGTGGACCCTGCTGATCGCCTGCCTGGGCCTCTGGAGCTGGGCGATGCTGGCCAAGTAGCGAGCTGGCCCGCGCCTTGCGGCGACTGTTCTCCGAGGGGGCAAGACGTCCCAACGGAGGACACCATGCGATTTACTTTCGCCGACGAGGCGCCGGTCGTGCGGCGCAATCCGATGCTGGTCTGGGCGCGTCGGGTCTTCGACCTGATCGTGATCGGGGCGGTGCTCGCCGCCGCGGTCGAGACCATTGTGTTCCTGAGCGACATGACCCGTTCATAGGCGGGGGCTGACGCCACGGCGCCCCTGGAAAAGCGTCTCGAACTGCGCCTACTGGCGTCACCATCGGGGAGAGACGCCATTGAAGATTCTGAGCCTGACCCTTGCCGCCAGCCTGCTGGCGACGACGGCCGCCCACGCCGAGCCGCCGACCGTCGCCAAGGTGGGCGATCTGCCGCTGGCGTTCGATGATCTCGGCGTCGCGGTCCAGACCCTGAAGACCGCCGACGGGCGCACCGTCCACTACACGGACACCGGCGAGGCCGGGTTCCGTCCGGTCCTGTTCATGGGCGGCACCGGCACCAGCGCCCGCGCCTTCGAGATGACCGAGTTCCTGAAGTCGATGCGCAAGCAGCTGAAGCTGCGGTTCATCACCGTCGAGCGGAATGGCTTCGGCGACAGCCCGATCGTCGCCGGCTGGGGATATGGCGACTATGTCGCCGAGGTGCGGGCCGTGCTCGACCACCTGAACGTCCAGCGGATGTCCGGCGTGGCGATCTCCGGCGGCGGGCCGTACATGGCGCAGGTCGCTGCGGCCGTGCCCGAGCGCTTCATCTCGCTGCACCTGCTGGCGGCTGCGACTCAGCGTCCGGCCGGCGATGCGGTCTGCAAGTACACCGCCGAGCAGATCACCGCCGTGATGAAGCCGCAGGTGCAGAACCCGAAGCTCTGGTGGGGCTTCCCGAAGGACAGCCCGACCCATCAGATCCCCGGCTTCAACGACCGCGCCTATGACGAGGGCGCGCGGGCCTTCTACATCCGCGGCCAGATGGGCGATCCGGCGCCGGAAGTCGCCGAGGTCATGCGCTATTGCGGGCCGGCCCCGGACCTCTCGGCGGTGAAGGCCCCGGCCTTCATCTATCAGGGCAGCGCCGACAAGCAGGTCACCGTCGACACCGCCGAGAGCTGGAAGGCGCAACTGCCCAATGTCGTGGAGATGCGCCTCTATCCGGGCGAGGGGCACGACGTGCAGTACCGGCACTGGGACCAGTTGCTGCTCGACGTCGCCGGGCACTCGCAGCTGACGGCTGTCTGCGCCTCGGGTCGCTCGCGGGCGGTTCCCAAGGCGCAGGCCGAGCAGATGCTGAAGGCGGGCGCGACGCTGGGCGTCTGCGCCTGGGCCAAGCCGGCCGCCGGTTAAGCGGTCGCCAGCTAAGCGGTCGCCAGTTAAGCGGTCGCTCTGGCGGGCTCGCCGGGGGCGTCGGGGTCCTGGTCCTCGATGTCCTCCAGCTCGCCTTCCCACTTGGCCACCACCGCGGCGGCGACCGAGTTGCCGACCACGTTGGTCGCCGAGCGGCCCATGTCCAGCAGGTGATCGACGCCGAGCACGATGGCGATCCAGGCTTCCGGCAGGCCGAAATAGGTGAGGGTGGCCATGATCACCACCAGCGAGGCGCGCGGCACCCCGGCGATGCCCTTCGACGTCACCATCAGCAGCAGCAGCATGAAGATCTGCTGCTGGACCGTCAGGTGCACGCCGTGCGCCTGGGTGATGAAGATGGTCGCGAAGGTGCAGTAGAGCATCGAGCCGTCGAGGTTGAACGAGTAGCCGAGCGGCAGCACGAACGAGACGATGCGGCGACGCACGCCGACCTTGGGCAGGGCGTCGAGGATGCGGGGATAGGCGGCCTCCGAACTGGCGGTCGAGAAGGCCAGCAGCGCCGGGGTGCGGATCACGCCGAACAGCGGGATCACGCGTTTGCCGATGACGATGAAGCCGGCGATGAACAGCAGCACCCACAGCACGCCCATGGTGGCGTAGAAGCCGACGACGAACTTGCCGTAGACCGCCAGCATGGCCAGGCCCTGGGTGGCGATGGTCGAGGCCAGGGCCGCGAAGATCGCCAGCGGGGCCAGTTTCATCACGAACTCGGTGACCTTCAGCATGATCTGCGCGCCCTGTTCGACCAGGACCGCGACGGCCGGAGCGCGGTCGTCGACCGCGGCCACCGCGGTGCCGACGAACAGCGAGAAGACGACGATCTGCAGGATCTCGTTCTTGGCCATGGCGTCGACGATCGAGGTCGGCACCAGGTGGGTGATGAAGCCCTTGAGCGTGAAGGCGTCGGTGTTGGCCGCGGTCGGCGCGGCGGCGGCCGCGGTCTCCAGGTGCAGGCCCGCCCCCGGCTGCAGCAGGTGGACCATCAGCAGGCCGACCAGCAGCGAGACGATCGAGGCGCAGATGAACCAGCCCATGGTCTTGGCGCCGATCCGGCCGATGGCCGCGGCGTTCTCCATGTGGGCGATGCCGGCGACCAGGGTGGTGAAGACCAGCGGGGCGATGATCATCTTGATCAGCCGCAGGAAGACGTCGGTGATCAGCGACAGGCCCTCGGCCGCCTGCTTGGCCTGGTCGGGGCTGAGGAACTGGTTGCAGGCCCATCCGACTCCCACGCCGAGCACCATGGAAAGGACGATCAGCAGGGCGAAGCGACGGTTCATAGGCGGCTCACGGCTCGTGGAAGGCGGTCGGTGCGGCGTGAACCGCGAAATTCCGACTTTCCATCAAGACGCACGTGGTCGCCGGCGCCTCATGCCAAATCGTCGCCCGGCCATGACCTTTTCGGGAGAGCGGCGGCGGCTGGCTAGTCCGGCACGACGTCGAACGCGATCGTGGTTCTGACGTCGTCGCCGCCGAACGGGACGGTGCCGTGCCACATGTAGGATGGGAACAGCGCCAGTAGTCCGGGTTGCGGGCGGACGAAATGCTCGGCCTCCAGCAGCGGCTGGGTCGGGATCGGCGGCGCCCCGAAGCGCAGCCATCCGGCGCGGTCGGTTTCGTCGCCCAACGCCTGGGGCACGTCGATGTAGCAGGCCGACGAGATCCAGCCCTGCGGGTGGATATGATCGACGTGGAAGCCGCCGGGGCGCAGCCGCACCGACCACGCGCCCAGCACCCTGTGGCCGCCGCGGTTGCGGACGCGGAACATGTCGCGGCCCTCGCCGATCGCGGCGCGGTAGGCCACGAGCGGCCCTTCGATCGCCTGGAAGAAGGCGCCGATGACCGGATGCTCGGAGGCCAGCAGGTTCTGCGAGGTCTGGGTGCCGCCGCGGACCGATTGCTCCACGGGATGGGCCTGCAGGGCGTGCAGGTCGGCGAGGGCGAGGCGCAGGTCGGCCAGGTAGGCGTCCAGGCTGGTCCAGCCGCCCGGGGTGTCGATGGGCTGGGCGCGGACCAGCGCGCCGTAGTCCCAGAGGCCGCGATAGCGATCATCGCCGCCGGCTCGCCAGGCGGTGGCCAGGACGGCGGCGGCCTCCTGGTCGGTGGGGTTTTCGGTCAGCAGCTGTTCGGCGATCCCCGCAGCGGCGTCGCTGTCGCCGAGCGCCAGGCAGGCGTGCGCCATGGCGCGGCGGGCGGACGGATCGCGCGGGGTGCGGGCCAGCACCGCAGCGCAGAGCTCGCGGCTGCGTTCCGGCGCGGTGCTCAGCGACAGCGCCGCGGTCTCGAGCGCCAGGCGCGGGTCGCCGGGCGACGCCGCCAGCGCCCGCTGGGCGAAGGCCAGGGCCTGGGCTTCACCGGCGATGTGGCTCAGCAGGCGGATCTTGACCCCGGACAGCAGCGGCCGCAGCGGCGGCTCGGCGGCGGCCAGGGCCGTCTCTATCGGCGCCAGCGCCAGGCCGGCGTCGCCCGACCGCATCCAGACCAGCTGCCCCAGGTCGCGTAGGGCGTCGGCATAGGCGGGCCGCCGGGTCACCGCGTTGCGGAACGCGGTCTCGGCCTCGTCGAACCGACGCAGGCCTTGCAACGCCCGGCCGTAGACCAGCCAGGTCTCCGGCGCGTCGAGGCCCAGTGAAAAGGCCCGCTCGGCCTCGGCGGCGGCCTCGCGGTCGCGCCCGGCGTCGCCGAGCCCCGAGGCGACGTTGTGGGCGGCGACGCCGCTGCCGGGATTGAGCTGCGCGGCGCGGCGGTAGTCGGCCAGCGACTCCGGCTTGCGGTCGAGCGCCTTCAGCGCCGCAGCCCGCGCCGAGAGCGCCTCATGCCAGGGATGCTCGCCCGCGGCGAAGGGGCGGGCCAGCGCCTCGGCCTCAGCCGCGCGGCTCGATCCGGTCAGCAGGCGAGCCAGGGCGACGGCGGCCTGCACGCAGGCGGGGTCGGCGGCGAGCACGCTGCGATATAGCCGCTCGGCCTCCGCAAGGCGGCCGGCCCGGCCCAGGGCGCGCGCTTGATCCAGCGTCTGGGCGATGGCGGGCGGCGGCGGGGGCGGGGGGCCAAGCAAGGTCTCAACTTCCGTTCACTGAGCATTCGCCGGTCCGGCGCGCGAGCATGCGCGCACATTGTGCGAACCTGGGCGGGAGCCTGTCCAGTAGGCGCCGGCGGTCCAGGCGAGACGCAAAAGCCGCACTCCGCGCGGGCCGAACGGCCGCCTGCGAAAAATTACAGATCAGACATGTGGGTCCTTGGAAGCCCTGCGTCTTGGGGTCCGGACGCGCGAGGGGTGCGTCGTCAAATAACAAGGGCGGACGGATGAATTCGAGTTCTTTGAAGTGGTTGATGGTCGGGGGCGTCGCCTATGGCGCGCTGCTCGCCGGCGGGGTCGCGCAGGCTCAGGACGCGGGCGTCGCGGTCGAGGAAGTCGTCGTCACCGGTTCGCGTATCGCCCGTCCTGATTACGTGGCCAACAGCCCGATCGTCTCCGTCGGCCAGGCCGCCATCGAGAACACCGGCCAGGTGACCGTCGAGAAGTCGCTGTCGCAGATGCCCCAGTTCACCGGCTCGTTCGGCCAGGGCAACTCCGGCTCGACCTCGACCGGCCTGAACGGCGGCCAGTCCTACGCCTCGCTGCGGGGCCTCGGCGCCAAGCGCACCCTGATCCTGATGGACGGCCGCCGCCTGCAGCCGTCGAACCCCGACGGTTCGGTCGACCTCAACACCATCCCCGAAGCCCTGATCGAGAACGTCGAAGTCATCACCGGCGGCGCCTCGACCGCCTACGGCTCGGACGCCACCGCCGGCGTTGTGAACTTCGGCCTGAAGCGCAACTTCGAAGGCATCACCGTCGACAGCCAGTACGGCATCTCCGAGCACGGCGACGGCGAATCCTTCAAGGTCTCGCTGACCGCCGGCCGGGCGTTCGACGAGGGCCGTGGCCGCGCCGTGCTGTCGGTCGACTACACCAACCGCGACATCGCGCTGCAGAGCGCCCGCGACTGGTTCGTCTTCCGCCTGACGACGCCGGGCCTTTCGACCATTCCGCAGGGCACGGTGCTGTTCGGCGCCAACCTGCCGACCCTGGCCTCGGTCAACGGCGTGTTCGTCGGCAAGTACGGCGTCCCGGCCCTGACCGGCAACGCCGCGGGCCGCTACACCGGCCAGATCGGCTTCAACACCGACCAGACGATCTTCTCGACCGCCGGCGTGCCGGTGCGGAACTTCCGCGACCCGCAGACCAACGACGCCTACATCGTCAACTCGAACGCCGCCGGCACCCAGCAGCAGGTCAACTTCGGCTATGACGGGGCCTCGATGCAGTCGGACCTCGACCGCTACGCGGTGTTCGGCAAGATCGACTACGACCTGACCGACAACATCAAGTTCTTCACGCAGTTCACCTTCACGGACTACGAGTCGGTCGGCATCACCAACCCGACCCTGGCGTCGAACGTCTACGGCCTGACGGTTCCGGTCTCGAACCCGTACATCCCGGCCGACTTCCGGACCATCCTGGCCTCGCGTCCGACCCCGGGCGCCGACTTCACCTTCTACAAGGCCCTGAACATCCTGGGCCCGCGGATCCAGAAGTACAGCTACACCGTCTATCAGCTGACCAGCGGCCTCTCGGGCGACGTCGGGTTCAAGGACTGGACCTGGGACGCCTACGCCTCGTTCTCGAAGGCCAAGTTCGACAACGAGCAGAACGGCGGCGCCAGCGCCAGCGCGGTCAGCCGCCTGCTCCGCAGCCCGACCGGCGGCACGGAGTACTGCGCCGGCGGCTGGAACCCCTTCGGCAACCTGACGCCGTCTGGCGACTGCATCCGCTACATCAGCCGCCGCACGCTGAACCAGAACGAGCTGGAACAGCGCATCGTCGAAGCCAGCGTCCAGGGCGGCCTGTTCGAACTGCCCGCCGGCGAGATCCGCTTCGCGGCCGGCGTCGACTACCGTTCGAACGAATACACCTTCACCCCGGACAGCCAGCTGAACCAGCCCGACGGCACCTCGGACGTGCTGGGCTACAGCGTGCTGCGTGACGCCTCAGGCTCGGTCGACACCTACGAAGCCTTCGGCGAACTGCTGGTTCCGCTCCTGAAGGACCTGCCGTTCGTCAAGGAGCTGAACACCAACCTCGGCTACCGCTTCTCGGACTACTCGTCGGTCGGCGCGATCAGCACCTACAAGGTCGACTTCGACTGGTCGGTGATCGACAGCCTGCGCTTCCGCGGCGGCTATAACCGCGCCATCCGCGCCCCGAGCGTCGGCGAACTGTACGCGCCGGTCTCGACCGGCTCGGTCGCCATCGGCACCGCCGGCCCGACCAACACCGACGGCGACCCCTGCGACGTTCGTTCGTCGTTCCGCCGTGGCGCCGACGCCGCTCAGGTCCGGGCGCTCTGCCTGGCCCAAGGCGTTCCGACCGCGATCATCGACAGCTACCAACTCGGCACGGCTCAGGTGTTCGCCCTCACCGGCGGCAACCCGGACCTGCAGGAAGAGACCGCCGACACCTTCTCGTTCGGCGCGGTCATGACCTCGCCGTTCGATCACCCGCTGCTGAGCCGCATGTCGGCGTCGGTCGACTGGTACAGCATCAAGGTGAAGGACGCGGTCGGCAGCCTGCCGGTCAAGAACTCGTTCCAGTTCTGCTACAACGCCGGCGGGGCCAACCCGAGCTTCGACCCGACCAACTACTACTGCCAGCTGATCGCCCGTAACACGGCGTCCGGCGTGCCGCTGAACCCGGTTCAGCCGCTGCAGAACCTCGGTCAGTTCGAGACCACCGGCATCGACTTCCAGTTCGACTGGAGCATCGACCTGATGGATGTCGGCCTGGGCGACGATGCGGGCCAACTGGCGGTCAACGTCTCGGTCGGCTGGCTGGACCAGTTCAAGATCCAGAACCTGCCGAACGCGGCGACCTACGATTACGCCGGCACCTGGGGCACGGCCGTCGAGACCAGCGCCGGTTTTGCTCACCCGGAATGGAAGTCGGTCACGTCGGCGACCTACACCCGCGGTCCGGCCAGCGTCGGCCTGCGCTGGCGCTATATCAGCGAGATGAAGAACTCGGCCACGGTGGTCACCCCCACCAGCACTGCGCGCGGTGTGAAGGCTTACAACATCTTCGACCTCAACAGCCGGGTGAAGCTGCCTTGGGATACCGACCTGCGGTTTGGCGTGAACAACCTGTTCAACCAGAACCCGCCGCAGGCTGGCGACACCGAGTACAACTACGACCAACAGAACTACGACGTCATGGGCCGCACCTACTACGTGGGCGTGCGCAAGCGTTTCTAGGACAAAAGGAAGCCGGGGCGGCCCCACCGCCCCGGCGGCCACAAGCCGCTGCGTCCTTGGCGGTGGAGGGCGTCGGTCGAAAGACCGGCGCCCTTTTTGTTGCGCGCTCTTGAGGGGCGGATGCGGGGGGTAAAAAAAAGAGCGCCGGACCCGAGGGTCCGGCGCTCCGGGCGCCGGGCGAGCCTGCCCGGCGCTAAGCGTCCTGGGGAGACGCCTACTTCTTCGCGACGGCCGGGCCGTAGAGCAGGCCGTTGAACAGGAACTTGAAGGTCCCGTACGACTGCGCCCGCTGGGTGACTTCCGGACCCATCACGAACAGCTTGCCCTTGCCCACGTCGATGTCGAGGACGCCGGTCGAGCCCTTCAGCTTCTCCTGGCCGACGGCCCAGCCGCTGCGCAGGGGCGCGTCGGTGTCGAACCACGAGACGCGCGCCACGCCGCTCGCCGAGGCCTTCAGGTTGAAGGTCGGGCTGCGGTCGAAGAACACGTCCACGTCCTGCGGGATGCCATAGGCGAGCGGCTGGCGGTTATCGACCTTGGCGCGCAGCACCGAACCCGGAATGTAGAATTCCTTGTTCGACAGGGCGGCCAGCTTGTCGCCGTCCTTCTTGGCCACCGCCACCTCGACCGGGGCGCCGATGACGGTCGCCAGGCGCGAGGAGGAGCCGATGGTGATCACCGTGCCGCCGTTCTTGGCGAAGTCGGCCACCTGCGGCAGCGTCTTGTCGTCGGTGATCGCGCCCAGCCACGGGTGGAACTCGGCCGGGATGTTCTCGGCCTTCGGCTGCGGGAAGCCGCGGCCGGCGCGGAACGGGCCGCCCTGCGGGGCCGGGATGACGCCGTCGGCGAAGACCAGGACGTCGTAGTCCTTGGCCAGGTCGCCGGCGTCGAGACGTTGCGGATAGACCACCTCGAAGGGCGCTTCGAACTGCTCGAACAGCCAGCGGTTCCAGCCCGAAGGCATCGAACCGCCATAGACGTCGACCAGGCCGATGCGGACCGGCTTCAGCGGCAGGGCCTCGCCGGCCGGCTTGGCGCCGACGGCGAAGGCGTCGATGCCCAGGTCCTTCACGCCCTTGGCGATCACGGCCTGAGCTTCGGCCGAGGCCGGAACCCAGATCGCGCCCGGCCCGAAGCTGTCCTTGCCGGCCTTGGCGCCGTCCTTCAGCCAGAACACCGGCTGACCGGCCTTCAGCAGGCGGTTGGTCAGGGTGAAGCTCTGGTTGGTTTCGTGGCTGATCAGCCAGCCGGCCTTGCCCGAGCCCTTCACCGAACCGGCTTGCACGGTGACGAGGTCCGGCACCCGTTCGGTCGGGGCCTCGAAGCCGTCCAGGATGCGGTCGAACTTGATCCCCATCTGATAGGCCAGGGTGTAGCCGGTGACGTCGTACGGCGCCTTCGGCGGGCCGCCCGGATACTCGAGGTCGTGCGGGTGGTCCTGCGGTTCGAACATGTCGAGGACGTGCGGGCGATAGGCCTGCGCCGCCTTCACGACGTACGAGCCGGCCGGATAGGTCTTGGCGCCGACCTTGAAGGCCTTGGTGGCGCGGTCGACGTCCACGCCGGTCTTGATCAGCGCGTTCACGAACGCGGTGACGGTCGGCATGTCGGCCTGGTCCGACGGAATGATGAAGCCGCGCGGATCGCGCGCCTCGGGCTTCTGCAGCACGCTGTAGAGCGTCGGATCGACCGCGCCGGCGCGGCCGAAGAACGAGGCCATCATCTCGTCCTCGGCGCCGGGTTTGGCGCTCTTGGCCGCCTCGTTGAGCTCGTCGATCTTGCTCGGCGTGGTGGTCCAGCTGTCCTTGGAGCCGCGCTCGATGCTGTTGGCGCCCATTTTGTAGATGTTGGACAGCAGGCGTTCGCGGTTGCGCGAGGCGTAGTCGATGACCGCGCGGTTCATCGTCCACTGGTACTCGACCGTCTGCGACAGATGCCAGGTCTGCGGGGCGATCGGCATCGGCCGGTCGCCGTTCGGCAGCTGCAGGTTCGGCACCAGCTTCACGGTCTCGGGGGTCGGGCCGCCGATGATCTCGGTCAGCAGGCCGATCGAGTTGTGGAAGTAGGCGATCGAACGCTCCATGCCGTTGTGCCAGGTGGAGTAGGCGGCCGCGCTGCGGGCGCCGGATCCGCGCTTGTCCTCGGCGACCAGCCGGCTGTGCATGGCCATGCCGACTTCCTGCAGCGAGGTCATGACCAGCGGGTCATAGTTGTAGTTGAACGGGTCGCGGAACGGCGGGACGAACACCACCATGCCCGTCGGGCCGGTCTGGTGCTGGTTGAAGATGATCTGCGGGAACCACTCGCGGAACAGCTGCCGGTTGACGTTGGTCGTCTCGGCCATCTGCGACATGTAGCTGTCGCGGTTGTTATCGTGGCCGACGTACTTCTGGTAGAGGCGCGGGATCGAGTTGAACTCGCGCTTCTTCGGGTCTTCGTGGCGCATGTACCAGTCGGAGACCAGCTCCATGCCGTCCGGGTTGTCGTGAGCGAACAGGATGATGACGTCGTCGAGCATCCGGAGCGTCTCCGGATCGTTCATGGTCAGCATCCGGTAGAGCACCTGGATCTGGCCCTGCGAGGTCACGGTCTCGGTGGCGTGCAGGCCGGCGTCGATCCAGACCACCGCCTTGCCCTCGGCCGCCAGCTTGGCGGCGTCTTCCTTCGACAGGCCCTCGGCCTTGGCCAGGCGCTTGGAGATAGCCTTGTAGTGGTCGAGCTTGGCGAGGTTGGCCGGCGAAGAGACCACGGCCATCCATTGGGTGCGGCCCTCTTCGGACTTGCCGAAGTCGACCAGCTTCATGCGGTCGGACTGGGACGCCAGGGTCTTGAGGTAGGCCTCATAGGCCGTGTAGTCGGCGAGGAAGTAGTCGCTGCCCGGGTTCTGGGCGAAGGCTTCGCTTGGCGGGGTTATGCTCGCCGCGTTGGCGGCTCCGCCCATGATCATGACCAGCGCCAGGGCGGCGCCCGTCATTGCGTGTTTTCGCGTCATTCCATCCCCCGTCTCGATTGCCAGAACTGGCGGCCCCACAAATGGACCAGCCTCAGTAGACGAGACGCAATCGGGGTTCGATTCCGCACCTGCGGTTGCGGATCAAAAATTCAACGCGGCGGGGGATACCGGAGCATTGAAAAAATGGGGGCCGGCGCAGCCGACCCCCACGCGGCTTACTCGGCGCCGCCGGCCTTGCGGTAGTCGAGCGGCGGCTTGCGGTCGCCGACCATCGCCTTGTAGGCGAAGTCCGCGCCTTGGCGCTGCTTCAGCTCGGCCTTGGCCTGGGCGATCAGCTCCGGGTTCGACAGCAGCTCGGCGCCGGTCAGCGACAGGGTCTTGGCCGCGACCGCCGCGCCCTTGAGGCCGATGCTCATGCCGGCCGCCGCCACGTTCTGCCAGCTGTGGCCGGCCGAGCCGGGCACGAAGGTGGCGGTGGACAGGCCGACGGTCGGAGTGACCCACGACACGTCCGCCACGTCGGTCGAACCGCCGCCGGCGTCGCCCGAGGTGTCGGCGTCCTTGTAGGGCTGGATCTTGCCGACCGAGCTGAGGTCGCCGCCGCCCTTCGGCAGGGACTTGGCGAGCTCCTGGGCGAACTTGGTCTCTTCAGCGGTCCAGGTGACGCCGCCGACGTCGGACAGCGACTGGTACATGACCTTGCCCAGCACGTCGTTGGGCAGCAGGTTGTAGACGCCGCCGGTCTGCTCGAACTCGACCTTGGTGCCGGTGATCATGGCCGCGCCCTGGGCGGCGGTCTTCACGCGGTCCATGACGTCGACGACGATCTTCGGGTCGGCGTTGCGGACGTAGTAATAGACCTCGGCGAAGTCCGGCACGACGTTCGGGGCCTTGCCGCCGTTGGTGACCACATAGTGGATCCGCGTGCGGTCCGGGATGTGTTCGCGCAGGTAGTTGTTGGCGACGTTCATGATCTCGACGCCGTCCAGGGCCGAGCGGCCGGCCCACGGGGCGCCCGAGGCGTGGCTGGACTGGCCGTAGAAGCGGAACTTGCCGCTGATGTTGGCCATCGAGGTGCCCTGGTTGGCCGAGTTGGTGTTGCCCGGGTGCCAGTGCAGGGTGATGTCGACGTCGTTGAACAGGCCGTCGCGGACCATATAGACCTTGCCCGAACCGCCTTCTTCGGCCGGCGTGCCGTAGACGCGCACTTCGCCCTGGACCTTGTTGGCGACCATCCACTGCTTCAGCGCCACGGCGCTGGCGACCGAGGCCGCGCCGAACAGGCTGTGGCCGCAGCCGTGGCCGTTGTCCTGGCCGGCGATCGGGGTCTTGGTGGGGACGGCGGCCTGGCTCAGGCCGGGCAGGGCGTCGAACTCGGCGAGGATGGCGATCACCGGACCCGAGCCGTTCTTGAAGCTGGCGACGAAGCCGGTCGGTTCGCCGGCGACGCCGGCCTGGACCTTGAAGCCGGCGGCCTTGAGCTGATCCTGGAGGAGGGCGCTGCTCTTGGTTTCCTGGTAGCCGAGCTCGGCGTAGCTCCAGATCTTCAGAGCCGCGTCGTTCATCTTCGGGGTGTAGGCGTCGACGGCCGCGGTCAGCTGGCCCTTGTCGGCGGCGGTCAGCGGGGCGGCGACGGCGGCCGAGGCGGCGAGCCAGGCCGTAGCGCAAAGCGCGCTGGTGGCCAGCGCCTTGGAAATCAGTTTCATGGGTCCTCCAGGACGGCGGCGCATAAGGGCGCGGCCGCTCCCTTGCTAGACGCAGCTGCGTCCTAAATCCTCACTCGCCGGCGGGCGGATAGAGGTCGATGAGGTTTGCGGAGGTCTGGCCCGCCTTGACCATGCCGTAGGCCTCCAGCGTGGCTACGAAGCCGGCCACGTCGCCGGTCCGGAAACGCCCGCTGAGCGGCGTTGCGGCGAGGTCCGCATCGGCGATGCGCACCTTGCGGGTCGAGTAGCGGTTCATTTCCTCGACGATGGACGCCAGCGGCCGATTCTCGAACACCAGGCTGCCTTCGCGCCAACTCGTCAGGTCGGCGAGGTTGCGCGCCTCTAGCGTCCACGGGGCCGAGCCGGTCTGGACCAGGTGCTGGCCGGGCGCCATGTCGACGCTGGCATGGGCGCCGGCCACGCGGACCTTGCCCTCGACCAGGCTGACCGACCACTCGCCGGAATCGACGCGGACGTCGAAGGCGGTGCCGAGCGCGGTCACCGTGCGGTCGCCGGCGCTCACCACGAACGGTTTGTCCGGGTTCTTGGCGACTTCGAAATAGGCCTCGCCGCGCACCAGGGTCAGGCCGCGCTGCTTGTTCCAGTCGGTCAGCCGGACCTCGGTGTCGGTGCTGAGCGTGACCCTCGACCCGTCCTGCAGGGTCACGACCTGCTGGCCGCCGACGGCCGTGCGATAGACGGCCAGCGCCTGCGGCGCAGCGGCGACCACTGCGGCCGGCGCGGCGTCCTGGTCCTGCGCCTGGCGCCAGGAGCCGTAGCCGAGCACCGAACCGGCGGTGAGGACGGCGGCGGCGATGCCGGCCGCCCACCGCATGGACGGGCGTCGCCGCTCGGCGGCGAGATCGGCCTTCAGAGCCTGGCGCGCCGCCATGACCTGCGGATCGTCCTTAAGGTCGCCGATGCGGTCCCACGCGCCGCTGACCAGGGCCCAGTCGTCGCGATGGGCCGGATCGGCCGCCAGCCAGGCCTCGAACTCGTTCTGGACATCCCTGTCGTCGGGATGGCGCTGCAAACGCACAAACCACGACGCGGCGTCCGGGCTACCGGAAAGACCGATTTGTCGTTGGTTGTCGTTCATCGATTTCCTGCAGCCGGATCGAGACGATCCGGAGCGCCTTGGTGACATGTTTCTCGACAGCGCTCACCGAGATGCCGAGTTGCGCTGCGGTAGCCTTGTAGCTCAAGCCCTCGAAGCGGACGAGCATGAAAGCCGCGCGGGTGCGGGGCGAAAGTTGATTGAGGGCGTCCAACGCCACGGAAGCTTCCTGCTTGGCCTGCAAGATCCGGTCGGGGGACAATTCGTCGAGCGGGTGATGGGCTTCTTCCAACTCGCAGTGCGCGCCACGGCGCCTCACTGTGTCGCGGCGGCGCCGATCGAGCAGCACGTTGGTCGCGGTCTGGAAGATGAAGCTGGAAAGGTTCGTCACCTCGCCGCCCTGACGGCGATTGTGCAGCCGCAGGAGCACTTCCTGAATCAGGTCGTCGATTTCGTGTCCATCGGCGCGACGCCGAAAGAAGGCGCGTAAGGCTTGCTGGTACGGGAGCGACGCATGCGCCAATCCCTCCGGCTCGCCCCTGGCACCGGTCGTTTCCGCCCACGCCATGGAAATTTCCTGAACACCCCGAATTGTCTTATTGATGTCATGGTTGTTGATGGGGGCGCCCAGGTCAATGACGTTTGGGAAGGGGACTCGTCCGATCGACCCCCTGCTGGGTTTTCGGGCAACGGTGGGGCGGTCGTCGGCGCCATGGGGGCGGAGAGCGGCAAAGAGCGCAGTGGCTGGCGTGTGGGGCTGGCCTTACAACCGCGGCTGTCGGAAGGCCGTGGCGTTGGCGCGGAGCCTTGTAGCCGTTGAGTATTCTCCGTCTCGGGATCGTTGTTGCGTGCGTATCCGGCGTCGTGCTCCCCGCGAGCGCCGTCGAGGCCGCTAGCCGCAAGGCGCAATTTGCGATTCCCGCCGGCGCGCCGCTCGACCGGGCGCTGACCATGTTCTCCGCACAGAGCGACCGGGACATCCTGTTCACGCCGGCCATGGTCGCCGGCCGCCGCAGCAAGGCGGTCTTCGGGCGGATGGAGGCCGACGCCGCCCTCAAGGCGCTGCTGCGCGGATCGGGCCTCACCTGGCGCGAGTTCCAGGGTCGCTATCTGGTCGAGCCGGCTCCCGCGCCGGCGGTCGAGGAGCCCGAGGCCGAGGTCGAGGGGCTGGTGGTCACGGCCTTGCGCCGTCCGACTCTGGATCGCCTGACGCCGATGTCGGTGCGCGCCTTCTCCGGCGAGGATCTCACCCGGGCCGGGGCGGCGACGTTCACCCAGGCGGCCACGCTGATGCCCGGCCTGACCCAGACCAGCACCGGCACCGGCCGCAACCGCTTCAGCCTGCGCGGCGTCTACGGTTCGGGCGAGGCGACCACCGCGCTCTATTACGACGACATCCCGGTGACGGGGCCCAGCGGCACCACCGCCGATCCGGGCGGCTCCTCGCCCGAGTTCCTGCTTGTCGACGTCGAACGGATGGAACTGCTGCGCGGGCCGCAGGGCACGCTCTACGGCTCCAGCGCCATGGGCGGGGCGCTCAAGGTGGTGTTCAGGCGGCCGGACCTGAACGAGGCCAGCGCCTCGCTGTCAGGCGAAGCCTCGACCAATGCGGGATACTGGGGCGAGGCCGAGACCCTGGTCGTCAATCAGCCGCTGGTCGAGGACAAGGTCGGCCTGCGGCTGGCCGCCTATCACCGCCGCGACCCGCCCTATCTTGAAAACCGCCGCCTGGGACTGAAGGGGATCAACGACAGCGCGACCTGGGGCGCGCGGCTGGGCGTCGGGCTCCAGTTCGAAAACGACGTGCAGATCAACCTGACCGCGGCCCATCAGGACACCCGTGAAGGCGACACCAGCGGCGGTTGGGCGGGGGCGCCGCCGAACGTCAGCTATGGCTATGTGCGCACGCCGTTCGACAGCCGGATGACGATGTACGAGGGCGCCCTGTCCTGGCGCTTCTCGGGCATGCGGCTCACCGCCAATGCGGCGTCCTATACGTGGAAGAGCACGCGCCAGATCGACTACACCGGCACGCTGCAGAGCGAGCGGTTCAGTCTCGACGGCTGCAAGCGCTATCTGCAGATCCCCGGCGCGAGCGTCTGCACCGCGCCGCAGCTGGCGGCCTATTCCAGCTATGTCGACAGCCGCGCCCCGGGGCTGCTCTACCAGCCGATCGATCTACATGCCGACGTCCAGGAGCTGCGGCTGCAGTCGGATGCGCCGGGGTTCTTCGCCTGGACCGCCGGGGTGTTCCGCGAGGTGCGCAGCGACACCATCGACAGCCAGGTGATCGTCGGCGATCCAGCCACCGGCCTGCCGCGGCACGGCGACTTCACCGGCCGGCGCATCGTCGACAGCCAGCTGACCCAGCGCGCGGTCTATGGCGAAGCGACGCTGGGCGCCGATCGCGACACCTCGTTCGTGCTGGGCGCGCGCCGGTTCGCCTACGACAAGCGCACCGAGGGGGAGGCGTTGATCGTCAACGTGATCTCCAACACGACCGAGGCCAATTTCCGCAGCACGACCGAGGAGAGCGGCTGGAGCCTCAAGTTCCTCGCCAGTCACCGGTTCAGCCCGTCGGCGATGGGCTACGCTCAGGCCTCGCAGGGGTTCCGGCCCGGCGGGGTGAACACCGTGCCCGGCCTGCCGCCAAACCTGTCGGCCTACGGCGCCGACTCGCTCTGGAACTACGAGCTCGGCCTGAAGACCGCCTGGCTGAACAACCGGCTGCAGGTGAACACCGCCCTCTACCGCATCGACTGGCAGGACATGCAGTACACGGCCAACAGCACGAACGGCGCGTTCTCGTTCATCACCAACCTAGGCCGGGCGCGGGTCAATGGACTGGAAGCGGACGCCAGCTTCGTGTTCTCGCCGGCCTGGCGGGGGGGCGCGAACCTCGCGCTGACCGACGCGATCCTGACCAGCGACCAGGCGAGCGCCGACGGCGTCGGGCTGGGCTCGGCCGGCGACCGGATTCCGGCGGTGCCTCGGATCGCAGCCGATAGCTGGCTGGAATATCGGCGCGACCTGGGCGGCGGCCTGGAACTCCTCGTGCGGACGGACGCCGCCTATGTCGGGCGCTCGAACAGCACCTTCAAACCCGGGGTCGGCGGGGACGTGGCGCTGGGCGACTACTGGCTGTTCAACAGCCGCGCCTTCCTGCGGGCGGCGCGATGGACGGTCGGCGCGTTCATCGAGAATCTGACCGACGCCGACGACCCCCGCTTCGCCACCAGCGCGCGCCAGCCGCTGACCATCGCCCCGCGGCCGCGGCGGTTCGGCCTGACCGCCAGCTACGATTTCTGAAACCCGGCGGGTGCGACAACACCGGACGTAGGGCCGCGGCGGCGCGGAAAAGAACATCTTGTGAACGAAGAACAAAGGGCGTACGCCTTGTTCCGACGGACGCCGACGCCTCTCGGGGCACGGACTGTCGGGTTGGAATCATGAAACAAGGGGCGCCTTGGATGAGTCAGTCGGCGTTAAAGCTCGTGGGACGAGAAGAAGGCGATAAGCAGCGCGCTCTGGAAGCGGCGATTGCGCAAATCGATCGGGCCTTTGGCAAGGGCTCGGTGATGAAGCTGGGCGAGAAGAGCCATATCGAGGTCGAGGCGGTGTCCACCGGCTCGCTCGGGCTCGATCTGGCGCTTGGCATCGGCGGTCTGCCCAAGGGGCGGATCGTTGAGATCTATGGTCCGGAAAGCTCGGGTAAGACCACCCTGGCCCTGCACGTCGTGGCCGAGGTGCAGAAGGCTGGCGGCGTCGCCGCCTTCGTGGACGCCGAGCATGCGCTGGACCCGCAGTACGCCAACAAGCTGGGCGTCAATCTCGACGACCTGCTGGTCTCGCAGCCGGACACCGGCGAGCAGGCGCTGGAGATCACCGACACCCTGGTGCGTTCGGGCGCCATCGACGTGATCGTCATCGACTCGGTGGCGGCGCTGACCCCGCGGGCCGAAATCGAAGGCGAGATGGGCGACCAACTGCCCGGCCTGCAGGCGCGCCTGATGAGCCAGGCGCTGCGCAAGCTGACGGCCTCGATCTCCAAGTCCAAGACCCTGGTCATCTTCATCAACCAGATCCGCCACAAGATCGGGGTGATGTACGGCAGCCCGGAGACCACCACCGGCGGCAACGCGCTGAAGTTCTACGCTTCCGTGCGTCTCGACATCCGCCGCACCGGCTCGGTGAAGGTGCGCGACGAGATCCTCGGCAACAACGTCCGCGTGAAGGTGGTGAAGAACAAGGTGGCCCCGCCGTTCCGCGAGGTCGAGTTCGACATCATGTACGGCGAGGGCATCTCCAAGCTCGGCGAGATCATCGACCTGGGCGTCAAGGCTGGCGTCATCGAGAAATCGGGCTCGTGGTTCTCCTGGAACTCGACCCGGATCGGCCAAGGTCGCGACAACGCCCGGGAGTTCCTCAAGAACAATCCGGACATCGCCCAGCAGATCGAACGCCAGGTGCGTGGCGCCAAGGAAGCGATCGAGGAAGAGTTGCTGGTCGGTCCGACCGGCGACGAGGACGCCGAAGACTAGGATCCGCATCGCCGAAGCGGTCGCCACGGCCGCTCGGAACCGGACGCCTCCAACCCGACGTCCGACCCGCCCGAGCCGGCTGAGCCCCCGCGCGGCCGCTTCAGAAGATGCGCAAGGACGCTTGGACGCACGCCGTTCAAGCGTCCTTTTCCTTTGCGGGTGTCGACAAAATCCGTAAACGGTCGCGCGCGGGGCGGCGCAACGGTGCGCAGGCCCCTATCTATTTTTTTTTGCTTCAACGTCCGACGAGCCATGCCGAGCCTCAACGAAATCAGAGCTGCGTTCCTGGGCTACTTCGAGAAGAATGATCACCTGATCATTCCGTCGGCCCCGCTCGTTCCGCAGAACGACCCCACCCTGCTGTTCGTCAATGCGGGCATGGTGCCGTTCAAGAACTACTTCACCGGCGCCGAATCCCCGCCCGGACCGCGTGCGGCCTCGTCGCAGAAGTCGGTGCGCGCCGGCGGCAAGCACAACGACCTGGACAATGTCGGCTACACCGCGCGCCACCACACCTTCTTCGAGATGCTGGGGAATTTCTCCTTCGGCGACTACTTCAAGGCCGGCGCGATCGAGCACGCCTGGACGCTGCTGACCAAGGAATTCAAGATTCCGGCCGAGAAGCTGTGCGTCACCGTCTATCACACCGACGACGAGGCGGCCGAGCTCTGGAAGAAGATCGCCGGTCTGCCGGACGAGAAGATCATCCGCATCGCCACCAACGATAACTTCTGGTCGATGGGCGACACCGGCCCCTGCGGTCCGTGCTCGGAGATCTTCTACGACCACGGCGCGCACATCCCGGGCGGTCCTCCCGGCAGCCCGGACGAGGACGGCGACCGGTTCGTCGAGATCTGGAACCTCGTCTTCATGCAGTTCGAGCAGTTCGCCGACGGGCGGCGCATCGACCTGCCCAAGCCGCAGATCGACACCGGCATGGGGCTCGAGCGCATCGCCGCGGTGCTGCAGGGCGTGCACGACAATTATGACGTCGACCTGTTCCGCACCCTGATCGAGGCCTCCAAGCAACTTGTCGGCGACGGGACCAATGGGCCCTCGCACCGCGTGATCGCCGACCACCTGCGTTCGACCAGCTTCCTCATCGCCGACGGTGTGTCGCCGTCGAACGAAGGCCGCGGCTACGTCCTGCGCCGGATCATGCGCCGCGCCATGCGCCACGCGCACCTGCTGGGCGCCGAGGAGCCGTTGATGCACCGCCTGGCGCCGGTGCTGGTCGCCGAGATGGGCGAGGCCTATCCCGAGCTGCGCCGCGCCGAGCCGGTGATCGTCGAGACCCTGCGCCAGGAAGAGGAGCGGTTCCGCCGCACCCTCGGCCGCGGCATGGCGCTGCTGGACGAAGCCACGGCCGGCATGAACGCTGGCGACATGCTGTCAGGCGAAACCGCCTTCAAGCTCTACGACACCTACGGCTTCCCGCTGGACCTGACCCAGGACGCGGTCCGCAATCGGGGCATCAGCGTCGATCTGTCCGGCTTCGAGGACGCCATGAAGCGTCAGCGCGAGCAGGCCCGCGAGGCCTGGACCGGCTCGGGCCAATCGGCCCAGGGGGCCGAATGGTTCGCGATCCGCGAGCGGCTCGGGGCCACCGAGTTCCTCGGCTACGACACCACCGAGGCGACCGGCAAGCTGCTGGCCCTGGTCGCGGGCGGCGCCGAAGTCGAAGCCGCCAAGAGCGGGGAAACCGTGCTGGCGGTGTTCGACCGCACGCCGTTCTACGCCGAGAGCGGCGGTCAGGCCGGCGATGTCGGCGAGATCGAATGGAACGGCGGCAAGGCCCGGGTGCTCGACACCCAGAAGCAGGCCGGCGACCTCTTCGTGCACGAGATCGAGATTCTGCAGGGCGACCTGACGCCCGGCGCCGAGGCGCGCCTGGCGGTCGATCCGGACCTGCGCACCGCGACCCGCGCCAACCACTCGGCGACCCACCTGCTGCATGCGGCGCTGCGCAACGTGCTCGGCCCGCATGTGTCGCAGAAAGGCCAGATGGTCGATGGCGAGCGCATTCGCTTCGACTTCAGCCACGGCGGCCCGGTGAGCGCCGACGAGATCGAGCGCATCGAGGCCGAGGTCAATGCGATCGTCCGCCAGAACCTGGCCGCCGAGACGCAGGTGATGGCGCCCGAGAAGGCGATCGAGGCCGGCGCCATGGCGCTGTTCGGCGAGAAATATGGCGACTCGGTGCGGGTGCTGACCCTGGGCCGCGCCCTGGGCGGGGAAGGGAACTACTCGGTCGAACTGTGCGGCGGCACCCATGTGGCGCGCACCGGCGACATCGCGCTCTTCAAGGTCGTCTCGGAGAGCGGCGTGGCCGCCGGCGTGCGGCGGATCGAGGCGCTGACCGGCGAGGCCGCGCGCCGTTGGCTGACCGAGCAGGCGGGCGTCGCCAAGACGCTGGCCGATCAGTTCAAGGTCCCGGTGGCCGAGGTCGCCGCTCGCGTCGAGGCGCTCGAAACCCAGCGTCGCAAGCTGGAAAAGGAACTGGCCGAGGCCAAGCGCCAACTCGCCATGGGCGGCGGCGGCGGCGGGGCCGCTGCGGGCCCCGAGGAGATCGGCGGCGTGCAGGTGATCGCCCGCGTCATGGAAGGCGTCGGCGGCAAGGACCTGCGTCCCATCGCCGAGGAGTTCAAGAAGCAGCTGCCGGACGGCGTCATCGCGCTGGTCGGATCGGCGGACGGCAAGGCGGCGGTGACCGTGGCGGTCACCGGGGCTGCGGCCGGCAAGTTCAGCGCCGTCGAGCTGGCCAAGGCCGCGGTGCTGGCGATGGGCGGGCAGGGGGGCGGCGGGCGTCCCGACTTCGCCCAGGGCGGCGCCCCGGACGGCGCCAAGGCGGGCGAAGGCCTGGCGGCGATCAAGGCTCTGCTGGGGGCCTGATTCGGCGCTGATCGAGACGTGGAGGGGGGCGCTTTGCGCCCCCTTTTTCGTTTGGCGCGCACACGCATTAATCGCGGTCCACAGAAATGCGAACGCCGCTCGGCGAATTGTAAAATTTAAATACCCTCGTGAGGCGAGTGGCGTTGCCAGAGATTGCATTAAGCTCTAGTTCACCATCCAGAGGGGCGCCTCGCGAGGCGCAGGATTCACGTAAGGATGGGTTTCATGTTCAAGCATATGGCGGCCGCGGTGGCCGCGGCTCTCGTCACCAGCGTTGCCGCGGCCACGCCGGCGGCGGCGGTTGAGTTCCTGGGCGACTTCACCGTCACCAACTACAACACTAACGCTGGGACCTTCGGCGGTCTGGTGATCAACGTGACGCCTCCGAGCGGCCCGGTGGCCTTCAATCTCAACAACGTCGGCGACACCACGGGCTTCAACCACCTGTTCACGATCTCGTCGCCGGAAGGCAGCATGGACTTTGACGACCTGCTGTTCTGGAAGCCGATCGAAGTCACCTTCGACTTCTCTTCGCCGGACTTCGGCGGGACCATCGGCGGTTCGACCGGCGGTACGAGCGAGTGGAAGTGGAGCATCTTCGGCTTCGACAACGAAGGTCACGTTGTTTGGAACGGTCCGGAGAGCTTTGCTTTCGGCGACACGGGCCGGCTGCGCGTCGACCTGAAGAAGGCCGATTTCGATCTGGGCGGCAGCGCTTCCGTCAAGGCGAAGTTCACCCTGGAGTCGCTCCCTTCGGCGGTGCCGGAACCGGCGACCTGGGCGATGATGATCACCGGCTTCGGCATGGCCGGCGTGGCCATCCGTCGTCGTCGTGAGACGCTCGTCGCGGCCTGATCCGACGATCAGTCAGCAGAAAGGCCGGGGGTCACCCCGGCCTTTTTTGATTCTACCCCGATGCGCGGAGGCTCGGACCTACGGCCGTGTGAAGATCGCGATCTTGTTGCCCGTCGCGTCGCGCACATAGGCCCCGTAGAAGCTGGTGGAGTCCGCCGGGCGCGGGCCTGGCGCGCCTTCGTCCGTCCCGCCGTGGGCCAGGGCGGCGGCATGGGCGGCGTCGACCGCCTCCTTGCTCGGGCCGCGGAACGCGATCATGATTCCGTTGCCGCCGCGGGCCGGCTGTCCGTCGAACGGCGGGCAGACGAAGGTGTTGGCCTCCTGGCCTTTAAGGCCGTAGCCGGCCCATCCGCTGTCGAAGAACTGCCGCTCATAGCCGATGGCGCCCAGCACCGCGTCGTAGAACGGCATCGCGTCCTCGACGTTCAGCGCCCCGATCGTGACATAGCCGATCATCGTCCGTCTCCCTTATTCAAGGAGGGGACCCTAGCGCCGTGGTGTGAACATAACAAGAACGTTGGGCGCTGCGGCCCCGCCTCACGGGGCGGCTTTGGCCGGCAGCCGGATCTGGACGAGCTTCCAGGCGAACAGGTCGCGGCGCTCGAAGGTGAAGACCACCCCCTGGTCGGCGGACTTCACGCCCTTGGCCAGCACCAGGAAGCGGGCGCGGTTGGGGTCCCAGTAGCGCAGGCGCGGCAGGGCCAGCGCCGGGGCGTTGGGCGGCGCGGCGCCCGGCGCGTAGCCGCGCGACAGGTCATAGAGGCCGGGGGCGGTGAGATAGGGCTCGAGCTCCGGCGGCGGCGGAACGATCGGCTCGATGGCCCGCTTCACCGCGCCGATCGGATCGGACCACACGTCGGGCGGCGCGGGGGCGGGGACCGCCCGTGCGGCGACCTGCGGGCGCAGCCCCTGGCGTACCGCCGGATAGTCGACCAACTGGGCCAGGCCATGGCCGTCTCCGTCGCGGGCCGCCGCCTTCATGGCCCGAAACGCAAAGAACGGCGCGGTCGCGAAGACCAGCGCCGTTCCCACGATCAGTGCGACGATCAAGCGGAAAACCGCGCGGGGGAGGCTCCAGTCCTCTCTCGCGCGGTCGTTCATGGCCCTAGGCCGGGGTCTTCGCCAGGGCCGCTTCCAGGTTGGCGGCGACCTTGTCGATGAAGCCCTCGGTGGTCAGCCAGCCTTGCGTGTCGCCGACCAGCAGCGCCAGGTCCTTGGTCATCGAGCCGGCTTCGACGGTGTCGACGCAGACCTTCTCCAGGGTGTCGGCGAAGTGGGTCAGCTCGGCGTTGCCGTCGAGCTTGGCGCGGTGCTTCAGGCCCTGGGTCCAGGCGAAGATCGAGGCAATCGAGTTGGTCGAGGTCGACTCGCCGCGCTGGTGCTGGCGGAAGTGGCGGGTGACGGTGCCGTGGGCGGCTTCCGATTCCATGATCTTGCCGTCCGGGGTGATCAGGACGGAGGTCATCAGGCCCAGCGAGCCGAAGCCCTGGGCGACCTGGTCGGACTGCACGTCGCCGTCGTAGTTCTTGCAGGCCCAGACGAAGCCGCCGGACCACTTCAGCGCCGAGGCGACCATGTCGTCGATCAGGCGGTGCTCGTAGACGATGCCGGCTTCCTTGAACTTGCCGGCGTACTCGGCCTCGTAGACCTCGGCGAAGATGTCCTTGAAGCGGCCGTCATACGCCTTGAGGATCGTGTTCTTGGTCGACAGATAGACCGGGTACTTCCGCTGCAGGCCGTAGTTCAGGCAGGCGTGCGCGAACTCGCGGATCGAGTCGTCGAGGTTGTACATGCCCATGGCGACGCCGCCGCCCGGGAACTCGAACACTTCATGCTCGATGGTGTCGCCGTTCTCGCCTTCCCACTTGATGGTCAGACGGCCCTTGCCGGGCACGCGGAAGTCGGTGGCCTTGTACTGGTCGCCGAACGCGTGGCGGCCGACGATGATCGGCTGGGTCCAGCCCGGGATCAGCCGCGGAACGTTCTTGCAGATGATCGGCTCGCGGAAGACCACGCCGCCGAGGATGTTGCGGATGGTGCCGTTCGGCGACTTCCACATCTTCTTCAGGCCGAACTCTTCGACCCGCGCTTCGTCCGGGGTGATCGTGGCGCACTTCACGCCGACGCCGTGACGCTTGATCGCTTCGGCCGCGTCGACGGTGACCTTGTCGTCGGTGGCGTCGCGGTGCTCGATCCCCAGGTCGTAGTAGTCCAGATCAATATCCAGATGCGGAAAGATCAGCTTGTCCTTGATCCACTTCCAGATGATGCGGGTCATCTCGTCCCCGTCGATGTCTACGACGGGGTTCGCGACTTTGATCTTGGCCATGAGGGCAGGACGCTCCGGGGACGTAACGGCTAGGATAGGGTAGATAGGGTAAGGGCCGTATACTAGGCCCCGGCCCCGACGCAAAGAGCGGGTCACCCCGTATTGACCGGGGATGGGCGCGATCGCACAGGCGGCGCTTGCATTCTGCGCCGCTCGCATCCCAAAACGCGGCATGGAATCCGCCGCCCCGCCCTGCATCATCCTCAACGTGCCGCAACTGGCGCAGAACATCGGCGCGGTCGCCCGCGTGATGGCCAATTTCGGCCTGGCGGACCTGCGCCTGGTCAATCCGCGCGATGGCTGGCCGCAGGAGCGCGCCTGGGCTGCGGCGTCGGGCGCCGAATGGCCGCTGAACGGCGCGCGGGTCTATCACAGCGTCGAGGCGGCGATCGCCGATCTGCACCTGGTCTACGCCACCACCGCGCGCCCGCGCGAACTGCAGCTGCCGGTCATCGGCCCGCGTGAGGCGGCGGCGAATCTGGCGCACGAGGTGGCCGAGGGCCGCGCCGTCGGCCTGCTGTTCGGCGGCGAGCGCGCGGGACTGGAGACCGCCGACATCGCGCTCTGCCAGGCCGTGGTCACCCTGCCGATCGATCCGCGCTTCCGGTCGCTCAACCTGGCCCAGGCCGTCGCGATCAACGCCTATGAGTGGCGCATGACCGTCGAGTCGGGGGCGCCGCCGGTCTTCCGCGAGGGACCCGCTCCCGCCGACGCCGCGGCGATGCTCGGCCTCTACGAGCATTTCGAGCGCGAGCTGGACGACGCGGGCTTCTTCCACCCGCCGGAAAAGAAGCCCTCGATGATGCAGAACCTGCGCTCGGCGCTCGGACGGGCGCGGTTTTCCGACCAGGAGGTCCGCACCTTCCGCGGCGTGGTCACCGCGCTGTCGAAGGGCCGCGGGCGCTCGCTCGAGAAATTGGCCCGCAGGAAGGCCGAAGGAGAAGGCTGATGGCGTTGCGCGACCTTCTGGACCGCCTGGCGATTCCGATTCTCCAGGCCCCGATGGTCGGCGCCTCGCCGCCCGAAATGGCGCTGGCGGTCTCGCGCGCCGGGGGCATGGGCTCGCTGGCCGGGGGCGTGCTCGCCCCTGACCAGATCGAGCCGGAAGTGGCGCGTCTGCGCGCGGCGACCGACGCCCCGTTCGGGGTGAACCTCTTGATGGCGCCGCGGGCCGAGCCGCACGGCGCCGTGGTAGAGGCTGCGCTGGCCAGGCTGGCGCCCTGGTACGCCGAACTCGGCGAGGCGCTTCCGGGCCATCCCAACAGCTTCGCGCCGGACTTCGAGGCGCAGCTCGCCGCCCTGACCCGCGCGGCGCCGCCCGTCGCCTCGTTCACCTTCGGCATCCTCACCCCCGGCCAGGTAGAGGCGCTGCATCGCGCCGGTACGCTGGTCGTCGGCACGGCCACCACCGTCGCCGAGGCGCGGGCCTGGGCGGCGGTCGGCGCCGACGGCGTCTGCGCCCAGGGCTTCGAGGCCGGGGGCCATCGCGGCCATTTCCTGGCCGAGCCGGAGGCGAGCCTGGTCGGCACGCTGCCGCTGACCGCGCTGATCCTCGAGGCGGTCGACCTGCCGGTGATCGCCGCGGGCGGGATCATGAACGGGCGCGGCGTCGCCGCAGCCCTGGCGCTGGGGGCCAGCGCCGTCCAGATGGGCACCGCCTTCCTGCTCGCCGATCAGACCGGCGTCAGCGCGCCGTGGAAGCAGGCGATCGAAACGGTCGGGGACGAGGCCACTCGCCTGACCCGCGCCTTCACCGGCCGCTACGCGCGCGGCGTCGAGAACCGCTTCATGCGCGAACTGCATGCGGTGCAGGACGAGGTCCCGGCCTATCCGGTGCAGAACCGCCTGACCCAGCCGCTGCGGGCGGCCGCCGCCAAGGCCGGCGATGCGGAAATGATCTCGCTGTGGGCCGGGCAGGGCGTGCGCCTGGCCCAGCCTGGCGATGCGGGCGACCTGGTCCGGCGATGGTGGCGCGAGGCCCAGGAGGCCGCAGGTCGGCTGTCGGCGCGCACCGGGGGCTGACGGGACCGTTCTGGCGAGCGCAGCGGTTTCGCGCTAGGGTGGCCCAAGGTAACGCTTGAGGTGCGCCGTGAAGAAACTCGTCCTGACCCTCGCCGCCCTGACCGCCCTGACCTCGGCGGCCACGCCTGCGGCGGCCCAGGTCATGTGCCGCGACGACGTCGGCCGGGTCACCTGCTACGACATCTACGGCAACTCGGTCGTCGGCACCAAGGACGTGCTGGGCAAGGCGACCTGGGTCGATGAGTACGGCAACCAGGTCTCGGTCCGGCGCGACGCGCTGGGCAATCGCATCATCGAGGACAGCGACGGCAATCGCACCAGCGTCCGCCGTGACGTGCTGGGCAACACCGTGGTCAGCGACGATCGCGGGAACAAGACCAGCTGCCGCGTCGACCTGCTGGGCAAGGCGCGCTGCAAGTAACCCCTGCCGAGATTGACTCTTTAGCCTGCGGACGTCATACACCGCCCCTTCGCGCCGCCGGACCACGTCTGGCGGTCTGCGATCTATGACGGGTGACCTGACGCCGCCGTTGAGATCGCGTTCCCACTTGCGGGGACGCCGGCCTGGGTCGAACAGAAAGAGACGAGTATGTCGAAGCGCCAGAGCGCCAAGTACAAAATCGACCGCCGGATGGGCGAGAACATCTGGGGTCGTCCGAAGTCGCCGATCAACTCGCGCGCCTACGGCCCCGGCCAGCACGGCCAGCGTCGCAAGTCCAAGGTTTCGGACTTCGGCCTGCAGCTGCGCGCCAAGCAAAAGCTGAAGGGCTACTACGGCAACCTGACCGAGAAGCAATTCTCGCGCACCTACGAGGAAGCCGCCCGCCGCAAGGGCAACACCTCGGAAAACCTGATCGGCCTGCTGGAAGCCCGTCTGGACGCCGTCGTCTACCGCGCCAAGTTCGTGCCGACCGTGTTCGCGGCCCGTCAGTTCGTGAACCACGGCCACGTCCTGGTGAACGGCAAGCGCGTCAACATCGCCTCGTACCGCGTGAAGGTCGGCGACGTGGTCACCGTGCGCGAGCGGTCGCGCAACATGGCCCTGGTGCTGGAAGCGCTCCAGTCGTCGGAGCGTGACACCCCGGACTACATCGAGCTCGACCCGAAGGCGATGACCGCCAAGTTCGTCCGCGTTCCGGAATTCTCCGAGGTCCCGTACCCGGTGAAGATGGAGCCGAACCTGGTTATCGAATTCTACGCGTCCTAATCGGCGCCGAAGACCAGATCGAAATTGCGAAGGCCCCGGAGCGATCCGGGGCCTTTTGCTTTTGGTCGATCTGTGGCCGAGTCTGCCGATGAATCGTCGCGTTGTGCTTCTGGCCGGCCTGGGCCTGCTGAGCGGCTGCGCCACCGCGCCGGCGGTGGTCGCCCCTTCCGCCGCCACCCATCCGGAGCTGGAGGCGCTCTACGCCGCCGTAGCCGGGCGCGAGGCCCTGGCGATCCAGGTCGCGTCGAACGGCTGCACCCGCAAGGACGACTTCGTCTTCTATGTCGACCGCAAGGGGATGGCGCCGACCGTGTCGTTCGCGCGCAAGCGCCTGGACCAGTGCCGCTCCTTCGCCATGGGCAAGACCGAGCTGCGCTTCACCTGGGCCGAGCTTGGCCTGGAGGCGAGTGCGACGGTGTTCCTGCTCAACCCGGTGACCGCCTGGACGGGCCCGGGAGTCTAGAGGCGGGCGAGCGCGCTGGCGCGTACGGCGCTGCCCGGCGGGATCTGGTCGAGAAAGGCCTCGTCGTGGCCGGGAATCACGAAGTCGCCCTGCGCGCGCATCGCCGCCAGGCGGCGCTTGGTCGCCACGTACTGCGCCTTGTCGAACGGGAAGGGCTGGTCGACCTCCTCGTGGTCCAGCGAGCGGCAGAAATAGCAGGCGTCGCCGGCCAGCACGTCCGCGCCGCCCTCGCGGAACACGCGCAATGATTGGTGGCCGCAGGTGTGGCCCGGCGTGGCGAACACCTGCACCGAACCGTCTCCGAACACGTCGTGGGTCTCGTCGACCAGCAGCAGGTCGCGGGCCGCATCCAGCGTGCGCAGCTCCTCGCGGCGATGGAGGATCACCCGGGCGTTGGGCAGCAGCGGCGCGCCGCCGACGTGATCGTAGTGGGTGTGCGAGAGCACCAGCGCCTCGACGCGGTCAGGCTCGATCCCGGCGGCGGCCACCCGCGCGGCGACGTCGTGGCCGGCGGGCAGCTCGTTGTGGAAGGCCTCGAACGACACCTGGCCATGGTCGCTGGGCGCCAGGCCTGCGTCGAAGACGGCGGCCCGGCCGGAGGCGTGGGTGATCAGGAAGGCGTAGACGGGCAGGGTGAAGTCGCCCTGGGCGCCGCGTTCCAGCATCTTGCCCGGGGCGCGCAGGGTGCCGCAGCGAAGGGGGAGGATCTCGGTCGTCCGACGCAAGGCAGGTCCCTCCCGGCCATGTTTCAGATGAAGCGCTCCACGATGTCGGGGGTGACGCGCTTGGGACGCCCCGAGGCCGCATCGATCATGCACCATTCGGTGCGCGCCTGCGCGCACATGGCGCCGTCCGGGCCATCGATCCGCACGAAGCGGTCGAAGCGCGGCCCCTCGGCGGTCTCGGCGACCCAGGTGCGGCCGGTGGCGATCTCGCCGGGCATCAGCGCGCGGCGATAGTCGATCTCGTGGCGCAGCACGATCCAGGCCCAGCGGGCCTGGTCCTCGGCCGGCTGGCGCGAGGCCCAGTGCGACGTCGCCATGTCCTGGATCCAGCGCACATAGACCACGTTGTTGACGTGGCCGTTGGCGTCGATGTCGGACGCCGCCGGCGTGAACTGCAGCGTGAAGACCTGTCGGCCGGGAGGCGGTTCGAGCAGGCGGCTCACGCCGCCAGGACGCCCTGTTCGACCAGCAGGGTCTTCAGTTCGCCGGACTCGAACATCTCGCGGATGATGTCGGCGCCGCCGACGAACTCGCCCTTCACGTAGAGCTGCGGGATGGTCGGCCAGTCGGTGAAGGTCTTGATGCCTTCGCGCAGGTGCTCGCTCTGCAGGACGTCGACGCCCACGAAGTCGGCGCCCAGGTGATCGAGGATCTGCACCACCACCGAGGAGAAGCCGCAGCGCGGTTCTTCGGGCACGCCCTTCATGAACAGCACCACCGGATGGTCGGCCACCGCCTTGGCGATGAAGTCGTGGACGGGGTTGGCGGTCGTGGAGTCAGTCATGACGTGAGCCTTTGAGGCGAAGAATTCGTCCCAGAGCTAGGGAGCCCGAGCGCCGGGGTCAAGCGGCCGCGTCGTCAGGCTCGGCGCTCTGCGGCGATCTGGCCGAACCGCGCCATTTCGATCTGGGCGGCGACGCCGGTCGGCAGGTCCTTGTCGGTGACCGTGGCCATGCGCTCGATCATGTCGGCGCGCCCGGCCTCAAGCTGGATCGTCGCGAAGGCCGGCTCAGTCAGCGCGAACGCCAGGCAGAGCTCCTCGGACGACCAGCCCGGCGTGTCGTGTAGGAAGCTGTAGATACTGGACACTGGGGTCGACGCTTGCCGGCGTCCGCCGAGCAGTCCACGGCGCATCGGCCGCTCGATCTCGCCGCGCGCCGAGGGGCCGGACTGGAGACCGGTGGGAAAGGGATCGCAGCCGATCAGCGTCATGTTGGCGGCCGAAGCGTCGCGGATGCGGCGGCGGGTCTGCCAGTCGGAGACCAGGCTGAAGCTGGTGGCCAGGACGTCGAAGGCGTCGTTGGCGATGCACTTGTCGATCACCGGACCCTCGCCGACCACCCCGATCTGCAGACAGACGCCGGCGTTGCGCAGGTCGGTCAGGTAGGTGATCGCGTCCGGGGTCATGGTCTCGGCCGCAGTCTCGTCCAGCATCAGCAGGTCGAGATAGCCGGCGCGTGTGCGTTGCAGCGCAGCGCGGACATTGTCGGCGACGTCGCGGGCGGTGACCGCGCCGGCGGGATTGCCGCGCAGGCGCCAGCCCAGGAAAATCAGCCGGCGCTCGACGGCGCTTAGCGCCTCGCCGAGCCCCAGCGCCAGGACGTCCGAACCGGCCGTCGCCTCGAAGCTGTTCACCCCGCTTTCCATCGCCGAGATGACCAGGCCGCGCCAGGCGCCGGGCGAGCTCATGTTCGGCGCGTCGCGCAAAAGCAGACTGACGGCGGAAACCGCCTTCCCCGATGCGCCGAACGGACGGTAGCGCAAGGGGCGGTCCCTCCTAGGCCGGGACGGATGTTTCGAGGGCCAGGGCGTGCAGTTCTCCGCCGACCTTGCCTTTCAGGGCCGAGTAGACGAGCTGGTGCTGCTTCACCCGCGACAGGCCTGCAAAGGCCGGCGATACGATGCGCGCGCGATAATGGTCGCCGTCGCCGGCCAGATCGTCGATGGCGATCTCGGCGTCCGGAAACGCCTCTCTCAGATTGGCTTCCAGGTCAGCGATGGACATGGGCATCGGGGGAACTCCACTCGGCGAATCTTTAGTGCGGTATAAAGCTTAACAACCGCTGGATTGGCATATGGGTTCGCGCGGCCCGCAGGCGCCAGGTCGGAGGCGTCGATGTCGACCGGCAGGTGCATCGACGCCCCCTTGGGCTCAATCGACGATCGCCGAATAGATCAAGCTCTTGAGCTGGCCGCGGAAGTTGAAGGTCCCGGACGGCATCAGCTGGGTCATGAACACCACCGAAAGCTCCTCCTTCGGGTCGACCCAGAAGATGGTCGAGGCCGCGCCGCCCCAGTAGTAGTCGCCGGCGCCGAGCGAGCCGGTCTCGACCTGGCCCTTGGTCGAGGCGAAGCCCAGCCCGAAGCCGACGCCGTCGTTGGCGGTCTCCGAGAAGCTGCCGAGCGCAATGGTCGACAGGTCCTGGCCGCCGGCCAGGTGGTTCATGTGCATCATCTCCAGCGTGCGCGGCCCCAGGATGCGGGCGCCGTCCAGCTCGCCGCCGCGGCGGAGCATCTCGCAGAAGCGCATGTAGTCGTCGGTGGTGCCGGTCAGGCCGCCGCCGCCGGACTCGAACCCGGCCGGGCGGGTGAAGGCGCTGGCCGCCGGATCGTCGATCAGCTTCAGCTTCTTGTCGGGGCCGCGCTGATAGTTGGCGCAGAAGCGGTCGGCCTTTTCGGGGGCGACCGAGAACGAGGTGTCCGTCATGCCGAGCGGGCCGAAGATCTCGTCCTGCAGGTACTGGCCGAGCGGCTTGCCGGAGATCACCTCGACCAGCGCGCCGCAGACGTCGGTGGCCAGCGAGTACATCCAGCGCTCGCCCGGATGGTAGACCAGCGGCACCTGGCCGAGCTTGTCGAGGAAGCCCTGCATGGTGTCCTCACCGCCGAAGGTTTTGACCTTGAGCGCGCGGTAGAGCTTGTCGACCGGGTGTTGAATGCCGACGCCGGGCAGGCCGCCGCCATAGGTCAGGCCGGCGCTGTGGGAGAGCACGTCGCGGAAGGAGACCGGCCGACGGGCCGGCTCGGTGACCATCGCCTCGTCCTCGCCGGAGACATAGACGCGGTGCTCCTTCCAGGAGGGCACGTAGCGGCTGACCGGGTCGTTGAGCTGGAAATAGCCCTTTTCATACAGCATCATCAGCGCGACCGAGGTGATCGGCTTGGTCATCGAATAGATGCGGAAGATGGCGTCGTCGGCCATCGGCTTGCTGCGCTCCAGGTCCATGGAGCCGAAGGACTTGCGGTAGGCGACCTGGCCGCGCCGGGCGACGGCGATCTGGGCGCCCATGATCTTCTGCGGGCCGATGTAGTTGCGCTCGAGGTGGTCGGTAATGCGCTCCAGGCGCGCGGCGTCGAGGCCGGTCCACTGAGACTGGGCGTCCATAAAAATCCTCCCGAAGAAAATGGCGGTCGTTCTAATTGGCGGGCATCATGAGCGCGCCGGCGTACGGAAGCCAAGAAAAACGAGCGGGGGATTGGGCGTGACCGAGGAGATCATCGAGCCGGACCTGCCGATCTGCGATCCGCACCACCACCTCTGGGACTTCCCGAACGGCCGCTACCTGCTGGACGAGCTGCTGGCCGACCTCGGATCGGGGCACCGCGTCGAGAGCACGGTCTTCGTCGAGTGCGGGGCGATGTACAGCGCCGATACGAGCGCGCTGATGTCGCCGGTCGGCGAAACCGAATTCGTCAACGGCGTGGCGGCGATGTCGGCCAGCGGGCGCTACGGCCCGGTGCGGGCCTGCGCCGGCATCGTCGGCTTCGCGGACTTGACGCATGAGCATGTGGGCGAGGCGCTGGCGGGCCACATCCGCGCCGGCGGCGGCCGGTTCCGCGGGATCAGGCACACCGGGGCCTGGGATCCCAGCGACGAGGTGCGCAACGGCCATACCAACCCGCCGCAGGGGCTGTACGGGCGCGAGGACTTCCGGCGCGGCTTCGCCCAGCTGGCCCCCAACGGCCTGTCGTTCGAGGCCTGGCAATTCCATCCGCAGCTGCCGGAGGTGGCCGACCTCGCCGGCGCCTTCCCGCAGACGACGATCGTGCTGGACCACGTCGGCGGGGTGCTGGGCATCGGGCCCTATGCCGGCCGCCGGGACGAGGAGTTCGCCCGCTGGAAGCGCGACATGGCGCAGGTGGCCGCCCACCCAAATGTCGTGGTCAAGCTGGGCGGCCTCGGCATGGCGATCTGCGGTTTCGAGTTCCATAAACGCGAGAACCTGCCGTCCTCGGCCGAGTTGGCCGACGCCTGGTGCCCCTATATCGAGACCTGCATCGAGCTGTTCGGGCCGCGGCGGGCGATGTTCGAGAGCAATTTCCCGGTCGACCGGGTCAGTTGCGACTACGCCACCCTGTGGAACGCGCTGAAGCGGCTGGCCTCCGGGGCCAGCGCCGACGAGAAGGCGCTGTTGTTCCGCGACGTGGCGCGGACCACCTATCGACTGGACGAGGAGTAACCGAATGCAGGCTCTGATGGCGCAGGCCGCCCAGATCGGCGAGCAGCTGAAGGCGCGCAAGGAAAAGGTCGCCGTGGCCGAAAGCTCGTCCGGCGGATTGATCAGCGCCGCGCTGCTCAGCGTCCCGGGCGCCTCGGCCTACTATCTGGGCGGCGGGGTGGTCTACACGCCCAAGGCGCGGGTGATGCTGATGGAGATCCCCAAGGAGGCGCTGGAGGGCATGCGCTCGGCCAGCGAGCCCTACGCCCTGCTGCTGGCCCGGACCGTGCGCGAGCGGTTCGGCGCGACCTGGGGGCTGTCGGAGACCGGCGCGGCCGGGCCGACCGGCAATCCCTATGGCGATGCGGCGGGACACACCTGCGTCGCGGTGTCGGGCCCGGTCGAGTTTGTGGTCACGATCGAGACCGGCTCGGCCGACCGCGCCGCCAACATGGAGGCGTTCGCCGCCGCGGCGCTGGAACTGCTGGACCGTGCGACGCGCTAGCGCCGGTCGCGGCGGAACTTGGCGGCGTCGGCGGCGAGCGACGAATAGACCGCCTCGTCGGGGTCCGCCTCGGCCTGGAACGGCAGCTCTCCGGCCACGCCGCGCAGGGCCAGCCAGAGCTGCGGCGCGAAGTGGTCGAACATCCGCAGCGGCCGGCGCTTGTCGTCGGTGACGTCCCAGCCAGCCGTCTCGAAGGCGACGACCTGGTCGCGCACCGGCTTGCGCTCGATGCGGTCCCAGCCTTCCGGCCGGGCCACGTCGTCGGCCTCGTCCTGGGTGAGGCCGAACAGGGCGCGCGAGACCTCGTCGATCTCCGGATAGGTCGAGCGCGCGTCGGCGTCGGCGTAGCGCGGCTGCATCAGCGCCTTGTCTTCCAGGTCGCGGACGCCGGGCAGGTCGATGAGGCGGCGGAGCTTGGTCATCAGCCGCCCATATAGGCCGGCATCCAGCCCTCGTGCTCGGCGCGCAGCTTGGCCAGCGGCAGGGTGAACAGGCCCTCGACCGCCAGGTCCGCGCCGCCGGCCTTGCCGACCACGGCGGCCTCGACGCCGGCCGCCTGGGCCGCGGCGAGGATCGGGGCGGCGTCCTTGACGGCGACCAGATAGCGGGCCTGGTCCTCGCCGAACAGGAAGGCGTGCGGGGCGCTCGAAGCTGCGGCCTTCAGGGCGCAGCCGGTGTTCGAGGCGAGCGCCATCTCGGCCGCAGCGGCGATCAGGCCGCCGTCCGACAGGTCATGACAGACCGTGACCTGGTCCGAGAGGATCAGGCTCCGCACCAGGTCGCCGACCTTGCGCTCCAGGGCGAGGTCCACGCTCGGCGGGGCGCCGATTTCCTGGTCCAGCACCTCGCGCAGGTACATCGAGGCGCCCAGTTCGCCGGCGGTCGAGCCGAGCAGCACCAGCGCGTCGCCGTCCTTCATGCCCGCGAAGTCGGCGCGGTGGGCGTAGTCGGCGATCAGGCCGACGGCGCCGACGGTCGGGGTCGGCGGAATGGCCGCGCCGTTGGTCTCGTTGTAGAGGCTGACATTGCCGCTCACGACCGGGAAGTCGAGGTCGCGGCAGGCCTGCGCCATGCCTTCGATGGCGCGGACGATCTGGCCCATGATCTCGGGCCGCTCGGGGTTGCCGAAGTTCAGGTTGTCGGTGATGGCGATCGGGTCGGCGCCGACGGCGGTCAGGTTGCGCCAGGCCTCGGCCACGACCTGCTTGCCGCCCTCGAAGGGATCGGCCAGCACGTAGCGCGGGGTGCAGTCGGAGGTGACGGCCAGCGCCTTCCTGGTGCCGTGCACGCGCACGATGCCGGCGTCCGCGCCGGTGGCCGAGTCCTCGAGGGTGTCGGCCATGACGTGACGGTCGTACTGCTCCCACAGCCAGCGCTTGGAGGCCATGTCCGGGCTGCTCATCAGCTTCAGCACGGCGTCCGCGTAGTCGGCCGGGGCGGCGACGTCGGCGGGCGCCAGGCGCGGCTGCTGCGGCGAGGCGACCCACGGGCGGTCATAGAGCGGCGCGTCGTCGAACAGCGGGGCCAGCGGCACGTCGCAGACGGTCTCGCCCTTGTGCTTCAGGACCAGGTGGCCAGTGTCGGTGGTCACGCCGATGATCGCCGCGTCCAGGCCCCACTTCTCGAAGATGGCGTGGCCGTCGCGCTCGCGGCCCGGCTTCAGGACCGCCAGCATGCGCTCCTGGCTTTCCGACAGCATCATCTCGTAGGCGGTCATGCCCTCTTCGCGCTGGGGCACGTCGTCGAGGATCAGCTCGATGCCGACGCCGCCCTTGCCGGCCATTTCGACCGACGAGGAGGTGAGGCCCGCCGCGCCCATGTCCTGGATGGCGGCGACCGCGCCCGAGGCCATCAGTTCGAGGGTGGCCTCGATCAGCAGCTTTTCGGCGAAGGGGTCGCCGACCTGCACGGTCGGGCGCTTCTCGTCCGAGGCGTCGTCGAACTCGGCCGAGGCCATGGTCGCGCCATGGATGCCGTCGCGGCCGGTCTTGGAGCCGAAATAGACGACGCTGAAGCCGGCGGCCGGGGCGGCCGAGTAGAAGATCTTGTCGGCGTCGGCCAGGCCCACGCACATGGCGTTGACCAGGATGTTGCCGTCATAGCCGCGGTGGAAGTTGGTCTCGCCCGCGACGGTCGGCACGCCCACGCAGTTGCCGTAGCCGCCGATGCCGCTGACCACGCCCGACACCAGGCGCTTGGTCTTCGGATGGCTGGGATCGCCGAAGCGCAGGGCGTTGAGCAGCGCCACCGGGCGCGCGCCCATGGTGAAGACGTCGCGCATGATGCCGCCGACCCCGGTCGCCGCGCCCTGGTAGGGCTCGATGTAGGACGGGTGGTTGTGGCTCTCCATCTTGAAGATGCAGGCCTGGCCGTCGCCGATGTCGATGACCCCGGCGTTCTCGCCCGGACCGCAGATCACCCGCGGGCCCGTGGTCGGGAACTTCACCAGGTGCTTCTTGCTCGACTTGTAGGAGCAGTGCTCGCTCCACATCACCGAGAACACGCCGAGCTCGACCTCATTGGGCTCGCGGTTCAGGCGTTGCAGGATGACGTCGTATTCTTCCGACTTCAGGCCGTATTCGGCCGCGGTTTCGCGGAGGGTCTTCACAGGCTGGGCGCTCATGGCCGCGCATATAGCGGGACTCTGCCCCGATGGGGAGGGGGCGGGGAATGTGCCGCGTCAGGTTGGGCTCGCCGCACCGAGCGCGACTTGCGCGCCGGCGCCGGCCCGGTAGAACGGCGATATGTCCGTGACGTCCTCGAACCCCGCCTACGACATCGCCCTGCGCCCGGCCGCGCCCGGCCGATGGACCACCTTCGCCGCGTCCGAGTGGCGCAATCCCGGCGGCGGTCTGTGGGGCGGCTATGCGCTCGGCCTCTGCGTCCGGGCGCTGGAGGCCGAGCCCGAGGCGAGCGGCGAGGTGCTGTCCATGACCCTGACCTATGCGGCGGGGCTGCCGTCCGGCGAGCTCGACGTGCGTACGCGCCGGCTGCGCCAAGGCGGCTCGATCGGGGTCTGGGAGGTCGAGCTGCGGCCCCAGGGCGTCGAGGACGTAGGCGTCCACGGCATGATCACCATGGCGCGCCGCCCGCCCACCACGCCGTTCGCGTTCGCCGCCCTGCCGGCCGCGCCGTCGCCGGACGAGCTGCCCAGCCCCGACCATCCGGCCGGGCCGCTGCACTTCGGGGCCTCGGCGTTCGAGCGGCGGACCCTGGACGGCTTTCCGCCCACGCCGGGCGGCGACTCCCGCTCCCTGGCCTGGGTGCGTCCGCGCAACGGCGTATGGGACAAGGCGCTGCTGGCCATGGTGACCGACAACTCCGCGCCGCGGGCGATGTACGCGCTCGACCGGGTGATGACGACGACCCTGTCGCTGACCGCCTATCTGCACGCCACGGCCGAGGAGATCGCCGCCCTCGGCGACGACTTCATCCTGATCGAGTGCGAGGGGCGGGTCGGCGGCGGCGGCGCTTCGGACGAGCGTTCCAGCTACTGGTCGCGCGACGGGCGGCTGCTGGCCACCAGCGAGCAGCTGGCCTGGTACCGCCAGGCCCCGCCGCCCGTGCCCGAATAGCCGGTCGTCGGGCCTTGGCGCCGGCCTGGTCAAATAGAAGTTGATGGTCGGCAATCAAAGGCTTGGCTAGACAGGTCGCCCCTTTCAAGCGGCGCTGCGCAGGAGCCTCGATGACCGACGAAACCCGACCCGACCGCCAGCGCGGATTCCTGGGGTTCGTTGAGCGCGCGGGCAATCTGCTGCCCGATCCGACGATCATCTTCGTCTATCTGATCTTCGCCCTGATGCTGCTGTCGGCGCTGGGCGCGGCGATGGGCTGGCAGGCCTCGCTGCCCTATTCGGGGACCAAGGCGCCCGAGCACGCCGAGCTGGCGAACGGCGTCCTGACCTATCGCGCCGCCAGCCTGTTCTCGCAGGAGAACATCGCCCGCCTGTTCGCCGAAATGCCGCGCACCTTCGCCGGCTTCGCGCCGCTGGGCCTGGTGCTGACCATCATGCTGGGCGCGGCCGTGGCCGAGCGCTCGGGCATGTTTTCGGCCCTGATCCGCGCCTCGCTCGGCAACGCTCACAAGGCGCTGCTGACCCCGATCGTGGCGGTGATCGGCATGGTCTCGCACCATGCTTCGGACGCCGCCTACGTGGTGTTCATCCCGCTGGCGGCGATCACCTTCGCGGTGGCCGGCCGCCATCCGCTGGCCGGCCTGGCGGCGGCGTTCGCGGCGGTGTCGGGCGGCTACGCCGGCAACCTGATCCCCGGCCAGATCGACGTCCTGCTGCTCAGCTTCACCCAGGAGGCCGCCCGGATCGTGCAGCCGGACTGGACGATGAACCCGCTCGGCAACTGGTACTACATCTGCGCCATCGTCGCGCTGTTCACCCCGATCATCTGGTTCCTCACCGACAAGGTGGTCGAGCCGCGGCTGGGCGTCTGGAACGGCGTCGTCGACGAGGAGCTGCGCGCCGACCTCGAGAAGGCCGGGCTGACCCCGCAGGAGCGCAAGGGACTGCGCTGGGCCGGACTGGCGGCGCTGGCGGTGGTGGCCGCCTTCACGGCCCTGGCGCTGTGGCCGGGCTACACCCCGTTCATCGACCAGGACGCGGTCGGGCCCTCGCGGCTGCAGCCGCTGTACGCCTCGCTGATCGCCGGCTTCTTCCTGCTGTTCGTGCTGAGCGGCATCGCCTTTGGTCGCGCTGTCGGCACGGTCCGGTCGGCCGACGACGTCGTGCAGATGATGCAGCACGGCGTGCGCACCATGGCGCCGTACCTGGTCTTCGTGTTCTTCGCCGCGCACTTCGTGGCCATGTTCAACTGGTCGCGGATCGGACCGATCGTGGCCATCAACGGGGCCGAGGCGCTGCAGGCCATGGCCCTGCCGCCGGCGGTGCTGCTGGTCTGCGTGCTGCTGCTGTCCTCGTTCCTGGACCTGTTCATCGGCTCGGCCTCGGCCAAGTGGAGCGCACTGTCGCCGGTGGTGGTGCCGATGTTCATGTTGCTGGGCGTCAGCCCGGAGATGACCACCGCCGCCTATCGGATGGGCGACAGCTACACCAACATCATGACCCCGCTGATGAGCTATTTCCCGCTGATCCTGGCGTTCGGCCAGCGGTGGGACCGGGGCATGGGCGTCGGCTCGCTGCTGGCGCTGATGCTGCCCTATGCGCTCTGCTTCATGGCCGCCGGCATCGCCATGACCGTCGGCTGGGTGCTGCTGGACCTGCCGCTGGGGCCGGGGGCGCAGGTGCACTATCCGGGCGCGGCGCCCGCACGCTGATCGACAACGGGAGGAGAGGCGCATGTCGGACAAGGTCGAGGTCGAGAACCCCAATAGTCCCGGCCGCACCACGCGCGTCGACGCGGCCAAGTACGGGGCGATGAAGACCGCCCTGCTGGCGGTGCTGCCGCCCGCCGCGCCGGGCCCCACGGTCGCCGCGGCCAAGACCGCCTTGCTGCCGTTGCTGCCACAGGACCTGTTCCCCGGCGGCGACAAGGCCGGCTGGTGGCTCAAGTGCGTCCAGCTCGACCTGGAGGCCAAGGGCGTGATCGCCCGTGCGGCCGGCGCGCCGGTCCGGCTTCACCGCGTCTGAGGCCTCGCACGTACGGCGCCGGTCATGCGCGTCTTGCGTGTGCCATCTCGGGATTTGACCGGGTTTGCGCCGCGGGGCGCTTCTGACTGCCTCTTCCGAACGCCGCGCGCGGACTGGCCGGACGCGGGGAACGGGAGACGCCCATGTTCACCTGCCAACCGGCCGATGAGCCCCCGCCGCTGTCGTGCGCCTGCTGTCAGCCGCAGCTGAAGACCGCCGCCGGCCGCATCGCCAGGGACTTCTCGCGGCGCGGCTTCATGGCCGGCGCCACGGGCTCGTTCGCTGCGCTGGGATTGGCGGGGCGGGCGAAGGCGCAGGAGCCGCCGGCGCCGCCGATCGTGCTGCGCAACTTCCAGCTCTTTGACGGCAAGACTCTGCGCGCCCGCGGCGGCATGCAGGTGCTGGTCGAAGGCGATCGCATCAAGCAGGTGTCGACCGGCGACGCCAGCGCTCCGCCGGGCGCGCAGATCATCGACTGCGGCGGCGGCACGCTGATGCCCGGGCTGATCGACGCCCATTGGCATACGATGTTCGCGGGCCTGCCGGTCATGGCGCTGATGTCGGCCGACATCGGCTACATCTTCCTGGCCGCCAGCGCCGAGGCCGAGCGTACACTGTTGCGCGGCTTCACCACGGTCCGCGACCTCGGCGGGCCGGCCTTCGCCCTCAAGCAGGCGATCGACGAGGGGCTGGCCGTCGGCCCGCGGATCTATCCCTGCGGCGCGATGATCACCAGCACCGGCGGCCATGGCGACCTGCGGCCGGTCTCCGATCTGCCGCGGCAGCCGGGCGTGCCCAGCTACGTGGAAACGACGGGCGCGGCGAACATCGCCGACAGCGCCGACGAGGTGCGGCTGCGGGTGCGCGAGCAGCTGATCCAGGGCGCCTCGCACATCAAGATGATCGGCGGCGGGGGCGTGTCCTCGCCGCGCACGACCCTGGACATGGCCACCTTCAGCGAGGCCGAGTTCCGCGCCGGGACCGAGGCGGCGGCTGATCGGGGCACCTATGTCGCCGTCCACGCCTATCCGCCGGCCCAGATCCAGCGGGGGATCGCGGCGGGCGCCCGCTGCATCGAGCATGGCCACCTGATGGACGAGGCGACCGCGCGGATCATGGCGGAGAAGGGGGTGTGGCTGAGCACCCAGCCCTTCGTCAGCGAGGAGGACAACGCCCCCGTCACCGGCCAGAGCCGCATCAACCTGCTGCAGGTGCTCGAGGGCACCGACACCGTCTATGGCCTGGCCAAGCGCCTGGGCGTGAAGACCGCGTTCGGCAGCGACCTGCTGTTTTCGCCGCAGACCACGCGCCTGCAGGGCCGGCTGCTGAGCCACCTGTCGCGCTGGCACACGGGCGCCGAGGCGCTGCGGATGGCGACCGCCGGCAACGGCGAACTGCTCGCCATGTCCGGTCCGATGAACCCCTATCGCGGCAAGCTGGGGGTGATCGAGCCGGGCGCGTTCGCCGACATGATCCTGGTGGCCGGCGACCCGACCGCGAACCTGGCGCTCGTCGCCGACCCCGAGACCAACTTCAAGCTGATCATGAAGGGCGGCAGGGTCTTCAAGGACACCCGGGCGGGCGCCTAGAAGCGGCCCGACACCAGGACGCCGACGGCGCGCGAACCTTCCGCGCCGCCGTCCGACAGCCGCTCCTCGACCCGGTCGACCTGACCGCCCGCGCGCGAACCGCGATAGAAGGTCCGCGTCCGCTCCTCGGAGGAGGAGAGGATGTTGTTGATATAGAGCTTCACAGTCACCGGCTTGATCAGCGTCGTCTCGACGAAGATGTCGATGCGCGGCTCGGGCCGCACATAGCTGATGGTTTCGGCCAGCCGGTACTCGTCGCGCTCGGCCCACTGCACGGCGGTGAGGCCCCAGGCCGAGGAGATCGCCGGCAGGTTCTGGCGGAAATTGACCACATAGGCCCAGTCCTTGTTGCCGGCGTTCAGCACCGGCGCGCCGGACGCCGTGCCTTGGCGCTCCAGCGGCACGGAGAACGACCGCTCCTGGCCGGTGATCGGGTCCGTGACCCGGGTCTGCTGATAGAGACCGTTGAAGCGCAGCTCGGCGTTGCGCAGGCCGGCCTTGTCGAGCGGGACGGTCCCGCGGATCTCGGCTCCGATGCGGGCGCCGTCGCCGATATTGCCGTAGGCGTCGAAGCCGCCGATCTCGACCAGGTCGTGGACGTCCTGCACCGCGTCGGCGAAGGCCGCCAGGGTGACCGCGGTGCGCTGGCCGAAGCGGCCCTCCCACTCTATGCGCGACTTCCAGGCCGTTTCCGGAACCAGGTTCGGGTTGCCTTGGATGGTCGAGGAATTCACGAAGTCGATGGTGCTGCTGAACTCGGCGAAGTCGAGCTGGGCGACGTCGCGCACTAGGCTGAAGCGTAGCGTGTGGTCAGGGTTGAACACATAGGTCGCGTTCAGGCGCGGCTTGACGAAGTTGAACTCGCGTTCCTGCTCCTGGTCGCCGGTCTGGGAGATGCGCGAGAACTCGACATTGACGCCGCCCTCGATGGTCAGCTTGGCCGACGCAGACCACATGTCGGTGACGAAGAGCTCGCCGCGCACCTCCTCGACCCGGGCGTCGGCGACGGGCAGGGGCACGCGCACCGGGGTCCCGCCGTGCGGCTGGTTGACGATGTCGAGCGTCGTGTCGCGGAAGTTGAAGGCGCCTTCGCCGCCGAACTCCAGGGCGTGGCGGGAGATCGCGTTCCATTTGACCACGCCGCGGGCGATGCGCTCGCCGCCGCTGGTCGTGCGGTCCTGGGTGCGGATCAGGTTGGCCGCCGGGGCGGTGAAGATGTCGTAGACGTCCTGCTGGACGACGTTCGACTGCGACATCAGCCCGATCAGCTTGACCGACAGCGCCGGCGAGACGCGGTGTTCCCAGTCGCCGCCGATCTCGGCGGTATAGTTGTCGTCGTACTCGGTGCGGCCGACCAGGCTGCTGCGCAGGGCGCTCGTGGCCAGCGCCTCGTACTGGACGGTGTCGGTCCCGTTCCAGGCCGGCACGTACTGGGCGTTGAGGTTGATGACGTCCTCCGGGCGAGGCCGCCAGCGCAGGTGCGCCGAGCCCTGCAGGCTGAGATTGGTCGACTGGCCGATCTGGTAGCGGGCCCCGGTCAGGTCGCCGGCCCCGTTGTAGAGCAGGTCGCGGATCTCCCCGCGGCCCAGCGTATTGGGCGTCTGGACGTCCAGCGACAGGTCCGCGGTGGGCGACAGCGCCATCGAGCGCGAGGCCTGCAGCGTCCAGCCGACCCGCTCGGAGTACTGGATCTGGCGCAGGCCGACGACGAAGGTGGTCGAGGGCTTGCGCGCCGCCGATTGGTTGATGACTAGGTTGACCACCTGGGTCTGGCCGCTGACGTCGGCCGAGGCGTTGGTCGCCGACATCACCTCGACGCGCACGACGTCGCTGGCCGGGATCCGCTTGAGGATCTCGGAGGCCGCGGTCTTGGAGCTGGGGCGCTCGCCGTTGATCAGCAGGTTGCCGGCCGAGCCGCCGAAGCCGCGGCGGTCATCGCCGTCGCGCAGCTCGAAGCCGGGCGTGCGGGCGACCATGTCGGCGGCGGTGACCGGATTGTACTGGGCGAAGAAGGCGGCCGGGAACGTTGCGGTCCCGTCCTCGGCCTTGGCCGGCTGCGCGGCCGCCTGGCCGGCCAGCAGCCAGCCCAGCGCCAGCGCGGCGGCGCCCAGCTGGGCCCGCCCGCGTCGAATTCCCCCCATGACACCCCCGTCTTGTTCTTTGTCGTACTAGTCTTTGAACCACACCAACTGGTGGGAGACTGCAAGCAGCGACTTGGCGTCGGACCACAGTTCCACCGTCTGGTCGTGAAAGCCCTGGCTGGCGGCGCGCGGTTGCGCCGCGCCGAAGATCGGGCGCGCGGCCTGGGCCGACAGCTCGGCCTGCCCGGCCAGGAAATAGGTCGACAGGCTCACCGTCGCGGCCGGCGCGCGCACGCCGCGCATCAGGAACACCCGCGGCGCGAAGGCGTCGGCCATCGAGGCCAGCGCCAGATAGTCCAGCGCCCGCGGCTGGCGGTCGCGCAGCCAGGCGCGGGTCAGGCCGGTCTGCGAGGGCTGCTCCTGCCCGAAGGCGCCGTGCTCGAAGCGCATCTCGTACTGCGCGAACCAGGCGGTCGCCGCGGCGGTGTCGAACACCGGCACGCTGGACGCCTCGCCGACTTCCGGCGGCTGGGCCGGCTGGTGGGCCCAGGTCTCGCGTTCGGGGCCGGTGACCAGGGTGGCGTTGGCCGCCATCTGGCCGGCCTGTTCCAGGCGCACGCTCCAATGCTGGGTCGACTTGCCGTCGCGCTCCAGCACCACTTTCAGGACGAACGGGTCGGGGGTGATGGCGGCACAGAAGTTGACGGTCTGGGCCAGCGGCCGGCCGCGTAGGGCCGGGTGGTCGAGCACGCCCTTCAGCAGGGTGGCGGCGGTGATCCCGCCGAACGGACCGGCCATGTTCCAGTAGCGCGGGCTGGGAACCCCTTCATAGACGCCCTCGCCGAGGCGCTGCAGGGCCAGGGCCTCGTCGAACGGGTGCTGGGCGTCGGCGAGGGCGGTGGCGGCGGTCATCGGAAAGAACCCGGAATCTGCATGAACCGACATTCCCCAAGTGGCCCGCCGCTTGACTTCAAGATCGCCTGCTTTTTGCTCGCTGGGCAAGCGTTTTTCGCCCCGAGCGGTGTCTGTCGTCGCGCAAACGGCCGAAGTCGGGTGGATCA
>JAGOQB010000014.1 GCA_017991675.1 Phenylobacterium sp. | reverse complement strand
CCTCCGCCCCCCTTCGTCGACAACAACGCATCTACGAAGCTCGCTTGACCCACTCGCTTCACAGCCATCGACACGCTCCCCGCTCACAACCAGGGAATCACGATCAGCCAATTACGCAACAGGTCCTTTTCGGGGGAGGTGGCTCGCCGAAGGCGAGACGGAGGGGGCCGCCGACAGGCGGTGGGAGGCCCCCTCAGTCGGCTTTCGCCGACAGCTCCCCCAGAGGGGGAGCATCTTGGGTTCTAGACGATCCGCGAGCCTTCCTTGCCCCAGTAGGCGTCGCGGATCAGGCGCTTGTAGAGCTTGCCGGTCGGGTGGCGCGGCAGCTCCTGCATGAAGTCGATCACTCGCGGCGACTTCACGTGGCTGAGGTTGGCGCGGCAGAAGGCGGCCAGTTCGGCCTTGAGGTCTTCGCCGGCCGCCGCCCAGTCGATCGGCTGGATCACCGCGATGACCTGTTCGCCCATTTCCTCGTGCGGTCCGCCGACGACGGCGGCGTCAGCCACCTTGGGGTGGGTGATCAGCAGATTCTCAAGCTCCTGCGGGTAGATGTTCACCCCGCCCGAGATGATCATGAAGCTCTTGCGGTCGGTCAGGTAGAGGAAGCCTTCCTCGTCGAGCCAGCCGACGTCGCCCAGCGTCGTCCAGCCGTACTTGTTGGTGTTCTCGGCGACCTTGTCCGGAGCGTTGTGATAGGTCAGCGGCGTCCCGCCGGCGAAGTAGACGACGCCTTCGGAGCGCGGGGGCAGGGGCTCGCCGTCCTCACCGCAGATCTTGACCTCGGCGGTGGTGCCGCGGCCGACCGAGCCCTTGTGGGCCAGCCAGTCGTGCGGGCCGATGTAGCAGAAGCCGTTGCCCTCGCTGCCGGCGTAGTATTCGTGGATGACCGGGCCCCACCAGGCCATCATCTGCTCCTTGACCGGGATCGGGCAGGGGGCGGCGGCGTGGACGGCCGAGCGCATCGAGGAGACGTCGTACTTGGCGCGGACCTCGGGCGGCAGCTTCAGCATCCGCACGAAATGCGTCGGCACGAACTGGCCGACGTCGACCTTGTACTTTTCGATCAACCCCAGCGCGTCTTCCGGATCGAACTTTTCCATCACCACGACCGTGCCGCCCAGGCGGTGGACGCTCATGCACCAGCGCAGGGGCGCGGCGTGATAGAGCGGCGCCGGCGAGAGATAGACGCTGTCGTTCTGGAAGCCGAACAGCCCCTGGGCCATCATCGCCAGCGGATTGGGGGCGTCGATCGGCGCGCCGGTCAGCGGCGGCTTGATGCCCTTCGGCCGGCCGGTGGTGCCCGACGAATAGAGCATGTCCGTGCCGGCGCTGGCGTCGGCGATCGGCGTCGCCGGCTGGGCGTCGCGCGCCGCCTCGAAGCTCTCGTAGGGCGCGCGCGGCTGGCCGACCATGAACAGCTTCACGCCCGGCAGCAGCGCCGGAAGCTCGTCGACCACGCCGCCGACGCCGGTCGAGGTGATCAGGACCTTCGCCTCGCAGTCCTTCATGATGTACTCGATCTCGCCGGCGGTGAGCTTCGAGGAGATGCAGGCGAAGTAGAGGCCCGCCCGTTGCGCGGCCCAGGCGATTTCGAAGAACCGCGGGTGGTTCTCCATCAGGATGGCGATGACGTCGCCGGTCTTCAGGCCCAGCGACCGGAAGAGTTGGGCGCCCTGGTTCGAGCGTTCGTCGAGCTCCTTGTAGGTGACGGTTTCGCCCGTTGCGGCCATCACGAAGGCGGCGCGGTCGGGGTGGGTCTGGGCGTGGTTGGCCGGATGCATGAACTCTTCCTTGCGACGGGCGGGCGCTTTTGGCGTCTCGACCGTCCTCCCAAAGTTATCGTTGTTAAGGCGAGTATGCGGGCCTTGACGGACCGTCCGTCAAGCGGCGCGGAGTAGACGAAATTTCAGGGAGGATCTGATGGCCACGCACAGTTTCGAGACCCTCGGCTACGACGTCGAGGATGGGGTGGCGACGATCACCCTCAACCGTCCGGAGAAGCTCAACGCCTTCAACACGCAGATGATGAAGGACCTGATCGCCGCGTTCGACGTGACCGACGCCGACGACGCGGTGAAGGCTGTGATCGTCACCGGGGCCGGCCGCGCCTTCTGCGCCGGGGCCGACCTGTCGGCCGGCGGCGAAACCTTCGACTACGACAAGCGCGGCGGCGAGGATCGCGCCGCGCGCACCCGCCAGGGCGTGCAGCGGGACGGCGGTGGGCTGGTCTCGCTGCGGATCTATGACAGCCTCAAGCCGGTGATCGGCGCGATCAACGGCCCGGCGGTCGGGGTCGGCGTCACCATGCAGCTGCCAATGGATATCCGCATGGCCTCGACCGAGGCCCGCTTTGGCCTGGTGTTCGCGCGCCGCGGCCTGAATCCCGAGGCGGCCTCGTCCTGGTTCCTTCCGCGGCTGGTCGGCGTCCAGACGGCGCTCGAGTGGTGCTACACCGGCCGCGTGTTCCCGGCGCAGGAAGCTCTCGACCGCGGCCTGGTGCGTTCGCTGCACGCGCCGGACGAATTGCTGCCGGCGGCCAAGGCGCTGGCGCGCGAGATCGTCGACAACACCGCCCCGGTCTCCATCGCCCTGACCCGGCAACTGCTGTGGCGGATGGCCGGCGCGGCCCATCCGATGGAGGCGCACCAGGCCGACAGCCGCGGCATCCAGACCCGCGGGGCCATGGCCGACGCCCGCGAAGGGGTGATGTCGTTCCTCGAGAAGCGCCCGCCGTCGTTCCCGAACAAGGTCTCCAGCGACCTGCCGAACATCTGGGAGCAGTGGTCCGCGCCGACCTTCAAGTGAACACACGGTTAAGCGCAGTGTGATTCGATAGCGGCAGGTATTCGCCGGGACCCCGCATGAACCTGCCGTCGCCGATGACCGAGCTCGACGCCCCGCCCGCCTCGCGGGCGCGGGCGAACCTGCTGAAGCGGCTGGCGGACGTGGTCTGCCTGCCGACCTCGCGGATCAACGCCTTCGAGCGGGCGATGACCGCCGACCTGCTGGCCGACATACTGCGCGAGGCCGAGCCGGCCGAGCGCAAGAAGGTCGCGCGCCGGATCTCCGGCCTGCCCGAGATACCGGCCACCCTGGCGCGGCTGCTGCTGCGGGACGAGGTGGAGGTCGCCGAGGAGCTGCTGCTCAACGCCGCCACGCTGTCCGACGCCGATCTGCTCGACTGCGCGCGGCTGATGAACCTTGAGCATCGGCGGCTGATCGCCTTGCGTCGGGGCGTCAGCGAGGTCGTTTGCGACGTGCTGATCGAGTTCGGCGAGGTGCTGGTGCTCGAATGCCTACTCAAGAACGACGAGGCGAAGCTCTCGACGGGCGGCATCGAGGCGGTCGTCGCCCTGACCCGCGGCGATCCGCGGCTGACCGCCATGCTGCTGCGCCGGCCCGAGCTACGCCCTGCGCACGCCTATGTGCTGTTCTGGTGGGCCGACGCCGAGGCCCGCAGGGTGATCCTCCAGCGCTTCGCGGTCTCTCGCGAGCTGCTGCAGGAAGCGACCAGCGACATCTTTGCGATGGCGGCCGCCGAGCACTGGCAGGAACCGTTGTCGCGCAAAGCCCTGCAATTCATCGAGCGGCGCCAGCGCAACCGCGCGGCCGTCGATCGCAGCCCTTACGACAATCTGGAGGCGGCGGTCGCCGCCGCCAGCGACGGCCTGTCGCGCGAGGTGGCCGAGGAGATCTCGTATCTGTCGGGCCTCAAGCCGATGACGGGCGCCAAGATCTTCACTGACAGCGGCGGCGAGCCGCTGGCGATCCTTTGCAAGGCCACCGGTCTGCCGAAGTCTGCGATCCGGGCGCTGTGGCGCGGCCTCAAGCGGGACGAGACCGAGGCTGGGGGCGCGCCGTCCAGTGCTCTTGAGCGCGCGATACTGGTCTACGACATGATCGCGGTCGACCGGGCCCAGACCGTGCTCAGGTATTGGAACTGGTCCCTGACCTCAGCGCTGACGCCAGCTCTGCTACGCGCAATCCGCGATGGCGACGAAGACGGATTTGACGAATACTCAACTCCGCAGAAGGCTGCCATGCTGGCGTTCTCCAAGGATTTTGGGCGCTGATCACTACAGGTTGCGACGCATTGCCGCGCCGCAATAGTGGGTGTTGCACAACCGATCGGTGCATTGTGACGGCTAAACTTAACGATGATCGTGTTCGTTGAAGAACAGCGTCGTATTGTTTGCTTGTGCTGCAGTTGGGTTCCAGATATTAACGCGTCCACTGATGTCGTGAATCAGTCATCCCCCAACTTGGTGCACCCGCACTCACGGAACCGAGAAATATGGACGAGAAGTCGGAAGTCATTGAGATGACGGCGGATATTGTTTCCGCTTATGTCGGGAACAATTCGGTGGCTGCGGCCGACCTCCCCAACCTGATCCAGAGCGTCCATCGGGCCCTGGCGGGTATTTCCACCGGTTCAGACGTGCAGGAAGTCGCGCCGAAGGAACCGGCCGTGCCTGTGCGCCGGTCGATCACGCCCGATCATCTGGTCTGCCTGGAAGACGGTCGCAAGTTCAAGTCGCTGAAGCGTCACCTGCGCACCAAGTACAACATGAGCCCCGAAGAATACCGCGCGAAGTGGGGTCTTCCGAAGGACTACCCGATGGTCGCGCCGAACTACGCCAAGGCGCGTTCGGACCTGGCCAAGCAGATGGGCCTGGGGCAGGGCGGTCGTCAGGCCCCGCGCAAGCGCTCCAAGTAGAGCCGATCTCGAATTCGAGATGCGAAGACGCCCGCCTTTTCAGGCGGGCGTTTTTTATTGCGCCGCACCGGTCAGTTCGCCGGGGAGGCCGAAGCCATCACGCTTGCGCCCGATGGGTTGTAGAGGCGCGTCAGTTGCTCGGAACCGACAGTCTGAACGGATTGGTTGAGTGTGTTTGTCGTGCACGCGGAGTGGCGTCGTTCGCCCTGTAGGCCCATTATGCTGAGGCGCGTTTCGCTGCAGACCGTTCGGACCGCAAGCTTGAGCCGGACCAGCAGGGTTCGCGCGCCGGCTTCGGTCGTCGGGTCGAGGTCGGCGTAGGAGACGACGACGCTTGGCGGCAATGGGTCGGCGCGGACGGGCGCCGCCAGGAGGCAAGCGGCCGTCGCCAGGATCGCGAGGGATGGTCGAGACATTTGCAGGCTCCGTTGGAAGGCATGCGATCCGTCTGATCACGAGATCCAAGAGGCGCCGCGACGGCCGGACACGATATGGGCGGGGCCTGATGGGCCGCCGATGATGCGCCGATGAGCCACGATCATGCCCCGATGGCGGTCGAGTTGGCCCACGAGGAGCCATTCAACCTGGGTCCCATGCAGGTGCGGCCGGCTCTGCTCGAGGTCGCCGGCCCGGGGTGGCGCGAGACCCTCGAGCCGCGGGTCATGCAGGTGCTCGTCGTCCTGGCGCGGTCGCGCGGCGAGGTGGTGTCGCGCGATGACCTGATCCAGACCTGCTGGGGCGGCCGGGTGGTCGGCGAGGACGCCATCAACCGCTGCATCGGCCGGCTGAGGCGGCTGGCGCGCGTGCGGGGCGGCTTCGAACTGACCACCGTGCCCCGCGTCGGCTATCGCCTGGCCGAGCGTGCGCGCGGCGCCGGCGCGCGGCTGGAACGGGCGGGGCGGTTCGGCGGTAGGGGCCTGGCGCTCATCCTGATGGTCCTGGTCGCGCTGGTCGGGGGCGCGGCCTGGCGCTGGGGCGAACGCCGGCCGGACGAGCCGGAGCGCGGCTTGAGGATCGCGATCGTCCCGTTCGCGCCCTTGGGGGACGACGCCGACGAGCGCGAACTCTCGGCCGGGCTGACTGACCACATCGCAGGCCTGCTCGGGGAAAGCGGCGCCGATGTCGCGGTCTCGGTGGGCGAGGCGGCGTCCCCCGCGCGGCGGGCCAGCGAGCTGATCCTGAGCGGGTCGGTCGATCGCGACGGCGGGCTGTGGCGGGTTCGGGCCTATCTGAAGGATCCGCGCGCCGACTTCATCATCTGGACCGACGAGTTCGAGCGGCCGGTGGGGCGGGCCGGCGGATTGCGCGACGAGGTCGCCGCGGCCTCGACGGAGGTGGTCTACGCGCTTCTGGAGGCCCGCCGGCAGAAAGGTGTGAAGCTCGATCCGCAGACCCTGGCCCTCTACATCAAGGGCGCCGGCGCGCTGAAGACGCCGGCGCTGCTGCGCGAAGGCGTGCCGCTGCGGGCGTTCGAGCAGGTCGTCGAGCGCGCCCCCGGCTTTGTCGACGGCCGCGCCCATCTGGCGCTGAGCCTGCACCTGGCGGCGCTCACGGCGGCCGACGGTCGGCGCGATCTGCGTCGCCGGGCCAGGGTTGAGGCGGCCCGGGCGATCCGGGAGGACCCGGCCGGCTCCGGGGCCGCCTTCGACGCGCTGTACCTTCTGGAGCGGGAGGAGGCGCCGCGCGACATCGCCGGGGCCGAGGATCAGGTCCTTCGCGGCCTGGCGGCGGCCCCGCAGTTTCCGTTCCTGCATATGCGGGAGTGTCGCCACCTGGTCGCGGTCGGGCGGGCGTGGGAGAGCCGGGCGTTCTGCCAACGCGCGCTAGCGCTGCGCCCGATGGCCGCGCCGCCGGCCCACAGTTACGTCAGCGCGCTCTACGCGAACGGCGAGCTTGAGTCGGCGCGCCAGGCGGCGGCGCGGTTCGCGCGCCTTCATCCGGACCAGGCCAGCGTCCGCCGGGTTCGCTTCGAGATCGAGGCGTTCGCGGGCGCGCCCGAGGCGGCGTCGGCGCTACTGCATGATCCGGACACCGCGCCGCCGACGCTGGACGCGGCCGGGGTCGCGGCGTTCGATCGGCTGCTGAAGGCGCGCAGGTCGGGCGGGGCGGCCGATGGCGAGGCGGCGATGGCCGCCTTCCGCGCCGCCGCCCGGAACGCCGATGTCGCCCCCTGCCACGTCGTCAAGGCCGCCGCGACGCTCGGCCGCGTCGACGAGGCCTTCGCCGCCTTGGGCGCGCCGGGCATGGAGACGGCGCTCAACCCGGATGAGGGGTGTCTGATGGATCCCGTCACCGAGCCGCTGCGCCGCGATCGCCGGTTCTGGCCGATCGCCGCCAAGGCCGGCCTAGTCAGCTATTGGCGTTTGCGCGACCGGTGGCCTGATTTCTGCTCCCGGCCGGGGCGCCCCGTCGACTGCCGCGCCGAGGCCGCGAGGGTCGCTGGCGCGGCGCCTTAAGGCCAAGCTGCGCCACCTTTCGGCCCGAATTCTTTCCGGGAATTAGGATTTCCCCTTGCCCGAGAATCACCCTCTGGGCGATAAGTGATTCGTCGCGATTCCAAGGGGTTGTTAAGGAATCTGAATATGGCCGCACAGATGGGGGCTTCGGCGGCGGCCGCGCGCGCACACGAGGAGCTGTACGCCTATTGGGCCGGGTTGCGGCGCAGCGGGCGCCTGCCTGGGCGCGACGACATCCACCCCGACGACTTCAAGCGGCTGCTGCCGACCATCAGCCTGATCGACGTGCGCCGCGATCCGCTGGAATTCCGGCTGCGGTTGGCCGGCACCGGGCTTTACGGCGTCTATGGCCGCGAGATCACCGGGCGCACCCTGACCGAGGCCTATAGCGCCACCGCGGCCGACTATTGGCGGCGCGAGCTGACCAAGGTGGTGCAGGAACGCCGGCCGTCGGTGGGCGTGCACAGCCTGGCCTGGCGCGGGGCCGCGCACATCTCGATCCTCTGGCTGCGCTTGCCGCTGGCCTCGAACGGGGCCGACGTCGACATGATCCTCGGCTACGACGCGGTGGTCGGCGTGCAGGGCGACACCTTCGCCAGCGGCATCCGCGCCGCCTGAACCGTCAGGCCGCGGTCAGCGCCTCGGCGTCGCGGTGGATCCGGGCCGCCATCGAGGCCAGGCCGTTGGAACGCTGGGCCGACAGGTGCCCGGCCAGTCCGAGCCGGTCGAAGGCCGACTTCACGTCGAAGGCGACGATCTCGCCCGGCCGGCGCCCGGAGAACAGCCGCAGCAGCACCGCGATCAGGCCGCGCACGATATGGGCGTCGGAATCGCCGCGGAACATCACCGCGCCGTCGGCCTGGGGTTCGGTCACCAGCCATACCTGGCTGGCGCAGCCGCGCACCTTGTTGGCCTCGCTGCGTTCGCTGTCGGAGAGCGGCGCCAGGTCGCGGCCCAGCTCGATGACGTAGCGATAGCGCTCCTCCCAGTCGCCAAGGAGGTCGAACTCTTCGACCAGGTCGGCCAGGGCGTCGTCGATCGTATTCATAACAATGGCGACTTAGGCGCCGCGGGGGCCTTGTGCAACGGCTTTCGCCGCAGCTTCGCGCGGACTTGCCGCTAGCCGGCGGGCAGGTGGACGCGGGCGGTCAGGCCTTGGCCCGGCGCCGAGCTGAGCTTCAGCCGCCCGCCCATGGCCGTGCAGAGCAGTTCGACGATCGGCAGGCCCAGTCCGGCCCCCTCGCTGCGCCGGGTCAGGGCGTTCTCGCCCTGCTCGAAGGGCCGCAGCAGTCGGGGAATGTCATGCGGATCGACGCCGGGGCCGTCATCGGCCACGACGATCTCGACCTGGTCGCCGATGCGGGTGGCGTGCACGTGCACCACGGCGTGGTCGGGGGAGAAGATCACGGCGTTCTGGATCAGGTTGCCAAGCAGGTTGCGCAGGCCGCGGGCGTCGGCGGTCACCGTCGGCAATGCGCCGCGCTGAAGGACGACCACCTCCACCCCACGGGGGGCGGCGTCCTCGCGCAGGCCGTCCAGCACGTCGTCGAGCGCGTGGTCGAGCGACTCGGTGCGCAGGTCGAAGTCCATTGCGCCGCCTTCCAGGCGGGCGATCTCGAGCACCTGGTTCACCAGCCGCAGCAGCCGTGCGCCGCTGGTGTGGATGATGCTCGCATATTCCTTGTACTGGGGCGCCCCGAGCGGGCCGTAGAGCTCGGACTGCAGGATCTCGGAAAAGCCGAGGATCGAGTTCAGCGGCGTGCGCAGTTCATGGCTGGCCATGCGCAGGAACGAGCGCTTGGCCTCGTCGGCGACGACGTCCCGACGCTGGCGTGCGGCTGTCCTGGCCTCCGGCTCGGACGCCGGGGCCCTGGGCGGGTCGGGCGGAAAGTGAGCCGCTTGGGCCATCTGCAACTTACGAGCCTCGCGGTCTGTACTTCCCGGAGATTACCGGTCGCCCACTTACGATTTGGTTTCGAACGTCGCAGGGCCGCAGCCGGCTATGTACCCAAGTCGGGTCGCCCGCGGCGCGAGCGGCCTCGCAGCGACTCGCCCAGGTCGCTAAAGTTAAGAACAAGAATCCTCTGTCGAGTCGCCCGCCAAAGGAGCCGCGAACCCGCCCGTGATCGAAAGTCCGCCCGCCAGGATGATATCGACGACCCGGCCCGCGGGCCTGGCCTCGATCCTCGCGATCGCCGGCCTCGGCGCGGCGGCGGCGAGCGCGGCTGCGCTGACCGGCGGGGTGGGGAGTCCCTTGTCGGTCTGGTGCCTGGCGCCGCTGGTGGCGGCGGTAGGCGTCGGGCGCGGCGAGCGGCTGGCGCTCGGCGCGGCGGTCTCGCTGGCGGCGGTCGGGGTGGCGGCGATCGGCGGGCTGACGCTCTCCGGTTATGTGCTGATCCCGGCGGCGGCGGCGGTGGTCAGCGCCTTCGCCCTGACCTCGACCGTGCTGGGACTGGCGGCGGCCCTGGTGGTCCTGCAACGCAATATGGGGCGCGAGGATCGGCGGCTGCGGCTGGCCTTGGCGCAGCTTCGCCAGGTGCTGGACGAGCAACCCTTCCTGCTGACCACGCTGGATCGAAACGGCCTGATCGCGCGGACCTGGGGACGCGAGCCTGCGGGCGCGCGCGGCGTCTCGAGCACGGGCCTGACCATCGTCGACCTGGCCAGCGAGGCCGACCGGCCGCGGGTGCGCCAGGCGTTGGCGACCGCGCGGGCCGAGGGGGCGGCGGAGGTCGCCTTCGCGCCGGCGGCCGAGCCGCAGGCCTGGCTGGCGGTCAGCTTGCGCCGCACCAGCTCCGGCCGGTTGATCGGCGTGCTGCGTGACGCCGCGGCCGCCCATGCCCGCGAGCTGGAGCTGGAACAGGCCCGTAGCGAGGCCGAAGCCCAGAACGCCGGCAAGTCCCGCTTCCTGGCCAATATGAGCCATGAGCTGCGCACCCCGCTGAACGCGATCATGGGGTTCTCGGACATCATGCGTCAGGGGCTGTTCGGGCCGTTGTCTGACCGCTACGCCGAGTATGCCGAACTGGTCCACGAGTCCGGCGGGCACCTGCTGGACCTGATCAACGACGTGCTCGACATGTCGAAGATCGAGGCCGAGCGGTACGAACTGGCGCTCGAGGCGTTCGACGGGCGCGAGGCGGTGTCGAGCGTCCTCCGGCTGATGCGCGGGCAGGCCGACCGGGCCGGGGTGCAGCTGCGCGGCCTGCTGCCGCGCGAGCCGCTCGACGTGCTCGCCGACCGCCGGGCGCTCAAACAGATCGTGCTCAACCTGATCTCCAACGCCCTGAAGTTCACGCCGCGCGGCGGGTCCGTGACGGTGACGCTGCAGGCGGACGGCGCGGTGATGGAGCTGCTGGTCGCCGACACCGGCGTCGGCATCGGGCCGGAAGATCTCCAGCGCCTGGGGCGGCCGTTCGAGCAGGCCGGCGGGGCCGCGCAGCGGGCGGCCGGCACCGGCCTTGGCCTGTCGCTGGTGCGATCGTTCGCGCAGCTGCATGGCGGCGAGATGATCATCGAGAGCCGGATGGGCGAGGGGACCACAGTCTCGGTCCGGCTGCCGGTGATCGACCAGCCGGCGGCGGCGAACGCACCGTAATCGTGCGATCAGCGGGTCGCGACCTGCAGGAAGGCGCGGCCGGCGGCGAAATCTCCGACCTCGACATAGGCCCGGCGGACCACTTCGCCGTCGGGGCCGGCGAACAGGAACTCCACGGCCACCGCCTCGCGCGGGTCGAGTTCGGCCAGGGCGTGGGCGGCCGCGGCCGGGAAGCGGAACGCCCAACCCGACTTGAACCCCTTGGGCAACAGGTCCTGGCCGGCCGGGCTGCGGGCCTCGGCGGTATAGGCGTTGCGGGCGGTCGGCGGCGGCAGGCGCCGCGCCAGCGGCAGTTTGCTCAACGGTTGGCCGCGGGCGTCGAGATAGGGCCCCAGCGTCGCGTCGGTGTCGCGCAGCACCAGCCGCGCGCCATAGGGGGTCTTGCCGTCGGCGAAATTGGCGACCGTCATCAGCGCGTTGGCGCCTTCGCGGCCGGCCAGGCCGAACACCATCTTGTTCCAGCCGAAGCTGGCCGACTGCTGCAGGCGCCAGCGCACGCCGCCGGACCGGTCGGCCCGCCACTCGGACATTTCGCCCGGATAGGTCATGCGCGAGAGCTGGGCGTAGCCTTCGAAGGCCTCGCGCACGCGGCTGGCGGCGATCGTCATGTCGGCCGACTTGCAGGGCGTGGCCGCCGCCTTGGCGCGGGCGCGGCGTTCCAGCTGCGCCAACTCGGCCTTGTCGGCGCCCGAGCGGATGGCCGCGCCGTGCGCCTGTATGCGCCCAGCCGCCAGCGCCGCGCCGACCGGCGGCGCGAACAGGCCGCACCTGGCGTCGGCGGCGGTCATCACCGTGCGTTCGTAGAAGAGGTCGGCGGCGGCTGCGACCGAAACTCCGGGCGCTGCGAGAAGCCCCCCCGCCGCGGCCAGCCCCATCCATCCACACACGACGCGCCGCGCGGTTCTGCGCGTACTCGTCATGCCTTCTGTTTTTCTCGTATAGGTTCGAGATCTTGCGGCTGAGCCTAACGGCCCGGTCTTTCCGTTCCGTTATCGAGACGCCGTCGACGACCATGCTGCTTTCCTCCGACATCTGGGTCGCCGCGCTGATCCGCCGCGTGGAACTGGGCGGCGGCTTCGCCGTGGTGGTGCGCAAGGGCGACGCGCGGGCCGGCAGCGTGCTGGTCAAGGTGCTGAACCGCGGCGACGGCACGGTCCGGCTCTATGCCGAGGCCACGCGCGGCGACGGCGAGCGGGTCTGGATGCGCCCGGCGCTGTCGGACCAGGAGGCGGACCTCGACAAGTACATCGAGCGGGCGATCCGCATCGACCCGGACATCTGGGTGGTGGAGATCGAGGATCGGGAAGGCCGCCACTTCCTGATCGAGCCGGTCGAACAGGGCTAACGGACGCGGTTACCGCGCGATTCACCGCCTTTCTCAACGGGGGCTAAAGCACGCTCGTGGCACACAGCGGCGTTCCACGAACGCGAGCGCTTGCTTGGTATGCTCTTTCTGCTGAACGACGTTGTGCTGAACCTGAGTGGAGCGAAGCTCTCGCCGAAGATGGCGGGCCGCAGGTTCCGGGCGCTGCCGTTCAACGTGGTCAGCAAGCTGGGCCAGGAACTCTACGCCGAAGACCCGCTGCTGCACTTCGACAGGCCCGAGCGCGCCCGGCGGCTGGCGACCCTGATCATCGCCAAGGCGCCGTCGATCAACGCGGCGCTGTTCGTCGCGCCGGCCTATGGCTGCGCGCCCGAGGACGTCACCCTGCGCTACGCCAATGTCGACTTCGAGGTGATGGCGCGGCTGTCGAGCCGTCAGGACCAGGGGATGCTCGACACGGTTTGGACCGATCGGCAGGTCTGGCGGCGCCTGGCCGCATAAGGCGGGCTTTCGCACAGCGCCGCGCTGCGCTAAGCGCCGTCCATGAGCACCTCTCCCGCCGCCGAGGCCGCGCGCCGGCGCACCTTCGCCATCATCTCCCATCCGGACGCCGGTAAGACGACCCTGACCGAAAACCTGCTGCTGGCCGGCGGGGCGATCCGGGCGGCCGGCGCCGTGCGTGCGCGCGGCGAGAACCGCCGCACCAGGTCCGACTGGATGAAGATCGAGCGCGAGCGCGGGATCTCGGTCTCGGCCAGCGTGATGACGTTCGACCACGACGGTCTGATGTTCAACCTGCTCGACACGCCGGGCCACGAGGACTTCTCGGAAGACACCTACCGCACCCTGACGGCGGCCGACGCGGCGGTCATGGTGCTGGACGCCGCCAAGGGCATCGAGCCGCAGACCCTGAAGCTGTTCGAAGTCTGCCGCCTGCGCGACATCCCGATCGTGACCTTCATCAACAAGATGGACCGCGAGGCCCAGGACCCGATCGAGCTGCTGGATGAGATCGCCTCGAAGCTGGCGCTCGATCCGGCGCCGCTGTTCTGGCCGGCGGGGTCGGGCGGCCGGTTCAAGGGCATGCTGGACCTGCGCAGCGAACAGTTCGTGCCCTTCGCCAAGAAGGGCTCGGACTCCGAAGAGGGCCATCCGGCGCCGGTCGCCTTCCGGGGCAATGCGATCGTCAGCTACCTCGATCCGGACGAACAGGCCGAGCTCGAAGAAAACGCCATGCTCGTGCAGGAGGCGTCCAAGCCGTTCGACCCTAAGGCGTTCCTCGAGGGCCACATGACCCCGGTGTTCTTCGGCTCGGCCCTGCGCCACTTCGGTATCGACCAGCTGCTGGCCGGGCTGGGCGCCTATGCGCCGCCGCCGAAGGCCGTCGCCGCCGTGCGCGGGGGCGAGCCGACCCATGTCGCCCCGGGCGACAAGGAGGTCACCGGTTTCGTGTTCAAGGTCCAGGCGAACATGGACCCCAACCACCGCGACCGGATCGCCTTCCTGCGGCTGACCTCGGGCAAGTTCCAGCGCGGCATGAAGCTGAAAGTGCAGAACACCGGCCGCCAGCTGTCGGTCAACGCGCCGATCATGTTCTTCGCCTCGGACCGCGAGTTGGCCGAGGAGGCCTATGCCGGCGACGTCATCGGCATTCCCAACCATGGCGTCCTGCGGGTCGGCGACAGCCTGTCGGAGACCGGGACGTTGCGCTTTGCGGGCCTGCCGAACTTCGCGCCGGAGATCCTGCAGCGCGTGCGGGTCAAGGACCCGCTGAAGGCCAAGCACCTGAAGAAGGCGCTGGAAGGCCTGGCCGAGGAGGGCGTCACCCAACTGTTCCGGCCGGTGATCGGTTCGGACTTCATCGTCGGGGCCGTCGGCCAGCTGCAGTTCGAGGTCATGGCCGACCGCCTGGCCAACGAGTACCAGCTGGAGGTGATCTTCGAGGCCTCGCCCTATGCCGAGGCGCGCTGGCTGTCGGGCGACAAGGCTGAGGTGGAAGACTTCGCGGGCAAGCACAAGGGTGCGATGGGATCGGACATCGACGACCAGCCGGTGTTCCTGGCCAAGTCCGCTTGGGAAATCGGCTATGTCGCCGAACGTTTCCCGAAGATCGGCTTCGAGCGTTCCAAAGAACGTGCTTAACAGCCGTTAAGCAAGTTCGGCGCCAGAGCGCGGCTGGCGCCGAACACATTTTGTTTAGTTATTGTTAACCATAAGCTGCGCGTTAACCACTTGTTTACGAACTCGGCTCCGGCTTTGCTGTGCCCGGTCTGAACCTTCCGTGGGCGTCCCGTGTTGAGACGTCGCGAGGTGATCGGAGCCTTCGCATGTTCGAGTTCGGTCGAGAGCTGAAGCGTCTGTTCGGCGCAGAGGCGTTGAACGCCCCCCGCGACGGATTGACCGGCGGCGACGCCTCGCTGCTGGAGCTGCTCGACCTGCGGATGATCGCCGACGAGGGACGCGCTGCGGACATCGCCGCCGGCCGGGTCGGCGCCAAGGACAAGGCCCAACGCCGCCTGGAGAGCGCCATCGTCTGGCGCGAGGTCGCTCGCCGCTCGGGCGACGCCGCCATCCTGCGCAAGGCCGCGGCGACGGCCGAAGCGGCCGCCGAGGCCTTTGACCGCGAGCGCCGGCCCGACGGCTGGGCCCGCGCCCGTTGCGAGCAGGCGTTCTGCGCCATGCTGGGGGCCGAACTGTTCGGCGACGACGGCCTCAACGCCGCGGCCGACGTTGCGTTTCGCGAGGCCCGCGCCGCGGCCCGCGGCGGTCTCTCGCTGCCGCTGGCCGATATCGGCATCGCCGCCATCGAGGCGCGCGAGCAGATGGCGAGCGGCGACGCCCGCGCCGCCCGAGCGGTGGCCCGGCGGTTCGCCGCCCCGATCGCCGGCCTGGAAAGCCTGACCAAGCGGTGCCGGGCCGCCCGGCTGCTGGCGGTGGAGTCGCGGCTGGTGCTGGCCGACATCCTGATCGGTTGGGGCGCGCGGCTGCGCGACGACGACATTCTGGCCGCCGGCCGCGAGCAGGCCGAGCGCGCCGCCGAGGGGCTCGATTCGGCCTACGAACCGCTGAGCTGGGCGCGCGCTGCGGCGCTGCGCGGCCACGCCATGGCCTTGCAGGGCGAGAGCGCCGGCGAGGTCGAGGTGCTGGCCCAGGCGGTCAGCGCCCTGGCCGATGTCGCGGGCGAGCTTTCGCGGGACCACAGTCCGCTCGATTGGGCCCGCGTGCAGACGGCCCTGGCCCAGGGCCTCCAGGCGCTGGGCGAGGCGGGCGCCTCGGAACGCGCCTACGAGCAGGCGGTCACCTGCTACGATCGCGCCGCCCACGTGCTGAAGAGCGCGCCGGGTCTGTCGCTGCGGGCGTTCGGGGCCTCGAATCGGGCGCTCTGCCTGGCGCGCTCGGCCGAGCTGTCAGGCGACCTGACCGTGCTCGACGCGGCTGAGGCCGCCTTCAAGATCGAACTGGCGGCGATCTCGGCCAAGCGCGAGCCGGCCGCCTGGGCGCTGCTGCAGGTCAATCTGGCCCGCCTCTACGAAGCGCGCATGGACATCACCGGGGTCGACCGCGGCGAGCGGGCGAGCGCGGCCTTTGCGCTCAACGCCGCCCTGGACGTGTTCGGCGAACTGGGCTTGCGCTCGCTGAGCATCATCGCCGCCGATGCGCTGGAGCGGCTGGTCAGCGCGGGCGCCTCTGCGCGCACGCCATACTAGCACGACTTGCAACCCAAAGCTGTCGACGTCAGCATGTCGGTCGTGTAGCTGGGGGCGGGGTGTGAACAAGGTTTTTGCGGCGGCGGGGCTCATCGGCCTCGCGATGTCGGCTTGCCCGGCGCAGGCTGGTGAAACGGTCGCCGATTGGCTGCGAATGCCGACGGCCGACGAGGTCCTTGGCGTCTTCCCGCGCCGCGCCTGGATCAACAACATGAGCGGCCAAGCGGTCGTGGCTTGCCGCGTCAGCGAGCAAGGCGCGCTGTTTGGCTGCGCCGTCGACAGCGAGACGCCGGAAGGCGAGGGATTCGGTCTCGCGGCGCTGGCGCTGACGCCACAGTTCCTGATGCGGCCGGCTATGAAGGACGGGCGGCCGGTGGTGAGCACGATTCGCATTCCGATCAACTTCAAGATGCCCCCAGCCTCTAGCGCCCGATTGCCTGAGCAGAACGAGCCCACGCGTCTCCAGGCGCTCAGCAACGTCACTTGGGTGGCGGCGCCGAGCTATGCTGAGGTGGTCGCCGCCTATCCGCAGGTGGCCCGTGAAAATCGTACCGAGGGTCGGGCCACCCTGACCTGTCGCTTCAAACGGGCAGGAAGGCTGACGGCCTGCCAAACGACCGTTGAAGAGCCGAAGGGGCAAGGATTCGCCGCGGCCGCCCGACGTTTGTCGGAGAGCTTCGTCGGGCCCTCGGTGCTGGCTGATGGACGCAAAACCGAGGGGATCTGGACTATGGTCCCATTTACCTTTGCGCTCGACATGCTGGACCCCGAAAAGCGCGTGATCGGGCGGCCGCAGTGGTTGTCCCTTCCGACCGGGGACCAGGTCATCGCCGGATACCCGGCTGCGGCGATGAAGGCGAACGTCGGCACAGCGCGCGTCGTCATCGCTTGTGACGTCGTGGAGAACGGTCGATTGGCCGGCTGCACGACCCAACGCGAGGAGCCGAGCGGATTGGGATTCGGCGAAGCAGCCTTGGCCTTGGCCGGCTCGTTCCAGGCCAAGCCCTGGACCGCGGAAGGCCTGCCGACCGTCGGCGGTCGCGTGCGGATTCCGATCCGCTACGACTTCCCGGCCGACGCGCCGCCCGCCCCTTAGGCCGCGGCCATGTCGCCGGCCTTGCGGCGCATCCGCCAGAAGCGGATCGTGCGCTGGGCGGCTTCGCGGGGCAGGTTCTCGTAGAGTTCGCCGTACTCGCGCGCCCGGCCCATGGCGTTGGCGTCGCGGTCGAGGATCAGCACCGCGAAGGTCAGGTAGAGCGAACGCTCGAACCCGGCCGCCTTGCAGACGATCGACAGGGCGTCGAGCTCGCGCCGCTCCAGGATCCGGCGGGCGGTGTGGAAGTCGATGTCGGCCAGTTCGCTCAGCGCGACCAGGAACTTGGTGGTCTCGCGCGCGCGCAGGAAGCCGGCCAGCACCTGGGGCGTGATCGCGCCGCGCAGGCGCAGCACGCGGATCTGCTTTTCGGCCTCGGCGTAGTCGGAGGGCAGGGCCCCGTCGCGGAACGCCAGCTGCTTGCGGCCGGCGGCCAGGGCGGCGTCCAGCTCGGCCGGGTCGACCGCCTCGTTGCGGGCCAGGATCTCGCCGCGCAGCCGCGCCTCGACCACGAAGTACATCTCGTTCAGCAGATCGACGGGCAACGACTTGCGGGTGACCACCGCCTCGTGCAGCGCCGGGTTTTCGACCGCGCGGTCGACGACCATCTCCTGCACCTCGCGCGACATCGCCGCGCCCTCGTTGGCCAGCAGCACGCCCAGGGTGGCGTCGTCGCCGCGCTCGACGATGGCTTCGGACACCGCCTCGGAGACGACCGGTCGCTGGGAGATGGCGCGCAGGTGGTCCTGGCCGCGGGTGCGGGCCACCGAGAGCAGGTCGTCGTCGGTCAGCGCCCGGGAGTTCGCCAGGACGGGGCGGGCGACGTCGATGGAGACGTCGCGGGCCAGGTCGCGCAGCAGGCTTCGCGGCGGGGCGGCGGCGCTCGACATCCGCAGGGCCAGTTCCCCGCGCACGGCTTCCTCCATCTCGCCGGCCAGCTGGCTGAGGACGTCGTCGAACAGCTCCATCTCCTCGCCGCCGCGCACGTCGTCGCTGGAGAAGAACAGGTCGGTGACCCCGCGCAGCAGCTCGCGCCGGCGCTCGCTGGACGGCTCCTTGGCCATCTCGATCAGGTCGTGAAGCTTGCTGCGGGCCATGTAAGCGTCTTCTTCAGAAGGCGCCCGGACGGGCGTCCGGTGCGACGGTCTTGGCGCTCGACGGCGCATCGGGCTGCTCGCACGCGCCGGCGGTCCGGTCCGCGGCGGTCAGCGGGCAGGCGAGGCCGACGACGATGGCGAGTACGGCGCGCATGTCGCCATCGTTAACCGCAAGCCGCTTAAAGCTCGCCTAACGGCTGAGCTTAACGCCCGCGCCACCATGTCAGGCCGACGCGCTCGGCCCGGTCCAGCAGCGCATGCAGCGCCACGCCCATCAGCCCCAGCACCACCAGGGCCGCGATCATCCGGGCGGTCTGCAGCTTGTTGCCGGCGTCGAGGATCTGCCAGGCGAGGCCCCGAACCCCGCCGGACCCGGCCCCGAACTCGGCGACCACCGCCCCGATGATCGCCAGGCCGGCGCCGACCTTGTGGCCCTCAAGCAGGAACGGCACGGCCGACGGCAGGCGCAGCCGCATGACCCGCTGCCAGCGCCCGGCGCCATAGAGGTCGAACAGGCGCTCCAGGTCCGGATCGGCCGCCCGCAGGCCCGTCACCGCGCCTGAGAAGATCGGGAAGAACGCCACCAGCACCGCCAGCGCGACGATGGCGCGCTGCGGATGGTCGATGCCGGCCCAGATCAGCACCAGCGGCGCGATGGCCACGACCGGCGTGACCTGCAGCACCGAGGCCAGCGGCCGCACGGCCGCCTCCAGCAAGGGGTTGAGGCCGACGATCACCGCCAGCCCGACGGCGATCAGGCTGGCCACGACCAGGGCGATCAGCGCGGTCGAGAGCGTGATCCAGGCCGCGGCGGCCAGGCTGGGCAGGTTCTCGACCAGGGCGACCGCGACGCCGGACGGCGGCGGCAGAAAGTAGGCGGGGACGCCCATCGTACGGACCGCGATCTCCCAGGCGGCCAGCAACAGGGCGACCAAGGCCAGCGGGGCGAGGATGCGGCTCATCGGGCGGCCTCCATCCCCTGGGCCAGCAGGCTCGACACCTGCTCGACCGCGGCGCGGAAGACCTCCGAGGTCCGGAACCCCGGCGAGCGCGGCAAGGGCGCATCGATGCGGGCGACGCCGGCCAGCCGTCCCGGGCCGCGGGTCAGCACCGCCACGCGGTCGGCCATGTAGACCGCTTCCTCGACATTGTGGGTCACGAAGACGATGGCCGGGCGCGAGGCGTCCCACAGGGCCAGAACGTCGTCGGCCAGGGTGCGGCGGGTGATCTCGTCCAGCGCCGCGAAGGGTTCGTCCAGCAGCAGCAGGCGCGGCTCGGTGACCATGGCGCGGGCCAGGGAGGCGCGCATCGCCATGCCCCCGGACAGGGTCGCGGGGCGCGCGTTCTCGGCGCCGGACAGGCCGACGCGGACCAGCGCCTCGCGGGCGCGCCGCCGGGCGTCCTCGGTCGGCGTCCCGCCGAGCTCAAGCGGCAGGGCGACGTTGGCCTGCGCCGTCAGCCAGGGGGCGAGAGTCGGGGCCTGGAACACGACCGCCGTCTCGCCGCGGCCGGGCTTGCGTTCCAGGGTTCCGCGCGTCGGGGCCTCCAGCCCCGCGAGCAGCCGCAGGGCCGTGGACTTGCCGCAGCCCGACGGCCCGACCAGCGCCAGGATCTCCCCGGCCTCGACGCCCAGGTCGATCGGTCCCAGCGCGCGGCCGCGCCCCGGATAATCGACCTCGACGTCCCTCAGCGCCGCGAGGGTCACTTCGCCGCCGGCGCCAGGAACTGCAGCGTGTAGGCGCTCTTGTAGTCCATGTCCTTGGGGTAGACGCCCTGGCTGGACGCCACGTTGAAGAACTCGGCCCAGCGGGCGTCGCTCATCACCCCGACGCCGGCGGTCTGGGCGTCGCCCGAGTCGACGATGCCGTACGACTTCAGCTTCTCGCGGGCCTGATCGAGGACGTCCTGGGTCATTTCCGGGTTGTCCTTGCGGATCAGCGCGTCGCCGGGCGCAGCGTCGCCGTGGAGGTAGCTCTTCCAGCCGGCGGCCGAGGCCTCGACAAAGGCCTTCACGGCGGCGGGGTTCTTGGCGATCAGGCTGTCGGGGACCAGGATCATGGTCGCGTAGCCGGGATAGCCCTCGTCGGCGAGCAGGAACACCTTGGGCTTCAGGCCGGCCTGCTTCTCGATGGTGTAGGGCTCGGAGGTCACATAGCCCTGCTGGACGACGCGCTTGTCGGCCAGGAACGGCGCGGCGTTGAAGGTGTACTTGCGCACCTGGTCGTCGGTGAAGCCGTACTTCGACTTCAGCCACACCCAGAAGGCGGTGACCGAGGCGTCGGACAGCAGGATCGGGCGGCCCTTCAGGTCGGCGATCTTCTCCAGGCCCTGGCCCGGGTGCGCGATCAGGACCTGCGGGTCCTTCTGCATCATCGCCGCCACCGCCTTCACCGGGATCTTCTCCTTGGCGAGGTTCATGACGATGAAGCTGTTGGAGCCCATGCCCGCCTCGACCGCGCCGGAGGCCAGCAGCTGCGGCACGTTCACGCCGGGGCCGCCCTGCACGATCTGCACGTCCAGGCCGCGCTTGGCGTACTCGCCGGTGGCCACGGCCTGGTAGAAACCGCCCTGTTCGGCCTGGGCGCGCCAGTCGGTGGCGAAGCGAATGGTGGTGCGTCCGTCAGGGGCCTTGGCGGCCTCGTCCTTTTGGCTCGGAGAGCAGGCGCAGGCGAGGGCCGCGAGCGCGACGGCGGCGAGACGCAGGAGTTTCATCGAGTTCCCCAACTTTCAGCGCGGCGAGCCTAAGCGCAGGCGCGCGCCGTTCCAAGGCCGGCGGACGTGAAAATCAGGCCGCCGCCACGCCGCCGTCGGCTTGCGCCAGCCAGCGGGTCAGGACCTCGTGCAGGGCCTGGATCTGGATCGGCTTGCCGACCGCCGCGTTCATGCCGGCGCGCAGGCAGGCGGCCTCCATCTCCGGCATCACGTCGGCGCTCATGGCGATGATTGGCACCGCGGCGCAGACGCCGCCCAGGGCGCGGATGGCGCGGGTCGCCTCCAACCCGTCCATGCGCGGCATGTGGACGTCCATGAGGATCAGGTCGCAGCCGCTGGTCTGGGCGGCCGCCACAGCTTCCTCGCCGTTTTCCGCCAGGATCACCTCGCAGCCCAGCAGGCCCAGCACGGTGGCGCCGAGCTCGCGGTTCATCGGATGGTCGTCTACCAGCAGCACGCGGGCCGCCAGCGGGGCGGCGGTTTCGGCGGCGGCGGTCTCGCGAACCGGTCCAGCAGCGCGCTGGGCCGGGATCTCGAACCAGAAGGTCGCCCCAGCGCCCGGCTTGCTCTCAACCCCGATCTTGCCGCCCATCAGCTCGGTCAGGCCTCGGCAGATGGCCAGGCCCAGTCCGGTGCCGCCATGGGTCCGACTGACCGAGGAGTCGCCCTGGCTGAACCGCTTGAACAGCCGCGCGGCCTGTTCGGAGGGGACGCCCGGCCCGGTGTCGGTGACTCGGAAGCGCAGCAGCACGCCGTCCGGTTCCTCGATGGCCTGGAGGTCGAGGCGCACCCGGCCCTGGTCGGTGAACTTGATGGCGTTGGAGAGCAGGTTGAGCAGGATTTGGCGCACCCGCAGGTCGTCCAGCATCACCGGCGCCTCGACCGGGCCGATGAAGCCGAGCTGCAGGTCCAGGCCCTTGCGGCGGGCTGCCTCGGTGACGATGGCCATGGCGTCCTGCGCGACGCTGCGCGGATTGATCGGCGCGGGCGAAAGCTCGACTTCGCCGGCCTCCACCTTCGAAAAGTCGAGGATGTCGTTGACCACGGTCAGCAGCGAGGCGCCGGCGCGGTCGATCAGCGCCAACTGCCGGCGGGCCGGTTCGGGCAGGTCCTCGCGCTTGAGCAGCACCTCGGTAAAGCCGACGATCGAACTCATCGGGGTGCGGATCTCGTGGCTCATCGTGGCCAGGAATTCGGTCTTGGCCTGGCCGGCGGCCATCGCCCGGGCCTGGGCGGCGCGGGCGATGCGCGTGCGCCGGGCCCACAGGCGCTTCATCCGCTTCTGGTCGGCGATCACCATGGCGGTGGCCAGGCTGGTGAAGAAGTTGATGGCGATCAGGAACTGCAGGCTGCGGGTCCGCTCGGCCAGGCTCCAGGTCGCGCCGCTGGGCGGGGAGGGCAGGCTGACGACGAGGCTCGACAGGACAACGGCCATGATCATCGTCCCGACCGCCGCCCCGCGCGGCCCTAGCCGGAAGGCGAGCAGGGCCATGAGCGGGAACAGCAGCAACGGCATGGGAAAGCGGATCGGCAGAACGCTGACGAAGCTCATCGCCGCGACCAGGCCGTAGAGGCAGAGCTGCTCGGCCGGCGTGCGGCGGAAGTCGCGGATCATGTCGGGGCGCACGACCATCAGGCTGGCCGGCAGCATGATCGCCATGCCCAGAGCGTGGCCGTAAAACCATCCCGTCAGCACCGTATTGAAGCTACGGCCGTAGAGGGTGAAGACGTCGGCGGCCAGGATCGCCGCCAGTCCGGTGGCCGGCGCGACGACCAGCAGCAGCAGGCGCGCGACCCGGGTCATGCTGGTCAGGCGCATGGTTTCGCCGCAGACCTTGCGCGCCAGCCAGGCGGCGGCGGCGGCCTCGCCGATGGTCAGCGCCGGGAAGGTCGCCGCGGCGGCGAGCGGGTTTCCGACCAGCAGGTTGTAGGCGAACTGCACAGCGAAACAGGCCGCGGCGGCGGCGAGGCTCCAGCGCCTGGGCAGCAGCAGGAAGCCGGCCGCGAGGATGCCGCCGGCCAGCCAGATGGTGGCGATCCCGGCGCCTTCACGGGTCAGGCTCAGGCTGAACGCCATGCTGACGCCGTAGGCCACAGCCACGCCGCCGCTAAGCGCCAGATTGTAATACCAGGTCCGAGCCGTCATGGGGTTCCCGCGCGTCCGCACGATGCTGCGCCCGGCTTGGACACCAAACGCTTAAAGGGACGGCGAAGGGACGGTATGTCGCAGGCGCCCCGGAATTTGCGCGAAGGCGCGCCGGCCTTGGCGCCTCGGCCCGAACCATGCGACCTCCTTTCGGTGTGATCGCGAGATAAAGGGGGCCGATCGGTGCGCGCGCGGTTCGGATGGGGGGCGATGCTGGTCGCGCTGGCGCTGGCCCACGGCGCGCACGCCGACGGAGCGCTCGAGGCCCGCGAACGTCGCGCCGTCGCCGCCAGCGGTCTGCCCGCCGCCGCGGTGGTGTACGTGAAGTCCGACCTGGTGGTGGCGATCCGAAACCGCGGGACGCCGGTGGCCGGCGGCGGTGTGATCGAGGGCGTCGTCCTGCAGGGAGAGGTGATCTCCGAGGAGGCCGAGCGGGTGATCGGTTACCGCTCGATGCGTTCCACGGTGAATGTCGACTGCGCCCGGCGGCGGGACCTGGTGGTCAAGATGACGGTATTCACGAAGCCGCAGGCCAAGGGCGTGGCGATCAACCGCCAGGTGCCGGGCGGCTGGGTGCAGCCGTCGCCTGACGCCTATCTGGGCCGGGTGCTGCGGGCGGTCTGTGGGCCGGCGCAGCAGGCGGAGGCCGCGCCGCCGCCCGAGCCCGCCAAGCCCGTGAAGGCGACGCCGGCCAAGGCCGTCCCGTCCAAACCCGCCGCCAAGCCAGTGAAGGTCGCGCCGACGAAGATCGCCGAACTCGCGCCCGATCCCTCGCCAGTGGGGCCGCCGGTTCCCGCTGAAGAAGCGCCGATGCGCACCGCGGTCGGGGCGCGGCCGACCGTCCCGCCGCCGGCCGCCGTCCCCGCGCCGCCGGTCGCGCCGTCGATCGAAGCGGCATCGCGGCCGGCCCTGGCCTTGCGGCCGCTCGCGCCTTCGGCGGTTCGCGAGGCGACCGCCAGGCCGGCCCCGGCCCCGGCCGCCAAGCCGAAGACGGCCGGCAAGGTCGCCGTGCAGATCGCCGCGGCGTCCAGCGAGCCGCTGGCCCGCGAGGCCCTGGCCAAGATCAAGCGCAAGGTGACGCCGCCGCTTTCGAGCGCCGTGCGCAGCGTGGTGGTCGACGGCAAGACCTTCCACCGCGCGCTGGTGACCGGCTTCCAGACCCGGGCCGAGGCCCAGGCGTTCTGCAACGGCCTGAAGGGCGATTGCTTCGTGCGCTAGCGGGCGAGCGCCTCGCGGCGCTCTTCCAGCTCCAGCCATTCCTCTTCGGACGCGGCCAGCTCCTGCCGCGCAGCTTCGAGCGCGGCGCTGAGCTTGGCGAAGCCGGACGGATCGCGCGTGTAGAGGTTCGGATCGGCCATGTCGGTTTCCAGCTTGGCGATCTTGCCAGGCAGGGCGGCGATGGCTGCGTCCAGCTCCTGCAGGCGGCGTTGGTCCTTGTAGGACAGCTTGCTGGGCTTGGGCGGTTCGGCCCGCGGCGCGGCCGGTTTCGGCGCGGCCGGCGCCGGGGCGGACCCCGCTGCGACGGATTTGAAGAAGCCGGGGTTCTGCGAGAGGAAGTCCTGCCAGCCGCCGGGCGTTTCGACGACCCGGCCGTGACCGTCCAGGGCGATGGTCGAGGTGGCGAGGCGGTCGACGAAGTCGCGGTCGTGGCTGACCAGGATCAGCGTGCCCTCGTAGTCGGCCAGCAGGTCCTCGAGCAGGTCGAGCGTGTCCATGTCGAGGTCATTGGTCGGCTCGTCCAGCACCAGCAGATTGGCGGGCGTGGCCAGGGCGCGGGCCAGCAGCAGGCGGTTACGCTCGCCCCCCGACAGGCTGCGGACCGGCTGGCGCAACTGGTTGTCGGTGAACAGGAATTCCTTGGCGTAGGCGGCCACATGCTTGGGCTGGCCGCGGACCATGACCTGGTCGCCGCCGAGCGGCGTCAGCACGTCGCGCAGGGTCATCTCGGGTTTCAGGTCGACGCGGCCCTGATCGATATAGGCGATCTCCAGGTTCACCCCGAGGTTCACCGAGCCGCTGTCGGGCGGCAGTTCGCCCAGCAGCAGCTTGACCAGGGTGGTCTTGCCGGCGCCGTTCGGGCCGACGATGGCGACCCGGTCGCCGCGCAGGATCCGGGTCGAGAAGTCCTTGACCAGGGTGCGGTCGCCGAACGTCTTGGCGATGTTCTTGACCTCGGCCACGCGTTGGCCCGACAGGCCCGAAGACGCCAGCCCCATCGACAGGTCGCCGCGCACCTCGCGCATGCGTTCGACCTTGGTCTTGCGCAGCTCCATCAGCGCCCGGCGGCGGCCCTCGTTGCGGGCGCGGCGGCCGGTGACGCCGCGGCGCAGCCAGTATTCCTCTTTCTCCAGCTGCTTATCGAGCCGGCGGCCCTCTTCGGCCTCGGCGGCCAGGATGCGCTCCACCCACTCGTCGAAGGCTGCGAAGCCCTTCTCCAGCCGGCGCACCTTGCGGTGCTCCAGCCAGAAGCAGCGGTTGGTCACGCGCTCCAGGAAGGCCCGGTCGTGGCTGACGATGACCAGCGCCGCGCGCGAGTTCGCGAGCTCGGCTTCCAGCGTCTCGATGGCCAGGATGTCGAGGTGGTTGGTCGGCTCGTCCAGCAGGATGACGTCCGGCTCCTCGGCGAAGGCGCGGGCCAGGGCGGTGCGGCGGATCTCGCCGCCCGACAGGCCCTTGGCGGGCTTGGCCGGGTCGATGCCGAACAGTTCCAGCGCCGCTTCCCCGCGGTGCGGCTCGGCCCCGCCGGCGACCACGTAGTCCAGCAGGGTCTCGCCGGCGATGTCCGGCTCCTGGGGGACGTAGGCGATGCGGATCGAGGGCTGGACCGTGCGCTCGCCCTCGTCGGCGGCGATCTGGCCGGCCAGGATCTTCAGCAGGGTCGACTTGCCCGCGCCGTTGCGGCCGACCAGGCAGGCGCGCGAGCGCGGCTCGACGGCTAGGTCGACGCCGTCGAACAGCATCTTGGGACCGTCGGCGAGGCGGACGTCCTTGAGGGCGAGAACGGGGGGCTTCATGGGCGCCTGCACATATAGGGAGCCGCGCGCTGAGGCGACCCCTCAGTTCGGCGCAGGCTCGGCCTCCGGCTCCACGATGTCGGGGACCAGCGGCTGCGCGAACGGCTCCGGCGGCGGGGCGGCGTCATGCTCGGCGGTCTCGAAGTCGTAGGCCAGGCCCTCGTAGAAGCCGTTTCGCGGGTCGTCCTCGTAGACCGGCTTGGGGTCGGGCAGCAGCCACTCGAACTCACGGCTCGGCAGGTTCATGTGAGCCGTGACCATGTAATCCTTCCAGATGGCGGCGGCGACCTGGCCGCCGGTCACCTGGTTCATGGGCTTGTCGTCGTCGTTGCCGACCCAGACCCCGGCGACATATTCCGGCGTGAAGCCGATGAACCAGGCGTCGCGGAAGTTCTGGCTGGTGCCCGTCTTGCCCGCCGCCGGCCGCCCGAAGTTGGCCCGCGTGCCGGTGCCGGCGGTCACCACCTTCTGCATCATCTTCACCATCATGCTGGCCCAATGGATGTCGTAGGCCGGCACGGGCGAGGACGTCTGGTGCGTGTAGATCACCTGGCCGTCGGTGGTCTGGATCTGGGCGACGATGTAGGGCCGCAGCCGGTTCCCGGCCTGCTGGAACACCTGGTAGGCCGAGGTCATCTCGATCAGCGGGACCTCGTAGGCGCCCAGCGACACCGAGAGGTTGGGGTTCGGCGGCAGGGTGGTGATGCCGAAGCGTCCGGCCAGGTTGGCGATCGCCGCCGGGCCGACTTCTTCGCCCAGCTTGACCGCGATGGTGTTGAGCGAGCGGGCCAGGGCGGACTCGACGGTCACCGTCCCGGCGTACTTGCCGCCGTAGTTCTTGGGCTCCCAATCGCCGATCTTCACCGGCTCGTCGACGCGGGTGTCGGTCGGCAGCACGCCCTTTTCCAGCGCCGCGGCGTAGATAAACGGCTTGAAGCTGGACCCAGGCTGGCGCTTGGCCTGGACAGCGCGATTGAAGACGCTCTTGGTGTAGTCGACGCCGCCGACCATGGTGCGGATGGCGCCGGTCGAATCCAGGGCGATCATCGCGCCCTGGCTGGCGCCGCTGGCCTTGCCGTCGACTTCGATGATCCGCCGCAGCACCTGGGCGCCGGCTGATTGCAGGCGCGGGTCGACGGTCAGGGTGACGTTGAGGTCCGGCGAGTTCTGGCCGACCATCCGCAGCACCTCAGCCTGGGCGTAGTCGATGAGGTAGCCGTTGTCGCCTTCATTGGCCAAGGCGGTGGCCGCCAATCTGGGCGGAGCGGCGAGGGCCGCGCGCATCTCGGCGTCGCTGATCCAGTTCTCGCCGCGCATCCGCTCGAGCACCAGGCGCTGACGTTGCAGCGCCTTGTCCATATTGCGATGGAGCGCCATCCGCGACGGCGCCTTGGGCAGCGCGGCCAGCAGCGCGGCTTCCGAGAGGTTCAGCTGGGTGGCCGGCTTGCCGAAATAGGTGCGCGAGGCTCCATCCAGGCCGAAGGTGTTGGCGCCGAAATAGATCCGGTCGAGGTAGAGCTCCAGCACCTCGTCCTTGCTCAGCATCTGCTCCAGCTTGTAAGCGAGCGCCGCCTCCTGGATCTTGCGCTTGAGGTTCTGGTCGGGGCTGAGGAACATCCCCTTGGCGAGCTGCTGGGTGATGGTCGAGCCGCCCTCGACGACGCGGCCGGCCTTCTGATTGGCGCGCGCGGCGCGCGCGATCGCCCACGGATCGACTGCGCCATGCTGGTAGAAGCGCCGGTCCTCGGCCGCCAGGAACGCCTTGGGGACGTAATCCGGCAGGGCGGCGAGCCGCACGTTCTCGCCGTACTGCGGTCCGCGCGAGGCGATGAACTGGCCGTTCATGTCGTAGAACCTGATCGCCGGCGCGCGGGTCGAGGCATAGAGCTCCTGGCGGGTCGGAACCTGCGGGAGATCCTGGAGGTAGGTCTTGTTGACGTGGTTCCAGGCCATGCCGGCGGCGACCAGCCCGGCCACGAGCAGCACCAGCATGGCGACGCCGGTCCACTTGAGCACCGCCCACAGTCGCGACCGCCTGCCGCGCTTGCCTTTGGGCTGCGAACCGGTCAGGTCAGCCTCCGGAGGCTCCCGGCGTTGGCCGAAAGGCGATTTGGCGCCGTTGGAGTCGTTGTTGTCGTCGGTCACGGGTAATCTGGGGCGGGTGGACGTGGATTGTGTAGGGCGCCTGTAGCATGCCTTCGAGGCCTTTCTGGGAAACCAAGTCGCTCGAGCAGATGACGGTGCGCGAGTGGGAGAGCCTGTGCGACGGCTGCGGGCTGTGCTGTCTGGTGCGTTTCGAGGACGAGGACACCGGCGAGGTCTTTCCGACCCGCGTGCACTGCAAGCTGTTCGATTCCGAGTGCTGCACGTGCACGAACTATCCTGAGCGCAAGAAGCACGTCCCCGACTGCATCAAGCTGACGCCGCAGAACATCGACGCCCTGCAGTGGATGCCGCTTAGCTGCGCCTATCGCCGCATCAACGAGGGGCGCGGCCTGGCCGAATGGCATCCATTGATCTCAGGCGACCCTGAAAGCGTTCACAAGGCCGGGGTCTCGATCCGCGGCGAGACCATCAGTGAAGAGGAATTGGACGATCCGGAGGACGCCATCCAGTATGCGGCCTGGGATCTTCTCGAGGAGCGCGGCCGCGACTAGCGGGCGTTGGGCTGCTTGTGGTAAATATGTCACAATGAGGCTTGCGCCGTTCGCCAAACGGCCTAATTGAGTGACCCGTAGTTTCTCCCCGAAGGTTTTGAGAGGTCCTTTCTTTGGCGCGCGACCCCTATCAGGAGCTGGGCGTCTCACGCAGCGCGAGCGCTGACGAGATCCGCAAGGCGTTCCGCAAGCTCGCCAAGCAGCACCACCCTGACACCAATCCGGGCGACAAGGCCGCCGAGGAGCGCTTCAAGCAGGTCAGCGCGGCCTTCGACATCCTGGGCGACGCCGAGAAGCGCAAGAAGTTCGACGCCGGCGAAATCGACGCCGACGGCCGGGAGACCATGCGCGGCTTCGGCGGCGGCGGTCCGTTCGGCGGCCAGCAGGGCGGCCCGTGGGGCGGTCAGGGGCGCTACTCCGAGACCATGGAGGGCGGCGACCTCGGCGACCTGTTCAGCGAGATCCTTGGGCGCCGCGGCGGCGGCGGAGGCGGCTTCGGCGGCTTCTCGCAGCGCGGTTCGGACGTGCGCGCCAAGCTGGAGATCGATCTGGAGGAGGCGATCCACGGCGCCAAGAAGCGCATCGCCTTCTCGGACGGCCGGACGATCGACGTCACCATTCCCAAGGGCGCCGAAGAAGGCCAGACCCTGCGCCTGAAGGGCCAGGGCTCGCCTGGGCGCGGCGGGCCCGGCGACGCCTTCATCGAACTGGTCATGCGGCCGCACCCGATCTTCCGCCGCGAGGGCGAGGCGTTGGTGATGGACCTGCCGGTGTCGATCCCCGACGCAGTGCTCGGCGGCAAGGTTGAGGCGCGCACGCCTGACGGCGCGGTGACGCTGACGGTCCCTAAGGGCGCCAACAGCGGCCAGTCGTTGCGGCTGAAGGGCAAGGGGCTGTCGGACAGCCGCGGCAAGCGCGGCGACCTGCTGGCGCGGATCGTGCTGATGCTGCCGGACAAGCCCGACCAGGAGTTGGAAGGCTTCGCCGAACGTTGGCGCAAGGAGCGTCCCTACACGCCGAGGAAGAAGTAGGTTCGCCCGCCGCCCGTGACAGCGTCGGGACGGGGCTTCATAAATTCCGTATTCAGGCTCGGTTCAGTGATCTGGATCTAATGCTGCGGTTCATGAAACGCTTCCTTGTCATCGCCGCGATGCTGGCGGCCGCCCCTGCGGTCGCCCAGCCGTACCCTGACTACGGCCGCCCATCCTACGGGGGCCGTCACGATCAGGACGCAGCCCGCGACGCCGTGCGAGGCGGTCGCCAGGTGCCGTTGTCGCAGGTGATCGCCAATATCGCCGCGCGCACGCCGGGCCGTCAGCTCAACACGACCCAGGGCGATGCGGGCGGGCGTCCCGCCTACTTCGTGCAGTGGCAGACCAACGACGGCCGCGTGATCATCTTCGTGGTCGACGCCCAGAGCGGCCAGATCATTTCGCGCCAGGGCGGCTGAGGAGTTCCATGCGTATTCTACTGGTCGAGGACGATCCGGACCTGTCGCGCCAGCTCAAGGCGGCGCTCGGCGACGCCGGCTATGCGGTGGACCATGCCGCGGACGGCGAAGAGGCCCAGTTCCTGGGCGAGACCGAACCCTATGACGCGGTGATCCTGGACCTGGGCCTGCCCAAGGTCGACGGGGTGTCGGTGCTCGAGCGCTGGCGGCGCGAGAGCATGGCCGTGCCGGTGCTGATCCTGACCGCCCGCGGCGCGTGGAGCGAGAAGGTCGCCGGGTTCGACGCCGGGGCCGATGACTATCTGACCAAGCCGTTCCACACCGAGGAACTGCTGGCCCGCCTGCGCGCGCTGCTGCGCCGCTCGGCCGGCCATGCGGCGCCGAGCCTGTCGCTGGGCGGCCTGCGCCTCGACCCGCGCGCGGCCAGGGCCAGCGTCAATGGCGAGCCGCTGCGGCTGACCTCGCTGGAATACCGCCTGCTGCACTATCTGATGATGCATCAGGGCCGGGTCATCAGCCGGACCGAACTGGTCGAGCACCTCTATGATCAGGACTTCGACCGCGATTCCAACACCATCGAGGTGTTCATCGGCCGGCTGCGCAAGAAGATCGGCGCCGACCGGATCGAGACCGTCCGCGGCCTCGGCTACCGGCTGACAGCTCCGGCCGAGGAACTGGGGGGCGGGGCGGCCGGCTCGTGACCATGCCGACCCTCGGCCAGCCTTCGCTCGTCAGGCGGCTGGTGATCCTGGCCGCGGGCTGGAGCCTGGCCGTCCTGGTGGTCTGCGCGCTGGTCCTGGCGCTACTGTTCCAGCAGGCGGCGCTGCGCCGCTTCGACCAGGGTCTTTCCGAGCTGATCGACAACCTGACTGCGGGCACGACCATCGCCGAAAAGGGCGCGGTGGTCGCGCCGGCCCTGACCGACCTGCGCGCGCTGCGCGCGTTCTCCGGCAAGTACTGGCAGATCGCCGAGCCGGGGGAGGGGGGCAAGCTGCGCGTGCTGGTGCGCTCGCGCTCGCTCTGGGACAGCGAACTGAAGTCTCCGCCCGACATCGTCGGCCGTCTCGACGCGGAGCCCGGCCAACCGATCTCGTACGACACCTTCGGCCCGCTCAACGAGCCGCTGCGGGCGATGGCGACCCAGGCCAAGCTGCCGGGGCGCGCCGCTCCGGTGGTGTTCATGGCCGCCGAGGACCGCAGCCCCGTCGACCGCGACGTGAGAGGCTTCGTCACCGCGACGGCCATCGCCTTCGCGTTGCTGGCGGTCGGCATGATCGCCGCGGTGGTCATCCAGGTCCGCGTCGGCCTCAACCCGCTGTTCGCCCTGCGCCGCGAGGTGGCCTCGGTGCGGCGCGGCAAGGCCGAACGCGTGCAGCGCGCCTATCCGAGCGAACTGTCGCCGCTGGCCGACGAGCTCAACGCCCTGATGGCCCACAACCAGGAGGTCGTCGAGCGCCAGCGGACCCATGTCGGCAACCTCGCCCATGCGCTGAAGACGCCGCTGTCGGTGATGCTGACCGAGGCGCGCCAGACCGGCGGGCCGTTGGCCGAGGTGGTCGAAAGCCAGGCCGAGGCCATGCGCATGCAGGTCGATCACCACCTGCGCCGGGCCCGGGCCGCGGCGCGGACCCAGGGTTCGGGCGAGCGGACCTCCGTGGCCGACGTGCTCGACGAGCTGTCGCGCACCCTGGAGCGCATCTTCATGGAAAAGGGCGTCGAGATCGACTGGGACGCCGACGACGACCTCTACTTCCTCGGCGAACGTCAGGATCTGCTCGAACTGGCCGGCAACGCGATGGAGAACGCCGGCAAGTGGTGCAAGGGGCGGGTCCGCGTCCGCGCCGCGGCTGGGCCGGGCGAGCGCCTGCGCCTGAGCGTCGAGGACGACGGCGAGGGACTGACCCCGCAACAGCGTGAGGCGGTGGTGCGGCGCGGCGAGCGGCTGGACGAGAGCGCGCCGGGCTCGGGGCTTGGCCTGTCGATCGTCGATGAACTGGCCCGAGCCTACGGCGGTTCGCTGAAGCTGGGAGAGGCGCGGCTGGGCGGGCTTCTGGTTGAGCTCGATCTGCCGCGCGCTGAAGCCTGATTTTGCAGGACATTTCGTAAAGCCTTAACTCGGTGGCGCGATGTTCGCGACATGCGGGAGACGTGCGCCCGCAGTGGAGCGTCTTTGCAAAATGGCCGGCCTGCCCGACGCCAAGATCGACATTGTCCGCACCCTCGTGGCCGGCGCGCCTGACAAGGTGGTCAGCGGCCTGCGCAACGCGCTGGCGGCGGCGGACGGCGACACGGCCTTGGCCGGGGTGCGCCGGGTGGTCGAGGCCGAGGTGGCCGAGCGGACGCTGCGCAACAGGGCGCTGCAACCGATCGCGCCGCTGTTCGTCGATCGGCGCGGCGATCCCGACCGCCTGGCGTTCCCGTCGCGCGCCCTGCCGATGCTCTGGCGCGGCCTGCGCGTCGTCGCCGCCGACGATGTCGCGAGCGCGGCCCTGGTCATGGCCGATTTCGAACCGGGTGTGACGTCGAACGAGGCCTTCGACCGGCTGACCGCGCGGCTGGTCGAGGAGATCGAGGCGCGCACCCAGCGCGACATCGTCGCGGCCCTGGACATCGTCGAGGCCGACCGACCGGGCGGGGAGGCGACTCTGCGGAGCTGCCTGGCCATGTCTCCGGTGGTGCGTCGGGCGACCGAGAAGCTGCCCGAATGGATCAGCCGCACCACGCAGGAACGGGCCGCCGCAGCGCGGCTGGCCTATCGCGACGCCTGCCGCGACGGCGACGACGCCGGGCCGCGGTTTTTCGAGATGCTGGGCGCCCAGCTCGCCGAGCCCTGGACCGTCCTGCGGATCGTCTCGGCGGTCATGGACCATCCGACCGAGAGCTACCTGTCCGGATCGGAACTGGCCTCGTTCGCCACCCGATTGATGGACGCCGTCGACGCCAACCTGAAACTCGTGGCCGCCTTCGACCTGAACGGGGGCGCGCCGACCGGCGAGGCGGCCGCCGCCACGGTCGAGATCCTCACCCTGCAGGTGACCGAGCTGGAAAACGCCATCGACCTGGCGCGGGAAGGCGGCTGGGGCGCACGGATACAGAAACAGAAGCAGTCGTTGGCTGCGGTGGTCGAGAAGCGCCTGCGCGAGCTGCCGCGCCTGCAAGCAGCGGCCTTGCCCAGCCAGAAGGTGCGGGTGGCGCGGGCCCTGGTTACGGAGCCGGAGCTGACCTCGCCCCCGGATCAAGGCCACGTGGAGCGTTGCCGCAGCCTGCTCAGCTTCGCCGAGGGAATCCGCGCCAGCGCCAACTATGGCGGCTTCGCCTCCACTCGGGCCAAGGTGATGGAGGCCGCCGGCGAGGCGCTTGATCAATATGTCGAGGACGTGCTGGCCCGCGTCCGGGACGGGGAGGCGGCGGACCGCGAGATCGCCGCGCTGCGGCTGCAGGTCGCCGCAGAGTTCGCCGGCCTGATCCACGAGCCGCGCGCCCGCGAGATCGTTCGCCGCCGCGCAGCCAGCGCGTTCGGCGCGGTCGCGGCGCCGCGACCGGCCTGGGAAGACCCCGCCCGGCCGCTCTAAACTCGGCCTGCGCCGATCGGACCTGTGGAACTGGCGGCGTCTTTCGGCTAAAGCCGCGCCATGATCGCGTTCTGGGTGGTTGCGGGCGTGCTTTCTGCGCTCTGCGCTGGTCTCGTCCTCTGGAAGTCGGCCCGCGCGGCGGCGCTCGCCGGCGCCGATGATCCGACCTCGGCGGTCTACCGCCGCCAGCTTCGCGAAATCGACGATCTGGCCGAACGCGGCCTCATTCCGGCTTCCGAGCGGGCCATCGCCCATGCCGAGGCCGGCCGCCGGCTGCTGAGCGCCGCCGACGCCAAGGCCTCGCCGTGGACGGTCGATCTTTCGCAACGCAAGGCGGTGCTGGCGTTTGCGGCCCTGACGCCGCTGCTGGCGTTGGGGCTCTACTTCGCGGTCGGTTCGCCGGGCATGGGCGACCAGCCGTTCAAGGCGCGGGTCGCAGCCTGGCGCGGGGCTGACCCGTCCGCCCTGACGCCGCCGGAGATGGCGGTGGTGCTGAAGTCGCTGATCGCCGAGCGGGGCGGCGACCCCGAGGCCTATGGGTTCCTGGCCCAGGCCGAGATGGCGTCCGACAATCCCGACGCCGCCGCGCGCGCGCTGCGCCGCGCGATCGAGCTGGCGCCCGGCCGCGCCGACCTTTGGGAAGGGCTGGGCGAAGTGCTGGTCGTCCAGGCTGAGGGCAAGGTCACGCCGCAGGCGCAGCGCGCCTTCCAGGAGGCGGTGAAGCGCGATCCGAAGTCGGTGAGCGCGCGCTTCCATCTGGCTCGCGCCCAGGTCGCGGCCGGCCAGCGGGCCGAGGGCCTGGCCGCCTGGCGCGCGCTCGCGGCGGAACTGCCGGCGACCGATCCGCGCCGCGCGGCCGTGCAGCAGGTCATCGCCGAGGCCGAGGGCGCGCCGGCGCCGAAGTTCGACAACGCCCAGATGGCGGCCGTGGAGGGCATGGTCGCCAGCCTTGCGGCCAAGCTCGAGGCCGAGCCCGACGATCCCGAGGGCTGGGTGCGGCTGGTCCGCTCCTACGCCGTGCTCGGCGACGCCGCCAAGCGCGATGCGACTTTGACGGAAGCCAAGGCGCGCTACGCCGGCCAGCCCGATATTCTCAAGGCCCTGGACCTGGCGGCGAAGACGGAACCGATGCGATGAGCGGCTGGCTGCCCAAATCTCCGAAGGCGCGCAGGCGTCTCTATCTGGTCGCGGCGATCGCGCCGGTGCTGGCGCTCGCCGTCGGCCTGACTCTGTGGGGCCTGTCGGACTCGATCTCGTTCTTCTACACCCCGGCCCAGGCGGCCGAGGCCAAGCCGCCGGTCGGCCGCTCGATCCAGCTCGGCGGCCTGGTGCAGCCGGGCAGCGTGGTCAAGCATCCCGACGGCCGCGTCGAGTTCGTGGTCTCCGACCAGCTCGCCTCGACCAAGGTCAGCTTTTCCGGCGACCTGCCTGACCTGTTCCGCGAAGGCCAGGGGATCGTCGCCACCGGCGCGTTCCAGGCCGACGGCGACTTCCAGGCCAAGCAGGTGCTGGCCAAGCACGACGAAAAGTACATGCCGCGCGAGGTCGCCAAAGCCATCAAGGAGCAGGGCGAGTGGCGCGGCGAAGGCGCGCCGGCGCCCAGCTATTCGGCGGAACCGGCCGCGCGATGATCGTCGAAATCGGGGCGTTTTCGCTGGCGCTGGCCCTGGCGCTGTCCGTGGCTCAGGCGCTGGTCGGGGGGCTCGCCCGCTGGCGGCGCTCGCCGGTGATGGCCGGGGCGGCGCAGGGCGCGGCGATCGGCGCGTCTGTGGCGCTGCTCGTCGCCTTCGCGGCGCTGATGTACGCGTTCGTGACCTCGGACTTCTCGGTCGCCAACGTGGCGGCCAACTCCCACACCGCCAAGCCGCTGCTCTACCGCGTGGCCGGGACCTGGGGCAGCCACGAAGGCTCGATGCTGCTGTGGTGCCTGGCGCTGACCGGCTGCGGGGCGGCGGTGGCGCTGTACGGCCGCGACCTACCGGCGGGGCTCAAGACCCTGACCATCGCGGTCCAGGGTCTGCTGGGCGTGGTCTTCCTGGCCTACACGGTCTTCGCCTCCAACCCGTTCAACCGCGTGCTCAATGCGCCGGTCGAGGGTCGCTCGCTCAATCCGCTGCTGCAGGACCCGGCGCTCGCCTTCCACCCGCCGGCGCTCTACGTCGGCTATGTCGGCATGTCGGTGGTGTTCTCGTTCGCGGTCGCGGCCCTGATCGAGGGCCGCGTCGATGCGGCCTGGGCGCGCTGGGTGCGGCCCTGGACCCTGGCTGCGTGGAGCGCCCTGACCGTCGGCATCACGCTTGGCGCGTTCTGGGCCTACTACGAACTCGGCTGGGGCGGCTGGTGGTTCTGGGACCCGGTCGAGAACGCCAGCTTCATGCCCTGGCTGATCGCCGCGGCCCTGCTGCACTCGGCGATCGTCACCGAAAAGCGCGGGGCGCTGGCCGGCTGGACCGTGTTCCTGGCGCTGGCGGCCTTCACCTTCTCGATGCTGGGCGCGTTCCTGGTGCGCTCGGGGGTGCTGACCTCGGTGCACGCCTTCGCGGTCGACCCGACGCGCGGGGTGCTGCTGCTGATGATCCTGGGCGTCACCGCCGGCGCCGGCTTCGCCCTGTTCGCCTGGCGTGCGCCGCTGTTCGCCCGCGGCGGGGTCTTCGCCCCGGTCAGCCGCGAGAGCGCGCTGGTGCTGAACAACATCCTGCTGGCGGCGGCGACCGCCACGGTCCTGCTCGGCACGCTCTATCCGCTGATGCGCGAGGCGGCGACCGGGGAGGCGATCTCGGTCGGTCCCCCGTTCTTCAACCTGACCTTCACCCCGCTGATGGCGGCCCTGGCGATCATCCTTCCCGCCGGACCGCTGCTGGCCTGGAAGCGCGGCGACCTGAACGGCGTCGTCCAGCGCCTCTGGCTGGCCGCGCTGATCGCGCTCGCCTGCGGCCTGGCGGCCTACGCCCTGATCAGCCCGCGCAAAGCCTTCTCCGCCGCCGGCGTGGCGATGGGCGCCTGGCTGGTGATCGGAGCGCTGGTCGAGCTGGCCGAGCGCACTCGGATGTTCCGCGTTTCGGCGGCCGAGACCTTGCGGCGGCTCGCGGGCCTGCCGCGCGGCGCCTGGGGCATGACCCTGGCGCACCTGGGTCTGGGCGTGTTCGTGCTCGGCGCCTGCTTCGAAACCGGATGGAAACTCGAGGCGGCGGAAACCCTGCCGATCGGCGGGCGGCTGAACCTTGGCGAGTACAGCCTCGTGCTCGACGACATCCGCGGCGTCGAAGGACCGAACTACGAGGCCGAACGGGGCCTGCTGCGGGCCTTCAAGGGCGAGACGCAGATCTGCGCGCCCAAGCCCGAGCGCCGCTTCTATCCGGCCGGCGGCCAGACCACGACCGAGGTGGCGATCTGCACACGCGGCCTGGATCACCTCTATGTCGTGCTCGGCGAGCGCCGTGACGCCGCGGGCCAACCCGTCTGGCTGGTGCGCGGCTACTGGAATCCCTGGGCGCTGCTGATCTTCATCGGTCCGGGCATCATGGCGCTGGGCGGCGTGGTGTCGTTGTCCGATCGCCGGCTGCGCCTGGCGGCCGGCCGCAAGCAGCAGGCGGTCGCCGCATGAGGCGGCTGGCGGCGATCCTGGGCGCGGTGCTCTGCATCGCCGCGGCGTCCGACCCGGCCGAGCGGCTGCCCGACCCGGCGCAGGAGGCGCGCGCGCGCGGACTCTTCCGCGAGGTCCGCTGCATGGTCTGCCAGAACGAGTCGATCGACGACTCCAACGCCGAATTGGCTGCTGACCTTCGCCAACTCGTGCGCGACGAGGTCAAGGCCGGCAAGACCGACGCCGAGGTGCGCAAACACCTGACCGATCGCTACGGCGAATTCGTGTTGCTCAAGCCGGCCTTCTCGCTGGGCAACGCCGCGCTCTGGGGCGCGCCGGTAGTGGTGGTGTTGCTGGGCCTGTGGCTGTTGTTCCGCACCCTGCGCAATCGCCCGGCGGACGAGGCGCTGTCGCCCGAGGAAGCTGCGCGCCTGGATGACCTGTCGCGCGATTGAGCAGCGTGACAAGATTGCGCCAAACATTGAACGCTATGAAGAGCCGAGCGTGACCTAAACGTAACTTGAGAGACATTGCGCTCTTTGGCATCGAACATAGGTTGTCGGGGACGTGCCCGTGCTATCTGACACTGGGCGCCCACAGGGAAATTGAAGGCTTATGACCTCGAAGAAGACCGGCTATCTCCTCGGCGCCCTGGCGGGCGTCGGCGTCGCGACGGCGGCCCTTGCGGGCGCCAATCTCGCCGACCAGCCGCGAGCGGAGTCCAGCGTCGACCGCGGCCTGCTGATGCGCACCTCGACCGCGCCGATCTTCGCCCCGCCGCCGGGCGCGCCGCTGTCCTTCGCCGACATCTTCGAAAAGGTCTCGCCGGCGGTGGTCTCGATCAACGTCACCTCGGACGTCGACCCGTCGGCCCTGCGCCGGGTGCCGGGGTTCGAGAACTTCCCGTTCGACATCGTTCCGCGTCAGCCGCCGGGCGGCGGCGATGACGAGGAAGGCCAGCAAGGTCAACAGGGCCAGCAGGGACCGGGCCGCGGCCAGCCGCGCCTGCCCAGCCAACAGTCCTCGGGCTCGGGCTTCTTCATCTCGGGCGACGGCTACATCGTCACCAACAACCACGTCGTCGAGAACGCCAAGGAGATCAAGGTCGTGCTCAAGGACGAGCGCGAACTCGACGCCGTCGTCGTCGGTCGCGACGAGGGCACCGACCTGGCCGTCCTGAAGGTCAAGGGCAACGGCTTTCCGTATGTGAACTTCGAGAACGCCGGCAAGCCGCGGGTCGGCGACTGGGTCATCACGGTCGGCAACCCGTTCGGCCTCGGCGGCACGGCGACGGCCGGCATCATTTCGGCCTATGGCCGCGACATCGGCGAGACCTTCGTCGACTACATCCAGATCGACGCGCCGATCAACCGGGGCAACTCGGGCGGCCCGACCTTCGACGTCTATGGCCGTGTGATCGGCGTCAACACCGCGATCTTCTCGCCGTCGGGCGGTTCGGTCGGCATCGGCTTCGCGATCCCCGCGGATGTCGCCGACTCGATCACCAAGCAGCTGATCGCGGGCGGCAAGATCACCCGCGGCTACATCGGCGCCTCGATCCAGAACTTCACCGCAGAGATGGCCGAGGCCCAGGGCCTGGGCGCTCAGCGCGGCGCGATCGTCGCCAACGTGACCCCGGGCGGCCCGTCCGAGCGCGGCGGCCTGCAATCGGGCGACATCGTGACCTCGGTGAACGGCGCCAACGTCAAGACCTCATCGGAGCTGACCCGCGAGGTGGCCAAGGCCAAGCCCGGCGACGTGCTGCGGCTGGACGTGCTGCGCGCCGGCAAGCGCAAGACCGTTGAGATCCGCTCGGGCGTGCGTCCGACCGAACGTGAGCTCGCCGCCAACGACAACCAGCAGGGCGGCGCGAACCGCGGCGGCGGCGACAAGCCCGACGCCCAGGCCCAGCGTCCGGTCGTGCTCGGCCTGGCCCTGGCGCCGCTCGACGAGGCCTCGCGTCGGCGCCTCAACCTCGATCCGGGCTTCAAGGGCCTGCTGATCGCCAGCGTCGACCAGTCGTCGGATGCGGCGCAGCGCGGCCTGCGCAAGGACGACATCCTTGTCCAGGCGAACGGCGAGCCGGTGACCACGGCGGCCGATTTCTCGGCGGCGGTCAACACGGCCAAGAAGGCCGGTCGTCAGAGCATCCTGGTCGGGGTGCATCGCGGCGGTCGTACCTCCTTCCTGCCGCTGAAGATCTCCGGCTAGGCTGCGTTCAATCCTGGGGGCCTGAACCGATGCGGATTTTGATTGTCGAAGACGATCTTGAGGCGGCCGAGGTCATGGACCGCGGCCTCACCGAGGCCGGCCACGAGTGCGTTCGGGCCAGCGACGGGGAGGCCGGCCTTTCCGCCGCCCAGGCCGGCGAGTTCGACGTCATGATCGTCGATCGCATGATGCCGCGAATGGACGGCGTCTCGATGGTTCAGGCGCTGCGCCGCGAGGGCGACCAGACCCCGGTGCTGTTCCTGTCGGCGCTGGGAGAGATCAACGACCGCGTCGAGGGCCTCAAGGCTGGCGGCGACGACTATCTGGTCAAGCCCTACGCCTTCGTCGAACTGATCGCCCGGGTCGAGGCGCTGTCGCGGCGGCGCGAGACCGGCTCGGTCCAGACCCTGCTGCGGGTCGGCGAGCTGGAGATGGATCTGATCGCCCGCACCGTGCACCGCCAGGGCAAGGAGATCGACCTGCAGCCGCGCGAGTTCCAGCTACTGGAGTTCATGATGCGCCACGCCGGCCAGTCGGTGACGCGCACCATGCTGCTCGAGAAGGTCTGGGAGTATCACTTCGACCCGCAGACCAATGTCATCGACGTGCACGTCTCGCGGCTGCGCTCGAAGATCGACAAGGGCTTCGACCGCGCGATGCTGCAGACCGTCCGCGGGGCGGGCTACCGCCTCGATCCCTAAGGCCGGGCGCGCGCCATGCGCCTGCCGAGGCTCTTTCGGACCACGCCGTTCCGGCTGACGCTGCTGTTCCTGGCGCTGTTCGCGGCGGCGGCCAGCGCGTTCCTGGCCTACATCTATCTGGCGACCGCGGGCGAGGCGACGCGGCGCACGGACCAGAACATCACGCGCGAGATGCGCTCGCTGGTGGCGGCCTATGACCGGGCCGGCGTCGATGCGGTCAACCAGTCACTGATCGAGCGGGCGGCCAGCGAGCGGCCTTTCCTCTATCTGCTGATGAAGCCGGACGGCGCGCGGATCTCCGGCTCGATCGCCGAGTCGCCGATCGAGGACGCCGGCGCGGCCGTCGGCGTATCGACCCGCGCCAGCTTCTCGGTCACCGACGAGGACGCGCACGGACGGCTCGTGAAGCACCCGGCCCGAGGCATCCAGGAACGGCTGAGCGGCGGCGAGATCCTGTTCGTCGGCGCCGACATCAGCGAGGACCAGGCCTACGTCGTGAAGATCACCCGCGCGCTCTGGGGCGCCGGGGCGCTGGTGATCGTGCTCGGCCTGGCTGGCGGCCTGCTTGTCAGCCGCAACGTCTCGCGCAGCATGGGCGCGCTGAACGACGTGGTGGCGGCGGTCCGCAACGGCGACTTCGACGCCCGCGCGGCGGTGCGCGGCGCCCGCGACGAGTTCGATGAACTCTCCGAAGGCATCAACGAGATGCTCGACCGGCTGCAGCGCTCGATGGCTGGCCACCGTCACGCCGGCGACGCCATCGCCCATGACCTGCGCTCGCCGCTGACCCGGCTGCGGGCGCGACTGGAGACCGCCTATCTCGATGTCGAGGCCGGCAAGGGCGACGCCGAGGAGGCCCTGGCCCAGGCGCTCGACGACACCGACGGGGTTCTGAAGACCTTCGGCGCGGTGCTGGCCATCGCCCGGCTGCAGGCCGCCGGCCAGGCGCCCGACCAGAACCTGTTCGATCCGGCCGAGCTGGCCGCCGATCTGGCTGAACTCTACGAGCCGACCTGCGAGGACAAGGGCCTGGAGTTCGGGGCCGAGTTCGCCAAGAACCTGCAGGTCCGCGGCAACCGCGAGTTCCTGGCCCAGGCGCTGGCCAACCTGCTGGACAACGCCGTGAAGTACACGCCGGCCGGCGGGGCGATCATGCTGCGGGTGCGCCGCCGCTCATCCGGCGAGATCGAGTTCTCGGTCACCGACACCGGTCCTGGGGTGCCCGACGAGGACCGCGCCCGCGTGGTCGAGCGCTTCGTGCGCCTGGAGAACAGCCGCAGCGAGCCGGGTTCCGGGCTCGGGCTCTCGCTGGTCGCCGCCGTCGCCGAGGCGCATGGCGGCCGGCTCGAGCTGTCCGAAGGTCCGGGCAAGGTCGGCGAGATGGGACCTGGCCTGCGGGTGGCGCTGATCCTGCCGCGGGCGGCCTGATCGGCGAGCGCCATGGGTGGCGCGGCGTCGTCGCCCGGCTAATGTCGTTCCCTGATGACTCGATTGATAGACGCCATCCGCCCCTGCGGTCCGATCGCCGACGAGAAGGCCGCCGAGCGCGCCCGCAACGTGCTGCAGGAGGCCGCGGCCCGCGACAGCTGGACCACGCAGCTGGAACGCGCCTGGCCGGCCCTGGCGCCGGTGTTCGGCGCTTCGCCCTACCTGACCGGCCTGGCGCGCCGCGACCCTGGCCGGTTGCGCGATCTGCTCGACGGCGAGCCGGCGGCGCGGTTCGAGGATCTCCTGGAGCGGACGGCGGCGCTGGCCCAGGCTGATTGGGACGCCGCCAAGGCCGGGCTGCGCAAGCTGAAGGCCGAGGCGCACCTGCTCATCGCACTGGCCGACCTCGGCGGGGTCTGGAACCTCGATCAGGTGACCGGCTCGCTGACCCGCTTCGCCGATGCGGCTTTGGCCTCGGCGCTGACCGTGGCGGCGCGTGGGGAGTTGGAAGCCGGCCGTCTGGCCCGCCTGGGCGCGGGCGAGGAGGGACCAGTTCCGGGCTGGTTCTGCATCGCCATGGGCAAGCACGGCGCCTACGAACTCAACTACTCTAGCGACATCGACATCTCGGTCTTCTACGAGCCTGAGGTGCTGCCCTTGGCCGACGGGGTCGAGACCCAGGCCTTCGCGGTCCGTCTGACCCATCGGCTGGCCGACATGATGCAGGACAAGACCGGCGACGGGTACGTGTTCCGCGTCGATCTGCGCCTGCGGCCTGATCCGTCCTCGACGCCGCCCGCCGTGCCGGCCCCGGCCGCCTTCGACTATTACGAGAGCGTCGGCCAGAACTGGGAACGGGCGGCCTTCATCAAGGCGCGGGCGGCGGCCGGCGACATCGGCCGCGGCCAGGCGTTTCTGGACGAACTGGCGCCCTTCATCTGGCGCAAGAACCTCGATTTCGCGGCCATCGCCGACATCCATTCGATCAAGCGGCAGATTCACGTCCACAAGGTCGACGAGCGCCTGACCGCCAAGGGCGTCGACCTCAAGCTCGGCCGCGGCGGCATCCGCGAGATCGAGTTCTACGTCCAGACCCAGCAGCTGATCCTTGGCGGCCGCCACCCGGAGCTGCGCTCGCCGCGCACGCTCGACGCGCTGCGCGCCCTGGAGGCGGCCGGCCATGTCTCGGTCCAGGCCGCCGACGAGCTGACCGAGGCCTATCGCCAGCTGCGCAGCGCCGAGCACCGGGTCCAGATGCTGGCCGACGAGCAGACCCACCGGCTCTCCGAATCCGACGGCGAGCGCAAGCGGGTGGCCGCGCTCTCGGGCTTTGATCGCGTGCGCAGCTTCGACGCCGCCATCGAGCGTATCCTGAAGACCGTCAACGGGCGCTATGGGGAGCTTTTCCCCGACGAGGAACAGCTTTCCTCCCGGTTCGGCAGCCTGATCTTCACGGGCGTCGAGGACGATCCGGAGACCCTGGCGACGCTGTCGCGGATGGGGTTCTCGCATCCGGCCACGATCTCGCAGACCATCCGCAGCTGGCACCATGGCCATATCCAGGCGACCCGCACGGCGCGCGGGCGCGAGCTCTTCACACGCCTGGCGCCCCGGCTGCTGGACGCGGCCCAGGCCAGCGGCGCGCCGGATGCGGCCTTCACCCGCTTCGAGGCGTTCTTCTCCAAGCTGTCGTCCGGGGTGCAGCTGCAGTCGCTGTTCCTGGCCCAGCCGAAGCTGTTCGAGCTGATGGTCCAGGTCATGGCCTTCGCGCCGCGACTGGCCAGCACCCTGGCGCGTCGCCCGGCGGCGCTCGACGCCCTGCTCGACGGGGCGTTCTTCGCCAGCATCGACAGCGAGGAGGACCGCAGCGTGATGGCCCACGCGGTCAGTCGCGCCGATGGGTTCGAGGAGGTCATGGACGCGGTCCGACGCATCCACCGCGAACAGGCGTTCCGTGTCGGGGTGCAGGTGATGAGCGGGGCCGCCAGCGCCGAGCTCGCGGGCCGCGCGTTCGCTGACCTCGCCGACATCTGCATGGAGGCGCTGGCCCCAGCGGCGCTGGCCGAGGCCGAGCGGCTTGGCGGCGGCTTCCCGGGCGAGGTCGCGGTCATCGCGCTCGGCAAGTGCGGCTCGCGCGAGCTGAGCGCCGGGTCCGACCTGGACCTGATGACCCTCTACCGGGCGGCCGAGCCGGGTGCGACCTCGTCGATTAAGGAGTGGAGCGCCGACGTTTTCTATGGCCGCTTCACCCAGCGCCTGATCGCCGCGCTCTCGACCCCGACCGGCGAGGGCGAGCTCTATGAAGTCGACATGCAGCTCCGCCCCTCCGGCACCAAGGGGCCGGTGGCGGTCAGCTTCACGGCGTTCGAGGACTACTACGAGCGTGAGGCCGAGACCTGGGAGTTGCTGGCCCTGACCCGGGCCCGCGTGGTCTGGGCCAGCTCGCCGCAGTTTGCCGAGGCGGCTGCGGGCGCGGTCGAATCCGCCCTGCGCCGCCCGCGCGACCCGGTCCGGACCGCGGCCGACGTCCGCGACATGCGCACGCTGCTGGAGCGTGAGCGGCCGCCGAAGGGCGAATGGGACCTGAAGCTCTCGCCGGGCGGGCTGGTCGATATCGAGTTCGCGGCCCAGTACCTGCAGCTGGCCCACGCCGCCGACGGCGGTCCTCTGCGCCAGAACACCGCCGAGGCGCTGGCCGCCTTCGACGGGCTCGCTCCGGCCGACGCGCTCGCCGCCCTGCGCAAGGCCTGGGCTCTGCAGCAGAACCTGACGCAACTGCTGAAGGTCGCGTTGGGCGACAACGCCGATCCGACCGATGAGCCGAAGGCGTTCCGCACGCTACTGGCGCGCGCCGGCGACGTGCGCGATTTCCGTGCGTTGCGCACCAGGCTGGAGAGCTCGCGGAAAGGGGCGCGGAGCGCCTACGAGACGATTGTCGGAGGCTGAGCGACGGATCGGGCCGGGCGGCGCGTTGAACAGGCGGCAGGGCGTGAGAGACGCCCCTGCGCCAGAACAGAGGCCGTGACGGCGATTGAACGACATTGCAGGCTCCCATCCCTCGCAGGCGAGGTGACGTTTGAGCGATCCGGACGAGGAGCTGCTGACGCGGGTGGGCGAGGGCGACCCGGCGGCGGTGCGCGCGCTCGTCGCCCGCAAGCTGCCGCGGCTGCTCGCCCTGGCCGGCCGCATGCTGGGCGATCCCGCCGAGGCCGAGGACGTGGCCCAGGAGACCTTCGTGCGGGCATGGAAGCAGGCGCCCACCTGGCGGCCCGGCGGCGCACGGTTCGACACCTGGCTGCACCGGGTGACTTTGAACCTCTGCTACGACCGGCTCCGCCGCCGGCGCGAGGTGGCCACCGAGAGCCCGCCGGAGCAGGCCGACGAGGGGCCGGCCCCGGACCGTGGCCTGGAGGCCAAGGATGTCGGCGACCGGGTCGCGGCGGCCATGCATCGCCTGCCCGACCGGCAGCGCGAGGCCATTGTGCTGTGTCACTACCAGGAGCTCTCGAACATCGAGGCGGCGGCCTTGATGGGCGTCAGCGTCGAGGCCCTGGAAAGCCTATTGGGGCGGGGGAGACGCGCCTTGCGCGCGGCGTTGGCGGATATGGTGGGAGGTTGATCGGATGACCCACGAACGTTTCGAGATCCTGGCGCAGGCCTATGGCGGCGACGTCGCCCGCTGGCCGGCCGCCGAGCGTGACGCCGCCGCCCTGCTGATGGCCGCCGAGCCGGAGTTCGCGCGCATCGTGCTCGGCGACGCTGGCGAACTGGACGCCGCCCTCGACCTCTGGGCGCCGTTGGCGGTCCCCACGATCTTGCGCGAGGCGGTGGTCGCCTCGGCGCCGGCTCCCCGGCGTCGCTGGGGGCTGAACGCCTGGTTCCTGCGGGCCGGCGTCGGGGCCGGCCTGGCCGCGGCCTGCGCCGCCGGCCTTGTCGTCGGCGTGATGCTGTCCGACCTCACCCAGGCGACGGCCTCGGACGACACGGTCAGCGCCACGCTCAGCAACTATGACGACCTGTCAGGCCTGGTGACGCTGGAGGGCGCATAGATGAGCCGCAAAACTCTGTTGATCGTGCTTTTCGCCTCGCTGGCGGTGAATCTCTTCCTGGTCGGGGCCGTGGCTGGCGGCCTGGTCGTCGGCCAGAAGGTGCGGGCCGAGCGTCCGCGCATGGTCATTCACCAGAATCCGCCGCTGTGGCGGGCCGGCGACGCCCTGCCGCCCGATCGCGCCCAGGCCTATCGCAGCGCCCTGCGCGATCAGAGCCCGGAGGTGCGCGAGGCGATGCGCGCGGCCCGCGGGGCCCGCATGGACGCCTGGCGTTCGATCGGACAGGAGCCTTTCGATCCGGCCGCCGCCAAACGCAGGCTGGCGGCCATCCGCGCCCAGGAAGCCGACGCTCGCGGCCAGATCGAAGACGACATGATCGATTTTGCGGCCGGGCTTTCGCCGGAGGATCGCAAGGTCCTGGCGCGGGGCCTGACCGAGCGGCCCCGTGGGCCGCGGCCGCCGATGGAGGGCCCGCCCCGCTAGAGCATTTCCGCCGATCGGATTTCGCTCTAGGCGGCGGCGAAACCGCCGACCGGCCGGGCCGCCCCGCTCTGATGCAGCGGAATGGTGAACGACACCATCGTGCCTTCGCCCGGAGCGCTCTGCATGTCGAGCATGCCGCCGTGCATCTCGACCAGCGACTTGGTCAGGGCGAGGCCTAGGCCCGTGCCCTGGGTGGTCTTGGAGTGCTGGCTTTCGACCTGCTCGAACGGGCGGGCGAGGCGCGCCAGGTCGTCCTGGGCGATGCCGATGCCGGTGTCCTGAACGCTGACGCGGATGCTCTCGCCGGTCGGGTCGCGCCGGCCTTCGGCGCGCACGGTGATGCGGCCGCCGCGGGGGGTGAACTTGATGGCGTTGGACAAGAGGTTCAGCAGCACCTGCTTGACCGCGCGATAGTCGGCCTCGACCTCGGGCAGGTGCGGGAAGTCGATGCTCAGCGTCAGGCCGGCGGCCTCGGCGCGGTTGCGCACCAGCCGCGCGGCGTCCTCGGCCACCTCCTCGAGCGCCAGCGGCTCGAGCTTCAGGTTCATCTTGCCGGCCTCGATCTTCGACATGTCGAGGATGTCGTTGATCAGCGCCAGGAGGTGCTGGCCCGATGACAGGATGTCCTGCGCATAGCCCTTGTAGCGAGGGTCGCCGAGGACGCCGAACATCTCGCCGACCATGATCTCGGAGAAGCCGTTGATGGCGTTCAGCGGCGTGCGCAGCTCGTGGCTCATATTGGCCAGGAACTCGCTCTTGGCCTTGTTCGCCCCTTCGGCGCGAACCTTCTCCATCTCGTACTTGCGAGCCAGCTCGGAGAGCTGCTCCTGGCTGCGCTCCAGGTTCTCGACCGCGCGCTGCAGCTGCTCCTCGTTCTGGCGGCGGGACGCCTCCTGGGTCTTGATGGCGGTGATGTCGGCGGCGGTCATCACCAGGCCGCCCTCGGCCGTCCGGCGTTCCGAGATCTGGATCCAGCGACCGTCGGCCAGCTGGGCTTCACGCACGTCCTTGCGACCGTCGGGGCTCGGCCCCTCCTGCTGGATCGCCAGCTGGGCGAAGCGGCTCACGTCGTCGCGCAGGGCGCCTGGCTTCAGCAGGCGCGGCTCCAGCGAGAAGACGCTGCGGAAATTCTGGTTGCAGAGTAGTAGCCGCCCGTTGCGGTCCCAGAGCACGAAGGCCTCGGAAACGCTCTCGATGGCGTCGCGCAAGCGCCCTTCGGCGGCCTGGGCGCGGGCCTGGGCCATCCGTTCCTCGGTGACGTCGAGGGCCACGCCGATGATCCGCGAATAGCCGTCATGACCCGGCCGGCCGAAGGCCTGGCCGCGGGCGTCGATCCAGATCGGCCGCCCGCCCTGCAAGGAGGGCACGCGGAACGACACGTCGAAACCGCCGTACATGGCGGCGGTGGACAGCGCCTGGCGCACCCGCTCGCGGTGGTCGGGCGACACGCGGTCCAGCACCTCCTGGCCGGACACCACGCCGCCGCCGCCCCAGCCGAGGATTGCGCCGGTCACGTCGGACATGAACATCTGGTCGGTGGTCAGGTCCCATTCCCAGATCCCGCAGCGGGCGGCCTCCACCGCGAGGCGGAAACGCTGTTCGGAATCGATGAAGGCCTGCTGGGCGCTTTCGATGCGACGGCTCTGGTTCAGCAGCAGCAGGCCGAGCGCGAAGGCGACCACCAGCGGTGCGGTCAGCCACGCGATCTCGCGGCTCGCCGACGAGCCTTCCTGCGCGCTCGAGGGCGTGGCGACGATCGTCAGCAGCGCGCCGCCCATCGCCGGCCGGGCGACGATGTTGACCGGCGCGCCGTCGGGCTTGGCGCCCTTCAGCAGGCCGCCGGTCCGGCCGAGATCGGCGGCCGACACGCCAAAGCCTCGCCGGACGTCCGGGGCCTGCGACAATCCGCCCGCGCCCAGGGCGGCGATGATGCGCCCGTCGGCGGCGGCCAGCGCCTGATCGGGCGCCAGCGCCGCGCCCAGCCGCGTCGGGTCGCCGATCGCAACGATTCGGATACGGCCTTTCGGCGTCATGGCTTCGATCGAGGCGGCCAGGGCTGGCGAGGCCTGGGCCGAGCCGCCGAACCATATCTCATCGCCGCCGCGCTCGATCTCGCTCGACAGCGCGCGCCAATCGACGCCTTGCGCCTTGCCCGCCAGGGCGATCACCGCCTGGTCGTCGAGGATGGCGACGGCGGAGGCCGCTCCAGCCGCGGCGGTCAGACCGGTTTCGGCGGCGTCCAGGGGCGGATCGGCCTTACGCTGCAAGGTTTCGCGGGCGGCCAACAGTCCGCCGCGCAGGGCCGCGCCTTCGGTCTCGACACGTCCCGTCAGCGCCTCGGCGCGACCGGGGAGCGAGGCGTTTTCCAAGGTCTGGGCCTGGGGTTCGCGGGTGATCCGCACCACCGCCACCGCCGTGTAGACCGCCAGCAGCAGCAGGGTCGACAGGATGACGATGCGCACGAAGCCCTGGTGGGCGAGCAGCCTGGATCCTGGCGCGGGCGCGCGCAGGTGGCCGGGCCGAGCCCCGGCCGTGTCCTTGCCCCCGCGTTTCGCCAAAGCCTAGCCGCTCCCCTGCGCGCCGATTCACCTTAACGATGAGTCTACGCAAGCGGGCTGGTCGCGTCACGGGCCGTCTGGCTTGACCTTCCGGCTTTCGCGCGCCGATCCGAGCCGCTTGGCGCGAACCCGCCGCTAGTCGGCCAGGGCCTTGCTCGCCAGCTCGTAGACGTTCTTCGACAGCCCCTCAGTGGCGGCGATCCGCGCCAGTTGCGCCTTCATCTGCGCGCCGAGCTCGGGCTTGTAGCGCCGCCAGCCGCCCAGCGGTTCGACCAGGCGCGCGGCGGTCATCGGATTGAAGCCGTCGACGGCCAGGATCTGATCGGCCAGGAACCGATAGCCGGCGCCGCTGGGATCATGGAACCGCGCCGGGTTGAAGTTGGCGAAGGTCGAGACCAGCGCCCGCAGGCGGTTCGGGTTCTTCTGGTCGAAGGCCGGGTGCGCGGTCAGTCCCATGACGCGGCCGAGCGCGGTTTCGTCCGGATCGCGGGCCTGCAGGGCGAACCACTTGTCGATCACCAAGGGCTCGGATTTCCAGCGGTCGAAGAAGTCGGCGAGCGCGCTCTCGTACAGTTCGCCGCCCACCAGCATCAGGGCCGAGAGGCCGCCGATCGCGTCGGTCATATTGGCCGCCGCGCGATAGTGGCCGTCGGCCAGCTCGCCGATCTCGGCGCGAGGATTGGCGGCCATCAGGTCCAGCGCCGCGTTGCGCAACGCCCGCCGCCCGGCGCTCACCGCGTCCGGCGAGAACTCGCCCAGTTCCTGCAGGCCGATATGCAGCCGCTTCAGGTCGTCGGTCAGGTGCAGGGCTAGCCGCGTCCGCAGGGCCTCGCGCGCCGCGTGGATGGCGGCCGGGTCGGCCGGCTGGATCGCGAGGGCCAGGTCGGACTCGCTCGGCAGCGACAGCAGCAGGGCTTTGAACGCCGGGTCCGAAGCCTGGTCGGCGAGGGCGCGGCCGAGGGCCTCGGCAAAGCGCTCTTCGCCGACCTCGTCGGGGGCCCCCAGGGCGCGGGCGATGATCAGGGCGCGTGCCAGCTCCTGGCCGGACTCCCAGCGATTGAACAGGTCTGGATCGCCGGCCAGTTGCACATAGCGGTCAGACGGCCGGGCGTCGGTCCGCAGGGTCACGGGCGAGGAGAACCCGCGCAGCGCAGAGACGACGGGCGCGGCGTCGACCCCGGTCAGGGTGACGCTCTTGGCGGCCCCGTCGAGGACGACCAGCGTCTCGTCCACCGCCTGTCCGTCGCGTTCAAAGGCCAGGGTGCGGCCCTCGGCGTCGAGCAGGCCGACGATCACCGGCACCGGCAGGGGCCGCTTGTCCGGCTGTCCGGGCGTCGGCGGCGTCGACTGCGAAAGCTCCAGCGTCAGCGTCCGGGCCTCCGCGTCGTAGCGGTGCGCCAGCGACACCTTCGGCGTGCCGGCCTGTTCGTACCAGGCGAAGAAGTCGGTCAGGTCCTGGCCGCTGGTCTCGGCGAAGCAGCGGATGAACTCCTCCACCGTCGTGGCGTGCCCGTCCCAGCGCTCGAAATAGAGGTCCATGCCCTGCCGGAACGCCTCGGCCCCGATCAGGGTCTTGAGCATCCGGATGACCTCGGCGCCCTTCTCGTAGATCGTCGCGGTGTAGAAGTTGTCGATCTTCATGTAGCTCGACGGCCGCACCGGGTGGGCCAGGGGGCCCTGGTCCTCGGGGAACTGGCGCGCGCGTAGCGCCTTGACGTCCTTGATGCGCTGGACGGCGTGGCCGCGCATGTCGGCCGAGAAGCTCTGGTCGCGGAAGACGGTCAGGCCTTCCTTCAGGCACAGCTGGAACCAGTCACGGCAGGTGATCCGGTCGCCAGTCCAATTGTGGAAGTACTCGTGCGCCACGACGCTCTCGATGCGCTCGTAGTCGAGGTCGGTGGCGGTCGCCGGATCGGCCAGCAGCAGCGAGGAGTTGAAGATGTTCAACCCCTTGTTCTCCATGGCTCCGAAGTTGAAGTCGCGGACGGCGACGATCATGAACAGGTCGAGGTCGTACTCGCGGCCGAAGGCGTCCTCGTCCCACTTCATCGAACGCTTGAGCGCGTCCATGGCGTAGGCGGCGCGCGGCGCCATGCCGGTGTCCACGAAGATGCGCAGGTCGACGGTGCGGCCGGTCATGGTGACCAGCTTGTCCTCCAGCACGTCCAACTCGCCGCCGACCAGGGCGAACAGGTAGGCGGGCTTGGGGAAGGGGTCGTTCCAGACGGCGAAGTGGCGGCCGCCGGGCAGGTCTCCGGCCTCCAGCAGATTGCCGTTCGAAAGCAGGTGGCGGAAGGCCTGGTCGGCCTCGATGCGCACGGTGAAGCGCGACAGCACGTCGGGCCGGTCCGGATACCAGGTGATCTTGCGGAAGCCCTCGGCCTCGCACTGGGTGCAGAAGCGGCCGCCGGACATGTAGAGGCCCTCGAGGGCCTTGTTGTTCTCCGGATCGATCTCGACCTCGGTCTCCAGCACGAAGGCGTCGGGCACGTTCGGCACGGTCAGGAACTCGGCGTCGATGGCGCGCTCGCCCTCTGCCAGCACCCGGCCGTCCAGCGTCACCGAAATCGGCTTCAGCCGCTCGCCATTCAGCACCAGCGGACCTGCATGCTCGCCGTTGCGCCGGATGCTCAGGCGGGCCTTCACCCGCGTCGTGTTCGGCGCGAGGTCGAAGTCGAGGCGGACCTCGTCGATGAGGAAGGCGGGCGGGGTGTAGTCGGCGAGCCGGATCGCCTGGGGCGTGTCTGTGCGCATGACCCGCATTTAGCCACGCCCCGCGCCGTTCGCCAGTACGCCGATTTGAGGTCGGTCAAGGCGCGGTCGCCGGATCGGCGAGATGTCTCCATTGGCAATAGTCACAAAAATTATGGGGATATTTATGACGACCGTTCGTTTCGTCCTGGCCCTGGCCGCCGCCCTCGCCATCGCTGCGCCTGCCGCCGCTCAGGACTTCCGGCCCAAGGAAAAGGGGCTGCTGATGCTGAACGCCCGGGTCAGCGGCGTGCTGACCGATGCGGAGGATCCGATCCTGACCGCCGGCGGCGTCGACAGCGGCCTGAAGACCAAGGTCGGCGACGATGTGATGCCGACGCTTGGGCTGACCTATTTCCTCACCGACAACCTGGCCATTGAAGCCATCGCCGGGACGACCCAGCACGAGGTCAAGGCGGTCGGCCCGGGCACGGACGTCAAGGTGCACGAAACCTGGGTGCTGCCGCCGGTGGTGTCGCTGCAGTACCACTTCGCGCCGCAGGCCAAGGTCAGCCCCTATGTCGGCGCGGGGATCAACTACATGATCTTCTACGGCGGCGAGGACGAGAACGGTTTCACGGTCGATCTCGACGACGGCTTCGGCTACGCCCTGCAGGCTGGCGTGGATGTGGCCCTGCAAGGGCCATGGAGCGCCAACCTCGACGTCAAGAAGGTGTTCTTCGAGACCGACGCCTCGATCAACGGCGGGGCGCTCAAGAGCAAGGTGAAGCTCGACCCGTGGGTCGTCTCGGCCGGGTTCGGCTACAAGTTCTAGCCGCCTGAACGGCGCGCGCCGCGGCCGACTTTCAGCGGTTCATAGGGCATTCGCACTATTGAGGGGCGCGCCGACTGGCGGTGATACTGATGGTGAACAAGCAACGCGCGGACTTCCGGGCCGATTGCGGGTTTGCGGAAGGGGCCGGGACGCGGCGCCTTCCGACCATCAGAGGCCGTCCGCCTGGCGCGCTGCCTGTCCCCGAGGATTCGCGCTCAGGCCACGGCCGCCCTGGCGGGAGCAGGGCTCGCCGTCGGCGCTTCCCGGAAGTGCCGGTCCAGCTTGGCGATCTCCTCGGCGATGCGCTGCAACTCGGGTGGCGCGTCGCCGGCGCTCTCGTCGACCAGCCGCACCACCTCGCGGGCCAGGGCCAGCAGATGCGGCGCGCGCGCGATCAGCCGCGCCTGGAACTCGATCTTGTGGGGGTCTCGGTCGTATTCGGCCCCCGGCACCCGCCAACCGCCCCAGTCGGCCGCATCCGTCACGACCACCGGATAGGTGCCCGGATAGGGATGGTGGGCGGCGTCCTCTTCGGTCTGCCACTTGTTGCGGGCGCGCATCAGCCGCCAGGGCGGGGCTCCGGCATCCAGCGCTCCGGCGCCGCTTTCTTGCTCGGGCCTCAGTTCATGGGCCTGGAATTCCCGGCCCAGGCCGACGTCGTAGGTGACCCGCACCGGCTCGTCGAAGCCCTTGGCCCAGACCGGCACGATCTTCTCGATCATCGCCCAGACGCCGACGCTCTCGACCCAGACCTTCTGGTTACGCTGGTAGATCGCCTTGGCCATGCGCGCGCCTTCCGGAGCCCTTGTTCAGCAGGCCATAAAACCCTGAATTTCTTGACGCGAGGTCAATCTTTTCAAGGCGCGTACGGTGCGTATGGTGGCCGCCAAGCAAGCATCAACCGGCCGCACAGACGGCGGAATGGGCGGAAATGAATTTCGACTTTTCAGACGATCAGAAGTTCCTGAAGAACGAGGCGCGCAAGTTCCTCGACGCCAACTGCCCGACGACGCGGGTGCGCAAGGTGCTCGACGACGACGCCCAGGCCTATGACGCCGACCTCTGGAAGGCGGTCGCCGCGCAGGGCTGGCTCGGCGCCGCCATCCCGGAGGCCCACGGCGGCCTCGGTCTTGGCCATCTCGAGCTCTGCGTCATCGCCGAGGAACTGGGCCGGGCCGTAGCGCCGATCCCGTTCGCCTCGACGGTCTACTTTCTGGCCGAAGCGATCATGCTGGCCGGCAACGACGAGCAGAAGGCGTACCTGCTGCCGAAGATCGCCGCCGGCGAGATCATCGGGGCGATCGCCACCTCCGAGGGCCCCGGCGTGCTGAATGCGTCGAACCTCCAGGCGACCGTCGCCGACGGCAAGCTCAGCGGCGTGAAGATCCCGGTGACCGACGGCGACATCGCCAATGTCGCGCTGGTGCTGGCCAAGGAGAACGGCAAGGCGGGCCTCTTCCTGGCCGACCTGACCGACGCATCCGTCGCCCGTGAAGCGGTCAAGACGCTGGATCCGACCCGTGACGCCGCCAAGCTGACCTTCAAGGACACCCCCGTCCGCCGGGTCGGAAACGCCGGCGAGGGCTTCGACCTGCTTGAGCAGATCTTCGATCGCGCCGCCGTGCTGCTGGCCTTCGAACAGACCGGCGGCGCCGACCGCTGCCTGGAGATGGCCAAGGAATATGCGCTGGAGCGCTACGCCTTCGGCCGCGTCATCGCCTCGTACCAGGCGATCAAGCACAAGCTCGCCGACATGTACGTCAAGAACGAGCTCTCGCGTTCGAACGCCTACTACGGCGCCTGGGCGCTGAACACGAACGCGCCGGAGCTGCCGGTCGCGGCCAGCGCCGCTCGGATCGCCGCCAGCGAGGCCTACTGGTTCGGCTCCAAGGAGAATATCCAGACCCACGGCGGCATCGGCTTCACCTGGGAAATGGACTGCCATCTGCACTATCGGCGCTCGCGCCAGCTCTCGCTCGTGGCCGGCGCGCCCCGTGTCTGGAAGGAGCGCCTCGTCAGCCACCTCGAACGCCGCAACGTCGAAGCCGCCTAAGGGAGAGCAGGATCATGGATTTCAACGACACTCCCGAAGAAGCCGCCTATCGCAAGCAGGTCCGGGACTGGCTGGGCGCCAACGCCCCGAAGAAGCAGGAAGGCTCGGCCGATCCGGAGGCCGGCGACGGCATGGCCGCCTCCAAGGCCTGGCAGGCCAAGAAGGCGGCGGCCGGCTACGCCTGCATCACCTGGCCGAAGGAATGGGGCGGGCAGGGCGGCACGCCGGTCCAGCAGGTGATCTTCAACCAGGAAGAGGCCAAGCACCCGATCCCCGGCAATCCGTTCCAGATCGGCCTGGGCATGTGCGTGCCCACGGTGATGACCTTCGCCGACGAGGAGACCAAGAAGCGGTTCGTCGGCCCCGCGCTGCGCGGTGAGGAAATCTGGAGCCAGCTGTTCTCCGAACCGTCCGGCGGCTCGGACGTGGCGGCCTCGCGCACCAAGGCCGAGCGGGTCGACGACGGCTCCGGCGACTGGGTGATCAACGGCCAGAAGGTGTGGACGACGGGCGCCCAGTTCTCCGACTATGGCATTGTAATCGTTCGGACAAACCCGAATGTGCCGAAGCACAAGGGCCTGACCATGTTCTGGCTCGACCTCAAGGATCCGGGGGTCGAGGTCAAGCCGATCCACCAGATGTCGGGCGGCTCGGGCTTCAATGAGGTGTTCTTCACCAATGTGCGGGTCAAGGACAGCCAGCGGCTGGGCGCGGAGGGCGACGGCTGGAAGGTCAGCCTGGTCACGCTGATGAACGAGCGCCTGGCGGTCGGCGGCGCCACCGGCGCCGGCTGGAGCCAGTTCATGGAGACCGCGCGCAAGACCCCGGGCCTCGACGGCGCCACGGCGCTGCAGGATCAGGCCGTGCGCGAGAAGCTGGCCGACTGGTACGTCCAGGCCGAAGGGTTGAAGCACACCCGCAACCGGACCATGACAGCACTGTCGCGCGGCCAGACCCCGGGCCCCGAGAGCTCGATCGGCAAGATCATCTCGGCCGTGCAGATGCAGGAACTGGCCAACACCGCGGTCGAAATGCTCGACCAGTACGGGATCATCAACGACGAGGACCTCGCGCCGCTGAGCGCCGCGTTCCACTGGTCGCTGATGTTCGCGCCGGGCCTGCGGATCGCCGGTGGCACCGACGAGATCCTGCGCAACATCATCGCCGAGCGCGTGCTCGGCCTGCCGGGCGACATCCGCGTCGACAAGGACGTGGCGTTCAAGGACATGCCGACCGGCCGCTAAAGCACTGGACGCCAACGAGTTGGGAGGCGTTCCGGCCTTGAAGGCTCCCCGCGAGGGGAGCCTTTCTTTTTTCAGGCCCGCAGGGGCACGATCTCGGCGGCGCTGCGCTGGGCGACCAGCTCCCCATAGAGCCGGGTGAGGCCCTCGAAGGTGTTGTCCCAGCGATGACGCTGCTCGGCGCGGCGCCGGGCGGCGCGCTTCACATGCTCCAGGTCGCGGGCGAACAGCGCCTCGATCGCCTCGGCCATCCCGGCCGGATCGACGCTGGCGGCGCGCTGGCCGACACGCTCGTCGATCAATTCGGAAATGCCGCCGCGCGAGGGACCGACCACCGGCAGGCCGGCGGCCAGGGCCTCCAGCACCACCAGGCCGAACGGCTCGTTCTCATTGGCGTGCACCAGGGCGTCGCAGCTGGCGATGACCCCGGCCAGCTTCGCCGGATCGCGTTCGTAGCCCATCGGGATCACCCGCGGCGAATAGTGGGCGTCCTTGGCCGCCCCGACCAGCAGCAGGTAGTAGGGCGCGCCCAGCCGCTCGACCGCGCAGATCAGGCTTTCGATGTTCTTCTCGCGCGCGGGCCGCCCGGCGAACACCAGCAGCCGCGCGTCGGCCGGCAGGCCGAGGCGGCGCTTCAGCCGCTCGCCGTCGGCGCGGCTGGGGTGGAACAGCTCGGTGTCGACGCCCAGCATCTGCACGCTGACCTTCTCGACCCCGGCCTCGGACAGGCGCTGGGCGATGTGGCGGCTGGGGGCGACGACCCGGTCGAAACGCTGGAAGGTGGCGGCCCAGTGCTTCATGGCCGGCGCCTCGGCCCATTCCCCGAAATGCAGGGCGGCCAGGGCGGCCGCGTCGGTGTGGCAGAAGCCGACTACCGGCACGCCGAGCGCCTCGCCGGCGTCGAGCGCCGCGTGGCCGGGTACGAACATGTCGCCGGCCTCGATGATGTCGGGCTCCAGCATCCGGATCACGGTTTCCCACTTCGTGGTCGAGGCGGGCATCCGATAGCCGTCGCCGAACGGCAGCCGGGCGGCGGCGACGCTGACGATGCCGTGGGCGGCCAAGCCCGTCGTCGGGCCGGGCACGACCATGGTGTGGCTGATGTCTGGACGGCGCTTGGCCAGCCAGTCGCGCTTCTGATGCAGGTATCGTTTCACGCCGCCGGAGCGCGGCGCGTACATCATGGTGGTGTCGATCAGGTGGAAACCCATGCGACCCGGTGCACCAAAATGCGGAGCTTCTGTCGGGTCGAGTCGTATCAGATTCTCAGAGCGCGAGTCGGTGACGTCGAACACTCGCCGCCTCCCTCTTGTTGGACTGAGGACTAACGAACGGGCGAGGGTTTGGTTTCTGGCGTGGAGGAATTGACCAAGGCCACCGACCGACGCCCGGCGGCGTCAGCGTGCGGGAGGCGGAATCGATCGCCGGCGCAGCTAGTCCGCCCGAGGTTGCGCCTCTCCGGCGGCGCGGACCAGCTGCACGAATTCGGCGCGGACGCCGAACGGGTCGTCGCCGCGCGCGCCCTGCGCCAGCGCCGTCACGTCGCTCCAGCCATAGCCGGCGTCGAGGCGCGGGTCGGCCTTGAGCATCTGGCCGAAGGCGGCGACGGCCAGGGCCCAGCGGGTCGCTTCCGGCGCGGCCTGCACGGTCGGATAGACGTCGCGCGTCCCGATCGGCCGTTCGATCAGTTGCGAGGTCGCGCCGCCGGGCAGCTTGTAGCGGATCTTCAGGTAGGCGAGCTCACGTGCTCCTGCCGGGGCGGTCGCAGGACCCGCCGAGCCGTAGCGCAGCGGATCGCTGGAGCCGCGGGCGCCGGCGGGGGTGATCTCATAGAGGGCGGTGACTGAGGCGCGCGAGCCGACCTCTCCAGCGTCGACCTGGTCGTTGTTGAAGTCCTCGCGCTGCAGCATCCGGGTTTCGTAGCCGATCAGGCGGTATTCGCTGACGGTCGCCGGATTGAACTCGACCTGCACCTTCACGTCGTCCGCGATAGGGAACAGCGAACTGGCGAAGTCGTCCCGCAGCAGCTTGCGGGCCTCGTTCAGGGTGTCGATGTAGGCGGCCGTCCCGTTGCCGTTCTGGGCCAGGGCCTGCATCATCACGTCGTTGTAGTTGCCGCGGCCGAAGCCGTAGACCGAGAGATAGGTCCCTTCCTTGCGCTTGGTGGCGACCAGGTCCTTGAGCTTGGCGGGATCGGCGACGCCGACGTTGAAGTCGCCGTCGGTCATCAGGATCACCCGGTTGATCGCCTTCGGATCGAAGTTCTGCTTGGCCAGGTCGTAGGCGAGTTTTAGGCCCTCGCCGCCGGCGGTGGAGCCTCCGGCGCGCAGGGCGCCGAGCGCACAGCGGACCTTCAGCTTGTTGCGCCCGTCGGTGGGCGATAGCACCGCGCCGGCCGATCCGGCGTAGGCGACGATGGCCACGCGGTCCTGAGGGCGAAGTTGGTCCACCAGCAAGTTCAGCGACTTGATCGCCAATGGCAGGCGGTCCTCGCTCCACATCGAGCCGGAGGTGTCGACCAGAAAGACCAGGTTCAGCGGCGGCTCGGAGGTGCGCGGCAGGTCGTAGCCCTGCAGCCCGATGTGCACGATCTGGCGGTCCTTGGCCCAGGGCGAGGGCGTCACGGCGACATGGGGGCGGAACGGCGTCGCCCGGTCGGCGGGCAGGGCGTAGCCGTAGTCGAAGTAGTTGACCATCTCCTCGACCCGGACGGCGTCGCTCGGCGGTCGCGCGCCGTCGTTCAGGAAGCGCCGGACATTGGCGTAGGAGGCGGTGTCGACGTCGACCGAGAAGGTGGAGACGGGCTCCTCGGCCACCCGCTTGATCGGATTGGTCTGGACGCCGGGATAGCGCTCGGTGTCGACGTTGGGGCGAACCGCCGACCCGGTGACGACGACCGGATGGGGCGGGGCGGGCGGCGCGATCCGGTATTCGACCGGCGGAGCCGGCAGCGGCGACATCTGCTGCAGCGCCTCGGCGGATCGAGGCGCAGGCATGGGCGGCGGGGCCGGCATCGGCGCGGCGCGGTACGCCCGGCGCGGCGGCGCGCCGTCATATCCGGTCGTCTGGGCGGGGAAGCCCAGCGCCTCGCAGGCGGCCGGGGTCGGAACGCCGTCGCGGATCGCGGGCCGCGCCTGGGGCGCGGTCGGGGCGGCGGCGAGCGCCGTCAGCGCCGCCAGGCTGGTGACTGAGGCGCTACGCAACATCTTACGCGCGGACATGGCGAACCTCTCGGCTGGGATCCATGGCGCAGCTTGGCGCGCGGCCTGCGGCGAAAAATCGGCGCCATCGCGACCTGGGCGAGGCATCACAACCACGTCAGGAAATTGCGAGTAAGTCGCACAAGCGATTGCGTTTGAGCTTAGGTATGTTAATGCGACCTAATCGCATATAGCTTGAGTTTGGGGGATAGCTTTGTTCGCGCCGATTACCCGTGCCCTGATGAGGACCAGCGCGGGCGTTTGCCTCGCCTTTTCCGGCGGCGCCGCCTTCGCTGAGGTCGAGGCCGAGGATCGCCGCACCGCCCCTGCGGCGCGTGCGGTCAGCGCCGACAGCGCGGCCAGCGACGTCAACGACGTCGAGGGCGTCGTCGTCACCGCGGCCGGTTTCGAGCAGAAGATCGTCGAGGCGCCGGCGAGCGTGACCGTGATCTCCCGCACCGAACTGCAGCAGATGCGCGCCACCAACCTGGCCGAGGTGCTCTCGACCGTGGAGGGGGTCGACGTCGGCGGTTCGGTTGGCAAGACCGGCGGGCTCAACATCAACATCCGCGGCATGGGCAGCGACTACACGCTGATCCTGATCGACGGCCGCCGCCAGAACACCGCCGGCAGCGTGACGCCGAACGGCTTTGGCGAGACCTCGACCAGCTTCCTGCCGCCGGTCAGCGCCATCGAGCGGATCGAGGTGGTTCGCGGGCCGGTTTCGACGCTGTACGGCTCGGACGCGATGGGCGGGGTCGTCAACATCATCACCCGCAAGGTCGGCGAAACCTGGGGCGGCTCGGTCACCCTGGACGGCACCCTGCAGGGCGACGACGAGTTCGGGAACATCTACGGCGGCAACCTCTACGCCAGCGGACCGCTGGTTCCGGACCTGCTTGGCCTGACCCTGCGCGGCTCGTTCGTGGACCGTGAGGCGTCGACCCTGACCTTCGAGAACGTCAACGGCCAGCCGACGCCGGTGGCCGGTTTCGGCCGCAGTCCCACCAAGAGCGAGATCCGCGGCTATGGCGCGCGGCTGAGCTGGACACCGACCGACGACATGGATTTCTGGCTGGACGCCGACGTCGGAACCCAGTGGTACGACAACTCCAAGGGCCAGATGGGCACCAACACCACGGCCGGCGGCTACGGCAACGCCTTGGAGTTCAATCGCCAGCAGTACGCCCTGGCCCACAACTGGCGCCTGCCGTTCGGGGTGCTGGAGAGCAACCTTTCGCGCGGGATCACCGAGACCAAGGGCCGGATCATCCCCAACGGCGTGAAGGGCGCCGGCGGCCCGCGGACGCTGGAGTCGACCAACACCATCTTCGACACCAAGTTCTATTCGCAGTGGCGCAACCACACCTTCACGGTCGGCGGCCAGTACTGGGACGCCGAGATGCTCGACGGCGTGGCGCCGGGCGCCTTCGAACACCAGCAATGGGCGATCTACGCCGAGGACGAGTGGCGCTTCACCGAGACCCTCGCCCTGACCCTCGGGGCCCGGCATGACGACCACAGCAAATTCGGCGGGCATTTCAGCCCGCGCGCCTATCTGGTCTGGAACCCTAATCCGCACTGGACGGTGAAGGGCGGCGTCAGCCAGGGCTTCAAGACCCCGCGGCTGGAGCAGTTGGCCAGCGGCATCAACGGCTTCGGCGCCCAGGGCCGCCTGCCGCTGCTGGGCACCCCGACCCTGACGCCGGAAACCAGCACCAGCAGCGAGATCGGCGTCTATTACGACAGCCTGGAAGGCTTCTCGGCGAACCTCACGGTCTTCGACAACCAGTTCAAGGACAAGATCGCCACCGGCGTTCCGGTCGCCAACTGCAGCGCCGGCCTGACCCAGGCCCAGTACAATTCCGGCGCCGGGCGTCCGCCCGGCTGCGTCGATGTCGGCTTCTTCCCCGGCTATCCGACCTTCGGCCAGAGCGTGAACATCGACGAGGCCGTGACCCGCGGCGTCGAAATGGCGATGCGCGCCCGTTTCCTCGAGGCCTGGACCCTCAGCGCCAACTACACCTACACCGACAGCGAACAGAAAAGCGGCGCGTCGGCTGGCCAGAAGCTGACCGACACCCCCGAGCACATGGCCAACGCCGACCTGCGCTGGAACGCCACCGACCGGCTGACGGCCTGGCTGCGCGGCGAGTACCGCAGCGAGCGGTTCCGCAGCGACGCGCGGGCGCGCGCGGCGCTCGGCGACTTCAAGGCCTACAGCCTGTTCCATGTCGGCGGCTCGTTCCAGGTGACCGAGCGCGTGACGGTCAACGCCACGATCTACAACCTGTTCGACAAGGACTTCGTGCGGCTGCTGCCCTACGGCTCGCCGGTCGCCTATGGCGCCGAGTACACCAACAACCAGGAGCCGCGCCGCCTGTGGCTGTCGGTGAAGGTCGACTTCTAGTCCGGGCCGTAACCGCCGCGAAATCGCTGCGACCCCCGCCGTCCGCCTCTGCTCCTGCACGAGGCGGGCGGCGTTTTTCTTCGGGCGCGACGGGGCCGGAGAGCCCCGCACGTTGCACCTTGCGCCCGCGGCGGGTATCTCCCTCGTCGAATTCCCTGATCTTTTCGGCAGAGCGAGCGCGGACGCCTCATGGCGCAGCAGTATATTTTCCAGATGCAGGGCCTGACCAAGGCCTATCCCGGCGGCAAGAAGGTGTTCGAGAACATCTGGCTGTCGTTCTACTCCGACGCCAAGATCGGCGTGGTCGGGGTCAACGGCTCGGGCAAGTCGACCCTGCTGAAGATCATGGCCGGGATCGACAAGGAATTTAACGGCGAGGCCAAGGCCGCCGACGGCGTGAAGATGGGCTACCTGCAGCAGGAGCCGCACCTCGACGAGCAGCTGAACGTCTGGGGCAACGTCATCGCCTGGTGCGAAGAGAAGAAGATCTTCGACCGCTACAACGAGATCGCCGCCAAGCTGGGCGAGGACTATTCCGACGAGCTGATGGAGGAGATGACCGCCCTCCAAGAGAAGATCGACGCCGGGGACCTGTGGGACATCGACAGCCGCGTCGAGATGGCCATGGACGCCCTGCGCTGCCCGCCGAACGACTGGCCGGTGGACAAGCTGTCGGGCGGTGAGAAGCGCCGCGTCGCGTTGGCCCGCCTGCTGCTCTCCAAGCCAGACATGCTGCTGCTCGACGAACCGACCAACCACCTGGACGCCGAGTCCGTGGCCTGGCTGCAGCATCACCTGGAAGCCTTCCCGGGCTGCGTGATCCTGGTCACCCACGACCGTTACTTCCTGGACCAGGTCACCAAGTGGACCCTGGAGCTCGACCGCGGCAAGGGCCACCCGCACGAGGGCAACTATTCCAGCTGGCTGGAAGCCAAGACCAAGCGGATCGTCCAGGAGCAGTCGGAGTCCGAGGCCCGCCAGCGCGCCATGACCCGCGAACTGGAATGGGTGCGTTCGGGCGCCAAGGCCCGCCAGGCCAAGTCCAAGGCTCGTCTGGCCGCCTATGAGGACATGGTGCGCGAACAGGAGAATTCGCGTCAGGCGCAGACCTTCTCGACCATCCAGATCCCGCCCGGCCCGCGCCTGGGCAACCTGGTGATCGAGGCCAAGGATCTGTCGAAGGCCTATGGCGACAAGGTGCTGTTCGAGAACCTCTCGTTCAGCCTGCCGCCGAACGGCATCGTCGGCGTCATCGGCCCGAACGGCGCCGGCAAGTCGACCCTGTTCCGGATCATCACCGGCCAAGAGCAGCCCGACAGCGGCACCTTCCGCCTGGGCGAGACGGTGAAGCTCTCCTATGTGGACCAGAGCCGCGACGCCCTCGATCCCAACAAGACCATCTGGCAGGAGGTCTCCCAGGGCCTCGACATCCTCACGGTCGGCAAGCGCGAGATCAACACGCGCTCCTATGTGGGCTCGTTCAACTTCAAGGGCGGCGACCAGCAGAAGAAGGTCGGCCTGCTGTCGGGCGGTGAGCGCAACCGCGTCCACCTGGCCAAGACCCTGACCACCGGCGGCAACGTCATCCTGCTCGACGAACCGACCAACGACCTGGACATCGAGACCCTGCAGAACCTCGAAGAGGCGCTGGAGGAGTTCGCCGGCTGCGCCGTGGTCATCTCCCACGACCGCTGGTTCCTGGACCGCCTGGCCACCCACATCCTGGCCTTCGAGGGCGACAGCCACGTCGAGTGGTTCGAGGGCAACTTCGAGGCCTATGAAGAAGACAAGAAGCGCCGCCTGGGCGCCGACAGCCTGATCCCGCACCGGATCAAGTTCCAGAAGTTTACGCGCTAGGTGTCTGGTCCCGGTGTGTGGGGGACTCAGTTTAGCTGAGTGCTCACACCGGGAGGAGCTATGGGCCAGATACTCCACGGCAGCGCCACGACCACGCACGCCATCCGCGCGGCGATACAGCGA
>JAGOQB010000013.1 GCA_017991675.1 Phenylobacterium sp. | reverse complement strand
GCGAGGCCGAGTACAAGGAACGCTTCGCCAATCCGTTCGTCGCCGCTTCCCGCGGCTATATCGACGATGTCATCATGCCCCACTCCACCCGCCGCCGCATCGCAGGCGCGCTCAAGAACCTCCGGGGTAAGCAGCTCGCAAACCCCTGGAAGAAACACGACAACATCCCGCTATAGGTCGCGCTCCCTGGCGCAGTCGCGCTTGGCGCCTAGATAGGCGGAATGAGCAAACCTTCCTTCCAACCCTGGCTCGACCGCTGGGGCCTGACGCCCGACGGCGAAGCCTTCACCACCGAGTACACGGGCAGTTGGTTGCTGCCCGTGCGCCAGGCGGAGCGCCCAGCCATCCTCAAGCTGGCGACTGTTCCCGAGGAAATCGCCGGCGCCGCACTGATGGCGTGGTGGGACGGGGAGGGCGCAGCCCAGGTCCTGGCCCGCCAGGACGAGGCGCTGCTGCTGGAGCGGGCCGAGGGGACCAGGTCGCTGATCGACATGTCGCGTGGCGACCAGGACGACCTGGCCACCGCCATCATCTGCGACGCCGTGGCGGTGCTGCATGCGCCCAGGGCCGCGCCGCCGCCGAGCGGGCTCGTGCCGCTCGATGTCTGGTTCAGCGCGCTGGAGCCGGGCGCCGTCAATCACGGCGGGGTGCTGGTCAAGGCGCACGAGACGGCGCAGGTCCTGCTGGCCGAGCCGCGAGACGTCGTGCCGCTGCACGGCGACGTGCACCACGGCAACATCCTCGACTTCGGGCCGCGCGGCTGGCTGGCGATCGACCCCAAGTGCGTATTGGGCGAGCGCGGCTACGACTACGCCAACCCGTTCTGCAATCCGGATACGGCTACGGCGCTGATCCCCGGCCGGCTGGACCGATATCTGGACCTGGTGGCCAGCCGAGCGGACATGGAACCTCGCCGACTGCTGATGTGGATCCTGGCCTATAGCGGCCTGTCGGCGGCCTGGATCCTCGACGACGGGGACCCAGCCCAGTTCGACAGCTCGATCGCCGAGCTGGCCGCCGCGCGGCTCTACGGCTAGCCGCCGATCCGCCAGCCGACCTCGCGGGCGAAGTCGGTGAAGAACTCCGGCTCGTAGGCGCGTTCCGGGTCCTTGCGCACCCACTGGTCCAGGGCCTGGGCGTCGTCGCCTACCAGGATGCGCCAACGCTCCTCGCGCACGCCGTCCAGGATCACCTTGGCGGCGGCGGCGGCCGTCATCGGGGCGTCTTCGAGGAAGCTGCGCGCCATTTCCGCGGCCATGGCCTTGATCGCCTCGTCGGGGACCGTGCTGGCGTCGATGCCCGAGGCGGCCATGCGCGCCCGCGCCAGCGTCAGGTCTTCGGGGGTCAGCTCGTCGGTATCGACCCCGGCCTGGACCTTGCGCGAGTTGGCGATGATCGAGGTGCCGATATGGCCGGGCATCACCACCGAGCACTTGATGTGCGGGGCGTTGATCCGCAGGTCGGTGACCAGGGCCTCGGTGAAGCCCTTCACCGCGAACTTCGCGGCGGCATAGGCGGTGTGCGAGGTGTTCGGCCCGATGGTCGCCCAGAAGCCGTTGACGCTGGAGGTGTTGACGATGTGGCCTTCATCGGCGGCCATCAGCATCGGCAGGAAGGTGCGAACCCCCAGATAGACCCCGCCCCAGCAGACGTTGAAGGTCTTTTCCCAAGCCGCGCGGCTGTCGGCGATCATGCTGCCGCCGCCGCCGATGCCGGCGTTGTTGAACAGCAGGTGGATACGGTCGGTCTGCTGCTGCTCGGCCATCTCGTCGCGGAAGGCGATCAGCGCGGCCTCCAGCGAGACGTCGGCGACGTGGGTGGTGACCTTGGTGCCCTGCGGCTTGCCGTCGGCCTCGATGAGCCGGACGGTCTCGGCCATGGCCTTGGCCGAGACGTCGCACATGGCGACGTTGCAGCCTTCGGCGGCGAGCTGACGGGCCAGTTCGCGGCCCATGCCCGTTCCGCCGCCGGTGATCACGGCGGTCTTACCTGCGAAATCCTTCACGGCGTCGCCTCCCTGGCGTTGTTTGACCGGGAGCTTAGCGCGCTTTCCGCCCGGTCCGCCAAGCCGTTAGGCCGCGCGGCGCTCTAGCCGGCGCCGGCCAGAGCGGCGTTGTCGCCGCGGCCCAACGGATCGCGCAGGGGCGAGCCGTTCTGGATGAACTCCAGCGACACCGAGTTGATGCAGTAACGCAGGCGCGTGGGCGGCGGGCCGTCCGGGAACACGTGGCCCTGGTGGCTGTCGCAGCGGGCGCAGCGGGTCTCGATGCGGATCATGCCGTAGCTGACGTCTCGCACGCCGATCACGTGGCTCTCGTCGAACGGCGCAAAGAAACTGGGCCAGCCGGTGCCGCTCTCGAACTTGGTCTTGGCGCGGAACAGCGGCAGGGCGCAGAGGCGGCAGCAGTAGACGCCGTCCTCCTTGTTATCGAGCAGGCCGCCGCAGAACGGGGCCTCGGTGCCATGATGCAGCAGGACGTCGGCCTCCTCGCGCGACAGGCCGGCCTCAAGCGAGGCGCGCTCGTCGGCGGTCGGCGGGGTGAGGTCGAAACCGGAGGGGGAGGCGGCTGGCGTGCTCATGGAGGTCAATCTAAGGTCGGCGACCCGTTCGCGAAAGTGTCCCCCGGAGTCGTCATGATCACCAGCACCACCCCCTATGTGGCTGAACGCGAAATCGCCCGGACCGTCGGCGTGGTCAGCGGCGAGGCGATCATCGGCGCGCACATCTTCCGCGACCTGTTCGCCGGCATCACCAACATCATCGGCGGCCGCGCCGGGGGCTACGAGAAGGCCCTGCGCGAGGCGCGCGACATCGCCCTCCGCGAGATGTGCGATGAGGCCGCCAAGCTCGGCGCCGACGCCGTGGTGGGCGTGGATCTGGACTATGAGGCGCTGGGCGCCGACAACGGCATGCTGATGGTCACCGCCGCCGGCACGGCCGTCAAACTGCGCTAGCGGACGGAGGGGGCATGAACGGCCAGACGGACTGGGGGGCGCTGCTGCTCTCGGCGCAGGGGCGGATCGCCCGCGCGCCGTTCCTGATCGCGGCCGCGACCCTGCTGGGCCTGGCGGCCGTCTATGAGGCCGTGGTGGGCGTCACCCTGCACTGGTTGACCGGATGGTTCGTCTATCCGGCCCTGATCTACGCCGGGGCTTGCGTGCTTTCCAAGCGGCTCCATGACCGGGGCAAGTCCGGCTGGTGGGCGGCGCTGATCCTGTTCGCCCTGGTCGCGGTTTGGCCCCAGCCCGTCGGCTTCTTCGACTTCCTGTTCGGCCTGGCCCTGGTCTGGGCGGCGGTCGAGTTGGGCGTCATGGGGAGCGAGATGGGCGCGAACCGCTTCGGCCCCAACCCAATGCGGTCGCTGGGAGCCCAGGCTCCCTGACTATCATCCCGGTTTGCGCAGCAAGACCGGGAACCATGAACACCGATGCTGAAGGCCCGGCGCGGCCTCGCCCCATTCCGCGAACATGGCGCGAACGGGTCCCGGACAAGCGCTGCGCGCTTTCCGGGATGACACACGAAGCTAGACGGGCGCCTCGGCTTCCTCGACGTCGCCGAACACCAGCCGGAAGCTGGCGCGCAGGGCCTCGTCGGCCTCGTCCATGGTCACCGGCAGGCCCAGGTCGACCAGGCTGGTGACCCCATGCTCGGTCTGGCCGCAGGGGACGATGCCCGAGAAGTGGCCAAGGTCCGGCTCCACGTTCAGCGATATGCCGTGGAACGACACCCAGCGGCGCAACTTGACCCCGATGGCGGCGATCTTGTCCTCGCGAGTCGGCGCGCCGGGCGTCTTGCGTTCCACCCAGACCCCGACGCGGCCGTCGCGAATCTCGCCCTCGACGTTGAAGCGGGCGAGGGCGCCGATCACCCAGGCCTCGAGGCTGGCCACGAAGGCGCGCACGTCGCGGCGGCGCTTGGTCAGGTCGAGCATCACATAGGCCACCCGCTGGCCGGGGCCATGATAGGTGAACTGCCCGCCGCGGCCGCTGGCGAAGACCGGGAATCGATTCGGATCGAGCAGGTCGTCGTTCTTGGCCGAGACCCCGGCGGTGTAGAGCGGCGGATGCTCGAGCAACCAGACCAGTTCGCCCGCGCTCCCCTCGGCGATGGCCGCCGCACGCGCCTCCATGGCCGCCACCGCTTCAGGATAGGGCACCGGGGCGCGCGACACCGCCCACTGGGCGGCCAAGCCGTCGTCGCGGCCGAAGATCGGCGCGTCGGGCGAGAGGTTTAACGAGCGGTCAAGCATGTTGGACCCAATGTGGTGAGCAGGCTGGGCGCGTCAAAGCCCTGCTGCGATGTCTCTAGTGTTTCAAAGGCTTTGCGTCTTGGGTCAGGTCAACGAGGTCAACGTCGAAATATCGGTCCTGCTGGGCCGGTCGACCCTGCCGATGCAGCAACTTCTGCGCATGGGCCGCGGCGCCGTGATTCCGCTGGACGCCGGCGTGAACGAGGAAGTCTGGATCCTGGCGAACAACCATCCGGTCGCTCGCGGGGAGATCCAGATCAACGAGGATCGCATCTCGATCGCCGTCACGCGTGCGGCAGATGTGTATGACTTCATGGCAGGCGGTCAGTAGGGCTTCACAAAGCTGCGGGGGTTTGCTACCAGCCGCGCCTCACCACGAGCGGTCGTGGCGGAATTGGTAGACGCGCAGCGTTGAGGTCGCTGTGGGGCAACCCGTGGAAGTTCGAGTCTTCTCGACCGCACCAGTGAATCAGGGTCTTCAACAGCGACTGAGCACATCTTCGTCCGACGCCAAGGGAGGTCCGCATGAGCCGCGAAACGGCCGACCTGTCCGAAGCTGCCGACAAGATTGCTCCTGAGCTCGAAGAAGACCTTGAAGACCTCGCTCTAGGCGAGGACTACGCGCTAAATCCCAAATTCGTGGCCATGGTGGTGGACGCCGCCGATCGCGGCGACGCCGAACGCCTTCGCGAGCTGCTGGGCGCTCTGCACCCGGCCGACGTCGCCGACCTGATGGGTTTCCTTTCGTCCGAGTACCGCGACGAGGTGCTGACCCACCTGGCGCCCGAAGCGCTGGCCGAGATCCTGTCCGAACTCGACACCGAGATACGCGAGGAGGTGCTGGAGACGGTCGCCCCGGCGACCCTGGCCAAGGCGCTGGAAGAGCTCGATTCGGACGACGCGGCCGACGTCGTCGACGACCTGGAGGACGACAAGCGGGTTCAGGTGCTCGCGGCGATGCCCGAGACCGAGCGGACGGCGATCGAAACCTCGCTGGCCTACGAGGACGAGACGGCCGGCCGCATCATGCAGCGCGAGGTCGTGGCCGCGCCGCAGTTCTGGACCGTCGGCCAGACCATCGACCACTTCCGCAAGGAAGCCGAGGATCTGCCCGAGCTGTTCTTCGACGTCTATGTCGTGGACCCGAGCTACAAGCCGGTCGGCGCCGCGCCGGTCAGCCACCTTCTGCGCGCGCCGCGCAGCACGCCCCTGGCCCAGATCATGGAGCCGGTGACGGAAATCCCGGTCGGGATGGACCAGGAAGAGGTCGCTTACATCTTCGACAAGTACCACCTGATCTCGGCCCCGGTGGTGGAGCCGGGCGGGCGGCTGGTCGGCCAGATCACCGTCGACGACATCGTCGGGGTCATCCAGGAAGAGAGCGAGGAGGACATCCTCGCCCTGGCCGGGGTGTCGGACGCCGGCCGGAACGCCGACGTCCTGGACATCATCCGCGCGCGCCTGCCGTGGCTGGCGCTCAACACGGTGACCGCGGCCCTGGCCGCCAGCGTGATCCGCGCCTTCGAGGGCGAGATCGCCAAGCTGGTCACCCTGGCGGTGCTGATGCCGATCGTGGCTTCGCTCGGCGGCAACGCCGGCACCCAGGCCCTGGCCGTCGCCGTGCGCGCCCTGGCCAGCAAGGAACTTTCCTCGGTCAACGCCTATCGGACGGTCTTCCGCGAGATGGCGGTGGGCCTGGCTAATGGCGCGGCCCTGGCGGCGGTGACCGGCGGGGTGATCTATTTCCTGTTCCGGGACGTGATGCTGAGCGTCACGTTTGGGCTCGCGCTCATCATAAACCTGTTCGTCGCCTCGCTGGCCGGGGTGCTCGCGCCGCTGGTGCTTGAGCGGATGGGGCGCGATCCGGCGGTTTCGTCGTCGGTTTTCGTGACTTTCGCCACCGACTTTACGGGCTTCTTCGCCTTCCTCGGCCTCGCCGCGGTGATCCTGCTCTAACCGGCGCCTATTTTGCCGGCCAAGGCCTGGGCGCATGCGCCCATGTGTCAGGATGGGTCAATCGGCCATGAAACCGCGTAACCAGGTGTCGAGATCGGCCATCGAGCTGATCAAGCGCTTCGAAGGCTACCGCCGGAAATCGGCCCAACTGCCCGATGGGCGCTGGACCATCGGGCATGGCCACACGCTGACCGCCCGCGAGGGAGCCGAGGTCTCGGAACAGGACGCCGAGGCGCTGCTGCTCTACGACCTGATCGCGGTGTCGCACTCGATCAACGAGTGGGTGTTCACCCCCCTGAACCAAAACCAGTTCGACGCCCTGGCGGCGTTCGCCTTCAATATCGGTCTGGAGAATTTTCGGCGCTCATCGGTGCTGCGGCGGCTCAACGAGGGCAGCCTGATCCAGGCCGCCTGCGCGATGGAGCTGTGGCGCAAGGCGCAGTTCGAGGGTGAAACCATCGTCGTCGACGCCCTGGTGCGCCGCCGCTCGGCGGAAAAGACGCTGTTCCTGACGCCGGTCGACGGCTGGGTCCCGGCGCCGTCGCCGGTGGTGCGGCCGAACATCGACCTCGATGCGACCGGCGTCGTGCCGCGCCAGACGCCGACCGCGCTGAGCGCGCCGATGGACGGCGCCCGGGCGATCGTCGAACGCGACCCCGTCCACCAGGAAGCGCCCGCCGGCGCGGCCCTGGAAGACGACCAGCAGAGCCCGGTCGCCGCCGCCGCCGCATCGGTGTCCTCGCGGCTGTCCAGCATCTTCAATGAGGCGGCTCCCAAGGGGCCGGTCGTCGACCCGCCCCCGCGGCTGGTCGTCGAGGAGCCGGCCCCGGTGACGGAACTGAGGTTTCCCGAACCGCCCGCTGAGCCGGCTTTCGTCCTGACTCCGCCGGGCGAGGAGGAGTTCGCCGCGCCTGAGGCGTTCGAGACGCCGAAGCTGGAGCTGGTCGCGGCCAACGAATCCGAGCCCGAGCCGACGCTGTTCGAGTCGCCGCAGACGTCCACGGCGCCCGAGGTCGAGGCCGTGCTGGAAGCTGCGCCGCCCGAGCCCCCGAGCTGGGACCGGCCGCGGACGGTTCGGCGACCGAGCCTGCTGCCGGCCGTCGGCCTCGCCGGCGCGGGGGTGACCCTGTTCGGCGGCTGCCTGTTCTGGGCGCTGAGCATGCCCCAGCCGCAGGCCGCCGGGGCGATGAATCCGGGAACGGTGGTCTGGCTGGCCGGCATCGCCGGAGTCGGCCTGATCGGGGTGGCGGTCTACATGATCCTCGACCGGCTCGGCCGCCAGGACATCGAGCACGTGGACGCGATCCTCGAGCGCGACGAATAGCCACGGGCCCGTTCCGCCTTAGCTGCGACGCGTGCTAACCATGCCACATGAAGTGCGTCGTTCCCTTTGCGGCGGCCTTGAGCGCCCTGGCGCTCGGGGGCTGCGCCAGCCTGATAGGGCCTAGCTGCCCTGTCGGGCAGGAGTCGATGCGCACCGCCCAACTCTTCTTCGGCCAGAACATCGGCGGCGAACACGGCGTTTCCGAGGCCGATTTCCGCAAGTTCGTCGACGAGGAGCTGACCCCGCGGTTCCCGAGCGGGCTGACCGTGCTGGAAGGCGGCGGCCAGTGGAAGGGCGATGAGAACAAGCTGATCCGAGAGGCGTCCAAGGTCGTGGTCCTGGTCCTGCCCAACGGCATTGAGGCGAACCTGAAGCTCAACGCGGCGCGCAAGGCCTACAAGGCCAGGTTCCACCAGGAATCCGTGCTGTTGGTGACGCAGCCGGCCTGCGTGGACTTCTAGGCTGGCAGGCTGTCGGCCAGGGCGCGGAGCGCCTGGGCGGTTTCAGCATCGGCGGGAAAGAACGTCTCCAGCGTCAGCTCCGACAGCGTCACGTCGACCGGCGTGCCGAAGACGGTGGTCGTGCTGAAGAACGACATCAAGCCGGCGGGGGTCTGCAGCCGGAACGGAATGGCGACCCCGCCGAATTCGTCGGACGGCTTGCGCGGCGGCTGGCCGCCCGGGATCGGATAAGCCTTCAGTTCGGTCAGCAGCTCGGAAAGCGTCGGGTCGGCGGTCAGCTCCACCTCGCGGCGCAGGCGGTCGAGCAGGTGGGCGCGCCATTCGTGCAGGTTGGCGACCCGAGAGGCCAGGCCCTTGGGATGCAGGGTCAGCCGCAGCACGTTCACCGGCGCGGCCAGTAGGTGGGGGGCGGCGCCGGCCATCATCGGCGCGATCATCCGGTTGGCGCTGACCAGGTTCCAGCCGCGGTCGACGACCAGGGCGGGGTGGGGCTCGTGCCCGGCGAGGATGACGTCGACGGCCCTGCGCGCCGCCGCCAGGGCGGGGTCGTCCAAGGAGCGTTGCGGAAACACCGGCGCGAAGCCGGCCGCCACGAGGATGGTATTCCGTTCCCGCAACGGGATCTCCAGGTGTTCGGTCAGGCGCAGCACCATGTCCCGGCTGGGCTGGGCGCGGCCGGTTTCGAGGAAGCTGAGATGGCGGGTGGAAATCTCGGCGTCGAGCGCCAGGTCAAGCTGGCTGAGCCGGCGGCGCTGACGCCATTGACGGAGGTGGTCGCCCACCGCGGTTGCTGTCGCGATCATGGCGCGACACTAGCTGGGCCGGAGCGCGGGCTCCATGACCTCAGAAGTAATGGGCGCAGGATATGACGCCCGAAATGACAAAGGGCCGGCTCTCTTTCGAGAACCGGCCCTTCCATTGTCGGACCGCAGTGCGGCCCGCAACTCGGCGCTTACTTGGAGACCTCGTAAGCGGCGACCCGGGTCGCGGCTTCCACACTCGGATGAGGACAATGAGACACTGGGTCACCTCCTTTCAGCTGTTGAACAGGACCTTCAATATGGGCCGGATTTTCCGGTTCGCAAACCCCTTCGTCGCCGTTCAAGCGAGCGTGACGCCGGGGACGGCCGGTTCATCGTCGCGGCTGGCCCGGCGGCGCAGCTCGGTCACCGGGCGCGGCAGCTTGTCGAGGGCCTCGATCGTGGCCCGATAGCCGGCCTCGACCGCCGGGTCGAACGCCGACCAGTCGCGGATCTCGACGCCGGTCAGGTCGGGGGTGATCAGGACGTCGGTCGCTTCGCGCGCTGCGGCCAGATCGCGTCCGCTGGAGACCGTGGCCGCCCGCATCAGCAGCGAGACGATAGGCGGCCCCTTGCGCCACTGGCCCGAACGGATCCACCGCCAGACCGATTCCGGCCGCGCGACGTCGTCGGCGGTGATCGAGCGGCCGCGGCTGACGTCGACGCCGACGATCGGTCCGAGCTGGGTCAGCCGCATGATGTCGGCCGGGAAGTTCTTCATCACCGCCCCGTCGACCAGCACGTTGTTATCGTCGGTGGTGGCTGGCGGCAGCACGCCGGGCAGGGAGATCGTCGCCCGCAGGGCCCGGCGCAACAGGCCGCTCTTGTGCAGCTGGTAGGCGCCGGTGGTGAGGTTCGACGACACGCAGAAGAACGGCAGCCAGAGGTCGGCGATCTGAATCTCGTCGAAATGCCGGGCCAGCCGCTCGCGCACCTTCTCGCCGCGCGTCATGGCCAGCAGCGGCAGGGCGATGTCGTCCAGCGGGCTGGTGGTGACGAAGGCGTCGCGGATGCGCCGCTCCATCTCGGCATTGTCCCAGCCGACCGCCAGGCCGGCGCCGACGATCGCGCCCATCGAGACGCCGCCGACGAAGTCGATGGGCACGCCGCGTTCCCGCAGGGCCTTGATCGCCCCGACATGGGCGTAGGCGCGCGCGCCGCCCCCGGAGAGCACCAGTCCGACCGATTGCCCGGTCAGCAGGCGGGCGATCCGCCGCGCATCGTCGTCGTCGTCGCGGCGGACCTGGAACAGCCGGGCGGGACGCAGGGCGTCCACCCAGGCCTGGGATCCCCGCGGCGCCTTGCAGCTCTTGGGCTGGACCAGGATCAGGTCGACGAGCCCCTGGGCCTGAAGCGGCTCGCCATGGGCCAGACCCTCGGGCGGCGGGGCGGCGTCGCCCGGAGCGACCCGGAACAGCCGGTCGACCTGCCGGCCGACGACCTGGCGCCAGCCGATGTCCTCGACCTCGGCGGCGTAGAGCACGAAGTCGTAGTCGCGCTCGACCTCGGAAAACCATTCGGTCGGGGCGTTCTGCGCCTCGCTGCCGACGACGGTCACCGAATAGCCGAGCCGGCCGACTTCGCGCGCCACCTTGTCGAGCAGGGGGCGGACGGCGACGGCCGAGCCCGTGCCGACGAAGCCGTAGACCGACGGCTCGCCGATCGAGGTCTTGCTGGCGGCCTGCCGAGTGCGCAGGATCATCAGCCGCGCCAGCTCGGTCATCACCGAGGCGTCGGCCTCGGCCGCCTCGAAGAAGGCTTCGCGCGGCAGGGCGAAGATCTCGGAATCGCGCAGGGCCACGACGGTGCCGCTGTGCGGCGTCCCGGTGATCAGCGACATCTCGCCGGCGGGTTCACCGGGGCGGATCACGCCTAGGAACTGCGGCTCGCCGTTCTCTTCCTTGCGGAAGGCGCCCAAGCGTCCGGCGCGGAGGAAATAGAGATGGTCGGCCGGCTCCCCGGCCTTGAACAGCGTCGCCCCGCCGGGCAGGGCGAACCACGTCGCTTCGCCGTGGCCGCGCTCCTCGTAGAAGAGACGGGCCAAGGCCGATTCGCTGGGAATATCGGGTAAGCTGACCACGCCGGCAGCCTAGCTTGCGTCGCCCTGGGGGGCTATGGCTTGGCCTGATCCAAAGTTCCGGTCCAGCGTTCTTGAAGGATCCCAGGAGACCGCATGCCATGACCAATCCGATCGCCGACCCGCTGGTCGAAATCACCGACACCGACGCCGATTCCAGGCTGGTCGACATCGACGCGACCCTTGAGGGTGTCGCGACCGTGACGCTCAACCGGGCGATCCGGCGCAACGCCTTCAACGCCGAGCTGATCGCGGCCCTGCACGAGGCGTTTGAGACGCTGCAGGGCGCCGAGGGCGTGCGCGTGGTGTTCCTGCGCGGCGCAGGCTCGACCTTCAGCGCCGGGGCCGACCTGGACTGGATGCGCGCTGCGGTCGACCGCAGCGAGGCGGACAATCGCGACGATGCGATGCTGCTGGCGCGGATGCTCAAAAGCCTGTGGGACATCCCGGCGCTGACGGTCGCCCTGGTCGAGGGCGGCGCCTATGGCGGCGGCGCGGGCCTGGCGGCGGCGTGCGACATGGCGGTCGCCACCGCCGATGCGAAATTCAGCTTCTCGGAGGTCCGGCTGGGCCTCATCGCCGCGACCATCAGCCCCTATGTCGTGGGCGCGGTCGGTCCGCGCGAGGCCCGCGCCCTGTTCGCCACCGGCAAGGTGTTCGACGCGGCCTATGCCGAGAAGGTCGGGCTGGTCAGCGAAGTGGTCGCCGACGGCGCCCAGCTGACCGAGGCCCGCGACCGCATCGCCCGCGAGATGATGGCCTGCGGTCCTGAGGCGGTCGCCCAGTCCAAGAAGCTGGTCGAGGACGTCGCCTTCCGCCCGGTCGAAGAGGTGATGGAGGAAACCGCCCGGCGGATCGCCCGCGTCCGCGTCAGCCCCGAAGGCCAGGAGGGCGTCCGCGCCTTCCTCGAGAAGCGCAAGCCTAGCTGGCTGGTCTAGAAGCCATGGCGCTGCACATGATCAAGCTGGTGGTGGGCTGCGACACCATCGAGGATCTGCTCGCCTGGCACGAGGCGGGACGGCCCTGGATCATGCATACCCGCCAGACCCCCAAGCGGGCCGCCGATCTGCTGGACGGCGGGTCGCTCTACCGGGTGTTCAAGGGCGTGATCATGTGCCGCCAGCGCATTCTGGCGGTCGATACGGTGGGCGAGGGCGTCACCGCGCGCTGCCAGGTGACCGTCGATCCTGAGATCGTCCGCGTGGCGCCGACCCCGCGGCGCGCCTTCCAGGGCTGGCGCTATCTCGACGCCAAGGACGCACCGCCCGATCTTTCGGGTGGCGTCGACGGGGACATCCCCCCGGAGCTGGCGCGCCAGCTGCGCGAAGCCGGCGCCTGGTAGGGGGTCAGACCGCCATATTGTCGATCAGGCGGGTCTTGCCGATCATCGCGGCGGCCAGCACGCGGCCCGGAACGGTCAGCGGACCGGGGCCGGGGTGACTGAGGTCGCCCGCGTTGCGGACCTCGAAGTAGTCGATGCGCTGGAACCCGGCGCGTTCGAGCGCGGCGATGCCGGTGGCTTCCACCCGTTCGACGGGCTCGCCGGCCTGCAGGCGGCGCACGGCGTCGGCCAGGGCGACATTCATCCGGCCGGCCACTTCGCGTTCGGCCGCGCTGAGATAGGCGTTGCGCGAGGAGCGGGCGAGGCCGTCTTCCAGCCGCGAGGTCGGGGCCCCGACAATCTCCACCGGAATGTCCAGGTCGCGGACCACGCGCTTGATGACCTGCAGCTGCTGGAAGTCCTTCTCGCCGAAGATCGCGACGTCGGGGCCGCATTGCAGCAGCAGCTTGCTGACCACGGTGGCGACGCCGCCGAAGTGGCCCGGGCGGGCTGCGCCGTCCAGCGGCTCGGAGACGCCGGTGACGTTGACGGACGTGGCGAAGCCCTGCGGATACATCTCGCCGACCGTCGGGGCGAACAGCAGATCGCAGCCGGCGCCGGCCAGCAGCTCGGCGTCGCGCGCCTCGCCGCGCGGATAGGCGTCGAAGTCCTCGCCCGGGCCGAACTGGGTCGGATTGACGAACACGCTGGCGACCACCCGGTCGGCCTTGGTCTTGGCCAGGGCGATCAGCGACAGGTGGCCCTCGTGCAGGGCGCCCATGGTCGGCACGAGCGCGACCCGTTCGCCGGCCCGCTTCCACGACGCCACCTGGGCGCGGAGGTCGGCGACGGTGCGGACGATGGCGATCTGGGACATGAGGAAACTCACTGGACTGGGTGGGGCGCTTATGGCGCGGTCGGCCCCTGGCGTCCATTCCATCCACAGTCGATGCAGCGCCTTACGTTGACGCCGCGTCGTGGTGAAGGTTCCTGTTAACAAATAGAATCGGTGCGAAGTCGCCGAATCGGTTTGGAGTTGAGAATCGATGTCACAAGCCAAGGTGATCGTCGTCGGGAACGAAAAGGGCGGGGCGGGGAAGTCCACCATCGCCATCCACGTGGCCACGGCCCTGCTGCACGGCGGAGCCAAGGTCGCGACCTTGGACCTGGACGTGCGCCAGCAGTCGATGGGCCACTTCTTCGCCCATCGCCGTGCGTGGCTGGACGCCAACGGCGCGGCGGCCCCGATGCCGATCGAGTTCCCGCTGCCGGCCGAGCTGGCCAAGGCGGCGGACGCCGACGCGCTGGCCCAGTTCGAGGAGGCGTTCGGCCGAGCGGCCGAGCAGGCCGACTTCGTGCTGATCGACACCCCCGGAAGCGACACGGCCATCGGCCGCGCGGCGCACGGGCTGGCCGACCTCATCGTCACCCCGATGAACGACAGCTTCGTCGACTTCGACATGCTGGGCGTGGTCGATCCGGTGAGCCTGGAGCTGAAGCGTCCCAGTCTCTATTCGGAAACCGTCTGGAACAGCCGCAAGGCGCGGGCGGTGGCGAGCGGCAAGTCGATCGATTGGGTGGTGCTGCGCAACCGCCTGGCCCCCACCGAGGCGCGAAACCGCAAGCGGTTGGACGAGCGCGTCCAGGCGCTGTCGCGCCGGGTCGGGTTCCGCGTTGGGCCGGGTCTGCGCGACCGGGTCATCTATCGCGAGCTGTTCCCGTTCGGCCTGACCATCGCCGACCTGTCGCCGACGATCCGTCCGGTGGCGATGTCGCTGCAACACGTCGCCGCCCGCCAGGAGTTGCGGGCGCTGATGGGCTCGCTGGGCCTCTCGGGTATGGCCGGCGAAGAGCTGCTGGCGGCGCAATAGCCGCGTTCAGATGCTTTACCTGGCCCTTGGCTGTGCGGCGCTGTTTTTGTTGGTCTGGTTCACCCGCGGCAAGCCGGTGCTGAAGCGGCGCGAGTGGCGGTTCCTGGCCGGGGCGCTGGCGATCGCCTGTTTCGCCGCCGCGGCCTATGTCGGCGTGCGCGGCGGCTGGGGCAAGTCCATCGTGCTGGTGGTCATGGGCCTGTGGCTGGCGGTGTCGACCCGCCGGACGGGGATGGCGGTCCCGCCGACCGCCGGCCGCATCAGCGACAGCGAGGCGCGCTCGATCCTTGGGGTCGGGCCCGAGGCCACCGAAGCCGAGATCAGGGAAGCCTATGGCCGCCTGATGCGCATGGCCCATCCGGACAAGGGCGGGACCAGCGGCCTGGCCGCGCAACTGAACGCGGCCAGGGATCGTCTGCTGAAGAAGTAGTCGTCAGGCCGGGCGCACGACCATGCAGGCCAGGCGCTTGGCCTTCAGGGCCTGGCAGGCGTCCTTGGCCGAGGCCTCGGTATAGCCCGAGAACCGCGCCCGGTACGTGCCGCCGACCTTGCCGCCGACCTCGCCATTAGCGGCGCGGAAGTGCTTGCCGAAGCGCTTGGAGACGAGAGCGATCTGTTCCTTGGCGTCGGCCTTAGACTTGAAGGCTCCGACCTGGACCGACCACTTGCCGGCCGCCTTCTTGTCGCGCAGGGCGCTCCGCGAGGGCTCGACGATCTGGGTGCGGGCCGCGGAGGGGGGCGGGCTGGCCGAGGCGAGCACGATCTTCAGGCCGTCCTGCTCGTTGTCGCCCTGTTCGATAGAGGGGCGCACGACGGGGCCGGAGGGCTCCGGCTCGAACAGGTTCTGGGCGACGGTGATCTTCTCGCCGCGGTCGCGCCGGGCCATGACGCTGAAGCCGGTCAGGATCAGGTCCTCGGCGTTGTTGTTGCGCACGGCGGTCGACGGCGCGCCGAGCACCACGGTGATCAGGCGACGATTGTCGCGCACGGCCGAGACCGCGATGTTGTAACCCGAGGCGTTGGTGTAGCCGGTCTTCAGGCCGTCGACGCCGGGCATGCGGCCCAGCAGGCCGTTGTGGTTGCGCATGGTCACGCCGCGGAACGTGAAGCTCTGCTGGCTGAACAGCTTGTAGTACTGCGGGTAGTCGCGCATCACCGCGCGCGACAGGATGGCGATGTCGCGGGCCGTGGAGACCTGGCGGCTGTCGGGCAGGCCCGAGGCGTTGACGAAGCGGGTGTTCTGCATGCCGAGCTCTTCGGCGCGCAGGGTCATCATCGCGGCGAAGCGCGCTTCCGATCCGCCGAGCTTTTCGGCCAGGGCCACGGCGATGTCGTTGGCCGACTTGATCGCCAGCGCCTGCATCGCCTGTTCGACGGTCAGGGTCTCGCCGGGACGCAGGCCGAGCTTGGTCGGGGCCTGGGCGGCGGCGCGGGGCGAGATCACCACCGGGTCGTCGAGACGGATGCGGCCGGCGGCCAGCGCCTCGAACGCCAGGTACAGCGTCATCACTTTCGTGATCGAGGCGGGATACCGGGGACTGTCCGCGCGTTTGGCGTACATGACCTCGCCGGTCTTCGCATCGACCACGATGGCCGCATACTTGGGTTGGCTGGCGGGCAGCTGGAGATAGGGAACCTGGGCCTGTGCGGTCCCGGCGACCGGCGCGACGGCGGTCGCGGCGGCGAGGGCAAGAGACGCAATCAGGCGGCGGGCGCGCTCGAACATGCGGTTCGTCCGTCAATACAAAGGTTTAAGCGGCCCCCCGGGCCACTCCGGATGAGTCGTAGCATGCCAGCCGTAGCCTTGCGCGATGGTAAACAGGACTTGAACGAGCCCATTTGTCGCGCCTGAACCGATCAACACTTCCGTGAACGTCCGGCGCCCAACGGGCGGGCAGGGTTATTGTGCGGTGCACAAAATCCGCTTGACTGCTGCACTGCAGCATGGGAAACGATGGGCGAGTTCAAGGCAAATCCCCCGTCCACGTTTGCGTCGCGGTATCACCGCCCAATCCCGACCCCAGGAGCCCGCCCATGGCCGCCGCCGAGACCGTCAAGAACACCGTCGAGCAGTTCACCACCGCCGGCAACGTCGCCTTCAAGGACGCTGTCGAGAAGTCGCTCGCTCAACTGAACGAGATGAACACCCATTCGAAGAAGAACCTGGAAGCCGTCATCGCCTCGGTGACCGCCTCGACCAAGGGCGCTGAAGCCCTGGGCGCCCAGGCCATGGCCTACTCGAAGAAGGCCGTGGAAGATCACGTCGCCGCCGCCAAGTCGCTCTCGGGCGCCAAGTCGGTGCAGGAAGTGATCGAGCTTCAGACCACCTACGCCAAGTCGGCCCTCGACGCCTACATCGCCGAAGTCTCGAAGATGTCGGACATCGTGTCGTCGTCGGTGAAGGACGCGGTCAAGCCGCTCAACGAGCGCGTCACCGCCGCCGTCGAGCGCCTGCAGGCCGCCCGCTAAGACCTCCCAGTCGCCCCGCTCCGGCGGGGTGTCCGCACGGAAAAGGCCCGCGCCATCCCAGGCGCGGGCCTTTTCTCTTTCCGGGGCCCTTTTCGCTTTTCGGGTTCGGGGCGCAGCGGTAGACCTTCGGCATGTCGAAGGTCGAAGAACGCCTGTCTGCGCTCGGTCTCACCCTGCCGCAGCCCAATCCGCCGGTCGCCAACTACGTGCCCTTCGTGAGGGTCGGCGATCTCGTCCACATCTCCGGCCAGGTGTCGGTCGACGCCGGCGGCGGCATTCGCGGCACGGTCGGCGAGGAGGTCGACATGGAGACCGCCAAGGCGGCGGCGCGTCTGTGCGGCGTCAACCTGATCGCCCAGATGAAGGCCGCCTGCGACGGCGACCTGGACCGCGTGGTCCGGGTGGTCAAGCTCGGCGGCTTCGTGCAGGCCGGCGCGAACTTCCTGGAGATCCCGCAGGTCGTGAACGGCGCCTCGGACCTGATGGTCGAGGCCTTCGGCGACGCGGGCAAGCACGCCCGCTCGGCGGTCGGGGTCTATCGCCTGCCGCTCGGCTTTTCGGTCGAGGTCGACGCCGTGGTGCAGGTGCGGTGAGCAATTCCTTCGGCGAGGCCTGGGACCTGCTGTTCCACCCGCCGGTGGCGCACCGAGGGCTGTGGACGCGCGGCGGGGCGCCGGAGAACTCGCTGGCCGCATTTCAGGCCGCCTGCGAGGCCGGATACGGCGTCGAACTCGACGTGCACCTGTCGTCGGACGGGGAGGCGATGGTCTTCCACGACGAGGATCTGAAGCGGATGACCGGGGTCGAGGGCAAGCTGCGCGAGCGCACCGCCGCCGACCTGGGCGAACTGACGCTGAAGGACACCGACGAGAAGATCCCGACCCTGCGCGAGACCCTGGCCCTGATCGGCCGCCGGGCGATGGTGCACATCGAGTTGAAGACGGCCTATGGCGAGGTCGGACCGCTGGAGCAGCGGGTCCACGAGCTGCTGATCGACCACGCCGGCCCGACCTGCGTCATCGGGTTCAATCCCTATTCGCACGCCTGGTTCGCCGACCGATTCCCGGGCGTGCTGCGGGGGCTGGACAGCTACGACTACAAGCAGGCGCCGCACATGAACGAGGCGCAGCGCGAATCCTTCGGCAAGCTCGAGCATGTGGCCATCGCTCGCCCGCATTTCCTGGCGCTGCACATCGGGATGCTGCCGGACGAGCAGGCGGCGAAATACCGGGGCGAGGGCATGCCGGTCGTGGCCTGGACGGTGCGCGAGCCGGGGCAGTGGGACGCGGTGAAGGACTATTGCGACAACCTGATCTTCGAGGGTTTCGAAGCGTGAAGCTGAAGCCGGCGGTGCAGATCAGCCGCCGAATCGCCGAGATCGGGCGCGAGGCGTGGGACGCCTGCGCCGGCCACCCGGACCATCGCGGCAATCCATTCGTCGGCTACGACTTCCTGGACATCGCCGAGGCGGCCGGCTGCGCGGTCGAGCGCACCGGCTGGGGGCCGCAGCATCTGTCGGTCGAGGACGAGGCGGGCCAGGTCGCGGCGGTGATGCCGCTCTATCTGAAATCACACAGCCAGGGCGAGTACGTCTTCGATCACGCCTGGGCTGACGCCTATGAGCGGGCGGGAGGGCAGTACTATCCAAAGCTGATCTCGGCCGCTCCGTTCAGTCCGGTGACCGGGCCGCGGCTGCTGGTGCGGCCGGATGTCGACCTGGAGGAGGCGCGCCGCATCCTGCTGGGCGGCGCCCTGGCGGTGTGCGAGCAGTACGAGGTCTCGTCGCTGCACGTGAACTTCCCGACGCAGGGCGAGTGGGACTGGCTGGGCGAGCGCGGGCTGCTGCAGCGGCAGGGCCAGCAGTACCACTGGCTCAACCAGGGCTACTTAAGCTTCGAGGGGTTCCTGGAGGCGCTGTCGTCGGGCCGTCGCAAGACCATCCGGCGCGAACGGCGCGACGCGCAGGCGCAGGTCGAGATCGTCGCGCTCACCGGCGCGGAGATCACCGAGGACCACTGGGACGCGTTCTTCGGCTTCTACATGGACACCGGATCACGCAAGTGGGGCCGGCCCTATCTCAACCGGCTGTTCTTCTCGCTGCTCGGCGAACGCATGGCCGATCGCGTGCTGCTGGTGATGGCGCGGCGTGGCGGGCGTTGGATCGCCGGGGCGCTGAACCTGATCGGCGAGGACTGTCTCTATGGCCGCAACTGGGGCTGCATCGAGGACGTCCCGTTCCTGCATTTCGAGCTCTGCTACTACCAGGCCATCGAATGGGCGATCGACAGGGGCCTGGCGCGAGTCGAGGCCGGGGCCCAGGGGCAGCACAAGATCGCCCGCGGCTATCTGCCGGCGCCGGTCTTTTCCGCCCACCACATCGCCGACCCGCGACTGCGCGGGCCCGTGGATGACTTCGTCCGACGCGAGCGCGAGGCGGTGAACGGCGAGATGGAGTGGCTGGCCGAGGAGTATTCGCCGTTCCGGCAGGCCTAGGCCCGCTCAGATCTTCCGGTCCTGCCAATAGGCGTCGCGCAGCAGCCGCTTGTACAGCTTACCGGTCGGCAGGCGCGGCATCTCCTCGATGAAGTCGATGGAGCGCGGCGCCATGTAGTGGGCCAGTCGCTCGCGGGCGTAGGTCATCAACTCCGCGGCGAGGTCCTCGCCGGGCGCCTGGCCGGCCGCAGGTTCGATCACCGCCTTAACCGCTTCGCCCATCTCGACGTCGGGCACGCCGAAGACGGCGACGTCGGCGACCTTCGGGTGGGTGATCAGGGCGTCCTCAATGGCTTGCGGATAAATGTTCACCCCGCCCGAGATGATCATGAACGCCTTGCGGTCGGTCAGGTAGAGGTAGCCGTCCTCGTCGAGGTAGCCGACGTCGCCGAGCGCGTTCCAGTTCGGATGATCGGGATGGCGCGCCGAGGCGGTCTTGGCCGGGTCGTTGTGATACTCGAAGGTCGGCGCCTCGCGCTCGAAATAGACGAGGCCGGTCTCGCCGACCGGCAGTTCCTGGCCGTCCTCGTCGCAGATGTGCAGGACGCCCAGGGCCGCGCGGCCGACCGAGCCGGGGTGCGCCAGCCAATCCTCGCTGGTGATGAAGGTCGAGCCCGAGGCCTCGGTGCCGGCGTAGTACTCGTAGAGGATCGGCCCCCACCACTCGATCATCTGGCGCTTGACCTCGACCGGGCAGGGCGCGGCGGCGTGGACGGCGACCTTGTGGCTGGAGAGGTCGTAGCGGGTGCGAACCTCCGGCGGCAGCTTCAGCATGCGCACGAACATGGTCGGCACCCACTGGCTGTGGGTGACCCGGTGATTCGCGATCAGCTGCAGCGCCTGCTCCGGATCGAAGCGCTCCATCATCACCACCGTGCCGCCGAAGGACTGCACCGTCAGCACATAGGCCAGCGGCGCGGCGTGATAGAGCGGGGCCGGCGACAGGTAGACGCTCTGCGCCGACAGCCCATAGCGATTGGCCAGCTGGCGCGCGTCGAATCCCTCGGCCGGCGTGATGTCGGGTAGGGGACGCAGGATTCCCTTGGGCCGCCCGGTGGTGCCCGACGAGTAGAGCATGGAATCGCCCATCCACTCCTGGGCCAGAGGCTCGGGCGAACCGGACGCCACCGCCGCCTCGTAGGAATCCCAGCCCGGGATGACGCCGCCGACCATCAGGCGGATCGGGCAGTTCGGGATCAGGCCCGATAGTTCCGCCGCCGTCTCGCGCTTGGCGTAGGAGGTGACCAACGCCTTGGCCCCGCAGTCGTTCGCGATGTAGGCGGCCTCGTCCGGCGGCAGGTAGCGGTTGATGGTGGTGATGTAGAGGCCCGATCGGAAGGCCGCCCAGACGGGCTCCATGAAGGCGAGGTTGTTCTCCATCAGGACGGCGATGTGGTCGCCGGGGCGCAGACCCTGGTCGTAGAGGTGTTGCGCCAGTCGGTTGGAGCGCTCGTTCAGCTCGGCGAAGCTCACCGCCTGGCCGGTGTCGGCGGAAATCATGGCCGGCTTGTCGGGCGTCAGCCGCGCGTGATCGGCGAGATACATCGCTTCCCTCCCTCTGCGGCCTTTGCTGGCCGTCTGTCCGAGCAGGTTATCGCAAGGCGAGGGGGCGTAAACCCGTCGCCGTGTTCCGTCCTTCCGGCCAATGCGCTACCACCGTGCGACGAGTTTGGAGGAGCGGCCGATGAGCCTGGACGGGACCTACGAGGACGGAAACATCTTCGCCAAGATTTTGCGCGGCGAGGCGCCGGCGGCGAAGGTGTTCGAGGACGGCGAGATTCTCGCGTTCATGGACGTCTTTCCGCAGTCCAAGGGCCACACCCTGGTGATCCCCAAGCACTCCCAGGCGCGCAACCTGCTGGAGGTGGAGCCGGAGGTGCTCGCGCCGCTGATGTTCGGCGTGCAGCGGATCACCCGGGCGGTCCGTGCGGCGCTGAACCCGGACGGGATCATGGTCGCCCAGTACAATGGCGCGCCGGCCGGGCAGACCATCTACCACCTGCACTTCCACATCATCCCGCGCTGGGCGGGCGTCGAGCTCGGCCGTCACGGGGCCGGCGGCATGGCCGATCCGGGCGAGCTCAAGGCCCTGGCCGAGCAGATCGCGGCCAAAATCGCCTAGTCGGTCCGCAAGGCGGGCAAAGAAAAACCCCGGAGCCGAAGCTCCGGGGTTTCGCATTTTCAGGCCTTCGAAGCGGGCTAGTCGGCCAGCTCGGGAGCGGCGTCCTCGGCCGGATCCTCGATGATCGGGGCGCCCGGCTCGCGGTCGTCGCCTTCGATCTCGAAGCCCAGCTTGCTGTCCTTGAGCACCACCTTGACGTGGCCGCCCTTGACCAGCTTGCCGAACAGGATCTCGTCGGCCAGCGGCTTCTTGATGTGCTCCTGGATGACCCGGGCCAGCGGCCGAGCGCCGTAGAGCTCGTCGAAGCCGTTCTTGGCCAGCCAGTCGGCCGCTTCCTCGGTCGTCTCGATCGTGACGTGACGATCGGCGAGCTGGGCTTCCAGCTGCATGACGAACTTCTGGACGACCTGCCGGATGATTTCCTGGGTCAGCGGCTTGAACTGGACCACCGCATCCAGACGGTTGCGGAATTCCGGGGTGAACAGGCGCTTCAGGGCCTCATCGACCTCGTCGTCCTGCTTGCCGCGGCCGAAGCCGATGGCGTTGCGCTGGGCGTCCGAGGCGCCGGCGTTGGTGGTCATGATCAGGACCACGTTGCGGAAGTCGACCTTCTTGCCGTTGGCGTCGGTGAGGACGCCGTGGTCCATGACCTGCAGCAGGATGTTGAAGACGTCCGGGTGGGCCTTCTCGATTTCGTCCAGCAGCACGACCGCGTGCGGGTGCTGATCGACCGCGTCGGTCAGCAGGCCGCCCTGGTCGAAGCCGACATAGCCGGGAGGCGCGCCGATCAGGCGGCTGACCGTGTGCCGCTCCATGTACTCCGACATGTCGAAGCGCAGGAGCTCGATGCCCATGGTCGAGGCCAGCTGACGGGCGGTCTCGGTCTTGCCGGTGCCGGTGGGGCCCGAGAACAGGTAGCAGCCGATCGGCTTGTTGGCGTCGCGCAGGCCCGCCCGCGCCATCTTCATGGCGGCGGAGAGCTGTTCGATCGCGTTGTCCTGGCCGTAGACGGCGCGCTTCAGGTCGATTTCGAGCTCCTTCAGCGCCACCGTGTCGGACTTGGACACCGACTTCGGCGGAATGCGGGCGATCTTGGCGACGACCGTCTCGATCTCCTTCACGCCGATGGTCTTCTTCCGCTTGCCTTCAGGCAGCAGCATCTGGCTGGCGCCGGCCTCGTCGATGATGTCGATGGCCTTGTCGGGCAGTTTGCGGTCGGTGATGTACTTGGCCGATAGCTCCACAGCCGACTTGATGGCGTCGCCCGTGTAGCGGAGCTTGTGGAACTCCTCGTAGTAGGTCTTCAGACCCTTCAGGATCTTGATCGTGTCTTCGATGGTCGGCTCGTTCACGTCGATCTTCTGGAAGCGACGGACCAGGGCCCGATCCTTCTCGAAGTGCTGACGGAACTCCTTGTAGGTCGTCGAGCCCATGCAGCGCAGGGTGCCCGAGGCCAGGGCCGGCTTCAGCAGGTTCGAGGCGTCCATCGCCCCGCCGCTGGTCGCGCCGGCGCCGATCACCGTGTGGATCTCGTCGATGAACAGGATCGCGTCGGGGTGGTTTTCCAGTTCCTTGACGACCTGCTTCACGCGCTCTTCGAAGTCGCCGCGATAGCGGGTGCCCGCCAGCAGCGAGCCCATGTCGAGCGAGAAGATCGTCGCGCCGGCCAGGACTTCGGGGACCTGGTTGCTGATGATCTTGCGCGCCAGGCCCTCGGCGATGGCGGTCTTGCCGACGCCGGGGTCGCCCACCAGCAGCGGGTTGTTCTTGGTCCGGCGGCAGAGGATCTGGATGCAGCGCTCGACCTCGGCGTGACGCCCGATCAGCGGGTCGACTTTGCCCTGCTTGGCCTTCTCGTTGAGGTTGACGCAGTAGGCCTCAAGCGCCTCGCCGCCGGTCTTCACGGCGGGCTTGTCCTCGTCTTCCGAGCCCTTGACGGTCTTGGGCTGGTCAGCCCCGGCCTTCTTGGCGATGCCATGGGCGATGTAGTTCACCGCGTCGTACCGCGTCATGTCCTGCTCCTGCAGGAAATAGGCGGCGTGGCTCTCGCGCTCGGAGAAGATGGCCACGAGCACGTTGGCTCCGGTCACTTCCTCACGGCCAGAGGACTGGACGTGGATCACGGCGCGCTGGATCACGCGCTGGAACGACGAGGTCGGCTTGGCGTCCTCGCCGTCGTCGACGACCAGGGAGCGGAGCTCGTTGTCCACGTAGTTGGTGAGTGTGGTGCGCAGGGCGGCCAGGTCCACGTCGCACGCTCGCATCACACCCGCCGAGTCCTCATCGTCGATGAGGGCGAGCAGCAGGTGCTCTAGCGTCGCGTACTCGTGCTTACGCTGGTTTGCGAAAGCCACCGCGCGGTGGAGAGATTCTTCAAGCTGGCGCGAGAATGACGGCACTGAGCCTCAATCCTTTTCCATTGTGCATTGCAGCGGGTGCTGATGCCGGCGGGCGGTATCAACCACCTGGGCCACCTTCGTTTCCGCCACTTCGTATGTGAACACGCCACACACGCCGACACCATGTTGGTGAACGTGCAGCATGATCCGCGTCGCGTCTTCGCGCGACTTGTTAAAGTATTGCTCAAGCACGTAGACGACGAATTCCATCGGCGTGTAGTCATCATTCAGGATGAGCACGCGATACATCGACGGCTTCTGCGTCTTCGGCTTGGTCTGAGTGATGACCGTCGACCGGACGCCCGTATCTTGATCACCTTGCTTGCGCTCGGCCATCGAACAGGTCTCCTGAGGGCAGCCGCCCTCTCTACAATGGATTAGATATGGAAAAGGCTGCCGTATGGAAGGGTTGAAATGTCGCCCAAAGGCTCCAACCCGTCTAACCGCGCGTTTTTGTCACCCCGAATGCGGGGGAACATGGCAACCCTCAATCATGGGAGGTGCGTTTCGCCCCCAAGGCCCGACCGGATGTGACCGCGCCGGGGCCGAATCGCGCCCGTAGCTTATCCACGGCGCGTTCCTCGACCAGCGCCTTCTGCTCGGCGCCGGCGAAAAAGTCATGCTCCACGGCGTCGGCGTCGATGAGGTCCGCGATGCCGATGCCGATCAGCCGCCAGGGCCGCCCGTCGGCCTCCCTGGCCAGCAGTTCGCGGCCGACGGCGAACAGGGTCTTGGCCGTCTGGGTCGGCACGGGCAGGGCGCGGCGACGGGTGATGATCTTGAAGTCCGTCCGGCGCAGCTTCAGCGTCACGACCCGGCCGGCTACGCCGCCCGCGCGGGCCTGGCGGGCGACGCGCTCGCAAAGCGGGGCCAGCTTGTCCTCCAGGTCGGATCTGGCGGACAGGTCCTCGTTGAAGGTGGTCTCGGCGCTGATGCCCTTGCGCTCCTCGTTCGGATTGACGCTGCGGTTGTCGCGTCCGTGCGCCAGATCGTGCAACCGCAGGCCTTGGGCGCCGAAACGCTGGGCCAGCAGCTTGAGGTCGGCGCGGGCCAGATCGCCGACCTTGCTGAACCCGGCCCCTTCCAGCGACTTGACCATGGCTGGGCCGACGCCGGGAATGATCCCCACGGGCTTCGTGGCCAGGAAGCTCTGCGCCTCGGCGGCGCCGATCACCGAGAAGCCGCGCGGCTTGTCGAGGTCCGAGGCGATCTTGGCGAGGAACTTGTTGGCGGCCAGGCCGATCGAGACGGTGATGCCGACCTCGGCCTCGATCTTCGCCTGCAGCCGCGCCAGGGTCTCGGCGGGCGGCGCTCCGTGCAGGCGCTGGGTGCCGGAAAGATCCATCCACGCCTCGTCCAGCGACAGCGGCTGCACCAGCGGCGTCAGGTCGCGAACCATCTCCATGATCCGCCGGCTCTCGGTCCGGTACTTGGTGAAGTCGGGCTTGATGATCACCGCCTGGGGGCAGAGCTGCCGGGCCTTGAACATCGGCATGGCCGAGCGCACGCCGCTGATGCGGGCGATGTAGCAGCAGGTGGTCACCACCCCGCGCTTGCCGCCGCCAACGATCACCGCCTGGTCGCGCAGCGAAGGGTCGTCGCGCTTCTCCACCGAGGCGTAGAAGGCGTCGCAGTCCATGTGGGCGATGGAGAGCGTCTCGAGCTCGGCATGGACGACGATCCGCGGCGAGCCGCAGGCCGGGCAGCGGCGCTCGAACGGGCCGCGCCTGAAGCAGTCGCGGCAGAGGGCGCTCATGGCTGCAGCGGCCATAGCCAGGCCGCGCCCCGCACACCGGACGAGTCTCCGTGCATCGCCGGCCGGATGTCAGTCTCGAACTGGTCGGAGAACACCAGCGGCGCGATGGCGGCGGGCAGGCGTTCATAGAGTTCGCCGACATTCGACATGCCGCCGCCCAGGACGATGACGTCGGGATCCAGCACGTCGCAGACCACCGCCAGGCCGCGCGCCAGGCGATCGACATAGCGGTCGAGCGCTGCGGCCGCCGCGCGCTCGCCGGTTCGCGCCGCACCCACGATCTGTTCGCCCGAGAGGCCGCCGCCATGGTCCCTGGCGAGGCCCGTTCCAGACACCCAGAGCTCCATGCAGCCGCGCCGTCCGCACCAGCACGAGGGGCCGGGGTGCTCGTCGTCGGTCGGCCAGGGCAGGGGCATGTGGCCCCACTCGCCGGCGAAGGCGTTGCGGCCCTCCAGGATGGTGCGGTCGACCGCCACGCCGGCGCCGCAGCCGGTGCCGAGGATTGCGGCGAACACCACCCGGTGGGCGGCGCCGGCGCCGTCGGCGGCCTCCGACAGCGCCAGGCAGTTGGCGTCGTTGGCGTAGCGGACCGGACGTTCCAGAACCCGGGCGAGATCGGCCGGGAACGGGTGGCCGTTGAGCTCTGTGGAGTTAGCGTTGCGCATCAGGCCGCTGGAGGGGGAAGGCGAGCCCGGCCCGCCCACGCCGACGCTGGCGCTCTTCGCCCCGGCCTGGCGCTCGGCTTCGGCGACAAGCTCGCGCACCGCCTCCAGGCCGGCGGCGTAGTCGCGCGGCGAGGCCCCACGCACGCGGGCCTGGAACCGGCCCTGCGCGTCCAGCGCCGCCGCTTCGATCTTGGTGCCGCCGAAATCCACGCCGATCCGGATCATGGGGTCATGGTTTGTTCCGTTTCGCGTTCGGGCGCAATGGGGCCGGGCCGGCGATTTCCGATGGCGCGCCCGATCGACGGATGCGACGCTCAGTTGCAGCCAGAGACATTCGAAGGACCGGACCCATGAAGCGTGCCGCCTGGGCGTTCGCCGCCCTCACCGTCGCCGCCTGTTCGCAGCCGCAGGCCGAGAAGAAAGCCGCTGAGCCCCCCGCTCCCGCGCCGACGGCCGCCGCGCCAGCCGTGCAGAACACCGCTCCGGCGGGCGAATACAAGCTGGACAACACCCACACCAGCGTCACCTTCCGGGTCGATCACCTGGGACTGTCCCGCTACACGGCGCGGTTCACCGACATGGCCGGCAAACTGAACTTCGATCCGGCCAATCCCGCGGCGATGAGCATCGAGGCGACCGTCGATCCGAAGTCGCTCGAAACCGACTTCCCGCTCGATGAGCCTGACTTCGACGCCGAGCTGGTCGGCCCGCAATGGCTCGACGCCGCGAAGTTCCCGACCATCACCTTCAAGTCGACCAAGGTCGAGCCGACCGGCGCCAACACCGCCAAGGTCACCGGCGACTTCACCTTGCATGGCGTGACCCGGCCGCTGACCCTGGACGCCACCTTCAACGGCGGCTACGCGGCCGGCGGCATGGACCCGTCGGGCGCGCGCATCGGCTTCTCGGCCCAGGGCAAGATCAAGCGCTCCGACTTCGGCGTCTCATACGGGGTGCCGGCTCCAGGGACGCACTTCGGCGTCGGCGACGAGGTCGAGATCGTCATCGAGACCGAGTTCACCCAGCCCGGCCCGGCCGCCGCCAAGCCGGCGGCCTAGAAGACGGCGGCCTCGATCGCTTCGCGCAGCGCCCGCCAGTCGTCGATTCGGGTGTGGCGCTCCGGGGCGGTCGGGGCCAGCGGCTGCAGACGCGGGTCGGCGACCATCTGGAAACGGTTCACGCCGGGCGCGTTCTCGGCCACCGAGTCGAGATTGGAGATCAGGTCGTCGACGAACGCGGCTCGCGCCGTGACCTGCCGCGCCATCAGGGCGGCGACCGGCCCCTTCGGACCGGTGTTGAGCACCAGCGGGTAGTCCATGCCGTGCCGGCCCAGCCAGCGGGCCCGCGCCATGCGGGCCGGTCCCGGCGCATTGGTCAGGATCACCACATTGGCCCGCTGCGACAGCGCACGCAGCGCCTCGGGCCCGCCGGGGGCCGGCTCCATGTCGCCGCAGCCGAGGCGGAAAAAGTCGTCGAAATGGATGCGGCCTTGCTCGATCGGCAGGTGCTGGGCCTCGCCCGGACGATAGATGTTCTGGAACAGCGCGAAACGGTCGACGCGGAACTCCAGCCCGCGCCCCTCCAGGAACCGGCCGAAGCCCTGCATGAACAGGCCCAGCACCTCGTCCACGTCGACCAGCAGCAGCGGACGGGCGGGATCGACGCCCAGGTCCAGCAGGTTGGGCGCCCGCGGCGGCGGCAGTTGAGGTGAAACGCTGGCCAAGAAGCTCTCCGGTGCGACTAACGCGAGTTTAAGGATATCCGTGGGATTAACGATCCAAAGGTGGGGGCAGCGGTCGATTCGTGAGCTCTCGAAGCATCGTCGAGACGAAAATGGCCAAGAAGGTCCTCATCGTCGAGGATAACGAGCTGAACATGAAGCTGTTTCATGATCTGCTCGATGCCCAAGGCTACGAAACCCTGCAGACCCGGGAAGGGCTGCAGGCGCTTGCGTTGGCGCGCGAGCATCGTCCCGATTTGATCTTGATGGACATCCAGCTGCCGGAGATCTCCGGACTGGAGGTCACCAAGTGGCTGAAGGAGGACGACGAACTCGCCGCGATTCCGGTCGTGGCGGTGACGGCGTTCGCCATGAAGGGCGATGAGGAACGTATTCGCGAAGGCGGCTGCGAGGCTTATCTGTCAAAACCCATTTCGGTGTCGCACTTTCTCGATACCATCCGGCGATTGTTGAGCTAGTTCGCCCCATGTCCGCCCGCATTCTCGTCGTCGACGACATCGAAGCCAATGTGCGCCTGCTGGAAGCCAAGCTGACGGCGGAATACTACGATGTCCTGACGGCCAGCGACGGGCCGACCGCCCTGGCCATCGCGGCCAAGGAGAAGCCCGACATCGTCCTGCTGGACGTCATGATGCCGGGCATGGACGGCTTCCAGGTCTGCCGCCGGCTGAAGGATGATCCGGAGACACGCCACGTGCCGGTGGTGCTGGTCACCGCCCTGGACGGCCGCGCCGACCGCATCGCCGGGCTGGAGTCCGGCGCGGACGAATTCCTGACCAAACCCATCGACGACGTCCTGCTGTTCGCCCGCGTGCGCAGCCTGACCCGGCTGAAGATGGTGATCGACGAACTGCGCGACCGCGAGGCCTCTGGCCGCCGCATGGGCGTCATCGCCGGCGCCGCCTCGCGCCTGGGCGGGACGGGCGGGCGGATCCTCATTGTCGACGATCACGAACGCCAGGCCCAGCGCGTGGCCACGGAACTGGCCATCGAGCATCGGCCGGTGATCGAGGCCGATCCCGAAAAGGCGCTGATGACCGCCAAGGGGCCGGTCGACCTGATCATCGTCAACGCCACGGCGCGCGCCTTCGACGGCCTGCGCTTCGCCGCCCAGCTGCGTTCGGACGAGGCCACGCGCCATCTTCCGGTGCTGGCGGTGGTCGATTTCGACGAGCGGCCGCGGCTGGTGAAGGCGCTGGATATCGGCGTCAACGACATCCTGCCCAAGCCGATCGACCCGCAGGAACTGGCCGCCCGCGCCCGCACTCAGATCCGGCGCAAGCGCTACACCGACTATCTGCGCGACAACCTCGATCATTCCCTGGAACTGGCGGTCACCGACCAGCTCACCGGCCTGCACAACCGCCGCTACATGGCCGGCCAGCTCGAGGCGCTGGTGCGCCGGGCGACCCATGGCGGCGACCCAGTGGCCTGCCTGCTGATCGACATCGACCACTTCAAGAAGATCAACGACGGCTACGGTCACGACGTCGGCGACGAGGTGCTGCGTGAGTTCGCCGTGCGGGTGGCCTCCAACGTCCGCGCCATCGACCTGCCGTGCCGCTACGGCGGCGAGGAATTCGTCGTGGTGATGCCGGACACCAAGCTGGAGGACGCCGAGCGGATCGCCGAGCGGATCCGGCTGCATGTCGCCGGCTCGCCCTTCCGGGTGAAGGGCGGCAGCGAGCTGCTGACGGTCACCATCTCGGTCGGGGTCGCGGCCACCCTGGGCGAGGGGGACAAGCCCGAAGCCCTGTTGAAGCGCGCCGACGAGGCCGTCTACGAGGCCAAGGCTCACGGCCGCAACAAGGTCGTCGCCCGCGCCGCGTGACGTGGCCTGCCGAAGCGGTCAGGCCAGTCGCGCGCCCTTGGGCACCACCGACATCGGCGCCGCCAGGACGATAGCGCCGTTTTCGTCCGGGAAGCCCAGCACCAGCACTTCGGAGCGGACAGGTCCGATCTGACGGGGCGGGAAGTTGACCACAGCCATCACCTCGCGGCCGACGAGGTCCTCCAGCGTGTAGTGCTCAGTGATCTGGGCCGAGCTCTTCTTCACGCCGATCGCCGGGCCGAAATCGATGGCCAGGCGGTATGCCGGCTTGCGGGCTTCCGGAAACGGCTCGGCCGAGACGATCACGCCGGCGCGGATGTCGACCTTGGCGAAGTCGTCGAAGACGATCTGCGCGGCCGCCGGTTCGTCAGGCGTGCTGATCTTGTGCATGGGAAGCTCCTTGGCGCGGGCGATGGGCCGAAACGCAGGTGACGACGCTGGCGACCATCAGGGCGATCGCGGCGAGTTCAGCGGTGGTGGGCCACCGCTGTTCCCACAGGAAGCCGTAGAGCAGGGCGAACAGGGTCTCGAACAGGATCATCTGGCCGATCAGCGTCACCGGCAGCAGCCGGCTGGCGCGGTTCCAGAAGGCGTTGCCGACGATCGAGGCGAAGATCGCCACCCCGGCCGAAACCGCGACGAAGCGCGCCCAATCGGCGGGAGCGTGGGCGCCAGCGCCGATCAATGCGGCGGGGATGGCCAGGACAAGCGCCTGGGCGCCGGTGGCGAGGCCGGTCAGCAGGCTCCAGTCGTGGGCCGACAGATGGGGCGTCCGGGCCAGCCAGCGCCCGTTCCAGACCGCGTAGGCGGTCCATGCGGCCAGCGCGCCGACCGCGCAGGCGAGGCCCGCGAGGGCGCGGGTTTCTGCCCCCGGCGTGGCGGCGGCCATGGATTGCCAGGCGATGCAAATGACGCCGGCCGCGCTGAGCAGCAGAGAGGGGATCAACCGGCGCAGGGGGACCGCGCCATGATCGCGGGCGCCGATCGCCGTCACGGCGACGGGCAGAAAGCCGATCACCACCGAAGTCATCGCCACGCCGCCCATCTGCACGGCGCTGGCCAGCAGCACATAGTAGAGGGTGTTGCCCAGAAGGCTGAGCCAGGAGAGGGCGATCCACTCGCGCCGTCCGACCGCCGCGCTCACGCTGCGCCAGCGCGGGGCGAGCAGGGCCGCGGCGATCGCGCCGTAGGCCAGGTAGCGTCCCGCCGCCAGTTGCAGCGGCGTGAAATCCGCCGCCAGTTCCGGCGCCAGGAACACCAGGCCCCAGAGCGCGCCGGCGGCCAACCCGCATCCGACGCCCAGCAATGTCCGGCCCTGTCCTGTCATGCGGCAGGCCATTGCCATGGAACGAGCCTGCGGTCTTGGCCGAGGCTACTGCGTTTTGGTCCGCGTCTCGCGTTCCTGCCGCCGATAGGCCGCCGGGGTCATGCCGGTGGCGCGGCGCATCGCCCGGGTGAGCGCGCTCTGGTCGGCATAGCCGCAGCGATGGGCGATCTCAGCGATGGAGGCGGGGGAGGTCGCCAGCCAGTTGCGGGCCTGGCGCAGCCGAACCTCGCCGAGCCAGGCCCGCGGGCTGGCGCCCAGTTCGGACTGGAACAGAGCGTGGAGGCGGCTGACGCTGACGGCGGCGCGCTCGGCCATGGCCGCGGCGGTCCAGGGGCGGGCGGGATCAGCCTCGATCTCGGCGGCCAGGCGAGCCAGCCGGGAGACGGCGCTGGCCGGCGCCTGGCCCAGTGCGTCGATCAGCAGCGGCGTCCAGAGCGCCGCCGTGGCGGGCGTGGCGCGGCCCTCGCCGATCATCAGGCCCATGTAGTCGATCAGCTTGGTCGCGGCGGGGGTCAGGTTCACGAACGGGGCCCGGGCGAGGCGTTCGGCCATCTGCGGGGCCAGGTGGGCCAAGTGCAGATCCAGGATCACCGAGCGATTGGCGATCCGGCTCATGGTCGAGTGCGGCGTCCCGGCCACGACGAAGGCGGCAAGGCCGGACGCCAGGCGCCCGCCCTTGCCGTCGATGTCCAGCTCCAGCGCGCCGCTGAGCGGCAGCACCAGCTGGTCGAAGCTGTGGCTGTCGGGGCCGTTGTCTTCGGCGTAGCTGCGGATGCTGAGATCCAGGGGCGTCATGCCCGCATCCTAACCGATGAGGCGGGACGGCGACATGGCGGGGCGCGCATGGCAAGCGCACAACGAAAAACGCCCGGCCAGAGGGCCGGGCGCTTTCACAGACTGGAGAGTCTGGAGAAGGCTTATTTGATCTTGCCTTCCTTGAACTCGACATGCTTCCGCACGATCGGGTCGTACTTGTTCATGACCAGCTTTTCGGTCTTGGTGCGGGCGTTCTTCTTGGTGACGTAGAAGTAGCCGGTGTCAGCCGACGAGTTCAGGCGGATCTTGATGGAGGCGGGCTTCGCCATGGTCGGTCCTCGCGGGGCCGGTCGGACCGGCAGGTGTTCTAAAGAGCCGCGGACAATACGAATCTCGAACCCAAAGTCAATGCGGCCTTGGGAAAATCCGCGAGTGTCCTGGCTCAGGCCAGCATCGCCTCGAAGGCGGGGGTGACGATTTCGCGCAATCCGTCGCCGTTGTCCACCAGCAGATAGGCCGCGACGTCATGTTTGACGGCGAAGGCGGGGCCTTCGTCGGGGCCAAGCACCCCGATCGCGGTGCAGAGCGCGTCGGCGTCGACGCAGTCACGAGCGATGACGCTGATCGAGCGCAGGCCGTTGGCCGTAGGGCGCCCTGTGCGCGGGTCGAGCGTGTGGCTGTAGCGCGTCCCGTCATGGTCGACGAAGCGCTGATAGTCGCCTGAGGTGGCGAGCGACAGGCCGTGCAGGGCCACGCGAATCGGTCCGCCCGGCAAGCCCTCGTCCGGCGGCGGGGCGATGTCGGCGAGCCAGGGCTGGCCGTCGGGCTTGGCGCCGGCGCCGCGCAGTTCGCCGCCTATCTCGACCAGATGATCCATCAGGCCCAGATGCGAAAGCGCCCGGGAGACCTCGTCCACCCCGAAGCCCTTGGCGATGCCCGAAAGGTCGAGATGCAGGCCCCCAGGCTGGAACATGCGCGCGCCGTCGCGGGCCAGCCGGTCCCAGCCGCATGCGGCCCTGGCGGCCTCCAGTTCGGCTTCGGCCGGTTGGGGCGTCGGACCGGCCGGGCCGAAACCCCACAGGTCGACGAGCCGCCCGGCGGTCGGGTCGAAGGCCCCGCCGCTCAGTTCGGCCCAGTGCAGGGCGCGGTCCATCACGTGCCGGAAGCCCGGCGCAAGATCCAGCCATCCGCCGGCGTCGGCGCAGTTGAACTGCGAGATGTGGGAGTCCGGCTCCCAGTTGCTCATCTGGCCGACGAGGCCGTTCAGCAGGCCCTGGATCTGGGCCGGGACGGCCGTGAGGTCGAGCCCCGCCGGCGCGAACGCCTTGACGTTCCAGGCCACGCCCATGGTCGGGCCGGCGAAGGCGACCGGGCGCTCGCCGCGGGCCTGAAGGCCGAGCGGCGAGAGCTCCAGCGGGACGGCGACCCGGCTCATCAGTCGGGCAGGACTTCCAGCGTCGTCACGTAGGCGGCGCTGCGTTCGGCGCCCGGAATGCTGCTCTGGCCGCCGCGGACGGAGGCTTCCAGCCAGTACATCCCGGCCGCCGGCCAGTTCACCGTGAAGGCGCCGTCGGCGCCGGTCTTGAGCTTCAGCTCGGTGGTCTTGCCGGCGTAGCGGTTGCCGCCGGCGACGACCTCGACCTCGACATTGGCCGCGGGCTTGCCGTCGATGACCAGTTTGAAGGTCGCCGGCTCGCTGGCCACCAGGTCGTTCGGGTGGGTGACCGGGTCGAGTTCGAGGCCCTTGCCGGTCAGCTTCAGAGCTTCCTTGGTGGGAGAACCGCGAGTGGCGAAGACTTCCAGGCGCCGGGCGTTCTCCATGATCTTGACGTCGGTGGCGTCCTTTGGGATCGCGGTCGCCAGGTCGGCGGCCGAGCCGCGCCAGCGCTTCTGCTCGCCGCCCTGCTTGTAGGAGGCGCCGACGCCGTCGCTGACATTGGCGATCTTGTAGGTGCCCGGCTGGCTCAGCTGCACGTCGAAGGTGCTGCGGTACTTGCCGGTCGCGCCGTTCTTGATTTCGCCCTTCGAGCCGTCAGGCGCGATCACCGAAATGCCGTCGAGGCGCATCGGCACGTGGTCGAAATAGAAGAGGTCGTTGGAGACGGCGGCGTCGACCGTGATCCAGGGATCGTTGCCCGACAGCACGGTGGCCGAGGGGAGAAGCCACTGGCGGTGCGCGCTGGCGGCGGCCGGGATCGCCAGGATGGCGACGACGGAGACGGCGGCCAGGGCGCCGCGGCGGATCATGTGCATGCTTGTATCCTCTACGGCTTGACGGTGACGCTCACGGCGCCGAGTTCGCTGGTTCCCTTGGTCGAGGAGGTCGCGCGGGCCTTAGGCGGCCATTGGAACGGGGCGCGGACCACCTCGACGCCGCCGACTTCGCGGGCGGCCTCGACCACCAGGTTGTACTGGCCGGCCGGCAGCTTGCCGAGCGGCGCTGCGCCGCCCTTGAACACCACCTGGTGCTTGCCCGGCGCGCGGGTCGCCGCGCTGATGCCGTCAGCGGGCAGGCTCATGTCCCGGCCGGCGCGGCGCCACCACTGGCGCATGTCCTTCAGCCATTTCTGGCCTTCCTGGTTCTTCAGCTTGACGTCGTACCAGACGGCCAGGGTCTTCACCGCGGTCTTGTCCGGGTTCTCGATCCAGATGGCGACGTAGGGGCGGTGGTACTCGGCGACCGTCAGCCGCGGAATCTCCAGACTCAGCTCCAGGTCCGCCGCCAGGGCGGAGCCCGCCATCAGGCCCGTGAAGGCGGCGGTATAGATCGGCAGACGCATGAGGGCTCCGGTCAGTGAACAAAGATCAGGACAAGGATCAGCGGCACGGCGAGCCCCAGGCCCACCAGCGGCCAGGTGATCTTGCGCGCCCGCGAGTGCAGCTGCAGCAGCACCAGTCCGGTGATGCAGAACACCACGCAGCCGATGGCGAAGATGTCGAGGAACAGGCTCCAGGCCGTCCCGGTGTTGCGACCCTTGTGCAGGTCGTTGAGATAGGCGACCGGGCCGCGGCTGGTGCTCTCATGCACGACCGCGCCGTCGCCGGCGTCGAAGGTCACCCAGCCGTCGCCGCCGGGGCGGGGCAGGGAGATGTAGGCCTCGGCGTCCGACCACTCGATGGCGGCGGCCTTGGGCGCCTTGACGCCCATTTCCTTGGCCAGCCAGGCTCGGATCGGATCGGGCAGGGCGCCTTGCTCAGCCTGGGCCGTCTTGGCGATGCTCAGCAGGTCGGCAGGGAGCTGGCCCTCGGCCTCGACGGTGTTCGGCTTGGCCTCGATGGCGCCGGCGTGATTGAGCGTGATGCCGGTGATCGCGAACAGCAGCATCCCGAGCAGACAGACCGCGGCGCTGATCCAGTGCCACTGGACCATCTGGCGCATCAGGGCGGCGCGGCGTTGGGCCTTACGCTTGGCCTTGGCCTTTTCCACGTCGATGGCCGCCTTGGCGTCCACGAGCTCCGAAGCCGACAAGATACTGATCCCCGCAAGTGCTGATAGTAGGTCGCACTAACAAGGAGGCGCTCTCAACGCAAGCTAGTTGAGAACAATTCGCATTTGAAATGTTCCGGCGGTTAGAGGTGGCTCAGCCGGGTGGCGCCGGCCCCGAAGCGCATGAACGGCCGCGGGCGTTCGGGATCGTCCAATCGATGGACCGCCTCCTCGATGACCATCCGGGTGACCGAAGGCAACGGCAGGGCGATGGCCTCGTCGAAATCGACCCAGGCGATCTCTTCCAGTTCCCCGCAGTCGGGCTTGCGCTCCAGGCTGATCAGCCGCTCGGCGTCGGCCATCAGGAACCAGGTGTCGAACCGCTTGGCCAGCATCGGCGGGGTGACCGCGCGGGCCACGATCTCCAGCGCCTCCAGGTCCGGGGCCGCGCCCTCGGCGGCGAACTCGCGCCACGGGCCGGCCAGGGGGCGAACGGGCGCCTGCTTGGCCAGCAGAAGTCCAGCTTCCTCGAAGGTTTCGCGGATGGCGGTCAGGGCCAGGGCCCGGCCGCGGTTCATCGGGATGTGCGCCTCGAACCGGGCGGCGACGTCGGGCCGCAGGTCGGTCGCGAACGGCGCGCGAAAATCGCTGCGGTCGATCCGCCCGCCCGGGAACACCCAGAGGTTCGGCATGAAGTCGTGGCCGCCGTGGCGTTTGCCCATCAGCACCTGCGGCTTCTGGCGGTCGCGGCGCACGATGATCAGGGTCGCGGCGTTGCGCGGCTTCACCGCCCGGGCGCCGGGGGGCCGCATGCGCCCGCCTTCAGGGGCGCGGTTGGTCGGAACAACGGTCGTGGTCATGAAACAACTGTATGACTCGATCTGAGTCCTGGGAACGGCGACGTAGCGTCAACCTGCCCACGCGACCAGCGCCGCGCCGGCCGCGATCAGCGCCACGCCCGCCCAGCCGGCGAGCGACAGCCGCTCGCCCAGGAAGATCGCCGCGAACACGGCGACCAGCACCACGCTCAGCTTGTCGATCGGCGCCACCCGCGCGGCGTCGCCTAGTTTCAGCGCTCGGAAGTAGCAGAGCCAGGACAGCCCGGTCGCCGCGCCCGAGAGGACCAGGAACAGGTAAGTCCGCGGGCTGACCTCGCCGGCCGGTCGCCAGGCGCCGGTCGCCGCGACGACGCCGGCGGCGATCGCCAGGATCACCAGCGTGCGGATCAAGGTGGCGTAATCGGAGTTGATGTTCTCCACCCCGACCTTGGCGAACACCGCCGTCAGGGCGAACGCCGCCGACAGCAACGCCCAAAGCTGCCATGTAGACGTCATCGGTTTCACCCCCTTGCGAACGCGGCATGATCGAACGCCTGAAATCCCTGATCGGCAAGCTGGAGACCCGCACCCTGGTGCTGCTGGTGGCGCTGGCTGGCGCGTCCTGGCTGTTCCTGATCGTGGCGGGAGAAGTCTCCGGGGGAGGGACCGACGCCCTCGACCGCCGTCTGCTGCTGGCGCTGCGCACCCCTGGTCAGCCCTCCGATCCGCTCGGCCCGCGCTGGTTGGAGGAGGCGGTTCGCGACGTCACCGCCCTAGGCGGCTTCACAGTCCTGACCCTGCTGACCCTCGTGGCGACGCTGCTGCTGATCTTCCATCAACGCCGACGCGAGGCGTTGATCTTCGCGGCCACGGTGATCGCCGCCCAGGCGTCGAGCCAATTGCTCAAGGCGTTCTATGAGCGCGAGCGGCCGGCGCTGGTGGCGCATGGCAGCTATGTCTATTCGCACAGCTTCCCGTCAGGGCATTCGGCCATGGCCGCGGCGGTGTTTCTGATCCTGGCGACCGTCACGGCCAGCGTCGAACCGCGCCGGCGCACCAAGGCGCTGATCTACGGCGTGGCGATGAGCGGGGTGCTCGCCGTCGGGGTCAGCCGGGTCTATCTGGGCGTGCATTGGCCCACCGACGTGCTCGGCGGCTGGGCCCTTGGCGCCGGCTGGGCGCTGGCCGCCTGGCTGCTGCTGGCGCTGACCGGTCCTCGCCAAGGCTGACGACGGCGCGGGGCGATGACGCCGATGTGTCCGGCGCGGGTATTCATTTTTGGTTGATCTGAGGGCCTGCGACCGCAATTTCCATGGTGGGAACCCCCTGAAACTCGCCACGGAGGCACATGCCCCACCATACCCCGCTGATCGCCACCATCGTCGCCGGCCTCGTCGTCGCTTTCGCCCTCGGGACGCTCGCCCAGCGCCTGAGGCTTTCTCCGTTGGTGGGCTACCTGCTGGCGGGGGTGATCGTCGGGCCGTTCACGCCCGGCTACGTGGCCGATCAGAAGATCGCCAACGAACTGGCTGAGATCGGCGTCATCCTGCTGATGTTCGGGGTCGGGCTGCACTTCTCGGTCAAGGACCTGATGGCGGTGCGCAAGATCGCCGTGCCGGGGGCGCTGGCCCAAATGGCGGTCGCGACGATCCTCGGGATCGCCCTGTCGGCGCTGCTCGGTTGGCCGCTGATTTCGGGCCTGGTGTTCGGGCTGGCGCTGTCGGTGGCCTCGACGGTGGTGCTGTTGCGCGCCCTGCAGGAGCGGCGGCTGGTCCAGACCGAACGCGGCAAGATCGCCGTCGGCTGGCTGATCGTGGAAGACCTCGCCATGGTCCTGGCCCTGGTGCTGCTGCCGGCGCTGGCCGGCGCGATGAAGGCCGGGGAAGGGGCCGCCGACCCGCTCGCCGCCTGGGGCGTGCCGCTGGGCCTGACCTTGCTGAAGGTCGGCGGCTTCGTCGCCTTCATGCTGATCGTCGCCCGGCGCGCGGTGCCGTGGCTGCTGCATTACGTGGCCCACACCGGCTCGCGCGAACTTTTCCGGCTGGCGGTGTTCGCGATCGCCCTGGGCGTGGCCTTCGGTGCGGCGATGCTGTTCGGCGTGTCCTTCGCCCTCGGGGCCTTCTTCGCCGGCATGATTCTCGCTGATTCCGAGCTCAGCCACCGGGCGGCCGAAGAGACCCTGCCGTTGCGCGACGCATTCGCGGTGCTGTTCTTCGTGTCGGTCGGCATGCTGTTCAACCCGTTCGTGGTGCTGGCCAATCCGCTCACCGTGCTCGCGGTGCTGGCCATCGTCGTGGTCGGCAAGTCGCTGGCCGCCTATGCGATCCTCAAGCTGTTCAAGCGCTCCGACACGACGGCGATCACCGTCGCCGCCAGCCTGGCCCAGATCGGCGAATTCTCTTTCATTCTCGCAGGGCTGGGGGTCGATCTTCAGATCCTGCCGCGAGAGGGGCGCGACCTGATCCTGGCCGGCGCCATCATCTCGATCATGCTGAACCCGCTGATCTTCGCGGTGGCGTTGCGCACGCCCAAGACCGCGCCCGCCGAGCCGGTGGTCCCGCTGCCCGCGGCGCCGGAGCCGGAGCCCGCCAACGACCTTTCGCCGACCTCGCTCAGCGGCCACATCATCGTCGTCGGCTACGGCCGCGTCGGCCAGGCGGTGAGCGCCGGCCTGAGGCGCCGGTCCAAGCCGTTCGTGCTGATCGAGGCCGAGCCCGAGTTCGCCGCCAAGGCGACTATGGAAGGTTATGAGGTGATCATCGGCTCGGCGGTCGAGCCACGCGTGCTGGAGGCCGCCGGCGTCGCGCGCGCGGCCCGCATGTACGTGGCGGTGTCCGACGGCTTCGAGTGCGGCGGGGTGGTCGACCATGCCCGCAAGGCCAACGCCGTGCTGGAGATCATCGCCCGCGCCCATTCCGACGCCGAGGCCGAGCACCTGATCGCCCACGGCGCCGATCGAGTGGTGATGGGCGAGGCCGAAATCGCCCGCAGCATGCTGGAGGACGAGAACGCCGCGGCCGAGCCGGCCGGCGAGGTGGTCGAGTTCGCCGCCGGGGCGCCGCGCCTGCTGATCCTCGACGACGCCGAACGCGCCGTCCTGGCGGCGGTGCGCAGCTTCGACATCTGGCCCGGGGAGGCGATTTCCTGGGCGGCGGTGCACGAGGCCGCGGTGCTGCGCGGCAACAATCCCGAGCGCCTCGACCACGCCTGGGAAACCCTGCGCGCCAAGGACTGCCTGCGCGACCTCGACCAGGACCGGGTCACCCTGACCAAGCAGGGCTTCCTGGCCGCTCTGCAGCCGGCCGCCGCTTAGGCCTCGCCGGGGTCGGCCAGCAGCGGCGCCAGGTCGGGATCCTCGGCCGACGCCGCCGCCAACGGATCGCGCGGCAGGACGCGGTGGGCGAGAACCGCGCGCGCCAAGGCCAGCCGGTGGGGCGCCTCCAGCCTCTTGGCCTCCCAGGCCAGGGCGGCGGCGGAGGTGAGGTGATAGAGCGCGCTGGCCGCCTGCCGGGTCTGGGCGACGTCGCCCTGCGCGGCCTGCGCCAGGGCGATGGCGCGGTCGAGGGCCGGCAACAGGTCGGCGGGCGCGTCGCTGTCGGCGCACAGGCCGGCGACGTGGGCGCGCAGCACCGGCAGCGAGCCTTCGCGCTGGGCGGCGCGGATCACGTCCAGGGCGACGATGTTGCTCGTGCCTTCCCAGATGCTGCCCAGGTGGGCGTCGCGCACCAGCCGCGCGTCCGACCACTCCTCAATGTAGCCGCAGCCCCCGCGCACTTCCATGGCGTCGCCGGTCACCTTGCGGGCGTCGCGGCAGGCCCGGAACTTGATCAGCGGGGTCAGGATGCGCAGCAGCGGATAGGCGCTTTCGTCGCCGCCGTCGGAGCGGCGCAGCGCCTCGGCGGTCTGGAACATCATGCTGCGCGCCTGCTCGGCGGGCATGAGCATCTTCAGCAGCTGGCGGCGCATCAGCGGCATCTCGATCAGCCGCTTGCCGAACGCCTCGCGGCGATGGGCGATGTAGAGCGCCTCGGTGCTGGCCCGCCGCATCAGCCCGGCCGCCCGCACCCCGTTGGAGAGCCGCGAGTTGTTGACCATGTCGGCCATCTGCTTGAAGCCGGCGCCGGGGTCGCCGACCAACCAGGCCGTGGCGCCGTCCAGCGAGATCTCGCCGCTGGCCATCGACTTGGTGCCCAGCTTGTCCTTCAGCCGCACGATCCGATAGCGGTTCGCGGTTCCGTCGGGCAGCGTGCGCGGCAGCAGGAACAGCGAGACGCCCTTGAGCCCCGGATCGCCGTCTTCGCGCCGGGCCAGCACCATGGCCAGTTCGGCGTCGGCGTTGGAGCAGAACCACTTTTCGCCGTGCAGCGCCCAGGTTCCGTCGGCCCGCGGCGAGGCGGTCACCGCCGTCGCTCCGACATCGGAGCCCGCGCCCTGTTCGGTCATGAACATCGCGCCCTGGTTCAGGACGTCCAGGTCCTGGCTGGTGAGCGCGGGCAGGTAGCGGGCGATCAACTCCTCCGAGCCGAACTTGCGCAGCGTCCGGGTCAGGCTGTCGGTCATGCTGACCGGGCAGCAGAGGCCGAACTCGGCCTGCACGAACAGGTAGGTGATCACGTACTTGGCGGCGGCCGGCATCGGCGCATTCCAGCCCAGCACCCCGGCCCGGTGCGACAGCGCCGCCAGGCCGTAGTCGCCGAATGCCGTCTGCTCCAGCTGGCGATAGGCGGGATGGTAGTCGATGCTCTGGGCGTCCTCCCCGCGCCGGGTGCGCGCGCGCAGCACCGGCGGATTGTGGTCAGCGATGCTGGCCAGTTCGTCGAGCTCGCCGCCGGCGAGGGCGCCGAGGCGATCGAGGTGCGGCTGCAGGTGGCCGGCGAGCCCGCCGGGCAGGTACAGCTCGGCCAGCTTCTGCAGATCCGGGTCGGCGCGGAACAGGTTGAGGCCGCGGCTGTCGGGTACCGCCTGGGCGCCGGTCGGCGGGGCTGGGCTTTCGTACATCGCGTCCCTCTTTGATCTTTGGCGGGAGCTTAGCGCATCGCGCGCGCTTTCATCGCTCTGTGAAGGCGCTGTTTCAGCGTCGCGGGCCGCTCGGCGAATCGGCCGCTGTTCGTTGATCAAGCTCGACCATGGTCAACCGACATAACGTTATGAATTATAAAGATAATGAACTGCGACCCTAGGGCGCAGTGTCAAGTACGATCAGCTGAACAACCTTCGCCGCACGGTAAGGGTGAACCGGAAGGGATAGACGCGTGCTGAGGCGCTTTGACAGACCCGGGGCCAGGACGACGGCGGCCGAGATCAGTCGGAACTTCGGGCAATGGCAGGATCGGGCGATGCAAGGGCCGGTGCTGGTCACGCACCATGGCCGTCCACGGCTTGTCGTCCTCTCGGCCGAGGAGTTCGCCCGTCTCGCCGACAACGCCGGCGGCGGCTCCAATCCGGCGGGGATCGCCGGCGACCAGGTCAGCGAGCTGAATCGCGACACCTTCATCGCCAACATGTTCGAGGGCTTCGTGTCCTTCGACCGCGACCTGCGGGTGCGTCATCTCAACGCCGTCGCTTTCGCGAGCGCAGGACGGGATCCGCAGGAGCTGGTCGGCACGGCGGCCGACAGTCCGGAGTTCGGCGAGCAGGGCGTGGTGCTGGCCGCGCGCCTGCGCCGGGTGCTGCGCACCGGCGAGGTCGTGCAGTTCGAATCCAAGGGCATGTTCAATCCCCACCGGCGCTACGAGAACAGGGCTTTTCCGTTCCAGGGCGGCGTCGCCCTCATATTCTCGCAGTTGACCGAGTTGCTCGACCTGCGGCGCGACGCGGAGATGTGCCGGGCCCAGGCCCAGGCGGTCGACGCGCTGGCCTTGGTCTCGAAGCTGACCGTCAACGCCATGGGTTTCGTCGAAGAGGCGAACAGCGCCTTCTGCGACCTGGTCGGATGTCCCCGGGCCCAGGTGCTCGGGGCGCGGCTCGTCGACTTCGTGGCGCCGCCGCATCGGCACGGCCTCGCCCAGACCATGAACGCGGTCATGCAGGGCCAAGCGGACACGCACGTGGGCGTCGTCGATTTCCTGGTCCGCGACCAGGATCAGGTCACGGCGCGTTTGTCCGCCGTTCGCCAGACGCACAACGACGTCTGCATTGGCCTGGCGGTGGCCTGCGCGCCGGTCTAGGCCACGTCGGCGGTAGTGCGGCTAGCGCCGCTTGCCGCGCTTGGGCGGGGCCTTGCCGGCGCCGCCGCCGCGTTTCGGCCCGGTGAACGGCGCGCGTCCGCGCACGCCCAGGCGCGGCCGCGGCGCGGTCGGATCGACGGGCAGGGGATCGCTGACCATTTCGAAGAGCAGGCCGCCGGTGATCGGGGTGGCTTCCTTCAGTTCGACCTGCACTCGCATGCCCAGCGGCCAGCGCCGGCCGGTGCGCTCGCCCACCAGGGCGTGGGCCTTGTCGTCGTGGACAAAGAACTCGCCGCCCAGGCTGGACACCGGCACTAAGCCGTCGGCGCCGGTCTCGTCCAACCGGATGAACAGGCCGAAACGCGTGACCCCGGTGATCCGGCCGGCGAACTCGGCGCCTACCCGGTCGGCCAGGAAGGCGGCGACATAGCGGTCGGTGGCGTCGCGCTCGGCGGCCATGGAGCGGCGCTCGGTGCCGGTGATCCGCTCGGCGGTGTCCTTCATCTGAGCGATGTCGCGGTCGGTGAGGCCGTCGTCGCCCAGCCCCAGCGCGCGGATCAGAGCCCGGTGCACGACCAGGTCGGCATAACGGCGGATCGGCGAGGTGAAGTGGGCGTAGCGATCGAGATTCAGGCCAAAGTGGCCGATGTTCTCGGTCGAGTAGATCGCCTGCATCTGGGTGCGCAGCACGACCTCGTTGACGATCTCGGCGTGCGGGCCGTCGCGGGTCTCGCCCAGCAGCTTGTTGAAGCGGTCGGTGCGCGGCGCCTCGCCCTTGTTCCAGGCGATGCCGACGGTCTGCAGGAATTCGGCCAGGGACTGGACCTTCTCCTGGCTCGGCGCGTCGTGAATCCGATAGATCAGCGGCGACTTTTTCTGTTCCAGGGTCTCGGCCGCGCAGACATTGGCCTGCACCATCATCTCCTCGATCAGCTTGTGGGCTTCGAGCGAGGCGCGCGGCGTGATCGAGGTGACTTCGCCCTCGGCGTTGAGGACGATCTTGCGCTCCTGGCTCTCGATGGCCAGCGGCGAGCGCGCCTTGCGGCCCTTCAGCATGGTCTCGTAGGCGGCCCACAAGGGCTTCAGGATCGGCGCCAGCAGCGGATTGGTCTGGTCGTCCGGGAAGCCGTCGATGGCCCGTTGGGCTTGCTCATAGGAGAGCTTGGCGGCCGAGCGCATCAGGCCGCGGACGAACTTGTGCGAGCGCTTGCGCCCGTCGGCCCCAAACACCATCCGCACCGCCATGCAGGCGCGGTTCTCGCCCTGGCGCAGCGAGCACAGGCCGGCCGACAGGCGCTCGGGCAGCATCGGTTCGACGCGGTCGGGGAAGTAGGTCGAATTGCCCTTGTCGCGCGCCTCGCGATCCAGGGCCGAGCCCGGCCGCACATAGGCGGCGACGTCGGCGATCGCGACCCAGACGACCCAGCCGCCCTCGTTCTTCGGATCGGTGTCCGGCTCGGCATAGACCGCATCGTCATGGTCGCGGGCGTCGGGCGGATCGATGGTGACCAGCGGCACCACGCGCAGGTCCTCGCGGCCCTTCAGCGTCGGTTCCTGCGCCGCCTCGGCCTCGGACTCGGCGTCCTGGGTGAAGCCGGTCGGGATGCCGTGGCTGTGGATCGCGATCAGCGAGGCGGCGCGCGGCTGGTCCTCGCGGCCAACGACCTCCAACACCTTGCCGCGCTTGGGACCATAGCGAACCTCAGCGGTGACCTGGGCCAGCACCAGGTCGCCGTCGGAAAGGTTGGCCGCCTCGGCCGGAACCAGGGTCAGGCTTTCCTTGGAGCGGCGGTCGACCGGCTCGACGCGGACCTGCTTGTTGGCCTTGCGGACGACGCCGAGAATGCGATGGGCGCTCTGGCCCAGCCGCTTGATGACCCGGGCCTCGGTCTCGCCGTTCTCCAGGGTCTCGAAGCGGACCAGCAACCGGTCGCCCAGGCCGGGCGCCCCGCCGATGGCGCCGGCGCGATCAGGCGCCAGGCGCACCAGCGGCGCATCCTCGCCCTTGGTCAGCTTGACCAGAAGGTCGCCGTCCGGATCGCGCTCGACCACGTCGACGACGCCGACCGGGGGCAGGGCGCCGGCTTCCGAGAAGCCCTTGCGGCCGCGCTTGCCGAGCGCGCCTTCGGCCTCCAGTTGCTTGACCATGTCGCGCAGGGCGCGGCGATCATTGCCCTTCAGGCCGAACGCCTTGGCCATGTCGGCCTTGTCGGTCTCGCCCGCCTCGCGGATGAATTTGAGCAAGGTCTCGCGATCCGGCAACCCCTGGGGCGGCCGGACGGACTTGGCGGTGAAACGGGCGGACTTCGGAATGCGGGCTTTAGCCATTCCGCCTTGTAACGCAGGAATCGCGAAGCGGTGGCGGGGATTTGGTCCCCGCCGTCACTCCTCGTCCCAGGGCGCGGGGCCGTCGGCGGGGGCGGGTTCCGCCTCGGTCTTGGCCGGCTTCTTCGCAGCAGGCTTCTTGGCGGCCGGTTTCTTGGCGGCGGCCTTCTTGGCTGGCGCCTTCTCGGCCTTGGGCTTGGCGGCGGCCTTGCCCTTCTTCTTGCCGCCGCCCTTGGCCTCGCGCTCGGCGATCAAGGCGACCGCTTCCTCGAGGGTGATCTCCTGCGGGTCCTTGCCCTTGGGAATGTTGGCGTTGGTCGAGCCGTGCTTGATGTACGGGCCATAGCGGCCGGCGAGCACCTTGACCGGCGCGCCGTCGGCCGGGTGGGCGCCCAGGTCCTTGAGCGCGGCGGCCTCGCCGCGGCCGGGACGTCCGCCGCCGGCCCGCTTCTCGGCCAGCAGGGCGACCGCGCGGTTCAGGCCGACCTCGAACACTTCGTCGACATTGGGCAGATTGGCGTAGGTGCCGTTGTGCAGCACGAACGGCCCGAACCGGCCGATCCCGGCGGTGATCATGCCGCCGTCCTCGGGGTGGGCGCCGACCTCGCGCGGCAGCCGCAGCAGCCGCAGCGCCTTTTCCAGGTCCATGGCCGCCGCCGACCAGCCCTTGGGCAGGCTGGAGCGCTTGGGCTTGTCGGCCTCGCCGAGCTGGACGTAGGGGCCGAAGCGGCCGGCCTTGAGGAACACTGTCTCGCCGGTCACCGGATCGACGCCCAGTTCGCGGTCGCCGTTCTCCTGCGCCGCCTCGTCGTCCGACTGGGCGAGCTGGCGGGTGAAACGGCACTCCGGATAGTTCGAGCAGCCGATGAATGCCCCGAACTTGCCGGTCTTCAGCGACAGGCGTCCCGTGCCGCAGGTCGGGCAGCCGCGCGGGTCGGAGCCGTCTTCCTTAGCCGGGAAGATGTGCGGGCCGAGCGCCTCGTTCAGAGCGTCCAGCACGTTGGTGACGCGCAGTTCGGCGATCTCGCCGACCGCAGCGTGGAAGTCCTGCCAGAACTCTCGCAGCAGCGCCTTCCAGTCCATGTCGCCGGACGAGACGAGGTCGAGCTTTTCCTCCAGCGCCGCGGTGAAGTCGTACTCCACATAGCGCGCGAAGAACTGCTCAAGGAACGCGGTGACCAGGCGGCCCTTGTCCTCGGGAACGAACCGGTTCTTGTCCATGCGGACGTATTCGCGGTCGCGCAGCACGGTCAGCACCGAGGCGTAGGTGGACGGCCGGCCGATGCCCAGCTCTTCCATCTTCTTGACCAGGCTGGCTTCCGAGTAGCGCGGGGGCGGCTCGGTGAAGTGCTGGTCCGAGCGCGCGGCGATCACGCGGGCCGAAGCGCCCTCGTTGACCTGCGGCAGGCGGCCGCCTTCCTCGTCGTCAGCGTCGTCGCGGCCTTCCTCGTAGACGGCCAGGTAACCGTCGAACAGCACCACCTGGCCGGTGGCGCGCAGGCCGGTCTTGCCGTCGGCGCTTTCCAGTTCGATGGTCGTGCGCTCGATGCGCGCCGACTCCATCTGCGAGGCGATCATCCGCTTCCAGATCAGCTCGTAGAGCCGGCCCAGGTCGCTCTCCAGCCGCAGCGAGCCCGGGTTGCGGGCCAGGCTGGTCGGGCGGATGGCTTCGTGCGCCTCCTGGGCGTTCTTGGCCTTGGTCTTGTAGATGCGGGCGGTCTCGGGGACGTATTCCTTGCCGTAGACGCCGCCGATCACGACGCGCGCTTCGTCCAGCGCCTCGGGCGCGGCCTGCACGCCGTCGGTCCGCATATAGGTGATCAGACCGACGGTCTCGCCGCCGATGTCGATGCCCTCGTACAGCTTCTGGGCGGCCTGCATGGTGCGCTGGGCCGAGAAGCCGAGCTTGCGGGCCGCTTCCTGCTGCAGGGTCGAGGTGGTGAAGGGCGGGGGCGGCGAACGCCGGCCGGGTTTCTTCTCGACGCCGGCCACCGTGAAGGTCGCAGCTTCCACCGCCGCCTTGGCGGCATGGGCGCTGGTCTCGTTGCCGAGGTCGAACTTGGAGAGCCGCTTGCCCTCGTGCTTGACCATCCGGGCCAGGAACGGCTCGGCGCCGGCCGAGACGTCGGCCTCGACGGTCCAGTATTCCTGGGTCTTGAAGCGCTCGATCTCAAGCTCGCGGTCGACGACCAGGCGCAGGGCGACCGACTGCACGCGGCCGGCCGAGCGCGAGCCCGGCAGCTTGCGCCACAGCACCGGCGAGAGCGTGAAGCCGACCAGGTAGTCCAGCGCGCGGCGGGCCAGGTAGGCCTCGACCAGCTCCATGTCGATGTCGCGCGGCGACTTCATCGCCTCGGTGACGGCCGATTTCGTGATGGCGTTGAACACCACCCGCTCGACCTTCTTGTCCTTCAGGACCTTCTTCTTCTGCAGGACCTCCAGCACGTGCCAGGAGATCGCCTCGCCCTCACGGTCGGGGTCGGTGGCCAGAATGATGCGGTCGGACTTCTTGGCCGCCTCGGCGATATCGCTCAGCCGCTTGGCGGCCTTGGCGTCGACATCCCAGGACATGGCGAAGTCCTCGTCGGGCTTCACCGATCCGTCCTTGGCCGGAAGATCGCGGACGTGGCCGTACGAGGCTAGGACCGTGTAGTCCGAGCCGAGGTACTTGTTGATGGTCTTGGCCTTGGCCGGGCTCTCGACGACGAGAAGGTTCATGGTCGCTCTATATGGGACGTCTTGGGCGGATCGCCCGAAAATCAAGGGCGCGAAAGGTGGGCGTGGCGCCCAGGCGCTGTCAATGGCCTCATCCGAGGCTCGCGACAAGCCCGCCCGGCAACAGCTCGGCGCGGCCGGCCAGGGCCAGTTCGGTCAGGGCGGCCAAGACCACGGGCGTCGGGGCGCCGGCGGCGCGGACCACTTCGTCGCGCGAGACCGGGGTCGGCGACAGCAGCGCGGCGACGCGTTCGCGCACGGCGTCGACCTCGGCGTCGGCGACCGGTTGCTGGGCGTACGGGCGGTCGGGCTCGCGCAGGCCGGTCAGGCCCTCCAGCGCGCGCAGCACGTCCTCGGCGCCCTCGCAGAGCGCCGCGCCCTGACGGATCAGGTCGTTGGTTCCCCGGGCCCGCGGGTCGAGCGGCGAGCCGGGCACCGCGAGCACCTCGCGGCCCTGCTCGGCGGCCAGCCGGGCGGTGATCAGCGAACCGGAGCGCAGTTCGGCCTCGACGACCACCACGGCGCGCGAGAGGCCGGAAATAACGCGGTTGCGGCGCGGGAAGTCGCGGGCGGTGGCCGTGCGTCCGGGCGCGTTCTCCGAGACCACGCAGCCCTCGGCGACGATCCGCTGATAGAGGTCGCGATGCTCGTGCGGATAGATGTCGTCGATCCCGCCGCCCAGCACCGCGACGGTCCCGGTGGGCAGGGCCCCCTCGTGCGCTGCGCCGTCGATGCCGCGCGCCATGCCCGAGACAACCACGTGGCCGGCTGCGCCGAGTTCGGCCGCCAGGCCTCGCGCGAACCGCTGGCCGCCGGCCGAGGCGACCCGCGCCCCGACGACGGCGATGCTGGAGCGGTTCAGCAGGGCGGCGTCGCCGCGGGTCCAGAGCAGCGGCGGGGGCGGGTCGACCGCGGCCAGGGCGGCCGGGAAATCGGCTTCGCAGGACCCGATCAGTCGAGCGCCCAGGGCCTGGCCGGCCTCCAGCTCGCGCATGACGTCCTCGACCGGCGGCACGCCCAGCGGCGACACCCGACCGCCGCGGCGGGCCAGGTCGGGCAGGGCGGCGAGCGCCAGCGAGGCCTCGCCATAGCGGGCGATCAGCTGGGCGAAGGCGACCGGGCCGACGTTCTCGGTGCGCGCCAGCCGCAGCCAGTCGCGACGGGCTGCGGGGGTGAGCGTCACGCGGCGTCTTTTTTCTTGCCGATCTTCGGTTCTTCGCCCTTCAGCAGCCGGCCGATGTTGTCCTTGTGGCGGATGTAGATCAGCACGCCCATGAACAGCGCCATCACCGCGATCGGGTACGGGCGATCGAGCAGGAAGACGTAGATCGGCGCCAGGGCCGCCGCGGTCAGCGCCGCCAGCGACGAGATCCGGAACAGGAAGGCCATGGCGATCCAGGTCGCGCCGGCCGCCAGTCCCACCGGCCAGGCGGCCGCCAGCAGGGTGCCGAAGAAGGTGGCCACGCCCTTGCCGCCCTTGAACTTCAGCCAGACCGGGAACAGGTGGCCGAGGAAGGCCGAGCCGCCGGCCAGGGCGGTCAGCGTCGCTTGCGCCTGGCCCCCGGCGTTGCGGGTCAGCAGCCAGGCGATGAACACGGCCACCGCGCCCTTGCCGCCGTCGCCCAGCAGGGTGATCGCCGCCAGATCCTTGCGGCCGGTGCGCAGCACGTTGGTCGCGCCGATGTTGCCCGAGCCGATATTGCGCACGTCGCCCGCGCCGCCGAGCCGGGTGGCGATGACCCCGAACGGGATGGATCCGAGCAGGTAACCGCCGACGACCGCGGCGGCGATCAGCACAGGGCTGAGTTGGTCAAACATCGGCGTTCCCCCTTGTTCGTCCAGTGGTAGCCGCGGGCGCGACGCTCGCCAAGCGGTGGTTAGCCGTCCGCACTGCGTTCCCATGCCGGAACGGACTGTTCCGAAGGTCGCCCTCGAACCTCGACGCCGCAAGCTTCCAGGTTGGCCGCCATCTGCTGGGCGGTCTCGAAGTAGAACAGAGAGTGGATGCGGATGCTCCGAAACTTCCGGCCTGATGGTCGCCGTATCAGGTGGACGATCTCGAGGTTGTCCGCGCGGAACAGAAGTCCCTCCTGATTGGAGGGAACGACCCGCGCAAAGATGTCCGATACTGCGGATTTCCCCAACCAGGGGCGGCTCGCGTAGGAGAGGCGCCCGTTCTCGACGATCACATCATTGAAGCCGCGCATGGCCGGCAGGGCGAGCTTGAACGTCACTACTGCTAGGAGTAGCGCCAAACTCGCCGCGATGGCGTGGCCTACGAATGCGATGTCGTAGAACCAAGCATGGCGCGATGACTTCAATCCGACGAAAGCTTCCGGATTGAGCCAGCCGTACTTGTCGAGCGCCTGGATGTGAAACAGCAGGCCTACCCCAAGGACCATCCAACCGGTTCCGAGGGTGATTGGGTTCGCGTGGGCGATGACTTTGGAAGCGCCGGCCGGTTCGCTAGTCTGCATTGTCGCCCCGTCTCTCAGTTCGCGCGTAGAGTGTGCTACGCTCGTCGTCAAGAACAATCGGAGAACATTGGGGTCGTTCGACCCGTCAAACGGGTGACGGGAGGGTGCGATCCCGACCGGCGCGGTTGCCGGCTAGTAGGGAAGTCGTCGCGTCGGCCAGCGGCGAGGGTCGTTCAGGGTCTCGAAGTTGTACCTCATCTGCTCCTTGATGGGCGGGCCGAGGCGATCTTTCATGAAAGGCACGACAATGCCGCCAACGGCGGCGCCCACCGGCCCCGCAACCAATCCTCCAACCGCAGTACCCACCGCTCCCGGGGCCATTCGGCGACCGGTTCGTTCTGCGGCTTCTCTTCTGCTGAAGCCGCGCTCTCGCTCAGCCTTGTAGCCTGTCCAGGCGTCGACGCCGTCCAGGAAATAGCCAACCCCTGGCGTCACCCGGCCTGCCGACTTAAGCACGGTCTTGGCGACGGGTTTGCCAGCACGCTTGGCAAAATAATCAGGGCCTGCGATCGCGGCGTCGGCGATGCTGGCCACCTTGCTGCCTGTGGAGGCGGTCTCCCCGATCTTTTCGTATCGCCTAGCCTCGCGTTCAGCATTCAGGCGTTTTTCCTTGGCGATCATCGCGTCGTAAGCAGGGCCGTCGGGATCGGCCGCGCTAAAGGGAACTTTGCCCATTCGTTACTCGCATTATGAATGTGGAGGGGCGTCAACCGCCCCCCACACACTCTCTCACGAGATGCGAATTAATGAGAACAAAAAGAGAACTTTCGCTCTAAGCCCGATACACCACCCGTCCGTCGACCAGCGTCATCTTCACCTCGCCGAACAGCCGGCGGCCGTCGAAGGGCGAGTTGCGCGACTTCGACTTCAACTTGTCGAGGTCGATGACGATCGGGGCGTTGAGGTCGCAGAGCACCAGGTCGGCCGGCGCGCCCTTGGCGAGCTTGCCGGCGGGCAGGCCGAGCAGGTCGGCCGGGCGGCTGGTGACGGTCCGCATCAGGTCGATCAGCGGGATGCGGTCCTGGAACGAGAGCAGGGCCGGCAGCAGGGTCTGCAGGCCCACCGCGCCAGGGGCGGCTTCGTCGAACGGCAGGCGCTTGTCCTCGGCGGGCGCGGGGGCGTGGGCCGAGACGACGATGTCGATCAGGCCGCTGGCCAGCGCCTCGATGGTCGCCTGGCGGTCGTCCTCGCTGCGCACCGGCGGGTCGAACTTCAGGAAGGTCCGATAATCGCCGATGTCCACCTCGTTGAACGACAGGTGGTTGATCGAGGTGGTGGCGGTCACCGGCAAGCCCTTGGCCTTGCCGCGCGCCAGGCTCTCCAGCGCCGCGGCGGTGGTGACCTGGTCGACCAGGAACGGCGCGCGGGTCAGCTCGACGAGCGCCAGGTCGCGCTCCAGCATGATCTTTTCGGCGATGGCCGGGACGCTGGGCAGGCCCATGCGGCCGGCGAATTCGCCGGCGGTGGCCGCCGCGCCTGCCGACAGCCACGGGTCGGCCGGGCGATGGGCGACCAGGGTGTTGAAGCTCTTGGCGTAGGCCAGGACCCGCTGCAGCACCTTGGAATTGACGATCGGGCGGTCGGCGTCGGTGACATAGACGCAGCCGGCCTCGCGCATCAGGCCGATCTCGGCCATCCGCTCGCCCTTGGCGCCCTTGGTGGCGGCGCCGGCCGGATAGACGTGGACCAGTTCGATGTCGCGCGTGCGGCGCAGGATGAAGTCGACCACGGAAGCCTCGTCCACCACCGGATTGGTGTCCGGCTGCAGGACGATCGAGGTCACCCCGCCGGCGGCGGCGGCCAGGCCCGCGGACTTCAGGGTTTCCTTGGTCTCCGCGCCCGGCTCGCCGGTCTTGACCCGCAGGTCGACCAGGCCCGGGGCCAGCATGGCGCCGGCCGCGTCGATCACCTCAATGTCGGCCGACAGCGCGCCCAGGTCGCGCCCTTGCGCGACGTCGGCGATCTTGCCGTCCTGGACCAGCAGGGCGCCGGGGCCGTCCCAGCCGCTGGCGGGATCGACGAGGCGGGCGCCTACGAAGGCGGTCGGGCGTTGGGTCATAGTTCGGGGCGTCCGATCCATTTCTCGACGACGGGCGGCTTGTAGGCGGCGAGCGCGTCCAGCATCTCGTCGCAATCCTCCCGGAAAATCAGCATGTCGCGGTGGGGCGCGCGCAGGAACGCCTCGCCGACCGCATGGTCCACGAAACCGCGCAGGCCGTCATAGTAGCCGCGCACGTTGAGGAAACCCGCCGGCTTGGCGTGGAAGCCGAGCTGGCCCCAGGTCCAGATCTCGAAGATCTCTTCCAGCGTGCCGGCGCCGCCGGGCAGAGCGACGAAGGCGTCGGACAACTCGGCCATCCGCGCCTTGCGCTCGTGCATCGAGGCGACGACCTCCAGCCGGGTCAGGCCGGTGTGGGCGATCTCCTTGTCGGTCAGGGCGTGCGGCAGGACGCCGATCACCTCGCCGCCGGCGGCCAGCGCCGCATCGGCCACGGCGCCCATCAGCCCGACCTTGGCGCCGCCATAGACCAGCCGTAGCCCGCGTCCGACGATCGCCCGGCCCATGGCCTCGGCCGCGGCCCGATAGGCGACGTCTCCGCCGGGACTGGCCCCGCAGAAGATGCAGACCGAGGTCAGCGCGCTCATCAGTCGTTGTCCAGCCGCGCGGCCAGCGCGGCGAGCACCGCCATGCGCGCGGCCACGCCCATCTCCACCTGGTCCTGGATCAGCGAGACGTTGAGGTCGTCGGCGACGTCGGAGTCGATCTCGACGCCGCGGTTCATCGGCCCGGGATGCATGACACGCACATGGTCGGAGGCGAAGGCCAGCTTCTCACGGTCGAGGCCGAAGAAGCGGAAATACTCGCGCTGGGAGGGGGCCATCACCCCGTCCATCCGCTCCAGCTGCAGGCGCAGCATCATCACCACGTCGCAGCCGGCGATGCCCTTGCGCATGTCGTGGAAGACCTGGACGTTCCAGCGGTCGACGTCGGTCGGCATCAGTGTCGGGGGACCGACCAGCCGCACCTCGGCGCCCATCATCTGCAGCAGGCCGACATTCGAGCGCGCCACGCGGCTGTGCAGCACGTCGCCGCAGATGGCGATGCGCAGGCCGGCGACGCGGCCGAACGCGCGGCGCATCGACAGCATGTCCAGCAGCGCCTGGGTCGGATGTTCGTGCTGGCCGTCGCCGGCGTTGATCACCGAGCAGGTGACCTTCTGCGACAGCAGCGAGGCTGCGCCCGAAGACGAGTGGCGCACCACCAGCAGGTCCGGCTGCATGGCGTTCAGCGTCACCGCCGTATCGATCAGCGTCTCGCCCTTGGAGATCGACGAGGACCGCGGGCTCATATTGACCACGTCGGCGCCCAGCCGCTTGCCGGCCAGCTCGAACGAGCTCTGGGTCCGGGTCGAGTTCTCGAAGAACAGGTTCATCAGCGTCCTGCCCTTAAGCAGGTCGAGCTTCTTCGAGGTCTGGCGGTTCAGCGAAACGAAGCTGTCGGCCAGATCAAGCAACCCGGTGACTTCCACGGGGTTGAGATCGACCACGGACAGGAAGTGGCGCTTGGGAAAAGGGAATGTCCTGCCAAGGACTTCGTTCAGGCCGGTCAGTGATGCGCTCATTAAAGCGCCCTCTTAGAGGCGGCGGCGGCGGGCGCCAAGGGGCAGTCGACTGGGGCCGACGCCCCACTGTGGATCACCGGCTGACTCAGGCTAGGGTCGGGGCTGGAGTTCCTGCATGACACCACCTGATGCGACGCCCACCGAACGCTGGTCGCGGGCCAATGGCGGAATCGAGCGCCGCGCGACGCCGCGCGAGCCGGTGCTGCTGCCGGCCTTGCTGATCGAGGCGGGCGGCCGCAAGCGCCCTTGCGTGATCCTCGACCGCTCCGAGGGCGGACTGCGGATCAACCTGCCGGGCGACGAGGCGGCGCCCGACAGCTTCTGCGTTCTGGACCTGGTGACCGGCATGGGGCGCGAGGTGGAGGTCGCCTGGCGCCGGCCGCCTGAACTGGGCGTGCGCACCGTGCGCACCTACGATCTCGACCAGCCGCAGGAGGGCCTGGGCGAGGCGCTGCGCCAGATCCGGATTTCGGTGCTGGGTTAGTCGCTCAGCGCGCTGAGGCGGTCCAGCGCGCCCTGCAGGATCCAGGCGGCGGCCATCTTGTCGACCAGCTCGGCGCGCCGGGCGCGGGTGACGTCGGCCTCCTCGACCAGCACGCGGTTGACCGCCATGGTCGACATCCGCTCGTCCCAGAAGGCGATGGGAATGTCGCGCAGCCGCAGCAGATTGCGGGCGAAGGCGCGGTTGGACTGGCAGCGGGTCCCCTCGGTGCCGTCCATGTTGACGGGCAGGCCGATGACGATGGCCCCGACCTCGCGTTCGTCGATCAGTGCGAACAGGCGGTTGGCCTCGGCCGTGAACTTGGTCTTGCGGATCAGCTCCAGCGGCGAGCCGACCATGCGGGTGACGTCGGAGACGGCCACGCCGATGGTCTTTTCGCCCAGATCCAGTCCGATCAGGGCAGAATAGCGCGGCAAAAGCGCGGGGAGTTCGGTCAGATCGACGACAGCCATGCGGCTTCTTAGCGGTCATCGCTTGTCAAAGGGAGGCCCACGCGGCTAACCCCTGCCTCGAACCATTAGGAGGGCCCCATGGCCATCGACGCCGCGACCGTTCGTAAGGTCGCGAGGCTCGCGCGGATCGCCGAGCCCGAGGACAAGCTGGAAGCGCTCGCCAAGGAGCTGACCGGGATCATGACCTGGATCGAGCAGCTGGGCGAAGTCGACACCGACGGGGTCGAGCCGATGACCTCGGCCGTGGCCGTGACGCTGCCGATGCGCGAGGACGTGGTCACCGACGGCGGCGATCCGGCCAAGGTGCTGTCGAACGCGCCGAAAACCGTGGATGGCTTCTTCGTCGTGCCGAAGGTGGTGGAATAATGAGCGCGCTCACCTCCCTGACCCTGAAGGCCGCCCTCGACGGCCTGGCCGACAAGTCGTTCTCGTCGGAAGAGCTGACCCAGGCGCACGTCGACGCCGTGGCCGCCGCCAAGCCGCTGAACGCCTACATCCTCGAAACCCCGGAAAAGGCCATCGAGATGGCCAAGGCCTCCGACGCCCGCCGGGCGAAGGGCGAGGCCGGCGCCCTGGACGGCGCGCCGCTGGGCATCAAGGACCTGTTCTGCACCGAGGGCGTTCGCTCCACCGCCTGTTCGAACATCCTCGGCAACTTCGTCCCGACCTATGAGTCGACCGTCACCGCCAACCTGTGGCGCGACGGCGCAGTGATGCTGGGCAAGCTGAACCTCGACGAATTCGCCATGGGCTCGTCGAACGAGACCTCGGCCTTCGGTCCGGTGGTGAATCCGTGGCGCTCGGAAGGCTCCAACGCCCAGCTGACCCCGGGCGGCTCGTCCGGCGGTTCGGCCGCCGCGGTGGCCGCCGACCTCTGCCTGGGCGCGACGGCGACCGACACCGGCGGCTCGATCCGCCAGCCGGCCGCCTTCACCGGCACGGTCGGGATCAAGCCGACCTACGGCCGCTGCTCGCGCTGGGGCGTGGTGGCCTTCGCCTCGTCGCTCGACCAGGCCGGCCCGATCGCCAAGACCGTCGAGGACGCGGCGATCCTGCTGAAGTCGATGTCGGGCCACGACCCGAAGGACTCCACCAGCCTGGACATCGAGACCCCGGACTATCCGAGCTTCGTCGGCAAGTCGGTGAAGGGCCTGCGGGTCGGCATTCCGAAGGAATACCGCGTCGAGGGCATGCCGCCCGAGATCGAGAAGCTGTGGGAGCAGGGGATCGCCTGGCTCAAGGAGGCCGGCTGCGAGATCGTCGAGGTCTCCCTGCCGCACACCAAGTACGCCCTGCCGGCCTACTACATCGTCGCCCCGGCCGAGGCCTCGTCGAACCTCGCGCGCTATGACGGCATGCGCTACGGCCTGCGCGAGAACGGCGGCAACCTGACCGAGACCTACGAGAACACGCGCGCCGCCGGCTTCGGGGCTGAGGTCAAGCGGCGGATCCTGATCGGCACCTATGTGCTGTCGGCCGGCTACTACGACGCCTACTACGTCAAGGCGCTGAAGGTCCGTCGCCGGATCGCCGACGACTTCGACCAGGCCTTCCAGAAAGTTGACGCTCTGCTGACCCCGACCGCGCCGTCCGCGGCGTTCGGGCTGGGCGAGAACGCCGACGACCCGGTGGCGATGTACCTCAACGACATCTTCACCGTGACGGTGAACCTGGCCGGCCTGCCGGGCATGAGCATCCCGGCCGGCGTCGACGCGGGCGGCCTGCCGCTCGGCCTGCAGCTGATCGGCAAGGCGCTGGACGAGGGCACGCTGTTCTCGCTCGGCGGCGCGATCGAGAAGGCCGCCGACTTCAAGGCCAAGCCCGCCAAGTGGTGGTAGGCCGCGCGGCGGCGGCGGTCAGGCCGCTGGCCTGACCGCCGCCGGCCGGTGTTCGCGGACCTTGCGTTCGCGCCGGCGTTCCAGCTCCAGGCCCAGCGCCGTGGTCCCGGCCAGGCCGCCGAGGTTCATGGTCTCGACCGCGGTCGAGGGCACGACCACGATGGTCGAGTTCTGCTTCAGGCCCTCGTAGAGCATGTTCATCGCCCGCAGGTGGAAGGCGGTCGGATCGTCGGCATAGGTCCGCGCCGCTTCCTGGAACTTCTCGGCCACCTGGCGTTCGGAGTCGCCGAGGATGATCCGGGCCTGGCGTTCGCGCTCGGCCTGGGCCTGCATGGACATGGCGTCCTCAAGCCCGGCGGGGATCAGGACGTCCTTCAACTCGACCGAGATGACCTTGACGCCCCAGGGCTGGCTGCGGTCGTCGATGATCCGGCCAAGCTCGCGGCTGATCTTCTCGCGGCCTTCCAGCATGTCGGCCAGCATGGTCTTGCCGATCACGTCGCGCAGGGCGGTCTGCGAGGCCCAGGCGATGGCCGCGCCGTAGTCCTCGACCTCCAGGGCCGCGCGCTGCGGATCGATGACCTTCCAGAACAGAACCGCGTCGACGTCGACCGGCACCGTGTCCTTGGTCAGGGTCTTCTCGGCCTTGAACGACGAAGTGATCACCCGGATGTCGATGCAGTAGGCGACCGTGTCGACGATCGGGACGATGAAGAACAGCCCGGGCCCGCGCAGCGCCCGGAAGCGCCCAAGGCGCAACACGATGGCCCGTTCCCATTGACTGGCGATGCGGGTGGCGGAGCCGACCAGCGCCGCAATGATCAGCGACAACGCGCTGATCGTGACGCCGGCCGTGAGGCCCATGGAGCTGTAGGCCGCGTAGGCCGCACCGAGGCCGGCGGCGGCGATGAGGCAGAAGAGGGTGGTGGGAATCGCGCTGGCCTGTCGCATCGGACACGCCTTTCTGGTTCGAGGCGCGGACGCCCCGGCGGCCACTCGCGTCGGGACCGGCCCTACCGGTTAGAACGCGCGCCTTGCGGCCCAGGTTGCGGGCACGAAAAAGGCCCCCGTCCGGGTAGGGCGGGGGCCTTGTCGGTTCGGCGCAGGCCTTACTTCTTGAGCTTGTCGAGATCGCCTTGCAGCGCCTTGATCTGGTCGTCGGTGATGGCGCCGCCGCTCATCGGCTGGACCTGCTTCAGGCTCATGCCCTTGAACTGCTCGTAGGCCTCGTGGGCGGTCAGGCCCGGGAGGTTCTTGTCCAGGGCGGCCTTGCCCTCGGCGGTCGCGGCGATCGCCTCGATCGGGGTGTCGGCGGCCGAGAGGGCCGCAGCGTGGCCGGCGTGGGCGTCCTGGGCGAGGGCCGGGGCGGCCATGGCGCCGAGCGAGAGCGACAGGCCGACGAGGCCGGCAGTAAACGTTTTCATCATTTCGGGTGTTTCCTCATCCCCAGGGTTACCGGCGCGGATTTCAGCGTCAGTTCCGCCTTTTGCGCAAGGGATTTCGAGCGGCCCCGCTTTCGCTCGCGCGCGAGGGGCGCTAGGAAGCGGCCATGACTGATACGTCGAAGCTGATCGCCGGCCGCACCGGCCAATGGGAAGTGGTTCTGGGCCTGGAGGTTCACGCCCAGGTCGCCTCGAACGCCAAGCTGTTTTCCGGCGCGGCGGTGGGATTCGGCGCCGGCCCCAACCAGCAGGTCTCGCTGGTCGACGCGGCCATGCCGGGCATGCTGCCGGTGATCAACAAGCACTGCGTCGAGCAGGCGGTGAAGACCGGTCTCGGCCTCAAGGCGCAGATCAACCTGAAGAGCCATTTCGACCGGAAGAACTACTTCTATCCGGACCTGCCGCAGGGCTATCAGATCAGCCAGTTCAAGGACCCGATCGTCGGCGAGGGCGAGGTCATCGTCGAGCACGACGACGGCACGACCTTCAAGGTCGGGATCGAGCGCCTGCACCTGGAGCAGGATGCGGGCAAGAGCCTGCACGATCAGGACCCGAACGCGACCTATGTCGACCTGAACCGCGCGGGCACCGCGCTGATGGAGATCGTCTCGCGCCCGCACATGCGTTCGTCGGCCGAGGCCGCGGCCTATGTGAAAAAGCTGCGCACCATCCTGGTCTATCTGGGCACCTGCGACGGCGACATGGAGAAGGGCAACCTGCGGGCCGACGTGAACGTCTCGGTCTGCCGCGTCGGCTCGTACGAGAAGTTCCGCGAAACCGGCGACTTCAGCCACCTGGGCACGCGCTGCGAGATCAAGAACGTCAACTCGTACCGCTTCATCCAGCAGGCGATCGAGTACGAGGCGCGCCGCCAGATCGAGATCCTCGAAGACGGCGGCAAGATCGACCAGGAGACCCGCCTGTTCGACCCGAACAAGGGCGAGACCCGTTCGATGCGCTCGAAGGAAGAGGCGCACGATTACCGCTACTTCCCCGATCCGGACCTGCTGCCGCTGGAGCTGGATCCGGCCTGGGTCAAGGCCATCGAGGCGCAGCTGCCCGAGCTGCCCGACGCCAAGAAGGCCCGTCTGCAGTCGCAGTACGGCCTGTCGGCCTATGACGCCGGCGTGCTGATCACCGAACAGGCGCGCGCCGACTACTTCGAGGCCGCCGCCAAGGGCCGCGACGCCAAGCTGACCGCCAACTGGGTGACCAACGAACTGGCCGCCAAGCTGACGGCCGGAAGCCTGGACATCGAGGACAGTCCGCTGAAGCCGGACGTGATCGCCGAACTGGTGGCGCTGATCGAGGAGGACGTGATCTCCTCGAAGATCGCCAAGGACGTCTTCGAGCGCATGTGGGCCGGCGAAGGCCGCCCGCGCGAGATCGTCGAAAAGCAGGGCCTGCAGCAGGTCTCCGACACCGGCGCGCTCGAGAAGATCATCGAGGAGCTGATCGCGGCGAACCCGGGCCAGGCCGCGTCGGTGAAGGAAAAGCCGCAGGCGATCGGATGGTTCGTCGGCCAGGTCATGAAGGCCACCGGCGGCAAGGCCAACCCCGGCGCCGTCAACGGCCTGCTCAAGGCCAAGCTGGGCATCGAATAGTCAAACGCCCCGGAGCGATCCGGGGCGTTTTTCTTTTTAGATCAGCTAGTTATTGATGATATCGAAGATGATTCCGGTAGCGATCGCCGCCAGCAGGTAGTCATCCCCGACCCGATACCAGGCGTAGCCGCGCGGCGGCTGGCGCAGGTGGTAGTGGTGGTAGTCGTTGACCACATAGCCTCGGTAGTAGGGCGGCAGATGCGCCCCGCGACGCCAGGCGGCGTAGCCCGGGCGGTAGTACGGATTGCCGTAATAGGCTTGCGGCGGCGGGCCGTAGTACCAGCGGTTGTTATAATAATAGCCGTTGTGGCGGCCGCGGTCCCAGCCGCGGTGGAGACCATTGTCGTGACGGCCCCAGCGTTCGCCGCGGCGGTCCCAGTCGCGGCGATCCCAGTTGCGCCGGTCGTAGTCGCGGCGGTCGTAGTCCCGGCGATCCCAGCCGCGACGGTCGTCGTCCCGGTCCCAACGCTGTTCGTGACGGTCGCGGCCGCGGCCGCGATGGTCGTCGTCGTCGTCGGCCTGGGCCGAGGTGGCGACGAACGCCATCGGGCCGGCGACCGCGGCGACCGCGGCAAGGCTCAAGATCAGGCGTTTCATGGCGGGCCTCCTGGCTCCAATCTTTCGTACTCGATATCGGCAAACCTGACGGTAGGCGGCTGAACCCCTGCTGAACGGACCTTTCAGCTTCACAATCGGCGCCGATAGGCTCGCAATCGCCAGCGTAGCGGCAGGTTTTGCGCCTGGCCTTCCAGAAACCCGCCACTGGCCGTGGCGGCGCGCCGCTGCATGGCCTTAAGACTCTGGATACGGAGCTTTCCGATCAGTAAAAAGCGCGAATAGTCAGAAAGTTCGCGCGAACAACACGGCGTTTTCCGAGTTAACCCTATCTTCAGTGCGCATCGACTTACCTAGCTTCAGGATCGTCGGAAACGGAACCCAGAACGGGGACGGGCCGACGGGGCTAGGGAAACGAAGTCATGCTTGCGAGCGTGGAAAACCAAATGCCGCTGCCGACCGCCGAGTCGACGGGGGACGAGCTGTTCAAAATGGGCCTGCTCTATTCGACCGGCCAGGGCGGGGCGCCGCTGGACTACGTCTCGGCGCACATGCTGTTCAACCTGGCGGCCATGCGCGGCTCGGTCGAGGCCAAGGTCTACCGCAAGGAACTGAGCCAGGAGATGGAGTCGGAAGACGTCGCCGAGGCCCAGCGCCAGGCCCGCGAATGGCTGGCCCACGGCTGACCCCGGGGCGGTCTTGAGCGATCAGAGGGACACCTTCGACGGGGTCGCGGCCGAGTACGACGCGGTTCGTCCTCTCTATCCAAACGCGTTGTTCGACGATCTGGCGGCGGTGGTCGGGGGAACCGGCCAGCCGGTGCTGGAGGTCGGTTGCGGCAGCGGCCAGGCGACCGCTGGCTTGCTCGGCTGCGGGTGGACGGTTGTGGCCGTCGATCCCGGCGCTGAGCTGATCGCGCTGGCCAAGACCCGCCTGAGCGGCGTCGAGTTTCACGTCGGCCGGTTCGAGACGTTCGCGCCGCAGCCGGCGAGCTTCCGGCTCGTGGCTTCTGCGCAGGCCTGGCACTGGATCGACCCGAACATCAGCTTTCCCAAGGCCGCCGCGGCCCTGCAGCCGGGCGGGTGGCTCGCCATCTTCGGGCATGTTCCGCTGTCTCCGCCGCCTGAGATCCTGACGCTGCTGGAGCCGATCTACGCCGCGATCGCGCCGGACCTCTGGCGGCCGCCGCCGCAGGCCTGGTATCTGCCGGAAGGTCCGGTCCGCTCGCTCATCGAGGCGTCCGGCCTATACGGACCGGTGACCTGCAAGGCCTACGCCTGGCCAGAGCACGTGTCCGCCGCCGGCTTCGTGCGGCAACTGCGCACCCGATCGGACTACAATGTGATCCCCCAGGACCGACGTGATCGGCTGTTGGCCGAGGTCGAGAAGGCGCTGGCGCCGCTGGGCGAGCTCCCGCTGCGCAACGAAACGCACCTCTATCTGGCGCAACTCAAGTCCTGAGGCCGGCGCAGGTCGTCAGGGGAGCCGGCTTTGCGCTCACTTGCGCGCCTCGAAGGCGTTCAGCAGCGACGCGGCGGTCTGGCGTTCCGCCTCCGACCATCCACTTGGCTCGGCGTCGAGGATGGTCTGCAGAAGGCGGCAGTCCTGCTCATCGTCCAGCATCTTTGACTTGAGCAGGCGCTGCACCCGGCGGGAGTAGGCCGAGAGCATCTGCGTCGCGGTCACCAGCCCCGGAGCGGCGAGGTCTGCATCCAGCGCCCGGATGCGTTCAGGCGGCCAGCCCCCGATGATCCCGAGGATGTCGTCGATCGCCTCGCGCAGGCCGGCCCGTGCTTGACGAGGATGGGTCAGCTCAGCCGTGGCCAGCACGCTCACGGGATCCAGACCCGGGGGCGGCTCGTGCGCCCCGGCGAAGGCCACGCGCCAGGTGGCCGCGAGAAAGGCCTTCGCTTGCTCATACTCACGCTCGCCCATCTTCGCCCGACGCATACGGCCTCCTGTTCCGACGTCCGCTTTTGACGAAAACCGCGAACGGGTCGAGGGATATGAATAGCGGGTCAATCGCGCCGACTCACGGTCGGCGGTGGACGGGGACAGAGTTTCTCTGACGTGACGGACGGCGGCAGGACAGCAGCGGCGCAGGGCCCCGGGGCAGGCTCAGCCTGGGCGGGGCGCCGCTATGCGCTGAGCGATCTGCCGGCGCTGCTGTGGCGCGAGCGTCAGCTGATCCTGGCGACCTTTCTCATCCTGTTCGTCCTCGGCCTCGCCGCGGCCCTGAGTCAGAAGATCCGCTACGAGGCCTATTCGAGCGTGCTGGTGCGGCTGGGCCAGGAGTACGTCTACGAGCCGCAGGTCGGGGACGCCGGGCGGGGGGCGGCGCTGGACTCCGGACGGATGGTCCAGTCGGAATTGGAGATCCTGGGCGCTGCGCCGCTGAAGCTGCGGGTGATCGAGCGGCTGGGCCTGGCGCAGACCTATCCGGACCTGGCCAGGGCGTACGCCAAGGCGGCGACGCCGGGCGAGAAGACCGCCGTGATGGGCCGGGCGATCCGGGCCATCGAGCAGGGACTTGTGATCGAGACCGCGCCCGACACGCCGATCGTGCGGGCCAGGTTCAGCCACCAGGACCCGAAGGCCGCGGCCCTGATCCTCAACACCCTGCTCGAGGAATATCTGATCTTCCGCCGCTCGGTGCTGGTCGACCTCGGTTCGCCGGGGCTGGAGCAGCAGCGCCAGGTGTTCGAGGCGCGGCTGGCGGACGCCGAGGCGGCCTATGAGGGGTTCCTGACCGACAACCGGATCGCCGACTTCGCCGCGGAAAAGGCCTCGCTGTCGCAGCTGCAGGCGGGTGTCGAGCAGCAGAGATTGCAGACCGACGCCCAGTTGCAGGCCCGGATCGGGCGGCTGGCGAGCCTGAGCGCCCAACTCGACCAGGCGCCGCGCGAGGTGGTGATCTATCGCGACGCCTCCGGCGCGCCCGGCGGCCGGGCGCAGGGCGAGGGGGGGCGGTGGCTCGGGGTCAATCCGGTCCACCAGATCCTGCAGAGCGAGAAGATCCAGCTGACGTCGGAGATCGGCGCCTTGCGCCGCGTGCAGGGCGAGCTGAAGGCGCAGGCGGAGCGCCTGACCGAGCGGCGGCTGGCGCTGGCGGCGCTGGAGCCGCGCTTCCAGGAGCTGTCGCTGAACCGCGCCGTGCTGCAGGCCGGCCTGCGCGACTTCGCGGTCAAGGAAGAGCAGCGCCGGGCGATCCGCGAGATCGCCGCCCGGGCGAGCGAGAACATCCGTATCGTCCAGCGGGCCACGCCGCCGACGCAGGGCAAGAGCCTGCGCAGGCCGGTGATCGTGACGGCGTTCCTGGTCGCCGCCGTCTCGGCCCTGCTTGCGGGGCTGCTGGCGATGGTGCTGCGCCCCGGCCTGCCGACGCCGCAGACCGCGGCGCGAACGCTGGGCCTGCCGGTGCTGGGGGCCGCGCCCTTGAAGGCGCGATAGGGGCGGTTTGCGTCCTCTTCAGCGGGAAATGCTCTAGCCTGCCCGCAATTGGGCGGCGCGATTCGAGCATGGTCGATCTGAGTTCCGAGATGGCCGATCTGTGGGCGTCGCTGGGATCGCCCGCGGCCGGTCGCTCGCGCATCATCCAGATCACCGCCGCGCGGACCGGGGAGGGCGCCTCGACCGTGGCCCGCGAGCTGGCGCACCATGCCGCGCGCAAGGCTGGGCGCTCGGTGTGGCTGGTCGACCTGGACCTGGTGACCGCCGCCCAGCATGCGGCGGTGTCGGCGCAGGCCGGCCGCTACGGCGTGCTGGGCGATCCGGTGAAGGCCAGCCCCGACGGCTCGGCCTTCTTCACCGTAGAGCCCCGGGCCCAGACCCCGGACGGGACGATCTGGCCGGACGGCGGGTATCTGGCCGCCTATCGCGTCGGCTCGGCCCGCTGGTGGGTGACCCGCTTCCAGCGCGAGCGGCTGGTCGGCCGTCAGAGCGTGCGGCTGGTCCCGGCCGCCGACTACTGGAACGCGCTGCGCCGCTTCGCCGAGGTGATCATCGTCGACGGGCCGGCGCCCGACCGGTCGCGCGCGGCGCTGGCGCTCGCGCCGTTCATGGACCAGACGGTGCTGGTGGTGGCGGCCGACCAACCGGACGTGCGCGCCCCGGCGCAGCTGCGCGACGCGATCATCGCGGCCGGCGGCCAGGTGACCGGCCTGTTCTTCAACCGCGGCGTGGTCGAGGTCCCGGGCTGCATGCGGCCGTTGCTGGGGTAGGCGCGCGCCGCGGGCCTAGCGGACCGTCTCGGAGTCGCCGAGCAGGCAGGGGACGGTCATGAACATGATGTAGAGGTCGAGCCAGAAGGACTGGCGCTCGATGTACTCCACGTCCAGGGCCACGCGGCGGCGGACCAGTTCGGGGGTGTCGACCGCGCCGCGCGAGCCGTTGATGGCGGCCCAGCCGGTCATGCCCGGCTTCATGCGGTGGCGGTGGGCGTATTCGGCGACCAGGCGCGAGCTTTCGACCTCGCCGGTTTTCATGCCGATGGCGTGCGGGCGCGGGCCGACCAGGGACATTTCGCCGGTCAGCACGTTGATCAGCTGCGGCAGCTCGTCGAGGCTGGTCTTGCGGATGAACTTGCCGACCTTGGTGACGCGGTCGTCGTCGGCGCTGATCTGGCGCGCGGCCTTGGCGTCGGCGGATTCGGTCCGCATCGAGCGGAACTTCCAGACCACGATCTCTTCGTTGTTGAAGCCGTGGCGGCGCTGGCGGAAGAACACCGGGCCGGGGCTGTCCAGCTTGATGGCCAGGGCGACCATCAGCATGATCGGCGCGGCGACGAACAGCGCGATGAGGGCGATGATCACGTCCTGGGCGCGCTTGGCCACCGCCTTGCCCTGGTCGATCTCGGCGCCCGAGATGCGGGTCAGCGGGATGTTGGCGATGCGGTCGATGGCGTCGGCTTCGCCGGCCTGACCCTCGCGGTCGAGCAGCAGGGTGATCTCGTTGGGCAGCACCTTCAGCCGCTCGAGCAGGGCGTGCACGCGCTCGCGCGCGTCGGCCGGCACGGTGATCACGATGCGGTCGACATAGGGCATGATCCGGTGGGCCAGCAGATCGTCGGTGCCGCCGAGCAGCGGCACGCGGTGCAGGCCCGCGGGCGTGCGCGCGGCGCGGTCGTCGAAGACGCCGAGGACGTGCGCCTCGCGGGTTTCGAGAATGGCGGCGATCAGACGGTCGGCGGCGCCGGTGGCCCCGACGATGACCAGGTTGGGGGTCAGCCGGCCATTGGCGCGCCAACGCTTGACGTTGGCCCACCAGAGCCCGTGGGCGCCGGCCACGCAGAGGAACGCCATCGGCGTCCAGACGCCCAGCGAGGCGGTCAGCATGACCGCGCCGACGAAATGGGTGAGGATCGCAAAGCACATCGCCACCGCGACGGCGAACGCCACGGTGACCCGCATCAGGTGCATGGCCAGATCTTCGCGGCGGCCGAACTTGTAGCAGTCGAACAGGCGCAGGCTGGCGAAGGTGGCGACCGACGCGCCGCCGTAGGCTCAGGACTCATAGCCAGAAGAGCACGGTAGCGGCGAGGGCGATGGCGGACAGGAAGACGGTCGGGCATCGATCGTAGCGGGTGGCGACGCGACGCCAGTCCTTGAGCCGGCCGAACATGA
>JAGOQB010000012.1 GCA_017991675.1 Phenylobacterium sp. | reverse complement strand
TGGGGAAGTGCGGCCGTAGCCGCTCCATCTGCTCGTCCGTCAGCCAATACAGGTCGCTCATATCCAATCTCCTTGCAGAGCCTGAATCAGATCGAGCGCATCACATCAATGGGTCCTGAGCCTAGGTAAAGATTGGCGAGAAGGTCGGAGATTGGGGCACCCTGGGGGATGCCGTATCGCTTGTAGTTGGTTTTCAGGATGGATTTTTTGCCCGGCCCGCCAGCTACAATTTCGCGAAACTCATGCCCCCTGCAAAGGTGGCGCGGTATTTCGCGGTGCGGCGTTAGATAGCCCTTGATCGGTTTTCCGCCGGATCCGATGCTCTTTTCACCGAAATGCCCAAGGCGTTCGAATAGCGCCTTCTTATCTACGCAGCAGTAACGCGTTATGCTTTTGAATACGTTGTAGTGATCCTCCGGCAGGCGCTCGAAGCCCATGACCCGACACCAGAGAGACTTAAGTCTGTCGTGATCTAGAGACTCAAAGAATCCACTGATGTCTAACGCGATTACGGCGCAATCGCCGAGGGTGCGGATCGCGTCAAAGGCATCTTTGGAGAAATGTATATTGCATTTGCCGCCGTGCCCGTTTGGGATTTTGATCCGCCTGTAAGCTAGAACGCAATCAGTAAGTTCGAGTGTGTCTAGCGAGCGCTCGTAGCGATCGGATAGTATATGTCGGTAGTAAGAGTAAATGTAAGCGTCTCGTCTGGCCGCATATCGAATGGGCCGTTCTTTTGAAGCACCGCGTTTTCCTTTGATCGCGAAGCGATTCCACCGTTGCTGGTATAGTAGGAACGGAAAGAACGCATGCTTGGCGACAGTTGCAGGATCTTGTGCATAGCTCATCGCTTCCTGCGGAGTAATCGCAGGATCAAGGTGCGGATAGCGTTTTAAGTCAGATGCTCGAATTGACCACTCGGTCACGCGCCCTCCCCAAGGCGAGAGGGGATGACGGCAATCCGCCCTGTCTACGGTCTAAACCGTCATCCCACACTATTGGTCACGAGGGCTAGCCGCCCTCTATCTACAGGTACATTCGACGTAGTGGTCTATACTGTGCGATGGGCGCGGTTCGCGCTCATGGCGCTGAAGGACCGCGGCGATAAGATCGGGGAGATCGCAATGGACCTCTTGTCTATCATCACCGAGGCATCTTCGTGCCTTGACAGTTTCAACCGTCGCTCCGGCCCCCCCGACGTGGTCATCGTGACTGGATGACGCCGTGCGGCGCCGCTTACAAACTTAGGTAGAGCCATCGCGAGGCGCAAGGTCTTGTTAATCAGTTTTTGTGCCGGCGGGCATTCGCCTCGACCGACCAATGCCCCCCCAAACAAAAACCCCGCCGGCTCGCGCCAGCGGGGTTTCGTTTGCTCTCCATGGCCCCGCGCCCCGGCGAGCCGGGGCGCGAAGCTCTAGGGCTTAGTAGCCCTGGATCTTGGCGTAGCGGTCGCGGTGGTACGACTGGCTGCCATAGGCCGCCTCGGCCGCACGGGCGCGCTTCAGGTAGAAGCCCGCGTCGTGGGCGTCGGTCATGCCGATGCCGCCGTGCATCTGGACCATCTCGTTGGAGACGAGGTGGAAGACGTCGCCCATCTTGGCCTTGGCCAGCGACACCAGCTCCGGCACGTCCGGGCTGCCGGCGTCGATCGCCGCCAGGGCGGCTTCGACGGCCGAGCGGGCCAGTTCCAGGTCGGTGAACATCTTGGCCGCGCGGTGCTGCAGGGCCTGGAACGAACCGATGACCTGGCCGAACTGCACGCGGACCTTCAGGTAGTCCAGCGTGGTTTCGAAGGCCTGGACCGCGGCGCCGAGCATTTCGGCGGCCACGCCCGCGCGGGCGCGGTCGAGGGTCGCTTCCAGCACGTCCCAGCCCTTGCCCTCGGCGCCCAGCAGGGCGTCGGCGGACACCTCGACGTTGTCGAACGAGACGTTCGCGACGCCGCGGCTGTCGGCTTGCTTCAGGTTCTGCTTGGTCACGCCCTTGGCGTCGGCCGGCACCAGGAACAGCGAGACGCCGTCCTTGTCGCCCGGCTTGCCGCTGGTGCGGGCCGAGACCACGAACAGGCCGGCGCCCGGACCTTCGAGCACGAAGGTCTTCTTGCCGTTCAGGGTGTAGCCGGCGCCCGACTTCTTGGCTTCCAGCGCGACCTTTTCCGGGGCGTGGTGGGCGCCTTCGTCCACGGCGAGCGTGGCGACCAGCGAGCCGTCGGCGATCTTCGGCAGGTACTCGCCCTTCTGGGCGTCGTTGCCGCCCAGCATCAGGGCGCTGGCGGCGGCCAGGCCCGAGGCCAGCAGCGGCGAGGCGGTGAGCGTGCGGCCCATCTCCTCGAGGATCAGGCCCATCGACAGGTAGCCGAAGTTCGACCCGCCGAAGTCTTCCGGGATGATCACCCCGGCCCAGCCCATTTCGGCCTGCTCGTTCCAGGCGGCGGCGTCGTAGCCGAGCTCGACGCCCGAGTCGCGCATCTTGCGGAAGGCGGTGACCGGGCTCTTTTCCTGGACCCAGCTCTTCGCCGCGTCGCGGAGCATGCTCTGTTCTTCGTTCAGAACGGCCATGTCTTAAATCCTATTCTCGAAAATATCTGTGGTTGTTCTGAGAGTTAGTTGTTCTGCGTCAGGTCGGGCAGGCCGAGGATGCGCTTGGAGATGATGTTGTTCTGCACCTCCTGCGAACCGCCATAGATCGTGGTGGCCTTGCCGCCGAGCCATGAGCGGACCGCCGTCAGTTCGTCGCCGGTGAAGGCGTCGCCTTCCCAGCCCAGGCCCTGGTGACCCATGATCTCGAGGGTCAGTTCGGCCTTGTCCTGCATCCAGCGGGTGCCGGCGTTCTTCATGATCGAGGTCGCCGCCGACGGGCCGGAATTGCCCTTGGCTTCCATCATCGCGCGCACGGCGGTCTGCTGGAAGGCGCGGCCGTCGATCTCGTTCAGGATGATGCGGGTGCGCAGGTCGCTGTCGGCCAGCTTGCCGCTCTCGTCGAGGCCGACATAGTCCTTGGCCAGCTTCGGCAGCGGCTTGGCGCCGCCGTAACCGCCGCCGCCGGCGCCCGACAGGCCCGAACGCTCGTGCTGCAGCAGGCGCTTGGCGATGGTCCAGCCGCCGTTCAGCGGGCCGACCAGGTCCTTCTTCTCGGCGCGGGCGTCGGTCAGGAAGGTTTCGCAGAACGGCGAGTTGCCGGCGATCAGCGGGATCGGGCGGACTTCGACGCCCGGCTGGTGCATGGTGAACAGCACGAAGGAGATGCCTTCATGCTTCTTGCTGGTGTCGGTGCGCACCAGGCAGAAGCACCAGTCGGCGTATTGAGCGCCCGAAGTCCAGATCTTTTGGCCGTTCACCAGGTAATGGTCGCCCTTGTCTTCAGCCTTGCACTGAAGAGAGGCGAGGTCGGAACCGGCGCCAGGCTCGCTGAAACCTTGGCACCACTGAATTTCGCCGCGGCAGATCGAGGGGATGTGCTCTTTCTTCTGCGCGTCCGTGCCGTATTCCAGCAGGGTCGGGCCGAACATCATGACGCCCATGCCGCCGATCGGGTTGTAGGCCCCGGCGCGTTGGAACTCCTGCATGATGACGCGGCCTTCAGCCGACGACAGTCCGCCGCCGCCGTACTCGGCCGGCCAGGTCGGGGTGCCCCAGCCCTTCGAACCCACCGCCTTGCGCCAGGCGTCCTGGTCCGGGCTCGGGTTGCTGCGCTCTTCGCGCATCATCGGGTTGGGCTTGCCCTTCAGCGAAGCGGGGAAGTTGGCCTCGACCCAGCCGCGCACTTCCGAACGGAAGGCGTCGAGATCGCCGCCGCCAAAATCTGCCATTGAAATAGTCTCCTAGAAAAATCAGGTCGTTTGAAAACTCGTGGCCGCCTGCGCCATGCGAAATGACATGGCGCAAACGGCCTGGTTCGGATGCACCCTAGTGGTTCTGGGTCAGGTCCGGGAGTCCCAGGATACGCTTGGAAATGATGTTGCTCTGCACTTCGTTCGAGCCGCCGTAGATCGAGCCGGCCTTGCCCGACAGCCAGGTGCGGACCGCGGTGCGCTCCTCCTCGCTGAAGTCGTCGCCCTCCCAGCCCAGGCCCTGGTGGCCCATGACCTCGAGGGTCAGTTCGGCGCGGTCCTGGGTCGCCTTCATGAAGGCGTTCTTCATGATCGAGGTCGCCGCCGACGGGCCGGAATTGCCCTTGGATTCCTGGGCGGCGCGGACCACGGTCTGGGCGACGGCGCGCTGGTCGATTTCGTTGAGGATGATGCGGGTGCGCAGGTCGCTGTCGGCCAGGCGGCCCTGTTCGTCCTCGCCGACGTACTTCTTGGCCAGCACGCCCAGCGAGACGTTGGAGGTGCTGCCGGCGCGGCCGCCGTTCATGCCGCTGCGCTCGTGCTGCAGCAGGCGCTTGGCCACCGTCCAGCCGCCGTGCAGCGGCCCGACCAGGTTCTCCTTCGGCACCGGAACGTCGGTGAAGAAGGTTTCGCAGAACGGCGAGTTGCCGGCGATCAGCTTGATCGGCCGCACTTCGACGCCCGGCTGGTGCATGTCGAAGACAACAAACGAGATGCCTTCATGCTTGCGGCTCTGGTCGGTGCGAACAAGACAGAAGATCATGTCGGCGTATTGGCCGCCGCTGGTCCAAATCTTCGAGCCGTTAACGATCCAGTGATCGCCCTTGTCTTCTGCTTTCGTCTGCAGAGAAGCCAGGTCGGAACCGGCGCCCGGCTCGCTGAAACCTTGGCACCAGCGGACCTTCGCTGTGGCGATGTCCGGGATATACTTCTTCTTCTGTTCCTCGGTGCCGTATTCCAGCAGGGTCGGGCCGAACATCGCCACGCCCATGCCGGCGATCGGGTTCACCGCGCCGATCTTGCCCATCTCCTGGGCCAGGACCCGGGCTTCGGGGGCGCTGAGGCCGCCGCCGCCATAGGCCTTCGGCCAGGTCGGCACGCCCCAGCCCTTGGCGCCCATGCGTTCCTTCCACACGGCGAGGTCGCCGGTGGGCTTGTCCGGGCTCATCAACGCGGCGGTCTGACCGGCCACGTCCTTGCCCAGCGACTTCGGGAAATTCGCCTCAAGCCACTCCTTGGCTTCGGCGCGGAAGGCTTCCAAATCGGGGCCGCCAAAGTCAGCCATGAAAATTCTCCCTAATAATCATTATCTTAGCGACGATTATGGTTCGCGCTGCCGTATTCGGGCGGGGCTATAAAATCACTTGGGATCGGGCAGGCCCAGCACTCGTTTTGAAACGACGTTCAGATTGATCTCCGAGGTGCCGCCTTCGATCGAGTTGCCCTTCGAGCGCAGCCAGGTGCGGACGGCGGCCAGCTCGGGGTCTTCGTAGCCTTCGCCGCCCCAGCCGGCGCCGGCCGTGCCGAGGGCCTCGACGATCAGTTCGTTGCGGTCCATGGCCACCTTGGCGCCCATGTACTTCATGATCGAGGTGGCGGCCGACGGGCCGTTGCCGGCCTTGGCTTCGTCGGCGGCGCGGCGGACGGTCTGTTGGAAGCTCTGCACTTCCATCAGGTGTTCGGTGATGCGCCGGCGCAGGTCGCTGTCGGCCAGCCGACCGCTCTCGTCCAGGCCGACATACTGCTTGGCGGCGCTCTTGACGGTCAGGGCGTTGACCGGCGCGCCGATCGAGCCGCCGCCGAGGCCGGCCGAGATGTTGTCGCGCTCGAACTGCAGCAGGCGCTTGGCCACCGTCCAGCCGCCGTTCAGCGGCCCGAACAGCTGGTTCTTGGGGACGACCACGTCGGTGAAGAAGGTCTCGCAGAACGGCGAGGTGCCGTTGATCAGCAGGATCGGCCGGACCTCGACGCCCGGCGTGGTCATGTCGATCAGCAGGAACGAGATGCCCTCGTGTTTCTTCGACGTATCCGTCCGCACCAGGCAGAAGCACCAGTCGGCGAGGTTGGCGCCGCTTGTCCAAATTTTCGAGCCGTTGACCAGATAGGTCTCGCCCTTGTCCTCGGCGCGGGTCTGCAGCGAGGCGAGGTCGGAGCCGGAGCCCGGCTCGGAGTAGCCCTGGCACCAGCGGACGTCGCCGCTGATGATGCCCGGCAGGTGCTGGCGCTTCAGCTCCTCCGTCCCGTACTCGATCAGGGTCGGGCCGAACATCATCACGCCCATGCCGCCGATCGGGTTGCGGGCGCCGATCTTGGCCATTTCCTCATGCAGGACGCGGGCCTGCTGGAGGCTCAGGCCGCCGCCGCCGTATTGCGCGGGCCAGGTCGGAACGCCCCAGCCTTTCTCGCCCATGGCCTTGCGCCAGGCCAGCGCGTCGGGCGTCTCTTCGCCGCCGCTCGCCTTGGCGACCTGGGCGGCCGGATCGGCCGCCAGCGCCTTGGGGAAGTTCGCCTCGAGCCAGGCCGCCGCCTCGCTGCGGAAGGCCTGCAGGTCGTCGCCGCCGAAGTCAGCCATGGGAAATCTCGCCTCTCGAAATCGCTTCGATCAAATCAAGGACGGGGCCCGAAGAACAGTGCGCCGCCGTTCACACTTACTTGGGGTCGGGCAGGCCGAGCACCCGCTTGGAGACCACGTTGAGGTTCACCTCCGAGGTGCCGCCCTCGATGGAGTTGCCCTTCGAGCGCAGCCAGCCGTGGGTGGCGGTCAGTTCGAGCGGGGCGTAGGCCTCGCCTTCCCAGCCGAGCCCTTGCGCGCCCATGGCCTCGACCATCAGCTCCGAGCGCTCCTGGGCAAAGGTCGCCGCGGCGTACTTGATGATCGAGGTGGCGGCGCTGGGGCCGTTGGAGGCCTTCGACTCCGCCGCCACGCGGGCGATGGTCTTGTAGAAGCAGTCGAAGTCCATCTTGTTCTTGGTGATCCGGGTGCGCAGGTCGCTGTCGGCCAGGGCGCCGGTCTCGTCGATGCCGATGTAGCTCTTGGCGATCTGGGCCAGGTCGCCGGCCGCGCCGCCTGCGCCGCCGCCGCCGCCGAAGCCGCCGGAGATGTTCTGGCGCTCGTACTGCAGCAGCCGCTTGGCGATCTCCCAGCCGCCGTTGACCTTGCCGACCAGGGCGTCCTTGGCGAGCTTCACGTCGGTGAAGAAGGTCTCGCAGAACGGGCTCTCGCCCGAGATCAGCTGGATCGGCCGAGTCTCGACGCCGGGGGTCTTCATATCAATAAGGACGAAGGAGATTCCTTCGTGCTTTTTCGAAGCATCGGTACGGACCAGGCAGAAGCACCAATCGGCCTTGTTGGCGTAGGACGTCCACACCTTTTGGCCGTTGATCAGCCAGTGGTCGCCCTTGTCCTCGCAACGGGTCTGCAGGCCGGCGAGGTCGGAGCCGGCGCCGGGCTCGGAATAGCCCTGGCACCAGCGGATTTCGCCGCGGACGATCTTGGGCAGGTATTCCAGCTTCTGCGCCTCGGAGCCGTATTCGAGCAGCACCGGGCCCAGCATCCAGATGCCGAACGAGGCCAGCGGCTGGCGGTAGCGGCCGGCGCTGAGCTCCTGGTCGAGGATGCGGGCCTGCTGCGGCGACAGGCCGCCGCCGCCATAGGCCTGGGGCCAGGTCGGCGCGGTCCAGCCCTTGTCCGCCATCCGCTGCATCCAGACGATCTGCGGGTCGCTGGAGCCGGCGAAGGCGCGGCCGCCCCAGACCGCCTCTTCGTCGGTCTTGGCGTTCCGATCACGCAGTTCGGGAGGATAGTTGGCTTCGAGCCAGGCCTTCACCTCGCCGCGAAATGCGTTGAGATCGCCGCCGCCAAAGTCGGCCATGAATTCCTCCCGCAACGGAAACGCCTTTACGCGCGGGCACATTAGCGGGCGGCGGTGCAAGAGCAAGCGGAACGAAACGCTTGTTTGACTGGCCGCGTCGCCCCTGCCCATGGCGCAAATCACGATATATACGGGCGCCAGGGGCGGCCATTTGGAGGGCGGATGAGGTTTTGGCGTGAACTGAAGCCGGCGGCCTTCGCCGCGGCGCCGTCAACGGCAGCCATCCTGGCCCTGCTGGCCGGGATCATGCTCCTCGCCTCGGGCGCCACGCCCACCATCCCGGACCGCTTCCTCCAGATCTACGAGATCAGCCCCGTGGTGCTGATCGAAGTCAGCCACTTCCTGTCCAGCATCCTGGGCCTGGTGCTGGTGCTGCTGGCCTTTGGGCTGCGGGCCAGGCTGGACGGGGCCTGGTGGGCCACGCTGGCCACCCTGGTCGTCGCCAGCCCGCTGGCCCTGCTCAAGGCCTTCGCCTGGGAGGAGGCCCTGGCCCTGGCGCTGTTCGCGGCGCTGCTGCTGCCGTTCCACGGCGCCTTCCCGCGCAAGGCGCGGCTGCTGAGCATGGAGGTGACGCCCGGCTGGCTGATCTCGGCCTTCGCGGTCATGGTCGGCGCGGGGCTGCTGGGCCTGTGGTCTTTCCAACACGCCGACTACGGCGACAAGCCGTTCTGGGCCGTAATGGCCGACGCCGACGCGGCCCGCGCCATCCGCGGCTGGGTCGGCGCGGCGATCCTGCTGCTGGCGTTCGGCATCTGGCGGCTGTTCGCCTCGGCCGCGACCCCCAAGGTCGTCGGCGAGGACGACCCCGAACTGGGCCGCGTGCGCGCGGCCTTGGCCAAGGCCGAGGACGCCGAGCCCGGTTCGAACCTCGCCTTGCTGGGCGACAAGCGCTTCCTGTTTTCGCCGTCGGGCGAGAGCTTCCTGATGTTCGGGGTCCGCGGCCGTTCGTGGATCTCGCTCGGCGCCCCGGTCGGCCGCCGCGACGAGCGGATGGACCTGCTGTGGCGTTTCCGCGAGCTGGCCGACGCCCACGCCGCGCGCCCGGGCTTCTATGGGCTGGACGCCGACGATCTGCCCGACGTGGTCGAGCTAGGCTTTGCGATCGCCAAGGTCGGCGAGAGCGCGGCCGTCGCCCTGGACACCTTCACCATCGAGGGCACCAAGCGCGGCAATCTGCGCAGGGCCTGGCGCCAGGCCGGCGAGGCCGGCGCCACCTTCGAGGTCGTGCCGCCGGAGCGGGTGCACGAGATCATGCCCCAGTTGCAGGCGATCTCCGACGCCTGGCTGGTGCATCACGCCGGCGGCGACAAGAGCTTCTCCATGGGCGGCTTCTATCCGTCCTACGTGGCCGAGTTCCCGGTCGGCATCGTGTGGTTCGAGGGCAAGATCATCGCCTTCGCCACGCTCTGGGTCACCGCCAACCGCAGCGCGTTCTCGATGGACCTGATGCGGTACATCGAGGAAGGTCCGCGCCGGATCATGGACTATCTGTTCGTCGAGCTGATCGAGTGGGGCCGCCGCGAGGGCTACCAGGCGATCGAGTTCGGCATGGCTCCGCTGTCGGGACTGGACGACCGGCCGCTGGCGCCGGTGCTGTCGCGGGTCGGGGCGCTGATCTTCGAGCGCGGCGAGGAGATCTACAATTTCCAGGGCGTGCGGGCCTACAAGGGCAAGTACGACCCGGTCTGGCGGCCGCGCTACATGGCGGCGCCGAACAAGTGGGCGATCCCGCTGCTGCTGGCCGACATGGGGTTGCTGACCTCCGGCGGCGTGGCCGGCCTGGCCAAGCGTCCGAAGAAGGCCGAGGAGGCCGCCGGGCTGCCGAACGCAGCGTAGCCCCGCATGCTCAGCGGCCCGTCGTCACCCCGAGCAGGTTCACCGCATGGACGATCATGAACAGCGCGAACGCGCTGGCCGTCACCATGATGAAGCGCCAGGGGATCATCCGAGGTCCCTTGATCGGGTCGGACGGCTTGGAACCCCTCCAGCCGGCGAAGGCGGCGAGCGCAAGCAGGACGCCGCATAGCGCCAGGGTGAGGTGCAAATCCATTCCCCAGCGCCTACAGCAGGCGCCGCCCGGGAGCAAAGGTGAAGCCGCCCTCAAGGCTTAACGGCCCCTTAACCATGTTGACGCTTGTTTTCTCAAGGGGAAGGGCCGCCATCCACAGGCTTTCGCTGTGGGCCCAATATCTAGTGTTAACCTTCCGTTTACACACCAGGGATCGGTGGTAGCGTCCAGAATGGGCTGGGAGAACGATTCGATATGACGTCGGGTGCGCCCTGGAGCGTCAAGGGGATCGACCCTAAGGCGAGGGAGGTCGCAAAGGACCTCGCGCGCCGGTCCGGCATGACCCTCGGCGAATGGCTGAACCGCATGATCCTCGAGGACGACGCGCCCGAGGAAATCACCTCGCAGTCCTATTTCGAGGATCGCCCCGCTCGCAGCGAGCGCGTCTATGGCGAGCCGCCGCGCGCCGCGGAGGCCGCGGGTGGGGTGGTGATCGAGCCGCCGCCCGGCCGCTTCGGGGCGGCGACTTCCGCCGATGAGGGCCGCGTGGCGACGGCGCTTGAGCGCCTGAGCGGCAAGACCGATCGCGCCGCGCAGCGGGTGACGCCGGAATCCATCGCCGCCGAGAACGTGCTGCGCCAGGCCGTGGCCCGTATCGAGGCCGCTGAGCGCGAGGCCGTCGCGGTCGCCGCCCGTTTCGAGGGCGCCGTCCAGGAGGCCCGCGCCGAAAACACCCGCCTGGCCGAGCGGCTGCGCCGGGTCGAGGCCGAGGCCGCCGGCCCGCGTTCGGCCGAAGCGCTGCGCTCGCTGGAGGCGGCGCTCGGCAAGGTCGCCAACCATCTCTACGAGGGCGAGGGCCGCACCCGCGACAGCCTGCAGGCCATGGAGCAGCGGATCGAGCAGATCTTCGCCTCCGGCGGCGGCGATCCGGCCACTTTGCTCGAGGAAATCGTCGACCGCGTCGACGCCCGTCTGACCGACGCCGAGACACGGACCTCCGAGGCGCTGGTCAATCTGGGCCAGGCGTTCGCCAATCTCGACGGCCGGATGGGCGCGGCGGAAAAGTCCGTCGGTCCGGAGGTCGAGCGCAAGATCGAGGAACTGGCGGCCACCCTGTCGCGCCGCGCCGAGGACGTGCGTAGCGAGATCGCCAAGGGGGTGGGTGACGCCGGGGGCGGTCGGGTCGATCGCCTGGAGCGCCAACTCGGCGAAGTGGCCGAGACGGTGCGCAAGACCGAGCAGGCCACGGGCGAGGCCATCGAGCGCATGGGCCGCGAGGTCCTGACCATGGCCGACACCCTGAACCGCCAGGTTCAGGCCGCCGAGCACCGCAGCGCCGACGCGATCGAGCAGGTCGGCGGCGAAGTCGCCCGCATCGCCCAGGCGATGGAGCAGCGGCTGGGCCGCTCGGAAGGCGCGCATGCCGAAGCGTTGGAAAAGCTGGGCGCGGAAATCGGCCGCATCACCGATCGCCTGACCGAACGGATCGGCAGCTCCGAGCGCCGCGCCGCCCAGGCTATCGACGATGTCGGCGAGCAGGTCGCCCGGGTCAGCGAGCGGATCACTCAGCGCCAGGAGCGCTCGGGCGAGGATCTCGCCGAACGCATCCGCCAGAGCGAGGAGCGCACCGCACGACTGCTCGATGAGGCGCGCGTGACCATCGACCGGGGCCTGGCCGAATCGCATCGCCGCAGCGGCGAGCAGACCCTGGCGGCGGCCGCCGCCGGGCCGGCTGCGCCACGCCTCACCCGTGAGGAGCCGGCGGAAAGCTTGCTGGACCACGATCCGTTCCGTGAGCTCGGCCCGATGGCGGAAGCCCGGCCGGAAGGGCTCGCCCTGCAGGCCTTCGCCGCGCCGGAACCGGCGGCCGCCGCAGTCGGCGAGATCGAGCCCGCAGATGGGGCCGAGCCCGCCGAAGACGCCGATGAGCCGGCGATCGTCGCCGAGTTCCCGCAAACGACGAACACGCCGGTGTTCGACGCCGTCGATTTCGAGGCCGCAGACGGCTTCGAGCCGATCGAGACGCCGGCTGCGCAGATCGAGAGCGAGGTCGAGGCGGAGGCGAACGACCCGTTCGGCGACGAGCTGGACGAGCGCGACGATTTCGCCGACCCGGCCGTCGATCCGTTCGCCCAGAGCGCCTGGACCTCGCCGGGCGAGCCGGAGGCCGAACCGGAAGCCGCGGAAGCGCGCGAGGTCCCCGAAGACTTCGAACTTCCCGAGGCTGAGGCCGAAGCCGAGGTCGAGGCCGAGCCGGCGCGTCCGCTGTCGACCCGCGAAGTCATCGAGCAGGCGCGGGCCGCGGCGCGCGCCGCCTCCAGCACGGGCGAGCCCAAGCGCAAGGGCGGCAAGATCGAGAAGCTGCCCCGCAAGGAAAAGGGCGGTCGTTCGCTGTTTTCGGGCCTGAGCCTGCGCAAGCGGGCGGTGGGCTCTTCGTCGTTGCAGACCGCCCTGCTGGTGGCGGGCGGCTCGGCGTTCCTGGGCCTGGCGGCGGCCAGCTACTTCGTGACCGACGCCGAACCCGGCGGCGCCCCGCCCAAGCGCGTGGCTGACGCCCTGGCGGTGTTCGCCAGCGACCAGGCCGGCGAGATCGCCGGCGGCGAGGCCGACACCACCCCCAATCCGACGAGCGTCCGCGCCGCCGTAGCCCTGGCGCCGCAACCGCTGACGACGTCCGCCGGCGGCCTTCCGGCGGCGGCTGCGACGGCCGGCGATCCCGCCGCGGTCAGCAATCTCTACGCCGAGGCGCTGCGCGCGCTCGAGGCCTCCGAGCCGGGCGGCCTCGACAAGCTGCGCAAGGCCGCGAACCTTGGCCATTCGCCGGCGCAATTCTATCTCGCCAAACTCTATGCGGACGGCGGCGCGGGCCTGAAGAAGGATCCGGTCGAGGCCCGTCGCTGGACCGAACGGGCGGCCGAGGGCGGCAACCGCGCGGCCATGCATAATCTCGGCATAGCGCTCGCCCAGGGGCAGGGCGGTCCGAAGAACCTGACCCTGGCCGCAGAGTGGTTCCGCAAGGCGGCCGATCTCGGCCTCGTCGACAGCCAGTACAATCTCGGCGTCCTCTATGAGCAGGGGCGCGGGGTCACCCAGAACGCCGCCGAGGCCTACAAGTGGTACCTGATCGCGGCCCGCAGCCGCGACGAGCTGGCGCTGGACAACGCCGCGCGGGTGCGCGCGGGGCTGTCGGCCGAGGCGCGCGCGGTCTCCGAGCGTTCGGCCCAGGGCTTCCGTGCGGTGTCGCCGGCGGTTTCGGCCGCCGCGGCGCCGGCCGCGGCGAGCAACGACGTGGCCACCGCCCAGCGGGCGCTGTCGCGGCTGGCCTATTATCAGGGGCCGACCGACGGTAGCGTCTCGCCGGCCCTGACCATGGCGATCGCCGCCTATCAACGGCATCAGGGCATGGCGGCGACCGGTTCGCTCGATCCCGTCACGCTTTCGCGGCTTCAGGTCTTCACGCGGTGACGCGCGCCGGGTAAGGGGCGCTCTTGGATTTCTACCTCCCCATTGCAGAAGTCTCGGTGAACGCGCCCCTGCTGATCGCGCTGGGCGCGGCGGTGGGGTTCATTTCCGGCCTGTTCGGGATCGGCGGCGGCTTCCTGATGACGCCGGTGCTGGTGTTCTTAGGCATCCCGCCGGCGGTGGCGGTGGCCAGCGAGGCCAATCACGTCGCCGCCTCCTCGACCTCCAGCGTGATCTCCTACACGCGGCGCAAGGCGGTCGACTTCCGCATGGGCGGGGTGCTGGCGGCCGGCGGGGCGGTGGGCTCGCTGCTGGGCGTCGAGGTGTTCCGCTGGCTGCGGCTGCTGGGCCAGGCCGACCTCGTGGTCTCGCTGTCCTATCTGATCTTCCTGGGCGTCATCGGCGCGCTGATGCTGTGGGAGTCGCTCGGCTCGATCCTGCGCCGCCGGCGGGGGGATGCCCCCAAGCCGCGCAAGGACCGGCGCCCGCCCTGGCTCTACGGTCTGCCGTTCAAGGTCCGGTTTCCGCGCTCGCGGCTCTATATCAGCGTCATTCCGCCGGTCCTGCTGGGCGTGTTCGTCGGCATCCTGTCGGCGATCATGGGCGTCGGCGGCGGCTTCGTGCTGGTGCCGGCGATGGTCTACATCCTGCGCATGCCGGCCGGGGTGGTGGTCGGCACCAGCCTGTTCCAGATCATCATCACCACCTCGCTGACCAGCGTGCTGCAGGCCGGGCGCAACCAGACCGTCGACGTGGTGTTGGCCACCCTGCTGCTGATCGGCGGGGTGCTGGGCGCCCAGGTCGGGGCGCGGGCCTCGTCGCGGTTCCGCGCCGAGGAGTTGCGGGCGTTGCTGGCGCTGATCGTGCTGGCCGTCGGCCTGCGGATGGGGCTGGGCCTGTTCTTCACGCCCGACGAGCCGTTCGTGCTGATGGCGGGGAACGGCTGATGGCGATCGAGGCCGCCCCGCCCCCACACCTACCTCCGACGCCGCCGCCGGCCGCCGTTTCGGCCGCGCTGACCACGACCAATGTGCGGGTGACCTCCAGCTTCCGCGGCGCGCGCATCGTGCTCTACGGCGCGGTGCTCGATCCCAGCCAGAAGCCGAGCGACGTGGTGGTCATCGTTCGCGGGCCCGACGCGCCGGTCCGCATGGCGCGCAAGACCCGGGTCGCCGGGATCTGGGTCAATTCGCGGCCGGTGGTGTTCGATGGCGCGCCCGGCTTCTACATGGCCGCCTCGACCAGGCCGCTGAACGAAATCGCCAGCTTCAGCACCCTGCGGCGGCTGGGCGCGGGGATCGACCACCTGCGGATCAACGCGCCGATGGAGCAGCGGATCGAGACCCGCTACGGCGTGCGCGACGTCGTGGTCAGCGGCCTGGGGGCCGATTATCTCGACTGGCGGCGGGCGGTGGTGCGGCTGAAGGAGGACAGCGGCCTCTACGCCGCGGACTCGCGCGGGGTCAGCTTCGTCGACAAGGGCCTGTTCAAGGCCGAGATCGACCTGCCGACCGGGGCGCCGATCGGGGTCTATTCGGCCGACATCTTCCTGTTCCAGGACGGCCAGCCGGTGTCGAGCCGGACCCGCGGCCTGACCGTCGAGAAGGCCGGGATCGAGCGGGCGCTTTACCTGTTCGCCCATCAACGGCCATGGTCGTACGGTCTGGCTTCGGTGGCGATCGCCCTGGCTGCGGGCTGGGCCGCGTCAGTGGCTTTCCGGAGGAACTGACCGCTTGGAAACCGACGGCCACGTGCACGCCGAGACCTCCGCGCCGCGCCCGCTCTGGGTGATTGCGCTGTTCGGGCTGGCGCCGTTCCCGATCTCCGCCCTGACCTATGTCTATGGCGACGCCGACATGAGCGGCCCGGCGCTGACCGTTCTGCTGACCTGGTCGGCGATCGTGCTGGGGTTCCTGGGCGGCATCCGCTGGGGGCTGGAGAGCGGGCGGGCGAGCCCACGCTGGACGCGGCTGGCGACCTCGGTGATCTCGCCGACCGTGGCCTGGACGCTGATCTTCGCCCGCGGCTCGGTGGAGACCGCCTGGCTGCTGTGCGGCTTCCTGGCGGCGTTCATTCTGCAGTGGCTGTACGATCATGCCGCGCCGGACGTGCCGGCCCGCTATCCGCGGCTGATGACCAGCCTGACCCTGGGCGCCTGCCTGTCGCTGGGCCTGGCGCTCGAACAGGCGTTGCGGCTGTAGCTAGTCGCTGGCGACGGAGCGCCAGCCGACGGCGTGCACCCGCCCGGCGCCCAGCGCCCCGCAGAGCGGCGGCCGCGCGAACAGGCCTGAAAACGCTTCGTCGCGGATGCTGAGCCCGCCGGCATAGGCCCCGAAGGCCGGGACGATCATCCGCGCCCCGTCGGTGACGAAGCAGCGGCGGCGCACGCTGCCGCGCGAGGCGACCACGCGGGCGCAGGGGTGCAGGTGGCCGGCGACCTCGCCGTCCTGGCGGCCGGGGGTCGGTTCGTGGCGCAGCATCAGGCTCGCGACCGCGATCTCGGCCGCGACCTCGCCGGGCAGCCCGCGCGGGCCGTCGGCGTCGTGGTTGCCGACCACCCAGACCAGGCGGGTCTGGCCGCAGAGCGCGCGCAGGCCCTCGGCGTCGTCGCGGGCCAGACGGTCTTCGGAGGCGCGGTCGTGGAAGGTGTCGCCGAGCAGCACGACGGCCGCCGGCTGGGCGGCGACCACCTCGGCCTGCAGCCGGCGCAGGGTGTCGCGGGTGTCGTAAGGCGGCAGCATCTGGCCGCGCATGGCGTAGGCCGAGCCCTTCTCCAGGTGCAGGTCGGCGACCACCAGCATCCGCGCCGCCTCGATCCACAGCGCGCCGCTGGGGCGCAAGGTCACGGCGGTTCCGTTCAGGCCGGTGCGCAGGCCGCCGCAGGGGCTGGGCGCGAAGGCGTAGGGGGCGGGCGGGGCGAGCGCGCTCACGACATGGCCTCGGCGATCAGGTCGTCCTGCGCCTCGGCCAGGATCAGCTCGGCGGCGTCGCCGGGCGAGCGCTCCTTGCCGATCTCCAGGAGGATAGGCACCGAGAACGGCGACAGGTGCGCCAGCGGCGCATGGCGGATACGGCCCTTGATGCGCGCCAGCATCTGGCCCAGGCGCGCGACGTCGATCATGCCGGTGGCGGCGTCCTCGCGGGCGCAGCGCAGCAGCAGGTGGTCGGGTTGGTGGCGGCGCAGCACGTCGTAGATCAGGTCCGTCGAAAAGGTCACCTGGCGGCCGGTCTTCTCGTGGCCCGGGAAGCGCCGCTCGATGAGTCCGGAGATGATCGCACAGCCCTTGAAGGCGCGCTTCATCATGAAGCTCTCGGCGAGCCAAGCCTCCAGGTCGTCGCCGAGCATGTCTTCGCTAAGCAGCTCGTCGAAATCGAGGCCGTCCATCGGCTTCAGCGCCCAGATCGCCATGGCGTAGTCGTTGCAGACGAAGCCCAGCGGGGCCGCGCCCAGCCGCTCCAGCCGCCGGGTCAGCAGCATGGCAAGCGTGGTGTGGGCCAGGCGGCCCTCGAACGGGTAGACCACCAGGAAGAACCGCTTCCCGCGCGGGAAGGTCTCCAGCAGCATCTCCTCGGGAGGCGGGATCAGCGACAGGTCGCGCTGGGCCTCCAGCCATTCGCGCACGTCCGGCGGCAGCACTTTCCAGTGGTCCTGGTCGAACATCAGCTCGCGCACGCGGCTGGCCAGGAAGGTCGAGAGCGCGAACTTCGAGCCGCCCCAGGAGGGCATCTTCGGGTCCTTGTGGGTCGCCGGGCTGACCAGCACCTCGACGCCGGTGACGGCGACTAGGGCCCAGACCTGGCCGGCGAAGACGAAGGTGTCGCCGGGATCGAGCATCTCCAGCATGCCCTCCTCGACCTCGCCGATCTTGCGGCCGGCGCGGCCGCGGCCCATCGAGATGCGCACCGCCAGCATGGCGGGGGAGACGATGGCCCCGACGTTCAGCCGGTGGCGCTGGGCGGTCTCGGCGTTGCGCACGGTCCAGCGGCCGTCGAGGGTCTTCACGATCCGGCGGAAGCGGTCGTAGGTCTTCAGCGCGTAGCCGCCGGTGGAGACGAAGTCGACGACCTGCTCGAAGTCCTCCCAGGGCAGGTCGCGATAGGGCCCGGCGCTGGTGATCTCGTCGTAGAGGGCCACGAGGTCGAAGGGCTCGGAGCAGGCGCAGCCCATGACGTGCTGGGCCAGCACGTCGAGCGCGCCGACGCGGCTGGCCTCGCCGTCGAAGCGGTTCTCGGCGATGGCCTCGCGGGCGGCCTGGCACTCCAGCATCTCGAAGCGGTTGGCCGGCACGAACAGGGCGCGCGAGGGCTCGTCCAGGCGGTGGTTGGCGCGGCCGATCCGCTGGACCATGCGGCTGGCGCCCTTGGGGCTGGCCAGCTGGATGACCAGGTCGACGTCGCCCCAGTCGATGCCGAGGTCGAGGGTCGAGGTGCAGACCACCGCGCGCAGCTCGCCGCGAGCCATCGCCGCCTCGACCTTGCGCCGCTGCTCGGCGGCCAGGCTGCCGTGGTGCAGGGCGATCGGGAGATTGTCCTCGTTCAGCCGCCAGAGCTCCTGAAAGGCGAACTCGGCCTGGAACCGGGTGTTGACGAACACCAGGGCGGTGCGGGCGCCTTTGATCGCCTCGTAGACCTCGTCCATGGCGTGCTTGGCGGTGTGGCCGGCCCAGGGGACCTGGCCTTGCGAGAGCAGCATGTCGACGATCGGCGGCGCGCCGGCTGGGCCGCGGACCAGGGCGACCTGCTCGTGGGTGTCGGCGGCGCGGCCATAGCCCATCCAGCGGCGGATGACGTCGGGATCGTCCACCGTCGCCGACAGCCCGACGCGGCGCAGGTTGGGCGCGAACTGCTGCAGCCGTGCGAGGTCCAGCGCCAGCAGGTCGCCGCGCTTGGAGCCGTGCAGGGTGTGGATCTCGTCGAGGATCACGCAGGACAGGCTCTCGAAATAGAGCCGCGCGCCCTCCCAGGCGCAGAACAGCGCCAGCTGCTCGGGCGTGGTCAGCAGGATGTCCGGCGGCTTCACCCGCTGGCGCTGGCGGCGCGAGATCCCGGTGTCGCCGGTGCGGCTCTCGGCGACGATGGGCAGGCCCATCTGGAGGATCGGCGCCATCAGGTTGCGCTCGACGTCGACGGCCAGCGCCTTCAGCGGAGAGATGTAGAGCGTGTGGATCCCGCGCGGGGTGTTGGCGGGAGGACGCTCCGCCAGCTCGATCAGGCTGGGCAGGAAGCCGGCCAGGGTCTTGCCGCCGCCGGTGGGGGCGATGAGCAGGGCGTCGCGGCCTTCGCGGGCCCGGGCGACCATGTCCAGCTGGTGCGCGCGCGGGCTCCAGCCGCGGCCCTCGAACCAGGCGGCGAACCTTGCGGGCAACAGATCAGGCGGGCTCGCCGGGCTATCGGCCATGCTCCGCCTATAACATGTTCCCGTTCCGTTTCAGTGAATTCTTGCGCCCCTGAGTCGGTGGTCGGCGCACGCGGAGGGCGTAGACTTGGCGGCGTCGCGCATAAGCTGACAGGAGCCGAGCATGTCTCAGTCGTACCCGGGTGAGTGCTTTTGCGGCGCCGTGAAGATCGAGGTCACGGGCCAACCGGCAGCCATGGGCTATTGCCATTGTAGATCCTGCCGATCGTGGTCGGGCGGGCCGGTCAACGCCTTCAGTCTCTGGGAGCCGTCGGCGGTCAAGGTGACCGCGGGCCAGGAATATGTGGCGACCTTCGCCAAGACCGAATTGAGCGAGCGGAAGTACTGCAGCAAGTGCGGCGGACATCTGATGACCAATCATCCGCCCTTGAAGCTGGTCGACGTATTCGCCGCTACGCTGCCGAGCCTCGAATTCACGCCGGGCGTGCACGTGAACTATGCCGAGACCGTGCTGCGGATGAAGGACGGCTTGCCGAAACTGAAGGACTTCCCGGCCGAGTTCGGCGGCTCCGGCGAGGCCATCGCCGAGTAATTGCGGCCGATCGGCAGGTTTTCCACGTTCCCTTTCCGTTTCCTGCCGAAAGCGGCTAGCAAGACGGGGTGAACGCCCCGGCAACGAGTCTGGATCTTGCGCCCGCCCTGGTGGTGCTGCCGGGGCCGCGCGCGGCTGTCGCCGACGCGACCGGGGGGCAGGCGATCCGCGCGCCGGACGCGCGTGATCTGCTCCAACGCGGCCCGGTGCTGGTGGCCCACGCCTCGATGACCGCGCGCCGGCTGGGACTGAACGCGCCGCCGCGCATGCCCGGCCTGTTCGACGCCCTGGAGCTCTACGCCTTCGCCCGCTCGGCGACCTTCTGCGCGCCGTCGGCGGTGGGCCTGGCCCTGGCGCTCGGTCAGCCCGAGCCGAAGGGCGCGCAGGCGCAAGCCGAAGCCTTGCGCGCGGCGTGCTCACAGCTGCTGGCCGAAATCGCCCAGGCGCCGCAGCCGAGCCGCGAGGAAGCCCTGGCCCTGGCCGAGACCATGATGCGCGCCGGCTGGGCCTGGGGCCCGGCGGTGGTCGCCGCCCTGCGCTCGGCCCCGGTCGGCAACCAGTTCCGCACCTCGGGCATGGACGTCTGGACCCGCATCGCCGAGTGGGAGGATCAGGCCCCGCCCGGCGAGGCCAGCTCGCGGCCCGTTGCGCCGGAGGAGGCCGGCCTGCGGCTGGCCGAGCTGCTGCAGCGCTCGGGGCTGGATGAGACCCGCCCCGCCCAGGCCGAGTACGCCCAGGAGGCGGCCTTCGCCTTCGCCCCGCGCGAACGCGAAGGCGAGCCGCGGATGATGCTGGCCGAGGCCGGCACCGGGGTCGGCAAGACCCTCGGCTACCTGGCGCCGGCCTCGCTGTGGGCCGAGGCCAACGGGCCGTCGGTCTGGGTCTCGACCTACACCCGCGCCCTGCAGCGGCAGATCGAGCGCGAGAGCCATTCGATCTTTCCAGACCCGAAGGTGCGGGCCAAGAAGGCGGTCGTGCGCAAGGGGCGCGAGAACTATCTCTGCCTGCTGAACTTCCAGGACCTGGCCAACACCGCCCAGCAGGGCGGGGCCGACCTGATCGGCATGGCGCTGACCGCGCGCTGGGCGCGGGCGACGCGCGACGGCGACATGACCGGCGGCGACTTCCCGGCCTGGCTGCCGACCCTGTTCGCGGTTCCGGCGGCGGGGCAGGCCAGCGCCGCCAACCTGGTCGACCGGCGCGGCGAGTGCGTCCACACCGGCTGCCAGCATTACCGGGCCTGCTTCGTCGAGAAGGCGATCCGCGGGTCGCGCAAGGCCGACCTGGTGATCGCCAACCATGCCCTGGTGCTGACCCAGGCGGCGTTCGACGGCGCCCGTGCGGCGCGCGGCTCCAAGGCCGACGGCGAGACCACCCAGCTCAAGCGCATCGTCTTCGACGAGGGCCACCACCTGTTCGACGCCGCCGACGCGGCGTTCGCCGCGGCGCTGTCGGGGCAGGAGACCGCTGAGCTGCGGCGCTGGATCCGCGGGCCGGAAGGCCGCGGGCGGCGCGGGCGCGGACTGGAAGCGCGGCTGATGGACATGCTGGGCGACCGCGAGGACGCCCGCGAGGCGCTGATCGCGGCCATCCAGGCCGCCGCCGCCCTGCCGGGCGAGGGCTGGTCGGGGCGCATCGCGCCGCCGAACGGCGAGGTCAATCCGATCGGCCCGATCGAGGCGTTTCTCGTCGCGGTGATCGAGCAGTTGCGCGCCCGCGCCGCGCCCTCGGACGTCGGCATGGAATGCGCCGCGCGCCCGGCCCTGGACCTGGTGCGCGCCACCGCCCGCGAGGCCGCCGCCGCCCTGGCCAAGATCGAGGCCCCGCTGCTGGCACTGGCCCGGCATCTGGAGGACCTGCTGGACGAGGAGGCCAGCCAGATCGTCACCAGCGACCGCGGCCGGATCGAGGGGGCGCTGCGCGGCCTGGATCGCCGTTGCCGAATGCTGCTGCCGGCCTGGCGCTCGATGCTGCGGGCCATCGACGAGGACGCTGAGGACGATCCGGACTTCGTCGACTGGTTCGACGCGACGTTCCTCTATGGCCGGGTGGTGGACGCCGCCTGCCGCCGCCACTGGGTCGACCCGACCGAGCCGCTGACCAACGCCGTCATCGCGCCGGCCCACGGGGTGCTGGTGACCAGCGCCACCCTGACCGACCCGACGCTGGACGACCCGTTCGCCCTGGCCGAGATGCGCACCGGCGCTGGGCGCCTGCCCGACCGGCCCAAGACCCTGAAGCTGGCCTCGCCGTTCGACTACGCCGCCAATTCGCGGGCCTATGTGGTCACCGACATCGGCCGCGACGACCCGCGCCAGGTGGCTGCGGCGATGCGCGAGCTGTTCCTGGCGGCCGGGGGCGGGGGCGTGGGCCTGTTCACCGCCATCCGCCGGCTGCGAGCGGTGCACGAACGCATCGCCGCGCCGCTGGCCGACAAGGGGCTGGCGCTCTACGCCCAGCACGTCGATCCGTTGGAGGTCGGGGCGCTGGTCGACATCTTCCGGGCCGAGGAGGACTCCTGCCTGCTGGGCACCGATGCGGTGCGCGACGGGGTGGACGTGCCGGGCCGCTCGCTGCGGCTGCTGGCCTTCGACAGGGTGCCCTGGCCGCGGCCCGACATCCTGCACAAGGCCCGCCGCGCCCGGTTCGGCGGCAAGGTCTACGACGACAACGTCGCCCGCGCCCGGATCTCGCAGGCTTTCGGCCGGCTGATCCGCCGCGCCGACGACAAGGGCGTGTTCGTGATGCTGGACGCCGCCGCCCCGACGCGGCTGTTCTCAGGGCTACCCGAAGGCGTGCGGGTCGACCGCTTGGGCCTGGTCGAGGTGATCGAGGCGGTGACGGAGTTCCTGGGGACGGGGGCGCCGAGCTCGGCGGACTAGATGCTCGGCATCTATGAGCCACGGCCATTTGCAGCGCCCCGCGGGTGACCACAGAGTGTCATCCCGGAAAGCGCGCCAGCGCTTGTCCGGGACCCATTCGCGCGGGCATCGGCGGAGGGGCGAGGCCGCGCCGAGGTCTGAACCATCAGGTGTTCATGGGTCCCGGTCTTCGGCTACGCCGAAACCGGGATGACAGTTGGAGACTGGTCCTCACTTGACCGTGGCCGGCGTGCGCAGCAGCTCGCCTTCGATGGCGTTGAGAAGCGGCGGGGCGGCGCGGTCGATGTTGGCGAGGATGATCGCGATGTAGCCCCGGTCCAGGTAGAGGCGCCCGCGGGTGCTGACGCCGGCGTCCAGGCCTGAGTGGCCGACGGCGAGGCCCATCGCGCCGTGGTCGATCTCGAAACCGGCGGCGTAGTTGTCCCGATCCTCGTCGGCCCAGAGGCGGCGCAGCGAAGCGGCGGAGATCAGCTTTTCCGACTGCAGCGCCAGGGCGAAGCGGTGGAGGTCCCCGACGGTGGAGTAGCCGCCGCCGGCCGGAATGCCGCGGCGCAGGATGCGGATCGAGTTCTCCCGCCACCCGAAGTCGCTGCCCGGGATACGCGTGTAGCCGATGGCCAGGTTCTCGACCGGGTCGTCGATGAGGTAGCTGCCGGTCGCGGTCATGCCCGCCGGCGCGAAGATGTGGCGCTGGACGTAGGCGTAGTAGTCCTCGCCCGAGGCCTGGGCGATCACCGCGCCGAGCAGCAGCATGCCGGTATTGCTGTAGTTGAAGGTCTCGCCAGGCGTGGTCGTCGGCTTGGCGTCGCGGACCAGGGGCTTGAACTGATCCAGCTCGCGGAGGCGGAAGCGGGGCTTGGTTTCGAGTTCGTCGGCGACATCGGGCATGAGGCCGCTGGTGTGGGTCATCAGCTGCCAGACCGTGACCTTTCGCGCGACGTCGGGAGCGAGCCAGGAGGCGTCCAGATAGCGGTCGAGCGGGGCGTCCAGCGAGAGCTTGCCGGCCTCGACCAACTGCATGGCCGCGACGACCGTGAACATCTTGTCCATCGAGCCGATGTTGAAGCGCGTCGTCGTGGTGTTGGCGGCGTGATAGCGGCGCGAGGCCTCGCCGCAGGCCTTCTCGACCAGCACCTCGGCGCCGTCGGCGATCAGGACGGCGCCGGAGAACAGGCCGGCCGCGCAGCCCTTGTCGATGAGCTGGGTGGCGCGCGTCGTCATTTCGGTTCGGGTCAAGGGAGTCGCCGCGGGCACGGCCCAGCTTGGCGCGGGAGTCGGGTCGAACGCGGCGATGCGGTCGGCGGCGTCGAGCGTCAACTCGACGCCCTGAATTGCGCCATAGATGCGGTTGCGCACCGCGACCTCGATCAGGCGGGGATTTCCCGGCCGAGGACGGGCGCCGATCAGGTCCACGCCGCCGCCATTGATCCAGCGCTGGTCGTCGAAGAAGAAGCGGATGGCCTCGCGGGGGACCGGTTCCGCATCGCGCAGCATGAAGCGTTCAAACCCGGCTTCGCTGTTGACGGCGTCGACATAGAGCCGGCCGAAGTCGTCGGCCTTGGCCTGTGGCGGTGATGCGGCGGCGATCGACGCGGCAAGGGCCGTGGTCATGGCGATAGCAGCGCACAGAATTCGCATCACGTCTCCGGCAAGGGTAGCGTGGGATGATTGCAATTTAGGCGCGTACGTCAACGCCGCCCGGTCGTGCCAGGGGCTTCTTGGTGTCATCCCGGAAAGCGCGTCAGCGCTTGTCCGGGACCCATTCGCGCTAGTGCGGGGTGATGGGGCGAGGCTGCGCCGAAGTCTGGTCCATCTGGTGTTCATGGGTCCCGGTCTTGCTGCGCAAACCGGAATGACAGGCGTGGGGAGCGCTACTGGCTGGCTGCGAGCCAGCCGTCTTCGCGCAGGCGGCCGACGCGGGCGCGGGAGACGGGGGCCTGGAGGCCGCCGCGCAGGGTCAGGCGCAGGTTGCGGCCGTCCTCGACGACGCCGGTGATGGCCGCGCGGGCGACCCACCAGGAGCGGTGGGTCTGGGCGCCCTCCAGGTCCTTGAGGCCGTCCATCGCCTGGGAGAGCGACATCAGCACCAGGGCCGAGCCCTGCGGCGTGTGCACCCGGACGTAGTGGTCCTCCATCTTCAGGCACAGCACCGTGCGGCCCAGATGCGCGGGCAGGCGCTCGCGCGGGTCGGCGGAGGTCGGGTTCGGGCCGGCGGCGGCGGCTCGCGGGCGGGTGGCCCAGAGCACGCCGGTGGTGATCAGGGCGCTGATCAGCAGGCATTGGACGTACCATTCCAGCCAGTGGACCTGGCCGACCACGGGCCAGAGCCGCACGGCCATGGCGCGGCTGAGCAGGGCGGGCAGGACGGCGAGCACCGCGACCGCCGGCGGCGTCCAGGCCCACAGCGGGACATTGCGCTGGGACGCCCAGGCCGAGAGGCGCGGCAGGCTGAACCCGAAGGCCAGCCACCCGACCCAGAGGTTGGCGACCCAGTAGGCCATGCGCGCCGGCGCCGATCCGTTGAGATAGCTGCCGAACGGTCCGATGGCGCCGAGCACCAGGCCAAGCACGCTCGCCGCGGCGAAGCCCGCCGCCGTCGCCCGCCACCTCGCCTGATCGCCGCCCGCCGATTCCATCCGCCGACCCTAGCAAAGAGCGGTCGGGGCCGCAGCCGCCGGCCCGCTCGCGAACCCGTTCGCCCGTTCACGCAGAACCGCTGGCGCACGGCCCGATCGGCGGCGACGGAAGGGGCGACGTTCTTTGGAGAGACCCCCGCAACATGTCCCTGCTGCCGCTGATCGCCGCCCTGGCCGCCTTGTCCGGCTCGCCCGCGCCCGCCCCTGCACCGGCCACTGCACCGGCTGCAGCGGCGAGGCCGAGCGAGACGCGCTTCTCGCCCCTGGTCGTGCCCGACGGCGAGGGACCGGCCATCGAGGCGGCGGTGTGGACGCCGCCCGGCGGCGGGCGCGGCCTGCCGCTGGTGGTGATTTCGCACGGCAACGGCGGCGACTTCCGCAGCCATGAAGATACGGCCCAGGCCCTGGCCCATGCCGGCTTCGTGGTCGCGGCCCTGACCCATACCGGCGATAATTGGCGCGACCAGAGCCGGGCGACCGATGTGGCCGGGCGCCCGCGGCAACTGGCCGTGCTGATCGACTACATGCTGGGGGCCTGGGAGGGGCGGGCGAGCCTCGATCCCGCGCGGGTGGGGGCGTTTGGGTTCTCGGCGGGCGGGTTCACGGTGCTGACGGCGGTCGGGGGCGAGGCGGACCTGTCGCGCATCGCCGAACATTGCCGGGCCAATCCGGGCTTCTACGACTGCCAGCTGATCGCCGCCCGGCCGGTGACGGCGGAGATCCCGCGCTGGACCCACGATACCCGCATCAAGGCGGCGGTGGTTGCCGCGCCCGCCCTGGGGTTCGCGTTCACCCGCGAGGGGCTGGCCCAGGTGCGCCAGCCGGTCCAGCTCTGGCAGGCGAGCGGCGACCAGGTGCTGCCGGCGCCGTGGTACGTCGAGCCGGTGCGCGCGGGGTTGCCGACCCTGCCGGAGTTCCACCTTGTGGAAGGCGCGGGGCATTTCGACTTCCTGCGGCCCTGCAGCGCGCAGCTGGCGGCCGTCGCGCCGGCGGTCTGCGCGCCGACGCCGGGGTTCGACCGCACGGCTTTCCACGTGCGGTTCAACGCCGAGGTGGTGCGGTTCCTGAAGGCGCGGCTGTGAGGTGAGGCGCCATCCCTGGTTTTCTAGGGGTGTCATCCCGGAAAGCGCGAAGCGCTTGTCCGGGACCCATTCGCGCAGGAGGAGGCGATGGGGCTCGGCCGCGCCGATTTCTGATCTATCCGGTGTTCATGGGTCCCGGTCTTCGGCTACGCCGAAACCGGGATGACAGTTGGGGGGGGGGGAGGAAACACTTAGCTCTCATGGAAACTTTTGCTTGCCAAGCGGCGCGCGATAGTTAGCTTGCACGGAAAGTAATTGGAGCCGAGCCGATGAGCCTGGTGCTGCACTTCCATCCGCTGTCGTCCTACTGCCACAAGGTGCTGATCGGGCTCTATGAGCGCGGCACGCCGTTCGAGGCGCGGGTGATGGATCTGTCCCAACCGTCGGCGGGCAGCGCGTTCGAGGCGCTGTGGCCGACCGCGAGGATCCCGCTGCTGGTGGACGGCGGGCGCGTCGTGCCGGAGACCAGCATCCAACTTGAGTATCTCGACGCCCGCTATCCGGGCCCGCCGATGCTGCCGGCCGACGCCGACGCGCGGCTGGAGGCGCGGCTGTGGGACCGGCTGTTCGACCAGTACGTGATGACGCCGATGCAGAAGATCGTCGCCGACCGGCTGCGGGCCGATGGCGAGAAGGACCCGCGCGGCGTGGAGAACGCCCGGCAGATGCTGGCCATGGCCTATGGCCTGATCGACGGACACATGACCGGGCGGACCTGGGCGGCGGGCGAGGCGTTCAGCCTGGCCGATTGCGCGGCGACGCCGGCGCTGTTCTATGCCGGGATCGTCGCGCCGTGGGGCGAGGAGCAGGGCGCGCTCGCGGCCTATTTCGAGCGGCTGGTCGCGCGGCCGTCGGTGGCGCGGACGCTGGCCGAGGCGCGGCCGTTCTTCGACTACTTCCCCTATCGCGAGCTGATGCCCGCGCGCTTCCTGGAGGAGGCGTGAGAGGAGGCGTGAGCGGGGCCGGCGAGGGGCTGGACCGGGTGTTCACGGCGCTGGCCGATCCGGGGCGGCGGGCGATGATCGACCGGCTGGCGGCGGGGCCGGCCTCGGCCAGCGAGCTGGCGGCGCCGACCACCCTGGCGCTGCCCTCGGTGATGAAGCACCTGGCGGTGCTGGAGGCGAGCGGCATGGTCGCCTCGCAGAAGGCCGGGCGGGTGCGGACCTACCGCCTGGCGCCGGATGCGTTCAGCGGGCTGGAGGCCTGGGTGGCGTCGCGCAAGCGGGCTTGGAACGCGCAGTTCGACCGGCTGGACGCCTATCTGGCGCAGACCAAGAGCGGAGACGAGAGATGAATTCGGCGAGCCATACGAGCTTCGTCATCGAGCGGCGGTTCGCCGCCCCGCCGGCGGCGGTGTTCGGCGCCTGGGCCGACCTGGAGGCCAAGAAGCGCTGGTCCGACTGTCATACCGGGGAGGGCGAGACCGAGCTGACCATGGATTTCCGCCCCGGCGGGCGCGAGAGCTACCGCGCCGAGTTGCCCGGCGGGATCAGCCAGCGGGTCGAGAAGGTGTTCTTCGACATCGTGCCCGACGCGCGGATCGTCTTCGCCTACGACGTCGAGATCGGCGGCAAGCGGCTGTCGGCCTCGCTGGTGACGGTGGAGTTCAGCGCCGAGGGCGAGCAGACCTTCATGCGCATGACCGAGCAACTGGCCTATTTCGACGGCCACGACGACCTCGCCGACCGCATCGAGGGCACCCGCGAGGGGATCGAGCGGTTGGCGCTGGAGGTCGAGGCGGTCGGCGCCCACTGACGTTCGATCAGTGGGCTGAGCTCTTGGAGAACACGTTGATCACCAGCACGCCGGCGACGATCAGCCCCATGCCGACCAGCGCCGGGGGATCGAGCCGCTGCTTGAACAGCACCCAGGCGATGATCGTGATCAGCACGATGCCGACGCCGGACCAGATGGCGTAGCCGACCCCGACGGGGACCGTCTTCATCGAGTGCGACAGGCAGTAGAAGGCGATCCCGTAGCCGACCGCCGTCAGCAGCGAGGGGCCCAGCTTCGAGAAGCTGTCGGAGGCCTTCAGCGCGGTGGTGGCGATCACCTCGGCGACAATGGCCAGACCCAGCCAGGCGTATCCGTTCATCCCTGCTCCTCATCGAACTCGGCGCTTGTGCAGATCGCCAAGCGGGTGGAAGCATATAGCCGGTCGGGGTCACGAGCGCCCGCTCCCATGAGGCGGGCGCCTCCAACTTGGGAGGGCCTGCCATGGGCAGACCAGGATCCGGCGCCGCACGCGCCATCGCCCTCGTCGGCGCGGCGGGAGCCGGCAAGACAACCCTGATGGAAGCCATGCTGTTCGCGGCCGGCGCGATCCCGCGCCAGGGCGAGGTCGGCTCGGCCAGCGTCGGCGACGCCAGTCCCGAGGCGCGGGCCCGCGGCCAGTCCATCGAGTTCAACGTCGCGGGCTTCGAGTTCATGGGCGACCGCTATGCGGTGATCGACTGCCCCGGCTCGCCGGAGTTTTCGGGGACCGAGGACTTCGTGCTGCCGGCGGTCGACTTGGCGATTATCGTCGCCGATCCGAACCCGACACGGGCGCACCTGCTGCAGCCGATCTTCAAGGAGCTGGAGGCGCGGCGCGTGCCCCATGCGGTGTTCGTCAACAAGATCGACCAGGCGCGCGGCGGGCTGGACGAGCTGATGGCGGCCCTGGCCCCGGCGTCCGGTAACCGGCTGGTCGCCCGCCAGATCCCGCTGGTCGAGAAGGAGCACGTGACCGGGTTCGTCGACCTGGCGCTGGAGCGGGCCTTCGTCTACCGGCCGGGCCAGCCGAGCCAGCAGGTCGATCTCAGCGGCGACATGGCGGCGGCCGAGGCCGACGCGCGGTTCCACATGCTGGAGCAGCTGGCCGACTTCGACGACGAGCTCATGGAGCAACTGCTCTCGGACCTCAGCCCCAGCCAGGACGCGGTGTTCGCCGACCTGGTGGCGGACCTCGCCCAGGGGCTGATCACCCCGGTGTTCTTCGGCTCGGCGCTGAACGGCTTCGGGGTGCGGCGGCTGCTGAAGGCGCTGCGGCACGAGACGCCGGACGTCAGCGCGGCGGCGGCGCGGATGGGGCTGGACGGGCCCTGCGCCTATGTCTTCAAGACCTCTTACGCCGGCCAGGCCGGCAAGATCGCCTATGCCCGCGTCATGCAGGGCGAGCTGGCCGACGGCCAGGAACTGACCCTGGGCGGCGGCGACAAGGCCCGGGCCGGCGGGCTGGTCAGCTTCTCCTGCCCGAGCGGTAAGAAGACCGACAGGGCGCGCGAGGGCGAGGTGACGGCGATCGGCAAGCTGGAGGCGGCGACGCCGGGCATGGTCGCCTCGATGGACGGCAAGGCCCGCAGCCTGGCGCAGCCGGCGTTCCCACCGGCGACGCTCTACTCGATGTCGATCTCGGCCAAGGACCGCAAGGACGACGTGCGGCTGTCGGCGGCGTTGAACAAACTGGCCGAGGAGGATCCGGCCATCGTCGTGGCCCAGGATCCGGCCACCCAGGAGACCATCGTCTCCGGCCGCGGCGAGGCGCACCTGCACGTGCTGCTGGAGCGGCTGAAGCGGCGGTTCGGGGTCGAGGCGGCGACCGGGCGGCCGAAGGTTTCCTACCAGGAGTCCTTGCGCAAGCCGGTCACCCAGCGCGGGCGGCACAAGAAGCAGACCGGCGGCCATGGCCAGTTCGGCGACGTGGTGCTGGAGATCAAGCCGCGGGCGCGGGGCGAGGGGTTTGCATTCTCGCAGAAGATCACCGGCGGGGTGGTGCCCAAGCAGTGGATCCCCTCGGTCGAGCAGGGCGTGCGCGACGCCATGGAGCGGGGCGCCTTTGGGTTTCCGGTGACCGACGTCGAGGTGGTGCTGGTCGACGGCTCCTACCACAGCGTCGACTCCTCGGAGATGAGCTTCCGGGCGGCCGGACGGCTGGCGATGAGCGAGGGCCTGCGGGCCGCCGCGCCCTATCTGCTGGAGCCGGTGGAGAAGTTGACGATCCACGCGCCGCAGGCCTCGACCTCGAAGATCACCCAGGCGGTGTCGGCCCGGCGCGGCCAGATCCTCGGCTTTGCGCCGCGCGAGGGCTGGAGCGGCTGGGACGAGATCGAGGTCTGCCTGCCCCGGGCCGAGCGCCAGGACCTGATCCAGGAACTGCGCGGCTTGACCCAGGGGCTGGGCGAGTTCACCGCGGAATTCGACCACATGGCCGAACTGCCTGGCAGGCTGGCTGAGCAGGTGGCCAAGGGCGAGCAGCATGCGGGGTGAGGTCGGAGACTAAGAAAATGGTGTCATCCCGGAAAGCCCGCAGGGCTTGCCCGGAACCCATTCGCGCCGGGGGCTGCAGAGTGAGGCCCAGCCCAGCCAGGATATGCGCCATCAGGTGTTCATGGGTCCCGGTCTTGCTTCGCAAACCGGGATGACACCTGTGGTGGGCAGATCCTCCCCCGCTGGGGGAGGTGGCGCGCGAAGCGCGACGGAGGGGGACCGCTGAGTCTGCTGTCCCCCTCAGTCAGCCGGTCGGCTGACAGCTCCCCCAGAGGGGGAGCATCTGAAGCAGGTCAGTGCTTGCCGCGGTCGCGACTATCCGGCGGCCTGTGTCTGGGGGGCGCGGGTGACGAAGCTTCCGCTTGGCGGGCGATAGCTGAAGTAACGCTTCAGGCCGTTGATGGGGCGCTCCATCAGAAGCCATGAAAGCGTGGCGACGAGGGTGGTCGCCCCGCCGACCGCGGCGAGGCGCAATAGGCCTGGCTCGATCAAGGCGTGCGGGATCAAGTGGCGGTGCGCCAGGGCGATGGCCAATGCGAGCACCGGCATGTGGTAGAGGTAGAGCCCGTAGCTGATGCGGCCGAGCCAGCGGAGCGGCGCGAGTTCCAGGATCACTCCGCCGATCCCGCCGAAGCCCTTCGACGCGCCTCCGATCAGCGGGACGAACAGCAGTAGCGGCAAGGCCGAGGATGCGATCCATCCCGCGCGCGGACCTAGGATGTCCAAGGCCTCCGGGTCCGACGTCATGATGACGAGCGAGACGGCTCCCACACCGGCCATCACCCACGGCGCCCAACGCGGCAAGGCGACGCCCTGCAGCCGGCAGACCGCGAGCAGCGCGCCGGCTCCGAGAGCATCCAATGCCGCCGGAAGCAGCAGCGATCCTGTCATTTCCCCATCCTGGCTCGGCCAGATCAGGCGAAAGACGACCGACAGGGCCACGCCGCCGAGGCAAACCGACGCCAGAGCCCGCCTTGGGGAGAGGATCATCAGAAGCGGCCAGATGAGGTAGAACTGTTCCTCGACGCTGAGCGACCACAGATGGGCGAAGAACCAGGGCTCCCATGCATCGCGCAGGGAGAACCAGATGTTCGATGCGAAGAACACGTGCCAAGGCAAGGACGTGCGCACGTCGGACCAGAAGACTATCGCCATCAAGCCCAAGGCTGCGAAGTACGCTGGAAGGATCCTTAGGGCTCGTCGAGCGTAAAATGCGAACAGCGGTTGGCCCGCGTCGGCGCCCGTTTCAGGCTTCGCTTCGATCAGTATGCGGGTGATCAGAAATCCGCTTAGGACAAAGAAAAGGCGGACGCCCCAGGTGCCAAACGGGGTGCTGTCGTCCACCATGTGGGTGTAAAAAACACCCGCGACTGCGAACGCGCGCAGCGAATCCAGCTGTTTGTCGTGCATGCGCGCCCCCGTGGCCCCCAATACACTAAGATATCGGCGAGGCGCGTTGCAATCTCATGTATACTGCAGGTTGAATTGTTCTTCGGCCAGCGCTCAATGTTTGCCGCGGTCGCGGCCGAAGTTGGGTTCGGCGCTTTCCTGGCCGGCGGCGATGATGCCGCGGCGGATTTCGCGGGTGCGGCTGAAGAGGTCGTAGAGCTTGTCGGACTCGCCCCAGCGGATGGCGCGCGACAGGGCCTGGAGATCCTCGGTGAAGCGGCCGAGGATTTCGAGCACCGCATCCTTGTTGGCCACGAACACGTCGCGCCACATGGTCGGGTCGGAGGCGGCGATGCGGGTGAAGTCGCGGAAGCCGCCGGCCGAGTACTTCATCACCTCGGCCTGGGTGACCTCCTCCATGTCGGCGGCGGTGCCGACGATGTTGTAGGCGATCAGGTGCGGCAGGTGGCTGGTGACGGCCAGCACCAGGTCGTGGTGGCCGGCGTCCATCTGCTCGACATTGGCCCCGAGCGCGCGCCAGAACTCGGCCAGGCGGCCGGTCGCCTCGACATAGGCTGCGTCCTCGCGCGGCTGGGGCGTAAGGATCACCCAGCGATTCTGGAACAGCTCGGCGAGGCCGGCGTCGGGGCCGGAATGCTCGGTGCCGGCGATCGGGTGGCCGGGGATGACGAAGACGTTCTCCGGCAGGGCCTTGGCCATGGCGTCGGCGACGCTGCCCTTCACCGAGCCGACGTCGGTGACCGTGGCGCCGGGCTTCAGCGCCGCGGCGGCCGCCGCCGCGGCCTCGCCCATCGCCAGCACGGGGACGGCGAGGACCACGAGGTCGGCGTCCTTGACCGCCTCTCCGATGTCGCCGGTGACCTCGTCGGCGTAGCCGAGCTCGGCGATGCGGGCGCGGTGCGCTTCGCTGGCGTCGGCGACGAAGACGTGGCCGACGGCGCCAGCCTCGCGGGCCGCGCGGATCACCGACGAGCCGATCAGGCCGCAGCCGATCACCGCCATGCGTGGGTAGATCACGCTCATGCGCCGGCTCCGTGCAGAAACTCGCGCAGGGCTTCGACCACGGCGCGGTTGTGTTCTTCGAGGCCGATGGTGATGCGCAGGTGGTTGGGCAGGCCGTAGCCGGCGACGTTGCGGACGATCAGGCCGCGGGCGCTGAGGAAGGCGTCGGCCTCCTTGGCGGTCTTGCCCGGCGTGGTCGGAAAGCCGACCAGCACGAAGTTGGCGGCCGACGGCAGCGGTTCGAGACCAAGGCCGCCGAGTTGCTGGGTCAGCCACGGGCGCCAGCGGTTCACGAGGTCGAGCGAGCGGCGCTGGAAGTCATCGTCGCCGAGGGCGGCGACGGCGGCCAGCTGGGCCGGGATGTTGACGTTGAACGGCAGGCGGATGCGGTCGACGGCGGCGGCCATCTCCGGCGGCATGTAGGCCCAGCCGACCCGCAGCGCGGCCAGGCCGTGCAGCTTGGAGAAGGTGCGGGTGACGACGACGTTCTCGAACTCGCGCACCATCGACATGCCGTCCTCATAGGCCGGGTCGTCGCAGAACTCGGCATAGGCGCCGTCGAGGCAGAGCACGACGCTGGGCGGCAGGGCCGCGTGCAGGCGACGGATCTCGGCGCCGGAGTTCCAGGTGCCGGTCGGGTTGGCCGGGTTGGCGACGAAGACGATGCGGGTGCGCGCATCGACCAGCTTCAAGAGCTCGTCGACGTCGATGCGGTAGCCGGGCTCGGGCGCCATGCGGACTTCCGCCTGGCAGGCGCGCGCGCCGATGGCGTAGGCGCCGAAGCCGAACTCGCCCTGGACGATATTGTCGCCCGGTTCGAGGAAGGTCTGGTTGAGCAGCTGGAAGATCTCGTCCGAGCCGCAGCCGAACAGCAGGCGCTCGGGCTCCAGGCCGTAGGTCGCCGCCAGCGCCTCGCGCAGGATGGTCGCGCGCCCGTCCGGGTACATCTGCAGCTGGTCGAAGGCGGTGGAGAACGCCTCGCGCGCCGCGGGGCTGGAGCCGAGGATGTTCTCGTTGGCCGACAGCTTCAGCGGATGCTCGACGCCTTCGACCTTCGACTTGCCCGGCACGTAGGGGGCGATGTCGAGGATGCCCGGCTTGGGCGTCGGGCGCGGGGCGGAGGCGCGGTCGAGTACGGTGTCGGACATGGCTTCGGCGGCGGGGGCTCGGCGGCGATGGAGGGGAGCGCCGTCTTACACGTCGATCGGCGCCGGCGCAGCCCCGATGACGCCGGTCAGGCGGCCGGGGGCGCGGGCCAGCCGCTCGTCGCCGGCTTGGTAGAAGCCCATCAGCGCGAACAGCTTCAGGCCGCCGGCCTCGGCGATCAGGTCGCCGGCGACGCCGTCGCGGCCGAGCGCGGCCTCGATGGCCTGAGCCGTGCCGCCGGCGTCGGTGACCCAGTAGGTCAGGTCCGCGCCGGTGGGTTCGACCTCGACCTCGGCGACGGCCAGGGCGGTGTTCGGGCCCCAGGCCGACAGGCACGGCAGGGCGGCGAACACCTTGAGCTTCGGCTCGGCCAGCAGGCGGCCCCACCAGGGAGTGTCGGACGACAGGGCGAGCACTGCGACGCCGCCGAGGGTCTTGGCGCCGGCGATGGCGTCCTCAGGGCGGGCGACCTGGCGCAGCGAGGCGGCTGCGCCGAAGCGCAGGCGCGCGCCCTCGACCGCGCGACCGGGATCGCGACCGCCGAAGACGCTGATGTGGAACGGACCCTGCCGCGAGAGGCTGTCGCCGATCAGTTCGCGCCAGATCCGCACGACCAGGCTGGGGCGGGCGGCGTTGCGCGGCCGTTCGAGCAGGCTGCGGATCAGCTGGGCCTCGCGGCCGGGGCGCAGGGCGAACTTGTCCGCATCGCCGGCCGCGGCCTTGGCGGCGGCGACCTCGACAGCCAGGCCCGCGCGCTCGTCGACCAGGGCCAGCAGCTGGGCGTCGATCGCATCGATGCGCGCGCGCACGGCCTCGAGGGTGGGCGGAGCGGACTTGGGATCGGCCTTGGCCATACTTTCCCCCGAAAACGAAGTTTCGGCGCATAGGTCATCGCAGACGAAGGCGCAATAGGCCCCTTCGCCGCAAAAAAGTTGCAGAGGAAACCGGTTGCCGCGCCAGGCCGCGCGGGCGGCTAGCGGGGCTTGCGGAAGACCAGGACGAACTGGTCGGTCTTGCCGCGGATGGCGGGGTCGAAGACGCTGGCGGTGTGGGGATCGGCGGCGTCGGCCAGCAGCGGGCTTTCGCGCTCCAGCACGAAGCCGGCGGCCTTCAGGTCGCTCTTGACCGCCTCGGGGTCGATGCGGTGCAGGCTGTCGGCGGCGCTGATGCCCGAGCCGGGCAGGGCGGCGTGGTCGACCACCAGCAGCACGCCGCCGGGCTTCAGCGACTTGAACAGCTCGGCGTCGACCTTGGCGGCCATCCCGGACGGGAACGGCTTCAGGTAGAGGTCGTGATAGTTCTGGACCGTGACGATGGCGTCGAGGCCGTCGGGCAGGTCGAGCTGCTGGAAGCTGGCGTCGAGCGGGGTGACGTTCTTGTAGGCGCCCGCCACCTTCTGGAGATTCTCGCCATAGGACGCCTGGAACTTGATGAACTCGGCCGGCTGGTAGGCGTAGACGTGGCCGGTCGGCCCGACCGCGGCCGAGAGGATGCGGGTGAAGTAGCCGCCGCCGATCACGAAGTCGGCCACCTTGTCGCCGGTCTTGATGTCGGCCAGGGCCAGCAGATCCCCGGGCTTGCGGGTCGCATCGCGGGCGACGTCGGCGGCCGGACGCGCCGGATCGGCCAGGGCCGCGGCGATGTTGGCCGGCGGCGCGGCGAAGGCCGAGGTCGCCAGGGCCGAAGCCGACAGGCCGGCGGCGAGCACGAGGGCGAGGATGCTGGTGGGCTGGGTCATGGGGACGCCTCTCCTTTTGGCGGCAGGCTAGCTGTGCAAGGGCGGTTCGGGAATATCGTTGTTATCGGTTTGAGCCGGCCCGCGGCTCGGCTCAGATAGGCGAGCGGGGTGGCGAGCGCCTCGCCCAAAGGGGGGACGGGCATGGGGCTGGATCGACGGAACTTCCTGGCCGGGGCGGCGGGCGCGGGGCTGGCGCTGAGCCTCGGCGGGGCTGCGGCGGCGCAAGTCGACGGGCTGACGAAGATCACCGGCGGGGCGGTCCCGATCTCGCCGCAGGAACGCCTGGCGCGGATGGCCAAGGCCCAGCGGTTGATGAAGGCGCAGGGGCTGTCGGCGCTGGTGGTCGAGGCCGGCGCCTCGCTGACCTATTTCACCGGCGTGCGCTGGTGGCGTAGCGAGCGGGTGACCGCGGCGATCATTCCGGTCGAGGGCGAGACGCTGATCGTCACGCCGCACTTCGAGGAGCCGTCGGTACGCGAGAGCCTGGCGGTCCCGGCGCAGGTGCGGGTCTGGCAGGAGGACGAGGATCCGGCCCTAGTCGTCGCCGACTGGCTGAAGGCGCGCAAGCTGGCGGCCGGCAGGATCGGGGTCGAGGAGACCGTCCGCTTCTTCGTCCATGACGGCCTGGCGCGGCGGCTGACCGATGCGACATTCGTTTCCGGCGCCGACGTCGTGCGCGGCTGCCGGATGATCAAGTCGCCCGCCGAGCTGGCGCTGATGCAGCTGGCCGCCGACGTGACGGTCGCGGCCTACCGCTACACCCACGGCAAGGTAGAACGCGGCATGACCCAGGCCGAGGTCGGGGCGATCATGAACAAGGCCACCCGCGCGCTGGGCGGGGCGCCGGAGTTCGCGATGGTGCTGGTCGGCGAGGGCGCGGCCCTGCCGCACGGCTCGGAGAAGCCGCAGGTCGTCCGCGAGGGCGAGATCGTGCTGATGGACTGCGGCTGCACGGTCGAGGGCTATCAGTCAGACATCTCGCGAACCTTCGTGTTCGGCGAGCCGACGAGCGCCCAGCGCAAGGTCTGGAGCGAGGTGGCCCGCGGCCAACAGATCGCCTTTGAGACCGCCCAGGTCGGCGTCGCCGCCGGCGCGGTCGACGATGCGGTGCGGCGCTACTACGCCAGCCTGGGCTATGGGCCCGGCTACGGCCTGCCAGGGCTGTCGCACCGGACCGGCCACGGCATCGGCCTGGACGGCCACGAGCCGATCAACTTCGTCCGCGGCGAGGCGACGAAGCTGGCGCCGGGCATGTGCCTGTCCAACGAGCCGGGGCTCTATCTGCCCGGCCGGTTCGGGGTGCGGCTGGAGGACTGCCTCTACATGACCGAGCAGGGGCCGCGCTGGTTCTCCACGCCGCCGGCCTCGATCGACCGGCCGATGGACTGACAGCCTGCTGACAGGTTCTGGCGCCGGAAGCGGCGATGATGCGTTTCGTCATCGCGCGTTTGGAGTATCGCCATGGGCAAGCACATCGCCTTCATCGTCATCGACAACTTCGCCGACTGGGAGCACGCGCAGCTGAGCGCCGCGGCGCGGACCTATTTCGACGGGGCGACCTCGTTCCATACGCCGGGCGGGCGGCCGGTCACCTCGATGGGCGGTATGACCATCGACCCGGGCGCGGCCATCGAGGACCTGCGGCCCGAGGCCTACGACGCGCTGGTGGTGATCGGGTCGGACGGCTGGACCGGCGCCGATGCGCCCGACATCGCCCCGGTGCTGCAGGCGGCCGACGCGGCCGGCAAGGTGGTGGGGGCGATCTGCGCGGGGACCGTGGCGGCGGCCCGCGCCGGCCTGCTGGACAGCCGGCGGCACACCTCGAACGCGCTCGACTTCATGCGCCATTACACGCCCGGCTATCGGGCCTGGGACCTCTATGTCGACACGCCCGCGGCGGTGCGCGACGGGACGCTGGTGACGGCGGCCGGCTCGGCGCCGGTGACCTTCACGATCGAGGTGCTGGGCGCGCTGCATCCCGAGCGCGCCGAGAGCCTGGCGCAGTTCCGGGCCATGTGTGCGGCGGAGCTGGCGGGGTAGGCGTTCGCCAGCGCACCTGCTGTCATCCCGGAAAGCCCGCAGGGCTTGTCCGGGACCCATTCGCGCGGGAAGGGGTGATGGGGCCCCGGTCGAGCCGATTTCTGATCCATCCGGTGTTCATGGGTCCCGGTCTTGCTGCGCAAACCGGGATGACGCGCGATGGAGGGAGGTAGGCGTCAGTAGACCTTCGGGGCCGGGCCGATGGCGACCGGACCGAGCGTGGTCTGGCCGGCCTGGAAGGTGACGTTGGCGCGGGCGACGTCGTCATTGCCCTGGCGGGCGGCGGCGACCGCCGAGGCGGCCATGGCGGCTTCCGGGCGAATGACCCCGGTCTCGGCCATGGCGCCGAGCGCCTTGGGCGCCTCGCGCAGGGTGACGTCGAGCGAGCCGTTCAGCCGGCCGTCATAGCCGACGCTGAGCACGCCGGACTGGGCGCCGATCACCGCCTCGCCCGCGGTGATCCCGGCCTGGCGCACGGTCATGCGTCCGCCCGCCGTGGTCCAGGCGCGGACCGCCTCGGGCCAGTTCGCGCCCTGGAAGGCGCTGATCTTGGAGAGCAGCGAGTCCCAGGAAATCGAGATCGGTTTGTCGCCGGCGATGTGGGCGAACAGGCCCGAGAGCCGAGCCTTGCCGGCGTCGACCTTGAAGAACACCGCGGCCTGGTCGTCGGGGCCGGGGCGGAAGTGGAATTCGACCTTGTCGGCGGCCGACAGCGCGAACGGCTGGGCGCCGGGCGTCGGGGTGAAGGCGAGCTTGGTCCCCTCGAACGAGAAGCGGGGCAAGGGCTGGTCGAGGCCCGCGAGGCTGGCGTGGATCACCTCGCCCGTGACGTCGACCGGGCCGCCGACCGGGCGGGTGAAGGTCAGGCCCTGGGGCGCGGCCAGCACCCAGGACGACAGGCCGTGCATGAAGGCCTGGGCCTCGAGCTTGGGGGCGGCGAGCGCCCAGCCGGACGGCTCGCGGACCTTGGCGTCATCGAGCTGGATGTTGAGCCGGAACGGGTAGCCGTAGATGCGCTGGTGGCTCCAGGCGACGTCGTAGCCGGCCTTGCGCAATTGCTCGGCGCCGGCCTCCAGGCGCTTGGCCGCCTCGCCGCGCGCATAGACCCAGGCGCCGCTCCAGGCGAGCGCAGCCACGCCGGCGAGGATGAACGGGATGTAGAGCGCCGCGCGTCGGGGTTTGCGGTGGTGCGCCGGATCGGGCACAGGGGGGGAAGGCGGAGCGGGATTGTCGCGGCGGGCCATGTCGGTTGAGCGTTGGGTCTTCGGTTACGGGTCGCTGATGTGGCGTCCGGGGTTCGAGTTCGTCGAGCGCCAGAGCGCCACCCTACACGGGCGGCGTCGCGCCTTCTGCATCTATTCGGTGCACCATCGCGGCACCTACCAGCGGCCGGGCCTGGTGCTGGGCCTGGCGCCGGGCGGCGCAGTACGTGGAGCGGCCTATCGGGTGGCCGAGGAGCACTGGCCGGCGACCTACGAATATCTGCGCGAACGCGAGCAGCCGACCGAGACCTATGTCGAGGCCAAGGCCAACATCCGGCTGGCGAACGGCCATCGGGTCGAGACGCTGGTCTTTCTGTCCGACGTGCACCATCCGCAGTGGGCGGGGGCGCTGTCGCTGGAGCGGCAGGCCGAGCTGATCGCCGGGGCCCATGGCCTGTCGGGGCGCAATGTCGACTACCTGCGCGACCTGGTCGTCCACCTCTGCGAGATGGGGGTGCACGATGCGGTGATGGAGAAGCTGCTGGGCATGGTCGAGGCGCGCGAGCTGGCGGCGCGGTGACCGTTAGATGCTCCCCCTCTGGGGGAGCACCGGGCCGCTAGGCCCGGTGAGGGGGCGGCGTCCGCGTCGAGTCAAAGTCCCCTCAGTCGGCCGTTCGGCCGCCAGCTCCCCCAGAGGGGGAGCATTCAAGAGGCTCACAGCCCCAACAGCGCGTTGGAGGCGGTTTCGGTGCGCTCCTGCAGGGTGCGCATGAACTCGGCGCGCTTGAGGCCCGGCTGGATCGGCTCCAGGTACTCGAAGACGATGGTCCCCGGCTTGCGGGTGAAGCCGTGCTTGGGCCAGTGGACGCCGGCGTTGGTGGCGACCGGGTGCACGGGCACGTCGATCTCGCGGTAGAGGGCGGCGATGCCGGGCTTGTAGTCGGGGGCCGCGCCCGGCGCGGTGCGGGTGCCCTCCGGGGCGATGATCACCTGGCGCTTGTCGGCGAAGCGTTCCTGGGCGTCCTTGACCAGCTTGCGCAGGGCGGTCGCGTGGCCCCCGCGGTCGACGACGATCATCTTGGCCTTGATCGCGTACCAGCTGAAGAACGGGATCCACATCAGCTCCTTCTTCATGACGAAGCAGGCGTCCGGCATGAAGGCGAACTGGGCGAAGACGTCGAACATGCACTGGTGCTTGGGGGCCAGCAGGGCCGCGCCGGTCGGCATGTGCTGGCGGCCGCGAACCTCGACCTTGATGTCGCAGACCACGCGCAGCAGGACGATGATGCCCTTGGCCCACATGCGCATCATGCCGGTGCACCAGCTGCGCGGGGCGGGCAGGACGACGATCGCGCAGCCGACCGCGACGAGGACGGACCACAGATAGAACAGGAAGGCGAAGGCCAGGGAGCGCAGGGTCGTCAAAAAGGTCAGCCTTTCTTCGGCGGGGCCGGTTCGTTGCGGGGGCCAAGGCCCAGCACCGCCTCGCGGCCCAGGATCGCCAGATACTTGCAGTACTCGGTCACCATCAGCCGGGCAGCCCCGCTGGTCCGCCACCAGCGGCCGGCGTTCATCACCGAGGTCGCGACCGGATAGGGGGTCAGGCGCTTGTCGGGCATGGCGCCGCGCAGTTCGAGCATGGCGCGCGGCATGTGGTAGTCGGCGGTGACCACGATCAGACTGTCGAAGCGCATGGCGCGGGCCCACTCCTGGGTCTCGCGGGCGTTGCCGAGGGTGTTGGCGGCGTCGAAGCCGAGGTCGACGCAGCAGTCGTAGAGCCGGCGCACCGCGCGGCTGACCACGCGGATGTCCTCGCGCGAGGCCTCGCGGCTGACGCCGGAGACCAGCATGCGGCGGGCCTTGCCGTCGGCCAGCAGCTCGACCGCCGCGCCGATGCGTTCGTTGGAGCCGGCCCCGGTCAGGGCGACGACGCCGTCGGCGACCGCCGGCTCGGGGGCCGGGGTCGAGCGCTCGACCCGCTCGGCGAAGGCGAGCAGGCCGGCCGCCCAGATGGCGGCCGCGACGAGGAGGGCGAAGAGGCCTTTCACGCCAGGTCCCGGACCATGGCCTGGGCGGTGAATCGCGCGGCCAGCGCGGCCACGCCGCCGGCGACCAGCGGGGCGGGCAGGACGGACAGCAGATCGATCCAGGCGATGGGCAGCACCGGCGACAATCCTTGGCCTCCCCCGGCCAGACGCAACAACGCCCCCATGATCGCCGCGCCGCCGGCTCCGAACAAGCCCGCCAGGGCGGCCATGCGCGCGAAGCGGGCCTGGAACAGGCGGGCGATGAAACTGTCCTCGGCGCCGGAAAGGTGCAGCACCTCGACCACCTCGCGGCGGGCGGCGAGCCCGGCGCGCGTGGCGAAGGCGACGACCGCGGCGGCGGCCACGGCGATCAGGCCGAACACCGCCAGCCCGGCCCAGCGGGCCGTGCGGGCCGAGCGTTGAATGTCGGCCATCCAGACCGAGTGGTCGTCGACGACCGCGTCGAGGCCCTGAGCCTTCAGCGCCTGGTCGAGGACGGCGGCGCTGGCCGGCCGCTCGCGGGTGAGCTGGACGGCGACCAGCCGCGGCACCGGCAGGTCGGAGAGGTCGGCGTCGCCGAGCCAGGGGGCGATCAGCGCCTCGGCCTTCTCGCGCTCAATGGCGCGGGCCTCGGCGACGCCGTCGACCCCGGCCAGGGTTTCGGCGGCGCGGGCGGCGGCGCCGTCAGGCGTCTCGTTGGCCTTGGGCCGCACGATGATCGTCGCCTGACCTTCGAGCTGGTCGGTCCAGTCGCGGGCGGCGCGGTCGGCGGCGAGCACCGCCAGCAGGGTCAGACAGGCCAGGAAGCAGAGCACCGCCACCACGAAGGTCAGCGAACCGTCGCGGGCGTCCGACTCCGGCAGGAACGGGGCGGGCCGCCAGCGGGCGACGTCGAAGTCGCTCATCGGCGGGCTCCCTGCGCGACCAGGCGGCCATGCTCCAGGTGCAGCACCGGCATGCCCGAGCGGGCGACGAGGTCCTGGTCGTGGGTGGCGAACAGCACCGTGGCGCCCAGGCGGTTCAGCTCGACGAACAGCTTGAGGATGCGCAGCGCCATGTCCGGGTCGACATTGCCGGTCGGCTCGTCGGCCAGCAGGATCTCGGGGCGGTTGACCACGGCGCGGGCGATGGCCAGACGCTGGCGCTCGCCGCCGGCCAGGGTGGCGGGCATGGCGTGCATCCGATCCTTGAGGCCGACCCAGGCCAGCAGCTCGGCGACGTCGTCGCGATAGGTGTCGGGCTTGCGCCCCTCGATCCGCAGCGGCAGGGCGGTGTTGTCGAACACCGAGAGGTGATCGAGCAGCTTGAACTCCTGGTACACCACCCCGATGCGGCGGCGCAGGAAAGGCTGGGCTTCGCGCGCGATGGTCGAGACGTCCTGGCCGAACAGGTGCATGAGTCCCTTGGACGGCTTGGCCGCCAGGAACAAAAGCTTCAACAGCGAGGTCTTGCCCGCTCCCGAGGCGCCGGTCACGAAGTGGAACGACCCCGGCTCCAGAGAGAAGGTGAGGTCCTTCAAGGTCTCGGGGGCGCGACCATAGCGCATCGACACATCATCGAAGCGGACAACGGCGTGATCGGCGTCGGTGGCGCCTGTGGCGTTCGGGTTTCTGGACATGGGGGCCGAAATCGGCGACCTCGGTGGAGGTTGCTGGAGCGTCCGATTCGGCTGTCATGATACTGACCTGTCCAGACTGCGCCACCAGCTATTTCGTGGACGATTCCAAGATCCCCGCGGATGGCCGGTTGGTGAAGTGCGCCAGTTGCGGCGCGCGCTGGACTGCGACCCCTGCGCCCCCCGAGGAATCGCTGGAGCTGCAGACCTCCGAGGAGGAGGGCGCGGTGGCGCGCGAGCCGGCCCCGGAGCCGGAGGCGGCCGCCGAGAAGCCGGTCCGCGAACTGAGCGGCGATGAGCTGCCGCGGGCGTTCCGCGCCAAGGCCGACACCGACCGGCGCGTGCGCGAGGCGGCGGCGACGGGCGTCATCTGGGCCGGCATGGCCGCGGCGCTGGTGGTGATGATCGCACTGGCGATCATCTTCCGGGTCGACGTGGTGCGGCTGTGGCCGCGGACGGCCAGCGCCTATGCCGGGGTCGGCCTGCCGGTGAACAGCCTGGGCCTGGTGATCGAGGGCGTGCGCTTCGAGCCGTCGCTGCAGGAAGGCCACGCGGCGCTGTCGGTCTCGGGCATGATCCGAAACATCGAGAACGAGCCGGTGGTGACCCCGCCTTTGCGCATAAGCCTGCTCAACGCCGAGGGCGAGGCGGTGGCCACCAAGATCGCCCGCCCGGCCGACGCGCGCATCCCGCCCGGCGAGACCCGCCACTTCGCGATCGCGCTGCTCGACCCGCCGGCCAGCGCCAAGGAGCTGGAGGTGGCGTTCGCGCCGCGCGAGCCGGTGAACCTCAACGTCAAGCAGGGCGACCCGGCCCCCGTCGCCCGAAAGGCGGCCGGCCCGACCCTGCGCCCCGCCGCCGAACCGGCCGCCCCTGCGCCTGCGCCCGCGCTCGCGCCGGTGGAGGCCCAGCCGCTGCCCCCGGGCAGCCCAGACGCCCTGCCGACCCATGACTGATCCCATCGCCCAGCCCGCCCCCACCGTCCTCCTGACCGAGCAGGAGGTGGCGGGCCGCGTCGAGGCGCTGGCCCGCCAGATCGCCCCGGCGATCGACGACGAGACGGTGGCCGTCTGCCTGCTGACCGGCGGGCTGTGGTTCGCCTCGGACCTGACCCGGGCGCTGGCGCGGGCCGGGCGGTTCGTGCGCTTCGATGCGCTGTGGCTGGCCTCCTACGGGGACGAGCGCGCCAGCCTGGGGCGCTGCGAGGTGCGGGCCGATCTGCAGCGGCCGCTGGCCGGGCGCACGGCGCTGGTCATCGATGACGTCATCGACACCGGCCTGTCGCTGTCGGAGGCACACCGCCTGGTGCGCGACGCCGGCGCCAGCCGGGTGCTGACCGCGGTGTTCGCCAGCAAGCCCTGGCCGACGCCGCGCGCGATCGTGCCCGACTTCGTGGCCTGGGAGGCGCCGGCCAGGTTCCTGGTCGGCTACGGCATGGACGCGGCCGGGGCGCTGCGCGGCCTGCCCTATATCGGGGCGATGGATTAGGCGGCGCTGGCGGCCAGCACGGCCGCCTGATCGGCGCGCGCGCACCAGGCCGCGACCGTGAACATCAGTTCGGCCGGCTGGATCGGCTTGGGGTGAACGTCGTCGAAGCCTTGGGCGATCAACCGCTCGCACTCGTCCGACATGGCGTCGGCGGTCAACGCCAGCACCGGAACGCCGCGGTTTCCGGCCTCGCCGGCGCGGATGCGGCGCAGGGCCTCGATGCCGTCCATGCGCGGCATATGAACGTCCATCAGCACCACGTCGACATGGCCCGCGCGCAGCACGTCCAGGCCCTCGAGCCCGTCGTCGGCGAGACGGACGGTCGCGCCGGCGGCTTCGAGGATGGCGCGGGCCACGGCCTGATTGACCTTGTTGTCGTCGACGACCAGCACCTGGCGGCCTTCCAGGCTGACGGTGTCGGGCGCGGCCTGGGCCGCGGCGGGCGGCGCGCCGGTCGGCAGCGGCAGAGCGACACGGAAGGTCGAGCCGGAGCCGGGCTCGCTCTCCACCGAAATCTCCCCACCCATCATCGCGACCAACTGACGGCAGATCGAGAGGCCAAGCCCGGTGCCGCCGTAGCGGCGGGTGGTCGAGATCTCGGCCTGGGAGAAGGCCTGGAACAGGTTGTCGAGCTGGTCGCGGCGCATGCCGACGCCGGTGTCGGCCACGACGATCTCGATCCCCTGCGGGGCGAGCGGCGCGATACGGACCGCGACCGAGCCCTGATCGGTGAACTTCAGCGCGTTGGAAATCAGGTTCAGCAGGATCTGGCGCACGCGCACTGGGTCGCCGACCAACCAGGTCGGCGCGGCCGGATCGATGTCGAAGGTCAGCTCCAGCCCCTTCTGGCGGGCGGTCTCGCTCCACAGCAGGAAGGTCTGGCGGCCCATCTTCTCGAGGTCGAAGCCGACGCTCTCGAGGTTGAGCTTGCCGGCCTCGATCTTGGAGAGGTCGAGGATGTCGTTGAGGATCGCCATCAGCCCGTCGCCCGACTGGACGATCATGTCGAGATAGTCGGACTGCTGGCGGTCGAGCTTGGTGGCCGCCAGGGCGTGGGCCATGCCGAGCACGCCGTTCATCGGGGTGCGCAACTCGTGGCTCATCATCGCCAGGAAGGCCGACTTGGCGCGGTTGGCCTCCTGGGCCTCGGCCTGGGCCTTTTCCAGGGCCAGGGCGTTGGCGCGCAGGGCGCGCGAAACGTGGATCACGCAGATGGCCAGGGCGAACAGCGCGCCGGCGGCGAAGACCGCGCCGCGGCCGCTGAAATCCCCCGAGGTCAGGGGGGCGATGGCCAGGGCCGCAGCCGGGAACGGGACGATGGCGAGAAACGCCGCGCGGCTGAGGGCGGCGTATTTCAGCCCCTCAAGAAGGATGCCGAACATCACCAGCAGGGCGCCGAAGCGTGCCGCCTCCGAGCCGTAGATCCAGCAGCCGACAGCCATGCCGGTCCAGATGAGGCTGAAGGTGACCGCGGGGGCCAGCCGTTCCCAGCGGGTCTTGCTGCGGTCCTTACGGACGTTGCGGGTGAAGCTGAGGTGACTGGCCAGCAGGACCAGTTCGAGGACGGCGCTGACGGCGATCCAGGCGCAGACCGCCTTCCAGCCGAACTGATAGCCGAGCAGCGCCCCCACCAGGCTGGCGAGGATCAGACGGCTGATACGGCTGCGCTTGCTCTGGGCGAGCGTCGAGCCGTCCTGGCCGTCGTCCAGCATCTCCTTCAGCGCCACGTTTCGACCCGCATTCGCCCATCGATCCGCGACAAAGTGCAGCACGGAGTTTCAAGATAGGGTTAGCGCGCGGGTTACTGCCAGGGGGCAGGGGCCTCCCTGGCCAGCATGTCCTCGTAGCTCGGGCGCGGGCGCACAACGGCGTAGGCGCCGCCCTTGACCAGCACTTCGGGGACCAGCAGGCGGCTGTTGTACTCGCTGGACATCACCGCCCCGTAGGCCCCGGCGCTGAGGAAGGCGACCAGATCGCCGGCCTGCAGCGGCGGCATGGCCCGCTCGCGCGTGAAGGTGTCGCCGGTCTCGCAGATCGGTCCGACGACGTCATAGACGACGGGCTCGCCCTCGCGGGGATGGACCGGGACGATTTCGTGATAGGCGTCGTACATCGCCGGGCGGATCAGGTCGTTCATCGCCGCGTCGAGGACGACGAACTTCTTGCCTTCCGGGCGTTCGTGGATGTGCTGCACTTGGGCCAGCAGCACGCCGGCGTTGGCCGCGATCATCCGGCCGGGCTCGAAGGCGTAGCCGACGTCCAGGCCGTTCATGGTCTTGGCGATCATGCGGGCGTAGTCGGCCGGCGAGGGCGGTTCGGGCTGGTTGAAGTAGGGCACGCCGAGGCCGCCGCCGAGGTCGAGGCGCTTGACCGACAGGCCCTCGCCGCGGAGCCGCTCGACCAGGCCGCGCATCTTGGCGAACGCCTGGGCCATCGGTTCGAGGTCGGTGATCTGGCTGCCGATGTGGCAGGTGACGCCGACCGGATTGAGGCCCGCATCGTTCGAGGCGTTGGCGTAGAGCCGCTCGGCCTCGGAGAACGAGACGCCGAACTTGTTGTCGGACTTGCCGGTCGAGATCTTGGCGTGGCCGCCGGCCGAGACGTCCGGATTGACGCGGATGGCGATGGTGGCGCGGGTCCCCAGCGATTGGGCGACCTGGCTGGCCAGGCGCATCTCCGGCTCGGACTCGACGTTGATCTCGCCGACCCCGGCCTTGAGCGCGTAGGCGAGCTCGGCCTCGGTCTTGCCGACGCCCGAGAAGACGATCTTGTCGGCCGGGACGCCGGCGGCCAGGGCGCGGCGGACCTCGCCCTCGGACACCGTGTCGGCGCCGGCCCCCAGCTTGGCCAGGGTGCGCAGGACGGCCAGGTTGGAGTTGGCCTTGACCGCGAAGGCGATCAGCGGATCGCCGCCGTCGTCGCCCTTGATCCCCTCGGCGACGAGGGCGTCGCGCAGGACGGTGTAGTGCCGCTCGAAGGTGGCGCTGGAATAGACATAGACCGGGGTGCCGACCGCCGCAGCGATGTCGGCCAGGGACACGCCTTCACAGAAGAGCTCGTCGCCCTTCAGCTCAAAATGATTCATCTGGGGTTCGCGTACGGATCGGGCAGGGCGCCCTGCGGGGCGCTGGCGGTCGGGTTCTGGGCGGAGTCGATCGGCAGGGTGCGCGGCGGCGCGGGGCGGTCGTCGCGGGTGCGCGGGTCGACGGTGCGGACCGCGCGGGCCGGGTCGGCGCCGGCGTCGGCGCCCGAGCCCTTGCCGAACATCGGGCCGGGGCGTTCGAGTTCGCCCATCTTGCCGCAGCCGGCCAGGGCGGCCGCGCCGATCAGGGCGATCGCAGCGAGGGGGTGAAGTTTCATCCGAGCTTCTCCTTCCAACGCGCGACCTGGGCGCGGACCTGCTCCGGCGAGGTTCCGCCGTAGCTCATGCGGCTGGCGGCCGACGCCTGGGGCGTCAGCACGTCGTAGACGGCCGCGGTGATCCGCGGCTCGATGGCTTGCAGTTCGGCGAGCGGCAGGCTGGGCAGATCGACGCCCAGACCTTCGGCCTTCTTCACCGCAGCCCCGGTCACATGGTGGGCGTCGCGGAACGGCATGTCGAGGGTCCGCACCAGCCAGTCGGCCAGATCGGTGGCGGTCGAGAAGCCGGCGCCGGCGGCGGCGGCCATGCGCTCGGCGTTCGGCTCCAGGTCGGCGACCATTCCGGCCATGGCGGCCAGCGACAGTTCGAGCGCGTCGAAGGCCTCGAAGGTTGGGACCTTGTCCTCCTGCATGTCCTTCGAATAGGTCAGCGGCAGGCCCTTCATGACCACGGTCAGCTGGGTCAGCGAGCCCAGCACGCGGCCGACCTTGGCGCGGATCAGCTCGGCGGCGTCGGGGTTCTTCTTCTGCGGCATGATCGACGAGCCGGTGGTGAAAGCGTCGGTCAGCTTCACGAAGCCGAACTGCGGCGTCATCCAGATCACGATCTCTTCGGCCAGGCGCGAGAGGTGCACCGCGCAGAGGCTGGCGGCCGAGAGGCTTTCGAGCGCGAAGTCGCGGTCCGAGACGCTGTCCAGCGAGTTGGCGGTCGGGGCGGCGAAGCCCAGGGCCTGGGCCGTCGCATGGCGGTCGATCGGGAAGGGCGAGCCGGCCAGGGCCGCGGCCCCCAGGGGGCATTCGTTCATCCGCGCGCGGGCGTCGGCGAAGCGCGAGGCGTCGCGGCCGAACATCTCGACATAGGCCATCAGGTGATGGCCGAAGGTCACCGGCTGGGCCGGCTGCAGGTGGGTGAAGCCCGGCATCAAGGTCGCCGCGTGCGGCTCGGCCTTGGCGACCAGGGCGCGCTGCAGCGCCTGGACCTGGTGGACGGTGCGGTCGCAGGCGTCGCGGACCCAGAGGCGGAAGTCGAGCGCCACCTGGTCGTTGCGCGAGCGGGCGGTGTGCAGGCGGCCGGCCGCCGGGCCGATCAGCTCGCGCAGCCGCGCCTCGACGTTCATGTGGATGTCTTCGTATTCGTCGCGGAACGGGAAGGTCCCGGCGGCGATCTCGGCCTCGATCGCCTGCAGCCCGCCCTGGATGGCGGCGGCGTCCTCGCTTGAAATCACGCCTTGCTTGAGCAACATCGCCGCGTGCGCGCGGGATCCGGCCAGGTCCTGGGCCGCGAGCCGCTTGTCGAACCCGATGGAGACGTTGATCGCCTGCATCAATTCGGCCGGCTTGGACGAGAACCGTCCGCCCCACATGGCCTGGCCCCCGTCTTGGGGCGCTTGCGTCGGGTTTCCGGCGCCAGTCGAGGAAGAGTGCGTCATATGAACGAGAAGTCTGCCGAGAAAGCCGCTGGGGAACCCAAGGCCTTCCCGTTGAAATGGGCGCTTCGGGGCGTCGCCGTCGTCGGCGCCGCCGCGGTTGTCTACATCATCGCCCTGGCTCTCATAAACCCCCAGCAGGAAACCGACCTGAAGTCTCTGGCCAAGGGCGAGATGGCCAAGTTCGAGGTCCCGCTGGAAGCCGCCTCGCCGCCGGCCGCGAGTTTCCTCGACGCCAATGGCGCGCCCAAGCGCATCGCCGACTTCCGGGGACAGGTGACGGTGGTCAATCTCTGGGCCACCTGGTGCGCCCCGTGCGTGATCGAAATGCCGACCCTGGCCAAGCTGGCCGCCAGCTATGAGGGTAAGCCGGTGCAGGTGGTGGCGATCAGCGTCGACCGCCCGCAGGACGCCGACAAGGCCCGCGCCTTCATCGCCAAGCACGCGCCGCTGGCCTTCTATCACGACCCCAAGATGGCTCTGCCGTTCGCCTTCAAGCCGCCGGCGGCGGGCATGCCGACGACGGTGATCTATGGCGCCGACGGGGTGGAGCGGGGCCGGCTGGCCGGCGACGCCGACTGGTCCGGCAAGGACGCCAAGGCCCTGATCGACAAGGTGCTGGCGGAAAATTGACCCGCGTTCTCTGTTGACCGCCCAGCCTGGCCGTGTGCAAAAATTTGGCCCGCAATCCGGACTTGGGCCTGCAGACGTTCATTTCCCGCCCTTGCGGATCGAACCAGCCTTCCCAGACTTGAGATTGTTTCAGGGCGCGCGTCGAGCGTGCCCTGTTTGGAACGCTAGTCAGGGAGACGAAAGCGTTATGGCCACCGGGACGGTCAAGTGGTTCAACACCACCAAAGGTTACGGCTTCATCCAGCCGGATAATGGGGGCAAGGACGTCTTCGTCCACGTCTCCGCGGTCGAACGTGCGGGCCTGCGCAGCCTGAACGAAGGCCAGAAGCTCGAATTCGTCGAGCGGGAGGAGCGCGGCAAGATCGCGGCGGTCGACCTGAAGCCGCTCTAGCGCCCATACAGAAGCTCAGGCGACGAGCGCCGGTCTGCGAGGGCCGGCGCTCGTTTCGTTCAGGCCACTTCCTTCTGGCGCACGCGCTGGCCGGCCTCGGGGTCGGTCATCACCCGCAGCAGATTGACCAGGGAGGACCTGGCTTCCTGCGGCAGGCGCTCGAAGGCGCTCAACAACTCAAGCGCGCCTGGGGTGCGCATCCGGCTGAGCAGATCGACGTCGCCGTCGCCGGCCGGAGTGTCCAGAACGTCCATCAGGTCCACAACCCGGCATCGCAACGCCCGTGCAATCTGAACGAGCCGGGAAAACGAGATCCGGTTGGCGCCGTTCTCGTATTTCTGGATCTGCTGGAAGCTTACGCCGCACTGTTCGGCAAGCGCTTCTTGCGACATGCCGATCGTCCTTCGACGGATCCTGACCGCGGCGCCGAGGGCCACGTCCATCGGATCGGGGGTCTTGTTGGAAGGTTCAGCAGACATTGTGGTCTCCTCACCCAAAGGTCGGCCGCCGGAGTGAAGGCTCCGAGGTTCGCTTTGGATTCAAGGAAGTTAAGGCCCATAATTCTCCTTTGAAAAGAGTACTGTTTGCGCACAGGCCGACGATTGTCGAGCATGCTCAGCGAACACGTTTCGTGGATGTCGAATACTCGCGGTCCGAAAGCTTTGTTCTGCGAATAAATCGGGGCGTGCGGGCGGCCGGAGGGCGAGAATTCGGCCGATTTCGCCTCAGGATCGCTGTTCATCCAGGCAAATCGCGGTTGCACGGCGGCGAGGGAGCGGTTGATCACACTCGCGGGTCGGGCCCGACATTTCACCTTATGGCTGAATTCGGCGACGATTTGAAGCAGGGCCGTAGCGTAGGCCGGCGCTGCCGGAAGGGTTGCAACTCCCGCAAATTCCGTAACTTGCAGACAGCCGTTGCTGGCGCATGCTTTGTTCACCACCATGGCGGGCGTCAGCGGCCGCCCGGGGACCGCCGCGCGCGGGGCGGACGCCGCCCCGGGCTGCGCGATTTACTCATCCGGTGAAATGACCATACTCGGGCCATGTCCAAGTCTGGCTCGAGATGACGAGAGTCCCCGTCGCGTGCGTGCTCGCCCTGCTGGTGGCGGGATGCGCCTCCAACAAGATCGACGTGGTCGAGAGCGGCGTGCGGCCGGATCTGCGCGCGCGCGGGCTGGCGTTCGCGCCCGAGAGCCAGGGCGCGGGGCCGATGGCCAAGACGCTGCAGGCCGAGGGCCTGGCGGTGCGCGAGGCGCCGGGCGAGGGCTATCTGGTCGAGCTGAGCTACAGCGAGCGCCCGCAGAAGGTCGGCGCCTATGCCGGGCCGCGGCCGGCCGCCGACGCTGCGCCGGACGCCTGGGTGGCGGCGCCGGAAAAGCGCCGGTGGTGGACGCCGCGCAGCCGCCAGCTCTGCACCCTGACTGCGCGGGTCCTGGAGGCGGCGAGCGGGGCGGAGGCCTATCGCGTGCGGGCCAGCGCCATGGGGCGTGCGCCTGACTGCGGGGCGGCCGAGGCCGGCCTCAATGCGGCGGTGGCCAGGCGGCTCGCGCCGAGCTCCTGATCTAGCCGCTGGCCAGCGGCAGGCGCACCGTGAAGCTGGCGCCATGGCCCTGCGTGCTGGCGCAGTCGATGCGCCCGCCATGGCGCTGGACCACGGCATGGACGAACGAGAGGCCGAGCCCGACGCCGTCGATCCGCTCGCCGCCCTTGGGGCGGACCCGGTGGAAACGCTTGAACAGGTTGGCCAGCTGCGCCGGGCTCATGCCCTCGCCCTGGTTGGCGACGGTGCAGACGGCCTGCTCGTCCTCGATCCGCACCGCGCAGTCCACCCGCCCGCCGGCCGGCGAATACTTGATGGCGTTGTCGACCAGATTGATCAGGGCGCGGGTCAGCAGGGCGCGATCGCCTTCGACCAGCACCTCGCCGTCGGTCTCGGCGGCGACGACCGTGATCTGGCGGGCCGAGGACTGCGGCCAGAGGTCGTCGACCGCGTCGAGCAGCACCTCGCCGAGATCGAGCACCTCGGCGGCGTAGGCGTCGGCCTCGGCGCGGGCCAGGTTCACGAAGTTGTCGGCCAGGGACAGGGTGCGCCGCGCATAGCCGGCGATGCGGTCGGCGACCGGAGCGGCGACGGCGGCCTTGGCCTCGGAGCTGCCGAGCAGGGTCAGGATCGAGACTTGCGGCGAGCGCATGTCGTGGGTCAGCAGTTCGAGGATGTGCTCGCGCTGGCGGCCGGCGTCCTTGAGGGCGGTGACGTCGGTGAAGCGGACGATCCAGCCGACCTGGTCGCCGCCGGCCTCGCTGAGCGGGGTGCGGCGGATCGCGAAGCTGCGGCCGTCGGGAACGGTGAGTTCGGCCTCGCCCGTCAGGTCGAGGGCCCCGGCCTCGGGCGAGAGGCCGGCGATCAGTTCGGCCACCGGTCGGCCTGCGGGGTCGTCGCCGAACAGGGCTTCGGCCTCGCGGTTGGCGATCAGCACCTGGCCGGCCAGGTCGGTGACCAGGGTCGCGTCGGGCAGGCCCTGGAGGGCGTCGAGCACCTGGCGGCGCAGGTCGCGGGCGCGGTCGATGGCCGCGTGCATCAGCGCCACCTGTCGGTCGATGACGTCGGTGGGCGGGCCGCCGCGGCGCTGGGCCAGGGCCGAGAGCAGGTCGGGCTCCTGCGAGAAGGCGCGCAGTTCCTGCAGCATGTAGGCGCTGGTCGCCTCGAGCCGCCGCCAGCTCCACAGCGGATAGACCAGGATCAGCCCGGCCAGGGCGGCGGTGGGCGGCGCCCAGACCTGGGCCTGCAGCAACAGCACGGCGCTGGCGACGATGGTCGCGGCCACCAGGGCGGCGCCGAGCAGCAGGTTGGCGCGCGGGCGCAGCAGCAGAAAGCCGGCCAGGGCCAGGAGCAGCGGGGTCAGCGAGAAGGCCAGCAACCGACCGGGGCCCGCCGGGGCGATGGCGCGCCCGGTCAGCAGGGTGTCGAGCAGGTTGGCCTGCAGCTCGATGCCCGACATGATCTCGGTACGGTGCGAGAGCGGGGTGGCGTAGCGGTCGCCGAGCCCGTCGGCGGTGGCGCCGACCAGGACGAGCTTGTCCCTCAGGAATTCGGCGGGGGTCGCGCCGTTGACGACGTCGATGAAGGAGACGGTCCGGAAGTGACCGGGCGGCCCTGCGAACGAGACCAGCAGCGGCGCTTCACGGAGCAGCGGCGCGCGGGCCGGGCCGGGCGTGGCGCCGGCGCTGGCCGGACGGGGCGTCCCCTCGGCGGCGGCCTGCATGAAGGCCATCAGGTGCGGCCAGGCCCGCTCGCCGTCGCGCTCGACCATGTAGGTGCGGCGGATGACCCCGTCGCTGTCGAAGTCGACATTGACCTGGCCGAGTCCGGCGGCGCGGGCCGCGAGCGCGGGGATCGGCGCCAGCACCTCGTAGGGCGCGCCGTTCGGTCCGGGGACGTCGAAGGTCAGCGGCAGGAAGACCGGCGGACCGGCCGTCAGGGCCCTGGCGAGGGCGTCGTCGGCGCCCGGCGTCGGGTCCGGCTCGACCAGCAGGACGTCGTAGGCGACGGCGCGCGGGCCGTAGCCGGCCAGGGCTTCGAGCAGGGCCTGGTGGCGGGCGCGCGGCCAGGGCCAGCGACCGAGCTCAGCGAGGCTGCGGTTGTCGATGGCGACGACGACGATGTCCTCGTGCGGGGCGCGTACGCCCCAGCCCGACACGGTGTCGAAGACCACGTTGTCGGCGCGCTCGGTCGCGCGGGTCAGCACCAGGGCGGCGACCAGGGCCGAGACGGCCAGCGCCACCAGCGCCCATTCGGCGATCACCCGCCGACGCGCGGACCAGGCCCCAAGCTTGCCGACGGGGGCGCTCAACGGCCGATTTCGAACCGCTCGAGGGGCGTCCATTTCTCGTGGTAGCCCCCGCCGGCGAAGGTCCGCGACATCACGCGCCAGTTGTACACGCCGGGAGCCAGGTCGGTGACCGTCAACTCCTGCATGGTCAGGCCGGCCTCGTCGACGACCGGAGCCTCGGCGCCCTCGCGCAGGAGCTGGAGCCGGTAGGTGCGCTCGCCCAGGCCGCCGGCCTGCCAGCGGAACTTGTAGCGGCGCACGCCGCCGTCGCGCGAGGCGACCGGCGCCTCGGCGCGCAGGGTGTTCAGGCGCCGCTGGAAGGCGTAGGTGGCCGGCAGGCCCAGCAGGCCGTTGTCGTCCAGCGCCGCCAGCCGCAGGAAGTAGACCCCGTCCGGCAACTCGCCGAGCACGACCTCCTGGCCCTGCGCGGCGGTCTCCTCCAGCACCTCGACGAAGCCGGCGTCGACGGCCAGTCGCACCTGGTATCCGCCCGCGGCGGCGGGGGCGGCGAGCTGGAAGCGCACGGTCTGCTCGTCCTGGACCTTGCCGGGCTGGGCGAGGCCGGGGGGCGGGGCGAGGTGGATCGGGTCGGAGACGCCGTCGGCGGTGGCGACCGCGCCATAGGCGGCGGCGACGTCGGCCCCGTCGTCGTCGGCGCTGACCGCGACCAGGCCCTCGATGACCTCGGTGCTGGCCCGGCCTGCCCGCTCGTCGTAGGCGACGCGGAACTCGGTGCCGCGCACCGCCGAGACCGACATCGGCGTGCGCACGGTGTAGCTGTCGCGCCGATCGCGCAGCGGGGTGACGTCGGACTCCAGCCGGCCGCCCTGGACCTGCAGGTCGCGGCGGACGACCCCGGTCATCTCCACCAAGGTCATCTTGCCCAGCTGCACGCGGCTCTGGGACGGCAGCGACAGGTGCGTGCCGTCGGGCAGGTCGAGCCGCAGGAAGGCGTTCGACCCCGTGGCGACGACCGCGCCCTCCTTGAGCATCATGCCGGTGGAGACGGGCAGGGTGCGGCCGCCGGCGGTGACCGTGACGGCGCCGCGGAACCCGGCGACGCGCGCCTCGATCGCGGTGACCTTCAGCAGCCGGGCCGGGACCTTGAGCCGACTGCCGACCTGCAAGCGGCGCGGATCGGCGATGCGGTTCAGCCGCTGGACGGCGCGGTAATCGCCGCCGGCGAAGTAGCGGCGGCCCAGTTCGTAGAGCGTGTCGCCAGGCTGGACGACGTAGCTTTCCACCGGTTCGGCCGAGAGGGCCGGCGCGGCGGCGAGCGCCTGCAGCGCCAATCCGGCGATCGCCGCCCGCTTCCAGCTCATTCCGCAGCCTCTTCCGGCGTATCCTCGGTGAGCCGTTCGAGCCGATAGCCGTAGCTGTAGACGGGGGCGAGGCGGTAGCCGTTCTGCGGGCGCAGCTCGAGCTTGCTGCGGATGCGAGAGATATGCATGTCCAGGGTGCGGGTCGGCAGGTCGGGATTGCGGCCCCAGATCGCCTCGAGGATGTGGCCGCGCGACAGCGCCCGGTGCACGTTGCGGAACATCAGAAGGGCCAGGCCGAATTCCTTGGCGGTCAGGGGCACGGGCTCGCCGTTGCGGGTCACCTGCTCGGCCGGGAGGTTGAAGCGGTACTCGCCATGGGTCTCGATTCCGCCGGTGGCGCGGTCCGGGTAGCTGCGGCGGAGCAGGGCGTTGACGCGGGCCAGCAGCACGCCCGACTGGACCGGCTTGACCACATAGTCGTCGGCGCCGCCGTTCAGGCCGGCGACGACGTCGGCCTCGGACGAGCGGCTGGTCAGCAGCAGGATCGGCGGGCAGGGGGTCAGGTTCTTGTGCGCCCACGCCACGACGTCCAGCCCGCTCATGTCGGGCAGGTTCCAGTCGAGGACCAGCAGATCGAAGGTTTCCCGACGCAGGGCCGCGATCAGCGGCGTCGCCAGCTGAAAGCACTGGCAGTTGTGCCCGCCGCTCACCAACAGGCGAGCGATCGCCTCTCTCTGGGCGTCGTCGTCTTCCAACGCCGCAATTCTCATACGCATGCTCGATCGGGGCCGTCACCGACGCCGCAGGGGGCCGGCGCCGACAGAAGAACTACAGCCATGGTCCGGCTTGGGGCGGTAAACAAGTGTAAATGCGCCGGAAGTTTACACCTTCCGGCCAGGGACCTGGACTAGGCAGGGGGCCAGTTTCCGCCGACCCCGTGTGTTCTCATGAGTATCGCCGCCTATGTCGCCGGCCTGTCGATCGTCTGGCTCGTGATGGTGCTGTCGCTGGGATTCGCCCTTAAGCGGTGTCTCGCAGACGGCCGCCCTGTGGACAATCCCTGACGTGGCCGCGTTCGTGGAGACCCCCTATCCGGGCCTGGCGACGCACGACCAGTTGGCCTACTGGCTGCTGCGGCTGAGCGAAGCGCTGCACCGCCTGAACGGGGGCCTGCTGTGGGCCGGCGCCTCGCCCGGCGAGCTCAGCCGCCTGACGTTTGCGCCGCAGTTCGAGGCCAGCCTGCTGGCCGTCGACGTGGCGCACGCCTCCCGCTCGATGCGCCGCTTCGCCGACCTGATGCTGGTCTCCGACCCGCAGGCGGCGGACAACGACCGCTCGATCTGGGTGGACCTGATGCTGGCGCTGCGGGTGCTGCTGGCCGCCTGCGCCGAGGGCAGCGGGCTGTGGTCGGGCGACCCGAACGAGACGCCCGACCCGGTGGTGACCCGCGAACTGCGGACGACGGTCTATGCGGTCGAGCGCCTGTGCGGCCACTTCGAGCGGGTTCACTAGGCCCTGTCCCGGTTGGCTTGAGACAGGCCAGCCGGGATGAACAGGGTCGGCTCTTTGATTTCTTACCCACTCACGATGATCCATCGTGAGTGGGAAGGGCTCTAGGCCGCGGTCACCGGCGGCAGGCGGTAGTCGCCTTCCAGCATCGCCGCCTTGGGCAGATAGGCGCGCATGAACAGGGCGAAGGGCGCGTCTGGCGCCGGCAGCCAGTTGCTTTCGCGTCCCTCGCCCGGGTGGGCGTGGCCGATCCAGATGTCGAGCGAGCCGTCGTCGTTGTAGGTCAGGCCCGGCGAGCGGTCGCCGATCGCGTAGCGGTCGAGCGGGTTGTCGGCGAAGAAGAACTGCCCGTCGGGCGTCGCTTCGTAGAGGCTCAACGACCAGAAGCTGTCCACCGCCGGCATGCGGTCGGCCGGGAAGTGCAGGCGCCAGTCCTTGGCGCCGTCATAGAGGCCGCGGCTCTCGCCCTTGCCGCGCATGTACATCGCCTCGACCGGGGGCAGGGCGGCGAGCCCGGCCAGGGCCACCGCGGCGCGATAGCCGTAGCTCTGGCCGAAGTCGCCGAGGTCGGAGCGCGGATAGGACCAGCCGTCGACCCAGTTCACGCCGCCGATGCCGGAGGTGCGGATCATGGTGCGGGCCTGGGCGATTCCGGCCTCGATGGCCGCGGCCTGGTCGGCGCTGAAGCGGGCGGGGTCGAAGTCGCCTTGTCCCAGCCCGAGCGGGGCGATGCGGCGCAGCAGCGCCAGGTCGGTGACCGGCGGCGGGTTGGCGACCAGCAGGGCGTCGAGGCTGGCGAAGTACTCGTTCCACGGCGCGCTGCGACGGGCGTGGACGGGCGCGTCGGAGGCTTCAGGGCCCTGCAGCGAAATGCCGGCCTGGACGGCGCGGGCGGCCTCCAGGTCGAACGGGCCGTCGACCAGGATGCGGGCCAGGGCCCAGACATGGTTGGTCGGCGAGCGCAGGGTGTTGGGCCCTTCGCTGGTGTCCTGCGGGCCGATCAGGCGGAAGGTCACGGCGTCGGGGCCGGTGGTGCGGGTGCCGAGGATCGCGAAGTTGTTGGTGTAGGCGTCCATCAGCGCCAGCGACAGATAGCGTTGACCGCTGGCCGGCAGGGCGATGGTGACCGGGCCGGCGCTGAGGTCGATCTGGGCGCTGGTGTAGAGGGTGTCGTTGTTGGGCGTGGTCACCGCCCGCATCTTGTGGTTGGCCAGGTTGCGCATGTGGCCGAAGGTGTTCAGCGACCCGCCGAAGCCGGCGCGGCTGCCGCGGGTGGTCGCGATCTCGATGAGCGGCAGGCCATAGGTCCAGGCCTCGGCGGCGGCCTCGCGCAGGCGGTCTAGGTCGCTGGTCGACGAGGAAGCTTGGACGCCCGACATGGTTGGATTCTCCCTGGCCGCATGGTGTTTGACAGCGGCGGCCCTGCGGCTGGGCGACCGGGCCGCGCAAACTGCCCGCGGCGCTGCTGGCTGGCAATGTGCGGAACTTGGCCGCTAGGCTTTACGCAACCAGAAGGAGGCCCCGTAGAGGTTCAGGCCCTCGAGCGGGCCGCCGCGGAAGAGTTCCGCCGCATGGTCGGCGAGGGCGCCGTCTTGGCCGGCGTACCAGCAGGGGAACAGGATCTCGAAGGCGCCGGAGCCGAACAGCAGCGCCGCGGCGAGCAGGTACTGCTCGTTCCACAGCCGCTCGACATGGCCCCCGATGTAGTCGTCAGGTAGGTAGATGTCGTGGATCTGGATGATCACGCCCGGTTTCAGGCGCGGCAGGATGTCGAGGAAGAAGGCGGTGACGTCCGAGCCCTGGAAGGCGCGGTGCGAGGAATCCAGGAAGAAGACGTCGCCGGGATCGAGGACGTCGAACATCGCCGGATCGCAGGTCTCCAGCGGCTTGCGCAGCACCTGGTCGCAGAGCGCGTCGATCTCGTTGCGGGGCTGCGGGTCGATCGAGATCAGCTTGGTCTGCAGGCCGTAGCGGCGGACGGCCCGGTGCGCGAACTTGGTCGAGACCCCCGAGCCGACCTCGACGAAGCGCTTCGGGTTGGCTTGCCGCAGCATGTTGGTCAGGATCATGCCGTCCAGCGGCGGAAACCAGCCGTTCAGCCAGAACGGCTCGGTGGAGTCGTAGTGGCCGTTCCAGGCGATGTCGGCGAAGTCGGCCTGGATCTCGGCGACGGCCGCGAACTGGCGCGCATAGTCGGCGCGCCGCGCGTCGATCATCTCGAACAGGCGCGGATGCGGCGGCCGCCCGGCGCCGTAGCGCACGGTGGCGCGATAGGGATAGTCGGAGAGCTTGAACTCGTGCACCGCCCGTTCGGTGGCGAAGGCGATGTCGGCCGGCGGGGTCGTCGGCGGGCCGTGCACGGCGCGACCATAGGCTTCTGCGGCCTCGTCGGAGGCGCCCATCCGGTGCAGGGCGGCGGCCAGGTCGCCCCAGGCCTTGGGCGGCGTGTCGGGATCGGCGGTCGCCTGGCGCAGCAACTCGACCCCCTCGTCGCGCCGGCCGAGCTTGAACAGGGTCACGCCCAGGAAACGCTGGGCGTGCGGATGGTCCGGCGTCTCGGCCAGCATCTGGCGGAAGATCTGCTCGGCATGGTGCAGGAAGTGCTCGCGGAGCCGCAGGATCCCGAGTTGCAGCAGGCGCTCCAACCTTGGGGGATCCGCCTCGGCCATGCTCAAACCCTTCGCCGGTCCAGCTCCTGCTCCCAGCGCAGGGCGTCGGCGACGATGACCGACAGTTCGTCGAAGCGCGGGCGCCAGGCGAACTCGGTCCGGATGCGGGCGTTGTCGGCGATGACCGAGCCGAGGTCGCCGGGGCGGCGATCTCCGACGATGTAGGGGATCTGGCGGCCGGCGGCGTGGCTGACCGCCCCGACCACGTCGAGCACCGAATGGCCGCGGCCGTAACCGCAGTTCAGCACGTGGCTGGCGCCGGGGTCCTCAAGCAGCCGCTGCAGCGCCAGGATGTGGACCGCGGCCAGATCGCTGACGTGGATGTAGTCGCGCACGCCGGTGCCGTCGGGGGTGGCGAAATCGTCGCCGTGGACGATGAGGGCCTCGCGCTTGCCGACCGCGACCTCGACCGCGGCCTTCATCAGGTGGGTGGCGCCGACGCCGGACGGACCGGCGCGGCCGTGGGCGTCCGCGCCGGCGACATTGAAGTAGCGCAGCGCGCAATAGTTGAAGTCGGCGTTCGCCGCGGCGATGTCGGCCAGCATCCGCTCGGTCATGAGCTTTGAACGGCCGTAGGGCGTTTCGGGTTCGACGCGGTCGCGCTCGGTGACCGGCCGCTCGGGGGTGACGCCGTAGACCGCTGCGGTCGAGGAAAACACGAAGTGGCGGACGCCCTCGCCGATCACGCTTTCCAGCAGCGAGCGGCTGGCCGCGGTGTTGTTGCGATAATACTTCAGCGGATCGGCGACCGACTCCGGCGCGACCGTGGAGCCGGCGAAGTGCAGCACCCCGCCGATCGCGTGCTCGCGGACCGTCCGGCGCACCAGGGCGTCGTCGTCGATGGCCCCCTGGACGAAGACCGCGCGCGGATCGACGGCCCAGCGGAAGCCGGTGACCAGATTGTCGATGACGACGGTCGGATAGCCCGCGTCGAGCAGCTCAAGGACCGCGTGGCTGCCGATATAGCCGGCGCCGCCCGTGACCAGGATGGCGGGCTTGGCCCCGCCGATTTCAATCGCCATTGACCTTCCTCCCCAGGGCGCGGATCTCCGCCTCGACCGTGGCGCCCCACACGTTCCAGCGGAGGCGGTCCTCGAACGCCGCCCGGGCGGCCCGGGTCATGGCCAGGTAGCGGGCCTCGTCGGCCCAGATTTCGCGGATGCCGGCCACATAGTCCTCGACCGCGGCGTCGGCCCCGAACAGCAGGCCGTTGGAGCCGTGCTTGACGATCGCCCCGACCCCGCCGGTGTCGCGCGCGAGCGAGGGCAGGCTGAAGGCGCAGGCTTCGCAGTAGACGAGGCCGAAGGCCTCCTGCTGGCTGGGCATGAACAGGAAGGACGAGGTGCGGAACAGCTTCTCCAGCAGCGCGGCCTGCTCGGGGTCGGTCTTGCTCAGATGGCCGTGGTGGACCACGCCCGGGACGCCGAGGGTCTCGGCCGGCTTGCAGCCGACGATGTGCAGTTCGGCGTCGCCGATGTGCCGGCGCAGGTCCTTGAAAACCTTGAGCACCAGCGCCCCGCCCTTGCGCGGCCAGTCGTAGCCGACGAACAGCAGCTTCAGTTTGTCGCCCTTCGAGGCGCGCTCGTAGGCGAGCGGCTCGACGTCGAAGTTCGCGCCCAGCGGGGCGATGCCGAACCGCTCGGTCGGGACCTGGTAGTATTCAGCCGCCGAGCGCGCCGCCCAATCGGAGGTCAGCATGATCGGCTGGTTGCGGTTGATCAGGTGGCGCTGCAGCGCGTTGCCGATACGCCGGCTGCGGCCGTTGAGCGGGCGGTACTTCGGGTAATAGTCGACCAGCGGACCGAACAGCGCGTCGGCGACATGCAGCACCGGCCACTTGGGGTCGATATAGGCGACCTTGTGGGCCGCGCCGATGGAGATCACGGCGTCGGCGTCGGCCTCGGTCAGGCGCTTGTCGAGCCAGTGGCCGAACGCGCGGGTCACCATCGGTTCGCGCGACATCAGCATCCCGATCGCCGCCAGGCTGGAGGCGTAGCGCAGGCTCTCATCGACCCGCGGGGTGTCGATCACGGTGAGGTCGTTGAACCGCCGGCTGAGTTCGCGCAGCGCATAATAGGGTATGCCGCTCCAGGACGAGCGGTTGAAGGGACTGCCTAGCGAGACAAAGGCGATGCGCACAATGACTCCCGCTCACCAGCACATTGGCGCTAGGCCGATGGCTACCAAAGGTATTTGAATAGTGTAGTTCGAATTCCGCACGTTTTCACCGCGAAGTTGGATCATGCCGAACCTGATTTCCGTCGTCGTACCCGCGTACAACGCCACCGCGACTCTGGCTGAGACGTTGCGGTCGGCGCTGCGGCAGTCCCACGCCGAACTCGAAATCATCGTCGTCGATGACGGCTCGAAGGACGGCACGCGCGCGATGGCGGAATCCTTCGCGGCCGAGGATCCCAGGGTGCGGGTGATCTCCAAGGCGAACGCCGGCGTGGCCGCCGCGCGCAACACCGGCATCGATGCGGCGCGGGGCGACTTCATCGCGCCGCTGGACGCCGACGACCTGTGGCATCCGGACAAGCTGCGGCTGCAGCTGGAGCGGTTCACGAACGGGCCGGCCAGCCTGGGCCTGGTCTACAACTGGTATCGCCGGATCGACACGTCCGGGAGGATCATCGACGTCTCGGCCGCGCCGGTGGTGGAGGGCTGGGTGCTGTACCGGCACCTGGACTGGAACTTCGTGTCCAACGGCAGCACGCCGCTGATCCGGCGCAGCGCGCTGGCCGACGTGCGCTACGACCCGGGGCTCAACGCCGTCGGCGCCCAGGGGTGCGAGGACTATCTGATCCAGCTGCAGGTCGCGTTGAACCATCAGTTCGCCTGCGTGCCGGCCTATCTGACCGGCTACCGCCGGACCGACGGGGCGATGACCGAGGACGTCGGGCGGATGATCCGCTCGCACATCCAGATGTATCGGGTGCTGTGGCCGGACCTGGACGACACGGCCCGCGGGCTCGCGCGGCGGCGGATGGCGGGCTTCTTCGCCGAGTACGCGCGCAACCGCGCGCGCCGCGGCCTGGCCCGCGAGGCGATCGGCGCCGTGGGCCAGACGTTCGCGCACGATCCGCTCGGCGCCCCGTTCAAGCTGGCCGAGCAGGCGCGGCTGACGTTCATCTACCTCAGCCGGAGCAAGCGCGTGCGCGTGGACCGGCCGATCGATCCACGCCACTTCGACGCCTATTCCGACAGCGAGGTCGACACGCCCTGGGATGCGAGGCGCCGGCTTCAACGGTTCAAGAGCCTGGCTGCGCTCGACGCCGCGTACGATCCGGGCATGGTGGAGCGTCCCGCTAGTTAGGGTCCATGAGCAACGGGGCGGGCGCCAGGGCCGGCGCGGACTTCTGCTGGCCGATCTGCTGCTTGAACCATTCGAGCGTGCGGCGGATCCCGTCTTCGTAGGGAATGTCCGCGGACCAGCCCGGCAGGATCTGGTTCATCCGCGTCAGGTCCGGCCTGCGATTGGTCGGGTCCTGCGGGACCGGCGGCATGAACTCGATCGACGAGCCGGGCACCAGCTTGGTGATGTACTCGGCGACTTCGAGCACCGAGATCTCGCGGTCGTTGCCGACGTTGAGCGGGCCCGGATAGCTGATCTGATCACGCCAGAAATAACGTTCCAGCGCATCGATGATGTCGTCGACATAGCCCCAGCTGCGCGATTGCAGGCCGTCGCCGTAGACGGTGAGCTTGCCGGTGGTCAGGGCCTGGCCGAGGAAGTTCGACACTGCCCGGCCGTCGTCGATCCGCGTGCGCGGGCCATAGACGTTGAACAGGCGCACGATGCGGATGTCGATGCCGTAGACGCGGCGGCATTCGAACAGCAGCGATTCCGTGCACCGCTTGCTCTCGTCGTAGGACGAGCGCGGGCCGGTGCAGTCGACCGAGCCGCGATAGTGCTCGGGCTGGGGCGAAATGAGAGGGTCGCCATAGACCTCGGAGGTCGACGCGAAGGAGAAGCGCCCCCCCTTGGCCAGCAGGTTGCGCAGGTTCATGGCGCCGCCGAGGTTGGCCTGGATGACGCCGACCGGGTCGCGCATGTACCACGGCGGCGAGGCCGGCGAGGCGAGGTGGATGATTTCGTCGAAGCGTTCCGACGTCGAGAACTGCTCGGCGGGCGCGACCTCGAGGTGCAGGCGCGGGTCGGAAATATGCTTGAGGTTGTCCCTGGTGCCGGTCCAGAGATTGTCCACCACGACGATGCGGTCGACATCGGACCTCAACAGGAGGCGATCGATCAAGTGCGAGCCAAGGAAGCCACAGCCACCGGCGACGAGTACTGCCTTTCCCACATTCACCCCCAGTTGTGAACGGTAGAGCCAAGCACCACCCAGCAATAAGCCGGCTCGACAGCCCTTTGGCCAGGGCAGTCGATATCCCGATAGAGAGGTGGGCCCAAGGTACGCAATATTCCTAGACTTATAGTCTGTACATTAATCGTTTTGCGTTCGGATACATCCCGAAAAACGCGGTTCCCGTTGGAGAATTTCCCGCGAATGCGCAATTTGCGGGCTATCGGCTCGGGGGCAGGCCATGCAGGCCATTCCACCGAGATTGGAGCCTAGTACGTTCGTGCCTTATCGTTCGATGGTAGGGCGCAGACTGTCGGATCACGCTGGGGAGTTGGGTGGGCGATGAATGCAAGCGTAGCAGTAGTCATTCCGACGCATAATCACGCGCATTTTCTTGCTGCGGCCATCGATAGTGTGTTGTCGCAGACGGTGCCGGCAGCAGAGGTGATCGTCGTTGATGACGGATCACGCGATGATCCGGCGAAGGTGACGAGTCATTACCCGCTGGTCAAACTGATACAGCAGAGTAGCCAGGGCGTATCGGCGGCGCGAAATGCCGGGGTTGCGGCGGCGGCCAGCGACTACTTAGTATTCCTTGACGCCGACGATCGGTTGATGCCTGACGCAATTGCTCAAAATCTCGATCAATTCTCAGCCCACCCCGAGTGCGGGATGGTCTATGGTGCGTATGCTTTTGTAGATGCGCCAACAGGGAAGGTGACGAGTGAGGCTTTTGAAGCTCCGGGCGTAGATACCTTTGCCGCCTTCTTGCGAAATAACTGCGTCGGGATGTTGGCTGCCGCCATGTTTCGGGCGGACGCCTATCATGCGGTTGGGGGATTCGACGCGAAGCAGAGGGCGTCTGAGGATTATGATCTATATTTGCGAATCGCGCGCCGTTATCATGTGGTGGCGCGGTCTACAGTGATCGCAGAGTACTGGCAGCACGGCGGAAATACATCGCGCGACAGTGCATTCATGCTTGGGTGGGTGCTGGAGGTTCTGCGAGGATACCGCGACGATGCGAAGGCGCGGCCGGAGTGGCTCGCAGCTCTCCGTCAGGGCCGAGCCAATTGCATTCGCTTTTATTCGGACCGCTGGATCGCTGGCTTGCGGCGCGGCGACATTCCGTTGGATTCCCTGCTGATGCAGGCAGTTGGCATCACCAAGGTCGCGCCGATGGGGTTGCCGTGCGGCCTGTTTCGAGCACTTGGGTGGGAAGTGCGCTTGCTTGTGCGGCGGGTGCGACGGGAGCTGCGCGGCCGTCGCGCGCGGTCGCCAGGAGGGGCGTCGTGAGTGCGAGCCACGACGCACCAAATCCAACCGTTTCGGTCATTACGCCGAACCTGAATGGAGGGGCGTATTTGGCCGAGGCGATCGCCTCGGTTCAGGCCCAGACGTATACTGACTGGGAATTGCTGGTGGCCGATGACGGGTCCATCGACAATAGCCTGGAGGTTACTGCCCAGGCCGCAAGCCTTGATCAGCGTATTAAGCTGATCAAGCCCGATCCGTTGCGCAGGGGCGCTGCCGCCGCGCGCAATCGCGCGCTGAATGCCTCGCGGGGCAAGTACGTCGTATTCTTGGATGCTGACGACCTGTTCGAGGCTACCAAGCTGGCCACGGAGGTGGCCACGCTTGAGCTTATGCCGGAGGTGGGTTGGATCTATGGGCCGACGACATTCTGGTGGCCAGCTGATGCTCGCGCCTGGGCTCAGGACATGCGGAGGCAAGCGGGGCGGACCTATCAGCCGCCGGGGCTGCTCGGGTCGGTGCTCCTGGAGCAGCTCGGTGAAGTCTCATGCGTCTGCGCGGTAATGATACGGCGCGAGGCGATCGAAGCGGTGGGTGGATTTGAAGAAGGCTTCGAGATTTATGAGGATCAATGCCTGTGGGTGAAGCTCATGCTGCGCTATCCCGTCCATGTGATTGGGGAGGTGCACTCTCGCTATCGACAACACCCAGACTCCGCCTGTGCGGCCGCGACAGCGGCTGGCGACTTCGATAGGTTGGGCGGGCCTCACGCGTCACGAAGAGCATTTCTGAGCTGGGCGGCGGAGTACACGCGCGCTGCGGGAAAGATGACGCCGCGATTGGAGGGAGCCTTTCGTCGCGCGTTCCGCGACTACGAAGATCCTGCGTGGACGATGCGATCGAGCGACCGATTGATCCTGGCTGTGCGGCGGTTGCGTAGGGCTCTCAGACCGTTGAGGCGCGCGCTGAGTCGCGTAGCAAGCAGGCGCTCGACCTTAGTCTGACGCGGTTGCTCAGGTTCCACCGCAGAATGAGGGGAATCAGGCTTCTGTTGCGTCGGATCGGGTCGTTGGGCCGGGTAGTGTAGCAGTTTCCCAGTGGAAACGGGGGCGCAGAACGCCCTCCCAGGTGCCGAACCATCCGTAACGGTCGCGACCACTATCGTGCAGGTCGAACGTTAGAATGTCTGGCACTTGTAGAACTTCCTGGTCGTTACTTCTAAGTGTAAGGCTAACTCTGTATTCGCTAGAGTTTAGAAGGTCGGCGGGGATGTCGCAGGATATGCAATTGGTTCCTGGCTCGTGGCGGCGCCACATCGCTTCTGGCGGGCAGATGTCAAACACTACGACGTTGTCGCTGTTGACTAGTTTTATTTCAAATCGGAGCGGCTCGTTTGGGGCACCTGACCATTCGTATTCGAAGGCGATCTTAAACGGCATTGTGCAGTCGATTAGGGCGGGGTGGGGCGAGTCTGCCGGAATAATCTGGGCGGAAATCAACCGAGCTGCGCCGCCGCTTGGGCCATCCCCCAACTCCCAGCGCCGGACGTGCGGCTGGGTCTCACTCGTGCGACTACGCACATAGTCCGCGACGATTTCATTTGTGCGTCCGTCCGCCGCGATTTGTCCACGCTGCAAAAGGATCGAGCGAGGACACAGGGCCTGAATCGCTGCGATGTTATGGCTGACGAACAGTACGGTGCGTCCGTCGTGCGCCAAGTCGCCCATTCTGGCCAAGCAGCGCTGCTGGAAAGCGACGTCGCCGACGGCCAACACTTCGTCGACTAGCAAAATATCGGTTTCTAGGCTCAGGACTCATAGCCAGAAGAGCACGGTAGCGGCGAGGGCGATGGCGGACAGGAAGACGGTCGGGCATCGATCGTAGCGGGTGGCGACGCGACGCCAGTCCTTGAGCCGGCCGAACATG
>JAGOQB010000011.1 GCA_017991675.1 Phenylobacterium sp. | reverse complement strand
AGGCCGGAAAGCCCGCCAAGGTCGCCCTCATCGCCATCGCCAGGAAAATCGTCGTCGCCGCCAACGGCATGCTCAAAGCCGACAGACCCTGGCGACCAGACCTCGCTTGACCAACAACACAGTCGCCTGTCTTCGGCTGCGCCGAAACCGGGATGACACCTATTGCGCCAGGGACCGGGAGGTGCCCCTACCCGCCCAGTTCCTTCGAGCGCCGCGCGGCCGCGGCCACCGCCTCGCGCAGCAGGTCGGGGAAGCCGCCGCCCGCCAGCAGCACTTCCAGCGCCGCCTGGGTGGTGCCGCCGGGCGAGGTGACCTGCTTGCGCAGCTCGGCCGGCTCCTCGCCGCTGCGGGCCATCAGCGCCGCGGCGCCGGCGATCGTCGAGCGCGCCAGCCGGGCGCTGTCGGCGGCCGGCAGCCCCGCCGCCGCGCCCGCCGCCTCCAGCGCCTCGACGAAGGCGTAGAGATAGGCCGGCGCCGAGCCAGACACCCCGGTCGCCGCGTGCATCAGCTCCTCGTCGGCGACGTCGACCACCGTCCCGACCGGCGAAAACAGCGCGTGGGCCCGCGCCTTGGCCTCGGCGTCGGCCGCATAGATGCTGGCCGTGCCCTGGCAGACCGCGACCGCCGTAGTCGGCATGATCCGCGCGACCGCGCGGCCGCCGAACGCCTGCGAGATGTCGGCGCTCCGCACCCCGGCGGCGATTGAGACGATCACCGCGCCGGGGGCCAGGTGGCCGGCGACCTGGGCGGCCGCCTCGCGCCACAGCTGCGGCTTGACCGCCAGCAGCACGGTCTGGGCCTGCGCCAGCTCGGCGTCGGGCGGATTAACGCGCGCGCCGGCCGCCTGCGCCGCCTCCAGCGTCGGGTTTGAATAGGGTTCTCGGATCAGCAGGTCAGAGGCCTGGAAGGCCCCGGCCATGCGCCAACCCTCGATCAGCGCCCCGCCCATGCGGCCGGCGCCCAGCATCAGGATCGGCGTCATCGGAAAACCTCAAGCGTGACAGCCGGCGCGGTCCGGCGACCATCACGCTCTAATGGTTTCGCTCGGTGTCGCCTAGGCTTCGCCGACGGTCTCGAACATGCAGGCGGCCACGGCGTCGGCCGCCGACTTCGACCCGCGCACCAGGAAGTCGAACGCCGGATAGAAGCGGTCGGCCGCCTCCATCGCCACGTCGATCATCGCCGCGGCCTGGGCCAGGCTCGGACGCTCGCCGGTCATCAGCGCCATCGAGTGACGGAAGATGATCTCGCCGTCGTCCCAGACTTCAAAATGGCCCAGCCAGACGCGCTGGTTCAGGGTGGAGACCAGCTCGTAGGCCGCCGCCTTCTGCTCGGGCGTGGCTTGCAGGTTCACCGAAAGACAAAGTTGCAGGCAGTCCGCTTCCGGACGCCAGGCGAACCACAGTTCGTAGTCCTTCCAGTCGCCGGTCAGCGCAAAGGCGAGATCGCCGTCTTCCGTACGATCGAACTGCAGGTTTTCGGCGGTCAGCACATGCTCGACCACGTCTAGCGGGTCGAGAGTGACCAGGACGTCTTCGTCAGGCTGAGAGGTGTCCATTAGACCAGAGGTCCTTTCGCAGAGGGCGTCCGCGGCCGGGCCGGCCATCGAATCGCCTGCGATATTGAAAGTAAGCTGCTTCGCGGCGTTCGCGTCATCGGGTTTCTTTTCCCGCGCGAGCCACATTCGCGTGTATCGAGACCTAGTCTTTCTTCGCGGCTTTCTTGGGCGCCGGCTGCTTCAGCGCGGCCACCTCGGCGCGCAGCGCCGCGATCTCGGCCTTGAGGGCGTCGAGGTCGTCGCGGCGGACGAGGTCGAAGTCGGCCACGAAGCGATCGGCCTGCGCGCGGAATGCGGCCTTGGCCTCGTCGCCAGCCGTCTGGGCCAGGCCCATCGCCGCGCTGGTCAGCTTGGCGAACTCGTCCAGAAAGGGGTTCTGAGTCTGCATGGGCCCTATATGGCCCGCCGGGGGATGAAAGCGAAGGGCTTCTCGTCTAAACCTTGACGGCGAAGCATTCGGAGACGCCCGCCTTGCCATTCCCCGATTTTGACCCGGTCCTCGTCCAGATCGGGCCTTTCGCAATCCGCTGGTACGCCTTGGCCTATGTGGCCGGCATCCTGCTGGGGTGGCGCTATGTCGCGGGGATGATGAAGAATCAGGCGCTGTGGGGCCCGCGCGGCGCGCCGGCCACGCCGGCCCAGGTCGACGACCTGATCCTCTGGATCACGCTCGGCATCATTCTCGGCGGCCGGCTCGGCCACGTATTCTTCTACACGCCCCAGATCGTCCTCCAGGACCCGCTGCAGATCGTGAAGGTCTGGGAGGGCGGCATGAGCTTCCACGGCGGCGCGCTCGGCGTGCTGATCGCGGTGTTCGGCTTTTCCTACGTCAACAAGATCGACGTGCTGCGCCTGGGCGACGCGGTCACCGCCTGCGCGCCGATCGGCCTGTTCTTCGGCCGCATCGCCAACTTCATCAACGGCGAGCTCTGGGGCCGGCCGTCCGACGTGCCGTGGGCGTTCATCTTCCCCCAGGCCGACGGCGTCACCCCGCGCCATCCCAGCCAGCTCTATGAAGCGGCGCTGGAGGGCGTGGTTCTCTTCCTCATCCTGCGCTGGGCGACCCATCGCGCGGGCCTGCTCCAGCGGCGCGGCGTCGTGGCCGGGATCTTCCTGCTGGGCTACGCCGTCTTCCGCACCTTCGTGGAGAACTTCCGCGAGCCGGACCGCTACCTGCAGCATTTCCCGTTCGGCCTGACCATGGGGATGATGCTGTCGGCGCCCATGGTGATCGGCGGCCTCTTCCTGATCTGGCGCGGCATGCGTGAGCCGCTGGCGACTGAGGCCGCCTCGCCGCCCGGCCAAGCCAAGACCGAGACGCCATGAGCCTGCGCGACCGCCTGACGGCCCAGATCCGGGCCAGCGGGCCGATGAGCGTCGCCCAGTACATGCACGTCTGCCTCCACGACCCGGACCACGGCTACTACGCGACGCGGCCGGCGCTCGGCGAAGCCGGCGACTTCATCACCGCCCCGTTGGTCAGCCAGATGTTCGGCGAGCTGATCGGCCTCTGGGCGGTCGAGACCTGGAGCCGCCTGGGCCGCCCCGCGCAGTTCCGGCTGGTCGAGATGGGGCCCGGCGACGGCACCCTGATGAGCGACCTGCTGCGCGCCGCCCGGCTCTCGCGCGAGTTCACCGAGGCCGCCGACGTCTGGCTGGTCGAGGTCTCCCAGCCGCTGCGCGACCGCCAGCGCCAGAGCCTCGGCGATCATGTCTCCTGGGCCGGCGCCCTGGACGAGGTCCCCGGCGAGGCGCCGCTGATCCTCATCGCCAACGAGCTGCTCGACTGCCTGCCGGCCCGCCAGTACGTGCGCACAGAAAAGGGCTGGGCCGAGCGCATGGTCGGCCTCGACGACGCCGGCGCCCTCGCCTTCGGCCTGGCCGGCGCGCCGGGCATCGACCGCCTGGCCCCGGTCGGCGCGATCCTCGAGCACTCCCCGGCCCAGGCCGCGCTGGGCGAGGCGCTGGCCCTGCGCGTCCTGGCCGACGGCGGCGCGGCCCTGCTCATCGACTACGGCCGCGCGGCGCCCGGCTTCGGCGACACGCTCCAGGCCCTGCGCCGGCACCAGAAGGAAAGCCCGCTGGCCAATCCGGGCGAGGCCGACCTCACCGTCCACGCCGACTTCCCGGCGGTGATGGCCGCCGCCGCCGCGCGCGGCGCCCAGACGCCGCAGATCCTGACCCAGGGCGAACTGCTCGTCCGGCTCGGGGTCGGCGCCCGCGCCGAGGCCCTGGCCAACGCCCGCCCCGACCTCGGCGACGTCATCGAGCGCCAGCTCGAACGCCTCGTCTCGCCCGACCAGATGGGCGAGCTGTTCAAGGCCGCCTGCATTCATTCCGCCGGCTTCGAACCGCCGGCTTTCGAGACGCTCACGTGACCGACCAGATTATCCAGACCCTGCCCGTCCTGACCTCGCCGCTGCTCGATCTGGCGGGGATCCGCCACGCCTTCTTCACCCGCCAGGGCGGGGTCTCGACCGGCCTTTACGCCAGCCTCAATGTCGGCCGCGGCTCCAAGGACGCCCCCGACGACGTGATCGAGAACCGCCGCCGCGCCGCCGAGCATTTCGGCCTGCCGGAAGGCGCGCTCAACACCTGCTACCAGGTTCACTCCGCCACCGCCCTGATCGCCGACAGGCCCTGGAACGGCGAGCGGCCGGAAGCCGACGGCGTGGTCGCCAACCGTCCCGGCGTGGCCTGCGGCGCACTGGCCGCCGACTGCGCCCCGATCCTGTTCGCCGATCCCAAGGCGCGCGTGGTCGCCGCCGCTCATGCCGGCTGGAAGGGCGCGCTCGGCGGCATCGTCGGGGCCACCGTCCTGAAGATGCAGGAACTGGGCGCCCGGCCCGCCGACATCGTCGCCGTCGTCGGCCCCTGCATCGCCCAGGCCTCCTACGAGGTCGGCCTGGAGTTTCTCGAGGCCTTCGCCGCCGAAGCTCCCGAGAACGTCGAGTTCTTCAAGCCCGGCGAGACGGCCGACAAGGCGATGTTCGACCTGCCCGGCTACGTCCTGCACCGCCTGCGCCAGGCCGGCGTCGGTTCCTGCGAATGGCTCGGCCGCGACACCTGCGCCGAGGAGGCGCTGTTCTTCTCCAACCGCCGGGCCTTCAAGCGCGGCGAGCCGGACTTCGGCCGGCTGATGTCGGCCATCGCGCTTACCTAGCCGGGCGCGGCCGCCCGCATGTCGAAACGCTCGCGCGGCAGCGCGTGCGGCAGTTCGGCCTGCAGGAAGGCGACCATCTTCTCGCGCACCTCGCAGCGCAGGTCGAAGGCCTCGCCGGCGTTGCGCGCGCTGGTCAGGCAGCGCACCTGCATGGTCCGCTCGCTGAGTTCGGTCACCGCCAGGTTGACCACGTCGCGGTCCCACAGCGGCGAGGCCGCGGCGATTTCCTCGAGCTTCCCGCGCAGCACCTCGATCGGGGCCGAGTAGTCGACATAGACCATCGCCGTGCCGATCAGCGAGGCGTTCTCGCGGGTCCAGTTCTGGAACGGCTTCTGGATGAAGTAGGTCAGCGGCAGCACCATCCTGCGCCAGTCCCACAGCTTGACCACCACATAGGTCGAGCCGATCTCCTCGATGCGGCCCCACTCGCCCTCGACGATCACCGCGTCGTCCAGCCGGATCGGCTGGGTGGTGGCGATCTGGATGCCGGCGATCAGGTTCGTCAGGTACGGCTGCAGCGCCAGACCGGCGATGATCCCGGCCGCGCCGGCCGAGGCCAGCAGGCTGACCCCGTACTGGCGCACGCCGTTGAAGGTCATCAGCGCAAAGGCGATGGTCAGCATCACGATCAGGCCGGCGGCGGTCCGCCGCAGGATGCGCGTCTGGGTGATGTGCTTGCGGGCCATCAGGTTGTCTTCCACGTCGACCCGGAAGCGGCGCGTATAGATCAAGGTGGCGATGTCCAGCGCGGTCAGCGCCGCCCAGCCGCACAGCACGATGAAGCCGATCAGCAGCACGCGGCCGAGCACGTCGAGCTGGGCCGGCCCCAGCCTCGCCAGCGGCGCGGCCGCGCCGAGGCCCAGGATCAGCGCCGCCAGCCGGCTGGGACGCCGCGTCCGGGTCACCAGCTCGCGCCAGAACTCGTCGCGCGAGGCGATCAGCCGCCGAACGATCGTCACCAGCACCTGGTGGGCCGCCAGCGCCATCGCCGCGCCGGCCGCCAGAACCACCAGACTCAGCAGCCAAGCAGGCAGCCACGAGGGCGCAACGCCCTCCATCCACTCCATCATGTCGCGATTATTCTCGAACTTGCGCCGGCCGCGCCGGCCTGGGTCCGCCAACAAACGCGACAGCTCAGGAATGGATCAAGGCACAATTGTCGTGAACAGGTAGACCGCGAACAGCACCAGATGGACGACGCCCTGCAGCACCGTGGTGCGGCCGGTGGCCAGCGACAGGGTCGTGACCAGCAGCGTCAGCATCAGCAGGACCATCGCCTTGGCGTCGAGGCCGAGCGACAGCGGCCAGCCCATCGTCAGCGAAACGACCGCCACCACCGGGATGGTCAGGCCGATCGAGGCCAGGGCCGATCCGAGGGCCAGGTTGAGGCTGGTCTGCAGGCGGTCGGCCCGCGCCGCGCGCACGGCGGCCAGGCTCTCGGGAGCCAGCACCAGGGCCGCGATGATCACCCCGACCACCGCCTTCGGCGCGCCGACGTTGGCGACCACGGACTCCAGCGTCGGGGCCAGCGCCTTGGCCAGCAGCACCACGACCACCAGCGCCACCACCAGCAGACCCAGGCTCAACCACGCCGCCAGGGCGGTCGGCGGCGCAGCGTGCGCCTCCTCGTCGTGGGCGGCCGCGCCGGACGGCAGGAAGTAGTCGCGGTGGCGCATGGTCTGCACCAGCACGAAGGTCCCGTAGAGCACCAGCGACACCAGGCCGACGAAGGCCAGCTGGCTGTTGGAATAGACCGGCCCAGGCGTGCTGGTCGTGTAGTTCGGCAGCACCATCGTCAGCACCGCCAGCGCCGCCAGGGTCGCCAGCGCGGCGCTGACCCCGGCCTGGCCGTAACGCTGCTCCAGGTGGCGCGCGCCCCCGAGCAGCAGGCACAGACCCACCAGGCCGTTGAGGATGATCATGATCGCGGCGAACACCGTGTCGCGCGCCAGCCCCGCGCCCGCCGGGCCGCTGGACAGCATCAGCGAGACGATCAGCGACACCTCGATCACCGTCACCGCGACCGCCAGCACCAGGGTGCCGTAGGGTTCGCCGATCTTGTGGGCCACCACTTCGGCATGGTGGACCGCAGCCAGGACGCAGGCCACCAGCCCGATCGCCAGGACTATGTCGTACGGCCCGCCGAGCTTAGATCCGAAAAGCAGCAGCGAGCCGATGATGGGGGAGAGCCAAGTCCAGGCCGGGAGTCCGATTTTGGGCATGGCGAACACCGTAAACCAAGCGTCGCCACGCCGCGAGACGAACCCTCCCGCCCCGCGAGATTGTTATGCGATCTCGTCCTGCGCTGTTCTGGGCCCTTGCTCCTCGGCCCTCGCCTGCTAAAAGCCCGGCAATTACCGATACCTGCCCCTGGGGGACCGATGAAGCTGCTGGCTGGCAACTCCAACCGTGCGCTGGCGGAGGCTGTCGCCTCGCGCCTCGACCTCCCCCTCACCCGCGCGCAGGTCAAGCGCTTCGCCGACAACGAGGTCTGGGTGACCATCGACGAGAACGTCCGCGGCGAGGACGTCTTCATCCTTCAGTCGACGAACTATCCCGCCAACGACAACCTGATGGAGCTGCTGGTCTGCATCGACGCGCTGAAACGCGCCTCGGCCCGGCGGATCACCGCGGTGATGCCCTACTTCGGCTACGCCCGTCAGGACCGGAAGACCGGCGGCCGCACGCCGATCTCGGCCAAGCTGGTCGCCAACCTGATCGAGCGCGCCGGCGCCGACCGGGTCCTGACCATGGATCTGCACTCCGGCCAGATCCAGGGCTTCTTCGACATCCCGACCGACAACCTGATCTCGGCCCCGCTGCTGGCCACCGACATCAAGGAAAACTACGAGAAGCCGTCCGAGATCATGATCGTCTCGCCGGACGTCGGCGGCGTGGTCCGCGCCCTGGCCGTCGCCTCGCGACTCAACGCCGAGCTGGCCATCGTCGACAAGCGCCGCTCGGGCCCGGGCAAGAGCGAAGTCGCCAATGTCATCGGCGACGTCGACGGCCGCCGCTGCATCCTGTTCGACGACATGATCGACGGCGGCGGCACGCTCTGCAACGCCGCCCAGGCGCTGATCGACGCCGGCGCGACCGAGGTCTCGGCCTATGTCACCCACGGCGTGATGTCCGGCGCGGCGGTCGAGCGGGTCAACGGCTCGGTGCTCAAGGAGCTGGTGATGACCGACTCCATCCCCGCCCCCGACCGCGCCCTCGAAGGCGGCAAGATCCGCTATGTCAGCTGCGACCAACTGCTGGGCGAAGCCATCCGCCGCATCGCCAACGAAGAGTCGGTCTCCAAGCTCTTCGACTGACCTAGGCGACCTGCGGCGGCCTTCCGCGCCGCCGCAGCCGCGCCGCCGGCCCCGATGCGCCCGCGGCGAAACGGCCCACCGCCGCGGCGGTCATCGACCGCCCGCCGCCCCGCCTCTATGGTCGCGACCCTGGTCGGCGCGGCAGGTCACAAAAGCGTCAGACCCTGACTGAGCCTCGGTTTGGTTAAGCCTCGTTAACCCCTCGCGGTCACATTCTCGCCCGCTGGAGGGACTAGGCTCCCACGCCTTATATCCTGGGGAAGGCACTGGATGATTTCGGCTTCTCGCGCGGGCCTGACGGCCGTCGCCATCGCATTCGCCACAATTCTGGCCTCGTGCGCCGAGCCGCCGCCGCCCAAGCCGGCCGAGCCGCCGGCCCCGGCTGTGAGCCTGGCGCCCAGCATCGTCGAGCAGGCCTCGGCCTACCGCTATTATGTGGACAAGGCCGCCGCGATCTCGCCGGCCTTCGTCGACGGCCAGATGGTCGCCGAGGGCCTGAAGGTCGCCGCCGCCTATGAGCCCAAGCAGTTCCTGAAGGGCGCCATCGCCTACGGGGCCATCGTCGCCCTGCAGGACCCGACCTTCGTCGCCGGCGTCCGGCAGTACGCGGGCACCGCCGCCCAGCGCCAGCAGATCGCCTACGAGATCATGAAGGACCCGGCCTATGTGGTCGGCCTGCCCGGCTCGTCCAGCGGCGCCGGCGCCGTGATCGCCGCCCTCGGCGAGGACGGAAACAAGTTCTACCAGGCCGGCAAGACCGTGAAGCAAGCCGCCTACGACGTGCAGAAGCAGTCCTGGTCCAAGGCCGACGTCGTCGGCCGCGACGCGCGCCTGTCCCAGGCCAAGCTGCTTGGCTCGACCCCCGCCGCCGGCGACCTCACCCAGACCGCCCGCCTGCAGCAGGCGGTGGCCGGCGCCCAGCCGCTCGGCGTCACCGGGACCTCGGCCGCCCCGCCGTTCACCCCGGCGGTGATTCGCAGCCTCGCCGTCGCCGCCCTGGCCGTGCTCGGCCAGGCCAGCGAACCGAACGTCGCCACGCTCAACGCCATCATGGTCGAGCCGAACGTCGCCTCCTGCGCCAACATGGCCAAGCTGAACCTCTACCAGTGTCTGGCCGTGTCCAAGCCGCACTACGAGGACGTCTTCTGCATGGGCCAGCATGCGATGATGGACACCGCCCGCTGCGTGATCAAAGCCTCGGGCCAGCCCGAGCCCTTCGAACCGCGCTTCGTGCCGACCGTCCGCGAGAACGCCAGCTACAAGCCGACCCCGGCCAAGAAGCCTGCGACGAAGAAGCCGGCGAAAAAGGGTTAGAAATCCTTCCCCCAGCCCGTTGCCACGGGCGGGGGTTTTGTGTATCTACGCGCACCTTTCGGCCCTTACGGGTCGTTCCGTCGCCGCGCGGGTCTTCGCGCGGCGGCTTCGTTTTGAGGCGAGGCCATGGCCGATATCATCCTGAACGTTGAACTGCGCGAGCGCATTGGAACCGGTGGCGCCCGCGCCGCCCGTCGTGAGGGTCTGGTCCCCGGCGTGCTGTACGGCGGCGACAAGGATCCCGTGGCGATCACCGTCAAGTCGAACGAGTTCCGCAAGGCGCTCTACACCGGCAAGCTGCTCGGCCACCTGGTGACCCTGAAGCACGGCAATGAAACCCAGCCGGTGATCGCCAAGGTCGTCGACATGCATCCGGTCACCGACGAGCCGATGCACTTCGACCTGTTCCGCGTCGACGCGGACCAGACGATCAAGATCTCGATCCCGGTTCACTTCAAGAATCATGAAGCCTCGCCCGGCCTGAAGAAGGGCGGCACGCTGAACGTCGTCCGTCACGAAGTCGAGCTGGCCTGCCCGGCCGACGCCATTCCGGAAGAGCTGGCCTTCGACCTGACCGGCCTGGAAATCGGCGACACCATCCGCATCGGCGCCTTCGAGCTGCCGAAGGGCGTCACCCCGACCGTCGACCGCGACTTCGTGATCGCCACCATCGCCGGTTCGGCCGCGAGCGCCTCGGAAGCCGCTGAAGAAGCCGCCGGCGAAGCCGAAGCCTAAGTCCCTGACGGCCGGTTGGGGGGCAGCGCATGCTCGTCCTGGCCGGCCAGGGCAACCCGGGAGCCCGCTATGCGGGCAACCGGCACAATATCGGCTTCATGGCCGTTGACGAGATCGCGCGCCGCTGGCGCTTCGGTCCCGAACGCTCTCGTTTCTCCGCCCTCGCCCGCGAGGGGGAGATCGAAACCCCTGGCGGCCCGGTCCGCACCCTGATCCTCAAGCCTCAGACTTTCTATAACGAGAGCGGCCGCTCCGTGGCCGAGGCGTTGAAGTTCTACAAACTCAAGCCCGCCGACCTCGTGCTGTTCTACGACGAGATCGACATGGCGCCCGGCCGTTTCCGCATGAAGCTGGGCGGCGGCGCGGCCGGCAACAACGGCGTGCGCTCGCTCACCGCCCATATCGGCCCCGACTTCCGACGCGCCCGCCTAGGCGTCGGCCACCCGGGCCACAAGGACCGCGTCCAGGGCCACGTGCTTTCCGACTTCCACAAGGTCGACCAGGCCTGGGTCGAGGCGCTGCTGCGCGCGCTCGCCGACGCCGCCCCCCTGCTCGCCGAGGGCGAGGACGAGAAGTACCAGACCGAAGTCATGCGCCTGGCCCCCGCCGACAAGAGCGACGTGCCGCGAGGCCGCGGCTGACGTTCTAATTCCTCCCCCGCTGGGGGAGGTGGATCGATGCGCAGCATCGAGACGGAGGGGCCTGCGGCAGGCGTCAAAGTCCCCCTCAGCCAGCTTCGCTGACAGCTCCCCCAGAGGGGGAGCATCTCCCCGACGCCCCCGCCCCTTGGGCCTTTCCCCCTAACGTGCTAGGTCGCCGGCTCGAATTTCAGGAACAGCTCTCCCCATGGCTCTCAAAGTCGCGATCGTCGGCCTGCCCAACGTCGGCAAGTCGACCCTCTTCAACGCGCTCACCCAGACGGCCGCGGCCCAGGCCGCCAACTATCCGTTCTGCACCATCGAGCCGAACACCGGCGACGTGGCCGTGCCCGAGCCGCGCCTGAACGCCCTGGCCGCGATCATCCCGTCCAAGGAGATCATTCCGGCGCGGATGAACTTCGTCGACATCGCCGGCCTGGTCCGCGGCGCCTCCAAGGGCGAAGGCCTGGGCAACCAGTTCCTGGCCAACATCCGCGACTGCGACGCCGTGGCGTTCGTCGCCCGCTGCTTCATCGACGACGACATCACCCACGTCGAAGGCAAGATCGATCCCCTCGCCGACCTTGAGACCATCGAGACCGAGCTGATGCTCGCCGACCTCGAGAGCCTCGAAAAGCGCGTCGCCAACCTCGAAAAGCGCGCCAAGACCGGCGACAAGGAAAGCGCCCAGACCCTGCGCCTGGTCAATGTCGCCCTGGCGGAGCTCAACGCCGGCCGCCCGGCCCGCAAGGCGCAGGTTTCCGCCGAGGACGACAAGGCCTGGCGGATGCTGCAGCTGCTGACCTCCAAGCCCGCCCTCTACGTCTCCAACGTCGACGAAGCCTCGGCCGCCGCCGGCAACGACCTGTCGAACCAGGTCGCCGAGCGCGCCAAGCGCGACGGCGCCGACCATGTGGTGATCTCGGCCCAGATCGAGAGCGAGATCGCCCTGCTGGACGAGGCCGAACGCACCGAGTTCCTCGAGACCCTCGGCCTGACCGAGCCGGGCCTCAACAAGCTGATCCGCGAGGCCTACCACCTGCTCGGCCTGCAGACCTATTTCACGGTCGGCCCCAAGGAAGCCCGCGCCTGGACCATCCACAAGGGCGACACCGCCCCGCAGGCGGCCGGCGTGATCCACACCGACTTCGAAAAGGGCTTCATCCGCGCCGAAACCATCGCCTTTGAGGACTATGTGAACCTCAAGGGCGAAGCCGGCGCGCGTGACGCCGGCAAGCTGCGTGCCGAAGGCAAGGAATACGTCGTCAAGGACGGCGACGTGATGAACTTCCGCTTCAACGTCTGAGGCGCGGCGCTTTCCCTCTCCCCTGGGGGAGAGGAACTAGCCTGCCCCGGCCCCTACTCCCTCTCCCCTCCCGAGGGGAGAGGGTGGGGTGAGGGGTTGCGCCGCACAGCGGCGTACACCGGCGTCGGCCGCCCTTCCCAAAACGCGCGAACATCCCTCCCCCCTGCTGTGGTTCTCTGCTTAGCTCGCGTCTAACAAGACGGGAGAAACGCATGGGCGAGACGATCACCCTTCGGGGCGCGGACGGGTTCGACTTTTCGGCCTACCACGAGCAGGCCTTCACCCCGCGCAAAGGCGGGGTCATCGTGCTTCAGGAAATCTTCGGCATCGACCGGCACATCCGCGCCGACGTCGAACGCTGGGCCAAGGCCGGCTACGAGGCCATCGCCCCCTCGCTCTACGACCGCCGCGAACGCCATTTCACCGCCGCCCACGACGCCGCGGGCCTGACCGCCGGCGTCGCCCACGCGCGCGCCACGCCGCTGGACCAGGCGCTCACCGACATCGCCGCCTGCCGCGACTTCCTGGCCGAACGCGGCAAGGTGTTCGTGGTCGGCTATTGCTACGGCGGCTCGCTGACCTGGCTGACCGCGGCCAAGGTCGAGGGGATCGCCGCGGCCTCCAGCTATTATGGCAGCCTGGTGCAGGCCAACGCCGCACTCCGGCCGCTTTGCCCGACCATCGTCCACCTTGGCCACACCGATCCTGGGATCCCGGCCGACGAGGTTGAGAAGGCCGTGCGCGAACACAATCCCGACGTCCCGGTCTATATCTACGAAGGCGCCGGCCACGGCTTCAACAACGACAGCCCCGAACGCTACAACGAAGAGGCCGCCGACCTCGCCCGCGCCCGCACCCGCGAGCTGTTCGAGAACGCGTGAAGCATGGGCGAGCAGATCACCCTCAAGAGCCCCTTCGACGGCTTCGAGCTTAGCGCCTATCACGCTCGGCCGACCGACGCCCGCCGCGGCGGGCTGCTGCTGATCCAGGAGATCTTCGGGGTCACCGAGCACATCCGCGAGCTGGCCGACGCCTTCGCCGCCGACGGCTATGAGACCATCGCCCCTTCGTTCTACGACCGCCTCGAGCCCGGCTTCCAGGCCGACTACAGCCAGGACGCCGTCGCCAAGGGCGTCGAGTACTCGCAAGGAACGCCCTGGGACCAGGTCGCCGGCGACGCCCAAGCCGCCATCGACGCTCTGAAGGCCCCGGTTTTCGTAACCGGCTTCTGCTGGGGCGGGGCGGCGACCTGGCTGGCGGCCTGCCGCTGCACCGGCCTCTCGGCCGCGGCCAGCTTCTATGGTCGCCGGATCAGCGAGCTGAAGGACGAAACGCCCCAGGTTCCGATCATCCTGCATTTCGGCAAGGCCGACGCCTCGATCCCGCCCGAACGGGTCGAGGAGATCGGGCAGCGCCATCCCGAGATTCCGATCCACCTCTATCCGGCCGGCCACGGTTTCGTGTCCGACCGCCGGGCCGACTACGACGCCGACAGCGCCCGGCTGGCGCGTCTGCGGACCCTGGCCCTGTTCTCCAACAACGGCGGGGGGCGAAGTTCGGCGTGATGCTCGAAACCACCAGGCTACGGCTCCGGCCGCTGGAGACCAGCGACCTCGACGCCCTCTGCGCGATCGCCGCCGATCCGCAGGTCATGGCCCATGTCGGCGACGGCGTGCCGCTCAGCCGGGCCGCGACCGCGCTCTGGATCAACAACGCCGCCGCCAGCCTGAAGATCAGCGAGGTCGGCAGCCGCGCCGTGGTGCTGCGCGACAGCGACGTCCTGATCGGCTGGGTCGGCCTGATCCCCACGCCGCATCCCAACCGCCTGGAGCTGATCTACGGCTTCGCCCGCGCCTACTGGGGCCAGGGCTACGCCACCGAGGCGGCCCGCGGCCTGCTGGCCGCCTGCTCGCCCGAGGCCGAGGCGGTGGACGCCACCATCGACCCGGCCAACCTCGCCTCCTGGCGCATCCTGGAAAAGCTGGGCTTCGTCGTGGTCGGCGAGGAGCAGGACGAGTTCGGCCTGCCCACCTTGCGGCTGCACCTGGAGTTCGACCAGCCCGCCGCAGCGGATTAGGGCGCGCGCTCCTCGATCTGCTTGCGGACTTCCGGCACCGTCTCCAGCGCCCGCACCAGGATCGCCTGGGCCGCCAGGATGCCGATTCCGGCCGCATAGCCCGAGAACACCCCGGCCGGATAGCGGCCGCCATGGCCGACCGCCCACACCTGCCAGTAGATGAACAGCGCCGCGGCCGCCAGCAGGCCGACCCCGGTCAGCACCGAAACCGGCGTTTGGCCGAACCCGGCCTGGAAGCTCAGCCACACATAGCGCGCCAGCCCGCGCTTCAGCGGCGCGATCAGCAGCGGCGCCGCCAGCGACGCGATCAGGAACACGCCGGGCCAGATCAGGGTGCGCTGTGCGATCAGCTCCGCGCCGCCCGGCAGCACCCGAAAGGCGTTCACCACCGCCCCGGCATAGATCAGCACCGCCGCGCCGACCGCCACGTCCTGCATCCGCCGGAAGTCCCGCCAGGGCTTGATGAAGCTCATGGCTCCGACTTAGGGGATCGATGCGGCCGGGTTAAGGCCCAATCACCGCTTTGGCCGCCGCGCCTCGCGCGCCGCCCGTCGCCGCGGCGGCGATCCACGGCTATGCTGCGCGCGAAGGGGCCCCAAGAACGCCCCGACGCTCTCGCCCCCTCGGATCCCATGAAGCCCCTCGCCCTGGCTCTCGCCGCCGCCGCCCTGCCGGTCGCCGCCCACGCGGGCGAAACCGCCTGCTGGTTCGAGCAGGGGGTGATCGTCGCGCCCGCCTCCATCGACGGCCTGGCCGGCGACTACATCCTCGACACCGGCTCCGCCGTCACCCAGCTGCACGAGACCAAGGCGCAAGGGGCCGGCCTCGTCGAACCGGACCAGCGCGGCCCGGTCCGCATCGCCGGCCTCACCCTGCCCGACCGGCCGTTCGTGATCGCCGACCTGGACGCCCGGACCTACGCCTTCCCGACCCCGATCGCCGGCGTGATCGGCGCCGACCTGCTGTCGGCCTATGTGGTCGAGGTCAGCTTCGCGCCCTGCAAGGTGGCCATCTATCCGCGCGGCCAGGCTCCGCGCGTGCGCGCCGCCGTCCGCGCCCTGCCGCTGCGCCTCGCCGACGGGGTCGCCACCGCCCGCGCAGCGGTCGCCGACGGCCCCAGGGCCCTGGCCGGCGACTTCGTGATCGCCACCGGCTCGGACGCCGCCGTGCGCGTCTCCCAGCGCCTCGCCTCGGTCCCCGGCGCGGCCAAGCCGCAGGAGCTGCTGCCCTATGGCGAAACCCGCGCGCAGCTGCGCGCGGCGTCCTTCGCCGGGACCCTGTTCGAGAACCTTCCGGGCGGGCTCGCCGACACGGAGGCCGACGGGATCATCGGCGCGCCGCTGCTCGCTCGCTGGCGCCTGCGCTTCGACTTCCCCGGCGGCCGCCTGCTGCTGGCGCCGGCCGGCTAGAGCCGCTCCATCTTCAGCCACTGCGGCTGGCCGGCCCAGGCCCGCACGAAGGCCTGACGCGCCGCCTCGGCCTCGGCCTTGCGACCCTGCGCCTCTTCGCTCCTGGCCAGGCCGTACAGCGCCCAGCCGTTGCGTGGGGTCTGGACCAGGGCGGCGCGGAACGCCTCGCTGGCCTCGGCTGGCTTGCCCGCCAGAAACAGCGCCGCGCCCAGCGACTGGTGGACCGGATAGTACCAGTACGGCGGCTCGGTGTAGGGAATGCGGCCTTCGATGGCGATGGCCTGGCGGTAGTGGCCGGCGGCCTCGTCATAGCGGCCCACGGCGGTCGAGAAGCGCCCGCGGGCCACCTCCTGCGCCATGGCCACGAGATCGACCGCCGGCACCAGCTGGGCGGTCAGGTCGGCGAAGGCGTCGGCCTTGGTCAGGGCGTCCATCGCCGCCAGCTCCCTGCTGAAGCCGGCCTTGTCGCGCTGCTCGGCGTAGGCGACCGCCCGCGCGTAGTGGCGCATCGCCGTGGCGTAGGGCAGGCGCGCGTCGGGCGCGGGCATCGCCAGGATCGCCTCGGGGGCCGCGAACTGGGCCATCGCCAGATAGGGCGCGGCCTCAATGATCTGCACCCAGCCGATCTTGGCCGAGGTGTCGATGTCCATCAGCGCCCGCAGGCGCTCGGCCTCCCTGATCGCCGTGTCCATGTCGCCGGCCAGCTGGGCCGAGGTGACGATGAAGTGGACGTTGTGCGGATAGTAGCCGTAGCGCACCAGGCTGTGGTCGCCGGCGCTGCGGATATACGCCTCGTCGGCCCGCGCCGCCGCGACGTTCACCCGCATCGAATCGGCGTAGCGGCCGCGCGCCTGATAGATGTGCGAGGGCATGTGCACCAGGTGCCCGGCGCTGGGCGCGCTCGGGGTCCCCAGCCGGTCGGCCGCGGCCTCCGCCCGCTGGGCGTCGGCGGCCTCCAGCAGGTGGATATAGAGGTGGCCGGCCTGCACGTGGGCCGGATTGCGAGCGATCACCGTCTCGACCAGCCGCACCGCCTCGCCGCTGCGCCCGACCGGGGTCTTCTTGTCCGGCTCCCAGTAGTTCCAGGGCGTGGTGTCCATCACCGCCTCGGCGGCCAGCACCGCCACGTCGTCGTCGGCCGGGAAGCGGCGGGCGACCTCGAGCATGGCGTCGGCATAGGCGCCGTCCAGCGCCGCGCGGTCGGCCTTCGGATCGCGCGAATAGCGTTTCGCCACCGCCTCGACCAGCGCCCGCTCCATCGGCGAGGCGCGCTCGCGCAGCGCCATGGCCTTGTCCATCGCCGCCAGCGCCGCGTCGCGGTCGCGCTCGTCCATCGGCGCGTTGATGTTGGGCCCCAGGGCCATCGCCTCGCCCCACCAGCACATGGCGCAGGACGGGTCCAGGCGCTGGGCCTCGCGGAACGAACGGACCGCCCCGGCATGGTTGAAGCCGTAGGTCAGCAGCAGGCCCTGGCTGAAGTACCGCTTGGCCTGGGGATTGGCCGTGCTCAGCGGGAACGGCGAGGCCGTCAGGTCCTCGTAGAGCGGGATCGGCCCGGCCTGGCTGGCCGGCGCGGCCGCCGCCTGGGCCAGCAGCAGGCTGCGGGTCAGCCCCCCGCCCGCCTTGGGGTTTCCGCAGATCGACGAGGCGATCAGCGTCGGATCGAGCGCGGCCAGCACCTGCGGCGAGATCGGCGCCTCGAAGGAAAGACTGGTGAGCGACAACCCCAACCCGGCGAGCGCCGCAGTCTTGAACCCGGTACCCATCGCGGACCTCCGCCAGCCATTTGGCGTATCGTTGGTTTCCGGACGGCCGAAGTCAAGCAAGGCCCGCGCAACGAAAACGGCCCCGGATCGCTCCGGGGCCTTTCCCAATTCGTCGAAAGCGCGACGCCCTAGTGGGCGACGTTCTTCCAGATCTTGCGGTAGCTGGCGTACAGCAGACCCGCGAAGATGAAGAGGTAGATCATCGCGGCCATGCCGAAGGCCTTGCGCTCTTCCATCTTGGGCTCGGAAGCCCAGGCGATGAAGGCCGCAACGTCCTTGGACTGTTGTTCCAGCGTCGACTTGGTGCCGTCGTCGAACGTCACCTGGCCGGCCGCCAGCGGCGGGGCCATGGCGATGAAGCCGCCGGGCGGGACCTTGTCGTGCGGGCCCGACCACGACGCGGTGACGTCACCGGCCATGTACGGGTTGTAGTGCTGGCCGACGCCGACCTTCAGACCCGCGGGCGGGTTCTTGTAGCCGGTCAGCAGCGAGTAGATGTACTGCGGCCCGTGGTGACGCGCCTTGGCCATCACCGACAGGTCCGGCGGGAAGGCGCCGCCGTTCGAGGCCCGCGCCGCCGCTTCGTTCGGGAAGGGCGACGGGAACTTGTCGGCCGAGGTGCCCGGACGCTCGATCACATCACCCGTTTCCGAGTCGATGTCCTTGATCTGATAGTCCTTGGCGATCGACTTCACATACGGGTTGTCGTTCGGGTTCTTGTACTTCGGATCGTAGAACGGCCCGCCCTTCTGGCCGAGGTTCCGGAAGTACATCAGGTTCATCGAGTGGCAGGCCGAGCAGACCTCCCGATAGACCTTGTAACCCCGTTGCAGCTCAGCCTGATCGAACTTGCCGAACGGACCTTCGAAGCTGAATTCCACATGCTTCGGCGGCAGGGCGCCGCCGGCGGCCTGAGCCGCCGGGGCCGCGAGAACGGCCAAGCCAAGCGCCGCGAGCGCGATACCTTTACGCAGCATCTTAGGCTCAACCCCTCTTTTCAGGCGAAGCCGCGGCGCCGGCCGGCGCGTTGGCAGGATGCGAAAGCACAGGTTCACTGATCGATTCCGGCAGCGGAAGCGGGGTCTCGGTGAGGCCCAGGATCGGCAGGACGACCAGGAAGTAAGCGAAGTAGTACAGGGTCGCGACCCGCGACAGCCACACCATCGAGTTCAGGTCGGCGTCGCCCAGCTTGAAGGTCGACAGACCCGGGATCACGTGGTTGTCCGGCAGCTGACCACCGCAGTAGCCGAGCACCAGGCAGGCCAGCAGGAAGATGAAGAAGTACAGCTTCGCCGTCGGCCGGTAGCGCATCGAGCGCACCTTGGAGGTGTCGAGCCAGGGCAGGACGAACAGCACCGCGATGGCGCCGAACATCAGGATCACGCCGCCCAGCTTGTCGGGAACCGCGCGCAGGATCGCGTAGAACGGCAGGAAGTACCATTCGGGAACGATGTGCGCCGGGGTCACCAGCGGGTTGCCGGGGATGTAGTTGTCGGCGTGGCCGAGCGCGTTCGGATTGTAGAACACGAAGGTCGCGAACAGGATCAGGAACACCACGATCGCGAAGCCGTCCTTCACCGTGTAATACGGGTGGAAGGGAACGGTGTCTTCCTTCGACTTCACGTTCACGCCGGTCGGGTTGTTGTTGCCCGGGACGTGCAGCGCCCAGATGTGCAGGCCGACGACGCCCGCGATCATGAACGGCAACAGGAAGTGCAGCGAGAAGAAGCGGTTCAGGGTCGGGTTGTCGACCGCGAAGCCGCCCCACAGCCAGGTGGTGATCGCTTCGCCCACGACCGGCAGCGCGCCGAACAGGTTGGTGATCACGACGGCGCCGTGGAAGGACATCTGACCCCAGGGCAGCACGTAGCCCATGAAGGCGGTGGCCATCATCAGCAGGTAGATCACGCAGCCCAGGATCCACAGCACTTCGCGCGGAGCCTTGTACGAGCCGTAGTACAGCCCGCGGAACATGTGGATGTAGACCGCGATGAAGAACATCGAGGCGCCGTTGGCGTGCATGTAGCGGATCAGCCAACCGTAGTTGACGTCACGCATGATGCGCTCGACCGAGGCGAAGGCGTGATCGACGTGCGGCACGTAGTGCATGGCCAGCACGATGCCGGTGACCAGCTGGATGCCGAGGCAGACCGCCAGGATGCCGCCGAAGGTCCACCAGTAGTTCAGGTTCTTCGGGGTCGGGAAGTCGATCATCGAGTCGTACGCCAGGCGCACGACAGGCAGACGGGTGTCGAGCCAACGCTCGATGCCGGTCTTCGGTTCGTAATTGGAATGTCCGCTCATCTGGGTCAGCCCACCTTGACCTTGGTGTCGGAAAGGAAGGTGTAGTCAGGCACCGCCAGGTTCTTCGGCGCCGGACCCTTACGGATGCGGCCCGACACGTCGTAGTGCGAACCGTGGCACGGGCAGAACCAGCCGCCGTAATCGCCGCCGCCGAACGTCGGCACGCAGCCGAGGTGCGTGCAGGTGCCGACCAGCACGAGCCATTGGGCCTTGCCCGGCTTGTGACGGTCTTCGTCCTTCTGCGGATCGGGCATGCTCTCGCCGTCATCCTTGATGGCCTTGGCGATCTCCGCGCCAGTCCGATTGCGGATGAACAGCGGCTTGCCGCGCCACTTGATGGTGACCTGCTGGCCTTCCTCGACCTTGGTCAGGTCGAATTCGACCGACGCCAGGGCCAGCGTATCGCCGGACGGGTTCATCTGGTCGATGAACGGCCATGCGAGGCCCGCGACAGCACCGCCAGCCGCGGCCGCCGCCGCAATATGAATGAAATCACGCCGGTTCGGGTCGTCGCCCGCGGCATGCGTATCGGGATTTGCGCCCGCGACGGTGTCGGCCACCTTAAAGCTACCCTTCGTTTGGGGCCGCGCGACCGCGGCCCGTCAGATCACTACGGATAATTCCGGAGTGATCCAGCCTTCGACCCCTGCCAGCGGTTCTGGTAAGGGCCACCGGAACTGAACGCTGGGCGCCGGGCAAACCCGCGGAAGAACAGTCGGATTGCATCTCGCACCCCACCCTTCCGTGATTCGCCCCTGGCCCCGGCTAATCCCGTGGCTGGACCGCTTAGAATGCTGCTCGCGCTTTTTCAACCGGACATTCCGCAAAACCTTGGCGCGGCCCTTCGCCTCGGCGCCTGTATGGGGGTGCCCGTACACGTCATAGAGCCTTGTGGTTTCCCGCTTTCCGACAAGGCGATCCGCCGTGCGGCGATGGATTACGGCGAACCTGCCGATGTCGTGCGCCATGCCGGCTGGAGCGACTTTCAGGCCGCCAAGGGGCGCGCTCGCATAGTGTTGTTCTCCACTAAGGCCGCGCAGCCATTGCACGAATTCGCCTTTCGGCCCGACGACATCCTGCTGTTCGGCCGCGAAAGCCTCGGCGTTCCGGACGAGGTTCACGACGCTTCCGACGCCCGCGTCTTCATTCCGCTGACGCCCGGCCGGCGCTCGCTGAACGTCACCGTTTCGGCCGCCATCGGCCTTTCCGAGGCGTTGCGGCAGACCGATCAATTTCCTAAGCCCATGCAAATTTCCTGACTGCGGTACGCGATGACCAACATTTCTCCCGAGATCGAAACCCGGCGCGACCGCGCCAAGGAATGGTTCGAAAGTCTGCAGACTCGAATCTTCGCCGAGCTCGAGCGGCTGGAAGAGGAAGCTCCGGCCGACCTCTATCCCGGCGCGCCCGGCCAGTTCGAAGCCCGCCCCTGGACGCGTGAGACCGGGACCGGCGGCGGGATCGGCGGCCACCTCAAGGGCCGGCTGTTCGAAAAGGCCGGGGTGCACACCTCTGCGGCCCTCGCCCGCTTCTCGCCCGAGATGGCGGCCCAGATGCCCGGCGCCGACCAGGACCCGACCTACGTCTCGGCCAGCATCAGCCTGATCGTGCACCCGGTTTCGCCGCGCGTGCCGACCGTGCACATGAACACCCGCTTCCTGTCGACGGCGGAAAGCTGGTTCGGCGGCGGCGCCGACCTGACGCCGATGCTCGATGCTCAGCGCAACCAGGAGGCCGACGACACCAAGCTGTTCCACGCAGCCATGCAGGCCGCCTGCGATCCCTACGATCCGGAGTGGTACGGCAAGTACAAGGCCTGGTGCGACGAGTACTTCTACCTGCCGCACCGCAAGGAGCCGCGCGGCATCGGCGGCATTTTCTACGACCGCCACAACAGCGGCGACTTCGAGAAGGACTTCGCCTTCACCCGCGCGGTCGGCGAGGCCTTCCTCGACGTCTACCCGAAGATCGTCCGCCACCACATGGACGAACCCTGGACCGAGGCCGACCGCCAGGAACAGCTGGTCCGCCGCGGCCGCTACGTCGAGTTCAACCTGCTCTACGACCGCGGCACCATGTTCGGTCTCAAGGCCGGCGGCAACATCGACACCATCCTGTCCTCGATGCCGCCGATGGTCAGCTGGATCTAGCCCGCCCCGGCCAGGCCTGACGGCGTCAGCGCAAGGCTCAGCGCAATCAGGCCCAGGGCCGGATAGACCCACCAGCCCATGCCGCGCCAGGCGTGCAGCCAGCCGCCTGCCGGCGCCTCGCGCGCCGCCTTGGCCAGGCGCAGGCTGTAGATCACCACCCCGGTCACCGACAGCGCGCTCAGCAACGCTCCGGCCGCCAGCCAGATCAGCTTGGTCGTCAGCCCGCCGAAGGTCCCGAAGTGCAGCGGGTCGGCCATTTCCGAGATCCGCTGGTGCGTATTCAGCGCCTCGCCGCGGGCCACCAGCAGCACCTTGCCGTCGCGCGGGTCGAGCCAGACCGCGTTCGCCCGATCGCGAACCAGCATCGCGCCCGCCTGGCCCAGCACCGCCACCCCGCGATCGCCGTCGCCCGGCAGCCGCACTTCGCGCACCTCCAGCTCCGGATAGGCCGCCTGCGCGCGCGCCACGACCGCATCCAGCGCCGGACCCGACAGCGTCGGCGCCTGGCTGATCTTCGCCGTCGGCTGCGGCAGGCGCGGGGCCCCGCCGCCCAGCGATTCCACCAGGTACCAGAGGCCCGTGACCACAATCAGGGCCACGAACCACAGGCTCCACAGCCCCGCCAGCCGGTGCAGATCGCCATTGAACCGGCGCGCATCCCCTGCCCGCGGCGGGCGGAGGAAGCCGCGCCACCACTTCTTGTAGGTGACGATCCCGGTGATCAGCGAGGCCAGCAGCAGGAAGCTCAGGGCGCTGACGATCGGCACCCCCACCTTGGTGGGCAGCATCAGGTGACGGTGGGTCTGGCGCAGGAACCGCTGCGCGTTGGCCCAGCCGCCGGTTCCGGCGACCTCGCCGCTATAGGGGTCGACGAACACCCGCGTCGACCGCGAGCCGCCGCTCTCCACCAGCGCCTCGGCCGCGAACCAGGGATCGATCGGGGCGTGCAGCGAGGCGACGCGTCCGCCGGGCACGGCGGCCTGGGCGGCCTGCGCCAGGGTTCCCCACGAGACATAGGGCTCGGCCCGCGGCGCCACACGCATGGCCGGGTTGGCCAGCCAGTCGATCTCGTGCGCCACCACCGCCAGCGTGCCGGTGATCAGCACGAAGCTCATCAGCACCGACAACTTCAGCCCGGCCCAGCTATGGACCGACCACCACAACGAACGCCGCTTGGCCGCCATGCTCAGCCGCCGAACCGGGTCCGCAGTTCCAGGAACACCGACCGCGGCTCGCCCGGGAAGTGCCCCGAACGCGTGATGAAGCCCGAGGCCGCATAGGTCTTGTCGAACAGGTTGTCGATCCGCAGCATCGCCCGCACCGGGCCGAAGGTCTTGATGATCGAGACGTCGAAGATCGTGTAGGGCTTGACCTGCTGACCGTCGATGCTGATGCGCTCGCCCACGTATTCGCCGCCGAAGGCGATCGCCGTGTCGATGGCGGCGATCTGGTAGCGGGTCCAGAACCCGGCCTCGTGCGCCGGGGCGTTGGCGAACCGGTCGCCGACCGCGTTGCTCAGCACCCGGCCCGGCGCCGACTTGGTCACCCGCACGTGGTTGTAGGCGTAGTTGGCGGTCACCACCCAGTTGGGCGTCACGTCCACCGACAGGTCGGTCTCGAAGCCGCGGCTGGTCACCTCGCCGATCGGCGCCATCTGGTCGCGCCCGTTCACCGGCGGGCGGGTCGGGTCGATCTGCAGCAGGTTCTCGCGGACGATCTCGAACACCGCCGCGTTGGCCTGGATGCGGCCGTCCAGCAGTTCGGCCTTCACCCCGGCCTCGATCTGCTGGCCGGTCACCGGCGCGAACGGCCCGCCGACCACAGTCGATTGGCTCGACACCGCCTGCGGCTCGAAGCCCTCCGACCAGCTCGCATACACCGACAGGTCCGGCCGCGCCTTGTAGATCACGCCGGCCCGGAAGGTCAGGTCGTCGTCGGCATAGACTTGCCGGCTCCGCTTGTCCTCGTCCTCGAAGCGGTCGAACCGCACGCCGCCGACCACGATCCAGCGCTCGCCGAAGGCGATCTGGTCCTGGATGTAGGCGCCCCAGCGCAGCGAGGTGCTGTCGGTATAGCTCGGCGCCACCGACAGCAGGTTGTAGGTGCGGCTCGAGACCACGCCGTAGACCGGGTTGCGCAACGACAGGTTCGGCACCCCGGCGGTCAGCGAGCGGCCGTAGGACCAGGCGTTCTCGCGATACCAGTCGCCGCCCGCCAACACCCGGTGGGTCAGCGGCCCGGTCTCGAACTCGCCGCGCAGATTGCCGGCCAGCGCCAGCCCGTCGGCCCGCCGCACCTGGTCGCGGAACTGCCGGCGCGTGGCGTCGACCTGCCCGTCGCGGTCGGTGTCCACCAGGCCGAACGGCTCGTGGTACTGCTGCTTCTCGCTGGAATCGAAGCTGCGCACCGTCAGGTCGCCGGACAGCCGCGCGCCGATCTCGCCCGACAGCCGCGCCTGATAGGTGGTGGCGCCCAGCACCAGGTAGTCGCTGGCCTCGTTGTGGTTCCAGGAGATGTCGGTCAGGAACGCACCGGAATTGTCGGCCGGCACGCCGCGCAGGCGGTTGCCCTGCAGGGCCTGGTCGTAGCGGGTCGATTGCAGCACCAGCTGCGCCCGCTCGCCCAGTTCGATCGTCAGCCCGCCGTCCAGGATGCGGATTTCCGAGCCGGAGTTGCGGCGGAACGGCTTCATCTCCTCGTAGAACCCGCCAAGGCGGCCCAGCACCGGGCCGGCGATCCGGCCCTCGGCCGCCAGCGAAACCCCGCGCCGGTCGTAGCTGCCCACCGTGGCCGAGGCTTCGAGGGAGCGCGCCTCGCCCGGGGTCTTGGTGACGTAGTTGATCAGCCCGCCCGGCGAGCCGGGGCCGTAGAGCATGCCGGCCGGCCCCTTCAGCACCTCGACGCGCTCGATGTTGAACAGCTGCGGCGTCGAGAAGGCGTTGAACGGATTGCCCCGTACGCTGTCGTAATAGACCTCGTCCTGACGGAAGCCGCGGAAGGTGACGCCGGAATAGGCGAAGGTCGTGACCCCGGCGATGTTGCGATAGAGGTCGGTGATGTCGCGCGCGCCTTGGTCGGCGATCAGGTCGGCGTTAAGCACCTGTATGGACTGCGGAATATCGAGCGGGGTCTCGGCGATCTTGCCGACCGTGGTCTCCACGGTGCGGTAGAGCCGCTGCGCGCGGCCGGTGACCACCAGTTCCTCGACAGTTCCCTCCTCGGCCCACGCCCCGCCCGCCAACGCGCTCCACGCCGCACCCGCCAGCAGCGCCGGCTTCACCAGATCCTTCATACGCACCCCGACACATATTGATTTTGCAACTTAGTCGCATCTAGGGCAATTGCGACTGAGTTGCAACAATCAGACGTGCAGGAAACAAGATCGTCAGGCGCCGGCGATAAACCGCTGCAGCCACGCGCCGACCCGCTGGCGGTCGTCGGGCTGCTCGTAGCTCATCACCGCGCGATCGGCCTCCTGCGCCGTCAGCCGCGTCCCGCGCCGGGTCTCGATCAGCGCCTTGGCGTAGTCGGGCTCGAACTCCGGGTGCAGCTGCAGCGAGATCGCCCGGTCCTCGCCATAGTCCAGCATCCCGAACTCGCAGAAGTCGTTGCCGCCGATCACCCGCGCGCCGGGCGGCGCCTCGACCACCTGGTCCTGGTGCGATCCCGGCACGGCGATCGGCTCGCCGCTGTCCATCCAGGGCAGGCTCTGCGCCAGCCGATAGCGCTGCAGGCCCAGCCCCCAGCCTTTCGGCGACTTGATCACCTTGCCGCCGAACGCCTGGGCCATGATCTGGTGGCCGAAGCAGATGCCGACCAGCGGCGCCTGGCCCTTGGCGGCGCGCAGGAAGTCCTCCAGCGGCGCGATCCACGGCTCGGGGTCATAGGCCCCGGCCGACGAGCCGGTGACGAGGTACGCCCCGCACTCGGCGACGCCCGCCGGCATCTCGCCCGCCGCCACGTCATAGACGGCGTAGTCATAGGCGTTCTCGCCGAACAGCCGCCGGAACATCGACGGATAGCCGCCAAAGCGTCCGCGGATCTCCTCCGGCGGCGCGCCGGTCTCCAGAATGCCGAGCTTCATGGATCTTGAACCTCAAACTCAATTGTCATCCCGGTTTCGGCCTTTGGCCGAAGACCGGGACCCATGAACGCCGGATGGACCAGGATAAGGCGCAATCCGCGCCCTGATCAGCGCGAACGGTGCGAATGGATCCCGGCCTTCCGCTTCGCTCCAGCCGGGATGACACGTCCTAATACGCCATGCCTTGGGCCACGGCCTTCAGCTTCTCGATGGCCGAGAACTTGTCGTCGATGAAGTCGTGGTCGATCCACCAGTCCTCGACCTCGCGCAGCACCTGGCCGACCATCGGCCCCTTGGGCACGCCCGACTTGATCACGTCCTCGCCGGTCAGCGGGAACGGCGGCGGGGTCCAGCTTTCGGCCAGGGCCAGCAGGCCGCGCCACTGATGGGTGGCCGCCGACCGCTCCGAGTGCGACCAGGCCAGCTTGATGCGGTCGCTGAACGCCTGCACGCCGATCTTATAAACCGCCCGGCGGCTCTCGCGCGGGCTCATCCACGAGGTGATGCGCGGGGTCTTGCCCATCGCCGCCACCAGCCGGTCGCGCTGGTCGTTGGAGAGCCGCAGGCCCTCGGCCGCCTTGCCGACGCCGACCTCGTTGTCAGGCAGCAGGGTCGCCAGGCGCAGCAGCGCATCGCAGGTGAACAGCTGCTCGGTCTCGACCTCGACCAGCTGATTGAAGCTGGCCAGGTCCGCGGCGCTGGGCAGCAGCTGGCTCAGCACCCCGGTCTTGGCCATCAGCGCCGTCGCCGGGCGCGGGTCATAGGCCGCCAGCAGCTTCAGCAGCTCCTTGGCCACCCGCTCGGCCGCCAGGTTGCCCATCCGCTCGCGCCCGGCCTCGCAGGCGGCCAGCGCCGCGGCGTCCGGCTCGCCCTTGCCGTACCAGGCCAGGAACCGGAAGTAGCGCAGGATGCGCAAGCTGTCCTCGGCGATGCGGGTCGCCGCCTCGCCCACGAACACCAGCCGCCCCGCCTGGGCGTCGGCGACGCCGGTTCCGGTCGGGTCGCTCAGGTTCCCCAGCCGGTCGGCATAGACCGCGTTCATCGTGAAATCGCGCCGCTGGGCGTCCTCGCCCCAGTCCTGGGTGAAGGCCACCACCGCCCGTCGCCCGTCGGTCTCGACGTCGCGGCGCAGGGTGGTCACCTCGAACGGCTCGCCCTTGATGATCGCGGTGACCGTGCCGTGCTCGACCCCGGTCGGGACGACCCTGATCCCGGCGTCCTGCAGCGCCTTGGTCGCCTCCTCCGGCGTCAGGGTGCAGGCGATGTCGACATCGTCGACCGGCGCGCCCAGCAGGGCGTTGCGCACCGCCCCGCCGACGAACCGCGCGCAGCCCGGCCCGCCGACCGCCTCCAGCGCCGTCATCACCGGCGCGGCGGGCTTCATCCAGGGCTTCTCGCCGATGCTCTGCGTCACTTTACGGGCGCCTTCTTCTCGAAATGTCCCGGCGCCACATGGCCGCCGGCCTCGACCTCGGCAGGAACATAGGTCTCGCCGCGGTTGTCGCCATGGAAAAGACCGGTCGCCAGCAGCGAAACCGCCAGCAGCACGCCTGCGATCGCCACCAGCCAGGTCCAGGGCGTCGCGCCCATCGGCCGCCCCGTGCGCAGCGCCACGCCGCGCCAGATGAACCAGATGACGAAGGGAGCCGCGATCAGCAGCAGCCGCGGGGCCAGCTCCCTAAGCAACCGCCGCCCCGTAGAGCCGGTCGTAGAGCGCCCGCAGCATCCCGGCCGTCGCGCCCCAGATGAAACGATCCTCGTGGGTCATGGCGTAGAAACGGCGCAATTGCCCGTCAGGTCCCTGGCGCTCGTGCCGCTCATGGTTGGCCGGGTCCATCAGGAACCCGAACGGCGTCTCGAAGATGTCGGCCACCTCGGCCGGATTGGGCGTCAGTGAGAACCCCGGCTGGATGAACCCCACCACCGGGGTCACCAGGAACCCCGTCCCCGTCCGGTAGGGCGAGGACAGCCCCGCCAGGGTCACGTAGTCGGGGGCCAGCCCCACCTCCTCGTGCGCCTCGCGCAGGGCGGTGATCGGGCTGGTCTCGCCCGGATCGGAGCGCCCGCCCGGCAGCGCGATCTGGCCGGTGTGGCTGCGCAGGGTGTCGGCCCGCCGGGTCAGCAGCACCGAATAGCCGAAGGGCCGCTCGATCAGCCCGACCAGCACCGCCGCCGGCTTCAGGCTGACCGGCTCGTTGGGAAAGGCGTTGGGCCCCAGGTCGAAATCGGACGCGGCCGTGCTCGCCGGCTCGCCGTCGAGCGGATCGAGATGGCCGGCGATCCATTCGCGCATTTCGTCCGGCGGCGCGTTCGGGCTCACAGCTGGTGGGCTCCGGCCGGGCCGATCGGGAACCAGGCGCCGTTCGATTCGACCCCCAGGCGCGGCCCCTCGGGGGTGTCGCGCTCCTGCGCCAGCTCGACCAGCTCATAGAACACCGGCCGGGCGATCAGCGCCTCCAGCCCGCGCCGCACATGCAGATAGGGCCGCGGCTCGCCGGTCACGGCGTCCATCTCCACCCGGATCTCGTTCTCGGGACCGGCGACCACCTCGTCGCCGACATTGGTCAGGAACCTCAGCCCCTCGCCCTCGCGATCCACCCGCGTGGCGATGAAAGGCGCGTCCTCGACGCTGATCTTCATCTTCTCCACCGGGGTCACCAGGTGGAAGCCGTCGGGGTCCTTGCGCAGCACGGTCGAGAACAATCGCACCAGCGCCTCGCGCCCGATCGGCGAACCCTCGTGGAACCAGGTCCCGTCCTTGCGGATCACGATGTCGATTTCGCCGCAGTGGGCCGGGTGCCACAGATGCACCGGCGGCAATCCGCGCCCAGGCGCCTGCTTGGCCGCCGCGATCACGCCCTCAAGGCCGGGCTTCGTCGTCGTCTCTCCCATGCAGCAAAGGTAAGGACCCGCGCGCGTCGCCTCAACGGGGTTCTTCCACGAGCGGCGGCGATCGTGTTCTCGACAGCGCCGTTCCGTTCGCCGCAAAGTAGCAGGCCCGCCGAAGGACAAGCCCATGACCACGCCCGAGCCCTCCTCCGCCTCGACGGAGATCGACGCCCGCATCGCCGCGCTCGGCGACTGGCGCGGCGAGACCCTGGCCCGCGTCCGCGCCCTGATCCACCAGGCGGTTCCCGAGGTGGTCGAGGAGGTGAAGTGGCGCGGCACCCCGGTCTGGTCCTCGGACGGCATCATCTGCACGGGTGAGACCTACAAGGCCTACGTCAAGCTGACCTTCGCCAAGGGCGCGGCCCTCGACGACCCCGCCGGCCTGTTCAACTCCAGCCTCGAGGGAAACGTCCGCCGCGCCATCGACCTCCCGCAGGACGCAGCCCCGGACGAAGCGGCCTTCAAGGCCCTGATCCAAGCCGCCGCCGCGCTCAACAGCGCCTCGAAGAAGAAGCCCAAAAGGGGGTGACGATCAGGCCGTGACCGGCCCGTCCAGCAGGTCCGCGCCGCGGGCCAGCACCCGGCGCTGGTCGACCGGCCCGGGCATCCGCACGCCCTTGCAGGGCGCGGCCGAGAAGCCGAAGCGGCTGAAATAGGGCTCATCGCCGACCAGCAGCACCGGATAGCCGGCGGCCTGCGCCGCGGCGCAGGCGCGCTGCACCAGCTCGCCGCCGACCCCGAACTTCCGGCCCTCGGCCTGCACCGCCAGCGGCCCCAGGAAGATCGCAGGCGCGCCGCCCACATGCACCTTCCACATCCGCACGACGCCGACCAGCTCCGCGCCGTCCCAGGCGCAGAACGACATCTCCGGGCGGAATTCGGCGAACTCGCGCACGCGCTCGGACGCCTTCACGAAGCGGCCGGGTCCGAAGGCGTGGTCCAGCAGCGCCGCGATGGCGGCGTCGTCGGCGGGGTCTTCTTGGGTGTAGATAAGGGCCTGTTCGGCGGGAACGATCATGAACGTCTTTGCAGGCGGAAGGCGACGGGGGCCGCCGCCAACGCGCATCGGCGCAGGCGAGCGGGGCTCTAGCTGGCGCGGCGGGCGCGCCCGGTTCGTCGCTGGCGTCGCATGAGACGGCTTCCAGGTCGTTCACATCAGAAGCGCGGCGCATAAGGCCATGACGGGCCCACGTCAATCGCGCGTTGCGGCGCAGGTCGTCGCGGTCCAAGTTGCCCGGCCTTCGCCGTCCTCGAGTACCAAGCTCGCATGTCCGAATCGACCGACGCCGCCGACCAGCCGACCACCGCCCGCGAGCTCCTCGCCCACCGCGACTACATGCTGTTCTGGTCGACCCGCGTGGCCTCGACGCTGGGCGTGCAGATCCAGAGCGTGGCGCTCGGCTGGCAGGTCTACGCCGTGGCCCGCGAGACCCACAGCGTCGCCCAGTCGGCCTTCTATGTCGGCATGATCGGGCTGGTGACCTTCATCCCGGTGCTGCTGCTGGCGCTGTGGGCCGGCGAGGCCGCCGACCGCTACGACCGCAAGCGCATCCTCCAGCTCTGCTACGCCGGCGAGATCGCCTCGGTGCTGCTGCTGCTGGCCGCCAGCCTGCTGGGCTTCGCCACCATCCCGCTGCTGCTGGGCGTCGCCGTTCTGTTCGGGACCTCGCGCGCCTTCATGGGCCCGGCCGGCACCGCCATGGGGCCGATGCTGGTGCCGCGCAGCCTGCTGCCGCGCGCCATCGCCTGGAACTCGCTGGCCTGGCAGGGCGGCTCGATCATCGGCCCGGCGCTCGGCGGGGCGCTGGTCTCGATCTCGCCGGCCGTCGCCTACGGGACCACCAGCGGCCTCTACCTGGTCGCCGTGCTGACCGTCTCGCTGATCGCCATGAACACCAAGCCGGTGGCCCAGGCCGGCTCGCGCTGGACCCTGATCAAGGAGGGCCTGGGCTACGTCTGGCATAACAAGATCGTCTTCGGGGCGATCTCGCTGGACCTGTTCGCGGTGCTGCTGGGCGGGGCCACCGCCCTCCTGCCGGTCTACGCCCGCGACATCCTGCATGTCGGGGCCGAGGGCTTCGGCATGCTGCGCGCCGGCCCGGCCATCGGCGCCACCCTGGTGGCCATGTGGCTGGCCGCCAATCCGATCCGCACCAAGGCCGGCCCGATCATGTTCGTCGGCGTCGCGATCTTCGCGCTCGCCACCATCGTCTTTGGCCTGTCGCAGACCTTCTGGCTGTCGGTCGTAGCCCTGGCCGTGCTGGGCGGCGCCGACATGCTCAGCGTCTATGTCCGCCAGACCCTGGTGCAGATCGTCACCCCCGACCAGATGCGCGGCCGGGTCGCCGCCGTCTCCTCGCTGTTCATCGGCGCCTCGAACGAGCTGGGCGAGTTCCGCACCGGCGTGGCGGCCCGCTTCATGGGCGCGGTCGGGGCGGCGGTCTCGGGCGGCGTGGCGGCGCTGATCGTCACCGGCGTCTGGGCGAAGCTGTTTCCCGCCTTGCGCAAGGCCGACCGGCTCGAATAACAACAACGCCATTCTTTTAGGGAGATAGGTTTGATGGGTGCTCTTTCAGGCAAGGTCGTCCTCGTCACGGGCGGCGGCAACGGCATTGGGCGCGATTGCGCGCTGATCGCGGCTCAGGAAGGCGCGAAGGTCGTGGTCAACGACCTCGGCGGCGGTCTGGCCGGCGGCGACGAAGGCTCGGCGGGTCCGGCCGAAGCGGTCGCTCAGGAAATCCGCGCCGCGGGCGGCGAGGCGGTCTCCAACTCCGACAGCGTCACCGACCTCGACGCCGTCTACGGCATGGTCGAGCAGGCCAAGAAGGAATTCGGCGGTCTGCACGCGGTGATCAACCCGGCCGGCATCCTGCGCGACGTCATGTTCCACAAGATGACCGAAGCCGAATGGGACGCGGTCATCGCCGTCCACATGCGCGGCTCGTTCAACGTCGCCCGCGCCACCATCGAGCTGTTCCGTGAACAGAACGACGGCGCCTACATGTTCTTCACCTCGACCTCGGGCCTGCTGGGCAACATCGGCCAGGCCAACTACGGCGCGGCCAAGATGGGCATCGCCGGCATGTCGCGGATCATCGCCATGGAAGGCGCGCGCAACAACGTGCGCTCGAACTGCCTGGCTCCGATCGCCTGGACCCGCATGACCCAGTCGGTGCCGGTGAAGGACGAAGCCGCCGCCGCCCGCCGTGCGGTGATGGCCGAGAAGATCCGCCCCGACCAGCCTGCCCGCCTCTCGGTGGCCCTGGTCTCGCCCGCCGCGGCCAACGTCTCGGGTCAGATCTTCGGCGCCTCGGGCGAGGACATCATCCTCTACAGCCAGCCGCGCCCGATCGACACCCAGACCAAGGAAACCGGCTGGAGCGTCGACACCATCCTGTCGGAAGCCATGCCGGCCATGTCGAGCAAGTTCTTCCCGCTCGCGCGCCCGGCCCCGGCCAGCCAAGGCTGAGGCTAGGTCGAGACAAGACTGGAACGACCGGCGGCGGCTCCTCACGGGGCCGCCGCTTTTCTTTAGGTTGCATGCGACGCCGCCACGCGTAAAGCTCGGCCATGGCAAGCCTCTCCTGGATCGGCCTCAAGGGCCTCGGACGCGCGCAGGCGCTGGACCTCCTCGGCATGGCGGAGGCGCCGCCGTCACGTCGCCGGCACGCCGCCTGGATCGGCGAGTCGCCGACCGGCTGGACGATACTTCTCTCCGCGGACTCGCGCTTCGCATCGGAGGAACGGCTGCTGCCGCTCTCGACCACCTGCGCCATGGTCGAATGCCAGCTCTCCGAGACCGTCATGTGCGCGACAACGACGCTCTACGACGGCGGGCGGGTCGCCTGGCGCGTCGACTACGATTGCGAGAACGGCGCGCCCGAGGTCACCGGCGCCCCGCCGGCGGAGTATCAGGCGATCCATGACCGTTTGGTCGCCGAACAGGCCGCCGAGGACGCAAGCGACGACGAGTTGAGGCTCGACCTGATCTTCGACATTCCCATCGAACTGGGCAAGGCGGTGACCGGCTATCGCTACGACGAGGATAGCGGCGCCGAGTTCATCGCCGTCGAGGCGCCTCAGGCGGCCCGCAGCGGCGGATGGCTGAGCCGGCTGTTCGGCGCCAAGGCCTGATCGCAACCGGTTGCGTGCATGCAACCGCTTACGCTGCAAGGAATTGTGGCCCGAAGCTTGCTTAACGACCGGCGTCCCTTTCGCCAGGAGCGCCCCATGTCCGTCAGCAGCGTCGGCCCCGCCGGCGGGTACGCCCAGCCGCAGTTCGCCTCCCCGGCCGGCAAGCCCAAGGAGGGCGAGAGCTCGGGCAAGCTGCGCATCGAGGAGCCGGCCAGGCCCGACCGGACGCTGACCCCGGCAGAGGAAGAGAAGCTCAAAAAGACCCTCGCCGGCATGGCCGCCGGCGACTTCCAGAAGATCCTTGAGGAGGACGCCCGGCGTGCGGCCGACCAGCGCGCCGCCCAGGGCCGCGATCCGTCCGGGGCGGTCGTCGACCTGCGCGTCTGACTACAGCCGGTGCCGTCGCACCCACTCCTCGCGGGTCATTTCCCAGTAGAGCGAGCGGCGCGTCGTACCGTCCGGCCGCACGCTGTCGATCTCGCCCATCCGCCGAAAGCCCGCCGCGTCGATCGAGGCGGCCGAGCGCACATTGTCCAGCGCCGCGGTCAGCGCGATCAGCCTCACGCCCAGTTGCTCGAACATGAAGGCGATCGAGCGCGCCACGCCGGCCTTGCCGCTGTGCGAATTCTGCAGGTCCGCCCGCCGCGCCCCGGCGATCTCGGCCGCCGAGCGGTCCGGCCAGACCGTGAACCGTGAATAGCCGGCGACCTCCCCGGCCTCGTCCAGCGACACGCTCAGGATGCACTCGCCCTGCTGGCGCAGCGCTTCGCTGTCCGCCACCCAGCGGCCGACATTGGTCTCGTTGATCGGCCGCGGCAGGTCGTAGATCGGGTCCGAGACCTTCGGGTCGGCCAGCAGCACGGTCAGCCCCGCCACGTGCTGGCGCCCGGCGATGACCATCTCCGCGCCGCCGGCGCCGCGCACCGCGGCGCGGATCGCCGCCTCCTCCTCCGTGCTGACCTGCAGCACCGTCATGGGCGGGGCGCTCATGGCGTTTCCTCCTCTACCGCCGGTTGGCCCGGCCTTTGCTCCAGCATAGCCCAGTCAGGGAGCCTTCGCATGCAAGTCGGCAGTTCAAGCCTCGTAGACAGCCTTTTCGCCACCGACACGCTGAGCAAGATCGGCCAGCTCGGCAAAACCGACTCGGCAAAACCCTCCGCCGCGGCCGAAGCCGCGCGCAAGGCCGAGCTTTCCAAGTCCAGCCAGCGCGCCGTCCTCGACGAGATCCGCGAAAAGGGCATCTACGCCTGGGCCCAGGAGCAGAAGCTCGAAAAGCTGAAGGAAAAGATCGAGGCCGAGGTCCGCTCGGCCAACCCCGACGCCGACCCGGCGACCATCGAAAGCGAGGTCGCCCGGCTGGTGAAGGAGGCCATGGAACAGGCCCTCAAGACCGAGGCCGCCGAAGCCGCCAAGCGCGGCGAACCGGCCAAGCCGATGATCATCGACATCTCGGTCTGAACATCCCACCGCTCACCCCGGCGAAGGCCGGGGCCCAAGCCGAGTCAACAGCCGCGCTTGCCTTGGCGATCTGAGCGCATCGGGTAGCCCGCTTGGATCCCGGCCTTCGCCGGGACGAGCGGTGGCGGGGTCACGCCGTCTCCCGCGGCCCCACCGGGCTCGGCCGGTTCTCGCTCCGCCAGCGCACCTCGTCCTCCGTCCCCGGCAAGGGCGGCCGGTAGCCCTGGATCGACCACAGCTCATACGACGTCTCGTCGATGTGGTACTCCCAGTTCAGCCCCCGGTCGCGCACATAGGGGGCCAGCGCCGCGTCGACCATCTCGATGAACTTCGCCCGGATCTCCGCCGTCGGCATGGTCCGGGCGATGTGGTCGATCCAGATCCGCACGAAGTTGTCGACGCTCTCGCCGCCGATGAAGAACGAGTCGGCGGCCACTTCCTGGAACACCACCCCGACATAGAACTTCGGCAGCCCGCGGGCGTAGAGCGCGGTGATCGCCTCCGACAGCCCCTTCTTGTCCTCCAGGCTGAACGTACCCACCGGGTGATAGATTTTCCATAGCGGCATGGGCCGGCTCCTTGACTTCAATAATGATGATTATCATCATTGAGTCCGCAGCGACGTCAAGAGGCAGGGCGATGAAGATCAGCAAGGCGCAGGCGCAGGAAAACCGCGAACGGATCGTCGGGGCGGCCTCGACGCTGTTCCGCGAGCGCGGCTTCGACGGGGTCAGCGTCGGCGACCTCTCCAAGGCGGCCGGCTTCACCCACGGCGGCTTCTACAATCACTTTACGTCCAAGGACGCCCTGGCCGCCCAGGCGCTGGAGAGCGCGTTCGTCACCATGGCCGGCCACCGCGAACGCGCCCGCGACCTGGCCGAGATGTTGACGCACTACCTCTCGCAGGCCGCCCGCAAGGCCCCGGGCAAGAGCTGCCCCGCCGCCGCGCTCGGCGGCGACGTCGGCCGCGGATCAGACCATGTGAAGGCCGCCTTCGCCGGCGGCGTCGCGCAGATGATCGCCTCGGTGGAGGCCCGCCTCCCCGACACCCCCGACCGCCGCGCCCGCGCCCTGGGCGTCGTCACCCGCATGGCCGGCGCCCTGATGCTGGCCAGAGCCGTCCCCGACGGGCCGCTGGCCGACGAACTGCTGGAGACCAACCTCAAGCTGGCGATCGTTGAGGCTGGGTAGCTCCCTCTCCCCGCTTGAGGGGAGAGGGTTGGGGTGAGGGGTAAGCGTCGCCCAGCGACGCCCTTCAACCTCGGTGAAAACCGATCCGCCCGAGCCCCCTCACCCTAGCCCTCTCCCCCGCCGGGGGAGAGGGACGCATCCTGTCGCCCCATTTCATCTTCCCCTCTCCCCCGCGGGGGAGAGGGCTAGGGTGAGGGGGCCGCAGCCATCCCGCCAGCGCGGCGGAGATCGCCCCCACTCCGCTCACCCCGGCGAAGGCCGGGGCCCAAGCCGAGTCAGCGGTCACGCTTCACTCGGCCATCTGAGCGCACCGGATAGCCCGCTTGGGTTCACCGGGATGAGCGGGGTTGGTCAGTGCTCCCCGCCGCAGTGCGAATGGTCGGCCAGCGCCTCGATCACCCGGCACTCGGCCACCGCCCCATGGCTGCAGCTCTTCAGCATCCGCGCCAGCTCGCCCTTCAGCGCCGTCAGCTTGGCGATCTTCGCCTCGACCGCGGCCAGGTGCCGGCCGGCGATCTCGTCGACCGGCCCGCAGGACCCGTCCGGACTGTCGCTGAGCTCCAGCAACGTGCGCAGGTCGTCCATCTCGAAGCCCAGCTCGCGGGCGTGCCGGATGAAGCTCAGCCGCCGCACGTGCCCGTCGTCATAGAGCCGCCGGTCGCCCTCGCTGCGCGGCGGCTTGGGCATCAGCCCGGCGCCTTCGTAGAAGCGGATGGTGGTCACTTTCACGCCAGCCCGGCGCGAGAGTTCGCCGATCGAAAGGTCGCCCGTCATTCGCCGCTTGCTCCTATAGTGACTATAGGATCCATCACTTAGGCATGACCTACGAGATCGTCCACCGAAAGGCGCCGCCGCCCGCTCCCGAAGGGGCCGCCTGCGCCGCCGCCGGCTGCGGCTGCGAAGCCACCGCCGCCGCCGTCGAGAACGGCTCCCCGGCCTTCCGCCGAGCCGTCTGGATCGTACTCGGCCTCAACGCCGGCATGTTCGCGCTGGAGGTGGTCCAGGGGCAGCTGGCCGGCTCCATGGCGCTGCAGGCCGACGCCCTCGACTTCGCCGGCGACAGCGCCACCTACGGCCTGTCGCTGTTCGCCCTGTCCCAGAGCCTGGCGTTCCGGTCGAAGGCGGCCCTGGTCAAGGGCGTCAGCCTCGGGCTGATGGGCGTCTATGTGTTGGCCGCCGCGCTCTGGCGCACCTTCGTCGACGGCTCGCCCGACGCGGTGACCATGGGCTGGGTCGGGGCGCTGGCGCTCAGCGCCAACGTCATCTCCGCCTTGCTGCTGCTGCGCTTCCGCGACGGCGACGCCAATGTCCGCTCGGTCTGGCTCTGCTCGCGCAACGACGCCATCGGCAATGTCGCGGTGCTCTGCGCCGCGGGGATCGTCGCCTACACCGGCACGAAATGGGCCGACCTGGCGGTCGCCGCGATCATGGCCAGCCTGTTCCTCTCGACCGCCTCGTCGATCATCCGCCAGGCCCGCGGGGAATTGCGGCTGCAAGCGGCTTAGTCGGGTTCCCTCTCCCCCGCGGGGGAGAGGGCTAGGGTGAGGGGGCGGCCCATCCGACGCACCACCGCCAACTCAACAGAGCGCCGCTCCGCGCCGCCTCCCCTCACCCCACCCTCTCCCCTCAAGCGGGGAGAGGAGATCGAGGGACTACCCCTCCGCCAGCGCCTTCAGCGGCCCGTCCGTCAGCCGCCGCACGATCCACTCGGTCTGCGCGCTGGCGCCCAGCGAGTCGTAGAACGCGATCGACGGCGCGTTCCAGTCCAGCACCGACCATTCCAGCCGCGCCAGCCCCTCGTCCTGACAACGCTGCGCCAGCCGCCGCAGCAGCGCCTTGCCGGCCCCCAGGCCGCGCGCCTGCGGGACCACGAACAGGTCCTCCAGATAGATCCCGTGCCGGCCGCGGAAGGTCGAATAGTTGTAGAACCACAGCGCAAAACCGACCGGCGTCCCGTCGGCCTCGGCGATGTCGCAGAACGCCCGCGGGGTCTCCCCGAACAGCGCCGCCTCGACGTCGGCCTGCGTCGCCTCGACCTCTTGCAGCAGCTTTTCGTACTCGGCCAGGCCGCGGATGAAGCCGTAGATCAGGCTGGCGTCGGCGGGGCCCGCCGGCCGCACTTGCACCTTGGCCGCCGCAGCGGTCTTCTCCTGGCCCATGCCCGTCTCTCCCGATTTCCTCGACTACGTGCTCGAGCAGCTGCATCCCCTCGGCGGGATCACCCACCGCCGCATGTTCGGCGGGGTCGGCCTTTCGCGCCATGAGCTGTTCTTCGCCCTCATCGCCGACGACGTGCTCTACTTCAAGGCGGACCCAGTCAGCGTCCCCGACTTCGAGGCCGCCGGCTGCGAGCCCTTCAAGCCGTTCGGCGGCGACAAGGCGATGAGCTACTGGACCGTTCCGCTCGAAGCCCTCGAAGACCCCGACGAAATGACCGCCTGGACGAGGCGGGCGCTCGACGCGGCCCTCCGCGCCAAGGCGGGGAAGAAGAAGCCATAAGCCAAGTGTCATCCCGGTTTGCGCAGCAAGACCGGGACCCATGAACACCGGATAGGGCAGGACCCGGCTCGGCCCCGCCCCATCCTGCCAGCCCACCGCGAATGGATCCCGGTCTTGCTGCGCAAACCGGGATGACACCCTTGGAAAATCCTAAACCGACACCCCGGTGATCTCTTCCGACAGCGCCCACAGCCGGTCGGCGGCCTCGGGATCGATGGCGTAGGGCATCACGCCCTTCATCGGGTTGTCGGCGCTCCACGGCGGCGCCTCGGCGCAGTCCTCGAGGTAGAGCCCGCCGATCCCTTCCAGCTCCTCGCCGACCGCGGCCCAGACGCTGGTCGAGGCGCCTTGCTCGGGGGTCTTGAAGCCCTCGCGGACATTGCCCTCCTCGTCCATCCAGCCCATCGCCACCATCTCCTCCTTGGGCAGGTAACGCTGCAGCGGGGTCATGATGCCGCCCGGCATCACCGCGTTGGCGGTGATCCCGTGCTCCTCGAAGCGGGCGTTGTAGCCGACCGCGAACAGCGAGTTGGCGGTCTTCGACTGCCCATAGGCCTCCCACTTGTCGTAGGGCCGGCTCAGATAGTTGGGATCGTCCCAATGGATGTCGCTGCGCCGGTGGCCGATCGAGGACAGCGCCACCACCCGCGCCGTGCGCTCGTCCTCGGCGGCGTTCAGCAGCGCCCGCGTCAGCCCCACGGCCAGCACGAAGTGGCCGAAGTGGTTGGTGCCGATCTGCAGCTCCAGGTCCTCGGCCGTGCGCAGCAAGGGCGTGGCCATCACCCCGGCGTTGTTGATCAGGATGTCCAGCGGCTGGTCGCCCCAGGCGTCGACGAACGAGCCGACGCTCGCCAGGCTGGCCAGGTCCAGCGTCCCGGCCACGACATTGTCGGCCCCGATCGCCTCGTTGATCGCCACCGCCGCCTTCTCGCCGGCCGAACGGTCGCGGACCGCCAGCATGACGTCCGCCCCCGCCGCGGCCAGCGCCTTGGCCGTCTCGTAGCCGATCCCGCTCGCCCCGCCGGTGACGATGACGTTGCGGCCGGAGAGATCGTGGTCGCCGGCCACCACGCGGGCGGGGGTGAAGGCGCCGAAGCGGGAGCGGATCATCGGTCAGGACACCTTGCTGAAGTCGGGAACGCGCTTCTCGGCGAAGGCGGCGAACGCCTCCTTGGCCTCGGCGGACTTCAGCTGGGCGGCGAAGTGCGCGCCCTCCTCGTCCATGCGCTGGGCCAGGCCCGTCTCGTCGCGCATCAGCGCCTTGGTGATCACCACCGCGGCCGGCGGACGCGCCGCCACCGCCTCGGCCGCCGCGCGGGCCCGGGCGCGCAGCTGGTCCAGCGGCACGACCTCGTTGGCGATGCCCCAGTCGACCGCATTCTTGGCGTCGACCGCTTCGCCCAGCACGAACATCGCGAACGCCCGCGCGTGGCCGATACGGCTCGGCAGAGTGATGCTGGAGGCCGCCTCCGGCACCAGCGCCAGGTTCACGAACGGGGTCGTCAGCAGCGCGTTCTCGGCCACATAGACCAGGTCGCAATGCATCAGCATGGTGGTGCCCACGCCCACCGCGCGGCCGTTCACCGCCGCGATCAGCGGGGTCTTGGCCCGCGCCAGCGCCGCCAGCAGCGGATTGCCGCCGCGCCGCGCCTCGTTGGCCGACGAGTCGCCGGCGTTGACCGCCGCGAAGTCGCTGATGTCGTTGCCGGCGGTGAACATGTCGCCGTTGGCCTGGATCAGGACGCAGCGCACGTCCTTGTCGAACTCGGCCTGATCGATGGCGTCGCCCAGCGCCTGGTACATCGCCCGGGTCAGGGCGTTCTTCTTGTCGGGACGGTTCATGGTCAGGGTCAGGACCCCGCCGGACTTCTCGATCAGAATATGGTCGGACATTGAAATGCGCTCCTAAACTTACGCCGTATGCTAACGCGGCGGGGAGCGCTGATCGAAGCGGAATTTTCGCCCAGATGCTCCCCCTCTGGGGGAGCTGTCCGCCGAATGGCGGACTGAGGGGGACTTTGACTCCCTAGCTTGAGAGCGTTCCCCCTCCGTCGCGCTTCGCGCGCCACCTCCCCCAACGGGGGAGGATCTAAGTGCGCCCTACGCCGCCCGGTACCAGATCACCCCGGCCTCGTCGGCCTGCGCCGTCGCCTCGCCGCGGGTCATCAGGCAGTTGAGGTGCGCCAAGCTCTCGCCGGTGGCCATGCCCAGCACCCACTGGTCGATCTTGCGGCGGAACAGCACCGGGAACACGTCGACCGCCCGCTTGGGCTCGGCGATCAGCTTGCGCAGCCGCGCCAGCCCGCGCTCGTGGCCGCCGATCAGATGGTCGATGCGCGCGTGCAGGCCATAGAACGGCTCGTTGTGCGCCGGCAGCACCAGCACCTCGTCGTCCACCCGATCCTTGATCGCCGCCAGGGTGGTCAGCCATTCGGTCAGCGGGTCGCCGTCCGGCTCGGTCGGGAACACCGAGACGTTCGAGGAGATCTTCGGCAGCACCTGGTCGCCGCTGATGAACAGCTTCAGGTCCTTCTGCCACAGGCAGACATGCTCGGGGGAATGGCCCGATCCGACCACCACCTCCCAGGGCCGCCCGCCGATCTCCACCACCTGGCCGTCGGACAGCCGCCGGAAGGTGTCGGGCAGCGCATGCAGCCCCTTGCCGAAGCCGCCGAACTTGGCGCGGTAGTTCTCCAGCGCCTCCTCGTCCCAGCCGGCGGCGCGGTAGAAATCCAGGGCCTCGGCCGGCGCCTCGCGCCCGGTGTCGGCCGCCAGCGAGCGGCACATCAGGAACTCCAGCCGGCTGATCCACAGCCGGCACTGGAACTTGCGGGTCAGCCAGCCGGCCATGCCGATATGGTCGGGATGCATGTGGGTGACGAACACCCGGGTCACCGGCTTGCCGCCCAGGGCGCCGGCGAACGCCTTGCGCCAGGTCTGCTGGGTGTCCGATCCGCCCATGCCGGTGTCGACGATCGCCCAGCCCTCGCCGTCCTCGATCGCCCAGACGTTGATGAAGGCCAGCGAGCCGCCCAGCGGCATCCGCAGCCATTTGACCCCCGGCGCCACGTCCACCGCCTCGCCCAGCTCTGGCCCCTCGGCGAACGGATAGCTCAGCCGCACCCTCGCCGCCTGTTCCTGCGTCTCCTCGAAACCGTCGCGCAAAGCCGTCCCCCTCTTTCTCCGCCCCATTTTTGACCGCAGAACTGATCAGGGCAAATGCAACCCCAGCCCGGTTCAGACGTCGTTCACGACGAACTTGACCCACTGGCGCTGTGGGGGCTTATGTCCGCGCAATAGGGAACCACCCAGGAGTTTTTCAACCATGAGGCCATTCATCACGGGGCTGGCCGCCACCTTGGCCGTGCTGGCCTTGGCGCCGGCCGCCGTCTCGCAAGGCAAGAAAGCCGCCGAGATCTCGGATAAGGCGCGCACCCAGGGGATGGCCGAGGCTCCGGCCCTCGCCAAGGCCGCGGGCATTTCCTGCAACGTCACCGACGCGCTGTTCGTCGGCAAGACCAGCGACAAGAAGACCAAGACCAACACCAGCTACTACGAGATCGACTGCGACCAGGGCGTCGGCTTCGTGCTGTCGGCGGTCGAGGGCGGCGCGACCACCTCGTTCACCTGCATCGAAGCGGGCACCCCCGGTCCGGACGGCAAGGCCTCGAACCTGGCCTGCAAGCTGCCCGGCAACGCCGATCCGAAGGCCGACCTGGCTGGCGTGCTCGCCGCCGGCAAGGTGCAGTGCACCCCCGAGGCCGCCCGCGGCATCGGCCAAAGCGCCACCGCCACCTATCTCGAAGTCGCCTGCCAGGGCTCGGCCCAGGGCTACGTCCTGAAGACCAGCGCGCCGATCGATGCGGCCAAGCCGGTCGAGGCCACCGACTGCATGCTCTATGACGGCGGCCAGTCGAACATCTCCTGCAACCTGCGCACCAAGGAACAGCGCCTGGCGGTGATCGACACCTTCGCGGCCCAGGCCAACAACGGCTGCACCGTGAAGGACAAGAAGTACCTGGGCATGTCCCAGACCGGCTCGTCGTTCTTCGAAGCCGCCTGCGCCGACGGCAAGGGCTACCTCTACCGCGTCGACGCCGGCAAGCTGACCCAGACCTACGAATGCGCCAAGGCGCAGGGCGTCATGGGCGGCTGCACCCTGACCGACACCAAGGAAGCGGTCACCGAGCAGAACGGCCTCTACACCAAGCTGGCCAAGTCGGCGGGCTTCAACTGCGACGTCTCCAAGTACGCGCCGTTCCCGAGCGCCAACAACAAGGACATCGTCGAGATGGCCTGCTCGAACCGTCCCGACGGCGGCGTCGGCGTCTTCGGCGGCCCGAACGACAAGCCGGTCGTCTACGACTGCGCCCGCGCCCCGATCGCCGGCTACCGCTGCTCGTTCACCAAGCTCGACACCAACAGCTACAGCTCGGTCACCGCCGACCTGAAGGCGGCCGGCAAGGACTCCTGCACGGTGTCCAACGCCCGCATCATCGGCAAGTCCGCCAAGGGCACGACCTACATGGAAGTCGCCTGCTCGGACGGCCTGAAGGGCTACGTGCTTGAGTACACCGCCGACCTGAAGCCGGTCGAAGCCATCGGCTGCGCCTTCTCGGGCCAGTGCAAGCTGCCGGGCAACGTCTAAGCCCAGCCAGCCAAGCCAAAAGCGAAAGGCCCGGGGGCGACCCCGGGCCTTTTTCTTTGGCCGGCGCGGACTAGCCGCGCTGGGAGTCCAGCACCTCGTGGTTGGTCGCCACCTCCTGCGCCTTGGCGTAGCTCTCGATCAGCAGCTGATAGGGCGGGAAGATGTGGGTGTAGACCTCGGCCCATTGCTGGGCGTCGTCGCGATGCCAGGTCTTTTGCAGCTCCGAGGCCACCGCCGCGGTGTCCATCGGCACGACCCCGGCCTGCACCACCCGGGCCAGGGTGATCTCCTGGGCCATCTTCGAATAGGTGCCCGAGGCGTCGACCACCGCGAACACCTTATAGCCCTCCTGCACCGCGCTGATCGCCGGGAAGGCCATGCAGACGCTGGTGATGGTGCCGGCGATGATCAGGGTCTTGCGGCCGGTGGCCTTCACCGCCGCCACGAAGTCGGGATTGTCCCAGGCGTTGATCTCGCCGCGGCGGGCCACGTACTGGGCGTGGGGCGCGTGGGCGTGGATCTCAGGGATCAGCGGCCCGTTCGGCCCCTGCGGCACCGACGCGGTGGTGATCACCGGGATCTTGGCCAGGGTCGCCATCTTGGCCAGCGCCGTGGCGTGCGAGCGCAGCGTGGTCATCGGCATGTCAGCGACGGTCTGGAACAGGCCGCTCTGGTGGTCGATCAGCAGCATGACCGCGTCGTTCGGGTCGATGACCGGCCGCGCGCCGTCGAAGTTTGCAGGCGTGCTCATGGCGCTCAACCTTCCGTCCGGTCGTAGGAGAACTGGATCCCGGCCGTGCCGCCGGTCTCGATGAACAGGTTCATGAACGCCGGGACGGTCTCGGCCCGCGACCAGTCGCGCTGCAGTTCGCAGAACAGCTGCGGCACGCTGATCATCTTGCCCCCGGCCTGTTCGATGCGGCGCAGGGCCATGTCGTGCGCGGCGACCGAGGTGCCGCCCACCGCGTCGGCGACCACATAGACCTCATAGCCTTCCTTCAGCGCGTCCAGCGCCGGGAAGGTCAGGCAGGCCTCGGTCCACAGCGCCGTCATGATCAGCTTCTTGCGGCCGGTCGCCTCCACCGCCTTGCGGAATTCGACGTCCTCCCACGAGTTGATCGTGGTGCGGTCATAGGTCGGATAGCCGTCCAGCACCTTGCGCAGCTGGCCGATCGGCGGCTTGTTCAGCCCGGTCTTCACATTGACCGTCGAGTGGACGATCGGCAGGCCGTAGGCCACCGCCGCCTTGGCGGTCCCGACGATGTTGTTGACCAGAAGCTGGCGGTCCATCGAGGCGATCGAGTTCACCTGCACCGGCTGGTAGTCGATGATCACGAAGGCGGCGTTCTGCGGCGTCAGCAGGTGGTCGCTGGCGGGATCGCGGATGGGTTCGCTGGTCATGGGTCGTTCCTTTCAGGGGAAGGAGGGCGCCGCCGGCCGGGGGGACCGGCGACGCCCAAGGGAGAGAGGGGTTAGTGGGCGATCTGGCCGAACTGGCCGCGGTTGAAGTCGCTGACCGCCTGGGCGATCTCGTCCTCGCTGTTCATGACGAACGGGCCGTAGCCGACGATCGGCTCGTCGATCGGCTCGCCGCTGAGCAGCAGCACCACCGCGTCGGTGTCGGCGCGGACCTCGAGGCCTTCGCCGTCGCGGTCGAGCATCACCATCTGGGCTTCGCGGACGTCCTGTCCGTTCACGTTGATCGCCCCGTCCAGGACGATCAGCGCCAGGGTCCGGCCTTCCTCGATCTCGAACCGGCTGACCCCGCCTTGGGTCAGGCGCATGTCCCAGACGTCCATCGGCGTGAAGGTCCTGGCCGGACCGCGGCCGCCGCCGTACTCGCCGGCGATCACCCGCACCTGGCCCGCGCCGTCCGGCAGCGCGACTGTCGGGATCTCGGCGTCCAGCAGGGTCTGGTAGCCAGGCGCCGCCAGCTTGTCCTTGGCCGGCAGGTTCACCCACAGCTGCACCATCTTCAGGGTCCCGCCGGTGCGGGTGAAGTCGTGCGAATGGAACTCCTCGTGCAGGATGCCCGAGGCCGCGGTCATCCACTGGACGTCGCCGGGACCGATCTTGCCGCCGGCGCCGGTGGAGTCGCGGTGCTCGACCTCGCCGTCATAGACGATGGTGACGGTCTCGAAGCCGCGGTGCGGATGCTGGCCGACCCCGCGCGGCTTGGCCGCCGGCTCGAACTTCGCCGGGCCGGCGTAGTCGAGCAGCAGGAACGGGCTCATGTGCCGCCCATGGCTGTCGTAGGAAAACAGCGAGCGCACCGGAAAGCCGTCGCCGACCCAGTGCGGGCGGGGGGCGCTGTAGACGCCGAGTATCTTCTTCATGGTGGTCTCCTGAGGATCGGGGAGCTGGCCCCGGTCGCGTTGGTTCAGGAGGTAGACCCGGGACGATAACAGCGGTAGGCGTCGAATTCCGACCTCAGAGTTCCACCAATAGAACGATCATGCAGGACCTGAACGACCTCTACTACTTCGCCCAGGTGATCGATCACGGCGGCTTCGCCCCGGCCAGCCGCGCGCTCGGCGTGCCCAAGTCCAAGCTCAGTCGGCGAATCTCAGGGCTCGAGGAGCGGCTCGGCGTGCGGCTGATCCAGCGCTCCACCCGCCAGTTCGCCATCACCGAGGTCGGCGAGGAGTTCTATCGCCACTGCCGGGCCATGGTGATCGAGGCCGAGGCCGCCCAGGACGCCGTCGACCAGGTACGCTCCGAGCCGTGCGGCACCGTGCGGATGGCCTGCCCCATCGCCCTGCTGCACGCCCAGGTCGCCCCGATGCTGGCCCAGTTCCTGATCCGCTATCCGCGCGTGAAGCTCCAGATGGAGGCGACCAACCGCCATGTCGACGTGGTCGGCGAGCGTTTCGACCTCGCCCTGCGCGTCCGCTTCCCGCCGCTGGCCGACAGCGACCTGGCCCACCGGGTGCTCGGCGAGAGCCCCCAGCGCCTGGTCGCCCAGCCCGCCCTGCTCGCCCTGCTCGGCGACATCGTCGTCCCCGCCGACCTGCACGGCGCGCCCAGCCTCGACTGGGGCCCGGCCAGCGGCGAGCACGCCTGGCGGCTGGAGGGGCCGGGCGGCGCGGTGGCCGAGGTGCGCCACGAGCCGGTGCTGACCACCGACGATTTCGAAACCCTGCGCGCCGCCGCCCTGGCCGGCGCCGGCGTGGCCCAGCTGCCGACCCTGATGCTGGGCGACACGCTCAGCACCGGCGCGCTGGTCGCAGTCCCCGCCGGCTGGGCCCCGCGCAGCGGCGTGATCCATGCGGTGTTCCCGACCCGTCGCGGCCTGATGCCCTCGGTGCGCGCGCTGGTCGACTTCCTGGCCGAGCGGTTCGCCGCGCTGGAGGCCTCCCCCTCCTCCGCTCATCCCGGCGAAGGCCGGGACCCAAGCTGAATCGCAAACAAGCCCGCAAGGCTCCAGCCATGACCAGAGCGCTGCTTGGGTCCCGGCCTTCGCCGGGATGAGCGCTATTGGGCCTAAGCCACCCGCTCGAACTGCGCCGTCCCCTGGGCCGGGTCGGCGGCGGTCAGCCGCACGACCAGCCGGTCGCCGACCTCGACCTTGTGGGCCGTCACCCGCGCCACCACCGGCAGCTCGCACAGCTGCATCCGCGCCCCGCGCTCGTCGATGTCGGTGACCACCGCCGCGAACGCCTCGCCGATCTGACCCTGCAGCATCGCGGCCTCGGCCATGTCGATCACCACGCGGTCGATCTGGCCGGCCTGGTTGTCGGCCCGCGCCATCACCTTGGGCAGCTTGACGAAGGCCGCGGTCGCGGCGGACGGCGCCGGCCGGCCGTTGGCGATCGCCAGCACGGTGTCGACCACGTAGCGGTCGGCCAGCCGCCGCAGCGGCGCGGTCGCATGCGCATAGGTCGCCGCCATCGCCGCATGCCAGGGGATCTCGCCCTCGACATAGGGCACGTACGACGCCGCCGTGCTGGCCCGCCGGATCGCCATCATAAACGCCGCCTGCTTGGCCTCGCCCGGGTCGAGCGTCAGTTCGTACTGCGCCAGGCTGGCCATCTCCGGCCATTCCAGGCCGAATGCCCGCGCGGTCTGGCGCAGGCGCTTAACCGCCCGCGCGTCAGGTTCGGGCATCACCCGGAACAACCCCGTGCGATGGGCCAGCAGCACCTGGGCGATCGCCAGGTTGGTCGCCAGCGACAGCGCCGCGTTCTGGTCCTCGGCCTGCGTCCGCGGCCGAAACCGCAGCTGCAGCCGCCCGTCGTCCAGCCGCGCCACCTCCTGCTCCGGCGGATCGACGCGCGAGGCCCCGCGCCGCGCCTCGGCCGCGCGCACCCGCTCGGCCAGCTCGGCGAACCCGGCCGGCAGCTCGGCGGCCGTCACCCGCTCATAGCCCAGCTTGGCGACGCTGCGGATGATCGCCCGCTCGGCCCCGTCCAGGCTCGCCTCGCCGTCCGGGTCGACCCGCACCGTGAACACCACGGCCGGCCGCGGCCCGCTCGGCAGCAGGCTGGCGGCGCCCTCGCTCAGTTCGCGCGGATAGAGGCTGGCCTTGCCGTCCGGCAGGTACAGCGTCGCCCCGCGCTTCCAGGCCTCGACGTCCAGCAGGTCGCCGTCGCGCACGAACCACGACACGTCGGCGATGGCGTAGTGCAGCAGCAGGTCCGCGCCGCTGGCCTCGATCGCGAACGCCTGGTCGAGATCGGTGGAGCTGGCCGGGTCCAGGGTCACGAACGGCCGCTCGGTGCGGTCGACATGGTCGCTCGGCGCCCGCTGCGCCGCGGCCTGCGCCGCCGCCACCACCTCCGGCGGAAAGCCTTCCGGGACCTTGAAGCGGGCGCGCAACGCAACCAGCCCCTGGCTCAGCGCATTGCGCGGATCGATGAGCGTCTTCATGCCCAAGCTCTGTCAGCTTGCCCCACCAGTGTCATCCCCCGTGGCGCCCCTCCGTGTCATCCCGGTTTGCGAAGCAAGACCGGATCCATAAACACCGGATGGCTCAGGAAGTGGCTCGCGCCTCGCCAATTCGACGAACCCGGGCGCGAATGGATCCCGGTCTTCGGCTGCGCCGAAACCGGGATGACACGGGCGGGAGCTTGACCACAGAGTGTCATCCCGGAAAGCCCGCAGGGCTTGTCCGGGACCCATTCGCGCCTGAGGTCGGGGATGAGCTACTTCGTCTACATCCTCGCCAGCGGGCGGCACGGAACGCTGTACGTCGGGGTGACCAACAGCCTTGAGAGCCGCGTGATCCAGCACAAGGCCAAGGAAATCGCCGGGTTCACCAAGCGATATGGCGTCGACCGCTTGGTGTGGTGGCGGGGATACGGCGAGATCGCCGAGGCGATCCACTTCGAAAAGCAGCTCAAGCGCTGGCGACGGGAGTGGAAGGTCCGACTGATCGAGACGGAAAACCCGGAATGGGGAGATCTCTATCCGGCGATGATGACGCCGGATCAGCCGCCACTCGTCTGACACAGCGAGACGCCCCAAACGAAAAGGCCCGCGGATCGCTCCGCGGGCCTTTCTCGTCAGTTCGGGGGGCGCGCCTCAGGCGTGCGAGAGCAGGTGCTCGGCGTCGCCGCGCAGGCGCGCCACGACCTTGCCCACGAACGCGTTGACCGCGCGGTAGAAAGCCAGCTGGCCTTCGACGTTTTCGTATTCAGCAAACAGCATGATCGCCTCCAAATGCTGAAGCCTATCTATGCTGCGACGCACACAAGATCAATGGTGCGGCGCAATATTTCCGATTGTGATGAAAAATGTGAATCGGAGCAGATCATAGCTGAACGGCGAAAACCCCCTGCCGCGCCCGGCGCAGACCTGTTCGCCGTTGCAGCACCCGAACGCCCTTTCCTCCCCTGCGCAGCGGGGGAGGGGGACCGCCCGCAGGGTGGTGGAGGGGGCGAGCCGCCGGCGCTGGGCGAGGCCCGGGCGCCATTTCCGGCCTCACCAATCCAGCGCCTCGGGGTTCTCGATCGGCCTTCCCGATTGCGAATCCACCGCGACGCGCTCCAGCCGGCCGTTTTTCAGGATCCCGACCGTGTAGGCCTGGACGTCCGAGGTGGGGTTGGAGGCGCTTCTCGCGATGCCGGCCACGACCGCCGGCGCGCCCCGCTTCGAGGCTTCAGCCGTACGGATCGCGTCAGCCAGCGAAATCTTGGCGTCCTTCACCGCTTCCGCGCGGCGCTGATTGCGCCAGGACAACATCCATGACGGAATCGACGCACCGGTAAGTTCAACGGCTTCGGCGGTCGGCTTGTCGAGCCGCCAGAACCTGACGTCCGATCCATTCAACACGATGGCGGCGTAACCCGGGGCGCCAGCGACGTTGCTAAAGGCTATCGCGGCCACTCGCCCGCCGTTCCGGGCCTCAATCTGGGTCACCAGGTCGGGCAGGATATTCGGATCGCCGCTAAAGCCGGTGACGTCGATGCTGAGGTTTGGGTTCACCTTCAAGGTCTGAGCGACGGATGGCGCTGCAGCGGCCAAGCTGCCGATGGTGGCGAGTGCAAGCAGAAGGGCGCGCATGCAGGTCTCCTCAGAGGTGATGTCCGTCCCGTGTTACATCGCCCGGCAATGGCAAAGTCACTCGCGCCGACACCTGAGCAGCAGCGCTGGTCCACCTGAGCGCGGACCTGGCGAATGACGGAGACCGGTCGAGAGCACTCGACCAGACCCGAGGGGAGCCTCCGTCGTTCGGCCCTAGATCGCAGCTTCGATGAACTTCGGCCCCGGCTCGGCCATCGCCTTGGCGAAGGCGGCGTCGAACTCTTCGGCCGTCTCGCAGCGCACCGCCGGCACGCCCAGCCCCTTGGCCACCGACACCCAGTCGATCTTCGGATCGCCCAGGTCGAGCAGCTTGCTGGCCGACGGCCCCGGATTGCCCGAGCCGGTGCGGCCCATCTCGATGTTGAGGATGCGGTAGGAGTGGTTGGCGAACACCACCACCGTCACGTCCTGCTGCTCGCGCGCCATCGTCCATAGCGACTGCACCGTGTACATCGCCGAGCCGTCGCCGTTCAGCGAGACGATCTTGCGGTCCGGCGCGGCGACCGCCGCCCCGATCGCCAGCGGTCCGCCGATGCCGATGGCTCCGCCGGTCAGGGCCAGCACGTCATGCGCCTTGGCGGTGGCGCAGGGCACGGCGATGCCGCCGCCCGAGGTCACCGAGTCGTCGCAGATGATCGCGCCTTCCGGCAGGTGGCGGGCCACCGACACCCCCGCCGACTGCGGGGTCAACGGTCCGGTCGGGGCCGCGCCCGCGACCTTGTAGGATTGCGACGGGCCGCTCGCCGGCGCGCCCAGGGCGTCGGCCAGCGCCGCCAGGCCCGCGACCGCGTCTTCCGAACGCTGCGCCAGGGTCATGGTCTCGCAGCCTTCCGGGACCAGCACGCTGGGGCGGTCGGGATAGGCGAAGAACGCCACCGGCGTCACCGTCCCGACGAACACCATCAGGTCCGTGCCTTCGAGGTCGGCCAGCGCCGCCTCGCCGAAATACTGCATCCGCGCCGGCTGGAAGACGCCGGCCCCGCGCGGCTGGCGCGCGCAGAAGGTGTCGGCCATCACCCGCACGCCGGCGGCCTGCAGGCGCGCGGCCTGTTCCAGGGCCTGGGCGCTGGTCCCCTGCCCGCCCAGCAGCACGACGGGTTTGGCCGCCGCGCGGACCTTCCTGGCGACGTCCTCGACCACGCCGCCGGCCGGGGCCGCGCGGGTCGGCACGCTCGCCTTCACCGCGCCGTTGGCGGTCTCCAGCCAGGCCGAGTCGGCCGGCAGGATCAGGCTGACCGGACCGCCCGGCGCGCCGTAGCTGGCGGTCACCGCCTCAGCGGTCAGCTGCGCCACGGTGTCGGGGCTGTCGGCCGACTTCACCCACAGCGAGTTCGGCCCGACGATGGTCGGAATGTCCGAGTTCAGCGGCGCGTCGTACTGCCGGTGATAGGTGGCGTGGTCGCCGATCACATTGACGATGGGCGTGAACGCCCGCCGCGCGTTGTGCAGGTTCGCCAGGCCGTTGCCGTAGCCAGGGCCCAGGTGCAGCAGGGTGCAGGCCGGCTTTTCGGCGATGCGGCCATAGCCGTCGGCGGCCCCGGTCGCCACGCCTTCGAACAGGCACAGCACCGGCCGCATCTTCGGCTCGCGGTCCAGCGCGGCGACGAACTGCATCTCGCTGGTGCCGGGATTGGCGAAGCAGGCGGTGACCTCGTTCTCGACGAGGGTGGTAATCAGGGCGTCGGCGCCGTTCATCAGAACACCATCACATCAGCAGCATCGGAAAACAGTCGTTCGGCCTCGCTGGCCCGCAGCGCGCGGGCGACGGGCTGGGCGATATAGCCCTTGTCGGTGATCTCGCCGGCGTTGGCGTCCGGCGGCGTGGCCAGCACCAGGGCGCGGGCCACCTTGCCGCCTGAGCCCTTGGCCCCGGCGTTGAAGCGTTCGATCCCGGCCCGCACCGCTGCCTCGATCGCGTCGCGGTCCATGCTCGGATTGGGATAGAACAGCAGGCCGACCGCCTCGCGGCCCTCGCCGCAGACCACCGCGTCGGTGACCGCATCGCCCACCGCCGAGACCGCCTTCACCCGCAGGTCGCCGACCGTGACGAAGGTGCCGCTGGCCAGCTTGAAGTTCTCCGAGATGCGCCCGTCGAACGCCAGGCCCGCCTTCGGGCTCGCCGCGTCCACGAACCGCGCCGCATCGCCCAGCAGGTAGAAGCCGTCGGCGTCGTAGCTCTGCGCCGACAGCTCCGGGCGGCCCAGATAGCCGGGCGAGACCTGCGGCCCCTTCACCCGGAACTCCAGCTTGCCCGCCGCCGGCGTCAGCTTGACGGAAGTACCCGGCACCGGCAGGCCGATCAGCCCCATCCGGTCGTTGCGCCAGTGGACGTTGCAGGCGGTCGGCCCGGTCTCGGTCGCGCCATAGCCCGAGGCGAAGCTGATCTTCTCGCCGACGCTCGCCACCGCGACGGCCTGGATGCGGTCGCAGGCGTCCTGGCCGAGCGCCGCGCCGCCGTACTGCAGCACCCGCACCTGCTCGAAGAAGGTCCTGGCCAGATCCTCGTCCCGCTCCAGTTCGCCGGCCAGCAGCATCCATCCGGCCGGGACCATGTTGTGATAGGTGGTCGCCACCTCTTTCAGGTTGCGCAATGTCTCGCCGAACCGCCCGGCCACCGGCTGGCCGGCGTCGATGTGCAAGGTGCCGCCGCGGTGCAGCGCCATGTGCAGGATCGAGTTGGCCCCCAGGCTGTGGCTCCAGGGCGCCGAATTGACCATCACCGGCGGCTCGTCGTCGGCGTAGCAGGCCGCGATCTGGGCCGAGTTCAGCGCGATGCCGCGATGCAGGCAGATCACCGCCTTGGGCAGGCCGGTCGAGCCGGAGGTCAGCAGGTACTTGGCATGGTCGTCCGGCTGGGCGACGGCGTCGACGCCGGCCGCGGCCAGCAGCCGCGCCAGGGCCAAGTCGCCCGGCCGCGGGTTCTTGCCGGCGATCACCGGCAGCCCGGCCAGGAACGGCGCCTCCAGCGCCTCGGAGAACAGGCCTGCGTCCTCGGTATAGACCGCCGCGGGCCTCAGCACCTCGACCGCATGCGCCAGCCGCGTCAGGTTCGCCCCCGGCAGGCCGTACTGCGGCGAGACCGGCGCGATCGGCATGCCCTGGCTCATCGCCGCGTAGCCGACCAGCCCGTGGTCGACGCCGTTGCGCGCCAGGATCAGCAGCGGCCGCGTCCCGACCACGCCCAGTTCGCGCAGGCCCCCGGCGATCGCCCGCACCTGCTCGCGCGCCTCGCCGAAGCTGGTCCGCCGCCAGCCCTCGCCCGACCGCTCGGCCAGCCAGGTCCGCCCCGGCGCCTCGGCCGCCCAGCGGTCCAGCGCCTGGGTCATGGTGGTGAACTCGCCCGAGAACGGCGTCGGATTGGTGAGGATCAGCTCGCCGCCGCCCCTCTCCTCGATGTCCAGCTGCGGCGGCGCATAGCGCGCGTCGCGGAACGGGGCGTCTGTGGGGCGGATTCTGGCGTCCATGATGCCTATAGCCTTAACGGGCGAGCGCCGGGGATGTCATCCCATCAAAGCGAATCGCCGCCTAGGAGCCGGCCTTCAGCTCCAGCGGCGTGAACCTCACGCCAGCCGATAGACGCGCGGCCCGCGCCCGTTTCGACAGCCGCCGCGCCTCTTCCAGCCGGGCGAACACGAAGGCGCTCTCGCGCGCCGCCGCATAGGGCGCCAGCGCGCCCAGCGAGACGATGTGCAGCGCGGTGTTGCCGGCCTGCAGCCGCGCGCAGGCCCGCCAGCAGAGCGGCAGCCTCAGCCCCAGCCCCGCCGCCGTCGCCGTGCGCCGCGCCGCCTGGTACGGCGCCCAGGCGACCGTCAGCGCCAGCCACAGGCCGAGCGCCAGCGCGCCCAGCGCGGCGGCCTCGACCAGGGTCGGCGCAGTTCCCAGCGCCGGGGTCGGCAGGAAGCCGGCCGCCAGCCCGGCCGCCACTCCGCCCGCGAACAGGCCGATCATCACGCTGGCGAACCAGCCGATCGCAAAGGCGCTGTAGAGTGGGCGGCGCGCGGCCGCGGCGGCGTCATAGGCGGCCGGGCGATGCGGATGATGCAGGCCGCCCCACAGCACCGCGTCGCGGCGCCGGTCGGCCGCCGGCCGCCGCCAGCCGAGCGTCAGCACGTTGAGCGCGCCGTCGCGCAGCTCGCCCAGCGCGAAGGCCGCGGGCGAGCCGTCGACCTCGAACACCTGCCCGCGCCACTCGGTGCGGGTCGCCATATAGACGAAGCCCACGAAACGGCAGAACCCCAGGAACAGCCCCACGCTCGCCGCCGCGATCAGCGCCACCGGCGCGCCCCAGAGGCCCAGCCCCTGCACCGCCGCCAAGGCCGCCGCCGACGCCGCGGCGACGACCAGCAGCTTGGCCAGCGCGCCGATCAGCAGCTCGATCCCCAGCCCGCCATAGTCCAGCGGCTCGCCGTTCAGATCGGTGGCCGCCCACAGCCGCCGGCGCATCGCGCTGCGGCCCCAAAATCCGTGCAGTCCAAGGGTGAGGAAGTTCAGCACGCCGTGGCGCACGGTCAGCGACAGGAAGGCCCGTGCATCCAGCTTCTGCACGAGCGTCAGACTCGGGCCGCCCGACCCGGCGGCGTACGATCGCGACATCTACTCCCCCGCGACGAGCCTGCGGCGCGCGAGTGCGCCGGTTACTTCCCACTGACGGTAGTATGGGGTTGAAAGTATTGCCGAGACCCGAACTTCGCGCCCGCAGCTTCGCCCGCTGCGGGAACTAAGGCGTAAAGCGGCCGTCCTGCAGGAAGGCGGCGACCTGGTTCTGCACCAGGCCTGAGCGGGCCATGAAGGTGTGGCCGGCCCGCACGGTCAGGAAATCGGCCATTTCCGGCAGCCGCGTGCTCTCGACGCTCACCTTGCCGTCGTTGGGCCGCCCGCCGAAACAGCCGGCGAACCAGGGCTCGTAATTGCGGGTGCCGGCGATCACCCCGACCTCCAGCGGCAGCGGCCGGGCGAAGGCCACCGGCTCGTGCGTGCCCAGGGCCTGGCCGGCGGGACCGAGCGCGCGCCGGAACCACCAATGATGCTTGAGCTCGTCGGCGATCTCGCTGCCGCCGTTCGGCGGTCCCAGCATCACCGCCCGCCCGGCCTCCGGCAGCTCGTGGTCCTGGAAGTAGCCGCGCAGCAGCAGCCCGCCGAGCGAATGGGTCACGAAGTGGATGCGCGTGGCCTTCACCCGCCGGCAGCGGGCGATGTCCTGCTCGACGCCGGCCGCCGCGGCCTCGATGCTGAGCCGCGTCGAGGGGTAGCTGCGGGCGACGACCGTATAGCCGCGCCGGCTCAGATCACGGCCGATCGGCGCCATCGAGGCCGCGCTGCGCCCCAGGCCGTGGAGCAGCACTACGCATTCGCCCGGCGGGGCGGTCGGCATGGCCAGCGAGGCGACCATCGCCGCCAGCACCCCCTACCCGCCCAGGGTCTCGGCGAAGCGCACCGGCTGGCCGAGGCTCGGGGCGACCAGCTCGTCGTCGCGCATCACCACCGTGCCGCGGATGATCGTCGCCACCGGCCAGCCCTTGGCCTCGAAGCCGTCGAACGGGGTCCAGCCGACGCGGGTCGACATGTCCTCGTGCTTGATCGTGCGGCGGGCCTTCATGTCGACCACGGTGATGTCGGCGTCGTAGCCGACCGCCAGCCGGCCCTTGTCGGCCATGCCGAACACCCGGTTGGCGCCATGGCTGGTCAGGTCGACGAAGCGCTCCAGGCTGAGGCGCCCCTCGTTCACGTGGGTCAGCATCACCGGCACCAGGGTCTGCACGCCGGGCATGCCCGACGGCGAGGCCGGATAGGGCCGGGCCTTCTCGTCCTTGGTGTGCGGCGCGTGGTCCGAGCCCAACACGTCGGCGATGCCGGCGGCGATCCCGTGCCACAGGCCGGCCTGGTGATAGGCGTTGCGGATCGGCGGGTTCATCTGGGCGTAGCCCTTCAGCCGCTCATAGGCTTCCGGCGCGGTCAGGGTCAGGTGCTGCGGGGTCACCTCGACGCTGGCCACGTCCTTGTGCAGCGCCAGGAACTCGATCTCCTCGCGCGTCGTCACGTGCAGCACGTGGATGCGCTTGCCCAGCGCCTTGGCGATCCGCACCAGCCGGTGCGTCGATTCCAGCGCCGAGGCGGCGTCGCGCACCTCCTCGTGGCTGGTCCAGTCGCCGGTGCGGGCCAGCGGCCGACGCTCGGCCAGTCGGTACTCGTCCTCGGAGTGGAACGCCGCGCGGCGGTTCACATGGCGCAGCACCTGCTCGATGCCCTCGTCGTCCTGCACCAGCAGGCTGCCGGTCGAGGCGCCCATGAACACCTTGATGCCGCAGCAGCCGGGCAGCCGCTCCAGCTCGCCCAGGAACTGCGCGTTCTCGTGCGTGCCGCCGACATAGAAGGCGTGGTCGGTGTGCATGCGGCCGGCGGCGCGATGCAGCTTGTCGGCCAGGGCGTCCGGGTCGGTGGTGGTCGGCTCGGTGTTCGGCATCTCGAACACCGCCACGACCCCGCCCATCGCCGCGGCGCGCGATCCGGTCTCCAGGTCTTCCTTCCACTCCAGGCCCGGCTCGCGGAAGTGGACCTGGGTGTCGATCACCCCCGGCAGCACGGTCAGCCCCATAGCGTCGAACACCTGCCCGGCGCTGGCCTGGGAGAGGTCGCCGATCTCGACGATCTTGCCCGCGCGCACGCCGACGTCGGCCAGGCCGCGGCCGGCATGGTTCACCACCTCGCCGCCCCTCACGATGAGGTCGAAGGTCTCGGGCATGTTGCGTCTCTGGGCTTAACTGGCTTTGGAACTGGTTTGGGCGAGCAGGTCCCGAGCGGCGTTGGTCACCCAGTCCACCGGCAGGTCCATCATGTGACAGAGCGCCTGCGAGAGCCCCGGGTCAACCTCGCGGATCTGGTCCAGGCTGCGAATGCCGCGCACGATCCGCGTATTCTCACCCCACGGCCCATAGAGCTTGTCGTCCGAAGGCCCGAACAGCCCGATGGTCGGGGTCCCGGCCGCAGCGGCCATGTGCATCAGCCCGCTGTCGTTGCCGATGAACAGCTGGGCGCGCTTCAGGCAGGCGTAGCTGGCCAACAGCTCGACCTTGCCGGCCAGGTCGATGGTCCGCTCGCGCGGGACCACGTTGCGCAGGGCGCTGACCGCCTGGCTGTCGTCGGGCCCGCCCAGCAGCATCAGCCGCCCGCCGGCCATCGGCCCGCCCAGCAGCTGGATCGCCACTTGCGCGAAGCGTTCGGCCGGCCAGGTCTTGCCGACCCAGTTGGCGGCCGGGGCCATGGCCAGGATCGGCCCCTTGCCGGCGGTCAGCTCGTCGGCATAGGCCTCGGTCGCCGCCGAGGTGAACAGGTACGGGGCCGGCGGCTCGTCCTCGATCTTCAGCAGCCGGGCCGCCTCGATCACCTTGTGGACCCCGCCGCCGGAGCCGCGCTTGTACACCGCCCGCCGCTCGCGGCGCAGGAACTGCGAGATCGCCGAACCGCGCAGGTCGACGATCAGCCCCCATTTGCGATGGCGCACCTCGCGCCACAGCTTCAGCCAATGGCCGCCGTTCTTGGCCTTCTCCAGCACGATCAGGCGGTCGAGGTGCGGAACCTCGGCGAACAGCGGGGCGGCGGCCTTGCCGGCGACGATCGTGAAGCGCGCGTTCGGAACCTCGTCCAGCAATCGTTTGATCAGGCCGGACGACAGCACCGCGTCGCCGATCCGGGTCGCGGTGATGAACAGAATCGGGAAGGACCCGTGCGCCATCGTCCTTCTATAGGGCTCCTGACGCTGGCGCTCCACCCGCCCAGCCCTTAACTCCTGTTCCATGTCGACGCAGCCCCCGATCGCAGCCCTCTCCAGCCGAGCCCTGATCGCCGTCGCGGGCGAGGATTGGCGCAGTTTCCTGCACGGCCTCATCACCCAGGACGTCGAGACCCTCGCGCCGGGCGAGGTTCGGTTCGGCGCTCTCCTGAACCCCCAGGGACGGCTTTTGTTCGATCTGTTCGTGGTCGGACGGGATGACGGCGCCTTCCTCGACGTCGAACGGACCAGCCGCGAGGCCCTGATCCTGCGGCTGACCATGTACCGCCTGCGGGCCAAGGTCACGATCGCCGCCGACGAGACCCCGGTGCTCGCCGCCTGGGGCGCCGACCCCGGTCCCGGCTGGGCGCCCGACCCGCGGCTGGCCGCGCTCGGCTGGCGCGGCTACGGCCTGGAGGCCGCGCCGACCGCCGACGAAGCCGCCTATGACGCCCACCGCCTGGCGCTCGGCGTGCCCGGCCCCGCCGACTGGGGCGTCGAGCAGACCTATCCGATCGAGGCCAATTTCGACCTGCTGCACGGCATCGACTTCCACAAGGGCTGCTTCATCGGCCAGGAGACCACCTCGCGCATGAAGCGCCGCGGCCAGATCAAGAACCGCATGCTGCCCCTGGCCTTCGACGGACCGCCCCCCGCCGCCGGCGCCGAACTCCTGCTCGACGGCGAACGCCGCGCCGGCGAGGTCCTCTCCAGCCAGGGAACCCGCGCCATCGCCCTCGTCCGCCTCGACCGCCTCGACGGCCCCCTCACCGCCGACGGTCGCGCAGCCCGCGCGGAAAGACCGGACTGGCTTGAGGCCGACTAATTCCCCGGCTCAGCCGACGATCGTCCGGCCAACTATTTTCCGCGGAATGAGACAGATCGCGGGAATCGACGGTTCCGCTGAGACGCCCCGAGTCTTTTCGCAGTTCGGCTCTGGCCAACGCTGGTCCACTGACGTGGGCAGGGACACGGCCGCTCGCGCCGAGCGCGGCCCAACAGGGGGAAACCTATGCTCAAATTGAAGTCGACGGTCGCGGGAGCCTTCGCCTCAATGATGTTGGCGTTCGCCTCAACCTCGGCGAACGCAGCCACGCTTCTGGACGGCGTCACCCTGCACAACCTTTCGATTGGCGGCGCGAAGTACGACGTCACGTTCACCGGCGACGCCTTCGACGGGAACCTGACCTTCACCACTCGCGAGCAAGCCGTCGAGGCGCTTGCCGCCATCCTCGCCAGCTCCGAGTTCCAGGCGTTCTTCCCGTACGAGGAATTCGCGGGCGTGCTGGTTCCCCATTCCTTCGATGAAAGGGGCTTCTACGTTGAAATCGCGGGAGGATGGCTAGCTGCCGACGCCTATGGGGTTCCAAACGGATTCCCCTGGTCGGACGAAGGTTACACCTTAGCCACCTTCTCCCCGACGAGCGCCATCCCCGAGCCGGCGACCTGGGCGATGATGATCGCCGGCTTCGGCATCGTCGGCGCCGCCGTTCGGCGGCGCAGGCCAACGGTGCTCGCCGCCTGACGTCTCCGCCTGCCGCCGCATGCAAAGGGCGCCGGCTCCCGGCGCCCTTTTTCGTCGACGCAGGACCCTAGCTTGCCCCGGCGCCACGCTGACCGACGCCGACAACACCGCCCCCGCCACCAGCACGATCAGGCCGCGATCAAGACCAGCCTCTCGCGCACTTCACCCGCCAAGCAAAAACCCCCTCAGCGCCGCCAGCGTCTCGGCAGGTTTCTCCTCGGCCAGGAAGTGCCCGGCTCCCTCGATCGCCTGGCCGCGCAGGTCCTCGCACCAGGGCCGCCAGACCTCCAGCACGTCGTACCAGTGGCCCACCGCTCCCTTGGCGCCCCACAGCACCTGGGTCGGGGCGGCGATCTTCTTGACCCCGCGGTCGGCCTCGTCGGCCTTCACGTCGTAGGTCGCCCCCGCCCGGTAGTCCTCGCACATCGCATGGATCACCGCCGGGTCGGCCAGGGCGGCGACATAGTCGGCATAGGCGGCCGGCTCGAAATAGGTCGCGCCCTGGGCGATGCGGAAGGCGAAATGCACCGGGTCGGCGGCGATGAAGTGCTCGGGGAACGGATGGGCCTGGGCCAGGAAGCTCCAGTGCCAGTAGCCCAACGCGAACCGCCTATCGGCCAGCCGCCAGACGTCGGCGGTCGGAATGATGTCGAGGATGCTCAGCTTGCCGACCGCCTGCGGCGTATCCAGCGCCAGCCGATAGGCGGTGCGCCCGCCGCGGTCGTGGCCGACCACGTCGAACCGCGCGAACCCCAGGAGCTTCATCAGCGCCACCACGTCGCGCGCCATCGCCCGCTTCGAATAGGGCTCGTGGTCCGGCGTCGTCGGCGGCCCCGAGCTGCCGCCGTAGCCACGCAGGTCCGGGGCCACCACCGTGAAGTCCTTGGCCAGCTCGCCGGCGATCTGGCCCCACATCATGTGGGTCTGCGGATAGCCGTGCAGCAGCAGCAGCGGCGGCCCCGAGCCGCCGATCCGAAACCGCAGCACCGCCTCGCCGGTGCTCATCCGCTCGAGCTTGAAGCCTTCGAAGGCCATCATTTCCTCCCCTGCAAAGCTAAGCCGTCATCCCGGTTTTGGCCGCAGGCCAAAGACCGGGACCCATGAACACTGGGCCAACAAGCATCGGCTCGCCCTCGCCCCATTCCCCCCGGTGCGGCGCGAATGGGTCCCTGTATTCGGCTGCGCCGAAACCGGGATGACAGCTTAGCTGTTCACGCCGGCACGTAGGTCAGCCGGATCGCGTCCGGGCCGATCCGCTCATGCGCTGCCAGCCGCAGTCGCGGCCGCGGGCCGACGAAGTAGGGACTGCCGTCGCCCAGCACGACGGGATGCAGATAGATCCGATAGGCGTCGATCAGCCCGAGCTCGCCCAGGCTCTTGGCCAGCACCGGGCCGCCGACCTCGATCTCGCCCGGCTGCTCGGCCTTCACCTTGCGCAGCACCGCCTCGAAGTCTTCGCCGACCAGGGTGGCGTTCGGCCCGACGGTCGTCAGCGAGCGCGACACCACCCACTTGTGCTGCGCCCGCCAGGCCTGCGCGAAGTCGCGCTCGGCCGCGCTCCAGCCCGCGTCGTCATCGTCCCAATAGCGCATCAGATCATAGAGCCCGCGCCCGTAGATCGCGCCGGTCTGCTCGCGCGCCTGCTCGACGAAGTGCTGGAACAGCGCCGGATCGGGCGCGAAGCGCATGTGGTCGACATAGCCGTCCAGCGACTGGTTCATGCCAAAGACGAGCCTGGCCATGGGCGGTCTCCCTTGCTGGGGCCGCACCATGACCGACTTTTGCCCGCCTGCGTAGCGGGAGGACACGGGCTCCTTCTCCCCTCGCGGGAGAAGGTGGCCCGCGAAGCGGGTCGGATGAGGGGGAAACGCCCTCTCCGATCCCGCCGCGCCCGGTCCAAACGCAGTCCCCTCATCCGGCCGCCTACGGCGTCCACCTTCTCCCGCAAGGGGAGGGGGGCGGAAAGGCGCGCCCGATCAGAAGAACAGCTTGCGCACCGTGAACTTCACCGAGCGGCCGACCGGGTCCATCAGGTCCGGCTGATAGCTGATCGGCGTGGTCCCCTGCGGGGTCTTCACGTCCTGGCGGGCGTCGAACAGGTTGTCGACCGACAGGGTGGCGCGCATGCCGCGCAGCCACTTCTGCTCGCGGGCGATCGGCTGCAGGCCGAGGTCCGCGAACAGCCGCAGGTTCACGGTCGTCAGGTCCGAGAACTCCAGGTCGTCCGCCGCGGTCAGGCCGACCACCTTGGTCGCGCTCCGCCACTTGGCGTTCGCCGCGACGCCCAGCCCGCTGCGCGTGTAGTTGGCCTGCAGGTCGACCTGGTGGCGCGGCGAGCCGCCGCCCGAGCCCAGCGCCCCGCCGTCCAGCAGATCGAGGGTCGGCACGCCCGTCCGGATCTCCACTTCGTCCTTGAACGCCACGGTATGATAGAGCCCGACCTGGAACACGCCGCTGCGCGGTCCGCCGGGGCCGAAGCCGCCCATCCGCGGACCGCCGCCGCCCGGCCCCCCGCCGCCAGCCCCCCCACCGCCAGGATTGAGGAAGACCGGGCCGCCTCCGGGCGGCGGTCCCTCTCCAGGCGGCGGACCGTCCGGCGGGCCTTCCCCCTGGCGCTGGCCCTGCGTCTGCTGGCCCTGAGTCTGCTGGCCTTGGGTTTGCTGGCCCTGACCTTGCTGCCCCTGAGCCTGCTGGGCCTGCCGCTCGGCCTGGAACCGCTGGCGCATGGCCGCGATCTGCTCGGGCGTCGGCTGCGGGCCGACCGGGCGCGAATAGGTGAAGCCGTAGCGCAGCTCGTCGCGCGACTGCCGCGCGAAGTTCACTGGCCGCGCGTCGATCAGGGTCAGCTCGCCGGCGCCGTTGCGCACGAAGCGGTCGGGGAAGGCCGCCTCGATCTGGGTCGAGGCCGACGGGAAGGCGGCGATCGCGTCGTCGGTGCGGGTCGAGACGTAGTTGGCCTGGAAGTTCAGGTTGACCTTGTCCCAGGGCTTGTAGGTGACGCCCAGCTTGAAGGTGTCGCGCTGGCTGGCGTCCAGGGTCGAGAGGCCGCCGCTGACGCGGGTCACCTCGACGGTCTGGCCGGTCTGGAAGTCGAACACCCGCACGCCCGGCGTCGAAGTCAGCGGGTCGCCCAGCTGGTTCATGGTCGGGGCCTGGTCGCTGCGCGTGAACGAGGCCAGCACCCGCAGCGGCTTGATCGGGGTCCAGTTGAGGCCGCCGCCGAGCGTCTGCAGGTCGCCGAAATCCGACAGGTTCTGGTAGCCGAGGTTCACATTGGCCGACAGCTTGCCCAGGTGCTCGCCCAGCCCTTCGCCGGCGCGCATCAGCGGCACGTCGACATTGGCCTGCAGCTGGCCGATGTTGCGGTCCAGGGTGTTGGACGCAGACACCCCCAAGCGGTCAGCCTCGCTCTCGAACTGGGTGGCCGAGGCCCGCGCGGTCAGGGTCGTGCTGACCTTGCCGGCCGGCAGCTCCCAGAGCGCGCGGTTCAGCACGATGTCGGACTGCGCCGTGGTGGTCGTGCTCTTGGTGCGGTCGGTATAGGGCACGCCGCTGAAGTCGCGGTCGGTCGAGGACTTGGCGACGTCCTGGGTCAACTCGCCGGTGTACGACCACTGCCAGCCGCCATAGGCGCCGGCCGCGGCGGCTGCGAGCCGCCCCGACGTGGTCTCCGAGCGGCGCAGCAGCGCGTCGTCCGAGAACGGCGACAGGCCGAGCTTGCCCTGGCTGTCGGTGAAGTCGAGCCCGGCGTTGATGGTGCCGTTGACGCCCTCGCCCAGCGGCCGCGCATAGACCCCGTTCAGCGACAGGGCGGTGGTGTCCGAGGTAAGCGTGCGCAGGTCGCCCTCGCCGCCTTCGATGTCGCGGTCGCCCTCGTAGATCGGCTGGGTGTCGGTCAGCCGCGCGTCCAGCAGCAGCCGCTGGCCGCGCAGGATGTTCAGCACCGAACCGTGCGCCATGGCGCTCTGGCCGCCGCCGTCCTGGGTCGGGGTCGAACCCGACGCCTCGGCGAGCGTCGCCTTGAAGCGCTGGCGCAGCACGAAGTTCACGACCTTCTGGTCGGCCGGATAGCCGTACTTCAGCGACACCTCTTCGGGCAGGATGTCGACCCGCGCGATCGCCTCGGTCGGCAGGTCGCGGATCTCGGCGAAGCCGGTGACCCGCCCGCCGTTGATCAGCACCACCGGCCGTCCGCCCGAACCCTGGCCGCTGGTCAGCTGCGGCGACAGCGCGTCGAGCAGCTCGGTGACGCTGGCCGCGCCATAGGCCCGGATCTCGCGCGGCGAGATCGACAGCTCCGGGGTGATGTCGCCGATCGCCGAGCCCGGCATGTTGCCGCTGCCAGCGACGACCACCAGTTCCTCGACCTCGGTCTCGCCGTCATGCTGGCTGGTCTGGGCCAGGGCAGTTCCGGCGCAGAGCGTGGCCGCCGCAACCCCGCACATCAGGCGGACGGCGATACGGCGTGGAGAAGGCGATGCACTCACGAGGTACGTTCCAGTCATTGGGGAGGATCGAGGCGTGCGACTAACTGCCCCTATCCTCCTGAACGGGGGATGAGGGAGTTTCCGTCGCTCGTGTTGCGGCCATTCGTCAGGACCGACAAATACCTGCCGCGCGCCGATAGGCGCCGATAGACATTGAAACGCCCGCGACAAACCGCGCCCTGGCGCAGCTAGCGGCGGCTTGCTGCAAGGTCGGCGGCGAAACCTGCCGATAGGGCTGCTATCGGCGGCGCTTGAAGCCCTCCCTGCCGAAAGCCAAGACTGCGCCCCATGACCGGCGACCTGATTCGATGCGGCTGGCGCGGCATGGCCGGCGACCCGCTCTACGAGGCCTATCACGACACCGAGTGGGGCGTGCCGGAGTACGATTCCCGCGCCCTCTGGGAAAAGCTGGTGCTCGACGGCTTCCAGGCCGGGCTCGCCTGGATCACCATCCTGCGAAAGCGCGACGCCTTCCGCGAGGCCTTCGCCGGCTTCGATCCCGACGTCGTCGCCCGCTTCGGCGAGGCCGAGCGCGCCGCCCTGATGGCCAATCCCGGCATCGTCCGCTCGAACGCCAAGATCGACGCGGCCATCTCCGGCGCGCGGATCTATCTCGACATGCGCGAGCAGGGCGAGGACTTCAGCCAGTTCATCTGGAGCTTCACCAACGGCCGGGTGGTCCAGAACAAATGGTCCGAGATCGGCCAGGTGCCGGCCCAGACCCGCGTCGCCGAGGAGATGGCCAAGGCCTTGAAAGCCAAGGGTTTCAAGTTCGTCGGCCCGGTGATCGTCTACGCCTTCATGCAGGCCACCGGCATCGTCAACGACCACCTGACCTGCTGCCACCGCCACGAACAAGTCAAACTGCTGGTGCGTTAGTATGCCCGACATGATGCTCGAACTGGCCTGTCCGATCGGCCCTGTCTGCGGGGTGGACGAGGCCGGCCGCGGCCCCTGGGCCGGACCGGTCAGCGCCGGCGCGGTGATCCTCGATCCGAACCGGGTGCCCGAAGGCCTCAACGATTCAAAGAAGCTCAGCGCCAAGGCCCGCGACGCCCTCGAACTTGAGATCAAGCAGAGTGCGCTGGCCTGGGGCGTCGGCTTCGCCTCGGTCGACGAGATCGACGAGCTGAACATCCTGCACGCCACGGGCCTCGCCATGCGCCGCGCCGTCGAGGCGCTGGCCATCGCCCCGGCCTTCGCCCTGGTGGACGGCAACTACAAGTTCAAATTACCCTGCGAAATCAAGACCGTGGTCAAGGGCGACTCGATCAGCGCCTCGATCGCCGCGGCCTCGATCCTGGCCAAGACCGCCCGCGACCGGCTGATGGTCGAGATGGACGGCCTCTATCCCGGCTACGGCTTCGCCGGCCACAAGGGCTACCACGCCCAGGTCCATGTCGAGGCGCTGCGGACCCTCGGCCCCTGCCCGATCCACCGCCGCGGCTGGGAGCCGATCCGCCTGGCCCTGATCGAGCGCGGCGAGCTCGCCGATTGATCAATTGAATCAATCTTGACGTCCCGCCCCTGCGGATCGATCGCGGGGATATGGACAGCGCCCTCTCCGCATCGCTCCGCCTGCAGGCCAAGGCCTGTCTCGCGCTCGGCTCGCCGTTCCACGCCGGGCTGCTGGACCTCGCCGCCGACGACCTGGACGCCGGCGGTCCGACCGCGGCCCTGCTCGCCCCCTGGACCGGTCAGGACCTCCGCGCGCTGATGGCCGCCGCCGTCCCGCTGCGACTGGTCGGGGCCTTGCACGACCTGGTGCTGAGCGGCGAGTATCCCGCCCTCGCCGCCGTCTATCCCCAGCCTGGCAAGGTCTTCGACGCCGCCACCGCCTGGCCCGAAGTGCGCCGCGCCATGACCGACCACGCCAAGCGTCTCGCCGCCTTCATGGACCACGAGCCGCAGACCAACGAGGTCCGCCGCTCGGCCGCCCTGCTCGGCGGCTTCCTTACCGTGGCCCACGAGACCGGCCTGCCGCTGCGCTGTTTCGAGATCGCCGCCAGCGCCGGCCTCAACCTTTCCTGGGACCGCTATCGCTACGACCTCTCCGGAACGCCCTGGGGCCCGGAGAGCCCGGTGCTGCTGCCCTCCGACTGGTCCGGCGACTTGCCGCCGCTGGACGCCCGGGTCGACGTTATCCATCGCCAAGCCTGCGACCGCCGCCCGGTGAACCTCAAGGACCCCGTCCAGCGCCGACGTCTGGCGGCCTATGTCTGGCCCGATCAGTTCGACCGGCTGCAGCGCATTCGCGCGGCGATCGACGTCGCGCTGGCCAACGAGGTCACTGTCGAGGCGGCCGACGCCGTCGAGTGGACCGCGCGCTCGGCGGCTCCTTCCCCGGGCGCGGCGAGCGTCATCTACCACTCGGTATTTTGGCAATACATGCCCGCCGAAAGCCAGGTCGCGCTACGCCAAGCCATTGAATATCTTGGCGCCTCCGCCACGAACGACGCCCCGCTCGCCTGGCTGCGCATGGAGCCCCCGCCCGAGAACATGGCGATCATGGAGGTCCGGCTTACGATGTGGCCGGGCGGCGCGGAGCGGGTCCTGGCGGTCGTTCACGCCCACGGCGCCTCGGCCCGGTGGACCGGTTAACCAAGATCAACGGCCGTTAACCACGTTCGGTAAAGCCGCGTTCACCACGAGGACTCAGGATTCTGACTCCGGACATCGAGGTGAGATTATGGGCGTTCAGGCCGACACGATCATTCACGGCGACTGCATCGAGGAGCTGAAGAAGCTGCCTGCGAAGTCGGTCGACCTGGTCTTCGCCGACCCGCCCTACAACCTCCAGCTCGGCGGCGAGCTGCTGCGTCCCGACAACTCCAAGGTCGACGCCGTCGACGACCACTGGGACCAGTTCGAGAGCTTCGCGGCCTACGACAAGTTCACCCGCGAGTGGCTGACCGAGTGCCGCCGGGTGCTCAAGGACGACGGCGCCCTCTGGGTGATCGGCAGCTATCACAACATCTTCCGGGTCGGCGTCGCCTTGCAGGACCTGGGGTTCTGGCTGCTGAACGACATCGTCTGGCGCAAGACCAACCCGATGCCGAACTTCAAGGGCACCCGGTTCACCAACGCCCACGAGACCCTGATCTGGGCCGCCAAGGGCCGCGGCTCGCGCCGCTACACCTTCAACTACGACGCCATGAAAATGGCCAACGACGACGTCCAGATGCGCTCGGACTGGACCTTCCCGCTGTGCACCGGCGAGGAGCGCCTGAAGGACGAGAACGGCGCCAAGGCCCACCCGACCCAAAAGCCTGAAGCCCTGCTCCACCGGGTGATTTTGTCGTCGACCAAGCCCGGCGACGTGATCCTCGACCCGTTCTTCGGCACCGGCACCACCGGCGCGGCCGCCAAGCGCCTGGGCCGCCGCTACATCGGCCTGGAGCAGGACGAGAAGTACGTCGCCCTGGCCAAGGACCGCATCTCGAAGATCGTCCCCATCGCCCCGGGCGACCTGGAGGTCACCGGCTCCAAGAGGTCCGAGCCGCGCGTGCCGTTCGGCCAGGTGCTGGAAGCGGGCCTGCTCAGCCCCGGCGACGCCCTCTACTGCCCCAAGGGCGAACGCATGGCCCGCGTGCGCGCCGACGGCAGCCTGGTGGTCGGCGACCTCTCCGGCTCGATCCACAAGGTCGGCGCCATGGTCCAGTCGGCCCCGGCCTGCAACGGCTGGACCTACTGGCACTTCAAGTCGGACAAGGGCCTGGCCCCCATCGACGTGCTGCGCGCCAAGATCCGCTCGGCGATGCCGCAGGCCTGAGGCGACATTCAAACTGTCATCCCGGTTTCGGCCGCAAGGCCGAAGACCGGCGACTGTGTTGTTGGTCAAGCGAGGTCTGGTCGCCAGGGTCTGTCGGCTTTGAGCATGCCGTTGGCGGCGACGACGATTTTCCTGGCGATGGCGATGAGGGCGACCTTGGCGGGCTTTC
>JAGOQB010000003.1 GCA_017991675.1 Phenylobacterium sp. | reverse complement strand
TCCGGACGGTCACGGTGCTCGGCCTGACGCCACAAACGCAAACCGCCCGACGTCTCGCTGCTCGCAAGGATCACCGCAGCACACCGACGCGCCAGATCCAGGTGCTCGGCCTTCCCAGTCCGGCGCGGAAGGGCTTCGGCGCGGGGCGTGGCTGGACGTCGACGACGACCGTAATCCCGTCGCGGGCGGCCTATGGCCCAGGCGCGGCCGCTGCTGCGTGTTTGTGCACGGGCGCCGACGCGCGCCGCGACTCGCCACGGCCAGGTGGGCGCTGACCGCGGTATGGACGTGATGTGTCTTGGAGGAGAGGCGGCTGTGGAGAGTGAGCTCTCCGTCTCAGCCGCGGTGCTCGGACGAGCAGGCCCGAGGGAGCGGCGCTCGGCGTGTGGAGTGGCCGGATCGCTCCATCGCAGCCTCGTCGAGGCGGGATCGGGCGATCCGGCTTCCGGCCTTGGCGCCGCGTGCTAGCGGGCGTTCATCGTGAGCGAGGCGAGGTTCATCGTGTAGCGGCCGTCCGCCGCCGCCGGCGGCTGCATCACCGCCGCGAACAGCATGACCGGGCCGGCGAGGTCGGAAGGCAGCGCCAGCCCGCCCTTGTCGGTCGTGTGCAGATGCCGGCGCTCGCCCTTGGCGGTGACGACGACCGCCGGATAGTTGGCCAGCGGCGCGCCGTTCGAGAGCAGGGTGAAGCTCTTGGCCGAGCCATCGGCCGACACGAACTCGACGCTGTGACCGAGCGCGCGCGTGGGATCGCTTCCGCCCTCGCACCGCTCGACGCAGACGAAGGACTTCGCACAGCGGGTCGAAAGCGCCTTCAGCACGCGCGGCCGCGGCATCGCCTCGACGGCCCGGACGGTCTCGGGGCTGACCTGGTACTCCTCCAGGATGCCGCCGATCCGGTCTTCCGGATACTCGACCTCCCGCGCGGGCGTGCGCGCCGAGAGGATGGCCAGACCCGGCGCAGCGCCCTTGAGGGTGGTTTTCATGGACTTCGGGCCGGGACCGACGGCGGTGAACGAGGCCTGCGGGCCGCCGACGACGGCGAGATCGGCGATGCGCTCGGGGCCGACGACGATTTCGGGCTGCGGGAACTTGCTGCCGATGGTGACGTCCACCGCCAGGGCCTCGCCGGGCGCGGCCGAGAACGCGCTGGGCAGGATGAAGAAGTCGTGCGCCGAGGCGCTCGAGGCGACCAGGGCGGCGAGGCCGACGCCGGCCAGCCAGGTCTTAAGGGTACGGTTCATCTTGGTGTTCCTGAGATTATGAGGCGGCGATCTAGAACTTGGCGGTCAGGCCGACGTAGTAGCGGCGACCGATCAGGTCGTAGGTGGAGGGGTCGGTGTTGCCGGAGATCGCGGGCGTGTAGGCCGGCGGGTCTTCGTCGGTCAGGTTGTTGACGCCTGCGCGCAGGGAGACCCGTTCACTGACGCTCCAGGATGCGTTCACGTCGAAATAGTTGATCGCGTCGATCGTCTCGGCGCGGTTGTTGAAGTTCTCGACTTCGCCCTGGTAGCGCCACCGCACGCCGAGGGTCGCGGGGCCGTAGATCCAATTCACCGACGACAGGAACTTCCACTCCGGCAGCGTCATGCCAAAGGCGTTCGAAATGGCGCCCTTGCGATCGGTGAAGGCGCCGCCCGGGAGGTCCTGACGCCGCCATTCCAGCAGCTTGGAGCCGGTGACGTTGAAGGCCAGCGAACCCCAGTCGGGCGCGCCGATGTCCGCCAGGTTCAGGCGCCAGTCGACCTGGAAGTCGACGCCCTTGGTTTCGAGCATGCCCAGGTTGGCGTTGGTCTCGAAGGCGTTGATGATCTGGCCGGAGTTCGGGTCACGGCTGAACAGCTGGCAGAAGAAGTTCTTCTGGTCGTAGGTCGGGTTCGAGGCGCCGTCTTGATTGAAGCAGCGGCGCAGCTGTTCGGTGGCGGTGACCGTGCCGACAACCTGTTCGATGCCGATGTCGTAGTAGTCGATCGAACCGGACAACTGGCTCAGCCAGGGGCTGGAGAACCGCGGCTGCCACGAAACGCCGACGGTGAACGCGTCGGCGGTTTCTTCCTGGAGGTCGGGATTGCCGCCGGTCAGGTTCGGAACCTGAGAGTTCGAGAACGAGAAGCTGTCAACGACCTGGGCGGGGACGCTCTGCGCCAGACACAGAGCCCGAACCGCCGCGGCGCCGGCCGCGCCCGGCGCGCGATAGGCGCCGCGAATGTCGCACGGATCGCCGGAGAACTGACGGGCGCCCGTCGAGGAAACCGGCACGCCGATCGCCGAGAAGCCCAGGTTTTGCGGTCCGAACAGTTCGCCGATGGACGGGGCCCGAACGGCGCGCTGGATGCCGCCGCGAACCCGCAGGCCGTCCACGATCTCCCAGTTCGCGTCCGCCTTGTAGGATTGCACGACGCCGACAGAATCGTAGTTCGAAACCCGGTAGCCGAGGTTGGTTTCGAGGTTGCGGACAAACGGCAGGTCGCGCAGCAGCGGGATCAGGACTTCGCCATAGCCTTCATAGACCCGGTCGGCGCCGGCGAGCGGTTGCGCGGCGGCGCCCGCCAGTTCCGGACCCTTGACCCCGTTCAGGGTGAACGAGGCCATCATCATGGCGTCGGGCGTGAGCTCGTAGGTCTGTTCGCGGTAGGAGCCGCCAAGGGCCAGGCGGACCTCGCCGGCCGGCAGCTCGAAGGTCCCGCCCTGCAGATTGACCTCAAACACGCGCTGATCGGTGACGGTCGTGTTCTTGGCGACGCGGCGGATGTAGTCGACGCACGACGCGCTCGGCGCATTGTCGCCGAACGGATTGAAGCCGCCGGCGCAGAGCGAGGCCCCGCCGTCGGCCGCGTCTAGCAGCCGTTGGACCGCCGAGCGCGACACGTAGCCCGTGTAGGTGGTGCCGTTGTCCACGCGGCCGTAGGACAGGTAGGCGTCATAGGTCCAGTCGCCGAGCGCCAACAGGTCGCCGCGGACGCCCGTGGTGATCTGATAGACGTTGTAGTTCTCGGTCTGCTGGCGCGGCCCGATGCCGCTGAAACGCTTGTCCAGGCGGAAGGACCCGGCCGGATTGGGACGGGAGTCCAGCACCGCGCGCAGCTCGGCCGGAATGAATGGATTGGTCGAGGGGATGCGGAAGCCGGTGGTCGGCCCGGTTGCGGGATTGGCCGCCAGCAGATTTCCGCTCTCGTACTGCGAGAACATGAAGTCGGCGTAGACCTCGACCGCCGAATTGATCTCGTAATTGGCCGCGCCGTACATGTTGTAGCGCGTCTGCGGGATGATCAGGTAGTTCTGCGGGCCCGTATTGTAGGCGAAGTCGGTCTGCTGCAGCGGGCCCGGCATCCGGAACCCCTCGTAGAAGATCCCGCCCGGGCTGAGGTAGTCGCGCGCGCCCTGATAGGCGAAGAGCGTGCCGTTGTTGTTGAACCCGAAGGTGTTGCCCCGCGCCGCGCCCGGCACGGCGGCGGCGACCGCCGCGGCGGTCGGCAGGTTGGCGGCGTCGAACACCGTCGAGCCCAGCGGCGAGGTGCCCGCAAACCCCGCCACCGACGACAAGGGCCGCGCGGAGGCCATGACGCTGTCGCGTTCGGAATAGCTGAGCGACAGGACGGCGTTGCCCCGCCCGTCGGCGATGTCGCCGCCGACCGTCAGGCTGATCGCGCTGGACGCCGCGTCGCCGCGGTCCGACTGGCCGTACTGCAGGTCCAGTTGGACGCCTTCGAAGTTCTCGTTCACCAGGAAGTTCAGGACCCCGGCCACCGCGTCCGAGCCGTAGGTCGACGAGGCTCCGCCGGTGATCGTCTCGATGTTCGAGATCAGCGGCGTCGGCAGCAGATTCAGGTCGACCACTGACGAGGCGTTCGACGGGACGACCCGGCGTCCGTTCAGCAGCACCAGGGTGCGGGTGGCGCCCAGGCCGCGCAGCTGCACATTGGCCTGACCGGCGGTGTTCGGGCTGTTCGACGCCGCGTTCCCCGCGGGCGTGAACTGCGGCAGGTCATTGACCAGGCTCTCGATGTTCACCGAGCCGGTGGCCTGGATGTCGTCCTGGCTGACGGTGACGATCGGGCTGTTGGCGACGTAGTCCTTGCGGACGATGCGTGAGCCGGTGACGACGACTTCGTCGACCTGCGCCTGGTCCTGGGCCATTGCCGGCGCGGCGGCGAGGCTGGTTGCGGTGATGATCGCCAAGCCGGCGAGAATCGACGAGCCGAGAAGTCGGCTGCGGTAAGCGGTATCGGCCAAAATGCTGTTCCGTGAGCTTATGTTGCTGGGCCGAACTGCTGGCCCCCCTAAGGGGCGTACGCGGCAGCGAAAGCTCGCCCCTCACGACAGGCGCGGACTTTTCATCTGGGTCGCTAAGCAGGGAGGCAGGGCCTCCGGCGCAGCTCGGAACAGCTAGAGCTTCACGGCGCGCAGCCGCAGGGCGTTGACGATCACGCTGACGCTGGAGAGCGCCATGGCCGCCGCTGCAATGGCCGGCGAGAGCAGCCAGCCGAAGGCCGGATAGAGCACGCCCGCCGCGATGGGGATGCCGGCGACGTTGTACAGGAAGGCGAAGACCAGGTTCTGGCGGATGTTGCGCATGACCGCGGTCGACAGCGTCCGCGCCCGCACCAGCCCCTGCAGGTCGCCCTTGAGCAGGGTGACGCCGGCGCTCTCGATGGCGACGTCGGCGCCCGCCCCCATGGCCACGCCGACATCGGCGGCGGCGAGCGCCGGGGCGTCGTTGACCCCGTCGCCGGCCATGCCGACGACCCGGCCTTCCTGCTTCAGCCGTTCCACCACCGAGGCCTTGTCCTGGGGCAGGACCTCGGCGGCGACCTCGTCGATGCCCAGGCGGCGGGCGACGGCCTCGGCCGTGGTCTTGTTGTCGCCGGTCATCATCACCAGGCGGACGCCGGCGGCGCGCAGGGCGCTGACCGCCGCTTCCGTGGTCGGCTTGATCGGATCGGCGATCCCGAACACCCCAGCCACCTGGCCGTCAATTGCGGCGAAGACCGCCGTCGTGCCGTCGGCGCGGAGCTTGTCGGCCTCGCCCGCTAGCGCCCCGGGCGTCAGGCCGTTCTCCTCCAGAATGCGCGAGCCTCCGAGCAGCAGGCGCTTGCCGTCCACAACTCCGACCACGCCCTTGCCCACGGGCGAGTCGAACTCGCTCGCCTCTGACAGCGTCAGCCCCCGGTCCTGCGCCGCCCTCAGGATGGCGTCGGCCAGCGGGTGTTCGCTGCCGCGTTCAAGGCTGGCGGCCAGCCGCAGCAGTTCCTGTTCGTCGGTGCCGGCCACCGTGCGGATCGCGGTCACGGCGGGCCGGCCCTCGGTGAGGGTGCCGGTCTTGTCGATGACCAGGGTGTCGATCTTCTCGAAGCGTTCGAGCGCCTCGGCGTTCTTGATCAGCACCCCGGCCTGGGCCCCGCGTCCGACGCCGACCATGATCGAGATCGGAGTGGCCAGGCCCAGCGCGCACGGGCAGGCGATGATCAGCACCGAGACCGCGGCGATCAGCGCGTAGCCGAAACGCGGCTCTGGCCCGACCGCGCCCCAGATCACGGCGGCGAGGACGGCGACGAGGATGACCGCTGGAACGAACCAGCCCGAAACCTTGTCCGCCAGCCGCTGGATCGGCGCGCGGCTGCGCTGGGCCTGGGCCACCATCTGGACGATCTGGGCCAGCAGGGTGTCTGCGCCGACCTTCTCGGCCCGCATGACGAACGAGCCGGTCTTGTTGAGCGCGCCGGCCACGACCTTGGCGCCCGGCGCCTTGGTGACCGGCATGGATTCACCGGTGACCAGCGACTCGTCGACCGACACCCGGCCCTCGACCAGCTCGCCGTCGACCGGGACCTTTTCGCCGGGCCGCACGCGCAGACGGTCGCCGACGCTGACCAGGTCGAGGCTGACCTCCTCGTCGCCGCCGTCGTCGCGGATGCGGCGGGCGGTCTTGGGCGCCAGGTTCAGCAGCGCCTTGATCGCGCCGGACGTCCGCTCGCGGGCGCGCAGCTCCAGCACCTGGCCGAGCAGGACCAGGACCGTGATGACCGCCGCGGCCTCGAAATAGACCGGGACCGAGCCGTCGCTGCGCCGGAAGGCCTCGGGGAAGGCGCCGGGCGCCAGCACCGCGGCGAGGCTGTAGAGCCACGCCACCCCCACGCCCATGGCGATCAGGGTGAACATGTTGAGGCTTCTGGCGCGCAGCGAGGCCCAGCCGCGGACGAAGAACGGCCATCCGCCCCAGAGGACGACCGGCGTGGCGAGCGCGAACTGGATCCAGTTCGACAACGTCGGACTGAGCATGAACCGGTGGCCCAGCAGGTGGCCGCCCATTTCGAGCGTGAACACCGGGATGGTCAGGACCAGGCTCACCCAGAACCGACGGGTCATGTCCGCAAGCTCGGGGTTGGGCGCCTCCTCGGCGGTGACCACTTCCGGCTCGAGCGCCATCCCGCAGATGGGGCAGTTACCCGGACCTGCCTGGCGGATCTGCGGGTGCATGGGGCAGGTGTAGATCGTACCCTCCGGCGCCGCAGCGACTGGATGATCGGCGTGAACGCCGCCGCCCCTGGCGTGCGTATGTCGTCCGGTCGGCTCGGCCATGGCGTCCTCCTGGGCGAATGGCGGCCGCGCGACGCGTTACGCCTACCCATAATACGCACGACCCTGACGGGACCCGCGTCGATTGAAAAACTCTGATTCACGGCGATGGATGCGTCAAAGCGGCTGGGTGAGGGGCGCAGCTCGCCCCGTCCGTACTTGGAGACGAGCGGAGGAACGTCTCATGTGCCCTCAACTGGACGCGCTCTTTTGTGAGTTGGCGACGCAGCCGCCCGATCGTGTCCTGGCGCGGCTGGAGGTCGAGGTCCTCGACCGGGTGACGAAGCAGCGCGACGCCCGGCGCCTGGCCGCAGCCCTGGCGCCGGTGCGCGTCGCCGCGATCAGTCTGGCGGCGGCGATCGGGTTGACCGCCGGCGGCGCGGCGGCGGTGGCGACGGCTTCGGCTCCCCGGCAGTTCGACGCCTTCTCGGTCGCCGGCCACCTGGCGCCCTCGACCCTTGCTGCATCCGGAAGAGAGGCCGTCGTGAGGGCCGAAACTTCGTTGGCGCGTATCTCCCCTACGACGGTCGGGGACCGTTCAACGGAGAAGTAGCAATGCGCAAGTTCGTCTCGCTGGCCGCCGCCCTCGGCGCGCTCAGCCTCGCCGTCGCCGGGCAGGCCCACGCCCACGCCAAACTGACGGCGGCCGAGCCGGCCGCAAACGCGACCGTGGCCTCGCCCCGCCAGATCGTCCTGCGATTCAACGAGAAGATGGTCGCAGGCTTTTCGGGCTTCGAGCTCACCAGCGCGGCCGGCGTCAAGGTGGCGATCAAGACCAAGCTCGGCAAGGACGGCATGAGCCTGACCGGTGTTCCCGCCAAGCCGCTGGCGGCAGGCGCCTACAAGGTCGCCTGGCACGCGGTCACCGCCGATTCCCACCGCATGCAGGGCGACTTCACCTTCACGGTGCGCTGATCCATGGACCTGCTGATCGCGACCGTTCGCTTCGTCCAGTTCGCGGCGGCGGCGGCCCTGTTCGGGGCGCCCTTGTTCTTTCTCTACGCCCTCGGCGAGGCGGCGCGATCCGGGGATCCCATGTTCGCCTGGGGGCGGCGCCTCGCGGGCTGGAGCGCCGGCGCCCTGCTGATCGGCGCCCTGGGCTCGCTGCTCGGCCAGACGGCGGTCATGGCCGGCGACCCGGCGATGGCGACCGATCCGGAGGCCCTGCGCATGGTGCTGACGGGCACCAGCTTCGGCCTTGCGACGGCCGCGCGCATGGCCCTGGCCGCCGTCGTGCTGGGGCTCGCCCTATGGCTGGCGCCTGGGTTGCGGCTCTGGCTGGTCTGCGTCGGCGCCGGCGCCTTGATCCTGGCGAGCTTCGCCTGGACCGGGCATGGCGCGGCCGAGGAGGGGGCGGCGGGGGCCGTTCACGCGACGAGCGACATCGTCCACCTGCTCGCCGCCGGGGTCTGGCTCGGCGCGCTGGCCGCCTTGAGCGTGCTGCTGTGGAGCGGCCGCAAGGGCGCGTCTGGCAAGGCGCTCGCCGCGCTGCATCAGGCGCTCGAGAACTTCTCAGGGATCGGCAGCCTGGTGGTCGCCGCCCTGCTGGCCACCGGCCTCGTCAACAGCTGGTTCCTGGTCGGCCTGCGGCCGGTGGATGAGATCCTCGCCACGACCTACGGCCAGCTATTGGCGGTCAAGATCGTCGTCTTCGGCGGCATGCTGCTGCTCGCGGCGGCCAACCGCTTCTACCTGACGCCCCGTCTCGGCGCGGTGCTGGCCGACAGGGCCGACAGCGCGCCGGCCAGGGCCGCGCTCCGCCGCAGCGTTCTCTGCGAGACCCTCCTGGCGGCCGGCGTCCTCGTGTTGGTCAGCGTCCTGGGCATGATCGCCCCAGTGTCGGCTCAGATGTAGCCGCCGCGGCCCGCCGCTTGCGGGGCGCCCCGGGGCCGGCGCGTACATTCGATGAGGTCAGGTTTCCCTCGACCCGACCTCGCGACAGCAAGGGTCCGCGCGCGGGCCCGCGAGCCGGCCGCGGCGCCCCCATCGCCCGGTCGGCTCGCACTTTCCTCCCTGATCGCGTGGTTCGCCGGCCACGCGCACCGACGACTTGCGCCTGAAGCGCGGGGCGGGCGGGGCGCCGTGCGTACACCTGGTGACACGGAACTGGAGGACTTGGACATGAGTGATCCGTTCGACGCGCTGGTCGCCCATCTGGCGGCGGCCCCGACCGATCGACCCTTGGATCAGCTGGACAGCCTGATCGCCCACGGCGTTCAGCGCCGCCGACGAGATGCGCGGACCGCTCGAAGGCTTGCTCCGGTGCAGCTGGCCTCGTTCTGCCTGGCCGTGGTGGTGGGGGTGAGCGCCGGCGGGGCGATCGCGATGACGGTCCCCAGGCCCGAGCCGCTCGGGGACTTTTTCAGCGTTTCGAGCCTGGCCCCCTCCACCCTGTTGGAGGGCCGCCAGTGAGCCTGATGCGCAGCATGATCATCACCCTGGTGCTGGCCGTCTTCGGGGCGGGGCTGGGGGCGTGGGGCGGGGCCCAGTACGTGCTGCGCCAGATGCAGCCGCAGCAGCCGCTGCACGATCTGGTGCACGAGCGGCTGAAGCTCAGTCCCGAACAGGAGCGCCGCATCTCAGGCATCGAGCGCGACCATGCCACGCGCCGCCGCGTCCTGCAGGCCGAGATGCGCGCCGCCAACGCCGAACTCGCCCGGGCCTTCCAGCAGCACCACGCCTATACGCCGCAGGTCCAGGCGGCGATCGATCACTCGCACGCCGCCATGGGCGCGCTCCAGAAGGAGACGATGGTCCATACGCTGGCCATGCGCGAGGTGCTGACCCCGCAGCAGGCGGCCGTGTTCGACGATATGATCGTCAGGTCGCTGACCGAACAGTCCCCGTGAAGCTCGATGTTGCGGCTCCCGACGCCATGCTCGCGCGATTGGCCGCGGCGGGCGACGATCAAGCGTTCAACTTCCTGGTCCGCCGCCACAAGGAGAGCCTCTATCGGCTGCTGCGACGCTATACCGGCGACGCCGACGAGGCCTATGAGGCGGTGCAGGAGGCGTTCATCGCCGCGTGGGGCGCGCTGGACCGCTACGATCCGCAGCGGTCGTTCGGGGCCTGGCTACGGACCATCGCCATCAACAAGGCCCGCGACCGCGGACGGCGCCTGGCCGTGCGGCGGCTGATCTTCGGCGCTCACAGCCTGGAGGACAGCGGCGCCCTGGAGGCGCTGGATCCGGCCACGCCCGCCGACCAGCAGGTCATTCTGGACCAACGGGCGCGCCGCCTCGACAAGGCGATCGGCCGACTGCCCGACACCCTGAAGGCGCCGCTGCTGCTGACGGCCTTCGAGGGGTATTCGCAACAGGAGGCCGGCGAAATTCTCGGGCTGTCGACCAAGACCGTCGAGACCAGGGTCTATCGCGCCCGCAAGCTGCTGGCCGCTCAGCTCGAGGAGGACATGCGCCCCTCGTAAAGGACGCGCCGCCGACCGCTCAGTCGCCTTTCCAGGCGCGCGCGAGGCGTTCGGCGCGGCGCACCAGCGGGTGCGTCCGCCGCTCGTTCAGGCAGACGAAATAGGCGGTGATGCGGGGCGGCGGCGCGGAGGCCCGGATCGGCCGATAGGCCAGCCGCGCGTCCGGCGGGCACTCGCCGGCATAGAAGAAGCTGATCCCGAGACCGAGCGCGATGGCCTCGCGGATGGTCTCGCGCGTGTGCAGCTCCACCGTGTCGGCCGCCGCCAGCCCGAACCCCAGCAGGTAGCGTTCGGTCGCCTCGCGGGTCCGCGACATCGCCTCGCGCAGCAGCAGGGTCTCCTGCTCGATGGCCTCGATCGGAAATGCGTCGTCGCCCGCCAGCCGATGCCCGTCGGGCAGGGCGGCCATCAGCACGTCCTCATAGACCGGCGCGTAGTAGAACTGGGAGTGGGCCGGCGGGTCGTTGACGATGGCGATGTCGACCTGTCCCGAACGCAGCAGGTCGAAGCTGTCGCGGGCGTTCTCGATGCGCGCGCTGGCCCGCAGATTGGGAAAGGCCTGCTTCAGTTCGCAGGCCAGCCGCGCGGCCAGGGGCGGGGTGTCTGACCCCAGGCGGACCACCAGGCGCTCGTCGGTCATGTCCTCGTCGAGCAGGGCGTCGATCTGCTCGACCGCCGCGAACAGCACCTTGGCGCGCTCGTAGAGCGCCTCGCCCGCCGGGGTGAACTGCAGCGGCGGCGTGCGATTGCGGAACAGCGCCAGTTTGTGGCGATCCTCGAGCGCCTTGAGCTGCTTGGAGAGCGTCGACTGCGAGACGTTCAGCCGCCGCGCCGCCTGCGAGATGTTCCTCTCGATGGCGACCGCGTGAAACGTCCTGAGGTGTTGGATATTGACGCGCAACAGCACCCGCCCGGCGAAGCGGCCGGACCATAGTCCATCCGATTTCCGACGTCACTGAGCCGCGGCAAGCGTCAGAAAAGTTTCGCATTTCCGTCATGCGCGCCATGGCTCACAGCCATATCAGCCATGGCTGCAATGCATTGGCGGGAGTCAGGCGGAACGCTCATTGAGCCCCTCGTTCAGCCCGGCCGCATCGGCCGATCGGGGGATGTGAAATGAGAGCCTTGTTCTCCACCGCGGCCGTCACGGTGCTGGCCGCACTCGCCACTCAGGCCCACGCGGCGGACGCTGCGGCCGCGACGATGATCGAGGAGGTGATCGTCACCGGCGCCTCGGTCGCGCGCGGCAACACCATCGTCGGCGCCCAGCAGATTGAGACCCAGTCCGCGGCCCAGAACGTCATCGACGCGATCAAGCCGGTGGCCGGCGTGTCGATCCGCGGCGCCGACGCCTACAACGCCGACCCCTGGTCGTACGGCATCTCGATCCGCGGCTTCGACGTCAACCTGCGTTCGTCGAAGATCGGCCAGACGATCGACGACATGCCGGCCTACAACGCCTCCTACTATCTGGGCGGGGCGCCGGCCCAAAAGTACCTGCAGAGCGAAAACGTCTCCCAGATCCAGGTGAACCAGGGCACCGCCGGCCTGTCGTCGGCCTCGTCCTCGGCGCTGGGCGGGACGCTGGCCTTCTACACCCGCGATCCGGCCCGCGAGGCCGGCGGCCAGGTCGCCCTGACGGTCGGCGACAACGAGCTGCGGCGCTATGCGGCGGTCTACGATTTCGGCCAAGTCGGGCCGGTGCGCGGCTATGTCGGGGCCGCCCGGCTCACCGCCTGCCGCTGGGCCTATGGCTGCTCCGACCAGAGCGTGATCGACGAGACCCATTTCGAGGGCAAGTTCGTCGCCGAGTTCGGCGAAGACCTGACCATCACCGGCTTCGCGTCCTATGACGACGCGCTCGACGACCCGATCATCGAGGACACCCGCGCCAATCTCGACAACACCAACCGTCCCGACGGTTCGGTCCCGTCGTTCCTGCCGGCCCGCGTGCATGACGGCGACGACCCCAACCAGTATTGGGCCCACGGCTGGGGCGCCAAGCGTGAGAACACCTTCACCTATCTGAAGCTCGCCTGGCGTCCGAGCGCGGCGCTGTCGCTCGAGTTCGCGCCCTATCTCCACCACCAGTCCGGCATGGGCTACTTTGTCCCGCCCTATCAGCAGATCGCCGTCGACCAGACCGCCCCGGGGGCCTTCGTGCGCACCCAGGCCGGCGGCGCGGCGGCTGGCTCGTCCCGCTATCGGGCCTATTACGGCGTCCTGCTCAACGGCCGCCAGCGCGCGGTGATCCCGGGCCTGACCTATACCGACACCGACGGCACGGTGGTCGCGTCGTCCCGCTGCTATGCGGCCGGCACGGCCTACGCCTCCAACGGCAAGGCCAGCTACGCCGGGCTGAACAACACCGGCTGCGTGCCGCTGCAGACCTTCCGCACCAGCCTCTATGGCCATGACCGCTACGGCTTCACGGCCAAGGCCGACTACGAACTCGGCGCTCACCAGATCGAGGGCGGGGTCTGGTACGAGCGCCTGGACCGCGACTTCGGCCGCGCCTGGCGCCAGATCATCGACGTCACCACCGGCTCGGCGACCTACTACACGAACCCGCAGCTGATCGACTTCCAGCAGCACTTCACCACCGATCAGTGGAAGTTCTTCCTGCAGGACAAGATCACGCTCGGCGACCTGACGCTCAGCGGCGGCGTGCAGATGTTCCTCATCGACATCGAGGGCGTGAAGGACGCCTGGGACGCCCACGGCGCTCCGGCGACCGGCCTCAAGACCTCGCTGAACGCCGACTCCGACCTGCTGTTCTCGCTGGGCGCCGTCTATCGCGTCAGCGACCAGCTGGAGGCGTTCGGGACCTTCTCGCAGAACTACGGCGCGGTGGGCGACTGGGCGCTGGAAAAGACCGGCACCGACACTGACAACCTCAACTCGTCGGTCGCCTCGAACGTCGATGTCGGCCTGCGCTACCGCAACGGCCCGCTGATGGCCTCGGCCACGGCCTACTACGTCCGCTACAAGAACGCGATCACCTTCCGCACGGCCGACTATGTCGACGTCAGCCAGGGCGGCGGCATCAACTATGCGGCGGGGACGTCCGGCTCGTACATCAACGCCGGCGACGGGGTGGAGTCCTACGGCCTGGAGGCCAGCGCCCTCTATGACGTGACGCCGGAACTCGGGCTCTACGGGGCCCTGACCCTCAATTCCTCGACCTATCTCGCAGACTTCGTCGGCGGCACGGCCAACGCCGGCGCCGACCGCCAGGTTCGCAAGGGCAACGAGGTTCCGGCCGCGCCGAAGACGATCGTCAATCTCGGCGTCGATTACCATCGCGGCCCCTTCGCCGCCTCGCTGAGCGCCAACTACCAGGGCAAGACCGCCGGCGACGCCTTGAACACCCCGGCCCTCTACCTGCCGGCCCGCACCGTCGTCGATCTGTCGGCCAGCTACGAACTGCCGGCGCTGGAGGGCGTGTCGCTGCAGCTCAACGTCAGCAACCTGCTCGACGAGGACTACATCGGCGGATCGCTCGACGAGTTCACCCAGCGCTACATGCGCGGCGCGCCGCGCACCGTCTCGGCGACCCTGCGCGCCAAGTTCTGACCCAGCCGCGCCGTCCCCCGCGCGGGGGACGGCGCGCGCCATTCCGAGTGCCTGCCGATGAGCGCATCCGTCGAACGATTTGATCTAGCCGTGGTGGGGGGCGGTATCCTCGGTCTCGCCCACGCCTATCTGGCCGCTCGGGCCGGACTGAAAGTCTGCGTCGTCGAGCGCCACGCCCGGGCCATCGGCGCCTCGATCCGCAACTTCGGCTTCATCACCGTCACCGGCCAGGCGCGCGGCGAGTTCTGGCGCCTGGCCCAGCGGACGTGCCGCACCTGGCGCGAGGTCGCTCCCCTGGCCGGCGTTCCGATCCTGCATGAAGGCATGACCCTGGCCGTCCGCTCGGAGGAGGCGCGCGACCTGCTGTCGGCGTTCCTGGACACCGAGATGGGGCAGGGGTGCGCGATGATCGCCCCGCAGGACGCCGGCTTCCCGCTCCAGCCCGGCGTGCTCGCGGCGCTGCGGTCGCCGCATGAGGTGCGGGTGGAATCGCGCGAGGCGATCCCCAAGCTCACGGCCTGGCTCGCCGAGGCGTTCGGCGTCGAGTTCCGTTTCGGGGTGCATGTCCACGCGGTGAGCGACGGGGGCCTGCAGACCTCCGCCGGTCCGGTGCGCGCCGATCGGGTCGTGGTCTGCCCGGGGGACGACCTGAACGGCCTCTTCGCCGACCGCATTCGCGAGCGCCAGGTCACCCGCTGCCAGCTGCAGATGCTGCGCCTGGCCGATCCGGGGTTCCGTCTGCCCACGGCGGTCATGTCCGATCTCGGCCTGATCCGCTACCTCGGCTACGCGCAGCTGCCGCAGGCCGCGCCGTTGCGCGAGCGGCTCGCCGCCGAGGCGCCGGAGGCCCTGGCCGAGGGCGTCCACCTGATCGTCGTGCAGAGCGGCGACGGCAGCCTCGTCGTCGGCGACAGCCACCGGTATGGCGACGCGCCCGATCCGTTCGCCTCCGAGCGGGTCGACGCCCTGATCCTGGAGGAATACCGCCGGGTGCTGGGCGAGCCGCCTCCGGTGGTCGATCGCTGGACCGGGACCTACGCGTCCTCCGACCGGCAGCTGTTCTTCATCGACGCGCCGCATCCCGCCGTCCGCCTGGTGGCGGTCACTTGCGGGGCCGGCGCCTCGACCTCGTTCGGCATCGCCGAGCAGACGCTTCAAGACATGGGTGTGCTGTGACGACCTCTCCGATCAAGGCCTTCGTCTTCGACTGGGCCGGGACCATGGTGGATTTCGGCTGCGTGGCGCCGGTGAAGGCGCTCGGCGAGGTCTTCGCGGCCGAGGGCGTCGAGCTCTCCGACCTCGAGGCGCGGGCCGACATGGGCATGGCCAAACGTGACCACATCGCCGCCATCCTCTCGCGCGAGCCGATGATCGCGCGCTGGACCGCCGCCCGCGGCGCCCGCCCGGCGGCCGGCGACATCGACCGACTGTTCGACGCCGTGGGGCCGCGCATGGAGGCGGCCGCCCGCGACTGCGCCGCCCTGATCCCGGGCGCGGCCGAACTGGCGGCCCTGCTGCGGACCCGGGGCGTGCGCGTCGGATCGGGCACTGGCTACAGCCGCCAGATGATGGCTGGCATCCTGCCGCTCGCCGCCGCCCAGGGCTACGCGCCCGAGGTCGTCGTTTGCGCCGGCGAGACGGCGGAGGGGCGGCCCTCGCCGCTGATGACCTGGAAAGCGTTGGTCGAACTTGGCGCCTGGCCGGCCAGGGCCTGCGTCAAGGTCGACGACGCGGCGGTGGGCATGGCTGAGGGCCGCGAGGCCGGGGTCTGGACCATCGGCCTGGCCGCCTCCGGCAACGGCGTCGGGCTCGACCGGGCGGCGTTCGAGGCGCTCGATCCCGCGGCGCGGCGTGACGCCGTCAGCAGCTCGGCCGCCGTGCTCGCCGAGGCTGGCGCCGACTATGTCGTCGAAACCGTCGCCGACATCCTGCCATTGCTGGCGGAGCTCGAAATGCGGATCGCCGCGGGGGAGCGGCCTGGCGCGCCCGCCCCGCGCGTTCGGATCTGACCTTGGCCATGTCCGCCACCGCAATGACGGCCCTGCGCGCGCCCCGGCTGACCCGCTGGTTGGCGGCCGCGCCCCCGGCGGTGCTCGCGATCTACGGCGGCCTGATGGCGTTCGGCGCCTATTTCGCGATGTACGCCTATCGAAAGCCGTTCACGGCCGCCGACTACGCGGACATCGGCGGGCTGGCGGTCGACTACAAGGTGGCGCTGGTGATCGCCCAGGTCGTGGGCTACGCGCTGTCCAAGTTTCTCGGCGTGAAGGTGATCTCCGAGCTGCCGGCCTCAAGACGGGCGGCCTCGATCGTCGCCCTCATCGCCGGCGCCGAACTGGCGCTGGTCGGCTTCGGCCTGACGCCGGCGCCCTACAATCTGGTCTTCCTGTTCCTCAACGGCCTGCCGCTCGGCATGATCTGGGGTCTGGTGTTCGGCTTCGTTGAGGGGCGCCGCCTCTCCGAGGTCATCGGCGCGATGCTCTGCGCCAGCTTCATCGTCTCGTCCGGGGTCGTGAAGTCGGTCGGCATGTGGCTGATGCAGGGCCATGGCGTGGGCGAGTTCTGGATGCCGGCCGCGACCGGCCTGCTGTTTACGCCGCTGCTCCTCGTCTGCGTCGCCGGGCTCAGCTATCTGCCGCCGCCCAGCCGCGCCGACGAGGCCGCCCGCCAGCGGCGCAGCCCGATGGACCGCGCCGCGCGCCGCGCGCTCTTCATGCGGTATGCGCCCGGTCTGGTCGGCATGATCGCGATCTATGTGGCGCTGACCGCGCTGCGCGACTTCCGGGACAATTTCGCCGCCGAGATCTGGGCCGACCTCGGCCATGGCGCGGATCCGGCGATCTTCAGCCTCTCCGAACTGCCGGTGGCCGCGGTGGTGCTGGCCGCCCTGGCCCTGCTGGCGGTGTTCCGCGACAACCGCCGGGCGTTCATCGCCAATCTGGTCATGGTTGGAAGCGGGCTCATCGCCTGCGCCGCGGTCAGCGCCGGATACCTCCTGGGATGGATCGGGCCGATGGGCTGGATGATCGGGCTCGGGGCAGGCGTCTATCTGGCCTACACGCCGTTCAACGGGGTGCTGTTCGACCGCTTCATGGCCTATGCCGGGTCGGCGGGCACCGCCGGCTTCCTGATCTATGTCGCCGACGCGAGCGGCTATGCCGGATCGCTGCTGATGCTGCTGGCCAAGAGCCTCGGCGGCGTCGACCTGGATTGGGCGCCGTTCCTGGCGGTCGCTTCTGCGGCGGTCGGCGTCGCCGGCCTAGCCTGCCTGGTCTTCGCCTGGCGCTACTTCCGGGGCCGGCCGCCGGCCTAGAGCCCTCAGCCCTGCAGCGCGTCACGCTGGGCTTGGCTCAACGCCGCGATCTGGCTTGCGGTGAAGGCCTCGCGGACCCAGGGGTTCATCGCCCCGATCACCGCCGTCGGCAGCTCGGCGAGCTGGGCCCCCGTCAGCGCGGCGACCTGGCTGATCTCGAACATCGCGCCTTGTTGCGGCGTCAGGGCGCCGATCAGCGCCGGTGACAGCGCCGCGATCTGGGCCGGGGCCAACGCCCGGAACTGCGCCGTGCCGAACTCCCCCAGGTCCTGCGCCGTCAGCTGCGCGATCTTGGCGAGCGGCAGGCCGCCGATCTGTGCGGCGCTGAGGCCCCCCACCTGGCTCGCGCTCAGCGCCTGGAACTGATCGAGGGTCAGGACGCTGATCTGCTCGCCCGACAGCCCCGCCAGCTGATCGCTCGACAGCGCGGCGAGCTGGGCGGCGGTCAGGGCCCGCAGGTTCGCAGGCAAAAGTCCCGAGAGCTGGCCGGCCGTGAGCCCGGCGACCTGCTCGGGGTCGAACGCCGCCATCTGCGCCGGGCTGAGCGCGTTGAGCTGGGCGGTCGAGAAGCGGCCGATCTGTGCGGCCGCAAACTTGCGCAGGTCATCGCCCGCCAGCGACGACAGCTGGCCGGTCGTCAGGCCCCCGATCTGCAGCGCCCCCAGCTTGCGCAGGCTCTCGGGCGCGATGGCTGCGAGCAGGTCCGGATCGAGCGCTCCGATCTGGGCGGCGGTCATCGCCTGCACCTGGCCCGGCGCGAAGACGTCGAACTGGGCCGGGGCGAACGCGGCGACCTGGGCCGGCGTCAGGCCGGTCACCTGCTGGCGGCTGAGCCGCGCCAGCTCGTCGTCCGTCAGCGAGGTTATGTTGCGCAGGCTGAGGCCCGCCAGCTGCCCGGCGCTGAACGACACGATCTGGTCGGCGCTGAATTCGTCGAAGTCTTCGGCGCTCAGATCGCCCATGCGGGTCGCGCCGAGCCCGGAGAGCTGCGTGGCCTTCAGCCCGGCGACCTGCTCCTGGGTCAGGGCCGAATAGGCCGGCGCCGACATGCCGCCGATCTGCTGGGCGCTCAGGCCGCCGACCTGCGTGGCCGAGAGCCCGGCGATCTGCGCGGGCGTCAGGCTGCTCAGCTGGGCTGCGGTCAGGCCGGCGATCTGGGACGGGATAAAGGCGGGCAGGTGGGCGCTGAGCGTCGCCAGCTGTTCGTTGCGCAGGCCCCCGATCTGGGCGGCCGACAGTCCGCCGACCTCGGCCGCGGTAAGCTCGGCGGTCGAGGCCAGACTCAGGGCGCCGATCTGCGAGGGGCTGAGCGCCAGCCGCTGGACCGGGCCGAGCGCTGCGAAGCTCGACGGCGGCAGGGCGATGATCTGCGCTGGGCTCAGGCCGCGCAACTGGCTGGCGTTCAGCGCGCTCAGCACCTGCGGAGGCAGGGAAAGGAAGTTCTCGACGCTGAGCGCCCCGAGCTGCGCGCCGCTGAAGGCGAGCAGGTGGGCCGGCTGCAGTTCGGCGAAGTCGGCCGGGGCCAGGGCCGAAAGCTGGCCGGTGGTCAGGCCCTTGATCTGGGTCGCGCTTAGCGAGGCGAGCTGCGATGCGGTGAGCGCGGCCAGACCTTCAGTCGAGAGCGCGCCGAGCTGGCCGGCGGTCATTCCGTCGAGCTGGGTCTCCGACAGTGAACTCACCTGCGCCTGCGACAGCGCGCCGAGCTGGCCCGTGCTCAGCGCCCCGATCTGCGGGCCTGTGAACCTGGCGAGCGCGGCGGCGTCCAGCCCGGCAAGGTTCGACGCCGGGATCGAACGGACCTGCGAGGCCGACAGCGCCGCCAGGCTGGCGGCGGCGATCGCGCCGAGCTTGGCGGGACTCAGCGCCGCGATCTGGGCCGCCGACAGCGTCCGGGCCTGGCTCGGCGAGAAGGCGGCCGTGTGTTCTTCGCCCAGGGCGCCGATCTGCGCCGGGGTGAGGGCGGCGATCTGCTGGGGCGTGAAGCCGGCGATCTCCGCCGACGTCAGCGAGGCGGTGTTCGGCAGGCTCAGCGCGGCGAGTTGGCCGGGGCTGAACGCCAGGACCTGCGGACCGGTCAGGGCGATGAAGGCGGCGGTCGGCAACGCGCCCACCTGGGCGGGCGTGAGGCCCTGGATCTGGGGCTTGGACAGGGCGGCGAACTCGGCCCCGCTGAACAGCGCCAGCTTGGCCGGCGACAGCGCGCTGAGCTGGCCGCCGGTCAGGCTCAGCCGCTGGTCGCTGCTCCAGGCGCCGATGAAGGCCTCGTCCAGGACCGCCAGCTGGCCGCGGGTCAGGCCGCGGACCTGGGCGGTGCTGAGGCCAGCCGCCTCGTCCAGGGTCAGCGAGGTGATGTTGCCCCCGCTGAGCGAACCGAGCTGGGCGGGGCTGAGGGCCAGCACCTGGGCCGAACTGAAACTGTCGAAGGTGGCGCGCGGCAGCTGCGCCATCTGGCGGGACGTCAGGCCGGAGAGCTGGGCCGGCGTTAACGCCCCGACCAGGTCCGGCGACAGCGCCGCCAGGTGGCTGCCGGTCAGGCCGCTCACCTGCGCGGCGGTCAGGCCGCCGATCTGGCCCGTGGTGAATGCGGCGAGCTGCGTGGGGCTGATCGCGCCGGTCTGCGTCCAGCTCAGCGCCCCGATCTGCTCTGGCCTCAGCGCCGCCAGGTGCGCCGCATCCAGGCTCGAAATCTGCGGTCCGGTCAGCCCCCTGATCTGGGCGCTCGACAGCCCGGCGAGCCGCTCAGGCGGCAGGGCGCCGAGCGACGCCGGCGAAAACGCCCCGATCTGCAGCGCCGAGAACGCCGTGAACTGCTGGGCCGTGAAGGCGGTGAGCTGCTCGACCGACATCGCCTTGATCTGGGCCGGGGTCAGGCCCTTGATCTGCGCGGCCGACAGCCCCGCGATCTCGCCCGGGGTCAGCGTCGACAGGCCGCCGGCGTTGATCGCGCCGATCTGGGCCGCACTGAAGCTATGGATCTGCTCGGTGGTGACCTTGGCGAAGTCGGCGGCCGAGAGCAGCTTGATCTGAAGGGGAGATATGCCCAGCGCCTGAACGCCGTCGAGGCTGGCGAACTGCTCGGCGGTCAGCGCCGCCAACTGCCGGGCGGTCAGGGCGCTCATCTGCTGGCCGCTCAGCCCGTCCAGCCGCGACGTCGACAGCCCGGCGATATGCAGCTCCGACAGTGCGCGCAGTTGGCCGCTGGTCAGGGCGCCGATCTGCGCGGCGTTGAACTCGTTGACGTCCGCGACGCCCAGGGCCGCCAGCATCGTCGGCGACAGGGACTGCACCTGCGCGCGCGACAGGCCTTCGACCTGCTCCTGCGAGAGGGCGGCGAAATTGGCGCTCGACAGGGCGTTAAGCTGGGCGCTGGAAAACGCCAGCAGCTGGGCGGGGGTGAACTCCGCCATGTCGGCCGCCGCCAGCCCCTTGATCTGCGCGGCCGTGACCCCCTTGATCTGCGCCGTCGACAGCGAGGCGACCTGTTCGCCGCTCAGCGCCGAGAGCCCCGCGGCCGGAATGGCGCCGACCTGGCTCGCGCTCAGGCTCTTGAGCTCGTCGGTCGTCAAGGCCTCGAAGGTGGAGACGGGAAGCGCGCCGATCTGGGTGGGGGAAAGCTGCGAGATGCCCATCGTCGCCTGGCGCGTTCGAATCGTCGCTCAAGCTTAGGCGGCGGCTCCTGAGTCTCACAACCTGGCGGCGCTCAATGTGGGCGCCCTCGCCCTGCGGCGTCCTTTCCTCGCCGCAATCTGTTGCTCACAGCGTAGACTTTCAGTGGCCGCGGGATTCGCGGGCCGACGGTTTGCGTGGGAGCGTTGCATGATCATCGCCGGATGGATTCTCGCCATCCTGGGCCTGGCCCAGGTCGTTTTCGCCGGCACGATCGAGGTCTCCCAGCTGACCGAGGGCAACCGCCTGATCGGCCTGGCGCCCAGCGTGGTGGCCAATGTCGACCTGGTCGGCCAGCGGGCGATGATTCACACCGGCGGCTGCGCGACCTTTCTGGCCGGCGTCGTGTTCATCGGCGCGGCCTATCTGAAGCCGGCCCCTCCCGGACAGCAGTCCAAGGCCTGGACCGGCATCGCCGCCATCGCCGCCCTGGTGCTGACCGTGGCCGCGGTGGGCGGCTTCGGCGCCTTCCTCTATGCGCTGCACGGCCAGAACGCCGACCAGCGGCTGGTCGACGAGATCCGTGCCCGCGAGGCGGCCAACCAATCGACCGAAGCGCTCATGAAAGAGGCCGATCGACGCCTGCACAACGAAGCCGAGGCGGCTGCGGCGTCGCGGTGATCGCAACGGGCTTGCGCGGACGCCCTCGTGCTCTCATGGAGTGCGCCATGAGCGCGCCCCAATTCTTCGACCTGCAAGCCACCCACAATCCGCATCGCTGGTACCTGCCGCTGACCCCGGCGGTCTGCGTCGGACCGCAGGACAATCTCTTCATGTTCGGCGGCGTCGGCATGGCCTCGGCGATCACCGCCCTGGAGCGGACCTGCGAGCGGCCGGTGATCTGGGCCACAGCGCAGTACCTCTCCTATGCGCGTCCGCCCAGCATCGTCGACCTGGACGTCTGGGTGCCGGCTGCGGGCAAGTACAACAGCCAGGCCCGCGTCATCAGCCACGTCGGCGACAAGGAGATACTGACCGTCAACGCCGCGCTCGGCTCGCGGCCCAGCGACCTCTCGCGCCAATGGCTGACCATGCCCGAGGTGGCCCCGCCGGAAGACTGCGAGCCGGCCGATCATTGGCGCGGCGGCGGCCATGACCTGCATAGCCGCATCGAGGTGCGGGTCGCCAAGGGAAGCTACGGCGGCACCGAGGTCAGCGACGGCGGCGAGGACGGGCGCCTGCTGCTGTGGATCCGGCCGCGCGAGGGCGTGGCCATCGACGCGGGCATGCTGGCGATCATGGCCGACTTCATTCCGGGTGCGGTCGGCAATGCGCTCGGCCTCAACGCCGGCGGCAACAGCCTGGACAACACCATCCGCTATCGCCGTATCGTGGCGACCGAGTGGGTGCTGTGCGACATCCGCATCACCGGCGTGCACGGCGGCTTCGGCCATGGCGCCATGTACCTGTTCGCCCAGGACGGCGAGCTGATGGCCACCGCCAGCCAGTCGCTGATCGTGCGGGTGCGCGACTAAATCAGCGCCTCAAGCAGGGCGACCCGCGCCAGATCCTTGGGCCGGCCGAAGCGGCGGCAGATCTCGGCCTGTTCGGCGGCGCTCGGCGTGAACAGGCGCCGGCCCTTCCAGTCGACCGCCTGCCGCGTGACCGGGATCACCGGCGCCCAGGCGCCGTCGGAAAACGCCTCGAAGCCGGCCATGATTTCAATGGGCAGCGCCGCGACATGCGCCTTGGCGAAGATGGCCGACCGGAACAGCGGCGAGGCCGCCGCCGCGAGCGGCGCGGTGTTCCAGCGCTCCAGCAGCCGACGCGTGTCGCGCGCGCTGACGATCAGGTCGACGTCGGGCGGCGTCAGGCCCGGGACGCCGACCAGCGTCATGCCGGCGCTGCCGAACACCCACCAGGGATCGGCGAGGTCCGCGCAGCCCTCGGCGACGACGTCCAGCGCGGCCGCCAGCGGCCCGGCGATCTGCGGCATTGTCATGTGCGCGTCCTAGAGAGGTTCACGCGGCGGCTCAATCGGTTGTAGCTAGGCGGGCGCCGAGTGCGGGCGCGGCAGGGGAGGAGACGGCCGAATGGAAATGGTGCGCAAACACGGGCTCTGGGCGCTGCTGGCCGCCATAGGCGCCGGCTCGCTGGGCGTCCTGGCGACCTCCCGCGGCGAACACGTCAACGCCCTCTGGATCCTGACCGCGGCGATCTGCGTCTACCTGGTCGCCTACCGCTATTACAGCCTCTACATCGCCCAGCGGGTCATGCGCCTGGACCCGGCGCGGGCGACGCCGGCGGTCACTCGCAACGACGGCCTCGATTACGTCCCGACCGACAAGAACGTGCTGTTCGGCCACCACTTCGCGGCCATCGCCGGGGCCGGACCGCTGGTCGGGCCCGTGCTCGCCGCCCAGATGGGATATCTGCCCGGCGTGCTGTGGATCCTGACCGGGGTGGTGCTGGCCGGGGCGGTCCAGGACTTCCTGGTGCTGGTCATCTCCATGCGCCGCGACGGCAAGTCGCTCGGCGAGCTGATCCGCGAGGAACTGGGGCCGATCCCCGGCGTCATCGCCCTGTTCGGCGCCTTCATGATCATGGTCATCATCCTGGCGGTGCTGGCGCTGATCGTGGTCAAGGCCCTGACCTCCAGCCCTTGGGGCACGTTCACCGTCGCCGCCACCGTGCCGATCGCCATCGCCATGGGCGTCTACATGCGCTTCATCCGGCCCGGCCGCATCGCCGAGGTGTCGATCTTCGGCTTCGTCATGCTGATCTTGGCCATCGTCGGCGGCCAATGGGTCGCCGCCTCGCCACAGCTGGCGGGGATGTTCACCCTGACCGGCATCCAGCTGTCGTGGATCCTGATCGGCTACGGCGCGGTCGCCGCGGTGCTGCCGGTCTGGCTGCTGCTGGCGCCGCGCGACTACCTGTCCACCTTCCTCAAGATCGGCGCGATCCTGGCTCTGGCCATCGGCATCGTCATCATGCGGCCCGAGCTGCAGATGCCGGCCGTCACCCAATTCGCCGCCGGCGGCGGGCCGGTCTGGTCGGGCACGCTGTTCCCGTTCCTGTTCATCACCATCGCCTGCGGCGCGGTCTCCGGCTTCCACGCCCTGATCGCCTCGGGCACCACGCCCAAGCTGATCGACAACGAGGTCAACGCCCGCTTCATCGGCTACGGCGGAATGCTGATGGAGAGCTTCGTGGCGATCATGGCGATCATCGCCGCCTCGATCCTCGACCCCGGCGTCTACTTCACGATGAACAGCCCGGCCGCGGTGGTGGGAACCACCGCCGAGAGCGCCTCGGCCGCGGTCGGCGCCATGGGCCATCCGATCAGCGCCGAACTCATCGAGCAGACCGCCAAGGATGTCGGCGAGACCACCATCATCTCGCGCGCCGGCGGCGCCCCGACGCTCGCCGTCGGCATGGCGCACATCTTCTCCCATGTGCTGGGCGGCAAGGCGATGATGGCCTTCTGGTACCACTTCGCCATTCTGTTCGAGGCGCTGTTCATCCTCACCGCGGTCGACGCCGGCACCCGGGCCGGCCGCTTCATGCTGCAGGACCTGCTCGGGACCTTCATCCCGAAGTTCAAGGACACCTCGTCATGGACCGCGAACCTGACAGCCACCGGCCTCTGCGTCGCGGCCTGGGGCTTCTTCCTGCACCAGGGCGTCACCGATCCGCTCGGCGGGGTGAACACCCTCTGGCCGCTGTTCGGCATCTCCAACCAGATGCTGGCGGCGATCGCCCTGATCATGGCGACGGTGGTGATCTTCAAGATGAAGCGGCACCGCTACGCGTTCGTGACCATCATTCCGGCGGTGTGGCTGTGCATCTGCACCCTGACGGCGGGCTTCCAGAAGCTGTTGTCGCCCGACCCGGCCGTCGGCTTCCTGTCGCATGCGCGCAAGTACGGCGACGCGCTGGCGTCGGGCCAGGTGCTGGCCCCGGCCAAGAGCATGGCGGACATGAACAAGATCGTCTGGAACGACCGCATCGACGCGGCGCTCTGCGTGGTCTTCATCGCGGTGGTGCTGAGCATGATCTGGTTCGGGATCGGCGCCTGCCTGAAGGCCTATCGCGCCGACGGCTGGACGGCGCGGGAGATCAATCCCGACGCCATTCCGGCGGAGTAGGGGACATGGCCTCGCCCAACCCCTTCGCCCGGTTCGCCCAGTGCGTCTGCGACGGCGCTCGCCTGATGGTGGGCGTGCCGAACTACGAGACCTATGTCGAGCACATGGCCCGCACCCATCCCGATCGGGCCCCGATGAGCCGGGCCGAGTTCTTCCGCGACCGCCAGGACGCCCGCTACGGGGCCGGCGCCCGCGGCGGCTTTCGCTGCTGCTGAAACGCGAAAGGCCGGCGTCTCCGCCGGCCTTTGCTACACAGAACTGGGAGAGGGCGCTTAGCGCGCGGCCAGGGCCGAGTTGGTCGGGGCCTGGGCCGTGGCGTAGGTGTCCAGGCTGACCTTCACGGTCGCCTTCACGCAGCGCGAATAGGCGTCGAGCGCCAGGGTTTCGTTGCGGGTGGCGCGGAAGCAGACGTTGCGGGCGGCCTTGGCCACGTCGGCTTCGACTTGGGCTTGGCTCTTGCCGGCCAGCGGAACGCTGATCGAAGCGGCTTGAGCGGGAGCGGTGATGGCGAACACGGCCACGGCGGTCAGAGCAAGAGTACGGATCATAATCACTAATTCCCGGAAAGGGGTTGGGGCCAACCACCTCCCGACGTTTCCTTTGGCGACGGTTCAAATTCTCGCGTGACCGTTTCGCCTGACCTAGTTCCTGCCCTTTGACGGACAAGGTTTCAAGCGGATTTGCTGCGGTGCAATAGCGCAGTTGTGCGATGCAACCGCGATGGGCGCCGGCGCCCGGGATTGCGGCAGGCGGGGCGGGCGCCGCGGTTCGGGCACGCCGATTGCGGTGGACAACCCTGACGGCCCCGAAATGAAACACTTGCCATCGGCGGGGCTTCACCATTCAGTAACCTTCGTTAACGCCGAGGTCCCATGTTCCTGTCTGCTCTCGCCGCCGCCGCCGTGATCTCGACCACCTACGCCCCGGCGCCCGCCGCGGCTCCGGTCGCGCCGCCCGCCGAGCAGGCGGTGCTGGTCGACTGCCAGGTCAGCGGCGCCAACCTCACCGACTGCAAGGCCCTGGACGCCGACGGCGCGCCGGCCGCCGAAGCGGTGAAGCTGGCCGCCCAGGTCGAGGTCCCCGAGGCCTTCGCCCTCGCCAATCCCGGCCGCATCGTGATCAAGATGAACGTCACGCCGTAAGGCGGTTGACCGCGCTCCGCGTCTGACGCCTTCTCCCACCCAACGAGTAGGGAGCGGGAGAACGGCATGGACCAGCGCAAACTGGGCGACTTCAACGTCTCGGCCATCGGCCTGGGCTGCATGAGCCTCTCGCACGCCTACGGCTCGCCCCCGCCGCGCGAGCAGGCCGAGCGGGTGCTGAAGGGCGCCCTCGACGCCGGCTACACCTTCCTGGACACCGCTGCAGTCTACGGCGTCGGCCACAACGAGACGCTGGTCGGCGAGGTGCTGAAGGACCGGCGCGGCGACTATGTCCTGGCTTCCAAGTGCGGCCTGACCAACGGCGACCAGCGCGAGCTCAACGGCCATCCGGACGTCCTGAAGGCCACCTGCGAGGGCAGCCTGCGCCGGCTGCAGACCGAGGTCATCGACCTCTACTACCTGCACCGCTGGGACAAGCGCGTGCCGATCGAGGACAGCGTCGGCGCCCTGGCCGATTTGGTGAAGGAAGGGAAGATCCGCGCCATCGGCCTGTCGGAGGTCTCGGCCCCGACGCTGCGCCGCGCCCACGCGGTCCATCCGATCACCGCCCTGCAGACCGAGTACTCGCCTTGGACCCGCAATCCCGAGATCGCGGTGCTCGAGGCTTGCCGCGAACTGGGCGTGACCTTCGTGGCGTTCAGCCCGGTCGGCCGCGGCTTCCTGGCCGGCGGGGTGCCCGACGCCGCGGCGCTTGAGGACGGCGATTTCCGCAAGGCGATGCCCCGTTTCCAGGGCGAGGCCTTCGCCGCCAACCTCAAGATGTTCGAGGGGTTCGCCGCCCTGGCGCGCGAGGCCGGCTGCACCCCGGCCCAGCTGTGCCTGGCCTGGCTGCTGGCCAAGGACGAGACGATCGTGCCGATCCCCGGCACCACCAATCCCGACCACATGGCCGAGAACGCCGCCGCCGCCGCGGTCTCGTTGTCCGCCGACGTGATGGCCAAGGTCGAGGATCTGGTGAACCCGCAGACCGTCTCCGGCCCGCGCTATGCGCCCGCGATGCAGGCGTCGGTCGACACCGAAGACTAGGGTCTCGCTGGAGCAGGCGCGCCCCGCGCCGACACGCGGGGCCTTCGCCTCTTTCTTAGCTCAGGCGATAGGCGGCGGCGTCGCCGGGATACTCCCGTCCGTCATCGACCCCGACCTCCAGGTCGACGAGCCGGTTCACCATGCCGTTCAGGCGCAGGATGTTGGCCTGCTGGGCCGGATCGGAGGCGAGGTTCACGATCTCGCCGGGGTCGGCCTGGGTGTCATAGAGCTCCAGGTCGTTGTAGCGGGCCAGCATGTCCCAGTCCTCGGGGCGATGGTGCTGGGCGGGCGCGAAGTAGCGCGCGAACTTGTAGCGGCCGTCATGGACGCCCCTGTGCAGGCGCCGCTTGGTGAGGTCATAGGGCAGGGTCCCGTTGGCGGGCTTCTGCCCGGGCGGCAGCCGCTCCCACATGTAGCCGACGGCGTAGTTGAAGAGGTGCCCGCGCTCGTCGCGCTCGGTCCTGGCGGCGGGATCGGCCGCCAGGCCGGACACGTCGACGCCCGGCAGCTCGGGGAAGCGCTCCTGGCGCCAGGCGTCATCCTTGCCCGCAAAGCCCAGCAACGTCGGGGCCAGATCAATGGCGCTCATCAGCCGGGTCGAGGTCTGGCCGCCCGCAGCATCGGGATGGGCGATGATCATCGGGACGTTGGTTTCTTCCCGGTACATGGTGCCGGCCTTCTGGCGCAGGCCGTGGGCTCCGGCCCGCTCGCCGTGGTCGCTGGTGTAGACGATGATGGTGTTGTCCAGCTGGCCGGCCTCGCGCAGCGACCAGATGAGCTGCTGGAGGTTGCGGTCCACGTCGCGCAGGCAGTTGTAATAGTAGTTGATGAAGCGCTTCCAGGACGCCACGTCGTCGAGCGGCATCTTGCCGTAGAAGAAGTCGTTGTACCTGGCGATGGCGGCGTGGGCCTCCGGCTTGGAGGCGAGGTCGTCCTTGTAGAAGCTCTCGGGCAGGTCGAAGCCGAGATCCTCAGCATAGAGCGGGTCGCCCGGTTCGCGGCGCAGCGGGCCGAGCAGGTCGGGGGCCGGACGCGTCAGCGACTGCTTGCCCGTCGCATCGTAGAACATGATGTCGTGCGGGTTCACCAGCCCGACCACCATGAACCACGGCTTGTTCTGCGAGCGGCCCGGATCCTTGAAGTCCATGATCAGCCGGGCGGCGTCGCCGGCCACCACCCGGTCCGAATGATAGCCGCCCCAGGTCAGGCCGACCTCTTCGCCGTTGAAGCCGTAGTCGGAGAAGCCGAACGGCTCCATCGCGTTCTGGGTGTTCGGATAGAGCAGGGTCGGCCGGCCCGGCACGCTGGGCCAGTTGCGCTCGGCGTTGATCCCCGACAGGTGCCACTTGCCCTTGTAGACCGTGTAGTAGTCCGCCGCCCGCAGCATGTGGCCGAGGGTCGGCAGCGGGTTCATCGGCGGACTGGGCGGCGTGTCGTTGTTCAGATAGACGCCCGTGGCCTGGGTGTGCCGGCCGGTGAAGATGGTCGAACGCGACGGGCTGCAGGGCGTGGTGTGGACGTGATAGCCCTCGACGCTCACCCCCAGGCTCATCAGCTCCAGATGTCCGGGCAGCTTCTCCAGCATGCCCTCGGGCAGGGTGCCGGCGCTCATCTCCTGGTCGGTCACGATCATCAGGATGTTCGGAGAGCGCGAGCCAGGCGCCCGCGCGCGCTTGGGGCGGGCGGCTTCGGTCTCTTGAACGATGGACATGCTTGCTCCCCCCGCGTCTGCCCGAGTTTGTCGCCCGGTGCATTTTCTGATCGCACGGTCAGGAATCTTGATGATGGAGTCAACTACAATGGCGTCGCCGCGCCGCGGCGACCACGCCGCGGCGCGAGGCCTAAACCACGTGGCGAGGTGTTGCCTAAGCTGGGCCGAGGCTGGTGGCGGCCGCCCGCAGGGCGTCCTGCGCCATCCGCCGGGCGCGGTCGGCGACCTCCTCGATCGGCAGGTCGTGCAGTCCGCGCGGCCGCGGCAGGCTGACCTGGACCGTCACCCCGTCGTCGGTCAGCACGGACACGCCGACGATGGTGGGGCTTACGGTGACGGAGGGCGGCAGGGAAAGGTCGGTCATGGCGTCTCTCCTGGATTCCCCCTTGGGCGGATTTGACCGCGCATCCATAGGATGTCCAGGCACGCTTTTATGACCGTCCCGGTAGGGAACCGTTAGGGCGTCAGCGCCCCGAACAGCTCCTCGTGGCGGGCGCAGACCGAGGGCCACAGGTCGCGCGCCTGCGGAATGTCCAGATCAAAGCGAACACGCAGGATATTTGCAAAATCATCCGCTGAATCAATGAGCTGCATCGTCTTTTCGCCGGGGCGGATGAAGTTGAACGTGCGGCCGCGGAGCACCGCCACCCCGCCCGGCTCGTGGCGGAAGGCGAAGGCGGTCTGGGTGAACACCGAGTCCGGCGCGGTGCTCAGCCAGCGGCACATGGCGGCCAGCTCCTCGCGGTCGGCCGGCTCGTTGCGGAAGTCGTAATAGGCCGCCCCGCCGTGCGGGTGGTTGTGGAACCGCAGCCAGCCGTCGTCGAGCGCCTCGAACGAGAAGTCGAAGCCGGCGCAGTGGTGCGGTCCGAACTCCAGCGGCATGGCCTCCAGCAGCGCATCGCCGAACCCGACGTCGGCGATATATGGCCGGTCCAGGTCGACGCGCAGCACCAGGTGGTTGGCGTGCGAGGCCGCGCCCCGCTCGCCGCGCAGCACCGCCCCGGCCATCTCGGTGACTTGAAACCCGACCTCGCGCAGCATCGCGCCGAGCAGGCCGTTCATCTCGTAGCACCAGCCGCCGCGCCGCTGGCGGACCATCTTGTCGAAGGCCGCCTGCGGATCGAGCGTCATCGTCCGCCCCAGCTGAACGTCGAAGTTCTCGTAGGGGATCGCGCGCAGGTGCAGGCGCTGCATCGCCTTCAGCGTCGCGGCGTCCACGCGCGGGACGCCGACGAAACCGATCCGGTCGAGATAGGCCTGAAGGTCCATGCTACTCCTTGGCCGGCGGCGCGGCGCCCTGGATCATCGCCACGATCTCAGGCCGGATCTTGTCGGCGCCCTTTTCCATCATATGCGAGACGATTCGGGCGCCCACCGCCGCGCGGGTCTGCGAGGTGAACTCGATCTTGTTGCTGCGCACCCAGTCCATCGAGGCCTGCCGGTTGACGTTCAGCTGCTGGAAGTGCGGCACGACATAGCGCGCGATCAGCTCGTACGAGCGCTTGGTGTCCTCCCAGCGCGCCCAGTTGTGCGCCATCAGCAGGAAGCAGCCGAAGCCGCCGCTCTCGTCGACCAGCTGCTGCAGCCGCTCGATCGCGTCGTCGGGCGTGCCCACCACCGCCTGGCCCAGCGCCAGATAGGCCTCGACCGGGTCGCCCTTGAAGTCGTCGGGCACCATCGGCAGGTTGGCGATCTCCTTGAAGTAGTAGATCCACTTCTCCAGTCCGAAGCGGACCTGCTCGATCGCCTTGTCCTTGGTCTCGGCGATGTGCATCTGGCCGACCAGCCGCCAGGCGTTGCGGTCCATGGTCTGGCCGTTTTCCTTGGCGATGTCCTCGGCGATGCCCCAGTTGGCGGCCAGCGAGTTGAAGCCGGCGGTGGTGGTCGCACCCAGCGACAGTAGGCCCGCGCCGTGCTTGCCCGCCGCCCGCGCCCCGGTCGGCGAGACCTGGCTGGCGACGGCGATCTCCACCGAGGGGCGGGAATAGGGCGTCATCTGCAGGCGGGCGTTGACCAGGCTGAACCAGTCGCTCTCGTGGGTGACTTCCTCGCCGCGCAGCAGCGGGACCAGCACGTTCAGCGCCTCGTCCATGCGGTCGCGCTGCTTGGCCACCGGAATGCCCATCATGAAGGCGTCGGAGACCAGCGCCCCGGGGCCGACCCCGAACATCACCCGGCCGCGGGTCATGTGGTCGAGCTGGTTGATGCGGTCGGCCAGCATCATCGGGTGGTGATAGGGCAGGGACGAGACCCCGGTGCCCAGCCGGATGTGCTTGGTGCGCTCGGCGGCCGCGGCGATGAACACCTCCGGGCTGGCGATCAGCTCATAGGCGGCCGAGTGGTGCTCGCCGATCCAGGCCTCCTCGTAGCCCAGCTGGTCCATCCACTGCACCAGCTCCAGGTCGCGCTGGATGGCCAGGGTCGGGTTCTCGTCGAGCGGATGGAACGGCGCGATGAAGGCCCCGAAGCGGAGCTTGTTTCCGAGCATGATGGCCCTCCCTTGGCCGTTTTGAGCGGAGGCTAACTCCCATTTCGCCGGGATGGCCAGATTGACGTGCCGTCAGCGTCAGCGCCGCCGTTCGCTCGGCCTTACGTATACGGAAGGGGCTTTGGCGCGCTCCGCAGACGTGGCAGGAAGCTCCCCGAACCGCGGCGGGAGGACCCCACTTGAACTACCGTCATGCCTTCCACGCCGGAAACTTCGCCGATCTGGTGAAGCACGCCGCCTTGCTCGACCTGTTGGCCCGGCTTCAGGCCGCGCCCGGTCCGCTGGCGGTGTTCGACACCCACGCCGGCCGCGGGCTCTACGACCTCACCGGCGAGGAGGCCCAGCGTTCGGGCGAGGCCAGGGCCGGCGTAGCTCAGCTGATGCAGGCGCCCGACCTGCCGGCGGCCATGCAGGCGCTGCGCCAGGCGGTGCTGCGGCTGAACGGTGGGAGCGAGGCCAACCTCTATCCGGGCTCGCCGCTGCTGGTCGCCGGCGCCCTACGCAAGGGCGACTCCTATCTCGGCTGCGAGCTGCGGCCCCAGGAGCATTCGGCGCTCTCCGACACCCTGGCCAGCTGGCCGGCGGCCAAGACCGCCTGCGCCGACGGCTATGTCGAGGTCGCCGCCCGCATGCCGCGACAGGGCGCTGTCCTGGTGCTCATCGATCCCCCGTTCGAGAAGAGCGACGACTACGAACGCTGCGCCGCCGCCCTCGGCGCCCTGACCGCCCGGAACCCCGCGGCGGTGGTGATGGTCTGGATGCCGCTCAAGGACCTGGAGACCTTCGACGCCTTCCTGCGTGAGGCCGAGGACGCCTATGACGGCCCGCTGCTGGTCGCCGAGGCGCGCATGCGGCCGCTGACCGATCCGATGAAGATGAACGGCTGCGCCCTGGTGCTGGCCAATGCGCCGGAGGGCTTCGAAGCGACCTTGGCCGAGGTCTGCGACTGGACCGTCGGCCGGCTGGGCGACAAGGGCAAGGCTCAGGTCTGGGCGACCTGAAACCTTCATTTTGCGCCTGCGAAAAGTCGGGTTAGGGTTTGCTGCATCGCACAAACCCTGGCTGTTTGGAGGCGTATCCCATGGCTCTCACCCTGTTCTCAGAGGGGCCTGTGTCCCTCGATCCCCAGAAGGCTCTCTACATTCCCGTCGGCGCGGCCTCGCCGCTCTGGTTCCTGTTCGCGGGCGCGGCCTCGGCCGGTCTCGCCTACTGGTGGATGACCCGCTGGACCGACCGCACCCACCTCGAGGCGCTGCTGGCGCCGGCCGCTGACGCTCTGCCGCCCGAGCCGGCGGCCGAAGTCGCCGTAACCGCGGCGATCGCCGGGGCGATGGTCGATCAGGCGCTGCAGACGGTCGCCGACGTCGCCGCGGCCACGCTTGAGCCGGCGGCTGAACCACCGCCCGAGCCGTCCGCCAAGCTCCGCGCCAAGCCCCGTCCCGCCGACGAACCATCGCCTGACGCCTGACGCTTGGCGCGGGCGCCCGCAGCGGGCTATCCCTGACCCGTTGCAGACGGCGAGGGGAGCCACGCGTGGCCAAGCGGGCCTTCGATATCCTGGCGGCCCTGGCCGGCCTGATCGTGCTCGCCCCGGTGATGGCGGTGATCGCGCTAGCCGTGCGCGCCGACAGCACTGGCCCGGCCCTGCACTGGTCCAGCCGGGTCGGCCGCTACAACCGCCTGTTCAAGATGCCGAAGTTTCGGACGATGAAGACCGGCGCGCCGAACGTGGCGACCCACCTGCTCACCGATCCCGACGCCTGGATCACGCCGCTGGGCCGCTTCCTGCGCCGCTCCAGCCTCGATGAGCTGCCCCAGCTGTGGAGCGTGCTGGTCGGCGATATGAGCCTGGTCGGCCCGCGGCCGGCCCTGTTCAACCAGGACGACCTGGTGGCGCTGCGCACCGCCGCCGGCGTCGAGGCCCTGCGGCCGGGCGTCACCGGCTGGGCCCAGATCAACGGCCGCGACGACCTGCCGAACACCGACAAGGCCAGGCTCGACGCCGATTATCTGGCCCGCCAGGGTCTGATCTTCGACGTCCGGATCATCGTGATCACGCTCGTCGCGGCGATTTCCGGGCGGGGCGTGCGGCACTGACGTCTGCAACACCTGCGCAATCGGCGCTGGTCATCGTTGATTGACGCCCGCTGGCCGGGCGCCCACTCTGGCCCCAGTCTATCAGCAGAGGTTTCGACGATGCCCTTCCGCCCCGCCAAACCCCTCGTCGTCGCGCTCGTCCTGGCGCTCGGCGCCACCGGCGCGATCGCCGCCACCGCCGCCGAGACCGCGATCGCCACGCGCCAGGCCGGCTACAAGAAGATCGGCGGCGCCTTCAAGGCGATCAGCGACGAACTCAAGAAGGGCTCGCCCGACGCCAAGCTGATCGCCGCCAACGCTGCGGTGGTGAACGCCCAGGCCGCCCAGGTCACCAGGTGGTTCCCCAAGGGCTCGGGCCCGGAGGCCGGCTTCAAGACCGAGGCCAAGCCCAACATCTGGACCGACAACGCCAAGTTCGCCGCCGCCGCCGCCAACTTCCAGACCCAGGCCGGCAAGCTGCAGACCGTGGCCGCGGCCGGCGATGTCGAGGCGATCAAGGCGCAGTTCCGCGCCACCGGCGGAACCTGCAAGGCCTGCCACGACGTCTACCGCGTCGAGAAATAGCATGTCGTCAGACGCTGCAGCGGGCCCGCCGCGCCCGCTCTGGGACGTCCCGACCCGCGTCGTCCACTGGTCCCTGGTCGTGCTGCTGCTGGTCTCCTGGTTTTCGGCCGGCGAGAATATGCAGCTGCACCGCTGGTCCGGCTACGCGATCGTCGGCCTGCTGGTCTTCCGGCTCTGGTGGGGCGTGGCCGGCGGCTCGACCGCCCGATTCGTGCACTTCCTGCGTGGGCCTGCTGCGACGCTCGCCTACACCCGCACGCTCGGCGACCGCAGCCCCAGCGACGGGGCCGGCCACAACCCGCTCGGCGCCTGGAGCGTGCTGGCCATGCTGGCGGTGATGCTGGTCCAGGTCGGGCTCGGCCTGTTCGCCAGCGACCTCGACGGCCTGGAGTCAGGCCCGCTGTCGCACCTGGTCAGCTTCGAGGCCAGCCGCGTGGCCGCCGAGCTGCACGAGACCGTGTTCCGCGTGCTGCAGGCGCTGGTCGCCCTGCACATCGCCGCCATCGGTTTCTATTGGGTGTGGAAGCGCCAGAACCTGATCGGCGCCATGGTCACCGGCAAGCGCCCGTTCCAGGGCGAGGCCCTGCGTCCGGCAGGACTCTGGCGGCTGCTGGTCGGCGTGGCGCTGGCGGTCGGCGTCGCCTGGGCGATCGCCAAGGGCCTGCGGTTCTAGGCTCTAATTCCTCCCCCTCTGGGGGAGGTGGATCGCCGCGCGGCGGCGAGACGGAGGGGGCCTGCTGAGTCAGCAACCCCCTCAGTCAGCCATACGGCTGACAGCTCCCCCAGAGGGGGAGCATCCCGCAAGCCCTACTTCCCGTCGGCCGCGCCGCGCAGGCAGTTCAGCCAGGCGTCTTCACGCGCCTTTTCGGCCGCACGCAGCTTGTCTTCGGCTTCGCGCACGCCGGCGTCGTGCTTGCGCCATTCCAGCACCGCGCCCTCGCGCGCCGCGCGCGCCGCTTCCATGGTCGGGAAGCGGGCCAGCACCGCACGCACGCTGTAGTTCACCGGCGGGCCGACCGTCTCACGGTCGGGATAGAAGCCGGTGATCGAGTCGGCCGTCTCGTTCTCGATGTGGAAGACATCGGCCCAGCCCGCATGGTGGCGCATCAGGGCCCAGGGCCGTTCGATCCGGTCGCTCATGGAATACTCCTAGAATCCTGGCCCCAAGCTACCGCGGGAGGCGCGTGGCTTGCTACCCCCAGAGCGCCGGGCGGCGGGCCTTCCAGGGCGCTTCCTTTTCGAGTTGCGCGGCCAGCCGCAGCAGCGTCGCCTCGTCGGCGAAGCGGGCGGTGAACATCATCCCGATCGGCAGGCCGTCCTCGTCCATCTCCAGCGGCAGCGACAGCGACGGCTGGCCCGAGAAGTTGAACGGCGGGGTGTAGGGGAAGGCCTTGCTCTGCCGCTTGTTCAGCTCCTGCGGGTCGACCGCCACCGGATCGATCAGACCGACCGGCGGCACCGGCGTGCCCAGCACCGGGCAGAGATAGACGTCGTAGTCCTCGAAGAACATCAGCGTCTTGCGATTGAGGTCGCGCAGGTCTTGCCAGCCGCGGAACGCCTGCTCGCCGGTCACCTTGCGCCCGCTCTTCAGCGCCGCCCAGGTCAGCGGCTCCAGCTCATGCTCCTGGGGCTCCCTGCCCAGCATGGCCGACAGCCGCGCGATGTTGGCCGCGAAATTGGCGCCGGAAACCGGCCCGCGGGCGGTGTAGAGCGCGCGATAGTCGATCCCCAGGCCCTTCTCGACCACCTCGTGGCCCAGGCCCTTCAGCAGCGCCGCGGTGCGTTCCAGCGCCGCCTGGATCTGCGGGTCGATCGGCCGGCCGGACGGGGTTTCCGACGACCAGGCGATGCGCAAGCGGCCGGGACTGCGTTCGATCTCCTCCATGTAGGGCCGCTCCTTATGCGGCGCCTGGAACGGCGCGCCCGGCTCGGGGCGGCCGGTGGCGTCCAGCATGGCGGCGCTGTCGCGCACCGTCCGCGTCACCACATGGTCGACGGAAAAGCCCATGGCGTAGTTGTCGCCGTCCGGCAGGTTCGGGTTGCGGTCGCGGGTCACCTTCAGGCCGACCAGCCCGCAACAGGCGGCCGGGATGCGGATCGAGCCGAGCCCGTCGCTGGCGTGGGCCAGCGGGACCATTCCGCTCGCCACCGCCGACGCCGCGCCGCCCGACGACCCGCCCGAGACATGGTCGGGGTTCCAGGGATTGCGGCAGGCGCCCAGATAGCCGCCCTCGGTCACCCCGGTGATGCCGTATTCGGGCGTGTTGGTCTTGCCCAGCAGCACCACGCCGGCCTCCCGATAGCGCCAGGTCAGGCCGCAATCCTCCTTGTCGACGTAGCCCGCGGCGAAGCGGCTGCCATAGGTCCGCGGCCAGCCGGCCACCGGCACGCCCAGGTCCTTGATCAGGAACGGGACGCCCTTGAACGGCCCGTCGGGCAGCGGGCCCTGCGCAACCTTGCGCGCCTCGTCATAGGCCTTGTGGACCACGGCGTTCAGCGCCGGGTTGTGCCGTTCGATCCGCTCGATGGCCGCATCCACCAGCTCCAGCGGCGTCACCTCGCCCTTGGCCACCAGGGCGGCCAGCGACAGGCCGTCGTGCTCGGAGAAATCGTCCATCTACCTACCCTTTTGAATTTTCTTATCTTTGACCACCGGCCAGGAAGGCCAGCTTCTCGACGGGGGCCAGGCCGCCGGCCTCGCGCTTCAACGCCGCCAGCGAGTCCTCGGCGGCGTTCAGCACCCCGTCGATGTCGGCCTCTGTCATCGCCGCGCACAGGAACATGTTGTGCCAGGGGTGCAGGTAGATCCCGCGCTCCAGCATCTGCGAGACGAAGAAGAAGCCCTTTCGCAGGTCGGGATCCTCATCGAACAGGTAGAGCGGCATCTGCCCCGGCCCGCTGCAGCGCAGGCCGAAGCCCGCCGCCGCGGCCCGCTCGGTCAGGCCCGCCGACAGCCGCTCGCCCATGGCGGTCAGCCGCTCCAGATAGTCGGTGGTGCGCACCAGCCGCAGGGTCTCCAGCGCCGCGGCCATCGGCGCAGCCTGGTACCAGAACGAGCCGGTGACATAGATCGCCGCCGCCGCCTTGCGCGCCTTTTCCGAGCCCAGCAGCGCCGAGATCGGATGGCCGTTGGCGATGCACTTGCCCCAGGTCGAGAGGTCCGGCTCCACCCCCACCACCGACCAGGAACAGTCGCGCGCCATCCGCAGGCCCGCGCGCACGTCGTCGACGATCAGCAGCGCCCCGGTCTGGTCGGCCAGCTCGCGGCAGCGCCGGGCGTAGGCGGCATCCGGCGCAGCCTGGTCGATGAAGGCGTCGTGCTTGAACGGGGCGGCGAAGATCGCGGCCAGGTCCTCGCCCGCCTGCGCCACCGCCGCCTCCAGGCTGGCGACGTCGTTGTAGTCGCAGAAGATCTGGTGCGCGCGGTCGGTGTCGGTCGTGCCCGCGGGCCTCGGCGTGCACCAGGGGGCGGCCCCGTGATAGGCGCCCTTGGCCCGCACGATGGTCTTGCGCCGGGTGTGGGCGCGGGCGGTCATCAGCGCCATGGTCGTGGCGTCGGTGCCGTTCTTGCAGAACATCGCCCAGTCGGCGTGGCTGACCAGCAGCGTCATCTCCTCGGCCAGCCGCACCATCAACTCGGTCGGCCCGGTCAGGGTGTCGCCGATCCCGAGCTGGCGCACATAGGCCGCGTCGATCTCGGGCTGGCCGTAACCGAACAGGTTGGGCCCATAGGCGCACATCAGGTCGAGGTAGCGCTTGCCGTCGGCGTCCCAGATGTGCGCGCCGTCCGCCTTCGAGAAGAACTGCGGATAGTCGTCGGGCAGCAGCCCCACCGCCTGGTGGCCGTACATCCCGCCGGGGATCACCGCGGCGGCGCGTTCCCGCAGGGCTTTGTCCAGGCTGCGCGTCATGGTGGAGTTCTCCGTCGACGAAGGCCGTGGTGAGACCTTACGCTGCGCTCGCATATCGGCAACCGGGGAGCGGGCGATGACGGCGAAGGTTTTGGCCCTGACGGGCGCGGCGGCGCTGCTGGGCTCGCCGGCCCTGGCCAACGAGACCTTCAAGGATTGGTGGGTCACCTGCGACAACACCCGCCAGTGCGCCGCCTTTGGCTTCGCCGGCGAGGCCTACGAAATGTCGGGCTACCTGAAGGTCGCGCGCGGGGCCGGGGCGGCGGACCAAGCGGCCGCCCGGATCGTCATGGACGGCAAGGCCGGGACCTGGAGCCTGGCGATCGACGGCCGCCCCCTGGCCAGCGTCACGGCGCGGGACGAGGACGGCGAGCGCGCGTCCGCCGAGCTGACGGCCGGCCAGGCCAAGGCGCTGATCGCCGCGGCCGCCAACGGCAAGGCGCTGCAGGTCACGGCCGGCGGCAAGTCGCTGGGCGCCATTTCCCTGGCCGGCAGTTCGGCCGCCCTGCGCTGGATGGACGACAAGCAGAAGCGGGCAGGCACGGTCACCGCCCTGGTCGCCAAGGGCGCTTCGCCGGCTTCGGCGGTTCCCCCGGCGCCTGCGCCGCCGCTGGTCCAGGCCGCGCCGGCCATGTCGCAGGCCGGGCTGGCCGCCAAGCTCCCGCGGTCGGTGGCGGCGATGATGAAGGACTGCGACGACGACATCGCCACCCTGGAGGTCGAGCCGGTCGCCGGCCGGCTGTCGCCTGGCCTCACGCTCTGGGCGCCGCTCTGCACGCGCGGGGCCTACAACATGATCTACAGCTTCTTCGTGGTCGACGAGAAGGGCGCGGCCCGTCCTCTGCCGATCCGCTACGCCGACACCGTTGAGGCGACCACCGAGCTGATGAACGTCAGCTACGACGCCGCGACCCAGACGCTCTACAACTTCGAAAAGGGCAGGGGGCTGGGCGACTGCGGGGCGACCAACACCTGGGTCTGGGACGGCAAGGCCTTCGTCGCCACCGCCCAGGACCTGATGGGCGAGTGCCGCGGCGTGCCGCCCGACGACTGGCCGGTCAGCTACCGCACCCGCCAGAAGTAATCAGAACATCCCGAACAGGGTGGCGAAGAACGCCAGGATCGCCGCTACGATCGCTTTCGACAGCACGATCAGCACCACCACCGACAGGATCGCGGCGACCCATCCGATCAGCGCGGCCAGCCCGTCGCGCTCCGCGCCGCCGATGGCGAAGGCGGCGATCGCGAACGACGGCAGCATGTTCCCGAACGGGATCGGCAGGAACACGATCAGCGACAGCAGGAAGCACAGCGCCCCCACCAGCCGGTCGCCCAGCGGGTTGTACATGAAGGTCAGCCGCGGCCGCAGCCGCCGCTCCAGCCGCCCCAGGTGCGGCTTCAGCTTCACCGTCAGGGCGCGGAAATCGGCCATGCTCATGGTCCGCGACAGCATCACCTTGGGCAGCCAGAGGGTCTTGCGTCCCATCATCCACTGGAAGGTGATGAAGATCAGCGGCGCGCCCAGCAGCGCCGAGACGCCGGGCGGCATCGGCAGCACCAGCGGGGCGGCGAACACGAACATCAGCGCGCCGAAGGCGCGGTCGCCGAAGGTGTCGAGCAGGTCGCCGACCGACACCTCGCGGCCCGGACGCTCCGCGATCAGGTCGAGGAGTTCGGATACGCTCGCGGCTTTACGGTGTTCGGACATTTCAAGCTTCGCGCTAGCACGGCTCGGCGCCGTAGCGGAAGGAAAAGCCGCGCTTGCGGCGTCGGAAGTCACGGGATTGTTGGCGCCGACTCGCATAATCGGTGGCCTCAGATGACGCAGCCGATCCGCCTTGGCCTGTTCTACGCGGCCCTGTTCGTGGGGACCGGGGCGAGCTCGCCCTACATCCCGGTCTGGTTCGCCGCGCGCGGCCTCTCGGGCGCCGAGATCGGCCTGATCCTCTCGGCCCCGATGCTGGCGCGGGCGGTGACCGCCCCGGCCATCGCCATGTGGGCCGACAGCTTTTCCCTGCGCCGTACGCCGCTGATCCTGATGGGGCTGGCCGTGGCGCTGGCCTACGGGCTGCTGGCCGCGCCGTTCGGTTTCGCCTGGTGGTTCGGGGTCTGGTTCCTGGCCAACACCATCCTCTCGACCATGATCCCGCTGACCGACGTCATTGTCTTCCGGCGGGCCGGGCGCGACGGGTTCAACTACGGCTGGCCGCGCGGCATCGGCTCGGTGGCCTTCATCATCGCCAATGTCACGGTCGGGGCGCTGCTGGCCCGCTATTCGCCCGAGCTGGTGCTGGTCTGGATCACCGCGGCGGCCATGCTGGCGGCCGGCGCGGCGCGCGGCCTGCTGCCGCCCGACCCGGTGCGCGAGGGCGGGGCGGCCAGCCGCCTCTCCGAGCGCCTGGCCGGTCTCGGCGAGCTGCTGCGCGACCGCAACTTCATGCTGGCGGTGGTGTCGGTCGGGCTGATCCAGTCGGCCCACGCCTTCTATTACTCGTTCTCGACGCTCTCCTGGAAACAGCAGGGCATGCCGGAGAGCTGGACCGGCCTGCTGTGGGGCCTGGCCGTGGCGGTCGAGGTCGGCTTCATGTGGTTCATGGAGCCGTGGCGGCGGCGCATCGGCCCGCGCAACCTGCTGGTCATCGGCGGCGCGGCGGCCCTGGTCCGCTGGACGGCGCTGGCCTTCGCCCCGCCGCTCTGGCTGCTGCTGCCGATCCAGGCGCTGCACACCTTCACCTATGCGGCGACCTTCCTGGCCTCGCTGCAACTGGTCGAGAAACTCTCGACCCCGGCCAACGCCTCGGCCGCCCAGACCATCAACTCGGCGCTGTCGGGCGGGCTGCTGATGGGGGCGGCGACCATCGGCTCGGGCTGGCTGTTCGACGTCGCCGGCGCCAAGGGCTACTTGGCCATGGCCGCGATGTCGGCGCTCGGCCTGGTCGGCGCGCTGCGCCTCTACGGCGTTCGCCGGCTCGACCCCTAGACCCTGTCCTGGTTGGCTTGAATCAAGCCGACCATGAAGAACAGGGTCGATTCTCTGAGTTCAGAGCCTTACCCCACGACAGTCTTGCGGCCCGCCGCCAACGGGCGGCTAATCCCTGCAACGATGATTGGGGAGTGACGCATGCGGGCTCTGGAAGTCGCCGCGCCGTGGGGCTTCGACGCCCTGAAGCTGGTCGAGGCGCCCGATCCGGCGCCGGGGCACGGCGAGGTGCTGGTCCGCATGAAGGCGGTCTCGCTGAACTATCGCGACATGCTGATGGTGAACGGCATGTACAGCCGCGGATCGGCCACGGCCGGCGGGACCATCACCCCGTTCTCGGACGGCTGCGGCGTGGTCGAGGCGGTCGGCCCTGGGGTCACCCGCGTCGCGGTCGGCGACCGGGTCGCGACCCTGTTCTTCCAGCACTGGACCTCCGGGCGTCCGACCCTGGAGAAGCTCACCTCCTCGCTCGGCTTCCCGATCCCGGGCGCCGGCCGCGAACTGGGCGTGTTCAGCCAGGAGGGCGTCTCCAAGGTTCCCGACTTCCTGACCGACCAGCAGGTCGCGACCCTGCCGTGCGCGGCGCTGACCGCCTGGCGCGGCCTCTTCGAAGACGCCCGGCTGGAGCCCGGCGACACGGTGGTGCTGCAGGGCACCGGCGGGGTCTCGATCTTCGGGCTGCAGTTCGCCAAGGCCGCCGGCTACCGCACGGTGATCACCTCATCCTCGGACGAAAAGCTGGCCCGCGCCAAGGCGCTCGGCGCCGACCACCTGGTCAACTATCGCACGACGCCCGATTGGGCCGGCGCGGTGCGCGAGGCGACCGGCGGGGTCGGGGCCGACTTCATCATGGAGGTCGGCGGCGCCGGCACCATCCAGCAGAGCCTCAAGGCCGTCCGCATCGGCGGCCACATCGCCATCATCGGCGTGGTCGCCGGGGCCGGCGAGGGGGTCAATCCGGGCGTGCTGATCACCAACAGCGCCCGGCTGCAGGGCCTTTCGGTCGGCTCTCGCGAGATGTTCGAGGCCATGTGCCGGGCCATCGCGCTGCACCGGATCGAGCCGGTGGTAGACAAGGTTTTCCCCTGGACGGACGTCGCCAAGGCGTTCGCCGCCATGCAGGGCGGGGAGCATTTCGGAAAGATCGTCCTGCAGTTCTAGATGGAGGAGCGCCGATGCGTACGACGGGCATCAATCACCTCGCCCTGGTCTGCCGGGACATGGAGGAGACGGTCGCCTTCTACGCCGGCGTCCTCGGCATGCCGCTCTACAAGACCGTGGCCCTGCCGGACGGCGGCCAGCACTTCTTCTTCGACTGCGGGGGCGGGGACTCCGTCGCCTTCTTCTGGTGGCCCGACGCCCCGGCCGCCGCGCCCGGGATCGCCTCGGTCAAGCAGTTCCCCGAGGAGCCCAGATCGGCGATCGGCTCGATGAACCACGTCGCCTTCAACGTGCCAGAGGACAAGCTCGACGAATACCGCCAGCGCCTGGTCGACGCCGGGGTCAAGGTGCTGCCGAACATGGTGGTCAATCACGACGACAGCCCGATGGGCGTCAGCGCCGAGAACCACGAGGGCGTGTTCTTCCGCTCGGTCTATTTCACCGATCCCAACGGCATCATGCTGGAGTTGGCCGCCACCACCCGCGCCTTCGGCCCGGACGACGTCAAGCACACGCCGGCCCGCGCCGTCCAGGCGGAGGCTTAAGGCATGCCGCGCCTGCGTCAGATCCCGCGCGCCGAGGCCGACCCCAAGGTCCTGCGCAGCTACGACCTGCTGTTCGGCGACCGCGACCCGGTGGCCGAACCGGGCACCACCACCGGCACCCCCGGCGACTGGTGGACGGTGTTCGCCAACGTCCCGGACGTGCTGGAACACTGCAATCGCGGCTTCGCGCTCTATCGCAGTCCGGATCGCAAGCTCGACCCGGTGCTGCGTGAACTGGCCCAGACCCGGGTCGGTTTCACCAAGGCCAGCCAGTTCGTGTTCTCGCAGCACTGCAAGTCTTTGCGCGGCCTCAAGGTTTCCGAGGAGCGGATCGCGGCCATACCCCACTGGCAGGTGGCCGACTGCTACTCGGCCCAGGAGCGGGCGGTCCTGGCCTATGCCGACTGCCTGTCGCTGCAGGCCGGCCGCACGCCCGAACCGGTGTTCGCCGCGCTGAAGGCCTTCCTCAGCGACCACGAGATCCTCGAACTGACCTACATCACCTGCATGTACGACATGCACGCGGTGATGAGCCGAGCCCTGCGCACCGAATGGGACGACCGCGACGACCCCATCGTCGAGGTCGCCGCCCCCGCGGATTTCAGCGGCGCGGATTTCCTCGATATCGGCCGGCGCTGACGCCTCTCGGCTCGCTTAATAATGTAAATATACTTGACGAAAATGGCGGGCGCTGCAACCTCCCAAGAGCCTGATCTCAGGCCTGGGAGGACCATCGATGCTCACCGCGCTCCGCGACGCGCTCGCGCCCCACTACCTGATCTTCAAGTGGGTCCACCTGCTGGTCGTGGCCATGTGGGCGTTCAGCACCGCGGTCGCCTACACCCACTATGTCGTGCCCGCCTTCAAGGCCTGGCTGGGCGACCGGTCCGAACCTGAACTGATCAAGCGCCGCGACCTGGCGATCCGCGCCTTCGACCGCGGGGTGGTGCTGGAGCACGTGGCCTTTCCGACCATCCTGGTCAGCGGCCTGGTCATGGTCTGGCTGAACCAGGCCCCGCTCGACCAGCTCAGCTGGCTGACGGTCAAGCTCCTGATCGTGGCCCTGGTGTTCATCCCGATGGAGGTGGTCGACTACCACATCTCGCACTTTGGCGGCCGCAAGGCGCTCTCGCTCCAGGCCGAGGATCTGCCCCGCTACGAACGCCAGGTCTCGTTCCACTGGCTGTTCTTCCGCGTGACGGACAAGATCGTGGTGGTGTTCGTCCCGGTGGTGTTCTTCCTGGCGGTGGTCAAGCCGTTCTAGCCGCCAGTCTCCGCCTTGCGCGGCCGGCCGCGCGGCTTGCGCGGCGGCAGCGGCGCGCCGGCCGCCGCGGTGACGATCTCGACAGGCGACGGGCCCCAGTCGGCCGCGGCGGCGTCCTTCAGGTCGTCCAGCCGCCGCGCCCCGATCCGGCTGGCCAGGGTCGCCTCGACCACCTTCAGGATCATGATGGCGTCGTCGCGGATGCCGGCCGACTGCGGGCTGAAGCTCACCAGCCGCGCGCGCTTGTCGTCGGGGTCGGGCGAGACGACCACCAGGCCGCGCTCCTCCATTTCGGCCAGGGTCTGGCTCATCGCCTGGCGCGAGACGCCAAGGTTGCGGGCCAGCCGGGTCGCGCGGTTGACGCCGGTCGCCAGGTTGGCCAGCACCAGCGACTGGATGCGCGTCACCGAGGACCAGCCCCGCGCGGCCAAGCCGGCCTGCAGCGCCTCGTCGAACCAATGGACCGCCGAGACCAGGTTGATCATCAGCAGGCCGCGCGCGGCCAGCGCCTGTTCGAGATCGCTCGTCGGACGTCCGGACATGCCCGCCTCCTATCATCCCGATCGCATCAAGCCCACAGGGTCGGGTGGTGAGATGAAAAAGAATGATAAGATAATTGACGGAAATTATCCGCCCGCTTACCCATTGAAGCCCAGTGGGGAGGGCCGTGGAAAATGACCCAGGACGCCGTGTCGAGACCGTCGGGCCGTGGGGGCGGGGCCCGTCCCCTCAACGTCCTGCTGATCACCACCGACCAGGAGCAGCCCTGGCGAAAATATCCCAGCCAGCTCGGTCTGAAGAACCACGAGCGGCTGATGGAGCGCGCTGTCCACTTCGAGAACTGGACCGTCAACTCGGTGCCCTGCGGCCCGTCGCGATCGGTGCTCTATACCGGCCAGCACATCCAGAAGACCAAGATCATCGACAATCCCGGCGTGCCGCCCTGGCGCAACGCCCTGGACGAGGGGATGCCGACCCTCGGCACGCTGTTCAAGGAGGCCGGCTACCACACGGTCTATAAGGGCAAGTGGCACCTGTCGGTGATCCAGCCGGACTCCGCCGGCGACTTCTCGCGCGGACTGCAGGCCTTCGGCTTCGACGACTATCAGCAGGGCCCGGAAGCGGTCGGCCTCGGCCACGACGGCTATCTGCACGATCCGGAAGTCGCCGCCGACGCCGCCCGTTGGCTGATGGACAAGGGGCGCGGCGCCGACCAACCCTGGCTGCTCACGGTCAACTTCCTCAATCCGCACGACATCATGTTCTTCGACGCCACCGGGCGGATGAACGAGACCCGCGAGCCGTTCTTTTTCAACCCGCCGATGATGTCCAGTCCGGCGGAGGCGCCCTATGGCCGCGGTCCGCGCGTCGCCCTGCCGCCGAACTTCCGGCTGAACGACCCAGGCCGGATCGCGTGCCACGAGGTGTTCCGCGAGGACGACGACCTCTTCCTCGGGGTGATCGACGACGGCGACGAGGCCGGGTGGCTCACCTATGTGAACTACTACGCCGACTGCCTGCGCGACGTGGACCGCCACCTCGGCACGGTGCTCGACGCGCTCGAGGCGGCCGGCCTGGCCGACAGCACGGTGGTGGTGTTCACCGCCGATCACGGCGAGATGGCCGGCGCCCACGGCCAGCGCCAGAAGGGGCCGTTCATCTACAGCGAGAACCTCGGCGTGCCGATGATGGTGCGCCATCCGGACGTGGCGGGCGGGGTGACCACGTCGGCGCTGGGCTCGGCGGTCGATCTCGCGCCCACCCTGCTCGGCCTCGCCGGGCTGGACGCCGCCGAGGTGCAGGCGCGGCGGCCCGAACTGGTCGGCTACGACCTGACCGGCGTGCTGGAAACTCCCGACGCGCCGGGCCGGCGCGACGTCGAGGCCGGCGCGATCCTGCTCTCCTACAGCGCCTTCTACACCGGCAATCCGGAGATCCGCCGCAAGTTCGCGCGCATCGCCAGGGAGCCGGACCCGGTCAAGCGTGCGGTCGAGGCGACCAAGCCGCCCTATTTCGTCGAGTATGAGCGGCGCACCTTCTATCGCGGGCTGTTCGATGGGCGCTATCGCTTCGCACGCTACTTCAGCCCGCGCGACCACCACCTGCCGACCGACTGGGCGCACCTGGCCGGCCGCAACGACCTGGAGCTCTACGACACCCGGGAAGATCCGCTCGAACTGACCAATCTCGCCCTGGAGGAGGAGGGGCGGCGCGAGCTGCTGCTGGAACTGAACCGGCGCCTCAACGGCCTGATCGCGCGTGAGGTCGGCGCCGACGACGGACGCCATCTGCCCGGCCCCCGGTTTCAGTGGCGGGTCTAGGACGCGTCAGTTCGCCTAGGAGACGTCTTTCAGCCAAGTCCTATCAAGGGTAGCGCAGCGAAACGCGCGGTTGTGTCGGTGGGGTCCAGGCCCTAGACCACCCTCCCGTTCAGTAAAGTCGCCGCGAGGATCCGATGAAGTTCACGAGCCTGGAGGACTGCCTCGACACAGTCGCGGCCGACAACGAGGGACAGCCCGAATTCATCCAGGCCGTCACCGAGGTCATGACCAGCCTCTGGCCCTTCATCGAACGCAACCCGTCCTATGCGGAACAGGGCCTCATCCAGCGGCTCGTCGAACCCGAGCGCATCATCATCTTCCGGGTGCCCTGGGTTGACGACAAGGGCGAGGTCCACGTCAATCGCGGCTATCGCATCCAGCACAGCTCGGCCATCGGCCCCTACAAGGGCGGCATCCGCTTCCATCCGACCGTGAATCTCTCGGTCCTGAAGTTCCTGGCCTTCGAGCAGACCTTCAAGAACGCCCTGACGACCCTGCCCATGGGCGGCGGCAAGGGCGGATCGAACTTCAATCCCAAGGGCCGCAGCCCGGGCGAGACGATGCGATTCTGCCAGGCCTTCGTGTCTGAGCTGTTTCGGCACATCGGCGCGGACACCGACGTACCGGCCGGCGACATCGGCGTCAGCGGCCGCGAGGTCGGCTACATGGCCGGGATGATGAAGAAGCTCTCCAATCGCGCCGACGCCGTGTTCACCGGCAAGGGCCTGAGCTTCGGCGGCTCGCTGATCCGTCCGGAGGCGACGGGCTATGGAACCGTCTACTTCGCCGAGGAGATGCTCAACCACGCCGGCCGCTCGATGGAGGGGCAGCGCGTCTGCGTGTCCGGGTCGGGCAATGTCGCTCAGTACGCGGTGGAGAAGGCGATGCAGATGGGGGCCCGTGTCGTCACCGTCTCCGACTCCAGCGGCACGGTGATCGACGAAGAGGGCTTCACGCCCGAGAAACTGGCCGAGCTGATGGATGTGAAGAACCATCACTTCGGCCGAGTGTCGGACTATGCGGCCCGGTTGGGGCTGCGCTTCGAGCCGGGAATCCGCCCCTGGAGCGTGCCGTGCGACGTGGCGCTGCCGTGCGCCACTCAGAACGAACTGGGCCGCGAGGACGCCGAGCTGCTGATCGCCAACGGCGTCGTTTGCGTCGCCGAGGGCGCGAACATGCCCTCGACGATCGAGGCGGTGAAGGCCTTCGAGGACGCCGGCGTGCTGTTTGGCCCCGGCAAGGCGGCCAACGCCGGCGGCGTGGCGACCTCGGGCCTGGAGATGAGCCAGAACGCCATGCGGCTGTCCTGGCCGCGCGAGGAGGTCGACCACCGCCTGCTGGAGATCATGCGCGGCATCCACGCGGCCTGCCTGCGCCACGGCCGACGGGCCGACGGCTCGGTCAGCTATGTCGACGGCGCCAACATCGCCGGCTTCGTGAAGGTCGCCGACGCCATGGCCGCCCAGGGGGTGATCTGAGCCGAGGATCTGGAGCATTTTCCGCCGAAGTGGCTACCGGTTCGGCGAAGAAAATGCTGGATCGGAAATTGCTCTAGGGCGTGGGCAGCAGGGTGACGCGGGCGGCCAGATACTGCGCCGCGTCGCCCTCGGCGGCTTCCGGCACGCTGGCGCTCACGCTCACCTGATCGATCCCGCGTTCGCGCAGCACGCTCGCCACCGCCTGGCCCCGTTTCTCGGCCACGCGCAGGTCGGCGGCGTGGCGCCCGCGCGGGCTGGGGCTGGCGAGCCCTTCGATCTTGGCCGTGCTCAGGCCCCAGCGGCTGGCCGCCCAGGCGATCGACTCGGCGGTCCGGCGGCCGTCGGCGTCCAGCGCGCTCGAGCCATAGGGGAACTGAACGGCCGGCAGCGGCGCCAGCGGCGGGACCAGCCGCACCGGGGTCTGCGGCAGGAAGCGTTGCGCGGCCTGCTCGGCGGCCTGGTAGTCGGCGAGGGTCGGGGTTCCGTTGAGCACCACGCCGGCTTCCAGCGTCCCGGCTTCCAGGCGCAGCGACTCGACCTGGCCGACGCCGGCCAGCATTGCGCGCAGCCGTTGTTCGGGGCCCGCCGTGCTCGCGACCGTCGGGGTGACGCGGTTGGCCAGCGCTCCGCCGCCGCCGGCGGTGGGCGGCACGCCGCTCTCGGTGACGACCTGCTCGATCTCGACATTGGCGCCGGCCACGAGCTGGCGGGCGATCGCGCCGCGCGCGTCCGGGACATACCGGCGGGTGACGACCACGGCCTGCACCTCATTGGCCCCGCCGCGCTTGGTCCCGACGACCAGTTCGGCGATGTGGGGCGAACAGCCTTCGAAGGCGGTGGTGATGATGCTGCGCACCCGGGCGGTCTCGCGGGCCTCGATGACGATGCTGCGCAGCGACACGGCCAGCGGCACGCACAAAGCGACGATCACCCCCAATAGCGCCCAGGTCTCCCAGGCCCCGCCCTCGCGCACCTGCGGCCGGAATCCGTAGCGGCGGGCCACGCCGTACACCGCGCCCAGGATCGACACCACGTTGGTCAGGAACAGCAGGAACGCCCCGCCGGCGATCTGCCAGGCGCCGGTCGCCAGGCCATAGCCGACCACCGCCAGCGGCGGCATCAGGGCGGTGGCGATGGCGACCCCGGCGATCGCGCCGCCCTTGCGGTTGATGGTCAGGTAGGCGCCGACGAAGCCGGACAGCAGGGCGACGATCAGGTCCAGCAGCGTCGGGCGCGTGCGCGCCAGAATCTCCGGCGTCGCGTCCTTCAGCGGCGACATCCAGATGATCAGCACCGAGGCCAGCACCGACAGCAGCACGCCGACCACCAGCGTCGTCGCCGCCGAACGAAAGGCCCGCGCGTCCAGCCGCGCCAGGGCCATGCCCATGGCCATGATCGGACCCATCAGCGGCGAGATCAGCATCGCCCCGATGATCACCGCGACCGACGACTGCAGCAGGCCCAGCGCCGCGATGCCGCAGGCGCTGAACAGCATGAAGCCATAGGCCGGGGTCAGGCGGCCGCCCTCGTAGATCTCGGCGACGGTGAGGCTGCGGTCGGCCTCGGTCAGCAGCCGCGCCGGGGGGGACGCCGCCTCGCGGACGGCGCGGGCCACCTCTGCAAACGCCGAATTCGATGCCGCCATGCCGCTCACTCCAACCTGGCCGCCAACATAGCGCGAGGTCGAGCCGCGACCAGCGTCAGATCGAGTAGTCGAGCTCGCCTTCCAGCCAGGCGACGATCTGCTCGGCCGCCTCGGTCGCCGACATCGCGGTGGTGTCGATGACGATCTCGGCGTTCTCGGGCGCCTCATAGGGGCTGTCGATGCCGGTGAAGTTCTTGAGCTCGCCGGCCCGCGCCTTCTTGTAGAGGCCCTTGACGTCGCGCTGCTCGGCCACCGCCAGCGGCGTGTCGACGAACACCTCGACGAAATCGCCCTCGGCCTGTAGCTCACGGGCCAGCCGGCGCTCGGCGCGGAACGGCGAGATGAACGAGACCAGCACGATCAGCCCGGCGTCGACCATCAGCTTGGCGACCTCGGCCACCCGGCGGATGTTCTCGACCCGGTCCTCGTCGGTGAAGCCGAGGTCCTTGTTCAGGCCGTGGCGCACGTTGTCGCCGTCGAGCAGATAGGTGTGGCGTCCGTCGGCGTGCAGCCGCTTCTCGACCAGGTTGGCGATCGTCGACTTGCCCGAGCCCGAGAGGCCGGTCAGCCAGACCACCCGGCCGCGCTGGCCCTTGAGGGCGGCGCGCGAGGCCTTGTCGACGTCCAGCGCCTGCCAGTGGATGTTCTGGCTGCGGCGCAGGGCGAAGTGCAGCATGCCGGCCCCGACGGTCCGGTTGCTGATCCGGTCGATCAGGATGAAGCCGCCGAGGTCGTGGTTCTCGGCATAGGCGTCGAACGCGATCGGGGCGTCGAGCGAGAGGTTGCAGACCCCGATCTCGTTGAGCTCCAGCCGCTTGGCGGCCAGGTGCTCCAGCGTGTTCACATTGACCTTGTACTTCGGCTCGGTGACCTGGGCCGAAACCACGCGGGTGCCGACCTTGAGCAAGTAGGGCCGGCCCGGCAGCATCGCCTCGTCGTCCATCCAGACGATGGTCGCCTCGAACTGGTCGGCGACCGGCGGCGGCGCCGCGGCCTCGGCGATGACGTCCCCGCGCGAGATGTCGATCTCGTCCTTCAGGGTCAGGGTGACCGACTGTCCGGCCACCGCTTCGTCAAGGTCGCCGCGGAACGTGACGATACGGTCGATAGTGCTCTCGCGGCCCGACGGCAGGGCCTTGATCTTGTCGCCTGGACGCACCGTCCCGGTCGAGATCAGCCCTGAAAAGCCACGGAAATCCAGGTTCGGACGGTTCACCCACTGGACCGGCATGCGGAACGGCTGCTCGCGCAGATCGTCCTCGACCGGCAGGGTCTCCAGCAGGGTCATCAGGGCCGGCCCCTCATACCAGGGCGCGGCCTCGCTGCGGCTGGTGATGTTGTCGCCCTTCAAGGCGGACATGGGGATTGCGGTGTAGTCCTTGATGCCGATCTGGGCGGCGAAATCGGCATATTCCTGCAGGATCGCGTCGTAAACCTGCCGATCCCAGCCCACCAGATCCATCTTGTTGACGGCGAGAACCACGTGCCGGATGCCCAGCAGCGAGACCAGGTACGAGTGCCGGCGGGTCTGGGTCAGCACGCCCTTGCGCGCGTCGATCAGGATGACCGCGGCATCGGCGGTCGAGGCGCCGGTGACCATGTTGCGGGTGTACTGCTCGTGGCCGGGGGTGTCGGCGACGATGAACTTGCGCTTGTCGGTCGAGAAGAAGCGGTAGGCGACGTCAATGGTGATGCCTTGCTCGCGCTCAGCGGCCAGGCCGTCGACCAGCAGGGCGAAGTCGATGTCGCCGCCCTGGGTGCCAACCTTCTTGGAGTCTGCTTCGAGCGCGGCCAGCTGATCTTCGAAGATCATCTTCGAGTCATAGAGCAGGCGGCCGATCAGCGTCGACTTGCCGTCGTCCACCGACCCGCAGGTCAGGAACCGCAGCAGGCTCTTGCGCTCGTGCGCGGACAGGTACGCCTCGATGTCCTCGGCGATGAGTGCGGACTGGTGGGCCATCAGAAGTAGCCCTCTTGCTTCTTCTTCTCCATCGAGGCGGCCTGGTCGTGGTCGATCATCCGGCCCTGGCGCTCCGAGGTGGTGGTGAGCAGCATTTCCTGAATGATTTCAGGCAGCGTAGCAGCGGTGGACTCGACCGCGCCGGTCAGCGGGTAGCAGCCCAGGGTGCGGAACCGCACCGACTTCTGCATCGGAACCTCGCCCGGGCGCAGCGGCATCCGGTCGTCGTCGACCATGATCAGCGTGCCGTCGCGCTCGACCACCGGCCGCACTTCCGAGAAGTACAGCGGCACGATCGGGATGTTCTCAAGGTGGATGTATTGCCAGATGTCCAGCTCGGTCCAGTTGGAGATCGGGAACACACGGATGCTCTCGCCGGGGTTCTTGCGGGTGTTGTAGAGCCGCCAGAGCTCCGGGCGCTGGTTCTTGGGGTCCCAACGGTGCTGGGCCGAGCGGAACGAGAAGATGCGCTCCTTGGCGCGGCTCTTTTCTTCGTCGCGGCGCGCGCCGCCAAAGGCCGCGTCGAAGCCGTACTTGTCGAGCGCCTGCTTCAGGCCCTCGGTCTTCCAGATGTCGGTGTGCAGCGCGCTGCCGTGGTCGAACGGGTTGATGTTCCGCTCGACGGCCTCGGGGTTCTTGTGGACCAGCAGCTCGAAGCCGAGCTCCTTGGCCATGCGCTCGCGCATCTCGTACATCGCCCGGAACTTCCAGGTCGTGTCGACGTGGAGCAGCGGGAAGGGCGGCTTGGACGGATAGAACGCCTTGGCCGCCAGATGCAGCATCACGGCGGAGTCCTTGCCGATCGAATAGAGCATCACCGGGCGCTCGGCCTCGGCCGCCACCTCGCGCATGATGTGGATGCTCTCGGCCTCCAGGCGCTGAAGATGGGTCAGCGTTTCCGGGGCGATGGCGGGCGCCTTGGCCTGCATCAGGGCTGTACCTTGCACGTGAACCTCGGGCCTCACCCTGAATTCTAATAACGAAAAAGTCCGCCCGTCGCTGCTGACGCGCCGCGCGGATTGGCCCTGAGCGACGGCTTAAGGGACGCGAGGACCGATGACGATAGAGATTTACTGACAGGCCGCCGAGGAAAATGGAGCCGTCCGAAAACCGCCGAAGCCAGGCCGGTCATGTCCGAAAACCGCGAGACATGCGCCGCTCATAGGCCGATCATCGCCGCATGGATATGGATGACGACGCCTGCTACCGCGCCTTCCAGATGCGAGACGCCCGCTTCGACGGGCGCATCTTCAGCGGCGTGACGAGCACCGGGATCTACTGCCGGCCGATCTGTCCGGCCCGCACGCCCAAGCGCGAGAACATGCGGTTCTACCGCTCGGCGGCGGCCGCGCAGGAGGCGGGGTTCCGGCCCTGCCTACGCTGCCGGCCTGAGACCTCGCCGGACCTGGGATCGTGGCGCGGCACCTCGAACACGGTGTCGCGGGCGCTGGGCCTGATCGAGGCCGGCGCGCTGGACAATGGCGACGTGGACAGCCTGGCCGAACGGCTGGGCGTCGGCGAGCGCCAGCTGCGGCGATTGTTCCAGCAGCATGTCGGCGCCTCGCCGGTCGCAGTCGCCCAGACCCGGCGGGTGCTGCTGGCCAAGCAGTTGCTGCACGAGACCCGGATGCCGATGGCCGAGGTGGCGCTGGCCGCCGGCTTCGGCAGCGTCCGGCGCTTCAACGAGACCTTCCAGCAGTTGTTCGACCGCCCGCCGGCCAAGCTGCGCCGGCTGGGCGGCGCGGAGGTGGCGGCCGGCGAAGGCGGGGCGGCGACCATCCGGCTGCCCTATCGCGCGCCCTATGACTGGGACGCGATGCTGGCCTTCCTGACCGCGCGGGCGATCCCAGGCGTCGAGGTCGTGCGCGACGGCCGCTATGCCCGGACCCTTGCCGTGGGGCAGGCGCGCGGCGTGGTGATGATCGAGCCGGGCGAGGGCGCCTATCTGAAGGTCACGCTGCGGTTTCCGAAGGTCGAGGCCTGGCCCGCGGTCATCGCCAGGGTGCGGCGGGTGTTCGATTTGGCCGCCGATCCTGCGGTGATCGAGGCGCACCTGTCCGAGGACCCGGACCTGGCGCCGCTGGTGGCGGCGCGGCCGGGCCTGCGGGCGCCGGGCGCGTGGGACGGCTTCGAGCTGGCGGTGCGCGCGGTGCTGGGCCAGCAGATCACCGTGCAGGCGGCGCGGATGCTGGCCGGCAAGATCACCGCCGTGCATGGCGCGCGGCTGGGGGACGAGGCCGCCAACGCGCTGGGCCTGACCCATTTCTTCCCTGAGCCGGCGGCCCTGGTCCAAGTCGATGTCGAGACCCTGGCCATGCCCAGGGCCCGCGGCCGCGCCCTGGTCGGGCTGGCCGCCGCGGCCGCGGCCGATCCCGAGCTCTTCGGCATGCGCCGCAGTCTCGACGAAGCGGTCGCCGCGTTGCGCGCGCTGCCGGGGATCGGGGAGTGGACGGCGCAGTACATCGCCATGCGCGCGCTGCGCGAGCCCGACGCCTTCCCCAGCGCCGACATCGGCCTGATGCGGGCGCTGGAAGGCCCGGGCGGCGTGCGCCCGACCGCCGTCGAACTGCTGGCCCGGGCCGAACGCTGGCGGCCCTGGCGCGCCTATGCGGCCTCGCACCTCTGGGCGGCCGATCCGAAGAACCCCTCGGAGAGCAAGCATGCCAAGGCCGCCTGAAGTCCTGACCCTCGACCGGATGGCGACGCCGCTCGGCGAAGGCCTGCTGGTCACGGACGCGGGCGGCTGTCTGCGCGCCTTCGACTGGACGACCCACGAGACGCGGCTGACCACGCTGCTGCGTCGCCAGAACCCGCCAACCGATCTGGTCGGCGGAGGGGCGCCGGCTGCGGTGCGCGCCGAGCTGGACGCCTACTTCGCCGGCGACCTGACGGCGCTGGGCCGGATCGCCTGGCGCACGGGCGGGACCGAGTTTCAGCGTCAGGTCTGGACCGCGCTCTGCACCATCCCGGCCGGCGAAACCTTGACCTACAAGGGGCTGGCCGAGCGGATCGGGCGGCCGAAGGCGATCCGCGCCGTCGGCCTGGCCAACGGGTCCAACCCGGTCTCGATCGTCGTGCCCTGTCACCGGGTGATCGGCTCGGACGGCGCCTTGACCGGATATGGCGGCGGGCTTGATCGCAAGCATTGGCTGCTCAGCCACGAGGGAGCGGCTTTCGTCGACAAGTGATCGACGCTTCATGACTGAAATTTCATGTTGCGACACATCGCCCGATCGCAGCGGCCATCGTATAACGACGCTCGCTGGAATCGTGTCGGGCGGACGGGAGAGCTCCGATGCAGACCTTTACCGAGATCGTGGCTGCCGTGGTGGTGTCGTCATCCGCCGCGGCCTATTCGCATTTCGGCGTGACGCTGGACGCCCAGCAGGTGGAAAAGCCTGTTCCGGCGGAGCGTACGGTCGCGCGCACGATCAGCCGCAAGACGCCCGTAAATCCCGCGCCGCGGGTGATCGCCAAGTCCGGCAAGGGACCGACCATGGTCCGCGAAATCTGTCCCGAGACCCGCGCCAAGCTGCTGCGGACCTAAGGGCCGCAGCCTGCGCCTGCCGATCAGTGCTTTGCCTCGCGGGCGTTCGCCGGTAATCCTTCGATCCTGGGTGCAATGACGGGCGTGCGTGTGTTGCGCGTCCGCCGGCAGGGGTGGAAGGCCGCTTACGACGGGCCATGAAGATCAAGAAGCGGCAACAACCGGTCGACCTGCAATCGCTTGACGGAGAAGGCGCACCGGCGCCTGAGCGCGTCGATTTGGCCGAGGCCGCGGCGGCCGATCAGGCTTTCGCCTTCGCCCCGCCGCCGTCGGGCGACCTGGCGGCCGAGGCCAAGACGTCGACGCCCGCGAGCAATTCCTCGCGGCTGACCCCGCGCATTCCGGTGACCCCGACTACGCCGGTGGCGCCGTCGTCGGGCTGGACGATCTACATGGCCGCCCTGGTGGTTTCGGTGCTGTGGGCCTGCGCCCCGATCGCCTTCGCCTGGGGGTATCGCCGCTCCGTCGCTCCGTTCGATTTCGAGCCGTTCGCGGTCGCCGTGTTCGCGGCGCTGGCCATCGGCCCGGCGGCCCTCGTCTGGGCGCTGGCCTACATGGTCCGCCAAGGCCAGTTGCTCGGCGCCGAAGCCCGGCGCACCAAAACCCTGGCCGACGAGATGGTGACCCCGGCGATGGCCGCGGGCGCTCAGACCGTCGACCTGGTCCACGCCATGCGCGAGGAGATCGCCCGCGCCGGCGCCGCCGCGCAGGAAGCGCGCGATACGATCATCGTGCTGCGCCAGGCGCTGGCCGGCGAGAGCGAGGAACTCGCCGCCGCCGCCGCCAACGCCGCGCGCACCGCCCAGGGCCTGTCCGAAAGCCTGGGCCGCGAGCGCAGCGAACTGGGCGGCCTGGCCCAGACCCTCGACTCGCAGGCCGCCGCGGTGGCCGACGCGATCACCCGCCAGGCGAAGATGGTCGGCGAGGCGTCCGACCTGGCCGAGGCCCAGCTGCGCGAGGCCGAAGCCTCGCTGGCCGCCCGGGCCGCCGACCTGGCTGCCGCGGCCGGCGAGACCAGCGACGTCGCCCGCACCGCTGCCGAGGACCTGACCCGCCATATCGCCCGACTGGAGACCGCCGGCCTCGGGGTGACCGAGCAGATCGGCGCGGTCGAGAAGGGGCTGACCGAACAGCGCGCCGGCCTGGTCACCGCCGCCCATGCGCTGCGCGCCGACCATGAGAGCTTCGCCGCCCAGGCCGAGACCCACACCGCCCAGCTCTCGGAATTCATCGGCCAGGCGCGTCTGTCGGCCGCCGAGATGGGCGACCGCGCCGTGAAGGGCGGCGAGGCGCTGCGCCAGCTGATGGCCGAGGCGACCGCCCAGTTCCGCGAGCTGGCGGAGTCGGCCAAGGCCGAACGCGACGAATTCGGGCAGTCGACCCTGCACTCTGTGGAAGCCGTGGCTGCGGCCGCCGCCGCCGAGCGCGCGCGCCTGGAGGAGCAGACGCGCGCTGCGATCACCGCCATGACCCAGGCGGCCGAGGACACGCGCCAGGTGGCCGCGCGCCATGCCGAGACCGCTCGCGACCAGGTCGACCAGTTGTCGGAGGCGGCCTTCACCGCCGGCCAGCAGGCCAACAAGGTGTTCGAGGCGCGGCTCGAGGAGGCTCGCGCCCTGATCGAACAATCGGCGAAGATGGTCGAGCAGGCCGGCGCGGCGACCATCAGCAAGCTGGACGAGGGCGCGCGGGCCGCCCGCGCCACGCTGGACGAGCTGACCGGCATGCTGGGCGAGATCGAGGAGCGGGCGACCAAGCTGCCGGCCGCCGCCCGCGACCGCGCCGAAGAGGTCCGGATGGCCGTGGCCGAGAGCATCGACGAGCTGATGGATCACGCGCGGCGCACGGCCGACGAGACCCAGGCGATCGACGAGGCGTTCCAGGAGCGCGTGCGGCGCAACTACGACATGCTGAGCGAGGCCGTGCGGCTGATGGGCTCGGTGGCCACCTCGGCGGGCGCGCCGCCGCCGGCGCCCGCGCCGTTGCGTCCGGAGCGCGTGTCTCTGCGCGAGCGCCTGGCCGCCAAGGCCGTGGCCCCGGCCGAACCGGCGGCCGCCCCGGTCGTCGAGCCCGCGCCTGAGCCGGCCGACGAAGCCGACGAGCTGGAACTGAACGAACTGGCGCCGGCGGACGAGGCCGGCGAGCGCGGCCGGCCGCGTCTGCGCCTGACGCCGACGGCGACCGACGCCGAGTTCTCGCATGTCTTCGAACAGGCCGGCGGGCGTCACGAGGAGCCCGCCAGCGAAGGCTGGACCTGGAAGGACCTGTTGTCGTCGCTCGAGGAGCATGACGACGAGGGCGAGGCGGAGGCCGAGGCGGCGGCCCGCCCGCTGGAAGAGATCCTCGCCGACGAGATCGGCGCGATGGGCATCGATCCGACCGCGCTGCTGCCGCGCAGCCGCATTCACGAGCTGGCCGCGGCGTTGCAGATGCGCGACGTGGACGGCGCGCGGACGGTGGTCCGCAAGCTGGCCCCGGCCGCCACGCGCCGGTTGACCCGCAAGCTGTTCAGCGACGAGCCGCTGAAGCGGCAGGTGACGACCTACCTGGCCCGCTACAACGAACTGCTGGAGGACGCGGCCGAACGCGACGCCGCGGGGCTGGTGGTGGAGAAGCTGCTGAGCTCGGAGGCCGGCCGGACCTACCTGCTGTTCGACGCCGCGGCAGGCGATCTGGCTTGAGCCGGCGTCTGACCGTCCGCGACGAGCGCTGGCCGCTGGCCGGCGCCTTTGTGATCGCGCGGGGCGCCAAGACCGAGGCCCATGTCATCGTCGCCGAGATTGGCGAGGGCGAGGCGAGCGGACGCGGCGAGGCCGTGCCCTATGGGCGATATGGCGAGAGCGTCGAGGGCGAGCTGGCCCGGATCGAGGCGCTGCGCCCGGCCCTGGAAGCGGGTCTGACCCGGCAGGCGCTGCAGGACGCCATGCCGCCGGGCGCGGCGCGCAATGCGCTGGATTGCGCGCTCTGGGACCTGGAGGCCAAGCTGAGCGGCGTCCCGGCCTGGCAGGCCGCGGGGCGGGCGCGCCTGGACCCGGTCAAGACCTGCTACACCCTCAGTCTCGACACCCCCGAAGCGATGGCGCAGGCCGCCAGGCCGATGGCGCGCCGGCCGTTCTTGAAGCTGAAGATCGGCGGGCCTGACGACCTGGACCGGGTGGCCGCGGTGCGCGCCGCCGCCCCGAAGACCCGGCTGATCGTCGACGGCAACGAAGGCTTGAGCTTCGACGACCTCGTCCGGCTGGCCCCGGAATTCGCGCGGCTCGACGTCAAGATGATCGAGCAGCCGCTGCATGCCGACATCGACGAGGCGCTGGAGGGCTGGTCCAGCCCGGTCTTGCTGTGCGCCGACGAAAGCCTGCACACCCGCCGCGAACTGGCGACCTGCGCGCGGCGCTATGGCGCGGTCAATGTCAAGCTCGACAAGGCCGGCGGGCTGACCGAGGCCCTGGCGGTCGTGGCGCAGGCGCGGTCCCTGGGCCTGGAGCTGATGGCCGGCTGCATGGTGGCGACCTCGCTGGCCATGGCGCCGGCGATGATCATCGCCCAAGGGGCTGAGGTGGCCGACCTCGACGGGCCGCTGCTGCTCGCCCGCGATCGCGAACCGGGCCTGGTGTACGACGGCTCGCTGATTTTTCCGCCCACGCCGCAGCTTTGGGGCTAGGCTGTAGTTCCTATATCCTGGCGATGACGTGGAAACGTGATGGCTGACGACAAGGAACGCGCGCACGGGGCCTGGCGGGCCGCCGAGCGGATCAAGCGCCTCTCCGACCGGCTGGTCGGGGTGGGGCCGGTCGGGATCGGGCTGGACGGCGTCCTGGCCTGGGTGCCGGTGGCCGGCACCGCCTACAGCCTCGGGGCGGGCGGGTTGCTGCTCTATCAGGGCGTGGTGGCCGGCGCCTCGTTGCCGACCCTGGCGCGGATGGCGGCCTATCTGCTGCTGGACTCGGCCGCCTCGGTGCCGCCGGTGGTCGGCTGGGCGGTCGACACCCTGTTCCCCGGCCATCTGATGGCCGCAGGCGCGCTGCAAAAGGACATCGAGGCGCGCCACGGCCCGGCGGAGCTGCCGCCGACCTGGTACGGCAAGTCCGGGCGGCGTGCGAAGGCGATGAAGGTCGCGCCCAAGACGATCTAGGGCGGCGGAGGCACGGCGATGTTCAAGCACGTGAAGTTCGCAGGATTGCCGGTGAGCGACCAGGACCGGGCGGTTGTCTTCTATCGCGACGTGATGGGCCTGACCCTGGCGGCGGACCAGCGCTACGGCAGCGGCTGGCGCTGGATCGAGTTCGAAGTGCCGGGCTCCCCGACCAAGATCCTGTTCGAGAAGCGCGCCAACGAGGCGCTCGGCGAGCAGCCCAGCCTGATCCTGGTCGTCGCCGACGTCGACGTCGCCTTCAGGGAGCTGAGCGGCCGCAAGGTCGTGTTCGACCAGGAGCCGATCGACGCGCCCTGGTCGCCGAAGGAGCGCTACGCCCTGCTGCGCGACAGCGAGGGCAATCTGGTGATGATCGGCTCGGGTTAGGCCGCGGCCGGGGTCACGCTCTGCAGGACCTCGAAGCCTTCGAACTGCGGATGGCCGGCATAAAGCGGCTTGTTGTCCCCGGCGCCCTTGTGGGCGAGGCGGAAGGCCTCCGACTTGGTCCAGGCCTCGAACGCGCCCCTGGACGCCCAGCGCGAGTGCGAGGCGTAGAGCGTGTGGTCGTCGCGCTCAGGACCGCGCAGCAGGCTGAAGCCGAGGAAGCCGGGAACCTGCTCCAGGTGCGTCTCACGCGACAGCCACACGGCTTCGAAGGCGCTCTCCTGTCCGCGCAGGACCTGGAAGCGGTTCATGGCGATGAACATGGCGTACTCCTGATTGGGCGCGCGCCAGTCTGCCCCGGACGGCCCCGGCGTTCCAGCCTCGCTGGCGGTTCAGGCCTTTTCGAGCTGGGCGTAGCCCATCTGTTCGTTGAGCCGGTCGAGCACCTCGATCGCCGCCTCGGGCACCACCGTGCCGGGGGTGAAGATCGCGGCCACGCCAGCGTCGCGCAGGGCCTGGAAGTCCTCGGGCGGGATCACCCCGCCGACGACGACCAGGATGTCCGCACGCCCCAGCTTGGCCAGTTCGTCCTTCAGTTCCGGCACCAGGGTCAGGTGGCCCGCGGCCAGCGAGCTGGCGCCGACCACGTGGACGTTCTCGGCGACGGCCTGGGCCGCGGCCTCGGCCGGGGTCTGGAACAGGTTGCCGATGTCGACGTCGAAGCCGAGGTCGGCGAAGCCGGAGGCGATCACCTTCTGGCCGCGGTCGTGGCCGTCCTGGCCCATCTTGGCGATCATCACCCGCGGCTTGCGGCCGTCGGCCTGGCGGAACGCCTCGGTCATCGCCTTGGCGCGCTCGGCCTGGGGCGTGGCGCCGGATTCGCGCAGATAGACGCCGGTGACGGCGGAGGCCTCGGCGGCATGGCGGCCGAACACCTTTTCCAGGGCCAGGCTGATCTCGCCTACCGTCGCCTTGGCGCGGGCGGCGTTGACCGACAGTTCGAGCAGGTTGCCGTTCCCGGCCGCGCCTTCGGTCAGGGCGGTGAGGGCGGCCTCGACGGCGGCGGGGTCGCGCTCGGCGCGCAGGCGCTGCAGCTTTTCCAGCTGACGCTCGCGCACGGCGGTGTTGTCGACCTTGAGCACCGGGATCTCGTCGGCGACGTCGGGCTTGTAGCGGTTGACGCCGACGACGCTCTGGCGGCCGGCGTCGATGCGGGCCTGGGTGCGGGCGCTGGCCTCCTCGATGCGGCGCTTGGGCAGGCCGTCCTCGATAGCCTTGGCCATGCCGCCCAGGGCCTCGACCTCGGCGATGTGCTCCAGGGCGCGGGCGGCGAGGTCGGCGGTCAGGCGTTCGACATAGTAGGAGCCGCCCCAGGGATCGACGACGCGGGTCTGGCCGCTCTCCAGCTGTAGGAACAGTTGGGTGTTGCGGGCGATGCGGGCCGAGAAGTCGGTGGGCAGGGCCAGGGCTTCGTCCAGCGAGTTGGTGTGCAGGCTCTGGGTCTGGCCGCCGGTGGCGGCGATCGCCTCGACCAGGGTGCGCGGCACGTTGTTGTAGACGTCGTGCGCCGCCAGGCTCCAGCCGCTGGTCTGGGTGTGGGCGCGCAGGGAGAGCGAGCGGGAGTCCTTGGGGGCGAACTCGTCCTTCATCAGCTTGGCCCACAGCAGCCGGCCGGCGCGCTGCTTGGCGATCTCCATGAAGGCGTTCATGCCGGCGTTCCAGAAGAACGACAGGCGCGGCGCGAACTGGTCGACGCTCATGCCGGCGGCGACCCCGGCGCGCACGTACTCGACGCCGTCGGCCAGGGTGTAGGCCAGCTCCAGGTCCAGCGTCGCGCCGGCCTCCTGGATGTGATAGCCGCTGATCGAGATCGAGTTGAACTTCGGCATTTCGCGCGAAGTGTATGAAAAGATGTCGGAAATGATCCGCATCGAGGGCGCGGGCGGATAGATGTAGGTGTTCCGGACCAGGAACTCCTTGAGGATGTCGTTTTGGATGGTGCCCGACAGCTTGGCGTGCGGCACGCCCTGTTCCTCGGCCGCCACGATGTAGAGCGCCAGGATCGGCAGCACCGCGCCGTTCATGGTCATCGAGACGCTCATCTTGTCGAGCGGGATGCCGTCGAACAGCGTGCGCATGTCGAGGATCGAGTCGATGGCGACGCCCGCCATGCCGACGTCGCCCTTCACCCGCGGGTGATCGCTGTCGTAGCCGCGGTGGGTGGCCAGGTCGAAGGCGACCGACAGGCCCATCTGCCCGGCGGCCAGGTTGCGGCGATAGAAGGCGTTGGAATCCTCGGCCGTGGAGAAGCCCGCATACTGGCGGACGGTCCACGGATTGGTGAGGTACATGGTCGGGTAGGGGCCGCGCACGAACGGCGCGAGGCCCGGATAGCCGGTGGCGAGGCCGGCGATATCGGCCGGGCCGTAGGACGGGCGGACGGCGATGCCTTCCGGCGTCTCCCAGGCGGCGCCCGCGGCGAGCGGCGCAGCGGCGCGGTCGGCGTCGAAGGGCAGGGCGGTGAAGTCGGGGAACTGGCTCATCGGGCGGCCTCGTGCGGCGCGGCGATACGGATGGGGGCGAGCGGCGGGCAGCGGCCGTCGGGCCCGGGCAGACGCGGCGACGGGGCGTCGGCCGAAACGGGGTTCGGCCGCTCGACCTCGACCGGCGCGTCCTCGGTCGGCGGGAAGGCGGTGACGCCGACGATCTTCGGCGGGCCGGCGGCTTGGCGAGCCGCGCAAGTGGCGGCGACCTGGGCCGCGACATGGCCCGAGGCCAGGGCCGCGACAGCGCCGCCCTCGGCCTCCATCGCCTGGAACTGGGCCCAGGCGGCGCGAGCCATCTCGTCGGTGAGGGCTTCGATGTAGCCCGAGCCGGCGGCGGGGTCGGCGACCCGGCCGAGGTGGGCCTCCTCCATCAGCACCAGCTGGGTGTTGCGGCTCTGACGGCGGGCGAAGGCCGTGGGCAGGCCGATCGCGTCGGTGAAGGCGCCCAGCACCACGGCGTCAGCGCCGCCGACCGCCGCGCCGAACCCGGCCGAGGTCAGGCGCAGCATGTTGGTCCAGGGATCCTGCGCAGTCAGCATGCGCTGCGAAGACCGGGCCTCGATCCGGGCCGGGGCGGTCACGCCGCAGGCCTTGGTGAGCTGCGCCCACAGCACGCGGGCGGCGCGGAGCTTGGCGATCGAGGCGAAATAGTCGGCGTCGGCGGACAGGCCGAGCGTGATGCCGGCGAAGGCCTGATCCATGGTCAGGCCGGCACGCACCAGCGCCTTGGCGTAGGCGAGCGCCGAGGCGAGCATGAAGGCCAGTTCGCCGGCCTCGCCGCCGCCGGCCTCGTGGATCACCCGTCCGGAGGCCAGGAACAGCCCGGCCTTGGGATAGGATTCGGCCAGGCGGGCGCCGACTGTGGCGGCGGAGACCAGGTGGCTCTCGACCGGGCCGGGGCTCTCGCCGGCCTGCGCGAAGGCGCCGAGCGGATCCATGTGGAAGAAGAGCAGGGCGTTGGGCGAGCCCTTGGCGGCCGCGGCGAGCCAGTCGGCCGCCTTCGGGCCGAGGAAACCCGCATCCAGCGCCACCGGCGCCAGCTCCAGCATCACGCCGTCGAGCACCCTAGCCAGGTCGGCGGCCGAGCCGACGGCCACGCCGCTGGCGCCGGTCGGGTCGATGCGGACGAGGCCGGACGCCGCGCCGCCCTCCAGGTCGGTCAGCAGGTCGGCGCGGGCGCGCGCCGGGTCGGGGTGGGCGACGGCGGCCCGCAGGTCCCAGGGGCGTTCGGCGTCATGCGGCCGCGGCGCGAACTTCGGCCCCTCGCGCCCGGCTTCGTAGAGCGGAGCGATGGGCAGACCCTCGAGCGTGGTGCGCTGAAGGCTCTCGAAGGGAGCATCTTTCAGGGTCTTTTCCACCAGGGCGCGCCAGTCGGCGGCGGTGGCGGGCGGGAAGGCGCCGGAAGCGATCGAAGTATCGGTCATCACCCTGTCATTGCGACCTGACCCAGCGACGCGTCAAGTTCACGCGGGGTCAGGCGGGACGGGGTGCTTGCGTGGGGTGATTTTTTGTGTGTACGCTGTAAAAATTAGATCGACACATCTCATAAGGACGCCCCTATGGCCTTGCCCCCCATTCTCGCAGAGCGCCTGCGCATTCCGGTGATCGGCTCGCCGCTGTTCATCATCTCCGGCCCGGAACTCGTGATCGCCCAGTGCAAGGCCGGGATCGTCGGTTCGTTCCCGGCGCTCAATGCGCGCCCGGCGAGCCAGCTCGACGAATGGCTGGCCCAGATCACCGAGGAACTGGCCGATTGGGACCGCAAGAACCCGGACACTCCTTCCGCCCCGTTCGCGATGAACCAGATCGTCCACAAGACCAACGACCGGCTCGAGCACGACGTCGAGATGGCCGTGAAGTACAAGGTGCCGGTGACCATCACCTCGCTCGGCGCGCGCGAGGACGTGAACAAGGCGATCCACTCGTACGGCGGCGTCGTGCTGCATGACGTGATCAACGACCGCTTCGCCCGCAAGGCGGTGGAGAAGGGCGCCGATGGCCTGATCCCGGTGGCGGCCGGCGCCGGCGGCCATGCCGGCCACTTGTCGCCCTTCGCCCTGGTGCAGGAGCTGCGCGAGTGGTTCGACGGCCCGATCGCCCTGTCGGGTTCGATCGCCAACGGCGCGGCGATCCTGGGCGCCCAGGCTATGGGGGCGGACCTCGCCTATATCGGCTCGGCCTTCATCGCGACGAAGGAAGCCAACGCTCAGCAGGGCTACAAGGACATGATCGTGGCCAGCAGCGGCGACGACATCGTCTACTCGAACCTGTTCACCGGCGTGCACGGCAACTACCTGCGCCCGTCGATCGAGGCTGCGGGCCTGGACCCGGACAACCTGCCGGAATCGGATCCGTCGAAGATGAGCTTCGGTTCGGGCGGCAACCAGAAGGCCAAGGCCTGGAAGGACATCTGGGGCTGCGGTCAGGGGATCGGCGCGGTCAAGGAGATCCCGAGCGCCGGCGAGATGATCGATCGGCTGGCCGCCGAATACGAGGCGGCCAAGGTCGCGCTGGCGGCGAAGACCTCGCTGACCCGCGGCAGCGCCCTGGCGATGGCGGCCGAGTAGGGCCCCAAAACGAAAGCGGCGGGAAGGTTTCCCTTCCCGCCGCCGCCGTTGAACGCGAAGCGTTCGTTGGTCTTATCGGAACAGTCCGAGCAGGCTGCTCGACGACTGGTTGGCGATGCTGAGGGCCTGCACGCCAAGCTGTTGCTTGGTCTGCAGCGCTTGCAGCTTCGCGCTTTCCTTGGCCAGGTCGGCGTCGACCAGGTTGCCGACCCCGGCGTCCAGGGTGTCCTGGAGCTTCATGACATTGGTCATGTGGGTGTCGAGCGCCTTGGCGCCGGTGCCGAGCTTCGAGAGGGCCGAGGAGACGTCCTGGATGGCGTCTTCCACTTCCTTCACGTCCGCCGAGGTCACCGTGTTGGTCAGCGAGGTCAGGGTGGCGGCGATCTTGGTGTTCGACTTCGACAGCACCACGTGGGCGATGTCGATGGTCGCGGTGGCGTCGGCGTTGGCGATCGCCTTGATGCTCGCGCTGTTGACCGAGGTCGACGAGATCAGGTTGACGCCGTCGAAGGTGGCGTTGTTGGCGATCGTGTCGATCTGGTCGCGCAGCGACTTGTATTCGTCGCTGAGCGCCGCCTTGGAGGCGGTCGACAGACCCGCTTCAGTCGCCGCCAGGACCTTTTCCTTCATCTGGACGAGGATGTCCGAGATGGCGGTGCCGGCCGACATGGCGACGTCAGCCACCGACTGGCCGCGTTGCAGCGACGAGATGACCGAATTGAGGGAGGCCGATTCAGCGCGCTGGTTCTGGGCGATGGCCCAGATGGCGCCGTTGTCCTTGGCGGTGGAGATCTTCAGACCGGTGTTGATGCGGTTCTGAACGGTGCCGAGGTCTTTGTTAGTGGCGTTCAGGTTTTGCAGCGCGATCATCGCGCCTTTGTTCGTGTTGACCGAATTCATCGACATACACTTGGTTCCTTTTCTCGGAGACCGACGTCATTTTGACTGCCGGAGGCGTTTTGCCTGCGGGACTCCTGAGCAAGGGTCGGGCCAGTTTTGGCTGTTAACCAACCATCGTTGATCCGCTTGAGGTTTTTCGCAGATCGCCGTTCCGGGCGCGACTTTCCAGGCGCCGCGCAAGGTCAAACACGGTAAATTCTGCCGTCCAGGCGCGGCAAAAACTGCGCCCCTGGGTGGGCAGGTTCTGCCGATCGGCGCCGGCGACAGGGCCGATCCGACCGCTTGCAGGTTTTCTAAGGACACAAAAAGCTCAAACCGCTGGCGCGGCGCCCGAGGCCCGACCATGCTCCGCGCGACTTTCGGTAGGAGCTTTCCATGGCGCAGGCGCGCAAACGCGGCGGCATCTTCGCCTCATTCGGCTTTCAGGTCCTGGCCGGCATGGCGCTGGGCCTGGGGCTGGGGCTGCTCGCGCGCCACCTGGGTTCCGAGGCGGGGCAGGCCGGGCACGGCCTCTCGGAGGCCTTGCGGCTGGCGGGGTCGACCTTCATCCAGCTCCTGCGCGTGCTGGTGCCGCCGCTGGTGTTCACGGCCATCGTCGCCAGCATCGCCAACCTGCGCCAGCTTCAGAACGCCGCGGCGCTCGTCTGGCGCACGCTGTTCTGGTTCGCGACGACCGCCCTGATCGCCGTCAGCATCGGCATCGTCGTCGGCCTGGTGCTCAAGCCGGGGCTCAACACCACCGTCGCGGCGACGGCTGCAGGGGTTTCGCAGACGAGCGGCTCCTGGCTCGATTTCCTGACCGGCCTCGTGCCCTCGAACATGCTGGGCCTGGCCGCGTCCACGACCCTGGCGGACGAGGGCGCCAAGACGACGCTGTCGTTCAATGTGCTGCAGATCGTGGTGATCTCGCTGGTCACCGGCATCGCGGCGCTGAAGTCGGGCGCGGCGGCCGAGCCGTTCCTGGCGTTCAACGCCTCGGCGCTGGCCATCGTGCGCAAGATCCTTTGGTGGGTGATCCGTCTCACTCCCATCGGCACCATCGGCCTCTTCGGCAACGCGGTGGCGCACTACGGGTGGGACGCGCTGGCGCAGCTCGGCGCCTTCGCCCTGGCCGTGTATGCGGGCCTGGGCCTGGTGCTGTTCGTGGTCTATCCGACCCTGCTGCTCGCCAATGGATTGAATCCGCTGAAATTCTTCGCCGGGGCCTGGCCGGCCATCCAGCTCGGATTCGTCTCGCGCTCGTCGATCGGAACCCTGCCGGTCACCCAGACGGTGGCTGAGAGCGCGCTGGGCGTGCCGCGGTCCTACGCCGCCTTCGCCGTGCCCCTGGGCGCGACGACCAAGATGGACGGCTGCGCGGCGATCTATCCGGCCGTGGCGGCGATCTTCGTGGCGCAGTTCTACAATGTGCCGCTGGCGGTGAGCGACTATTTCCTGATCGTCTTCGTTTCGGTGATCGGGTCGGCGGCGACGGCCGGGCTGACCGGGGCGGTGGTGATGCTGACCCTGACGCTCTCGACCCTGGGCCTGCCGCTGGAAGGCGTGGGGCTGCTGCTGGCCATCGACCCGATCCTCGATATGGGCCGCACTGCGACCAACGTCGCGGGGCAGGCGCTGGTCCCGACGCTGGTGGCCAAGCAGCAGGGCATGCTGGACATGGACGTCTACAACGCCGCGTCGGGCGACCTGCCGTCCGAGCCGGACCAAACGCCGCAGCCCGCCGTCTGAGGCCTATCGCCGTCTGTCCAGGCGCGAGAACCAGCCCTAGGATCGAACTGTTACGGGCGGAGGGCGAATGGGCGACGAGGGGCGGAAGGGCGACTGGCGAAACGCCGGCGCCGGCGGCGAAGCGCTGCTCCAGGCTATGCTTGATGCGCCTTCGATGCTGGCCGGCGTCGTCGAGCCCCTGGAAGACGACTACCGCTTCGTCATGGCCAATCGCGGCGCATGCGAATTCTACGGCTGCGCGCCAGGCGCCCTCAACGGCCGGACCGGGCGGGAGCTGGGCGTAGCGAGCGACCAGATCGGCGGGCGGCTGGAAGTCCTGCATCGGGTGCTGCGGGGCGGCGCGGCCGAGACCATCGAATACTCGTTCCGCTTTCCCAGCGGTCGCCAGGGCTGGTTCCTCGGGACCTTCACGCCGCTGGCCGAGGCCGCGGGGCAGGTGGCGTTCATCATCATCGACATCACCCAGCAGCATCTCGCGCAGACCGAGGCCGAGCGCCAGGGCGAGCGGCTGACGCTGGCGCTGAACGCGACCGAACTCGGGTTCTGGGAGTACGACGTCGCCGCCGACCGGGTCGACTGGGACGCACGCACCCGGCGGATGTTCGGCCTGCCGTCGGAAGGCGACATCAACTATGCGTCCTATGCGGCCGCGGTCCATGTCGAGGACTTCCCCGCCACCCGCAGCGCTTATGACGCGGCGATGGCTGGTGAGAACGACGGGCACTATGTGGTGGAGCATCGTACGACGGCGGGGGGCGAGGGCGGATCTGCGGTCTGGGTCCGCGGCGCGGCGCGCGTATCGTTCGACGGCCAGGGACGCCCGGTCCGGGTGATCGGCACTTCGCAGGACATCACCGCCCAGGTGGCGGCGCGGCAACGGCAGGACCTGCTGCTCGCCGAGCTGAACCACCGCGTGAAGAACAACCTGGCCGCGGTGCAGGCGATCGCCTCGCAGACCATGCGCGGCGCGCCGGACGATCCGGCGGCGTTCCGGGCGGCGTTCGACAGCCGCCTGCAGTCGCTGGCCCGCGGCCATGACCTGCTCACCCGCAACGTCTGGGAAGCGGCCGACCTGCGCGACGTGATCGAGGCGGCGCTGGCTCCGTTCGCGGCCGAAGGGTTTGCGATCGACGGGCCCGAGGCGCCGGCTCCGCTGGGCCCCGAGATGGCCGTCAACCTGGTGATGGTGCTGAACGAGCTGGCGACCAACGCGGCGAAGTATGGCGCATTGTCCGGGGCAGGGCGGGTCTCGATCGTCTGGAGCGTGGACGGCGAGCGCCTGCAGCTGCACTGGCGCGAGCGTGGCGGGCCGCGGGTGGTCCCGCCCAAGCGCACGGGTTTCGGCACGCGGCTGACGCTCATCGCGCTGCAGGCCTATGGCGGGACGGTCGAACTGGACTTCCCGCCCGAGGGGGCCGAGTGCCGGATGAGCGCCCTGTTGGCGCGACGCTAGGAGATCAAGGTCGCCTGCAGGGTGATCTCGGCGTTGAGCAGCCTGGAGACCGGGCAGTTCTTCTCGGCCATGCGGGCCAGCTCGTCGAACTTCACTTGATTGATCCCGGGCACCTTGGCCTGCAGGGTGAGCGCCGAGCGGTCGATCCGGAAGCCCTCGCCATCCGGGACCAGGGACACCGCCGCCTCGGTCGAGAGCTCCTCCGCCGCCAGGCCCGCCCGCTGAATCAGGAAGGCGAGCTGCATGGTGAAGCAGCCGGCGTGGGCCGCGGCGATCAGCTCCTCCGGATTGGTTCCGGGGGTGTCCTCGAACCGGGTCTTGAAGCTGTAGGGCGTGGCCGACAGCACGCCGGAATCGGTGGTCAGATCGCCGTCGCCGTCACGGCCAGTTCCGCGCCAAACCGCGCGCGCCTTGCGGATCATGCTCGCCTCCTGAAGATGGGATCGCCCCTGGACGAGCGATAAACGCCGCACGCGCCGATTGGATCACTTGCGGCCGTTCATCTCGTCGCCGGCGTCGCGGGGCAGGGGGATGAAGAAGGCCAGCGAGATCAGGGTGATCAGGCCGGTGACCACGAAGGCGGGCGAGATCGCCGCAGCGGTAAGCTGGTCTTCGCCGCGTGCGACCATGAAGAAGTGCATCAGCGCCGCGGCCAGCCCGATGCCGATTGACTGCACGAGCTGCTGGACCATCGAGGAGGTGGTCGAGGCGCGGCTCATGCGGTCCTGGCCGATCTCGGCGAAGGCCAGGCCGTTGAGGCTGGTGAAGTGCAGCGAGCGGAAGAAGCCGCCAACCGCGAGGATCAGCAGGATCAGCCAGTGCGGCGTGGTCGGGGTGAAGAGGCCGTAGGCCACGAAGCTGACGGCGACGATCAGGGCGTTGACGACCAGCACCGAGCGGAAGCCGAAGCGGCGCAGGATCGGCGGGGCGGTGGTCTTCATGACCAGGGCCCCGGCCGCGGAGATGAAGGTCATCAGGCCCGCCTGGATCGCCGAGATGCCAAAGCCCACCTGGAGCAGCATGGCGAGCATGAACGGCGTGGCGCCCATGGCGATGCGCATGAACGCCCCGCCGATCACCGAGGCGCGGAAGGTCTGCAACCGGAACACCGAGAGGTCGAGGATGGCGTGCGGATTGCCCCGCGCGTGGCGCCAGTAGACGACCAGAGCCGCCAGGCCGCCGAAGAACATCGCCGCGACCAGGGCGTCGGGCAGCAGGCCGCGGCCGAGGTTCTCGAAGCCGAAGATCAGGCCGGCCAGCCCCAGTCCGGTGAGCAGCGTGCCCTTCCAGTCGATGGGCGAGACCTCCTGCTCCTTGACGTTGGGGACGTAGCGCATGACCAGCAGCACCCCGACCACGGCGACGGGGATGCTCAGGAAGAAAATCCAGCGCCAGTCGGCGAAGGTGACGATCGCGCCGCCGACGATCGGCCCGATGACCGGGCCGAGCAGGGCCGGCATGGTCATCACCGACATCGCGCCGACCAGTTCCTCCTTGGGGGTGGTGCGCAGCAGGACCAGGCGGCCGACGGGGGCCATCATCGCCCCGCCGACGCCCTGGAAGATGCGGGCGATGACCAGCTGGGTCAGGTCCTGGGCGAAGCCGCAGGCCGCCGAGGCGAGCGCGAACAGCACCATGGAGACTATGAAGATCCGCTTGGCGCCGAACTTGTCGGCGACCCAGCCGCTGATCGGCAGGAAAACCGCCGAGGCCAGCAGGAACATGGTGATGGCGAGGTTCAGGCGCAGCGGCGGTTCGCCGAGCGCTACGGCCATGGTCGGCAGCGCGTTGGCGATCACCGTCGCGTTCATCGTCTGCATGAGCATGGCCGACCCGATGATCGCCGGGATCACCCAGCCGCGGGTCGTGGCGGTGGAGCCCTTGTCTCCGAGCGGCTGGTCCACGGGGCTCACTGATCCTGCTCCAGGAGCTGCAGCAGCGGCGGTCCGGCCGCGGCGAGGGCGGCGCGCGCCTCGGGCGTCAGCCGCGCCAGGCGGTCGGCGAGCCAGTCGTTGCGGCGCTGGCGGACGGCGTCGAGCTGGGCCTCGCCCGCCGGCGTGATCCGCAGGCCCGAGCGGCGCCCGTCCTCCTGGTCGTCGAAGCGCTGGATCCAGCCTGCGGCCTCCAGTCGCTTGATGTGGCCGCTCATGCTGGGGCGGGAGATCTGCTCGGCCTGGGCCAGCTCGCTGACGCCGACGCCGGGACGCCGGCGGATGTAGCCGAGGATCAGCGCGTCGAGCGCCGAGCTGCCGGCGCGCTGGGCCTCCTGACGCAGCCGCCGCGCCACCCGCAGGAGCGGCGCGCGAAGGTTGTCGGCGAGGGCGAGCGTCTCCGATGAATTCGGCATGGTCAAATAGTTAGGTTGGCGAACTATCTAAGTCAAATACACGATTAACGGGAACGCGTCGCCAGGCTCGCGAATTGGAGGAGTGGCTGGGCTAATGTGAGGCAACGACGATGGTCGCCGAGCGAGGCTTACCGTCCGACCTGATGTTCCGCCTCGCCGCGGAGGTGCGCGGCGCGGCGCGGCGGATGTCGCAGGAGCAGGTGCTGGAGTTGGCCGACATGCTGCACGACGAAATCCGGGAGCGCCGGGCGGCGCGGTCCTGGCGGCCGGGGCGCGCGCAGAACGGCGCGCGCTGCTAGGGCGCGAGCGCGCGTCGGGCCTGGCGGACGCCGGCGGCGAGCGCGCGGGCCTGCGCGGCCAGTTCGTCGAGCATCTTCAGCCGCCAGTCGGCGGGCTCGCCGCGCGAGGCGCCGGCGCGGGCGCGTTCGGCGGTCGCGAAAGCCTCGCGCGCGGCTGCCTGGCAGTCGGAAAGGCCGGTGATGAAGCCGCCCTCGGCGCCGGCCCGCCAGGCCTCGCGGGCGGCGAGCCGCGCCCGGGCGCGCGCCTGCAGGGCGGCGGCCGGGGGCGGGACGCGCGGCTCGGGGGCCATTGCGGACCAGGAGACGCCTCGGCAGCGGTTCAGTTCGCGCTGCGCGAGGGTTGTCCGCGCCGCCTCGGCGGCGGCTTCGGCGACGATCAGCCGGTCAAGCTCGTTCATTCGGGAAATGTATAATATATACACTTTCCCGACAACCGATACCTGACGGTTCGAGGGGCGGCGGCCGCGCTCAGCCTTCGTCGATGATGATCCGGCGCGCCTGATAGGGCGGGATGATCGCGGTGATGTGGGCGGCCCAGCGCAGCCGGGCGTCGCGGCGGGTAGGCCCGGCGACGCTCTCGAGGTCGTAGAGCCCGGGTCCCGAGCCGCGCAGCAGGCGCTTGACCAGCACCTCGTCGGTGTCGGTCTCGACGACCACCACCTGGCCCAACATGTCCGGGCTGGGGGAGCTGCGCTGATCCTCGAAATAGATCAGCGCGCCGTCATCGGCCAGGCCACGCATCGAATGTCCGGAAACCCTTAGCGCCACGGCTTTCTCCGTGCCGCCGGGCGGGATTGGGGCCAGCTCGCCGCTGCCTTGGCCGGTCGCCAGCAGGACGTCGCCTTCCGGGTTGGCGCCGACGCGGCCGATGATCGGCGCCAGGCCCGCGACCCCGCTCGATCGCATCGGGCCGGCGGCGTCGTAGAGCCATTCGGGGCGCACCCCGAAGGCGGCGGCGTACTCCTTGGCGCGACGATAGGAGAAGGCGGCGTTGCCGTTTTCGTTGGATGAGTAGGTGTTCCGGTTCCAGCCGAAAGCCTCGGCGGCCGCCGCCGCGGTGTCGAAGCCGTTCTCGGTGCGGGCCAGCCGCAGGCGCTGGAAACGATCGTCCATGCGCGCCTTCTAGCTGAGCCTGTGTGTAAAATAAATACAGAATCCGCTTGCTGGTTCACTGTATGTTCCATACATTTTCGTCATGGGACACGAAACGCAGCCGAGAGGCGCCCCTACGGGCCAAGAATATACAACCCTACGACAAACCGGGACGTCGCCGTCGCGCGCCATGGTAGAGCTCGGCGTCGCGCCGAGCGATGCGCGCAGGCTGGAGAAGCATTTTCGCGCGCGGCCACAGTGGGGCGGGGACATGCAGGTTCCACGCTTCGCCCGTCATGACCGGCACGTCGCCGACGTGATGGCGCAAGGGGGCTTCTGCGCCTTTTCCGAGCGTCGGATCGGCCGGGACGGGGCGGCGGTGTGCCTGCCGCTGACGTGGCCGAAATGAGCGCGGCGATCAGCGACGTGGTGGCCAGTGCGCTGCGCACCCTGCCGCCCGAAACGCGAGGGCGCTTCCTGCGCGACCTGATGGCGACCGCCGCAGCGGGCCTGACGGCGCTCGAGGGCGAACGCGCCTGCGGGGAAGCGGTCTACCGGCTGGCCGACGCGGTGGTCGGGGCCGGGCGATCTGAAGCAAAGCGGAGGCCGGGATGAGCCGAGCGGCGTATCTGGCGCGCCTGGAGCGCGAGCGTCTGATCCGGGTCGAACAGCAGGGCAGGGCGCGACTGGAAGCGCGCCAGGTCGCCGAGGGGGTGGCCGAGACGGTCGCCCTGTCGCAGGCGCGCGGCGCGCAGTTCGAGGCGCCGCCGGCGACGCGCGGCGAGCGCCAGCGGCCCTATCGCCGCCTGGCCGGCCTGGACTGGCTGCTGCGCAAGGGGCGGCTGACCACGGCCCAGAAGGCGGCCGGCGAACGCTACGGCCGCTGCTATCGCATGGCGCAGGGCGAGGTGGCGATCGCCTCGACGCTGGACATCAAGCCCGGCGGGGCGGCCGAGACGCCGCTGACGGCGGTGATCGCCCGCGCGGAGGCCAACGCCAGGGCGCGGGACGCGCTGAGCGCCTATCGCGACACGCTGCGCGGCCAGCCGTCGCTGGTCGCGGCCTGCGACATGATCTGCGGCGAGGAGCTGACCCCGCGCGAGGCGGCGTGCGGCGGCGACCGGGAGATCTATCGGCTGGAGGCGGTGCTGGAGGTGGCGCTGGACATGCTGGCGGCCAAGGGGACGGCATAAGTTCCTATTTTGTTCTTGATCCCTGCGGGGATTTTGGTAAGCTCTAGATATCGGTCGTCATTGCGTCTGCAGCGCGCGACGGTTCGGCAAGGTCCCCGCCTCGGCTCCTCTCCTTGCGAGGCGCGAGGGGCCTGATTTCCAAGGTTCAGAGACGGCTCGGCGCTTCGATGCGCGCCCATCCGCGCGCTCGCGCCGCAGACGGCGCGTCCCTCGGGTCCTCCCCTCCGACGAGGGATGTCGCCTGGCCGCTGCCCCTTGGAACCGACCGCGCGCGTCCAGGCCCCCCGCGCCTGAGCACCGAGCCGCGCCTTGCGAGGCGGGCGGTCCGGGCGCGGGGGTGTTTGGCCGGACCCGACAATCTGGGCATCGGCGGGCGGGATCGCGCCGCCACCTGGAGGCTACATGCACCCGAAGGATCTCGATGCGTGGTATCGGCGCACGGCCGAGCAGATCGAACAGGCCAGGGGCGCTGAATTGCAGCTGCCTGCCGTCCTGGCCCGGCTTTGTGGGCGAGCCAGGGCTAGGTCGCCGTGCTTCGGGCGGCGGCGGAAAGCTCCTGGGTCCATTTGAATTGGAGGCGATGATCGAACGCCTGCTCCCGTCCTTCCACGGGATCCCATAGACGCCTGTCAGCGGCGTCGAAGTGCGTGTTGCCGTAGGCGTGTAGCGAGAGTCCGCCTTCGCCGGGCTCGTTCCAGATGGCGTGTATGGTGTCCTCGCTCATCACCGCCACAGCCGGAGCTCTGACGCGTACGGTCCCGGTCTCGACGCAGCGTCCCCCTTCGACGCGGTAGGTCTTGTATTGCTCGACGCCCTCAATCAGGGCGACGACGGCGTTCGTCGCGTGATCATGGGGCGGGCCCCGTAGCCCGCCTTCGCTGTAGACTGAGTAGATCGTCAGGTCCGGGGACTGAATATACAGCTTGGATTTCCGCACGGGATCGAGTTCGCCCATCAACTCGTCGGCGAGCCCGTCGGCCGCCAGCAGACGTTTCATGGCGCTGGAGATCTGCTGCGGCCAATCGGACAGCGCGCGCAGCGCTTGGCATTCCTCGACAAAGGCGTCCATGGCCTTGCCCATACCAACTCCTCCTGAGTGCGATTTTGCGCGCCAATTTAGACGCTCTGGTCTTGTGGCGACAACAGCGACGACGGCTTGCTGGTAGCTCATCATGCTAAGCCGCTTCCGACCGCTCATATGGACATGCGAAACAACGCGGAGGGCATACGAGCACCAGCCGAAGCCCAGACGGCGAGGAAGATCCGATCCTTCGGCGCCAAGCCAAGTCTGGCCCTGGAGAACGGGCGGCGAACCGTGTCGGTGGCCGGCTGCTTCTCGCCGGGCATGGGGGATCCCTACTGGACCACGTTCATCTTTGCGCAGCGCGGATTGTTGGAGCGGGTTCAGCAGTCCGTCTCGTGGCCTTAGGTCGAGCGACGGCGCGGCCCTTCTGAACGCCTAGATGACCGCGCGCGTCGCGGGCGGTCGCACCATCGCGCCGCCGGATCGGACGGGGTGCGTCGCCTGAACCTAGCCGACGCTGGGGCGCGGCCCGCGCGTCTGCGCATACGGAGCGGGCGGCGTCGCTGTGCGGGGCTGGGCTGAGCGCCTGCCGCCGCCGAATTTTCATTCAGAGGTCGTGGAATGCAAACCAAGCGGACGCGGGTGGTCGGGCGCTACAGCCCCGACCTCGCCGAGGGCATTTGCGCGCGGATCGCCAAGGGCGAGAGCCTGGCGGCCGTCTGCCGCGAGCGCGGCATGCCGCCGAGATCGACGGTCGACGCCTGGAAGACGTTCTATCCGGATTTCGGCGAGGCGTTCGCCGCGGCGCAGGCGGCGGCGGGCGGACCGGCGCGGGGCGGCCGCCCCAGCGGCTACAGCGTGAAGGCGGCGGCGGAACTGTGTCGTCGGCTGGGCGAGGGCGAGGCCCTGCACCTGATCTGCCGCGACCCGGACATGCCCTCGCAGAGCGGCTTTTATCTCTGGCTGCATCGCTATCCGGAGTTCGCCGAAATGTACGCGGTGGCGCGCGAGATCCAGGCCTATCGGCTGTTCGACGAGGTCCGGGAGGTCGCCGAGGCGGCGACGCCGGAGACCCTGCAGGTCGCCAAGCTGCGGATCGCCGCCATCCAGTGGCAGGCGGCGCGGCTGGGGCCGAAGGCGGGCGAGAAGGTCCGCGAGGCTGCCGATGGCCCGCAGCCGTTCGCCATCGAAGTGGTGAATTTCCTGCCCGAGCCGGGCGTAGAAGATGCAGGAGAGGATTGAAGCCGCCGAACTGCCCAAGGGGCGGCTAGGCGCCGGCGTGTCGTTCGGCTTATGTTCCTGGCCGACCAATGTGTTCGGAGGGGGCATGCTGAAGCTTCTGGCTGCGGTGCTTGTGCTGGCGCCGGGCCCGGCGCTGGCGGCGGACGGCTCGGCCGCGTGCGCTGGTCTAGTGACGTTCGGCCGCGAGGCGCGGCTGTCGGCCGACGACATCGGACGGGTGAGCGCGTCGGGGCATCGGGGCGTCGCCGACCGCTTTCTGGCGTTCGACAGTTTCAGGGCCGATGGCCGGCCGGCGCGGGCCGGCAGGACGGCCCTGGCCGTGGCGGGCGCGGGCGGCGAGATGGGCGAGCAGACCTATATCGGCGTGCTTTGGACCACCCAGCCAGGGCGGTTCGCGGCGGACGCGCTGGCCATCGTTCCGACGGCGTCCGGCGGCGCGCAGATCGAAGTGCGCGCCACGGACGCCTGCGGCCGGGTCTGGCGCATGGAGCTGACGCCGGGCGGCGCGGTGAGCGTCAACGGCCGCAAGGCGGCGGAGCTGGCGCGATGACGGCGCGGATGATCCTGGTCCTTGCGCTTGGCTTGCTGGCGGCGTGCGGTCCTCCGGCGCCCGAGAAGAAGCCGGCGGCGACGCTGCCCGAGCCCTGGAGCGATCCTCCTCCGCGGCAGATCGCGGACTGCGGGGACCTGTTTCGGTTCGATCCGGATGGGACGCTATCGCCCGAGGAGTATTTCCGTCTGACGACCCCCGATCCGCAGACCGCCGGCGGCGGGGAGGGGCGGCTATCCTATCGCGCCTTCGACTATGAGGACACCATCAGCCGTGACGGGTGGATGGCGCTGGGCGTGGTGAACGCGCGGGCCAGGCCGGGCGATGCGAAGAGCATCGGGGGACTGCTCTGGGTGAAGGATAGCGCCAGCTTGCTCTCGGGCGGCGGCGATAGCCTGACCCGCGAGGGCGACAAGCTGAAGCTCAGCGTCGAGGTGGTGGGCGAAGTGAGCTCGCCCGAGGGCGCGGGCAAGTGCGCCCAGCCCTATCTGGTGACCCTGGATGACCGGGGCGTGCTGACCGCCGGCGGCCGGGAGGTCGGGCGGGTGCAGTAGCCCCGCCCTGGCCCGTCCTGCGGGCCGAAGCCTTCAACATCGGTGAGACGTGGACAAACCGCAGATTCCCAATCGCTGGGGGCCGCGGGCCTATCAGCGTGGCCTCTGGACCTATCTGGCGAGCGGCGGCAAGCGCGCCGACGTGGCCGCGCACCGGCGCTGGGGCAAGGACGAGGTGGCCCTGCACTGGGCCGCGTTCTGCGCCGTGCAGAAGCCGGGGCTTTACTGGCACCTGCTGCCCGAGGCCGGCCAGGCGCGGCGCGCGATCTGGACGGCGGTCAACCCGCACAGCGGCCAGAAGCGCATCGACGAGGCGTTTCCCCGGGCGATCCGGGAGCGGACGCTGGACAGCGAGATGCGGATCGAGCTGAAGAACGGCTCAGTCTGGCAGGTGCTGGGCTCGGACAACTACGACAGCCTGGTCGGGGCGCCGCCGGTGGGCGTGGTGCTGTCGGAATGGGCGCTGGCCAAGCCCGAGGCCTGGACCTATTTGCGCCCGATCCTGGCCGAGAACGACGGCTGGGCGCTGTTCCTGTGGACCCCGCGCGGCCGCAATCACGCCACCCGCAGTTTCGAGGCCCGCGCCGCCGACCCGGCCTGGTTCACCCTGAAGTCGCCGGCGACCGCCACCGAAGTCTTCACGCCCGAGCAGTTGGCCCGCGAAAAGGCCGAGCTGGTCGCCGAGGCGGGATCGGCCGAGGAGGGGGAGGCCCGCTTCGCGACGGAGTACCTGGTCGATTTCGACGCCGCCGCGCCGGGCGCCTACTACGGGTCGCTGCTGCGCGAGGCGGGCGAGCAGGGGCGGATCGGGCGCGTGCCGTATGATCCGGCGCTGAAGGTCGACACCGCCTGGGACCTCGGGATCGACGACTATACGGCGATCTGGTTCTTCCAGCAGGCGGGCCGCGAGGTTCGCGCGATCGACTATTTCGAGACCTCGGGCGAGGGGCTGCAGGCGATCGTGCGCGAGGCGATCGCGGCCAAGCCCTACGTGTACGGGACCCACTACCTGCCGCACGACGTGATGGTGCGCGAGCTGGGGGCGGCGGGCCGCTCGCGGTTCGAGACCCTGGGCGGGCTCGGCGTGAGGCCGATCGGCGTCGGCGTGGCCGGCGATCCCGAGGACCGCATCAACGCCGCGCGCCAGATGATCGCGATGACCTGGTTCGACGCCGGCCGCTGCGCGGTGGGGCTCGACCGACTGCGCGCCTATCGCAAGCGCTGGAACAAGGCGACGGCCAGCTATGGCGGCCCGCTGCACGACGCCGCCAGCCATGGCGCCGACGCCTTCGGCGAGTTCGCGGTCAATCGGCAGGGTCTCGCGACGCCACGCCCGGCCCCGCGCGGCCGCGGCGAGGGCCTGGGCTGGATGGCGTGAAGATCAATCAGAAGAGGTGACGGATGGCGACATGGTTGGATGAAGCCCGTGGCTTGGTCGAGCGCACGGGGCGGGACATCAAGCGCAAGGGCGAGGAACTAGATCGGACCTATCGCCCCGTGGTGGAGCGCGCGGTCTCGGCCGCGGAGGCCAAACTGCAAGCGCATCGCGCGGCGCTGGATAAGGTTCTGTGGCGAGCCGATCTGGCGCTCGCGCCGAAGAAGGCGGCGCCAGGTTCTACGTCTCAGGTGAGGGCGGCGCCACCGAAGCGGAGTGAAACAACGGCTCAGGCCGAAAGGAGAGCCATGGTGGATCGCGCGATACCGTTTCCTTTGAGCGCAGCAATCAATCCTAGGGGGCTTGGCGCTCCCGGCGTCTTTCCGGCGGTGATCGACGTGAATGGCGTAGCGAGAGAGGTCACCGACGACGAGTTCGCGCGCAGCATTCCGCAAGAGGTTCGACCTTTGCTGGCGCAGGGCGAGAAGCTGCAATACGGCGCTGTAGATCCCGGTCGTTTCACGGGGCCGAACCGACATCTCAACATGCGCGTTTCCGACGTCGGCCGAGTGGATCAGGAGCGCCTTGCCACGGCGATGAGGGAGTACCCGGCGCCAGGCACGACGCGTCAATCTCCCGCTCGAACCGGAGATGCGTCGTTTGTCGGGATGGAAAATTCGCCGCTCCCGGGGGGCTGGGTGGACCATTGGGTCGGCCCTAAAGCCATCATCAACTCGACGCAGCCCATTCATGTCTTCAACCCAGGCTACGCTGTGCGGATGCCTGTTCAGAACGCCGATGGGACGACGCGGATCGTCACAGTCAGCGCCGGCACAAATCCCGTGACGGGGCTGCTCAATCAGCTTGCAGGCCCTGGGCAATTCGGAAGGCTCGACAAAAGGGTGGCCGCTGCAGCCAGGCAGCGCTAAGTTGTTTGCTCTTTGTTCCGGTCGAGCCGGACGGTGCGATCGAGGGCGGAACCGTGGAAGATGCTCATGAAGATCGTGACCGTCTCTGGCGGCGCGCCGGCAAGTTCCTGGTTCATTGGATCGTGCTCAACATGGCGATCTGGCCCGTGGTGATCGGGCTTGGTCTGATCCTGAGCATCCCGGCAGCATTTGCAGCATCCGATGTGGGGCTGGGAGGCCTCCTTGTCGGGTTTTCGCTCGTTTATGGTGCGGGCCTGGGGATCTTCTTCTCCGTGCTAGGAGCGCCGTTCCTGCTGTTCCAAAAGTGGATCGTTGCGCCGTCCTTCCCCTATCTCAGGTGGGGGTATCTCGCGGTCGCGGCGTATGGACCGTTGCTGCTTCTGATCTGGGCGTGGAGTGCAAGCCGGGACTGGCGGATGCTACTGCATACGACCCTGATCTATGAGTTCGTGGCGCTGGTCGCGACCGTGCTCTACGCGCGGATCGGTCGAGCCGGCGGATTGTTCGACGACGAGCGGCGGCATAAGCGAGTGGCCGGCGGGCCGCCATGAATTGGTGGAAGAGCGCCCGTCGAGCGTAGTCCTCAGCGACTAGGCGCTCCCGCGCCTTTCCCTGAAAATCTGGAGATACTGGCATGAACCCGGACGCCTGCGCGCCGGGCGAGGATCCCACGCCGCCTGAGCGCGGCTGGCTTTTTCGCCGGCTCTACACCTACTTTGGAACCCTCCTAAATCTCTGCGGCGTCGGCGCGGCGTTGGCCAAGCTTGATGATCCGCAGGCCCTGAAATGGATCGCGTTGGCGCTGATCGGCTCCAATGTGGTGCTGGCGACGCTGTACCTGGCCGGGGCGACGGTGACCGACTGGGCCAAGCTGGCGGCCGCGGCGCGAGGCCTGCGCGCCGAGGGCGAATTGCCGGCCGACCAGCAGGTGCGGCGATGAGCCGGGACCTCGCCCTTGCCGAACTGGCGAAGATCAGGGCCTCCGCCGATGCGCTGGAGGCCTTTTTCATGCGCGAGGCGTCGCCAGTGCATACCCCGGCGCCGGCGAAGGGACTGGCCGAGCCGGCCCGGTTCTTCGAACACCTGCGCGACCGCCCACCACTGGGCCCGGCCCTGTCGCAGGGGGAGGTCGCCGGCTGCGAGCGCATCCTCGTGGCCTGCGCCGGGGCCGGCTTTCCGCCGGCCTGGGCGGCCTATGCGCTGGCCACCTGCGTCCATGAGACGGCGGGCGCGATGGCGCCGGTGCGCGAGTACGGCAAGGGGGCGGGGCGGGTCTACGGCAAGCCTGGCCGCAACGGCGGGCAGGTCGCCTATGGCCGCGGCGACGTGCAGCTGACCTGGGACGAGAACTACGAGCGGGCCGACCGCGAGCTGGGGCTGAACGGGGCGCTGGTCGCCGACTACGACCTGGCGCTGGACCCGCAGGTCTCGGCCCGGGTGCTGGTCGCTGGCATGGAAGGCGGCTGGTTCACCGGCAAGGGGCTGCGGCTCTACCTGCCCGAGGTCGCCCGGCGCGACCAGTTCGTCGCCGCCCGGAAGATCGTCAACGGAACCGACCGGGCCGAGCTGATCGCCGGCTATGCCGAGACGTTCCAGAGCGCGCTGCAGGCCGGGGGCTGGCGATGATCGCGTGGATGGCGGCGCGTGCGGCCGCCCGCGCCTGGTGGCCGGGCTTGGTCGGCGCGGCCGTCGCCGCGGGGCCGGTCTTCATGCTGGGCCAGTGCTCGGGCGTCGAGATCCAGAAGGCCCGCGATCAGGCCGCCAGCCTGCGCGCCATCGAACAGGTCGGCCGGGCCAACGCCACGGCCGCGGGCCAGCGCACCGACGATTCCCGCCGCATCACCGCCCGCCACGAGGAGCAATCCCATGCGATCCAATCTGCGCCGGATGCGAAGCCTAGCGCTGGTCGCCTGCGCCGCGCTTGTGTCCAGCTGCGCCAGCAGGGCCTTGAACGCCTACCCGCCGAGTGCCGACCTGAAGGTTGAGGCCAAGCCGCAGCTCGAGGCCGAGGCCCTGGCCAGCGACAACGCCCTCGCCGAACATGACGCGGCCGTTGAAGCCTGGGGCGAGCGGGGCTGGGCGGCGGTGGCGCGCATCTGCCGCTGGTCGGAGGCGGGCGGCGCGAAGCTGCCGTTCAAGTGCGGGTGAGCTTGCCGAGTTCGTACATAGGTGTACACTAAGTCCAAGTTTGGATGAGGTCTGGACGTGGCCCACGCTGCGCTGAAGGTCGAGGAGGACGGCGGCTACGGCGCCGATGCGCTGCGCGATCCGGAAACGCGCCGCCGCCTGTCTGCGCCTGCGGTGGCGCTGTTCCTGCGGACCTGCGACCTGTGGGATCTCAAGGTCGAGGAGCGGATGGCGATCCTCGGCGGCGTCTCGCGCCAGACCTATCACAATTGGAAGTCCGGCAAGGTCGGGGCGCTGAGCCGCGACCAGCTCGAGCGGATCTCGTTGGTGCTGGGCGTGCTGAAGGGCCTGCGGCTGGTGTTCGCCGAGGACGCGCAAGGCGTACGCTGGCTGAAGGCGGTCAATGCCGATGCGCCGTTCCGCGGGCGGGCCCCGCTGGAGCTGATGGCCGAAGGCGGCGTGAGCGGCCTCTATGACGTGCGCCGCTACCTGGACGCCTGGCGCGGGGTGAAGTGAGTTTCGCGCGCGCGCGGTTCACCGCCCGCACCCACCGTCTGATCGCCTCGCGGTTCCCGACGGTCGGGGTGTTCGACGACATCGCCGCCGACGAAGACGAGCTGCGCGTGGCCTTTCTGCTGGAGGACCTGACCAACCAGCGCAGCCATGCGCGGCTGGACGCGCTGCCGCCCGGCAGCGTGCCGTCCGGGGCGAGCGCGACGATCGCGCTGGCGGCGTTCCTGCACTGCGCCGAGGAGGGCGGCCGGTTCTCAGACGGCGAGCTCGGCGCCTGGTATGCGGCGCTGGAGCTGGCGACGGCGATCGCCGAGACCGTGCATCACCATGAGCGGCGCTTGCGGGCCTCGGCCGGCGGCTTTCCCTGCCGCATTCAGATGCGCGAGTTGATCGTGCGGCTGGACGGCGACCTGCTCGACCTGCGCGGCGGGCAGGCAAGCGCCCCGGAGCTTTACGACCGCGACGACTATGCGGCCTCGCAACGGTTCGCGCGCGAGCGCCGCTGGCCCTATGCCGACGACGGCGAGGACGGCTTCGTGTTCGACAGCGTGCGGCGCGAGGGCGGGACCAATGTGGTGATCTTCCGGCCGGCGGCCTTGCCGCTGCCGATCCGGCAGGGGGATCACTACGAGTATGTCTGGGGCGCGGACGGCGAGCTGACGGTGTTGAAGATGAGTCTGGTCAAGCGCCGATAGTTCCCGCTTTGTTCTTGACTTTCGCCCGAAATTGGGCGAGGATTTGGCTATCGGTGATCAGTGCGCCTTGCGGCGCCGCCCGACCGTAGGCCGAGCGCCGACGCGCGGGGCCGCCTTGAATTGCTGGGCGCCTGGCGCGCCGCCGAAGGAACCCCATGACCGACATCCTGAAGGACGCCCGTGCGGCGTTCGAGCTCGCGCGCGACCATGAGGCGGAGAACCGGCGCGAGGCGCTCGACGACATCCGCTTTGCGAGGCTGGGCGAGCAGTGGCCGGCCAAGATCCGCCGCGACCGCGAACTGGACGGGCGGCCGTGCCTGACGATCAACCGGCTGCCGGCCTTCATTCGCCAGGTGGTCAACGACGCGCGCCTGAACAAGCCGGCCATCGTCTGCCACCCGGTCGACAGCGGCGCCGATCCGGAGACCGCGGAGATCTTCAACGGGCTGATCCGCAATATCGAGCAGAGCTCGGACGCCGAGGTGGCCTACGACACCGCGCTGGATTTCGCGGTCACCGGCGGCTTCGGATATTTCCGCATCAACACCCGCTATGCGCGGGACGACGCCTTCGACCAGGACCTGGTGATCGAGCGGGTGGCCAACCCGTTCTCGATTTATGGCGATCCCGCTTCGACGGCGGCCGACTCCTCGGACTGGAACACCGCCTTCGTGGTCGACACCCTGTCGAAGGCCGAGTTCGCGGCGCGCTGGAAGGGCGCCGAGCCGGTGGATTGGGAGGCCGACGCCTATGCCGGCCTGGCCGGACCCTGGGTCGAGGGCGAGCGAGTGATGGTCGCCGAGTACTGGCGGCGCGAGGCGGTCGCCTCGTCGATCGTGGCGCTGTCGGACGGCCAGGTCGTGACGCTGGAGGTCTATGAAAAGCAGAAGGCGCTGTTCGATGCGATCGGCGCGCGCGTGGTCGGCCAGCCCCGGCCGATCGTCTCCCATAAGGTCGTGCAGCGGATCATGACCGGCGCCGAGGTGCTGGAGACCGTCGAGTGGGCCGGCAAGTACATCCCGATCATCCCGGTCTATGGCGAGGAACTGCACGTCGACGGCCGGCGCCGACTGCGCAGCCTGGTGCGCGACGCCAAGGACCCGCAGCGGATGTTCAACTACTGGCGCACGACCTCGACCGAGCTGGTGGCGCTGGCGCCGAAGACGCCGTTCATCGGCCGCAAGGGGGCGTTCGAGACCGACGCGGCCAAGTGGGCGACGGCGAACGTCCAGACCCACGCCTTCATCGAGTACGACGGGCCCGAGCCGCCGCAGCGCCAGCCGTTCGCGAGCACGCCGGTGGGCGCGATCCAGGAAGCGCTGCACGCCGGCGACGACATGAAGAACATCATGGGGCTGCACGACGCCAGCCTGGGCGCGCGGTCGAACGAGACCTCTGGCCGAGCGATCATGGCCCGGCAGCGGGAAGGGGACGTCTCAACGTTCCACTACATCGACAACCTGAGCCGGGCGATCCGGCACGCCGGGCGGATCCTCATCGACCTGATCCCGAAGGTCTATGCGACGCCGCGGGTGCTGCGGATCCTAGGGCCGGGGGGCGAGGCGCAGATGGCGCCGGTCAACCAGCGCTTCGAGGCGCAGCTCGCCGATGCGGCGGGGCAGATCCGCAAGATCGAGAAGATCTACGACCTGGGCGCCGGCAAGTACGACCTGACGGTGCGGTCAGGGCCGAGCTTCACTAGTCGCCGGGAAGAGGCGGCGACCCAGATGATCGAGCTGATCCGGGCGTATCCGCCGGCTGCGCCGATGATCGGCGACCTGCTGGCCAAGAACCTGGATTGGCCCGGCGCGGATGAGATCGCTGGGCGGCTGGCGGCGATGCTGCCGGCGCCGATCAAGGGGGCGTCGCCGGAGGTCGAACAGGCCAAGGTGCAGATGGGCAAGCTCGCCCAGGCGCTGCAAGCCGCCAACGCCAAGATCGCGGCCCTGGAGCAGGACCGCGCGATCGAGGCGCGCAAGCTGGAAATCGAGGCCTTCGAGGCTGAGACCAACCGAATGCGTGTTCAGAGCGACGATCAGCGAAGGGGCTCAGCGCCTCCACAGGGCGGCGGGTAGGGTCAAAACCACTTCGCGGGAATGATGCTGCGGGCGAGGGCGGCCCGCCGAGGCGTTGTTTGCCGATTCTTGATGTGTTCTTTTCGTGAAACCTCACGAGAAGCCAGATGGACAACGCTGACCCGTACTTCGCGATGGCCGCCGGGGCGGGATGCCTTTGGCACGCGGCGCTGTTCGTTCGTCGGGGCTGGGCCGCGGTGGTGGATAGCGCTGTCGGCGGCTTGGCGGTCATCCTGATCGTTGGAGTGCTGGCGGCGTTGATAGATAGCCATCAGCAGGGGGTGACGCTTGGCAGGGTCTTCGGCTGGGTCCTGATGGGATTTGTCATGGTCGGGACCTTCTGGATGGCGGTCGGGCTTGTCGGGGCCGGTCTCGGGCTGTTGTTTCGCGATGGGCGGCGTGCACCGGGCAACAGGCGCAGCCATGGACGGTGATATCCGCCTGGAGGACTATGTCCTGCTTGGCGTTTGTATGGCGGCTGGCCTGGCGCAGTTTGTGTTCACCCTCCGGAGCGCGCCTTCGAAGGTTTTGCGGTGGTACGTCGCGGCAGCGGCGGTGGTCGTCGTCGTTACGCCGTTCGCGGGTGGCGTATCGTCGGGCGAGGCCGCTACCGAACTCGGGGTGTCGCAGTATGGGCCCGCCTTCATTCTGATGTGGGGCCTTGTCGCGCTGGCCTGGCTGATGGCTGGCCATATTGCCGGGCGGAGCATCCGGGCGGTGTGGCGCGGCCGCCACCGCTGAGCCCTATCTGTCGCGGCTGGAGGTCAGTTGGAGCGGCGCAGACAAATAGAAAGGCCGGCCGCCGCCGCGGCGAGCACTGCGATGGCGGCGGGCGCCAGGTAGAAGGGCGCCAGGATCACTCCGACGTCCTCGAACATCGGCAGCTGGCGCAAGAGAATGGCGATCGCTGGCGCAGGTGTGGCGGCGAGTAACAGAAGGCGCGCGCCCTTGGGGGCTTGTTGGCGGGCCAGCCTGACGCAAAGCCAAACGGAGGCCAGCGCGAAGGTTACTGAACCCACCATCGGGTCCAGCGCCAAAGCGATGGACGAGACGGCCCAGGCGACCCAGGGCGCGGACGATGTGAGAATAGGTGTTGGCGTCATGCGGTCTCCGCGCCGGAGGTTGGGGGCCGTTTGACGGGCAGCGCAGCGAGAGCAAGCCTCGCGGCCGCGCCGGTCCCAATGATCCCAAGCGCCGGAATCACGACGAGGATGACGTCGTCGTTGCCTTGCGGCTTGTTCATCACCGCGATCATCAACAGAGCAAGGACCAAGCTTACCAAGATCGTGGGAGCAGCCGGGATCCAGAGCAGGATGCTCTTGATCAGGCTTCCCCGTGTCCTGCCGGCCACCGCCCAGGCAAGGCTGACGACGGCGCCGGCCTGAAGCCCAACGATCGCATACATCACCAAGGAGCCTAGCGCGGGCGCATGCTGGGCGATCCAATAGCCCGACACCAGCAAGGCGACGAACGCCAAAGCGCACAGCAGGGGGACCCAAAAGCGCTTCATGCAGAGTGTTCCATTGTTTGTTCTATCTTTGTTTCGAGACTTGCGTGCGGTCAAGCTCCGCGCTGGCTGCTCTCGAAATGCGCCCGTTGCTGTGGCGCACGCTGCGTAGTTGCGCCGCCCGAGGCCGAAACTCGGGGCCATCGATGCGCGGCGACTGAAATTTCTCAAATCAGTAGAGGCTGAATGGCGACCTATTCCGTGAAAGTCGTCTTGCTGACGCCGTTGGACTTGAGCACCGCACTGAAGTGGAAGGGGCGTGAGCCGGCGCCTGAAACTACTCCGAAACCAGGCGGCACGCGGGTGCAGATGCGCGGCTATGACATCGTCGAGAACGGTCTCGGGGTGAGGCTGCCGAAGGTGGTGGAGCGCATTCTTCCTGACCACACCTATGTCCAGTACGAAGACGGGCGAGACACCATTGTCGCCAAGGGAGGCCCGACGAAATCCATTTTCTCGGGAGAGGGGCTTTGGCAGGGCGGAACTGGGCAACTGAAGGTGGTTAGTGAGGTTCGGCCGGCTTCCCGAAGTGATGACTATCGTCGCGGGACAAAGCTGATCGCCGAGACGGTCGTGCCCGGCAAAAGCGCGAAGGAGGTTGCGCGGCCGGCGCAAGCTCATTCCGCTCAGGTTAACCGTGGCGGAAACCTCTATGGCGGCAACGTCAACTCGAACAGCTTTGCGGGTGACGCCTACGAACGCTCGACCGGTCGGCGACCGGCGACGCCTCCCGACGCATGGGGCAGTAGAACACGACTGGGCGGCGGTCAGATGTCGCCGCAGTTGCAGCGTGCGCGCAAGCTGTTGGGAACCGGCTTGGGTTCCACCGCCCTAGGCCTGGCGATCACCGGGGTCGCCGAGGACATGGGTAAACGATTGGGCGGCCGGAGCCTGTACGGCTATTGAGCGGCCTCGGCCGGTTTCGACGGGAAGGCGGCCAGGATCAGCAGCAGCGCCATCCCGCCGGCGACGCCTCCGAACAGCACCAGCATGATGAGGAGCATGGCGCCGAACTCATCCTGACCGAATACGGCGCTCAACAATCCCATCAGGCCGAGCAGGGCCGCGGCGATGATGGTCGGGGTCGCGAGGATCCATAGGATAAAGCGCTTGATCCGACTTCCGCGGACGCGGCCGGACACCGCCCTGATCAAGGTCACGGCGGTCGCGATCGTCAGCACCGTCAGGCCGGCGATCCAGAGCTGAAGGGCTATCGTGCTGACGTCTTTGAACGGGGCCCAAAAGATGATCGAGAACAGCGCGGCGAACGCAATGGCGCAAAGCAGCGGGGCTTGAAAAGGCTTCATCGCGGCGTCCCTGGGAAGCGGCCAGCGGTCGCTGGTTCCCACATTGTTCTAGCGTCGCCTTTGTAACCTGGCAAGAAACGGCCGCGCCAACTCTGCGCCACGCGGTCTCGTTTTGTTCTTGACTTTTCTCCGCATTTTTGAGAAGGTCTTGATATCGGGGAGAGGTGCGCAGACCTCGCGCTGCCCGCCTTTTCACTCGCTTCGCTGAAGGCGCGGCGACCTGGCGCGGGACGGCCCGCGCGACAACGACCTCGCGCGGCGAGGCGGCATTTCGAGGACAATATGCAGACAGACGACGCGTCGATCTTCGGCGGGCTTTCGCATGCCCAGATGGCGGGCGAGGCGCCGGAACTTCGAGACGAGACCGAGGAGGTCGAGCACGAGGGACAGTTCTATCGCATCCCGCGCGCGCTCTCGGGCGCCTTCATGGCCAACGCCGACTATGCGCAAAAACTGCAGGAGCTGACGGAGGGCCGGCGAGGCGTGGACCGCGACCGCCAGGGCCTGGCCCTGCAGGCCGAGCTTATGCAGGCCACGCTGGCCGACCGCGCCAATCTGGCGGCGATCGACAGCCAGCTCGAGGACCTGGAGGGCGTCGATTGGGACGCGCTCGGCGAGGAGGACCCGCAGACCGCCCAGGTCCTCTGGGCGCAGTACCAGCGGCTGGCCGAGGCGCGTGAGCGTTTCGCCTGGTCGCTGACCCAGAACGAACACCGCGCCCTCCAGCAGGCCGAGCGCGAAATGGCCGAGCAGATGATGCAGACCGGCCAGGTCCTGGCCGCCGAAATTGACGGCTGGTCGCCGGAAGTGGCGACCAAGCTGGTCGAGTATGCGGCTGCGTTCGGGGTGACCCTCGACGAGCTGCGCGAGGTGGCCGACCCGCGGCTCTGGAAGATCCTGCATCGGGCGCAGCTGGGCGACGAGGCCGCCAAACAGCGTGAGACCACGCGTCAGACCGAACAGCTGCAGGCGGTCCGCCCGGCGGTTCAGGTCAGCGGCGCCGGCGCCTCTCGCGGCGGCGTGCGCGACGAGTTGGGCACCCGCGAGTGGATGCAGCGGCGCAACGATCAGGCGCTGCGGGCGCGCTGATGGCGGGGGCAGGGATTCTGCCCCTTAAGGACCAGGCCGCCTTGGCCCAAGCGCCGCGTAAGGGCGATTATCTGACGCCTGAGCAGCGGGCCTTTGACAACGAACGGCGGCGCGTGTCGCGCCAGAACGCCTGGATGGCGATTCCGGCGCTGGCTCCGGCGGCGGCGGTCGGCGCGGCGCAAGGCGTGCCGCTCGCGACCGCCGCAGCGGTAAACGCGGCCCGGTTTATCGCTAGGGGCGGGGAGTGGGACTTCGGTCCCAACTTCCGGATTGCGCCGTTCGGCAACCGAACGGGTGATCCGATCAGGCGCTATCCCCACTATCATCGACGAGACCCGCTGGTGAATGGCGTCGGGAAGGAAGGCCAGGGGCTCGGCCGCCATCGACCTTGGGAGGAGAAGTCCAACGACAAGAGCTTCTGGGATCGGTTCTGAGTTCCTCATTTGTTCTTGGGTGGGGGCGATCTAAGGTGGTATTCACCGTTGGTTGAGCAGGGGCGAGAGCAGAATGCGTGCAGTGGAAGAAAGCGACGCGGTTCCCAACGGCCCGTGGAAGTTGCTGTCTATCGAGAGCGTAGGCGATCGAACCGGCGCGTGGCTGTACTTGTTCGATGCATCGACGAGGTCGGCTAAAGACTTCTGGTTCGAAGCCGTTCAATCGGCCAAGGAAGCCTGCAGTAGGGAATGGGGGACGCCCCTCGATTCCTGGCGGGCGACCGCTCCTCGGCCAGTTTCGGCGACGTTGATGAAACCGCCGATTATCTGCAACGACTGTCCGGATCCGACCATTCCAGGCGACCTCGCCGTCTACCATTCTGTCGAGTGGGCGGAACGAGGACATGAGCCTTATGACGTCAAGGATCCGGCGTTCCAGCTCTACGACAGCGAAGGGCGGCTTCTGAAGATGGAGGCGCTGTGGGACACCTACTCCGTTCGCATTGAACCGGCCGAGGCCGAGCCGACGCACCTGGCCCGGCTGACCTCGATCGTGAAGCAATACCTGTCGCGCAGCGATGCGCCGGCGGGACTGGCGGATCGGCCGCTGGCCGAGATGCTGCAGTATATCTACGAACGCGATCCCAATCCTTATTCAGGCTATCGCCGGCCGGGCGCGCCGCGGCTCGGCTTCTGGGCCGGGCTGATCGATTGGTTCAGGCCCGGCAAGCGCCGGGACGTCTAGACCGCGGCGGCGTCTGAGGGCGCCGTGACCAGCGCCGGGCGCCATTGCACGGCGCCTTTCTGAAAAACCTGCCGATGTTCACGGGGCGGCCGCTGGGTCGTCCCGCCATTCGGCGTGCCTATCGAAAAGGACAGTATGGCCAATACGCTGCTTTCCCCCACCTCGGTGACCCGTGAAGCGCTGCGGGTGCTGCACCAGAAGCTGAACTTCGTCGGCTCGATCACCCGCGAGTACGACGACAGCTTTTCGCGCCAGGGCGCCAAGATTGGCGACACCTTGAAGGTGCGCCTGCCGAACCAGTACACGGTCCGCAGCGGCGCGAACCTGGCGGCTCAGGACACCGCCGAGACCAGCGTCGATCTGAAGGTCGACAATCAGAAGGGCGTCGACCTGAACTTCACCTCGGTCGATCTCACCCTGTCGCTGGACGATTTTTCCGAGCGGATTCTGGAGCCGGCGATGTCGGTTCTGGCGGCGACCATCGAGGCCGACGCCATGAACATGTACCGCAAGGTCTGGAACCAGGTGGACAACCAGGGCGCGCCGGCGACCTTCGCCAAGGTCCTGCAGGGTCGCAAGATCCTGGTCGACAACCTGGCGCCGCTGGCCGGCCGCACCTGCAACCTCAACACCCAGGACAATGTCGACCTGGTCGACGCCTTGAAGGGGCTGTTCAACGATCGGGCGACCATTTCGCGCCAGCACCGCGAAGGCTTCATGGGCCGCACCGCCGGCTTCGACTTCATGGAGAACACCCTCTGGCCGTCGCACGTCCGCGGCGCGGCGGTCGCCACCGGATATCTGGTCAACGGCGCCAACCAGACCGGCGCGACCCTGACAGTCGACACCGGCACGACCGCGCCGATCGAGGGCGACATCTTCACGATCCAGGGCGTGTTCCGGGTGCATCCGGAGACCAAGGCCACGACCGGCATCCTGCAGCAGTTCGTGGTCGGCCCGGCGGCGAGCGCCACCTCGTGGAGCATCTCGCCGGCGATCGTGACCAGCGGCGCAGGGCAGAATGTCAGCAATGCGCCCGCCGACAATGCGCCGGTGACCATCGCCGGCGCCGCGTCGACTCCGCATGGCATTTCGATGGCCTATCACAAGAGCGCCTTCGCCTTCGCGTCGGCTGACATGGTGATGCCGCGCGGCGTGGATTTCGCAGCGCGCGAGGTGTTCGACGGCGTCTCGATGCGGATCGTGCGTCAGTACGACATCAACAGCGACAAGTTCCCCTGCCGCCTGGACGTGCTCTACGGCTACAAGGCGCTGCGCCCGCAATTGGCCTGCCGTCTGGCCAACCGCCTGCCGACCTAGCCCGCGCTTGCGCCTCGGCGGGCGTTCGCCCGTCCGTCGAGGCCTGGCCGAGCGGCGAGCGCGAGCACATCCGACATGACCCTATCGACCTATGACGAGCTGAAGTCGGCGATCGCCGACTGGCTCGAACGCGCCGACCTGGCGCCCCGCATTCCGGACTTCGTTCGGTTGGCGGAAAGCCAGATCGACCGAGCGCTGAGAGAGCGCGAAATGACCCGGCGGGCGAGCGCGATCGTCAGCGATCCGCTGTCGGCGGCGCCGAGCGACCTGCTGGAGGTGCGCAGTCTCATCCTGAGCAACGGCGGCGAGCGCTGGCCGTTGACGCCGGCGCCCTTGGAACTGCTGGACGCCGCCGGGGTGGCGGTCGGTCGGCCCCGCTTCTGGAGCCTGGTCGGCGCTGAGCTTCGATACCACCCGGCGCCGGACCGCGAGTACACGGCGACGCTGACCTACTACGTGCGGATACCCGCCCTAGGCGATGCGCGGCCGACCAACTGGCTGCTGGTCGCCCATCCCGATCTCTACCTGTTCGGGAGCCTCAAGGAAGCGGCGCCGTTCCTGCGCGATGCGACCCTGACCGCGATGTTCGAGACGAAGTATCGCACGGCGCTGGAGGAGCTCCGGCAGGGGCGGCGCACCCCGGTCGGTCCGCTGCGCACCGACCGCGAACTGCATGATCCGACCGCCCAGGCAACCCTGATCGACTAGCGAGGACCCATGGCCGCCTTTAACAAATTCAACAAGTTCGTCGAGCATCTGGCCGAGAAGGTCCACAACCTCGAGAGCGACACCCTCAAGGTGCTGCTGACCAACACGACGCCGCTGGCGACCAACGCCGTGAAGGCCGACCTGACCGAAATCTCGGCGGGCAACGGCTATGCGGCCGGCGGGACCCAGGCGACGCAGGCCGGGTCGGCCGAGAGCGCCGGGACCTACAAGCTGACCCTGACCGATGTGGTGTTTACCGCGGCCGGCGGCGCGGTCGGCCCATTCCGCTACGCGGTGCTCTACAACGACACCCCGATCTCGCCGGCTGACCCGTTGATCGGCTGGTATGACTACGGCACCTCGATCACGCTGGCCGACACCGAGACGCTGACGGTGGACTTCGACGCGACCAACGGCGTCCTGACCCTGGCCTAGGGCCATGGCTGCGCGCGAGCACTACGCCGCCGAGGTCCTCAGCGAGACCACGTTCACGTCGAACGTCACATGGGGGTCGGCGTGCACGCTGTCGCCGACGCTGGCGAACGGCGCTGACTACATCGTCTTCTGGAACCTCGAGCTCACCAACCAGAGCAACACCACCGCCGACGCCCAGGCCCAGGTGACGGTGGCCGGGACGGCGGTCGCCTCATTCAACGTCGAGAACCGCTCGACCTCAGAGTGGGGAGCCTACGCCGGGTTCTTCAAGGTCGCCGGGACCGGCGCTGTGCTGGCCATCGCCCTTGAGGTCAAGGCCGAGACCAACGGCAACAGCATCGTCTGCCGCAACCGCCGCCTGACTGTGCTGCGGATGGGGGGAGGCGACGTCTACGCCGAGAGCACCGCCAGGCAGGCGGTCACCGCGGGCGGCACGACCAACTGGGCCGACGTGCTCTCGACGTCGTTCACGCCCGCGGCCGGCGACTATCTCGTCCTCGCCCACTCGATGACGGACAACTACGCCACCACCACGTCGGTGTATGGAAAGTTCGTCTGGGACGGGACCGGCGAGGCCAATACTGACGTTGCGATGGCCGGCCCTGCCGAGGTCGGGGCCGGGGTGAAAAACCTCGTCCCGCTCAACAAGCAGCGGGTCTATACCGAGGCTACCGGCGGCGTTGGCCGAACCGTTGCGTGGCAGGGTCGAAGCAATCAGGCCGCGAACGAAGTCGGATTCGCTCAAAATCGCCTGTTGATCCTCAAGCTGGCTGATTTCGACGCCAGCTATGCGGCGTGGCAGTCTGGCATTTTTTGGGTTGAGAGCGGGGCGACGCCCACCGAGACCCTGACGATCATGCCAAGCGTATCTGGTAATCCCTACTTGCTGCTGGGGAGCTGGTACGCCAACAACGCCTCATCGACCGCCAATCTGTTCTCATCCGCGCTGGATGACGCTGACGATGCGAATGACGCCGCGTCTGCGACGACGAGGTCTTTCAACACCAACGACACGCGGGGTCAGGCGATGTCGTTCGCCGGCCTGCGCACCTACGCCGCCGGATCGCACAAAATTACCATCGCGCTGAAATCGGCCGTCGTCGGCGATTGGGTCGGTCTGCTGCCGTCATCGGCCTTCATCGCCCTGGACCTCGGCGGGACGGCCGGCCAAACCCTGACCGCGGCCACCGGCGCTTTCACCCAGACGGGCAGGGTGGCGGCGACCCGGGCGACCCGCAAACTGCCGATCGCCGCGCGCAGCCTCACTCTGGCCGGCTTCAACAACGCCATGCGCCGCGGGTTCAAGGTCCGCGCCGACGCCCGCGGCTACGGCCTGACCGGGCGGGCGGCCGGCCTCAAGCGGGGCCTGCGGCTGGCGGCGAGCGGGGCCGGGGCTTTTACACTGACCGGCGTCGCGGCGAGCCTGACGCGAACCATCGCTGGGCGCACCCTGACCGCGGCGACCGCGGCCTTCGCCGTGACCCGCCGAGCCGCGGGATTGCGGATCGGCCGCAAGCTGCGGGCCGCGCCGGAAGGCTTCGTCTGGTCGCGGCTGGCCGCCGGCCTCCGTTGGACCCGGCGGCTGACCGCTGGGCCGGGAGCGTTCACGCTCTCGGGCCGGCCGGTTGGCTGGGGCTGGGTGCACGTCCTGAGCCCGGCGTCGGCGGCGCTGACGGTCACCGGCGGCACGGCGGCGCTGCGCTACAGCGGCGAGCAGTATTGGCAACCCGTGCCCGGCAAGGGTGAGGCCTGGAGCCCGCAACCGGGCGAAGGCGAGACCTGGGTCCCGAAATCCGGCAACGGCGAGACCTGGACGCCGCTGGCCGACACCTCCGAAATCTGGAGCTGACCCATGCTGATCGCCCCCATCGATCTGACATCTGACCCGCGGCCGTTCTACCAGGCCCTCGCCAACGCCGTCGCCGCCCTGCAGACCCCGCAAGCGCCGGCCGCGGTGTTCGCCTGCGCCAGGGCGGACGTGCCGCCGGCGGCCAACTGGCCGAACGGCGTCCTGCGGGTCTCCGACCTCGACATTCTGGCCGTCTCGAACGGCTCTGCCTGGATCAGGCAGGACACAGGAGCGCCGATCTGATGCCTTCGACCTATTCGACCCGCCTGCGGCTGAACTACCAGGCCCCGGGCGACAGCCTGAACACCTGGGGGACCGTGCTGAATGGCGGCGTCTTCCAGCTGCTGGAGGACGCGGTCAGCAAGCGCGTGGCCTTCGCACTCTCCGGCTCCAAGACGCTGACGACCGCCAACGGGACCGACGACGAGGCCCGCAGCGCGGTCCTGGATGTCACCAGCGGTACGGGCGGGACGATCACCGTCCCGGCGGTCGAGAAGGGCTATACGGTCCGTAACGGGGCGTCGGGCGACGTCATCGTGACGACCGGCGGCGGGACGACGGCGACGATCAAGCCCGCCGAAGTCGTGGGCGTGTTCTGCGACGCCGCTAACGTGCGCCGCGTGCAGGCGACCGATATGGGCGGCTTGAAGCTGACGGGCCTCGGGACGCCGGTGAACAGCACCGACGCCGTCACCAAGAGCTATGCCGACGGGCTGGCCTTCAACAGCGTGGACCTGCCAGGGCAGGGGCCGGGCACGGTCGGCCAGTTCATCAAATCGGATGGGACGGGCGCCAGCTGGCAGACCGTGGTCACCGCGGACATCGGCGACTATCCGGCCGTCCAGGCCGAGCAGGAGGGCTTCGCCCTCGTCATGGCGCTCATTTTCTAACGAGGCACTTCATGGCCATTCAGCAAAACAAGGCGGTTCTGCCGCAGACCCCGTTCTCGCGGACCGCAGTCATGACCACGGCTGAGACGGCGTTTCACAACCCGACTGCCACGGTTGATCTCCTGTTGGCCGCCGACAACGTCAGCGGCGCGCGGATCACCAAGCTCTACGCCATCCCGCGGGCGGCGGTCGCCTCGGCGAACAACATCCAGCTGTACAAGAAGGTGGGCGGGACGCTGACGCTGATCGACAGCGTGCTGATGGCGACCTCGACGCCCAGCGCAACCGTCGCCAACGCCAAGGCGGACTTCGGGCTGTCGCTTGGAGCGCCGATGGAGCTTGAAGCCGGCGTTGGCCTTGCGGTCGCCAACGGCCAGGCCGTCGCCAACGGCGTCGTGGCCCGCTGCGAGGGCGGTTTCTACTGATGCCTATGACCCTTGTCGGCGGCGCACTGGGGCAATCGGCGATGGGGCGCATGCCGCTCGCGTCTGCCCCCGTGCCGCCGCTTCTTATCCGGCAGGTGATCGCGTCGTCGTCGAGCTCGCTGATCGTGCCGGAAGACTGCCTGGCCGACGTCTTTGCGTTTGGCGCTGGTGGCGGTGGCGCAAGCGTCACTGGCGCCAGCATAGGCGGCGGCGGCGGCGGTTCGGCGGGATATAGCCGCGTGCTCTTCCCGGCGCGGGCGGTGTCGGCGTGGACGATTGGGCGCGGCGGAACCTCGGTTGGCTACCCCGGGTCAGACGTTCCGGGTGTTAACGGCGCCGACACGACCGTTTCGCTCAGCGGGGTGCTCCTTGGAACGGCGCAAGGCGGTCGGGGTGGGGTCACCTCCGGGTTGGCCGCGCGGTCGTTCGCGAGCGGCTTCCAATTCAATCGCTATGGCGGCGGCGGCGGGGAGGCTGGGGAGTTCGGCGGAGCGTCAGGGTCGGCGCGCGGCGGCGGCGGCGGCGGCTTCAGCGACATGTTCGGCGGGGTGGTTCCCGGTGACGGGGGTGAGGCGACAAGTGCCGGCGTGCCTTATACCGCGGCTTTGGGCGGCGGCGGCGGCGGCGGCGTACTGCAGCGATACTCAGGCTACGGCGGCAGCGGTCTTGTCGTAATCAACATGTATCGGCTCGGCTGAGCATGCGCATTCCCCTCAAGATCCCGCCTGGCCTCAACAGCGACGACACCACCTATGCGGCGGCTGGCCGCTGGGCGGATTGCCATAACGTGCGCTTCGACCGCGACTTCCCTCAGGTTGTCGGCGGCTGGGAAAGTCTGACGTCTGGGTTGCTCACCGGCGTCTGCCGGACGGTGTTTCAGTGGACCGACGTGCAGCCGACGCTCAACATCGCCTTCGGCACGCATGCAGCGCTTCAGGTCTGGCTTGGCGGCGGGCTCTATGACGTCACGCCGACCCTGGCCAAGCCGGGCTTCGCGCTGCTGGATGCTGGCGCGAGCGTCGTCAACGGCTCGCCGACGATCACGGTCGTCAAGACCGCGCACGGCCTGGCGAGCGGTGACAGCGTCGTGGTCTCCGGCGGGATCGGCGTGGGGCGGCTGACGCCGAGCGGGGCCTATGCGGTCACCGTCACCGACGCCAACACCTTCACGATCACCGCCGGGTCCAACGCGCAGCTCTCCAAGACGCTTGGGAGCAACCCGCTTTCCGTGACCAACGGCTCGCCCTCGGTCACCGTCACTGAAACCGGCCACAACATCAGCAGCGGAACCAGCATCACGGTCTCCGGGGCCTCGGCGGTTGGCGGCGTCACCCCGAACGGGACTTTCGTCGCCACTCGGATCGACGCCGACCGCTACAGGTTCAACTTCACGTCCGGGGCCACGAGTACGGCCATGGGTGGTGGCGCTGCTGTCGCTGTGGCGGTTCCGGCGACCGGTGGAATGGGCATGACCTTCGGGCCGCAGGCGGCGTTTGCGGCCGGCGCAATCGACGGCACCGGCGGGGCGGGCTACGGGACCGGCGCCTACAGCGTCGGCGGCTTTTCCGAGCCCTCGACGGCGGATTTCTTCCCGCGCACCTGGGCGCTCGCCGCCTGGGGGCAGAACCTGCTCGCCAACCCGCGTGGCGGGACGATCTACGCCTGGGCCAATGTCAGCGCCGACAAGGCCGCGCCGCTGACCAACGCGCCGGCCAAGGTCACCCACATGCTGGTGGCGCCGCAGGACATGGTGTTCGCGCTCGGCTGCAATCAGGAGGCGTCGAACGCCTTCGACCCGCTGTGCATCCGCCACTCGTCGGTGCGCAAGAACAGCGAGTGGCACACCGCGGCGGGCACGACGGCGCGGGAGTACGTGCTGCCCGGCGGCGGCAGGATCGTCGCGGGCCGGGTGGCCGGCTCCAGCCTGCTCGTCTGGACCAACCACAGCCTGTTCCTGGGAACGTTCGTCGGCGCGCTGGCGACGCCCTGGCGCTTCGATCGGGTGGCGACCAACTGCGGCCTGATCGGGCCGAACGCCGCCGTGGTGGTGGGCCCGGCCGCCTACTGGCTGGGCGTCGACGGCCAGTTCTATCGCTACGTGCTTGGCGGCGGCGTCGAGCCGATCGCCTGCGCGATCCGCGACGACCTGTTCGGCAACCTCACGCCCGGCCAGGCCGACAAGATCGTGGCCTCCTCGAACTCGCGCTTCTCCGAAGTGCGCTGGGATTACCCGGACGAGCGCGACGGGGCTGAGAACAGCCGCTACGTGGCGCTCTCGCTGGTCGGGCAGGGCTGGCACCGCGGCCGCATGGCGCGCACAGCCATGGTCGACGCCGGACCGTCCCAAGACCTGATCGGGGTCGCCGCGGGCGGCGCCGTCTACTGGCACGAGCGCGGACAGTCGGCGGATGGCCAGGCGCTGGCCTGGTCGATCGAGACCGCCGATCAGTACCTCAACGAGGAGCAGACGGCCTTGGTGCTGGGCCTGTGGCCGGACGTGAAGGGCCAGGTCGGCCCGATCAACGCCTCGATCATCAGCCGCTTCAAGCCTCAGGGCGAGGAGACGACCAAGGGTCCGTATCCGATGGTCGCCGGCGAGGACAAGGTCGATCTGAGAGCCAGCGGGCGGCTGTTCAAGCTGAAGTTCGAGGGGGCGTCGGTCCCGGCCTTCGCGCGGTTCGGGCAGATCGCCGTTGATCTGGTTCCGGCCGGCGACCGTTGACCTATCTGGATTGGCTTCGGCCGGCGCTGGTCGATGCAACGGTCGACGAACTGATTGGCGAACTTGCCTCAGGCCGTGCCCAGCTTTGGCTCGGCGAGCACTCGGCGCTCGTCACTGAACTCGTCGGACAAGGGAGCGATCGCGGCCTGCACATCTGGCTGGCGGGCGGAAGTCTGGCCGACATCCTTGGTCTGCGGCCGGGGCTTGAGGCGTGGGCGCGGGGGCAGGGCTGTTCACACATCACGATCGACGGGCGGCCGGGGTGGATCCGGGTGCTGCGCCGACACGGCTACCGCCTTGCGGGGCGCGAGCTCAAAAGGACGCTATGAATGGGCAAGAGAAAATCGACCAGTCAGACGAGTAGCAGCAGCACTTCGTCGAGCACGCCGACCAATCCCGAGTGGGTGGCTCATACGGCGCAAAGCCTGAATACCGGAATCCAACGCCTAGGGGGGATGGATCCCTATTCGCTGGTGACGCCGGTGTCGGAGCTTGAGCGGCAAGCGAGCGCGGGGGCCGCCCGATTGGGGATGGGCGTAGGCGGCGGCGCGCAGCCGGCGGGGAGCGATCAGTGGTTCGCCGACCTCCTCTCGCAGCCGACGCCGACTGTCGGAGCCGCCAGTTTGCTCGACAACCTGGGCGCATACCAAAATCCATATCGGAGCCAGGTCGTCGACGCAGCCTTGGCCGACTACGACGACGGCGCGGACGCAACCCGCGCGGCGCAGGATCTCGAGTTGGCCGGAAGCAACGCCTTCAACGGTTCAGGTTCAGCGCTGACGCGCAGCATGACCGAGCGCCAGCTAAATCAGGGGCGCAGCTCCGTCAGCGCCAATCTGCTCAAGGATATGTTTACGACCAGCGCGGGTCTGGCGAGCCAGGATGCGGAGCGTCGCCAGCAGGCGTCGCTCGCGAACGCCCAGAACGCGATCCAGGATCGCCACAATCGCGGGCAACTGGCGCTTGAGCGAGACAATTCGCTGCGGGCCAACGTGGCCGCCCAGTCGTCGCTTGGCGCGCAGTTGCGGGGCGTGGATCAGGCGATGCGAAATGCGCCGATCACCCAACTTGGCGCCCAGATCGACATGTTCTCCGGGCTGCCGCTGCAGCTCTTCCAGGGGCAGAATTCGACCTCGACGGGTACGTCGAACACCAAGACGACCGAGAGCCCGAGCCTTCTCGACATGCTGGGACAGATCGCCAGCATCGGGAGCTCTGTGGCTGGCATGGTGAAGCCGGTATAGTGAAGGGGTAGAAATATGGCGTTCAAGCTGGGATCTACTCTCAAGTCTGCATGGTCGAGCACTGACAAGTATCTGAACACCCCGCTGGCGGACGGCCTGACCCGCGCCGATCACCTCCAGAAAATCAGCAGGACGCTGGCGGCGCCGGAGTGGAAGGGGGCGGTGCACGAGGCCGGTGACTTCCTACCACCTGTCTCTCTTCCTTCCTCGCGTGGCGGGGGCGTCGGCGGGATTGGCGGCGGAAAGCGGCGATGGTGGCAATCGTGAGCGACGCGAGCCATGGCGGCGGCTTCGTGGAAACGCTGCATCAGGCGCAAATTCTGACGCTGCAGCAGATCGGCGACAACGTCGCGGCCCAGACCAAGCGGTTGGAGGGGCTCACCGCCAAGGTCGACGACGTTCGAGAGCGGCTAGCGCGGCTTGAGGCTCAAGAAGCCGGCAAACTGGTCGATGCGCTGCGCGCCGAACTCCGCGGCGCCCTTGGACGAATTGACCTACTCGAGGCGCAACGCGACCGAGTGGAGGGCGTGGCGGCGTTTTGGACCTGGTTGGCGCGAAGCGGACCTTGGTTCGCAGCCGGCCTGGCGGCGTTTGCAGCTGGACTTGGTCTGAGGGCTGGCGGCCTGAAATGAGCGATCGGCCGCCCCACAGGCGCTAGCCGGCGGCAAAGGCGCGCTCGGCCAGCGCCCGCACGTAGTCGCGAGGATCGATGGGCCAGTTCTCGCTGAGGGCGACAAAGCGGTCCCGGTCTCCAGCGTAGAAGGCCCGCGTGGCTTCCTCAAAGTCGGAGAAGTCGCCGGCGAGGGCGAACATGACGCGGTGCGCCGCCTCCTGGGCTTGGCGCCGGTCATCGTCGCCGGATCTGCGGGCCTGATCGACCAGCCGGCGTAGGGCTGCGGAAGCTCCTCCAGGTTGAGCCCCGAGCCACACCCAATGCGACGGCAACAGGGTGACTTCCCGGGCTGTGACGCCGAGTTTCGGCCTTCCTCGCCCCGGAGACCGCGGCGGCGCGTCGGTCGGCGTGGCCAGGCGGGCGAGAACGTCGTCCATGGCGCCCCGAAGATCGAGGTCCACCTGCTGGCCGGACTTGTCATCGAAGACGAGCACATGGGACTCGCCCGCATCAAAGGCCGCCTTCACCACTTGGGCGACGGCAGCCAGGGGGCCGCAGCCAAGTTTGCGGCCGCCAGCGAACGCCGTGTGCGTATCGGCCATTGATGTCGTCCTTTTTGAAATATCGCCCGGGTATAAATATGGCCTAGCGCAGCGGCAAGCGCAGTGGATGCGTCAGAGGGCGCCACAAAGGCAAGATTTGCCCTGTCTAGCTACTAGGATGGCGATGACTCGGCCCATCCATGGGCTGGAAGCTGTCCTGGGGGCGTTTCAGCATGCGCATTTTCCTGCGAGCCATTCTACTGGCGTCGGCGTTGTCGGCGGTCGGCGTTGGGACGAGCGCCCTGGCCGCGCCCGCTGTGGCGCCTGTGCTGTCGACGCCGGACGCCAAGGACGGTCGATCCTATGCCCGGCCGCTCATTGCGCGGGTGACGCACGTCGACCTGGATCTGGCGGCCGACTTCGCGACGAAGACCGTGAGCGGCCAGGCCGCCATGGACGTGCTGGCCGCTCCCGGGGCCCAGGAGATCGTGCTCGATACGCTGGGATTGACGATCACCAAGGTGACGGACGGCGGCGGGCGAGACTTGCCGTGGAACCTCGGGGCGGCCGATGCGGAACTTGGGGCGCCGCTGACCGTGCGGCTGAACGGCGCCAAGCGCATTGTCGTTCACTACGCCTCGAGCCCCGGCGCGCGGGCCTTGCAGTGGCTTCCGCCGTCGCTGACGGCCGGCAAGGCCAAGCCGTACCTGTTCAGCCAAGGGCAGGACATCAACAACCGCAGCTGGATCCCGACGCAAGACAGCCCGGGAATCCGCCAGACCTGGACAGCCCGCATCGTTGTGCCGAGCGATTTGGTCGCTGTGATGAGCGGTGAGCGGCTGACGCAGAACGGTGAGCCGGCGGGCGAGGGCAAGCACGCCTTCCGCTTCCGAATGGACAATTCGGTGCCCCCGTACCTGATCGCGCTGGCCGTGGGCGATTTGACCTTCCGTGAGCTTGGTCCACGCACCGGGGTCTACACCGAGCCGTCGATGATGGATCGTGCGGCGGCCGAACTGGTGGATACCGAGCAAATGGTGACGACAGCCGAGGGGCTCTACGGTCCTTATCGCTGGGGCCGCTATGACGTGCTGGTGCTGCCGCCGTCGTTTCCGTTCGGCGGGATGGAGAACCCGACGCTCACCTTCCTGACGCCGACCTTCATCACCGGGGACCGGGCCAATGTCGGCCTCGTCGCGCATGAACTGGCGCATAGCTGGTCCGGCAACCTGGTCACCAACGCGACTTGGCCCGATGGTTGGCTAAACGAGGGCTTCACCACCTACTTCGAGAACCGCATCATGGAAGCGCAGTACGGTGCGCCGCGTGCGGAGATGGAAGCCGATCTCGATTGGGACGGCATGCAGGCGGATATCGCCGAGGCCGGCGGACCGACCGCCGAAGCCACCAAGCTCTACGGCGACGTCGGCGGGCAACTAGCCTACTTCAAGGGCGCGACCTTCCTGCGGACGATCGAGAAGACCGTGCGGCGGGAGCGGTGGGACGCCTATCTCACGTCGTACTTTGATCGGCACGCGTTTCAGCCCCAGACGACGGCTGGCTTCCTGAGCGACCTTCGCGCCAACCTGATCAAGGGCGATAAGGCGCTGGAGACGAAGCTGCAGCTCGACCGCTGGGCCCATGCCGCCGGCCTTCCCGACAATGCGGTGCATGTGAAATCCGAGGCGCTTGCACGCGTCGACGCCCAGGTCGCCGCGTTCAATCAGGGCGCGCCGGCTTCGCAGCTGACCGCCTCCGCCTGGACCACCCAGGAGTGGCTGCGGTTCCTGAACAGCCTGCCGCGGAAGCTCTCGAAGGCCCAGCTCGATGACCTCGACGGGACGTTCAAACTCTCGAACTCGTCGAACAGCTATCTTCGATCGGCTTGGCTGGAGCTGGCGATCGCCAACCGATACGAGCCGGCCTTGCCGGCGCTCGAGGAGTTCCTGACGACGGTCGGGCGCGGCCTGTTTCTCCGGCCGCTGTACGCGGGGCTGATGAAGCAAGGCGACTGGGGGCGTCCGATCGCTGTGCGTATCTTCGAGAAGGCGAAACCGACGTATCATCCGACGGTGGCCTTGAGTCTCGAACGTCTCGTGACTGGCGGCTGATGGAGCGGCGGATGAATAAGTTGGCGGGCGTTCTCCTCGCCCTGGCGTTGGCTGGCCCTGCGGCGGCGCAAGACGCAAACGCGGAGTTCTTTGCGCGCAACGCCCAGGCGCCGGGCGTCAAGACCATTCCGGGCATCCAGTACAAGGTCCTGAAATCGGGCCCGGAGACAGGCGCCCATCCGAAGCGCTCATCGACCATCAAGGTGCGCTACGAGGGTAAGTTCCTGGACGGCCGTGTCTTCGATTCATCGAAGAACGATCCGGATGGTGCGGTGACGTTCCCGCTCGGCAAGCTGATCCCTGGCTGGGTGACCGTCCTGCCGTTGATGCGGCCGGGCGACGAATGGGTGATCTACCTTCCGCCGGAGTACGCTTACGGGCCGGCCGGCAAGGAGATCATTCCCCCGAACACGCCGCTGGAGTTCCGGATCGAACTCGTCGAGGTCGTTGACTAAGCGCGGGTCAGTTCCGCCACCAGAACCGAGCCCTCGGCAAGGTCGCATTCGACAGTCCCTTCGACCAGGACGACGTCGTCCGGCTCCAGGTCGACAGCGTCGATCCTGACCGGCGAGCAAGCGAGGATAAGGGCGAGGTCAGCGTTCGTGCGAAGCGTCGTCGGACCTCGGCGCCTTTGAACCTGGACGGACCACTGTCCCCGGCGCGCCATCATGTTGAAGTCTCGCACGGCGCCGCCGATCAGGGTGGCGTCGCAGCGTGCGTCGCCGGCGAAGGCGAAAGGTGCGGATGAGGCGTTCAGCCTGATCGGCGCGCGCCCTTCCAAGTTCAGTTCAAGGCCCGGCCCGGCGAGGACGGTGAGCACTCGGTCGATGTCCGAAAAGACCGAAAACGGACCGCTGGATGAGACTTCGGCGATGCTGGCGCGCCACTCGAAATCGTCAAGCGACGAACCTGGGGGCCAGGCGGCGACCTCCCAGGTGAGGCCGCCGCCGTTTTTCCACGCAGTCGGCTTGCGATCCGCAGCGCGCAGGATGTGCATCAGCCCAAGATGCCCGGCAGATCGAGCCCCTTGCTGCGAGCGACATCGAGCGCGATGTCGTAGCCGGCGTCGGCGTGCCGCATCACACCGGTTGCCGGGTCGTTCCAAAGCACCCGTTCGATCCGCTTGGCGGCGGCATCGGTGCCGTCGCAGACGATGACCATGCCGGAGTGCTGGGAAAAGCCCATCCCGACGCCGCCGCCATGATGCAGCGAAACCCACGTTGCGCCCGACGCGGTGTTCAGCAGGGCGTTGAGCAGCGGCCAGTCGGACACCGCATCGGAGCCGTCGCGCATCGCCTCGGTCTCCCGATTGGGAGAGGCGACCGAGCCGGAATCCAGATGATCACGTCCGATCACAACCGGGGCTTTCAGTTCGCCCTTCGCGACCATTTCGTTGAAGGCCAGCCCCAGGCGGTGGCGATCGCCGAGCCCGACCCAGCAGATCCGGGCGGGCAGACCTTGGAACTTGATCTTCTGAGCGGCCATGTCGAGCCAGTTGTGCAGGTGTGCGTTGTCCGGGATCAGCTCCTTGACCTTAGCGTCGGTCTTGTGGATGTCCTCCGGGTCCCCCGACAGCGCCGCCCAGCGGAACGGGCCGATGCCTCGGCAGAACAGCGGGCGAATGTAGGCCGGCACGAAGCCTGGGAAGTCGAACGCGTTGGCGACGCCTTCCTCCTTGGCCATCTGGCGAATGTTGTTGCCGTAGTCGACGGTGGGAACGCCGGCGGCCTGGAAGTCGAGCATCGCCTGGACGTGTTCGGCCATCGAGGCCCGGGCGGCCTCTTCCACCTGCTTGGGGTCCTGGTCGCGCATGGCGTACCAGCGCTCAAGGCTCCAGCCCTTCGGCAGGTAGCCGTTGACCGGATCGTGAGCCGAGGTCTGGTCGGTCAGAAGGTCGGGACGCACGCCACGCTTGAAGAGCTCAGGCAGCAACTCTGCAGCGTTGCCAAGCAGGCCGACGGAGATCGGCGTTTTGTCGCGGCACGACTGCTCGATCCAGGCCAGGGCCTCGTCGATATTGTCGGTCGAACGGTCGAGATAGCCAGTGCGAAGCCGCATCTCGATGCTGGACGGCTGGCATTCGATGGCCAGGCAGGAGGCCCCGGCCATCACCGCGGCGAGCGGTTGGGCGCCGCCCATCCCCCCCAGCCCCGCGGTCAACAGCCAGCGGCCGGACAGGTCGCCGTCATAGTGCTGGCGGCCCATCTCCACGAAGGTCTCGTAGGTTCCCTGCACGATGCCCTGGGCGCCGATGTAGATCCAGGAGCCGGCGGTCATCTGGCCGTACATGGCCAGGCCCTTGCGATCGAGCTCATTGAAATGGTCCCAGGTCGCCCAACGAGGGACCAGGTTCGAGTTAGCGATCAGCACGCGTGGCGCGTCAGTGTGGGTCCGGAACACGCCGACCGGCTTGCCGCTCTGGACCAGCAGCGTCTGGTCGTCCTCTAGGCGGCGGAGGGTCTCGACGATCTTGTCGTAGCTTTCCCAGTCACGCGCGGCCCGCCCGATCCCGCCATAGACGACCAGTTCCTCGGGGCGTTCGGCGACGTCGGGGTGCAGATTGTTCATCAGCATCCGCAGCGGCGCTTCGGTAAGCCAGCTCTTGGCTGTGAGTTCGGTTCCCGTGGCCGGGCGGATCACGCGGGTCTTGTCGATACGGGTCATGTAATTCTCAGGCTTGGGCAAAGGCGACAGACGCCTTCAGCACGTTCGTGAGCACCGCGCGCATCGGCGCGGCCTGGGTCTCGAAGTAGGGCGTGGGCCAAGCGCCTGGCGTCGGCGGATCGGCCGGATCGTCCATGTAGCCGCGGCAGGCGAGCTCCATTTGAATGGCGTGGACGCCCTCGTCTGGTCGGCCATAGTGGCGCGTCGTCCAGCCGCCCTTGAAGCGGCCGTTGGTGACGCGGCTGAAGGTGCTCGCATCGCAGGCCGCCTCGACGCTCGCCGTGAGCTCGGGCGAACAACTTGCGCCGGAATTGGTGCCGAGGTTGAAGTTCGGCAGCTCGCCGTCGAACAGTCGTGGGATCCGCGAGCGGATGGAGTGGGCCTCGTAGAGGACCACTTTGGCATGCCGTTTTCGCAGCCTGGCGATCTCGGCCGCCAGGGCCGCGTGGTACGGCTCGAAATAGGCTGATCGCCGACGTGCGATTTCAGCCTCGTCAGGCGCCGCGCCCGCGTAGAGCGGTTCGCCGTCGAATGTGGTCGTCGGACACAGCTCCGTCGTCGCTTGGCCGGGGTAGAGCGAGGCGCCGGACGGGTCGCGATTGACGTCGATGACGCTCCTGCTGATCGTCGTGCGGACGGTGGTGGCGCCGAGGTCCGCGGCGAAGCCGTAGAGGCGGTGGATCCACCAGTCGGCGTCCTTGCGCGCCAGCCAGGGAGAGGCCAGCTGGGCCTCGATCTCACGCGGCAGGTCGGTCCCCGTATGCGGGAAACTGACGATCAGCGGCGCATCTCCACGCCGTACCTCCAGCCAGTCCATCAACCGACTCCGGGCAGGCCGACGGCGCCCGCCGCGGCGATGACGCCGCCCGAGCGCACGAGGTCGTTGGCCGCTTGCATGTCCGGATGGAAGTGGCGGTCGTCGTCGAGATGCGGCACCTGGGCGCGGAGGCCCGCACGGACCGCTTCCAGCGCCATGCTCGACGCCAGCGGGGCGTGGAAATCGCAGCCTTGCGCTCCCGCAAGCAGCTCGATCCCCAACACCCCGACGACGTTCTCCGCCATGTCCAGCAATCGCCGGGCCCCGTGCGCGGCCATCGAGACGTGATCTTCCTGGTTGGCGGAGGTCGGGATGGAGTCGACGCTGGCCGGATAGGCCTTCTGCTTGTTTTCCGACACCAAGGCCGCCGCGGTGACCTGCGGGATCATGAAGCCCGAGTTCAGACCGGGCTTCGGCGTTAGGAACGCGGGAAGTCCGGACAGCGCGGGGTCGACGAGCATGGCGATGCGTCGCTCGGCGAGCGAGCCGATCTCGCAGATCGCCAGAGCGATCATATCGGCGGCGAAGGCCACCGGCTCGGCGTGGAAGTTGCCGCCCGACAAAGCTTCGTCCGTATCGGCGAAGATCAGCGGATTGTCCGAGACGCCGTTGGCTTCGGTCGCCAGGGTGGCGGCCGCTTGACGGAGGACGTCCAGCGCGGCCCCCATGACCTGGGGTTGGCAGCGCAGGCAGTAGGGGTCCTGCACCCGCTCGTCGTCCTTCAGATGTGAGGCGCGGATCGCAGAGCCGGCCATGAGCGCTCGCAAGGCTTGGGCGGTCTGGATCTGGCCGTCGTGGCGGCGCAAGGCGTGGATGCGGTGGTCGAACGGCGTGTCCGATCCCTTGGCGGCTTCGGTCGACAGCGCGCCGGTTACGAGCCCGGTCTGGAACAGCCGTTCGGCCTCGGAGAGCCCGGCGAGCGCGTTGGCCGTGGAAAACTGGGTTCCGTTCAGCAGCGCCAGGCCTTCCTTCGGGCCGAGGACGAGCGGTGCGAGACCCGCTTCGGCAAGCGCCTCATGCGCGGGGCGGCGGACGCCGGCCACGAAGATCTCGCCGACCCCGATCATGGTGGCGGCCATGTGCGCCAGCGGCGCCAGGTCGCCGGACGCGCCGACCGATCCTTGCGCCGGCACGACCGGCGTCAGCCCCTTCGCCAACATCGCTTCCAGCAACGCCGTAGTGGCTGGGCGAACGCCCGACGCGCCTTGGGCGAGGCTTGCAAGCTTCAAGGCGAGCATCAGCCGGATGACCGCGATGGGCGAGGGGGCTCCGACGCCCGCGGCGTGCGACAACACGATGTTGCGCTGTAGGGTCTCGAGGTCGGCGGCTTCGATGCGGACGCTGGCAAGCTTTCCGAAACCGGTGTTGATGCCGTAGACGGGCTCGCCCTTTGCAAGGATGCGCTCGACCGCGGCGGCGCTTTGCTCGATCGCCGTGCCTGAGGCCGGATCCAGCCGCACGTCCGCGCCGCGATAGATCGCGCGCCATTCGGCCAGGCTCACGTCGCCGGGGCGCAGCACAACACAGTTCATTTTCCGCTCCACACGCGCGCATGGAGCGGGTTGAACCCCATGCGATAGATAAGTTCGGCTGGGCGCTCGATGTCCCAGATGGCGAGATCGCAGGCCTTGCCGGCCTCCAGTGTTCCAGTTTCGCCGGCCAACCCGAGGGCGCGGGCGGCTTCACGGGTCACGCCCGCCAGGCACTCGTCGACGGTGAGGCGAAACAGCGTCGCGGCCATGTTCATGGTCAGCAACAGCGAGGTCAGCGGCGAGGTGCCTGGATTGCAGTCGGTCGCCAGGGCGATCGGCACGCCGGCGCCGCGGAGGTCGTCGATCGGCGGCAAGCGCGTTTCGCGCACGAAGTAGAAGGCGCCAGGCAGCAGGGTCGCTACGACGCCGGCGCGGGCCATGGCGGCGACGCCGTCCATGTCGAGATGCTCCAGATGATCGGCCGACAGGGCGCCGAAGCTCGCGGCCAGGGCGGCCCCATGCTGGTTGGAAAGTTGCTCGGCGTGCAGCTTCACCGGCAGGCCATGCGCCCGCGCCGCTTCAAAGACGCGGCGGGTCTGGGGCGGCGTAAATCCAATGCCTTCGCAGAACGCGTCCACCGCGTCGGCCAGCCCTTCGGCCGCGATGGAGGGGAGCATGCGTGCACAGATCTCGTCGATGTAACCGTCGGAGTCGCCGGCCCATTCGGGGGGCAGGGCATGCGCGCCGAGGAAGGTGGTGACGATGCGCACCGGGCGTTCGGAGGCCAGGCGTCGGGCCGCGCGCAGGCACTTGATTTCGTGTTCCAGCGACAGGCCGTAGCCGGACTTGATCTCGACTGTCGTCGCACCTTCGGCGATCAGCGCGTCGAGCCTCGGCAGGGCGGCCGCCACCAGGTCATCTTCGTCGGCCGCGCGGGTCGCCCGCATGGTCGAGACGATGCCGCCGCCGGCCCGCGCAATTTCCTCGTACGAGGCCCCGGCGAGCCGCATTTCGAATTCCTGCGCGCGGTCGCCGCCGAAGATGAGGTGCGTGTGCGGATCGATCAGTCCTGGCGTGATCCAGCGGCCTTCGCAGTCGATGGTTTCGGCCGGGGCGAAGGTGGGGGCCTGCGCCGTAGGGCCGGCGTACAGAATACGGCCGTCACGCGAGGCGATGACGCCGCGTTCGATCTCGCCGATTCCCGGATGCTCGGGCGCCAGCGTCGCCAGCCGGGCGTTGGTCCAGAGCCGGTCGCATCGCATGTTCGCCTCCTTCCCCATCGCTGCGAATATGTATAGACATATGTCTAGGCGAGGAGGCTTGTCCAGTGGCTGATCACTCTCAAACGATCTGGTTCGAAAGCGCGTTGCTGGCGGCCGGCTGGGCGCGGAATGTCCGCTTGACCCTCCGCGATGGGATGATCGCCCGCGTAGAGACCGACGTCGCCCGCGCTGCGGGCGAGGAGGCGTACGGTCCGGCCCTGCCAGGTCTGCCGAACCTGCACAGTCACGCCTTTCAGCGCGGCATGGCGGGCCTGGCGGAGGCGCGTGGCCCCTCGGCGGACAGCTTCTGGACCTGGCGCGAGGTGATGTATCGGTTCACGGGAAGGCTGCGTCCCGACGACCTGCAGGCGATCGCCGCGCAGGCCTATGTCGAGATGCTGGAGACCGGCTTTACGCGGGTCGGCGAGTTTCACTACCTCCACCACGACCAGGACGGGGAGCGGTTCGCCAACCCGGCCGAGATGGCGGTCGCGATCGCCGCGGCCGCGGCCGATACGGGCGTCGGACTGACGCTGTTGCCGGTGTTCTATGCCCACTCAGGTTTCGGCGGAGCGCCGCCGAGCGCCGGACAGGCTCGGTTCATCAACGATCTGGACGGCTTCGCTCGCTTGCTGGACGAGAGCCGCGCCGCCGTCGCGCCGCTGCCCGGTGCGGTGGTCGGACTGGCGCCGCATAGCCTGCGCGCCGTGACGCCTGATGAGCTTACGGCGCTGGTTGGTCTGGCCGGCGACCTGCCGATGCACATCCACATCGCCGAGCAGACCAAGGAGGTCGACGACTGCCTGGCCTGGTCAGGCGCGCGGCCGGTCGAGTGGCTGCTCGCAAACGCGCCCGTGGGCGCCAATTGGTGCCTGGTTCACGCCACGCACATGACGCCGGCGGAGACCGAAGCGCTGGCGCGCAGCCGAGCTGTCGCCGGGCTCTGTCCCATCACGGAGGCCAACCTAGGCGATGGTCTTTTTCCGGCCGTCGAGTACGCGGACGCCGGCGGGCGCATCGGGATCGGGTCAGACTCCAATGTCATGATCGATGCGGCCGAGGAACTGCGGCTTCTGGAGTACGGCCAGCGGCTGGCGCGGCGGACGCGCAACGTGCTTGCCGGCGGCGCCGGACGTTCCACGGGAGCCGACCTCTATCGAACCGCCGCCGCCGGAGGAGCCCAGGCGCTGGGGCGTCCCGCCGCCGTGCTCGCCGAGGGCGCGCCCGCGGACTTGGTCAGTCTCGACCCGGCCCATCCGGCGCTTGTCGCCCGCGCGGGCGATGCGATCCTCGACAGCCTCGTCTTCGCCGGCCGCCGGGACATGGTCGACGGTGTCTGGCGGGCCGGCGCGAAGCTGGTCACTAATGGGCGACATCATCGGCGTGCGGAGATCGCCGCGCGCTATCGTCAGGCCCTGGAGTACGTGCTCGCGTGAACAAGTCCGCTCCCGTCGCGGAGGCTGAAGCGCCGGCCGCGCTGCACCAGCGGATCCGCACCGACATCGAGGCCAAGATCCTCTCGGGCGAGCTGGGACCCGGCGACCGGATACCCTTCGAGCACGAGCTCACCGAACAGTACGGCTGCTCACGCATGACGGTGAGCAAGGCGATCTCCGCCCTGGCCGAGGCCGGATTGATCGAGCGTCGCCGGCGAGCCGGTTCCTTCGTCGCCCGGCCGCGCGTGCACTCCGCCGTGCTCGATATCCCGGACCTGCGCGCCGAGATCGAAGGGCGCGGTCAGGCCTATCGCTTCGAGCTGATCACCTGCGTCCAGCGCGCCGCCGACGGCGCCGATGAAGCCGAGTTGGCCGGCGGACGCACGCTGCTCGCCTTGCGAGGGGTTCACTTCGCCGACCTTCAGCCGTTTTCGCTTGAGGATCGTCTGATCAGCCTGCGCGCGGCGCCCGAAGCGGCCCGTGTCGATTTCGCGGAGATCTCCCCCGGGGCCTGGCTACTGGAGCATATTCCGTGGACCGAGGCCGAGAACCGCATCTCCGCCCTGGCGGTCGACGCAGAGGCCGCGCGGTTGCTGGCCGTGCCGCCCCGGACGGCCTGTCTGGCGGTCGAGCGCCGCACTTGGCGGGCAGGGGTTGGGGTCACGCGAGTGCGGCAGCTGTTCCCGGGGGAGGGCTACGACCTCGTCGCCCGTTTCGGGCCCTCGCGTAGCTAGGCTTGCCAAGGTCGCCAGGGCGCGCGAAGTCGGGGTCGTGACGACCCTCCTTTGGTTTCGCAGCGACCTGCGTCTGAGTGACAATCCGGCCCTTGCCGCGGCGCTCGCGTACGGGGGGCCCGTCGCGCCGGTGTTCATTCTCGATGACGAAGACGCCGGCCGTTGGCGGCGAGGCGGCGCTTCGCGGTGGTGGCTGCACCATTCGCTGCAGGCGCTGGCCGCCGACCTGGCGAAGCGTGGCTCTCGCCTGATCCTGCGACGTGGCGCGGCCGAACGCGAAATCGAGCGCCTCGCGGCGGAGATCGGCGCCGAGGCGGTGGTTTGGAACCGCCGCTACGAGCCTTGGGCGGTCTCTCGCGACGAGCGCCTCAAGGCCGCCCTCAAGGGGCGCGGGATCAGTGCGCGCAGCTTCAACGCCGGCCTGCTGCGCGAGCCGTGGGAGGTGATGAACGGCAAGGGCGAACCCTACCGGGTGTTCACGCCGTTCTGGCGGGCGTTGCGCGCCGGCCTCGATCTTTCGGCGCCGAGCGAAGCGCCCAGCCATATCCCTGCGCCGCAGGCCTGGCCTGTGGGCGCCGCGCTCGGCGACTGGGACCTTACGCCGTCGCGCCCCGACTGGGCGGGCGGCCTGCGCGAGACTTGGACGCCGGGCGAATCCGGCGCGCAGGAACGGCTCGACGCCTTCGCCGGCCGCGCCAGCCTCGACTATGGCGAGGCTCGCAACCTGCCGGGGCGGGAAGGGACCTCGCGCCTGTCGCCGCATCTGCACTTCGGCGAGATCGGCCCGCGCCAGGTTTGGCGCGCCCTGACCGCCGCCGCGTTCGCCGAGACAGGCGACCTGACGCCCTCCGGCGTCGAGGTCTTTCTTTCCGAAATCGCCTGGCGCGAGTTTTCCCACCATCTGCTCTTTCACGCGCCGGCCCTGCCGGAACAGCCGTTGCGGTCGGAGTTCGCAGCCTTTCCCTGGATCCACGATTCCAAGGGGCTGGAGGCCTGGCGCCGCGGCCTGACCGGCTATCCGATCGTCGACGCCGGCATGCGCCAGCTCTGGACCACCGGCTGGATGCACAACCGGGTGCGGATGATCGTCGCCTCGTTCCTGGTCAAGGATCTGCTGATCGACTGGCGTGAAGGCCAGGCCTGGTTCTGGGACACCCTGGTCGACGCCGACCTAGCCAACAACGCGGCCAGCTGGCAGTGGGTGGCCGGGTCCGGAGCCGACGCCGCGCCGTACTTCCGGGTCTTCAATCCGGTGACCCAGGGACAGAAGTTCGATCCCAACGGCGCCTATGTCCGCCGCTGGGTTCCGGAACTCGCGGCCTTGCCGGACAAGCTGCTGCACGCGCCGTGGACGGCGCGGCCGCTGGAGCTGGCCGACGCCGGAGTTCGGCTCGGCGTGACCTATCCGGTCCCGATCGTCGATCATGCGATCGCACGCGAGCGAGCCCTTGCGGCCTATGCTTCGACGCGCGCCTAGCGGACCGCCGCGACGTCGCGCTGCACCTGCTCCCAATCGGTCATGTAGACGGCCGTGATCAGGCGTGCGAGCGGATCGGTGGCTGGCGCCTTGGCGTCCCACACCGCCAGGTTCTCATGGCGCGCGCCTGAGACGCGGACCAGAAGCGGCCGCTGGCCGGGCCCCCCGAGCCAGGACGAGTCGTGGGCCAGTTCGCGGGCCAGGGCTCTCGGATCAAATTCGGCTGGCGGAGTCCGATCGGTGACCAGCAGCGCCATCGTCGTGCCCGCGCTCAGCGGCTGCACGCGGCCGTGCGGCGGTCCCGCGACCACCACGTTGCGTCGGGCCATGAAGTCGTAGGGATTGAGCGCGACCTCCAGCACGGCCCCCTCCAGCCAGGGCGTCGCGTATCGGCCGTTCTTCTCGATGGTCTTGGGATCGTCCTTCAGGATACGCTTGGCGTTGAAGGTCAGGTTCGCGGTGACCGGCAGCACGCCTTCCTCCTCGGTCGGCGCGCGGCTGATGTTGATTGCGACGCTGAGGCTGGCGCCATGGATGTCGGCGAGCGACGGTTGGCTCATCAGCGCCTTGAATACGACGTCGAGCCGTCGGCGTAGCAAATCGGCCTGGGGCGCCGGCAGCTTACCGCCATAGACGCCGTGCACGAACATCGCCGGCGCGGGCGGATAGACGCCGGGCGCGGTCTCCGAGCTGCTGGTCCCCAAGGTCGATCCCGGGCCATGGCTGCGCCAGTACTTGAGCAGGTGCGGCGGCGCGTACTTGTCGCTGGCCGGCGTCTGGGCATGGGCGGCCGCGCCGGTCAGGCCCGGACCAGTCAGGCACAGTATGGCGAGGGCGGTCAGCAGGCGGCGCATGTCGGGCTCCTTCGAACGCTCGACACCTGCCTCATGCGCCAGCCGCCGGCCTGTCGGCTGCGCCCAAAGCCGCCGCCGCCTCGCCCAATCGACGGGATCAGAGATCCAGGCCGCTCTCACGCCGCATCAGCGGGTTTTCCATCGGCTCGGCGACCCTGGTCAGCGTGTTGCGGTCGCGATGCTGGAACAGGCCCTCCTGGCCGCGCACCGCCAGCATGGTGTCGGAGACGTAGCTCCAGCTCCCATCGTCGTGGAAGGTGATCTCCAGCTGATAGCTGTCCGTCCGGAACGCGTGCTCGAGGAACGCCGTCGAGCTGATGCCGTGCTGGGTGTCGCCGCGGGTCGCCTTGACGACGATGCCGGTCTTGGTGGCCGCGCCGCCCGCCAGCGCCGTCTGGCCGCGCGGGATCGCCAGCGACTGCAGGATCAGGCCGGTCGCGGGTTCGTAAAGCCAGTAGCCGACCTGGTCGTGGAAGGTCGTCTCTTCGCCCACCGCGATGACCCGGATGTGATAGCGCAGCCCGTAGAATAGCTGCGGTCCGTTGGCCTGCGGATCGATCGGCCGCATGACGATCCGCTCGACGTATTCGCGCTGCTCGGGACCATCGGCCTTGGGGTTCACGTCGAGCCCCTTGCGGCCTTCCCAGGTCCCGGCCAGCCGCCGCAGCGGGCCCAGGTTCGCCAGGCCGTCCGGATCCACGTCCTCCGGCTCGGTGAAGATGTCGTCAGGGAACGGATTCACGGGCGCCTCCTCGCGTCTGTGTTGCTGCCCTGCCAATGCCAAGCCCTGGACGCGACGGTCAAGCTCAGCTGCATTGGAGCGGTCCCCGAGAGCTGGCATAAGAGTGGGATCGATAGGCTGGGTCGGAGGGCGATGATGGGCGACTTCATGCGCGAGGGCGGCTGCCGCTGCGGCCAGGTGCGGTTCAAGATCTCCGCCCCGCCGTTGATCACCATGGCTTGCCACTGCACTGGCTGTCAGAAAATGACCGCCAGCGCCTTCTCGCTCAGCGTCCTGACGCGCAGCGCCGGGTTCGAGGTGACGCAGGGCGAGCCGGTCCTTGGCGGCTTGCACGGCCCGACGCGGCACTTCTTCTGCCCGCGCTGCAAGAGCTGGATGTTCACGCGGCCCGACGACGCGCCGCACGTCGTCAACGTCCGCACGACCTTGCTGGACGACCCCAGCGGCCTTGAGCCGTTCATGGAGACCATGACCGCCGAGAAACTGCCCTGGGCGGTCACCCCGGCGGTTGAGAGTTTCGAGGGCTTCCCGCCGCCCGAGGCCTACGCGCCGATGATGGCGGCGTTCGCCGCCGGCCGCGCCGACTGACTGCCTACTTCGTCCCGATCACCATCGAGTCTGGGCCGACCAGCGGCTGCACCTTGGCGTCGCGGAAACCGGCCTCTCTCATCCAGCCGATGCAGTCGGCGCCGGTGTAGTCGAAGCCGCCATTGGTCTCGATCAGCATGTTCAGGCTCATCAGTAGGCCGAAGGCGTTCTGCCGCCGCGCGTCGTCGATGATCGCGTCATAGACGATCAGATGTCCCCCGGTCGGCAGGGCGGCGTAGGCCTTGGCCAGCAGCTCGCGTTTCTGGGCGAGGTCCCAATCGTGCAGGATGTGGCCCATGATGATCACGTCGGCCGTCGGCATGGGGTCGGCGAAGAAGTCCCCGGCGGTGAAGCGCACGCGGTCCTGCAGGCCGTTTTCCTTCACATAGGCCTCGAACACCGGCTGCACGACCGGCAGGTCGAACCCCGCGCCGGCCAGGTGTGGATGCGCCAGGGCGATCGCCACCGTCGCCCCGCCTTGGGCGCAGCCGACATCGACGAACGACTGGACCTCGCTCCACGGAAACAGCGCCGCCATGGCGTGCGCCGCCGGCAGGCTGACCCCGGTCATCCCGCGCAGGAAGCTCTCCAGGATCTCCGGGTCAGAATAGATGACCGCGAACAGGTCTTCGCCACCGTTCTTGGCCTCGTTCTGCGGCAGACCGGTCTGCAGCGCCTCGGTCAGCCCGTCCCAGAACCGGTAGAGCCGCTTGTTGGCCATTTCCAGGATGCCGCCGACATAGCCAGGCTTGGCCCGGTCCAGGAACTGGGCGGTCTCCGCCGTATTGGCGTAGGCGCCGGCCTCATCCCGGTTCAGCACGCCGAGCGCCACCAGCGCGTCGAAGAAGTCGCGGGCCGCGCGCGGGTGCAGCTTCAGGCTTCTGGTCAGTTCCTCCAGTGACTTGGGAGCGCCGCCCAGCTGCGTAAACACGCCCAACTCGACGGCGCTCAGCAGCGCCTTGGAGCCCCAGAAACCCCAGCCGAGTTGCATGATCCGTTCGGGGGTCACCGCGCGCGCGTCGTCCATGTCAGCCTCCTGACGGCTCCGCCCCGCCGGGACGGTCCGCCCGGCCGCAGTCTTTGTCAAACGGCGTTCGTCGAGCGCGTTCGGTGGGGCGCGATTTCGGGGTGACCCCGCCCAAGCGCGGGGGCTAAGCTGGCGCTACAGTTGGGAGTGCGGCATGCGTGCATATCTGATCGGAGCCCTCGCCACGCTGGTCCTGGCCGGATCGGCCGCCGCCGAGTCCTCGAAGTGTTCGCGGACCCTCGATGGAGGCTGGCGCTGCAAGGAGCCGGACGGCCACGTCACCGAGCGGCGTCCGGACGGCGAAGGCGGCGCGCGGACGACCTCTACCGACCCGCGCAAGTGGGGCACGACCGACGGCCACGGCCGGGGGATCACGCCGCCCGACAGTATGATCCGTAACTCGCCGATCCTGCGGCGCGAGGCCTGGGGCCGGGTCACCGATCCGTGGGAGCCGCGCAAGGCGCCGGCCCCGTCGCCGGGCGGATGGCGCGCGCCGAAAATCCCGGGCTCCTGACCTAGAGCATTTTCCGCCGAAGCGGCTACCAGTTCGGCGAAGAAAATGATTTAAATTCAAAGAGTCATGAGCAATTTCCGATCCAATCAGATCGGAAATTGCTCTAGGGCGTCCAGCCGGGAAGGGCGGCCGCCTGCCGGATCCAGTCAGCCATTTGCGCCTCGTCCAGTTCGTCGCCTTCGTAGATGTCGATCCAGCGTCCCTGGCCGCTCTTCGGCGTGCCGCCCGGCGGGATCGGAACCAGCGAAAGGCCGTCGAAGAAGGTGACCTTCACGTACTTGGTCAGCACATGGAACGTGACGAACCAGCCGCCTGCCGCTGATCCGTAGAACGGCGAATTCCACCGTACGCCCTTTCGCGCCGTCGGCACGGCCGTCATCACCAACGCGTCCAGCCGTCGGCCGAGCTCGCTCTTCCAGCCGGGCATGGCGGCGATGTAGGCCTGGACCGGACCGTCGCCGTCGCCCTTGGCGATCTGCGGGTTGCCGCCCGCCAGCAGCTTAGGCGAGGTCATGGCGTTCATTCAGAGCCGTCCCGGTCCGCCGCTTGGCGACATAGGGCAGCAGGAAGAGGTAGAGCCCCGTGGGCAGCAGCAGGGCCAGCGGCGCCAGCGCCAGGAAGCCGATCCAGGTCGCGGACGACCCTTGCATCATGGCGACGATGTTGAGGATGACGGCCGCCGTGAAGGCGACCGACACCCAGCGGTGAACCGTGCGGATCCACTTGTTCCAGTCCATGCGCGTCTCCTCTCGCGAGTTAGTCGAGCCGGGCCAGGAGGGCGTCCAGCGCTTCGAAGTAGCGCGGCCAGCCGGCGCTCGCGCCGCGGAACGCCATTTCATTTTCCGGTCCGAAGCCGGACTGCTCCATGCGCAGCCGCGTGCCGGCCGAGGTCGGCGTCAGCGTCCAGGTGACGACGCTCTCCAGTCCCATCCCGGCCCAGGTGTAGGCCAGCGACCTCGGCGGCTCGAGCGCCAGGACCTCGCAATTCACAGCGCCCCATTCGGCGCTCAGACTGAAGCCGTGGCCCACTACCGGCTGGAAATCGTTTTTCATCAGCCACTCGGCGATCAGGTGCGGCTGGGTCAGGGCCCGCCAGATCTTCTCGGGGGCGAAGGGGATCTCCCGTTCGACGACGACGGTGCGGGCTTGGGTCGCGGTGGCGCTCACTGGTCCATCCTCCTGAGCAAATCTTCGAGTTCATCAAACCGGCTTTCCCAGAAGCGGTTCATCTCCCGGGTCCAGTCGACCAGGGGGGCCAGAGCCCCGATCTGGGCGCGGTAGTGGGTCTGGCGGCCCTCGGGCCGGTCACGCACCAACCCTGCCAGTTTCAGCGCCGCCAGGTGCTTGGAGACCGCCGGCTGCGACACGCCGGCCTGCGCGGTCAGGGCGCTGACCGTCTGCTCGCCGTCACGGCACAGCCGCTCGAAGATCGCCCGGCGGGTGGGATCGGCGAGGGTGCGGAAGATCTGGTCCTGGGCTTCTGGCATTCAGATCAATAACTCATTGGCTATGAATTAATCCATATCTCTGTGGTTATGGATTGGTCAAGGGGCGGCGATCCGCCTTATCGAAAGGTCGCTTGCAGCCAATCCACCACCGCCGCCTGCAAGGCGATGCGATGGTCGTTGTAGCTGTGGTCCGTGGGAAACCGGACGCGCGCAGGCTTGGGGCCGCCCGCCGCCTCGATGGCGTCGGCGACGGCTTGGTCGGCGGGCTCGTTTCCGTCGTCCGAGGAGATGATCAGCGTCGGCCGCCCGGCCATCTTCGCGGCGTTGGTCCGCCAGTCCCAGGCCTGGGCGTTGGCCAGCACTTCGTCGGCCAGGGCGGTCGGGACGGCGTTGGTGAACCGCGCGTCGTCGGTCAACGCCATGATCGCCTCGGCCATGCCGGTCGGCGTGTCCAGGGTCGCAGCCATGCCGCCGAGATCGGCGGCCGAGATGACGACGAAGCCCGCCACCGGCTCGTCGCCCAGCATCACGGTGTCGAAGCCGCCCATGCTGTGACCCAGGACCACCAGGCGGCTTGCATCGACCTTGTCGGCGTTGGACGGGTGGCGCAGCCAGGTCAGGGCGGCGCGGGCGTCCTCGATCGTGTTGCCGAAGCTGAACTGGCCGGGCGCGCCCCAGACCCCGCGATAGTGGATCGCCATGACGTTCCAGCCTGCGCGCTGGATCGACCGCGCCAGGTCTAGGTTCAGCTCCGTCCCAGGGAATCCGTGCAGCAGCAGGACGCTCGGATGCGGCCCCTTGCCGGCTGCGGTGAACCAGCGGGCTGGCACGTCGACCCCGGCGGTGTGATACCGGGTCTGCTGCAGATACGCCGGGATATTCTTATCGGGCGCGGGATCGGCGACCACGGCCTGTGGCGGCGGCGTCTGCGCCGCGCTGGTCGAGGCCGGCGCCAGCAGCGCGATCGTCAGCAGCAGGCTCTTCATCCGCAGCTCCCCCTGGGCGGGTTGAGACTAGGCGGATCGATGCGCGGTTGTCACCGCCTCAGACGGGCATAGCGGTGGTGTACTTCACCTGGCTGAGCGCGAAGTGCGAGGCGGCGGTCGCCACATTCGGATGGTTTAGGATCACACCCATCAGGAACCGTTCGTAGCCAGCGACGTCGGCCACCACCACGCGCATCAGGTAGTCCCACTCTCCGGACATCGAGTGGCATTCCATGATCTCCGGCCGGGTGCGCAGGAAGGCCTCGAATTCCTGGCGTTGGGCGGTGGCGTGCGACTTCATGCGCAGCTGGCACATGACGTTGACGCCGCGCCCGACCCGTTCGGCGTCGACCAGCCGCACCGCCTCGCGCAGCACGCCAGCCGCCTCCAGCGCCTTGATCCGCCGCCAGCACGAGGCCGGCGAGGCGCCCACCTGTTCGGCCAGGACCGCATGACTCTGCGAGGCGTCGGCCTGCAGGGCGCGAAGCAGCTTCCGGTCGATGTCGTCGAGCTGATGCGTCTCTTTCATAAAATGGCTCATCTATGAAACGTGTCATCAGATGATCGTCAAAACGGCGCGAGATTGAAAGCCGTTCATCGCGGGCTGCGCGTAACTTTCTTCTTGAACGAAGGAGGACGCTGCAATGACCGACGTGATCGCCCCCGCGCGCTCGCTGTTCGCCGGGCTAAAGGCCCAGGCGCCCGATCCGCTGCTGTCTCTGATCGCCCTCTACAAGAACGATCCGCGGACCCAGAAGCTCGACCTCGGCGTCGGGGTCTATCGCGACGCTGCCGGCGATACGCCGGTGTTCGGCGCCATGAAGGCCGCCGAACGGGTGCTGCTCGAAACGCAAGCCACCAAGGCCTATCTCGGCCCCGAAGGCGACTTCGGCTTCCTGGAGGCCATCGCGCCGGTGGTGTTCGGCAAGGGCCGGGCCGGGGAGGGGCTGTTCGCGGTCCAGACGCCCGGCGGCACCGGCGCCCTGCGCCTGGCGGCGGAACTCGCCAACGCCGGCACGCCCGGCGCGAAGATCTGGATGGGCACGCCGTCCTGGCCGATCCACGCCCCGATCTTCCGCCAGGCGGGCATGGTCGTGGAGACCTTCCGCTACTTCGATCCCGCCACCCAGCGACTGTGCTTCGACGAGATGATGGCCGCCATGGCCAAGGTCGAGGCCGGCGACCTGGTGCTGCTGCACGGCGCCTGCCACAACCCGACCGGCGCGGACCTGTCGCTGGCCCAGTGGGCGGAGGTCGCCGCCCTGCTGAACGCGCGCGGCGCCGTCCCGCTGATCGACCTGGCCTATCAGGGCCTGGGCGCCGGCCTCGACGAGGACGCCGCCGGCATGCGGCTGGTCATGGAGACCAGCGAGAACGCCATCGTCGCCTATTCCTGCGACAAGAATTTCGGCCTCTACCGCGAACGCACCGGCGCGCTGTTCGTCCGCGCCCGCGGCCATGAAGACGTGGTCCGCTCCAACATCCTGCAACTGGCCCGCTGCGCCTGGTCGATGCCGCCGGATCACGGCGCTGCGGCCGTCCGCGTGATCCTCGAAGACGCCGCCATGACCGCTCAGTGGCGGGCCGAACTGGACGCCATGCGCACGCGTTTGAACCAGGTGCGCGCGGCGCTGGCCGAGGCCGATCCGCGCCTGGAGCCGCTGCGTGACCAGCACGGCCTGTTCGCCCTGCTGCCGCTGAGCCCGGCCCAGGTCGAGGCCATGCGCCGCGACCACGCCGTCTACATGGCCGGTTCCGGCCGCATCAACCTCGCCGGCCTGAAGGCCGTCACCGTCCAGCCATTCGTGCAGGCGCTGGACGCCTGCCTCAAGGGAGCCGCCTGACATGACCGTGACCCCGGAAAACCCCATCGGCCTCGACGGCTTCGAGTTCGTCGAGTTCACCAGCCCCGATCCGGCCAAGATGGCCGCCCTGATCGAGCAACTCGGCTTCACGGCCTATTCCAAGCACCCGACCAAGGCCATTGTCCGCTACAAGCAGGGCCGCACCAACCTGCTGGTCAACCAGGAGCCGGCCGGCCAGTCCGCCGACTTCCGCGGCGCCCACGGCCCGTCGGCCAACGGCATGGCGTTCCGCGTCGCCGACGCCAAGGCGGCCTATGAGCTGGCGCTCTCGCGCGGCGCCAAGCCGGCCGACGCCCAGGCCTCGGCCCTGCCGGACGCCTATGTGCTGGAAGGCATCGGCGGCTCGCTGCTCTATCTGGTCGACCGCTTCGGCGACAAAGGCACGATCTACGACGCCTGGGAGCAGATCCCCGGGGCGGCGGAAGCCGAGGCCAAGAACGCCGTCGGCCTCGACCTGCTCGATCACCTGACCCACAACGTCAAGCGCGGACAGATGCGCACCTGGTCGACCTTCTACAACCAGATCTTCGGCTTCGAAGAGCAGAAGTACTTCGACATCAAGGGCCAGGCCACGGGCCTGTTCAGCCAGGCGATGATCGCGCCCGACAAGGCCATCCGCATTCCGCTGAACGAGAGCCAGGACGACAAGTCCCAGATCGAAGAGTTCATCCGCGAGTACAACGGCGAGGGCATTCAGCACCTGGCCTTCACCACCGACAGCATCTTCGAGACGGTCGAGGCGCTGCGCGCCCGCGGCGTGAAGCTGCAGGACACCATCGAGACCTACTACGAGCTGGTCGACAAGCGCGTCCCCGGCCACGGCGAGGACCTCGAGCGCCTGCGCAAGAACCGCATCCTCATCGACGGCAATGTCGGCGACGAAGGCATCCTGCTGCAGATCTTCACCGAGAACCTGTTCGGCCCGATCTTCTTCGAGATCATTCAGCGCAAGGGCAACGAAGGCTTCGGCAACGGCAACTTCCAGGCGCTGTTCGAGTCCATCGAACTCGACCAGATCCGCCGCGGCGTCATCAAGGTCGACGCGGCCTAAGTAGACCTAATGGTGTCATCCCGGTTTCGGCCGCGGGCCGAAGACCGGGACCCATGAACACCAGATCGTGCAGGATGTGGCGACGTTCGCGCCATCCGTCCGGTCTCGGAGATAATGGATCCCGGCCTTCCGCTTCGCTTCAGCCGGGATGACACCTAGGGTTTGAGGGGGAAACCGGCCGTGGAGAAGACCATGCCGCTGAACTACATGTCCGGCTTCGGGGGAAGCTTTGAGACGCAGGCCGTCGCCGGCGCCCTGCCGGTCGGCCAGAACTCGCCGCAGCAGACGCCGTTCGGCCTGTTCGCCGAGCAGCTGTCGGGCAGCGCCTTCACCGCGCCGCGGCACGAGAACAAGCGCTCCTGGCTCTATCGCCTGCGCCCCACCGCCAGCCATTCGCCGTTCCAGCCCTATGCCGGCGGCAAGCTGCTGCGCTCGGGGCCGTTCGACGAGGTTCCGCCCAGCCCCAATCGTCTGCGCTGGGACCCGCTGCCGATCCCGGCCGAGCCGACCGACTTCGTCGACGGCCTCGTCACCTACGCCGGCAACGGCGACGTCGGGACCTTCGCCGGCATCGCCATCCACCTTTACGCCGCCAACCGCTCGATGCAGGGGCGGGTGTTCTACGACGCCGACGGCGAACTGCTGGTCGTGCCGCAGGACGGCGAGCTGCTGATCGCCACCGAGCTCGGCCGCCTGGAGCTGAAGCCGGGCGAGATCGCGCTGATCCCGCGGGGCGTGCGCTTCCGCGTCGATCTGGCCGGCCCGGCCGCCCGCGGCTATGTCTGCGAGAACTACGGCGCGGCCTTCCGCCTGCCCGAACTCGGCCCCATCGGCGCCAACGGCCTGGCCAACGCCCGCGATTTCCAGACGCCTGTCGCCTGGTTTGAAGATCGCGACGAACCCACGGAAGTCATTCAGAAATTCCAGGGCGCGCTGTGGACCACGACGCTGGACCACAGCCCGCTCGACGTCGTCGCCTGGCACGGCACGCTCGCGCCCTGCAAATACGATCTCGCCCGCTTCAACACGATCAACACGGTCAGCTACGACCACCCGGACCCGTCGATCTTCACGGTCCTGACCTCGCCGTCGGACGTGCCCGGCACCGCCAACTGCGACTTCGTGATCTTCCCGCCGCGCTGGATGGTGGCCGAGCACACGTTCCGCCCGCCGTGGTTCCACCGCAACGTGATGAGCGAATTCATGGGCCTGATCCACGGGGCCTATGACGCCAAGGCAGGCGGTTTCGCGCCCGGCGGCGCCTCGCTGCACAACTGCATGAGCGGCCATGGCCCCGACCGCGAGAGTTATGAGAAGGCGGTCGCCTCCAACCTCGCCCCGCACAAGATCGAGAACACCATGGCCTTCATGTTCGAAAGCCGCTGGGTGATCCGTCCGACCCGGTTCGCAACCGAAACCCCGCTGCACCAGCTCGACTATGATGACTGCTGGACCGGCTTCTCCAAGGCGCAAGTTCCCAGCAAATGATCGACGAGACCCACGACCCGGCGCGTACCAGCTGGGTGTCGAGCGCCAACGGCCACGCCGACTTCCCGATCCAGAACCTGCCGCTCGGCGCCTTCTCTCCGAACGGCGGCGCACCGCGCGGCGGGGTCGCCATCGGCGACATGATCCTCGACCTGTCGCAGGCCGCCCGCTCGGCGCTGCTTTCGGGTGAGGCCAAGGCCGCGGCCGAGGCAGGCGCCGGCGCGACGCTGAACCCGCTGCTGGGCCTGGCGCCTTCGGCCCGCCGCGCCCTGCGTCGCCGGCTGTCGGACCTACTGGCTAAGGGCGCGCCCGACCGCGCCGAGGTCGAGACCTGGCTCTATCCGGCGCAGGCCTGCACGCTGCACCTGCCGGCGACCATCGGCGACTACACAGACTTCTACGCCGGCATCCATCACGCCCTGAACGTCGGCCGCCAGTTCCGGCCCGACAATCCGCTGCTGCCGAACTACAAGCATGTGCCGATCGGCTATCACGGCCGCGCCTCCTCGATCCGGGTCTCGGGGGCCTCCGTCCGGCGGCCCAGCGGCCAGAAGAAGGCCTCCGACGCCGAGGCGCCGACCTTCGGCCCCTCCGCGCGCCTGGACCTGGAACTGGAGCTCGGCGTCTGGATCGGCCAGGGCAATGAGCTCGGCCAACCGATCCCGATCGGCGAGGCCTCGGCCCACATCGCCGGCCTCTGCCTGCTTAACGACTGGTCGGCCCGCGATCTCCAGGCCTGGGAGTACCAGCCGCTCGGTCCCTTCCTGGCCAAGAACTTCATGACCACGATCTCGCCATGGATCGTGACCAGCGAGGCGCTGGCCCCGTTCCGCATCGCGCAAGCCGCCCGCCCCGAAGGCGACCCGGCGCCGATGGCCTATCTGCTGGACGAAGCCGATCAGGCCACGGGCGCGTATGCCCTCGACCTGGAGGTCTTCCTCGCCACCGCTCAGATGCGCGCGCAGGGGATCGCCCCGGTCCGCCTGTCGGCCAGCGCCGCGCGGCACCTCTACTGGACCGCCGCCCAGATGGTGACCCACCACACCGTCGGCGGCTGCGACCTCAATCCCGGAGACCTACTCGGAACCGGCACCATCTCGACGCCCGACGACAGCGGCCTCGGCAGCCTGCTGGAGCTGACCCGCGGCGGCGCCCAGCCGATCCCCCTGCCCAGCGGCGAGGCCCGCACCTTCCTGCAGGACGGCGACGAGCTCTCGATCGCCGGCCATGCCCGCGCGGGCGGCTACGTCGCCATCGGCTTCGGCCCCTGCACTGGAATCGTGGTCGGGTGAGCGAGGAGACGCCCCAGCTTCCGGCACGGCTGTTCTCCACGCCCGCCGGGGTGAAGCTCGGCCCGCTGGAACTGATCGCCGACGGCGCGGCGCGCAACTTCGTGCTGCAGATCGGCGAAGGCTTCTTCCACGGCTTCGTGGTCCGCCGCGGCGGAGCGGTGAGGGGCTATGTCGACCGCTGTCCCCACGCCGGCCTGCCGCTGGCCCAGAAGCTCGACGACTATCTGACGCCCACGGGCGACCTGATCGCCTGCTCCTGGCACGGCGCCCTGTTCGACATCGACAGCGGCGACTGCGTCGGCGGCCCTTGCGCGGGGGCCTCGCTCCGGCCCTGGCCGGTGGCGGTGGTCGATGGTTGGCTGAAGACGGCCTAACCCAGTGGGTGTCATCCCGGCTGTAGCGAAGCGGAAGGCCGGGACCCATTCGCGCTGCGTCCGCCGATGTCGCGCGGCCTCGCCGCATCCGGCCTCATCGGGTGTTCATAGGTCCCGGTCTTGCTGCGCAAACCGGGATGACAGCCTCGGGGGCTGGGCCTTCGCGCAGCAATTCTGAGGCCGCTCCGTAGTCTCCCAGGCTGGACCATGCCGCATCTGGCGGGCTAGGTCCTCTGCAACGAGACGTAGAGGACGCCCATGACCCAGAACTTCGAGACCCGCGCCATCCACGCCGGCGCCGCGCCCGATCCCACGACCAAGGCCCGGATCACTCCGATCTACCAGACCACGGCCTTCGTCTTCGACGACGCCGACCATGCGGCCAACCTCTTCAACCTCGAAGCGCCGGGCAACATCTACACCCGCCTGGGCAACCCCACGACCGGCGTGCTGGAAGCGCGTCTGGCCGATCTCGAAGGCGGCGTCGCGGCCCTGGCCGTCGGCAGCGGCCACGCCGCGCAGTTCCTGGCCTTCCATTCGCTGATGGAGCCCGGCTGCAACATCGTCGCCTCGCGCAAGCTGTACGGCGGCTCGATCAACCAGCTTGGCCAATCCTTCAAGCGCATGGGCTGGGAAACCACCTTCATCGACAGCGACAATCCGGCCGACTACGCCGCCGCCATCAACGACAAGACCCGCGCCGTCTTCGTCGAGTCGATCGCCAATCCGGGCGGCGTGATCACCGACATCGCCGCGATCGCCAAGGTCGCCCATGACGCCGGCGTGCCGCTGGTCGTCGACAACACCCTGGCCACGCCCTACCTCTGCCGGCCGTTCGAGCACGGCGCCGACATCATCGTCCACTCGTTGACCAAGTTCCTCGGCGGGCACGGCAACTCGATGGGCGGAGCGATCATCGACTCCGGCCGCTTCGATTGGGCCGCCTCGGACAAGTTCGGCTACCTCTCGCAGCCGAACCCCAGCTACCACGGCAAGGTCTTCACTGAAGCCTTCGGCCCGGCCGCCTTCATCGTCGCCTGCCGCGCGCTCGGCCTGCGCGACCTCGGCCCGTCGATCTCGCCGTTCAACGCCTTCATGATCCTGACCGGCATCGAGACCCTGCCGCTGCGCATGCAGCGCCACGCCGACAACGCCCTGGCGGTCGCCAAGTGGCTGGAGGGGAGCGACAAGGTCGCCTGGGTCTCCTATGCCGGCCTCGACGGCAATCCGTACAACGCGCTGGCCAAGCGCTACACGCCGAACGGCGCCGGCTCGGTGTTCTCGTTCGGGCTCAAGGGCGGCTATCAGGCCGGGGTCAAGCTGGTCGGCGCGGTGAACCTCTTCTCGCACCTGGCCAACCTCGGCGACACCCGCAGCCTGATCATCCATCCGGCCTCAACCACCCACCGCCAGCTGGACGAGAAGAACCAGATCGCCGCCGGCGCCGGTCCCGACGTCATTCGCCTGTCGGTCGGCATCGAGAACGTCGTGGACCTGATCGCCGATCTCGACCAGGCCTTCACGGCGCTTTGACCGAAACTGGGCGTGCGCGACGCAAAGCGCGTGCGCGCCCTTTCGATCGGTCCAAGTTGGGGCGGGGGCGCTCTGAGAAAGCACCAGTAAATGACCCGCATGCTTATCGCCGCCGCCGTCCTCAGCCTGGCGGCCGTTCCGCTCGCCGCCTGCAGCAGCACGGCCAGGACCGAGGTCGAAACGAGCACCACGGGTCAGCAGCTCATTGACCTGAAGGCCGCCTATGACCAGGGCGTGATCAGCAAGTCCGAGTATGAGCGCAAACGGAAGGACATCCTGCGCAAATAGGCCTCATCGTCGGCTACTCGGCGTCGACCGCGCCGTTCCGCCTGACGATGTCTTCCTTCGTGCGCCAAGGCATGGCGGGCAGAAAGCCCACTGTGCCGACGGCGCGCCAAGCGCCGTGTTCGCGCGCCTCCAAGGTGCACTTGGTGATGCGCCCCGCCTGATGCGTTTCCCTGACGCGGCAGTCGGGTGACAGCGCCCAGGCTACAAAATTGAAGGCCTCTTGGGGGGCGTCAAAGTGCTCGTGGTAGCCGGTCTCGCCCAGGGCGACGATCCACTCGGCGTCGTCGCTGTGCAGCTCGATGGCGAAGCCTGCCTCGCTGGGCGCTTCAATTCGAACGCTTCCACCTGAACGACGCCACGTCAGATCGTCACGTCGCTGAAGCTTCGCTTCGAGTTCCGCCAAAGGATCCATCGTGTCCAACCTGCTGCGGGCGTCTTGCTCCGCGTCCTAAACTTCGCTACCCAGCGGACAATAGCATCAAGAGTTTGAGCCGACGCTCAAACGCCAACCTGCTCCCCGAGCAAGGTGGCGCTTCCGCAAGGAGGGATGTGGCCGGTCCGGCAACCAAACGGGACGAAGCCTCAGCGTCATTCAGCCTCCAGGTGCGCAAACCGCATTCCCGAGGGACGCATGTCCAACATCCAGCAGTTCGCCAGCGACAACTACGCCGGCATTTGTCCGCAGGCCTGGGCGGCCATGGACGCCGCCAACCGCGGCCATGCGCCGGCCTATGGCGAGGACCCGTGGACGCAAGCCGCCGCCGACGCCTTCCGCGCCTTGTTCGCTGTCGATTGCGAGGTGTTTTTCGCCTTCAACGGCACGGCCGCCAACTCCATGGCCCTGGCCGCGCTCTGCCAATCCTATCACAGCGTCATCTGCGCGGAGTCAGCCCACGTCGAGACTGACGAGTGCGGCGCGCCAGAGTTCTTCTCCAACGGATCCAAGCTGCTGGTCGCGCCGAGCCCCGACGGCAAGCTGACCCCCGCCGCCATCCGCGAGATCGCCGGCAAGCGCAGCGACATCCACTATCCCAAGCCGCGCGTGGTCACGATCACCCAGCCGACCGAGACCGGCCAAGTCTATTCCGAGGCCGAGGTCCGGGCGATCTCGGCCGTCTGCCGCGAGCTTGGCCTGCGGCTGCACATGGACGGCGCCCGCTTCGCCAACGCCTGCGCGCATCTGGGCTGCGACCCGGCCGACATCACCTGGAAGGCCGGGGTCGACGTGCTCTGCTTCGGCGGCACCAAGAACGGCATGGCGGTGGGCGAGGCGATCCTGTTCTTCGAGCGCGCTCTGGCCGAGGACTTCGACTATCGCTGCAAGCAGGCCGGGCAACTGGCCTCGAAGATGCGGTTCCTGGCCGCGCCGTGGACCGGCATGCTGGAGAACGGCGCCTGGCTCGCCAACGCGGCCCACGCCAACGCCTGCGCGCGGCGGCTGGCCGAGCGCGTCGAGGGCCTGCCTGGCGCGGCGCTGATGTTCCCGGTCCAGGCCAACGCGGTCTTCGTCGCTGCGCCGGAAGACCGTCTGGACGCCCTGCGCGCCAGGGGTTGGCGATTCTACACCTTCATCGGCGGCGGGGCCCGGTTCATGTTCTCCTGGGACGCCGACCCCGCCCGCGTCGAGGCCCTGGCGGCCGACATGGAGGCGGTGTTCGGGGCCGGTTGAGAGCGGTCCCCCTCCGTCTCGGCGCTGCGCCCCGATCCAGGTCCCCCAGAGGGGGAGGACCTAGCGCGCCATGATGCTCCCCCTTTGGGGGAGCTGTCGGCTTGCCGACTGAGGGGGACTTTGACTCCGCTTCACGGTTAGTTTCGCTGCGAACCTCATCCGGAAATGCCCCTTGCTCCGCGTCCGCGAATTCTCCGCCACTGGCTATCGCTCGCTGCGCAAGATCGTCTGCCCGATCAGCGACCTGGAGGTGTTCGTCGGCGGCAACGGCGTGGGCAAGACCAACCTCTATCGCGCCCTCGAACTGATCGCCGCGGCGGCCGCCAACACTCTCGGGCCGGAGCTGGCGAGGGAGGGCATGGCCTCGGCCTTCTGGGCCGGCCAGCGGCGCGCCGGCCCGGCGCGGATCGTCCTGGAGGTCAGCCTCTCCGATCCCCAGGCCCGCGGCGCGGCGCGCGGCGTCTATCGCTACCGCGTCGAGATCGGTTTTCCGGCTCGCCCGACCGCCGCTTTCGACCTGGAGCCGCAGATCAAGGAGGAGCAGCTCTCCTATGACGGCGGCGGGCGGCAGGTGCGGCTGATCGACCGCCGCGGCCCGTCGGTCATGGCCAGGGACGAGGGCGGCCGTCCGGTCGAGATCGACATCGACCTGTTGGCGTCCGAAACCGTGCTCGGCCGGCTGCAGGATCCCAGCCGTTATCCGACGCTCGACCTGGTCCGCCGCACCCTGCTGGAGTGGCGCTTCTATCACGACCTGCGCACCGACGCCGGATCGCCCATGCGCGCGCCGTGCCCGGCGGTGGCGACCCCGACCCTGGCCTCGCACGGGGCCAACCTCGCGGCGGTGTTCGCCACCCTGGCCCATATCCGCCAGGACACCCACGACCTCGACGCCGCGGTGGCGGAGGCCTTCCCCGGCGCGCGGCTGGTGATCCCGCAGCCCGAGCGCACGGCCTCGTTCGGCATGGTCTTCGCCGAGTTCCCGGACAGGGTGTTCGCGCCCGAGGAGCTGTCCGACGGCACCCTGCGCTTCCTGGGCCTGGCCGGGGCGCTGCTCGCCTATCGGCTGCCGCCGTTCGTGGCGCTCAATGAACCGGAGGCGAGCCTGCATCCGCACCTGACCGGACCGCTGGCCCGGCTGGTGACCCGCGCGGCCGAGCGCTCGCAGGTATGGCTTGTCACCCACTCCGAAGCCCTGGCCGAAGCCATCGATCAGGCTGGAACCGGCCAGGTCCGCACGGTGGTCAAGAAGGACGGCGCCACCTGGATCGAGGGGCTGAGCCTGCTGGGTGAATTCGTTGAGACGGATGGATGATCCAACCGGAAGGCAGCTAAACGGTTAAGTTTGTTCGATGGCGGCCCTGCGCTCAGGAGCATCGCGCCTTGAGGTCCTCGACGATGCGCCGGGCCATCATCAGCCGCTCCGCCGCAGCCGCACGGTCCTTCCATGGAATGCTGACGTTCAACCGGATGGGCGGCCCCTTGATCCCGTCGTGAATGGAGCAGCCATACTCGACGCCGCATTCCATGAACGCGTCCAGTTCACGGCCGACATAGACGGTCTCGCCGTCGTCGGCCGGATAGGCCGCAAAGCTGGCGACGTCTCGCGACCGGTCGCGCTCGGACGGCGTGTCGTCCTTGAGCCAGGCTTCCGCATAGGTCCGATAGTCGAGCTGGCCTGCGCCGGGCGCCCCGACCCCGACGAGGATGCTGAAGCGCGGCGCGCCCGTCGCGTACTGCTCGCCGGGAACGCCGAATTCCGCGAGGTGAGGGGTGCTTGTCGCCGCGATCCGCCACCCATCCGGAAGCGCACTAAGGTCAAGGCAGTCGCCGTTCGGAAGGTGCACCTTCGCGAGCCGCGCGTCGGCGTCCAGCCAGCGACCCTCTTTTCCTCGATTCGCTGAACATCCGCCGAGCAGAGCGGCCGAAACCACGCAGACGATGATTGCTCGATTGGTCAATGGCGTTCCTGCGGCGTTTCCGCTGTGCGCCACCATCCTCCGGCATGGCGCTCCGCAAGCCTAGTCCAGCACGCGGCCTTCGCGCCAGTAGCCCATCAGGTTCAGCGAGGCCTTGTCGACCTTGCGTTCGGCGATCAGCAGGCGGCGGATGGCGAGCACGGCGGCGGCCTCGCCGGCGACCCAGCCATAGAAGCCGGCGTCGCTGGGGGCGGCGACGTCCCACAGGATCGCCTCGTCGACGTCCACCTCGACCAGCGCCGGGGCGGGCCTGGGCGTGGCGACCGGGACGGCGGCGCGCTGGGCGGCTTCGACCATCAGGGCTCCAGGCGCGCCGAGGCCGCGCGGCATCCATTCGACCCACAGGTCGGGCCATCCGGCGAGCGGGATCTCGTCGTCCTGGCCGGGGATCTCGATGAAGAGCTGGGTCTGCGGCGGCTCGGGCAGGGCGGCCAGCTCCTCCAGGATCCCGGCGACGGCCGGCAGCGCGGTTTCGTCGGCGATCAGCAGCAAGCGCCTCAGCCCTTGGGGCGGTTTCCACTCATAGCCGCCGCCATCGCCCTCGAAGGCGGCGTTGGGGGCCATGATCTGCAAGGCCTGGCCAGGCTGGGCGTTCGTCGCCCAGGTCGAGGCCGGGCCGGTCTCGCCGTGCAGGACGAAGTCGACGTCGATCTCGCCGGCCGACGCTCGCAGGGCGCGGATCGTATAGGTGCGCATCGGCGGGCGGGTGGCGACGTCCTGCTTCTTGTAGCGGGCGTACCAGTCCGGCGTAATCGCCATGGCCGGCGGGCGGCCCTGCGGGTCGGGGAAGAAGATCTTGATGCGCTGGTCGGGCGCAAAGGCGGCCATCCGGCTCACCTCCGGCCCGGCGAAGGTGAGCCGCCAGAGGTGGGGCGACAGCGGAGCCTTGGCCTTCAGCGTGACGTCGAACAGCCGGTAGGGCGAGGCGGGCGGGGAGGCGTCCTGCGACATGCCTCCACCACATCATATATGCGAACGACTCGCAATATCACTCGGCGCCGGCGATCCAGGTCCGCCTGGCCTTCAGGTCCGGGCCCAGCAGCACCAGATCGGCCCGCGCGCCGGGCGCGATGACCCCGTATTCGCCCTTCAGACCCAGGAACTCGGCCGGGCTGGCCGAGGCCATCCGCGCGGCGTCCGCCAAGGGCAGCCCAGTCATCCGCACGGCGTTGGCGACCGCGCCGGCCATGTCGAGGTCCGATCCGGCCAGGGTGCCGTTCGCATCGACGCAGACCCCGTCCACCACCCGGATCGGGCGGCCCTGGATGGTGAAGCTCTTGTCGACCATGCCGACGCTCGGCATGGCGTCGGTGACCAGCATGAAGCGGTCGAGGCGCTTGGCGGCGAAGGCGATGCGCAGCACCGCCGGATGGATGTGGCGGCCGTCGGCGATGATCCCGCACCAGCTCTCCTGGTGCTCCAGCGCCGCTCCGACCGCGCCCGGCGCGCGGCTGGTCAGCGGCGACATGGCGTTGAACAGGTGGGTGACGCCGGTCACGCCGCTCTGCAGCGCCTCGACGATCCGTTCATAGGTGGCGTTGGTGTGGCCGGCGGCGACCGTCACGCCGGCCTCGGCCAGGCGGGCGATCATCTGCGGCGTCGTGGTCTCCGGCGCCAGGGTCACGAGCGTGCGCCCGCGCTTGGCCGAAGTCAGCAGCTCCAGCGCGGCTTCGTCGAGCGTGCGGAACTTGGAGGCGTCGTGCACGCCCTTGCGCTGCTCGCTGAGGAACGGGCCCTCGATGTGGATGCCCAGCACGCCGGGCACGCCGGCCTCGATCGCCGCGTCGACGGCGGCGATGGCCTTGGCCACGGTCGACAGATCGTCGCTGATCAGGGTCGGCAAGAAGCCGGTGGTGCCGTAGGCGCGGTGCGCGGCGCCGATGGTGGCGATGGCCTCCAGAGTCGGGGAATCGTTGAACAGCACCCCGCCGCCGCCGTTGACCTGGGTGTCGATGAAGCCCGGCAGCAGATAGCCGCCCTCAAGGTCGATGGTGCGATCTGCGGAGGTCTCGCCCACCGCGACGATGCGGCCGCCGTCGATGACGACGCTGGTGGTCTCCAGGCCCTGTGCGGTCAGCACCTGGCCGTTCACGAACGCGGTGCTCATCAGACGGTCTCGGTCACCTTGTTGAGGTGCGGGGGCCGGTCGGGATCATAGCCGCGCAGGATCGAGAGCTGGTTGGCCATCCGATAAAAGCCCTGCACCCGCACGATCGGCTCCAGGACCGGGTGGGCGCTCAGGGTCGGCAGGTCGCCGCCGCCGCCGGCCAGCATCACCTCGGCGCCGCGCGCGGCCAGGTCCTTGGCCAGGGCCACGACGCTTTCCTGGCTCTGGTCGTCCTGGACGAAGACCAGTACCGGGAAGCCTTCCTTCACCAGCGCCATCGGGCCGTGCAGCACCTCGGCGGCGCTGAAGGCCTCGGCGTGCAGGCCGCAGGTCTCCTTGAATTTCAGCGCCGCTTCCTGGGCGACGCCGAAGCCGACGCCGCGCGCCAGGACGTAGAGGTTGCGCGCGCCCTTCAGGCGCTCGGCGGCCGGGCTCCAGTCGAGCGGCCAGGCCTTCTCCAGGATCGCCGGGAGATCGGCGAGGCCCTTCTCCAGCCCAGCGTCCTGGGTCCAGGCGGCGACCAGTTGGGCGATGCCGGCCAGGGCGGCGATGTAGGACTTGGTCGCCGCGACGCTGACCTCGGGGCCGGCGTGCAGCGGCAGCGCCCGGTCGGCCAGCTTGGCCAGCGGCGAGGTTTCGTCATTGACCAGGGCGACCGTGCGCGCGCCGCCCTGCTTGGCGGCCTCGACGGCGGCCAGCAGGTCGGGGCTTTTGCCCGACTGCGAGATCGCCAGATAGAGCATGCCGTACAGCTTGGGCTCAGCGGCATAGACCGAGCTGACCGACAGGGCGGCCGACGAGGTGACGACCCCGGTCCCGGTCTCGATCAGGTACTTCGCATAGGTCGCGGCATGGTCGGACGACCCGCGCGCGCAGGTGACCACGGCCTTGGGCGGGTTGGCGCGCAGTTCGGCGCCCAGCGCCTGGACCGCCTCATGATTGGCGGCCAGCATCCGGGCGACCACTGCGGGCGCCTCGGCCGCCTCCTGGAACATGCGCGTGGCGTCGGGGCGCAGGGCAGGGGGCTTCAGGGTCACGCGTTTTCTCCGGGCCACAGGACTTGTCTCTAAAGAGCGTTCAGTTCGGCGACGAAGTCGTAGGCGTCGCCGCGATAATAGGACTGGGTGACTTCGACCGCGCGCCCGTCCTTCAGGAACCCGCGGCGCTCGATCAGCAGGCCCGCGTCGCGCGGCGCCACGCCCAGCAGCTCGGCCTGTTCGTCGGTGAACAGCACCGCGCGCAGCCGCTGCAGCGCACGCACCGGGCGATGGCCGGTTTTTTCGAGCGCCTCGTAGAGCGAGGTTTCGACGAACTCGGGGCTGGGCATGCAGAAGGCGGCCAGCGTCGAATATTCCAGCGCCATCGGCGCGCCGTCGGCGAAGCGGATCCGGTTGAAGCGATAGACCGGCGCGCCGGGCGACAGGCCGAGCGTCAGCGACTCTTCGGGCGTCACCAGGCCCTCGGTCCGCGACAGCCAGGCCGAGTGCGGAACCCGGCCGCGGGCGATCATGTCCTCGGTGAACGACGACAGCTTGGAGAAGTTCTTCTCGACCCGGGCGGCGACGAAGGTGCCCGCGCCCTGGCGGCGGACCAGCAGCCCCTCGCTGACCAGGCCGTCCAGCGCCTTGCGGACTGTGATTCTCGACACGCCCAGTTCCTCGGCGAAGTCGCGTTCGGCCGGCAGGGCGTCGTCGGGGCCGAGGACGTGGTTGGCGATCGCCTCGCGCAGCACCTTCTGAAGCTGGCGGTAGAGCGGCGCGTGGTCCTTGGCGTCCAGCTGGCCGATGCGCTCTGAAAAGGTCAAGGGCGTCTCTCCGCGTCGATCGTCGGCCGATCTCTCGCCGGCGTCTCTTGAGACCATTTAGATACCAATATGTACCGACTGTGCAATTGGTCTCTTTTTGGGCTTGTCAATTTTGTGAAACTGCGCACAGATCGGCTCCGCAAGTCGATGTAACGCCGGTCTTCGCAGGTGAGTGCGAAGAATTGGTATCACATTGGGCTGGCATCGGCTCCGGGGGAAGGCCCGGATTTAGGGGAGAAGCCGAGTGAACATTCATCGCAAATCCATTTTGATCGCGTCCGCGAGCCTGTTGGCTGTCGCGGGCGCAGGCCCGGCCCTGGCGCAGGGCGCCCAGGTCGACGAGCTGGTCGTCACCGGCATCCGCGCCTCGCTGCAGCAGTCGCTGGAGACCAAGCGCGCCGCCGACGCCATCGTCGACTCGGTCACCGCCGAAGATGTCGGCAAGTTCCCGAACACCAACGTCGCCGAAGCCTTGACCATGGTGCCCGGCGTCACCGTCGACCGCCAGTTCGGCCAGGGCGAAAAGGTCAGCATCCTGGGCACCGACCCGGCGCTGAACCGTACCCTGCTCAATGGCCAGACCGTCGCTTCGGCCGACTGGTTCATCCTCGATTCGCCAGGCCGGACGTTCAACTACGCCCTGCTGGCGCCGCAGATCGTCGGCCGCGTCGACATCTACAAGTCGCCGGAAGCGCGCATCGACGAGGGCAGCATCGGCGGCACGGTCAACGTCGTCACCCGCCGCCCGCTCGAGCTGAAGTCGATGCTGGCCGCCGGTTCGATCGGCTACCTCTACAACGACCGCTCGGAAGAGGGCGACTTCCAGGGCGCCCTGATGGGCAGCTGGAAGAACGAGGCCGAGACCTTCGGCATCGCGCTGTCGGTCCAGAAGGCCACCGACCAGCTGCGCCGCGACGGCGTCGAGACCTACGGCACGATGGCGGCCTCAAACTGGGCCGGCGGCAACGCCGACAACCCGGTCGACTCGCGCAACTTCGGCTGCACCGGCACGTGCGCGAGCACGCTGGGCGCCAATCTCAACGCCCGCAGCCCCAACGCCTTCGGCACCTCGTTCTTCGAGCAGGAGCGCGACCGCACCAGCTACACCGCCTCGCTGCAGTTCCGCCCGACGGAAGAGATCGAGCTGGAGTTCAACTGGCTGAAGATCCAGGCGAACTACGACAACCTGAACCAGTCGATGTACGCCTTCCAGGGCAACACCTGGAACAGCCTGGGCGCGCTGACGGCCCTGACCGTGAACAACGGCATCGTCACCTCGGCGAGCTTCCACAACGCCCTCAGCGTGCTGGACGTGCAGTCCCGCGAAGCCGAGATGAACTCCGACACCTATGACTTCCGCGCGAAGTACCAGGGCGACGGCTGGGACCTGTCGGGCGTGGCCGGCTTCTCGAAAGCCGACGGCGGCACCAAGAAGCAGGTGTTCCTCGAGTTCCTCAACTGGGCCGACTACACGGTCGACCTCAGCAGCCAGCCGGGCCAGCTGACCTACGCCAGCAACGTCCAGGGCAATCCGGCCGCCTTCGCCACCGATCCGGGCTGGAGCGGCAACCTGGTCGAAAAGCCGACCACCGACGAAGAGAAGTACGCCCAGGCCGACTTCGGCATGGACCTCGACGGCGTCATCAAGCGCGTCCAGGTCGGCTACAAGTTCCGTCGCCACGAGACGACGCAGCAGTATGCCGGCATCGCCGTCACCGGCGTCTCGGCCCCGGCCAGCCTGTTCAACCCGTCGACCGCGCCGGGCAACTATCTCGACGGCTTCAACTCCAACCAGCAGATGAAGAACCGCTTCCGCATCGATGGCGGGGCGATGGTCAGCTATGTCGAGGGCGGCACGTGGCTGGCTCCCGGACGGGCGATGCCGACGCCGTCGATCTTCGCCGCGCCGGAGTTCACCGCCGGCAACTGGGCGATCCAGGAAGACATCAACGCGCTCTACGCCCAGGCCGAAATCGACTCCGGCGAGCTGCGCGGCAACTTCGGCGTCCGCTACGTCTATACCGACGTCGACAGCGCCGGCTACGTCTGCAACCCGGGCTCGGCCTGCTCAGGCCCGGCCGACTGGACCTGGAAGTCCTCGCAGAAGAGCTACGACAACTTCCTGCCCAGCGTGAACCTGGTCTACAGCGTCCGCGAGGACCTGCTGCTGCGCTTCGCCGCCGCCCAGGTGATCGCGCGGCCGAACTACGCCGACATGACCAACTTCTTCCAGCTGTCGGACGGCATCCTGATCGGCTCGGGCGGCAACCCGAACCTGGATCCCTACAAGTCCAGCAACTTCAACATGTCGGCGGAGTGGTACTTCCAGCCGCAGGCCATCGTGGCGGTCGAGTTCTTCTACAAGGACATCAGCAACTACATCCTGCAGCAGACCGCGCCGGAGCAGTACTTCAACCAGTCGCAAGGCCGGGTCACGACCTACCAGATCAGCCGTCCGCACAACGCCGGCACGGCCGACATCAAGGGCGTGTCGATCGCCTACCAGCAGAACTACGCCTACGGCTTCGGCCTGCTGGCCAACTACACCTACGCCGACGGCAACGGCAGCGAAGGCCAGGACCTGCCGTTCAACTCCAAGCACCAGGTCAACCTCAGCCCGTTCTACGAGAACGGTCCGATCCAGCTGCGCGCGACCTACACCTGGCGTTCGGAGTACTTCACCGGCGTCGACCGCGGCGACAACATGTACGTCAAGGACTCCGACAACCTCGACATCTCGGGAACCTACAACTTCACCGACAATGTCAGCCTGACCCTGGCCGGGATGAACCTGACCGACGCCGAGTACTACGCCTACGCCAACACCGAGGCGATGCCCCGCGCAGCCTACCGCACGGGCCGCAAGTACATGGCGACGGTCAGCCTGAGCTTCTGACCGCGCGACCGCGAAGCCCCAACGTGGAGGCGGCTCAGGTCCTGAGCTGCGCCCGCGGCGGACGGGGAGCCCATGCCCGGGAACCCCGTCCGCGCCTTCGCTTCCCGCCTCGGCCGGTACAGGATGCGTCCATGATGACCCGCCGCGCCGAGATTCCCCCGAACCCCGCCTCGTCGAGGCTACTGGGCGGGGCGGCTTGCCGCTCCGCCCTTATTTTGTGCGAGTCCGGCCGATGATCCGTTCTCTTCTCCTGGCCACGGCGGCCGCAGCCATGCTGGCGACCGGCGCCTGGGCCGCCGCGCCGATCATTCCCGCGCCGGTGTCGGACGCCCCCCGCGAGGGCGCGTTCCAGCTCGACGCCCGCACGGTGATCAGCCCGCCGGCGAACGACGCTGAGGCCCTGGCCAGCGCCCGCTACCTGGCCGACCTGCTTGAGCGCAGCCGCGGGCTGAAGCTGGCGATCCGCGCGCCCAAGGCGGGCGAGCGGGCGATCGTGCTCAGCCGCCAGGGCCCCGCGGGCGAGGCCTACAGGCTGGACGTCGAGGGCCAGCGCGTCAGCATCGCCTCGGCCGGCGACGCCGGCCTGTTCTACGGCGCGGTCAGCGCCTGGCAGCTGGCGACCGCCGAGCCGGGCAAGGGAGCGGCCCTGCTTCCCGCCCGGCGGATCGAGGACGCGCCGCGGTTCGGCTGGCGCGGCGTGATGCTCGACAGCGCCCGCCACTTCCAGAGCGTCGACTATGTGAAGGGCCTGATCGACCGGATGGCCCAGTCCAAGCTCAACACCCTGCACTGGCACCTGACCGACGATCAGGGCTGGCGGCTGGAGATCAAAAAGTATCCCAAGCTGACGCAGGTCGGGGCCTGGCGCGTGCCCGCCGGACCGGCCGCCGCCGCCGACATCGACCCCAAGACCGGCAAAGCCCGCGTCATCGGCGGCTACTACACCCAGGAGCAGGTGCGCGAGATCGTCGCCTACGCCGCCGCGCGCCACGTGACCATCGTCCCGGAGATCGAGACGCCGGGCCATGCCCATGCGCCGATCGTCGCCTATCCGGAGTTCGGCTCGGCCGCCACGCCGCCGACCGCCACCTCCTCGGACTGGGGTGTGTTTCCCTATCTCTACAATGTCGACGAGAAGACCTTCGCCTTCCTCGACGACGTGCTGACCGAGGTCGTGGCCCTGTTCCCGGGGACCTATGTCCACGTCGGCGGCGACGAGGCGGTGAAGGACCAGTGGAAGACCAACCCCGCCGTCCAGGCGCGGATGAAGGAGCTGCACATCGCCAGCGAGCGCCAGCTGCAGGGCTGGTTCATCTCGCGCGTCGAGCAGATGCTGCACGCCAAGGGCCGCCGGCTGATCGGCTGGGACGAGATCCTCGAGGGCGGGGTCGCCGAAACCGCGACGGTGACCTCGTGGCGCGGGATCGACGGGGCGATCATCGCCGCCAAGCTGGGCCACGACACGATCCTCAGCCCCGAGCCGATGATGTACCTGAACTACCGCCAGAGCGCCGCGCCCGACGAGCCGCCGGGCCGCGGCGGAGTGGTGACGCTCAAGGACGTCTACGACTACGAGCCGATGCCGGCCGCGCTCAATCCCGACGAGCAGCGCCATGTGCTGGGCATGCAAGGCAACATCTGGACCGAGCACGCGCGCACCGAGGAGCGGGTCTCCAAGATGCTGTTCCCGCGCGTCGCCGCCGTCGCCGAGACCGCCTGGTCGCCGACCGCGAACAAGGACTGGAGCAGCTTCGCCGACCGCCTGCCGGCCGAGCTCGCCCGCTACCGCGCGCTGGGCCTGACCTTCGATGAGACGCCGCTCAAGGTGCGCGCGCTGAGCGCGCCGGAGGGGCAGGGCGCGCGCGTCGCCTTGCTGGGCGCCGATCAGATCGGCGAGATCCGCTACACGCTCGACGGCTCGGTTCCGGGCGCGGGCTCGAGCCTCTACAGCCAGCCGTTCACGGCGCCGCTGGGGACGCGGGTGCGGGCCCAGGCGTTCCGTGGCGGCCAGCCGCTGGCGGCGGCGTCCGACACCGTCGTCGACGCGCGCAGCGTGCGCTCGCGCGCCAGCCAGGAGCTGAAGGCCTGCCAGGGCGCGCTGGTGCTGAACCTCGAGGACGACGCCCCGATCCAGGGCGAGCGTGCGCGCTTTCTGGTCGACATCATGAACCCGTGCTGGCTCTACGAAGGCGCGGATCTGGCCGGGGTCTCGCAGGTCGAGGTCGCCGTCGGCCAGATCCCGTTCAATTTCCAGATCGGCAAGGACATCGAGAAGATCAAGTTCCGCCCGCCGGCCACCGCCGAGGGCGAGCTGGAGGTCCGCCAGGGCTCCTGCCAGGGGGCGGTGGTCGCCGTCCTGCCGCTGGCCCCTGCGACCCGCTCGCAGGGCGTCTCGGTGCTGAAGGGCAAGATCGCCGGCGTGGCCGGGCGTCAGGACCTCTGCTTCACCTTCACCCAGAAAGTCGTCGAGCCGATGTGGGTCGTCGATCGCGTCACCCTGATCGCGGGAGCCGCCGATGGCCGCTGAACTGGTCCTGCTTTCGCCGCTGGACGGCTGGGCCGCGCCGCTGGCCGAGGTGCCCGATCCGGTCTTCGCCCAGGCGATGCTGGGCGACGGCGTCGCCGTCGATCCGACCAGCTCGGTGCTGCACGCGCCGTGCGACGGGGTGGTCATTTCCGTCCATGCGGCCCGCCACGCCGTCAGCCTGAGGGCCGAGGGCGGGGTCGAACTGCTGATGCACGTCGGGCTGGACACCGTGACCCTGGGCGGGGCGGGTTTTGAGGTCCACGTCGCCGAAGGGCAGCCGGTGCGCGCCGGCGAGCCGCTGATCTCGTTCGACCTCGCCGTGCTGGCCGACCGGGCTAAGAGCCTGATGACCCCGATCATCGTCACCGACGCCGCCGGCCGCGCGATCGTCGCGCGGACCACGGGCGCGGCGGTGAAGGTCGGCGATCGCCTGCTGACACTCTCGGCCCCGCTCGGCGCGGTCGAGGCGACCGTCGTGACCGGACCGGAATTGACCCGGGCCATCGTGGTGCCGCTGGCCCACGGCCTGCATGCGCGGCCGGCCGCGCGGGTGGCCGAGCTGGCCAAGCGCTTCGAGGCCGAGGTGTCGCTGATGGCGCTCAACCGGCGCGCCAACGCCCGCAGTCCGGTGGGGATCATGTCGCTGGGCCTGCGCCATGGCGACGCCGCGACCCTGGCCGCCGCGGGTCCCGACGCCGCCGCGGCGCTGGAGGCCCTGGCCGAGCTGATCGAGGGCGGGATGGGCGAGGGCGCCCCCGTCCGCAAGCCGCTCGCCCCTGCGTCGGTCGCCGAAAGCACGCCGGCCAAGCGGGCGGGCCTGGCCCAGCTGAAGGGCGTCATGGCCTCGCCAGGCCTGGCGGTGGGCAAGGCCGTGCGGCTGTTCGTCGAGGAACTGGCGGTGGTCGAGGCCGGTCAAGGGGCGGCGCAGGAACGCGCGGCCCTGGACGCCGCCGTCGCCGCCGTCGCCGGCCGCATCGCCCGCCAGGCCGAGAGCGGCGAGGACCAGGCGCGGCGCGCCATTCTGGGGGCGCATGCCGCCTTCCTCGACGACCCGGAGCTCACCGGCCACGCCGCGCGGCTGATCGGCGAGGGCAAGAGCGCGGGCTTCGCCTGGCGCAGCGCCATCGGGGCCTATGTCGAGGCCCTGCGCGGCCTGGGCGACCGGCGCATCGCCGAGCGGGTCGACGATCTGCTGGACCTGGAACGCCGGGTGCTGCTGGTGCTGGCCGGCGAAGAGGACCGCGGGCCCGACCTGCCGCCGGGCGCCATCCTGCTGGCCGAGGAACTGCTGCCCTCGCAGTTGATGGGCCTGGACGCCGGCCGGCTGGCCGGGATCTGCACCGCCAAGGGCGGCCCGACCTCGCATGTCGCCATCCTGGCCGCCTCGATGGGCGTGCCGGCGGTGGTGGCGGCCGGGGCGGGGGTGGCGGCGATCAACGAGGGGACCAGCCTGATCCTCGACGCCGACGCCGGCCTGCTGCACGTGGCGCCCGACGCCAAGGCGCTGGAAACGGCGCAGACCACCCTGGCGCTGCGGGCCGAGCGCCGGGCCGCCGCCCGGCTCGCCTCGCGCGAGGACTGCCGGATGGCCGACGGCACGCGGATCAAGGTCTATGCGAACCTCGGCTCGGTCGCCGACGCCGAGGCGGCGGAGGCCGCCGGGGCCGAGGGCTGCGGCCTGCTGCGCACCGAGTTCCTGTTCCTCGAGCGCGAGAGCGCCCCCGACGAGGACGAGCAGGCCGAGCGTTACGGCGCCATCGCCGCGGCCATGGGCGGGCGGCCGCTGATCATCCGCCTGCTCGATGTCGGCGGTGACAAGACGGCGAGCTATCTGCCTATCGGACCTGAAGAAAATCCGGCGCTGGGGGTGCGCGGGGTGCGGGTGCTGATGCGCCGCCCACAGGTCCTGAAGACCCAGTTGCGCGCCATCCTGCGCGGCGCGCCGCACGCCAAGATCATGGTTCCGATGGTCGCCAGCCTGTCGGAGCTGCGGGCCGTGCGCGCGGCCCTCGACGAGGCCCGGCGCGAGATGGGCCGGGTCGGGCGCTCCGACCTCGGGGTGATGATCGAGACCCCGGCCGCGGCGGCCATCGCCGACCTGCTGGCCGCCGAGGCCGACTTCCTGTCGGTGGGCACCAACGACCTGACCCAGTACGCCCTGGCCATGGACCGCGGCAATCCGGACCTGGCCGGCGAGATCGACGCCCTGCACCCGGCGGTGCTGCGGATGATCGCCCAGGCCAGCGAGGGCGGCCGCAAGCACGCCCTCTGGACCGGCGTCTGCGGCGGCCTGGCCGGCGACCTGGCGGCCGTGCCGATCCTGATCGGCCTCGGGGTCAGCGAGCTCTCCATGCCCTCGGCGGCGATCCCCGAGGCCAAGGCCCTGATCCGCACCCTGTCGCCGCAGGCCTGCGCGGACCTCGCCCGCAAGGCGCTGGACCAGCCGTCGCCGGAGGCGGTGCGGGCTTTGTCTAACACCTTCCTGACCGGAGAAGCCTGATGGCCTCGCCCCTCGAAGCGCTGCAATCCCTCGGGCGGGCGCTGATGCTGCCCATCGCCGTGCTGCCGGCCGCCGGCCTGCTGCTGCGGCTGGGCCAGCCGGACCTGCTCGACGTGCCGTTCATGGCCGCAGCGGGCGAGGCGATCTTCGCCAATCTCGGCCTGCTGTTCGCCGCCGGCGTCGCCGTCGGGCTGGCGCGGGACAACAACGGCGCGGCCGGCCTGGCCGGGGTGGTCTGCTTCCTGATCGCCACGCGCAGCGCCGAGGTGTTGTTGCATGTCCCGGCGGAGGCGCTGAAGGGCATGAGCGGCGACGCCGTCGCCCTGGCCACCGCGGCCTTCAAGCAGAAGGCGATCGCCAAGGTTTCGGTGCCCATCGGCATTCTCTCGGGCCTGATCGGCGGACAGTTCTACAACCGGTTCTCGAACATCAAGCTCCCGGAATATCTCGCCTTTTTCGGCGGACGGCGGTTCGTGCCGATCGTCGCGGGGCTGGCTGGGCTGATGCTGGGCGCGGCGGTCGGGTTCACCTATGAGGGCCTTAACGCCGGCATGGACGCCGCCAGCCGGGGCATCGTCGGCTCGGGCGAGGCGGGGCTGTTCATCTATGGGGTGCTGAACCGGGCGCTGATCGTCACCGGCCTCCACCACATCCTCAACAACATCGCCTGGTTCATCGTCGGCGACTTCCACGGCGCGACCGGGGACCTGAACCGGTTCTTCGCCGGCGATCCGAGCGCCGGGGCCTTCATGGCCGGGTTCTTCCCGGTGATGATGTTCGGCCTGCCCGCGGCGTGCCTGGCCATGTACCACGCGGCCCCCGCGCACCGGCGCAAGGCGGTCGGCGGGATGCTCGCCTCGATGGCGCTGACCACCTTCCTGACCGGGGTGACCGAGCCGATCGAGTTCAGCTTCATGTTCCTGGCCCCGGTGCTCTACGCGATCCACGTGCTGCTGACCGGGCTGTCGTTCATCGTCATGAGCCTGCTCGACGTGAAGCTGGGCTTCGGGTTTTCGGCCGGGTTCTTCGACTATGCGCTGAACTTCGGAAAGGCGACCAACCCGTTGTATTTGCTGCCGATCGGGGCGGCATACTTCGCGCTCTACTACGGCGTCTTCCGCTGGACGATCACGCGCTTCGACCTCAAGACGCCAGGCCGCGAGGCCGAACCGACGGCGGCCGAGGTCAGGCCGCTGAGCGGCGAGCGGGGCGAGGACTTCGTCGTCGCGCTCGGCGGGGCCGGCAACCTGGTCAGCGTCGACGCCTGCACCACGCGGCTGCGGCTGGTGGTGGCCGACCAGGGCGCGGTCGACGAGGCGGCGCTGAAGGCCCTGGGCTCGCGCGGTATGGTGCGGCCCTCGGACAAGGCGCTGCAGGTGGTGTTGGGCCCGATCGCCGACCAGGTGGCCGGCGAGATCCGCGCGGTGATCGCCGGCGGCCGGGCCCCGGCCGCGCCGGCGGTTGCGGCGCCGGCGGCGGCCTTCGACGTCGGCCCCTGGCTGGCCGGCCTGGGCGGGGCCGGCAACGTCGTCGAGGCGGGGCTGAAGGCCGGCCGGGTCTGCGTGCGGCTGGTCGATCCGGCGGCGCTGGACGAGGCGCTGCTGACCGCCCGCGGCGCGCGGGGCGTGGCCCGACTGGCGGATGGCAGCGTGCAGATCCTGCTGCGTCCAGCCTAGGCTAGCGGCAGGTTTCGGCGCCCGGCCTTGCAGGAACGCTTACGATAGCGGCCGCAAGACGCAGTTCTGCGGCGCGGCAGGCGCCTCTATCGTCACTATCGGCAGGTTTGCGCCCTGCAACCTGCCGATGCCGCTCAGAGCAGGTGGCGCAGCCACGGCTCGGCGCTCCAGGTCGGCATCTCCGACAGCGAGACGCGGCGGCCTTCGACGTGGACCTCGACCGGATAGCCCTCGGGTTCGAAGCGGCGCGCGTGAGCGATGGCCGCCGCATCGTCGTCGCAAGCGGCGGTGCGCGTGCGGAACCGCTCGCCGAGATGATTGACCAGGGAAAAGGAATAGATGCGCATACGACCCCGATCGCCGCAGTCGCGGCGCATGATCGGGGGAGGCCTCGACCCTACCTCCGGGCCCGGGCGGCGGCAAGACGCCGACATTGCACGTGTCGATTTCAAGGGATGGTCGGGGGCGCGCCGGCGTCGGTGCGGACCGGCTCGGGCAGGTGGCCCCTGGCCTCGTGGCGGGCGAGCGCGCCCGGGTCGCGCTTGTCGACCGGCTGTCCGCAGCGCGCGCAGATGTGGAAATGGCGGGCGTCGTCGATCGGCTCGTGATCCTGGCGACCGATGTAGTGGAGTTCCCTCGGCATGGGATCGTCCTGAAGCGCGCGGCCCGGGGCGGCCGCCGAGCGATGGCCCTATCATAGCAGAACGCGGCCGGCGGGGAGGGACGAGCGGCGGCCATCGGGCCGGTCCCTGCGGCGACGCATCAGGACTGGCGCCGGGCCGCCAAGCGGGCCAAGAGAGCCGTTCGCAACCGTTCCCCGAGGTCAGTCTTGCCGTCCGCCGCCCCACGCCCGCGCGTCACCGTCTTTTCCCTGGGCGGCACGATCTCCATGGAGGGGGCGGCCGGCTCCGGCGTGGTCCCCAAGCTGGACGCCGATGATCTACTGGCCGGCGTCCCGCAGCTGGCGGCGGTGGCCCAGGTCGCCGGCGAGAGCGTCTCCAAGGCGGCCAGCGTCGAGCTGGGTTTCGTCGAGGTCGCCGCCCTGGCCGAGCGCATCGGCGCGGCGGTCGCGGGCGGGGCGGACGGCGTGGTCGTCACCCAGGGCACCGACACCCTGGAGGAGACGGCCTATCTGCTCGACCTGCTGCTCGACCTGGACGCGCCGGTGGTGGTGACCGGGGCGATGCGCGACCCGACCAAGCCCGGCGCCGAGGGGCCGGCGAACCTCGCCGCCGCGATCCGGGTGGCCGCCAGCCCGGCCGCCCGCGGCCTCGGCGTGGTGGCGGTGATGAATGACGAGGTGCACGCCGCGCGGTTCGTCGCCAAGCGCCACACGCACAAGACCTCGGCCTTCGGCTCGGAGACGGTCGGTCCGCTCGGCTGGGTGGTCGAGGACCGGGTGCGGATCGCCCTGCGGCCGACCCAGCGCACGCCGACCATCGCCTGGAGGGGCCCGCCGCCGCGGGTGGTTCTGCTGCCGATGGTGTTCGGCGGCGATGCGCAGGCCCTGCGCGACCTGACCCGCGAGCCGGTGGCCGGCATGGTGGTCGAGGCGGTGGGCGGCGGCCACGTGCCCTCGGCCATGGTCGAGCTGCTGGCGCAGCTGGCCGCGACCGCGCCGGTGGTGCTCGCCTCGCGCACCGGCGGCGGGGAGACCCTCGACAAGACCTATGGCTATGCGGGCGGCGAGATCGACCTGCTGGGCCGCGGCCTGATCGGGGCGGGCCTGCTGGACGCGCGCAAGGCGCGGCTGCTGCTCAGCCTGCTGCTGGGAGCCGGCGCGACCCGCGAGGAGATCGCCGCAACCTTCGTGCGGGCCAGCGCTTAAGGCGTCTGGCGCAGTTCCAGCGCCAGGCTGAGGGCCAGGAAGGCGAGCAGGGCGACCAAGAGCGCGGCGCGCCCAAGCCATCCGTGACGCACGCCGACGCGCCCGCGCGCCGAGAGGCGTTCCTTACCCGACATGTTTCCCCCCAGCGCGGCTGCGCCGAGGGCAGAGATAACCGATCTACCGATCCGCGCAATGGTCGCGCATGACGTGCATGGCGGCCTGTCCGGCGGTACGGCGTGGGCCAGCACGTCGCCGCCTGCCAGCCGGGGCCGAGCGCGCGAAAGCGGTCGATCACCATTTGGGCCAGACGAAGAGGGATCTGCTTCTTGGGACTCTCCAGCTTGGGCTGGCCGATCTTTGCGCTGCGTGGGACCGCCGGTCCCGGCGTAAGCGGCATTCTCCGGCCCGCTCCCTCCAAGGGGCGGGGCTCCTTGCCTCGGTGGAGGAGCGTGACGTCTGGATGCGGGCGCCGTGGGACGAGGCCAAGGCGCTGCAGCGTCCGTTGCCGGATGGCGCGCTTCAGATCGTGGCGCGGGGCGTGAAAAAGGACGAGGAAGCGCTAAACAGCGCTCTCCTTTCGCCGGAATCCCGCGCCGATCCAAAGAACTAGCCAAGCCAGTGCCAGAATGACGTGGACCGCGAGGACCCGCTTCCGCGCCTCGTCTCGGTCCTCATTTTTCCAAGCAATGCTCTCCCGCTGCATTGAACTGTGGTTCGTGGCGGTTTGGTTTAGGTGCGCCGTCCACGCTGCGCACTCAGAGGCCTCGAGCGTCAGTCCGCTGCAAGGGTCTTCGCCAGGATGGACCTTGGTCCGCTCGATCATCGACAGTTCGCGCTTGGCTTCGATCACCTCAAATTCGAGCTTTCCGAGGTATGCGAGCGCCAGGGCCGATATCAAGCATGAGATTAGTCCCAAGCGCTGCCAACCGTTCAGACCACGGAGTTTCATTGCCTTCCCCCAATCCGGCGCCCATTGATTGCAACTCGCCGAGAAAAGCAACTGCCGCGGGTGTTGGGCCGTCACCGTCGCTTTGCTGACCTAGTGGCACATGCTGCACGCGGCGGGGATGGAGCCGGCTTAGGCCCGGTCGAAGCCGCTCTCCGGCCACGGCTTTCGAACTAGCCCATGGCGCTTGTTGCCCTCGCGCTCGGCCAGCACGTAGCTCAGGAAGTCCTGGCTGACCTCGCCGCCGTCGCCCATGACCTTGATGGTGTACGAGGTCCCCTCGTAGGCGCCCGTGCGCGCGAACATCAGATAGCCCCACCAGCGGGCTTCATGTTCGGTGATCGAGTGCTCCGCATGGGTCGCCTGCAGGCCCGCGATGGTCTCGGCCGGCATGTCCGTCATGATCGATCGAATTTCGTCGCCCGTGTGCTGCTTCATGGTTCGAGGTGATAGCCGCTCTGCTCTTCGATTCGCGAGCCACGCCCCGATGGTCGCTCCATGCGTCCTTATGGCCGCAGCGTTTTTTGGACGCGTTCACGCCGGAACGAGATGTCGATGTCGATGTCGGGGAGTGTGGTCAACCCCCAGTCCTGTACTGGACTGGGGGTTGATGGTGCCGCCGGGCAGGATTGAACTGCCGACCTCAGCCTTACCAAGGATGCGCTCTACCACTGAGCTACGGCGGCGACGAGGCGGGGGCTATAGCCAAACCCTGGGCCGGTGGAAAGCCCCAATATGCAGAAACTGCGCTTGACCTGTGGAGCGTCTCGCCGCACCCCCGGTTTCGATGGGAAAAGACGACAAAACCCCCGCAAACGAACGCGAAGCCAAGCTGGCGGCGGCGCTGCGCGCCAACCTGCGCCGGCGCAAGGCTCCCCCGAAACCGGCGCAAAAGCCGGCGCCGAGCCCGGACGATTCGGACAAGGTGTCGTGATGGGCCGCCCGCTTTTCGGCGCGCCAGCCGCGCGATAGATAGCGCCCAAAGGGCTGAGCGGCGCGGTGATCGCGCTCCTTGCGCCCGCCGAGGGACACGTTTGGATCGCATCGCCATCACCGGCGGCGCACGGCTGATGGGCGAGATCCCGATCAGCGGCGCCAAGAATTCCGCCATCAAGCTGATGGCGGCGAGCCTGCTCACCGACGAACCGCTGCGCCTGACCAACATGCCCCGCCTGGCCGACACCCGCCTGCTGGCGCGGCTGCTGCGCCGGCTGGGGACCGAGGTCGTCGAGCAGGAGGGCGCGGACGGGCCGGAAACGGTGCTGCACACCCGCGAGATCGTCAGCGCGCTGGCCCCCTACGACCTGGTCCGCCAGATGCGGGCCTCGTTCAACGTGCTGGGGCCGCTGATCGCGCGCACCGGCCACGCCAAGGTCTCGCTGCCCGGCGGCTGCACCATCGGGGCGCGGCCGGTCGACCTGCACCTGGAGGCGTTGCGCGCGCTGGGCGCCTCGATCGACCTGCACGAGGGGTATGTCTACGCCCAGGCCCCGCGCGGCCTGACCGGGGCGGAGATCGTCTTTCCGTTCGTCTCGGTCGGGGCGACCGAGCACGCCATGCTGGCCGCGGTGCTGGCCAAGGGGACCAGCGTGCTGAAGAACGCCGCCTGCGAGCCGGAGCTGGGCGACCTGGCCGACTGCCTGAACGCCATGGGCGCGAAGGTCTCGGGGGCGGGAACCTCGACCATCGTCATCGAGGGCGCGCCGCGCCTGCACGGCGCGACCCATTCGGTGATTCCCGACCGCATCGAGACCGGCACCTACGCCCTGGCCGCGGCGATGGCCGGCGGCGAGGTGCGGCTGACCAGGACGCGCAGCGACTTCATCGACGCCCTACTGGTCAAGATGGAGGAGGCGGGCGTCGAGGTCGAACGCCACGCCGACGGCATGACCATCCGCCGCAACGGCGCGCGGCTGAAGGCGGTGGAGGTCGAGACCGACCCCTATCCGGGCTTCGCCACCGACCTGCAGGCGCAGTTCATGGCGCTGATGACGCTGGCCGACGGCGAGAGCGTGATCAAGGAGACCATCTTCGAGAACCGCTTCATGCACGCCCCGGAGCTGTCGCGGCTGGGGGCCGAGATCGCGGTGCATGGCGGCGAGGCGCGGGTGCGGGGCGTGACGTCGCTGGAGGGGGCCCAGGTGATGGCCACCGACCTGCGCGCCTCGGTCGGCCTGGTGATCGCCGCGCTGGCCGCGCGTGGGGAAACCATGGTCAGCCGCGTCTACCATCTGGACAGAGGCTTCGAGCGGCTGGAAGAGAAGCTCAGCGCCTGTGGCGCGAACGTCCGCCGGATCGTCGGCGACGGCGAGCCTGAGGATTGAGATGACGCGCGTTGCCCCGCTGAGGCTGCTGGCCGAAGACGCCGAGGACCTGAAGGTGATCGCCGCGGCGCTGCAGGACGCCGTCGGCAAGATCGGCGACATCTCCTACGAACCGGCGGCCCAGCGGCTGACCCTGGCGCTCAACCGCTATCGATGGGAGGCCAAGGGCTCCGAGCGGGTGCGCGCGGCGCTGCAGCTGGGCTCGGTGCAGGCGGTGCAGGCCCGCAAGCTGCGGCGCAGCGCCAGGGACGCGGTGGTCGAGCTGCTGGACGTCGGCTTCGAGCCGGGCGAGGCCCCGGGCGGGGCGGTGACCTTCACCTTCGCCGGCGGCGGCGACCTGCGCGCGCAGGTCGAGTGCCTGGACGTGGTGCTGGCCGACGTCAGCGCCCCCTGGGCGACGCCGCGGACGCCGAAGCACGAGGTTTAGGGGCGTCCTGGCCGCCGTCAGGCCGGGCGCAGCTCCGATTGTTCCCAAAATGGAAACTTTCCGCTTGTTCCCAAATTGGAAACGAGCGATAAGAGCCTGTGCACGTGATCGCCAAATCGGCTCTGGTGAAGTTCTGGGAAAGCCAGCCGCGCGGCAAGGAACAAGCCGCAGCCAAGGCGGCCATGGTCGAATGGCACACCACGACGTCCGACGCAGCATGGAACAACTTCGCTGAGGTGAAGGCCACGTTCAACACGGCGGACTATGTCAGCAATGGGAAGGTCGTCTTCGACGTCGGCGGCAACAAGTATCGGATCGTCGGCCTGATCGGGTTTCGCACCAAGCGGGTCTTCATCCTGTTTGTCGGCACCCATGCCCAGTACGACAGGATCAAGGTGAGCGAGCTATGACGAAGGAGAAGGCGATGCTGGACGTGACCGAAGTGCGCACGCTGTCGGACGAAGCCGAGTATGAGGCGGCGCTTAAGGCCGTGCGGCCCTATTTCGAGAATGAGCCGGCGGAGGACGCCCCCGAAGCTGCGCACTTCGACGCCCTGGTGCTGCTGATCGAAGACTATGAGCGGCGGCGCTATCCCATCCCGCGCGCGACGCCGGTCGAGGTGCTGAAGTCTGTCATGACCGCCAACAGCTACAGCCAGTCCGACCTGGTCCAGGTCCTGGGCTCCAAGGCGCGTGCGTCCGAGCTCCTGAGCGGCCGACGTGAGATCAACCTCGATCAGATCCGCAAGATCAGTCGTGCTTGGCGCATCCCGGCCGGCGCCCTGGTCGGCGAACTCGGGGGCTGAGCGACCTCCGGCCCACCGCTCCAGGACCCGGTCAGGGCGCCGAGGCTTTTCCTTGAGGCCGGCAGCCCTAGCGCCGTAAGGCCCTGGCGTCTAAAGAGCGCGCATGCGCCGCTTCTCCTTCTCCGAGCCTGGCTTCGAAGCCGCTTTCGCCGCCTTTATCGACGAGCGTCGCGAGACGCCGGAGGAAGTCGACGCCGCCGTGCGCGACGTGCTGGCTGCGGTGCGGGCGCAGGGGATGGAGGCGCTGCTGCGCTTCGCCCGGCAGTTCGACAAGGTCGAGATCGACGAGAGCAACATCCGGGTCTCCGCCGAGGAGATCGAGGCGGGCGCGGCCCAGTGCCCGGCCCAGGTGCGCGAGGCGATCGCCTTCGCCGCCGCGCGGATCGGCGCCTATCACGCCCGCCAGCGTCCGGCGGACGCGGCCTTTGTCGACGAGGCCGGGGTGGAGCTGGGCTGGCGTTGGACGGCGCTGGAGGCGGTCGGAATCTATGTGCCCGGCGGGCGCGCGGCCTATCCCTCGACCGTGCTGATGAACGCGGTGCCGGCCAAGGTGGCGGGCGTCGAGCGCATCGCCATGGTGACGCCGCCTGGGCGGTTGCAGCCGGCGGTGCTGGCGGCGGCCAAGGAAGCCGGCGTCACGGAAATCTGGCGCGTGGGCGGGGCGCAGGCGGTGGCCGCGCTGGCCTATGGCGCGGGCCCGATCAAGCCGGTCGACAAGATCGTCGGGCCAGGCAACGCCTATGTCACCGCCGCCAAGCGGCGGGTCTACGGCACGGTGGGCATCGACGCCCTGGCCGGGCCGTCCGAGATCGTGGTGGTGGCCGACGGCGCCAACCGCGCCGACTGGATCGCCGCCGACCTGCTGAGCCAGGCCGAGCATGACCCGGCCGCGCAATCGATCCTGATCACCGACGATCCGGCCTTCGCCGCGGCGGTCGAAGCCGAGGTGCAGGCGCAGCTGGCGACCCTGACGACGGGGCAGGACGCCGCAGCCTCGTGGCGCGACCACGGGGCGGTGGTGATCGCGCCGCTGGACGAGGCGCCGCGCCTGGTCGACCTGATCGCGCCCGAGCACGTCGAGTTCGCGATGGAGAACCCCGAGCGGCTGTCGGACAAGGTGCGTCACGCCGGGGCGATCTTCCTGGGCCGGGTGACGCCCGAGGCGATCGGCGACTATGTCGCCGGCTCCAACCACGTGCTGCCGACCAGCCGGGCGGCGCGGTTCTCGTCGGGCCTGTCGCTGTACGATTTCATCAAGCGCACCTCGATCGTGAAATGCGACGCCGCCTCGTTCGCGGTGCTGGGGCCGCACACCGTGGCGCTGGCCGAGGCCGAGGGGCTGCCGGCGCACGCGCGTTCGGCGGCGATCCGCCTGGGGCAATAGGATCGGCTTTTCTTGAGCGGGTTGCGGGCGGAAAACCGCTTCGCACTTTTCCTCAACCCGCTCCGAAGCTGAACAGTTCCTGTCAATTCCGTCCCGGAGGCCGTTCAGGTAGCGCCCTCTAGGGTCTCCTTCATCGGGGCCGCAGCGGCCCCCAAGAGATGAAAGACGGAGACCCGCAATGCGCAACCTGATCAACCGCAAGCTGGCTGTCGCCGCCCTGTCCGGCGTGATCGCGGCGGGCGCGGTCGGAACCGCGAACGCCCAGCAATACCGCACGCCGACCGGCGGCGGGCCGGGCTCGATCGTCAGCTGCGACGCCCAGGGCAACAAGCAGATCGGCGGCGCGCTGATCGGCGCGCTGGTCGGGGCGGCGGCCGGTTCGAACCTGGCCAAGAACGACCGCGGCACCGGCACGGCCATCGGCGCCGTGGCCGGCGCGGCCACCGGCTCGTACGTCGGCTGCAAGATGCAGCGCGACGAGGCGGCGCGGGGCGGCTACGCCTACCAGGGCGGCGGGTCGTATCGCCCGGCCACCTACACCCAGAACGGCTATCGCCTGAACGGCGACATCGCCCCGGCCAACTTCCAGCGTGACGGCGGCGCCTTCGTCGCCAACTCGACCCTGAACCTGCGCGCCGCCCCGACCACGGGCTCGGCCAAGGTGGGTTCGCTGCGGGCCGGCGAGGGCTTCCAGGCCCTGGCCCGGGTGCGCGGCAGCGAGTGGATCCTGGTCGGACAGAACGGCGTCGGCGTCGGCTATGTCCACGGCGCCTATGTCCGCCCGGCCGGCGGCTACCAGTACGCCCGCTACTAAAAAGCAGACAAAATGGAGAGCACTGACGCCCGGCGGCCACGCCGGGCGTCTTTTCTTGTGTGCGAGCGCGCAAGATCGCACGCGGCAGGATGACGTTAGGGGTTGGTTTGCAATAAAGCTCCGGGCAAGCCTCTCCCACAGCGCCATGGCCGACGAAGACCGTACCAAGCATCGACTGCAGTCTGTCGAGATCGACGAGGAGTCCCTCGCCGCGGTTTCGCGCGACCAGGAGCAGGAACGGCAGATCGCGATCTTCGACCTGCTGGAAGAGAACTATTTCTATCCGGACGGCGCCGAGACCGGCCCCTACGACCTGCGCATGGGGCTGATGGAGAACCGGCTGGTGCTGGACGTCCACGGCCCGGCCTATGAGAAGCGCCACATCCTGTCGCTGTCGCCGTTCCGCGGGCTGATCAAAGACTACTTCATGATCTGCGAGAGCTATTACCAGGCGATCCGCAACTCCTCGCCCCAGCAGATCGAGGCGCTGGATATGGGCCGGCGGGGGCTGCACAACGAGGCGTCCGAGCTGCTGCGCACGCGGCTGGCGGGCAAGATCGAGACCGACCTCGACACCTCGCGCCGGCTGTTCACGCTGATCTGCGCGCTGCACTGGCGAGGCTAGGGGTGGCGTCAGTTCGATCACGCGCGCCGCTGCCGGGCGCGGTCCTGTTCGCGTGCAACTTCAACCGCGTGCGCTCGCCGATGGCCGAGGCGCTGCTGAAGCGGGCGCTGGGCGACCGGGTCTATGTCGACAGCTGCGGCCTCAAGCTGGAGCCCGCCGAGGCCGGCGAGGGGGCCGACCCCTTCGTACGCTCGGTGATGGAGGAGATCTCCGTCGACCTGGCCCGCCATGCGCCCAAGACCTTCGACGAGTTGGAGGACGCCTCGTTCGACCTGGTGATCTCGCTGACGCCGGAGGCCCAGCACCGGGCGGTGGAGATGACCCGCGGCCGCGCCGCCGAGATCGAGTACTGGCCGACCTTCGACCCGACCCTGGCCGAAGGATCGCGCGACGCGCGGCTGGCCGCCTATCGCGAGGTGCGCGACCACCTGGCCAAGCGGATCGCCGAACGCTTCCCGCGCTAGCCTTCCGGGCGCTGAGGGCGTAAAGGCAACGCGCTAGATTTGGATTGCACGCCGCGGCTCGCGCCGAGACACACTGCGCGGGCCGTTGGTGATTCGATAAACACCCATTGGGAGCCTGCATGGCTAAAGAAGAGCTTTTGGAGTTTCCGGGCGTCGTCAGCGAAGTCCTGCCCAACGCGACCTTCCGCGTGAAACTCGAGAACGACCACGAGATCATCGCCCACACCGCCGGCAAGATGCGCAAGAACCGCATCCGCGTCTCGGCCGGGGACAAGGTGCTGGTCGAGATGACGCCCTACGACCTGACCAAGGGCCGCATCACCTTCCGCGTCCGCTAGGCCGCTTGGCCACGCCGCCCCTTCAGCGCCTGGTGCTGGCTTCAGCAAGTCCCAGGCGGCTGGATCTCCTGCGCCAGGTCGGGCTCGAGCCCGCCGAGATCATCGCCGCGGAGATCGACGAAACCCCGCTCAAAGACGAGACCCCGCGCCGCACGGCGCTGCGCCTCGCGGTCGGCAAGGCCGCGAAGGTGGCCGGCGTTCGCCCAGGCGACTTCGTGCTGGCCGCCGACACGGTGGTGGCGGTCGGGACCCGGATCCTGCCCAAGGTGGAGACCCGCGAGGAGGGCCGCCGCTGCCTGGAGCTGCTGTCGGGCCGCGCCCACAAGGTGCTGACCGGCGTGGCGGCGCACGGCCCGGGCGGCAGGACCGCCAGCCGGCTGGTCGAGACCCGGCTGCACTTCAAGCGCCTGACCCCCGCCGAAATCGAGGCCTATCTCGACGGCGGCGAGGGCGTCGGCAAGGCCGGCGGCTATGGGATCCAGGGCCATGCAGGCGCCTTCGTGATGTCGATCCAGGGCTCTTATCCGGCGGTGGTCGGACTGCCGCTCTATGAGACGCTGAACCTTCTGCGCGGCGTGGGATTTACGGCGGCATGAGCGAACGCAGCCTGTTCCTTGATCGGGGGATCGGCGAGAGCCGCGGCGTGGTGCTGCTGGACGGCGCCCCCGAGCGGCTGCTGATCGAGCGCGACGGCGACGACGCCCGCACCCGGCTGGGCGCGCGGCACGTGGCGCGGGTCCGCAAGGTCGAGCCGGCCTTCGCCTCGGCCTTCGTCGACCTGGGCGGGGTCGAGGCGCTGCTGTCGTTCAAGCCGGATGCCCGGCCGGTCGAAGGCTCCGCGCTGGAGGTGGAGATCCGCAGCGAACCGCGCGACGGCAAGCTGGCCACGGTGCGGGTCATCGGCCCGGCCCAGGGCGCGCCGAAGCTGCTGGCCGCGGCGCCGAGCCTGGCCGAGCAACTGGCCGCCTTCGCCCGCGACGCCGAAATCGTCGAGGGCCGCGAGGCCCGGCTGGTCGCCGACGAGGCGCAGGACGAGGCGCTGCAGACCATCCACAAGCTGCCCGGCGGCGGCGACATCGCCATCGAACCGACCCGGGCGCTGGTCGCCATCGACGTCGACATCGGCGAACGCAAGGGCAATGACGTCAAACGCGTGACCCGCGCGGCCAACCACGCGGCCCTGGCCCACGGGGCGCGGCTGCTGCGGCTCAAAGGGCTGGGCGGGATCGTGGTGTTCGACCTGGTCGGGCGCGGCCATGACGGCAATGCGCTGCTGACCGCCGCGCGCGCCGCCTTCGGTCCGGACAATCCCGGCGTGGCGATCGGCCCGGTCGGGCGTTTCGGCACTATGGAAATGACCATTCCGCGCCGGACGGTTCCGCTGACCGACATCCTCTGCGACGCCGGCGGGGGCTTGAGCGACCTGACCCTGGCGCTGCGGCTGATCCGGGCGATCGAGACCGAGGCCGCCAGCCAGCCGGGCGCGCGGCTGGAAGCCCGCTGCCATCCGGCGACAGCCAAGGCGGCCGGCCCCTATGCCGAGCGGCTGGCCGGCAAGATCGGCGCGCGCTTTACGATCGCCCCGCAGGACGGCCTGGCCCGCACCCGGATCGAGGTGAGGGCGCTGTGAGCGCGCCCTGTCCGATCTGCGGCAAGCCGGCGCAGCAGGAGTACCGGCCGTTCTGCTCCAAGCGCTGCGCCGACGTCGACCTGCAGCGCTGGCTGAGCGGCCGCTACGCCATTCCCTCGAGCGACGACGAGGCGGAGGGCGATGGAAGTGAAGAAGACTGAATCCGCCGCTGGACAGGCGCGAACGCCTCTTCTATAGACGCGGCTCCCGCGCAGGCGGGACCTTGCTTCGCCCTCCGATCCGATCGGAACGGCCCGGCGCCTGGGTAGCTCAGTTGGTAGAGCAGCGGATTGAAAATCCGCGTGTCGGTGGTTCGAATCCGCCCCCAGGCACCACTTTCCCCATAAGGCTTTGCGTGGATCAGGCGTCCCTGTCGGGGGCGGCGTTTTCAGCTCGCGCGCGGTCGCGACCCTACGTCGCGCCAGGAGGGGCGGCGCCTTCGATGCTCGCGCCCGACGCGAGTGCTCTCGACGCGCGACAACATCGCTGCGAGAACGGTGGTCGGCCAAATCGGGGGGGGGTAACATGAAGGCGGTTCTGTTTGGACTGGCTGCTGTCGTTCTCAGCACTGGTGCGGCTGAGGCAGCCACGTTGGTCGATACGGGACCTGGAACGGCGACCGCCGGGTTGATCTTGGACGGCGATCCAGGAGTGCTGGACTGGACGCAATCTTGGCATGCCGGCCAATTCGAACTGACCAGCGCCTCGAACATCTCCTCGCTTGAGGTGTGGCTGAGCACCTACGGCCCGAACGATGGCGGCGGGGACCTGACCATGCGGATCTATGGCGCTGACGGCGTCCTGCCGGGCGCCGCCCCCGCGCTCTACGAAGTCACGGGCCACATCGCGAGCACGACCGCCAGCTGGCAGGGCTTTCACAATCTGGACTTCGATCTTGGCCCGGGCCTCTACTGGCTGAGCCTGGAGCCTGCTGCAGCTTCGAGCTTCCAGGGCTCGCTTTGGATGCGGCCCAGCAACCCGCTGAACCACTACGCCATGAACATCCGTGGCGTGTGGGAATGGGACCCCCAGGGGCGAGACGGTCCGGACCAGTGGGGGATTCGGATTGAAGGCGCGGCGACCGCCGTTCCAGAACCCGCGACCTGGGCGCTGATGATCGTCGGCTTCGGCGCAGTCGGCGCCGCGGTGCGTGGACGTCGTCGCCTCGCTGCGTTGGCGTAAACCCTAGTGGCGGTCCTTGGACGCTGCGCGCGTTGCGTCGCTTGCCGCTCTATCAAGCGCTGAAGGGACCCAAGCCGGCGGACTGCGACATGCGGCGAACCGGCCGTGGACTTTCGTCCGCGCGCCTGCGATTTGACGGCGCAGACGGCGGCCGGGCCAGGCCGCCCGGGCAGACAGGACGATTTCGATGACCGCCAACAACCGCGTGGCTCTTTCCAGCGACCATGCCGCCATCGAGCTGCGGCAGGCCATCGCCGCCCACATCGCCGCCCACGGCTGGGAGCCGGTCGACATCGGACCGACGAGCCCCGAGAGCACCCACTATCCGCAGCACGGGCAGGCCGCCGCGCGGCTGGTCGCCTCGGGCGACTGCCGGCTTGGGATCATCCTCTGCGGCACCGGCCAGGGCATCATGATGGCCGCCAACAAGGTCAAGGGCGTGCGCTGCGGGGTGTGCTCCGACACCTTCTCGGCCCGCATGATCCGCCAGCACAACGACGCCAACATGCTGTCGATCGGCGCGCGGGTGGTCGGCGAGGGCCTGGCGCTGGACATCGTCGACGCCTTCCTGAATGCCCAGTTCGAGGGCGGCCGCCACGCTGCGCGTGTGGAAATGATCACAGCCCTGGAGGGGTAGGGGCGGCTTGCGGATAGACCTGCTCGACCTGCTGGCGGATCGGGAGATTGTCCATCCCACCCGGATCAGCGCCGTCACCTGGGTCGGGAGCGAACTGGTCCTGAGCCTGACCGGCTACCGCTGGTGGGAGCCGGCGTACGCCGATCGCCGAGCGGAGGGCGCAATCCGGTTCGTCTTCGGCGGCGTTGCGGACGGGACGCTGCACCCGGGCGCCATGGACGACGACGAGGCGCTTGACGACTTCGCGATCCGGCCGATCACGGACGTGGCGTGGGCGCAGCCGGCGGACTGGTCCATCTATTGTTCAGCGGCGCTTCCCGACCCAATGGCGATCTATGTCGGCCTGCACGACTTCCTGGCGCGCGAGGGAGCGTTCTATACGCCCGCGGACTTCCTGAACGGCGCGGCGGAAATCTCGCGCTTCACCGCGATCACGCAAGCGCCTGGTTTCATGCTGGGGAGCGGACCGGACTGCGTGCGGTCGCTGCTCTGCGCTGAGCTGGAACGGCAAGGCGTCCGGTTCAGCGTCGTTCACACAATGCGTGATGTTGAGAGCCGGCTGTTGGTTCGTCTCGGCGGCTCGTCCTTCGTCTGCGAGACGGCCGTCGCGGAGTTCGAGGCCGCGGTGGGCTGAGATTTGGCTCGGCTGCGTTAGTCGAGATAGGCCGCCAGCGGTCCCCACGCCTCCAGCTTGCGCGCGAACCCGACCGTGTGGGCCGGGCTGCTGGAAGGCAGGGGGATGAGGGCGAGGCCTGGGCGGCCGGCCAGGATCTTCAGGCCGAGCCTGGCGGACGCGCCGCCGTTGAAGCCGACGGCGCGCAGGGCGGGCAGGCGCTCGCAGAGCTCGGGCAGGGCGTTGGGCTGGTGGTCGCGGATCGCCGTGTCGAGGCTGCCGGGGCGAACGGCAGAGCCGACTACGTCCCAGAGGCCGACGCCGGCGGCCAGCAGCATTTCCAGCCGCTCGCCATAGGGCAGGGAGAGCAGCGGCGCGCCGGTCACCGCCTGCATCAGCCGCCAGAACTGGTTCTGCGGGTTGGCGTAGTACTGGGCGGCGGCCAGCGACTTCTCGCCCGGCAGGCTCCCGAGCACCAGTAGGCGGGTGCGGGCGTCGGCCACGGGGTCGAAGGAGGCCTTGCGGCCGGGGGCGGCGGCGGAACTCATCGCCGCGACTGTGCCCCAGGGGCGCGGCGCGGACCAGGGGCCGCAGCGCGCCGGGCGCCCGCCGATCCGATCCACGTTCGATTCTCCGCCGGTTCGGGCGACCTGGGCGAAACGCCGCCGACACGGCGATTTGAGCCGTGATTTTTTCGATTTGGCGGGCGCGAACGGGCTTTCCTTTTCCGCAACGGCCCTGTCGAGCCGGCGATGGGGGTGATTTCGCCCCGCGAGGCGTTTGCGGCGCTTGCAGCTGGGCCATGGCGCCGGGGACACGCCCGCCACGTCTTTGGTGTGCAATTGCCGAACGTTGGTTGACTCGGGGGGCTCGGACTCTCATGTCCGCGGCGCGACAGTTCGATGACCGAAATTCGGGCTGGCCGGCGCCGAAAGGGCAGGCTGCCTGCGGTTATTTTGAGATCAGCGTTCCGCGACGGTTGCTGCGATGCAGCATAAAACCGCCGCCAAAAATGGAAAATCGCCGCGCTTTACTTGGCTGGACCGTTGTGCGTCGCAGCAAAGCGCGTCTCCCCCCAGACTTCTCGGGGTCGCACCCCTCTGCATGGCCTCTTGACGCTTGGAATAGGGGTTGCCAAAGGACCCCTGCCGCACGTCTAACATTGCGGTAAGATTTCGGGTTCCCCTCGGGTAGCTCGATTTCGCTCCCGTATCCGAACGCCCGGTTTCACGCAGGTGGAAGACGGCGCCAGGGTCGGGCGCAGCGAAGCGGCTCTCGCGCTTTGACTGGGCGACCAGGCAGGGCGACGGGCTATTTAGTTAGGGTAGGAGACGCTCTCGCGCGACGACCCTTCGGTCCAAACGTGCTAGACCAATCAGGAACTGGCGACAGATGCTCGACAATAAACGAAAGACCCCTTTCATCGCTCTCATCGGCGCGGTCGCGCTGATGGCGAGCGCGCCGGCGTTCGCGCAGGACGCCGCCGCTCCGGCTGCTCCGGCCGCCGCCGACGCCGCGGCCGCCCCGGCCGCTCCGGCTGCTGACGCCGCCGCCGCCCCCGCTGCTGACGCCGCCGCCGCTCCGGCCGCCGACGTCGCTCCGGAAACCATCGAACATGCCGGCAAGCTGACCGTCATGCAGATGTTCATGGACGCCGACCCGGTCGTTAAGGTCGTGATGATCGGCCTGGTGCTGTCCTCGATCCTCTCCTGGACCCTGCTGGTCACCAAGCTGATGGAATTCGGCTCGCTGAACCGCACCTCGGACCGCTTCATCGAAGCTTTCCGCGGCGCCAAGTCGGTCACCGAGATGAACCGCATCGCGATGGCGGACGAGTACGAAGGCAACCCGCTGGCGGACATGACCGCTGCGGCGACCCAAGAAGTCGAACTGTCGCGTCAAGCCGGCCTGGCCGTCTCGGGCGCCCACCGCGAAACCACGCTGCACCGGGCTGAAGCCGCGGTCGGCGCGGTGCAAGCCCTGATGGCCAAGCGCCTGTCGGGCGGCATGCAGTTCCTGGCCTCGGTCGGTTCGTCGGGTCCGTTCATCGGTCTGTTCGGCACCGTGTACGGGATCATGAACTCCTTCATCGGCATCGCGAACACCAACACGACCAACCTGGCCGTCGTCGCCCCCGGCATCGCCGAAGCGCTGCTCGCCACCGGTATTGGTCTGTTCGCCGCTATCCCGGCCGTTATCTTCTACAACTACTTCCAGACCCGCATCTCCGCTTTCGGCGCGCGTACGGAAGGCTTCGTTGCTGAACTGATGAACGCCATTTCCCGGCAGCTCGACAAAGGGGCGTAACCCACATGGGAGCCAAACTCTCAGGTTCTGGGGGTGGCAAGTACGCGGTCGAGGCGAACAGCGAAATCAACGTGACGCCCTTTGTGGACGTTATGTTGGTGCTCCTGATCATCTTCATGGTTGCGGCGCCTATGGCCGCCGTGACTGTGAAAGTTAATCTTCCGCCCGCGGTCGCCAAACCTTCGACGAACCCTCCGAAACCCGTCTACATCAGCATCCAGGCTGGCGGCACGATTTACATCGGCGACACCAACGTGGAGCTGGCGGATATCGGAGACACACTGCGCAGCACGATCGGGCAACGTAATCCGGAGAAGGAACGCATCTTCATCCGCGCCGACAAGGACGTCCTCTACGGGGACTTCATGGGCGTGATGAACATGCTTCAGGACAACGGTTTCTACAGCGTGGCCCTGATCGGCGAAGATAAGAACTAGAAGGGGGTGACGTATGGCTGAAACCACCGACACTACCCACGAACATCGCAGTGTCTTCGACGCGCCGAAGAAGAAGCGTAACCCGGCGGTGACCGCGGCCATTGTTGGCTCGATCATCGTCCACGCTGTCCTCGGCTACTATCTGTACAAGAATAAGTTCGAGCCGAAGTATCGGGAGTATACCGACGACGTCACGGACGTGGCCCTTATCAAGCCCGCTCCGCCGCCGCCGCCGCCGCCCCCGCCGCCGCCGCCGAACACTCCGCCGCCGCCTCCGCCGAAGCTGCAACCGCGGCCTCCGGTGAACGTGCCGGCTGATATTCCGCAGATCCCGCCTCTGCCGGTTCCGCCGGTCGAGAAGCGGATCGAGACGCCGGAACCGCCGAAGGCCGCCCCGCCGGCCCCGCCGCGTCCGTCGGTGATTACGAACCCGGACTGGGCTCGTCGTCCCTCGGGCGAGGACATCGCGCGGTACTATCCGGATCGTGCGATGCGGATGAACGTGGAAGGCCGCGCGACGATCAGTTGCTCGGTTACGGCTAAGGGGACCCTCGAGTCCTGTGACGTGCAGTCTGAAGAGCCTGCCGACATGGGCTTCGGTGAAGCGGCCCTCCGGATGAGCAAGCTCTTCCGGATGCGTCCGAAGACCCAAGACGGCGCGCCCGTCGAAGGCGGCAGCGTGCGGATCCCGATCCGCTTCAACCTGCCGAAGGGCTAAGGCCCGTTCGGAGACGCCTAAGATCAGGCCCCGGAGCTTCGGCTCCGGGGCTTTTTCTTTGCCCGTAGGCGGACTTGCGAAAATCTTTCGAGGAGAACGCTTGGCCGCAGGCCGCGCCCCTTGATCGCGGGCGCGGGTGCGACTAGAAGGTCCGCTCCGCGATGCGCCGCCTTAGCTCAGTTGGTTAGAGCGCTAGATTGTGGCTCTAGAGGTCCTCGGTTCGAATCCGAGAGGTGGTACCATCGCCGGACACGAAAAAGCCCGGGGCGTTCGCCCCGGGCTTTTTGCTTTCCGCCTCGTTCAGAGGCTGAGGTTCAGCAGGGCCGGATCGCCGCCCTGGGCGGTGATGTTGACGCTGATCGCCCGCTCGATGGCGTAGCGCGACAGCGAATTGGGACCGCCGGCCTTGGGGCCGGTGCCCGACAGGCCCTCGCCGCCGAACGGCTGGACGCCGACCACCGCCCCGATGATCGAGCGGTTCACATAGACGTTGCCGGCGGGAACCAGGGCGCGCACCTCGCGGGCGAAGGCGTCGATCCGCGAGTGGACGCCGAGCGTCAGGCCGTAGCCCTGGCCGGCGAGCTCGCCGGCGACCTTGGCGAGCTGCGAAGGCTCGTAGCGCACGACGTGGAGGATGGGGCCGAACACCTCGCGTTCCAGGAACTTCGCGGAGGCGATCTCGGCCAGCACCGGGCCGAAGAAGGTGCCGCCCTCGGGGGCTTCCAGGCGGTGCAGGACCTTGGCCTCGCGCTCCAGCCGCTGCAGGTGGGCGGCGAGGGCGGCGCGGGCCTCCTCGTCGATCACCGGACCGACGTCGACGGCCGGGTCGGCCGGGTCGCCGATCACCAGCGCGTCCATGGCCCCCTTGATGGTCTCGATGACCATGTCGGCGGTGTCGTTCGGCAGGAACAGGATCCGCAGGGCCGAGCAGCGCTGGCCGGCCGACCCGAAGGCCGACAGGACCACGTCGTCGACGACCTGCTCCTTGAGCGCCGTGGTGTCGACGAACATGCCGTTGAGGCCGCCGGTCTCGGCGATGAACGGGATGATCGGCCCCTGACGGGCGGCCAGGGTCTGGTTGATCCGCCGGGCGGTGTCGGTGCCGCCGGTGAAGGCCACGCCGTCGCAATGGGAGTGGGCGGTCAGGGCCGCGCCCACGGTATCGCCGCGGCCGGGGAGCAGGGCCAGCAGGGCCGGCGGCAGGCCGGCCTCGTGGAACAGAGACACCGCCGCAGCGGCGACCAGCGGGGTCTGTTCGGCCGGCTTGGCGAGCACGGCGTTGCCGGCGGCCAGGGCCGCGGCCACCTGGCCGGTGAAGATCGCCAGCGGGAAGTTCCATGGGCTGATGCAGACGAACACGCCGCGGCCGTGCAGCTCCAGGCTGTTGGTCTCGCCGACCGGGCCCTTGAGGGTTTCGGGGCCGGCGAACTTCGTCTGGGCCAGGTGGGCGTAGTAGCGGCAGAAGTCGACCGCCTCGCGAACCTCGGCCACCCCGTCGGCCAGGGTCTTGCCGGCCTCGCGCGTGCAGATGCCGATCAGGCGTTCGGCGTCGGCTTCGAGCGCGTCGCCCATGGCCCGCAGGATCTCGGCGCGGCGGAAGCCCCCGAGCGCGTCCCAGGCCGGCTGGGCGGCCCGCGCGGCGGCGAAGGCGGCGTCGATCTCGGCGACCGAGGCCTCGTGCACCTGGCCGACGGCGAGGCCGGTTTCCGAGGGGCTGAACACGGTCTGCGCGGCGCCGCCGGCCGGGCCGGCGCTGAGCTGGGGCAGGGCGCGGGCGGCGTGATGCAGCCGGGCGGCCTCGCCCGGGATCGAGAGGTCGAAGCCGGCGGAGTTGCGGCGCTCGGCCCCGTAGATGTCGGCCGGGCGCGGGATCTTCGGGTGCGGGCCGGCGCCGGCCTTCTCGACCGCGACGATCGGGTCGACGACCACGTCCTCGGCCGGGACGCTCTCGTCGAGCAGGGCGTGGACGAACGAGGTGTTGGCGCCGTTCTCCAGCAGGCGGCGGACCAGGTAGGGCAGCAGGTCCTCATGGCCGCCGACCGGGGCGTAGGTGCGCACCACGGCGCCCTCGCGCAGGGCGTCGGCGGCGCGGTAGAGCGCCTCGCCCATGCCGTGCAGGCGCTGGAACTCGATCTTCACCCCCGCCGCCTTGGCCATGGCGTGGACCGCCGTCAGGGTGTGGGCGTTATGGGTGGCGAACTGGGCGAAGACGTGGGGGCTGGCCTCGATCAGGGCGCGGGCGCAGACCAGGTAGGAGAGGTCGGTGGCGGCCTTGGTCGTATAGACCGGATAGTCGGGGCGGCCGTTCACCTGGGCGCGCTTGATCTCGCTGTCCCAATAGGCGCCCTTGACCAGGCGGACCATCAGTCGCCGACCGCTGGCGCGGGCGATCTCGGCGACCCGGGCGACGGCGAGGGCGCCGCGCTTCTGGTAGGCCTGGACCGCCAGGCCGAGGCCGCGCCAGTCGCCTAGCTCGGGATCGCCGGCCAGCCGCTCAAGCAGCTTCAGCGAGATGACCAGGCGGTCGGCCTCCTCGGCGTCGATGGTGAAGTTGAGGTCGTGGCGCGCGGCGATCAGCGCCAGGCGCTTGAGGCGCGGATAGAGCTCGGTCCAGACCCGGTCCTCGTGGGTGGCCTCATAGCGCGGCGACAGCGCCGAGAGCTTGACCGAGACGCCGTGGCCGGCCTCGGGGCCTGCGCCCTTGCCGTGCTTGCCGACCGCCTCCAGGGCGTCGGCGTAGGCCTGTTCGTAGCGGGCGGCGTCGGCGGCTGTACGGGCGCCTTCGCCCAGCATGTCGAACGAGCAGACCTGGCCTTCCTTGGCCGCGCGCTTGAGGGCGGCCTCGATGGTGCGGCCGAGCACGAACTGCTCGCCCATGATGCCGATGGCCTGGGCCACGGCGCGGCGCACGACCGGCTCGCCGATCCGCTCGGCCAGGCGGCGCAGGAAGCCGGGCGGGTCGCGGCGGGCCTCCTCGTCGACCTCGACCAGCCGGCCGGTCAGCATCAGGCCCCAGGTCGAGGCGTTGACGAACAGGCTGTCGGATTGGCCAAGGTGACTGGCCCAATCGGCGCCGCCGATCTTCTCGGCGATCAGCCGGTCGCGGGTCTCGGCGTCGGGCGTGCGCAGCAGGGCTTCGGCCAGGCACATCAGGGCCAGGCCCTCGCGGGTGCCGAGGCTGAATTCCTGCAGGAAGCTCTCGACCACGCCCTGGCGGTTGGCGGCCTTGCGGGCGGTGCGGACCAGGTGCTCGGCCTGGCCGCGGACGGCGACCTGCTGGTCGGCGCTGAGCGGCCGGGCGGCGAGCAGGGCGGTCACCGCCTCGGTCTCGTCGCGATACTTGGCGGCGGGGTCGTCCAGGGCGGTCCAGGAGGTCATGTCGGCGGGGCCTTCGCGGGGTTGGTTCCTGTCGTCCGGCGTATCGAGTATGATGCCGAATGTCCGGCGGACGTTCGACGTATTGGCCGAACGAATATCTTCAAGGGGTGGAAAATGTCGGAGATCGTGCAGCTCGACGATACCGACCGGCGACTGCTGCGGGTGCTGCAGCGGGACGGGCGGATCAGCAACCTGGACCTGGCCCAGCAGTGCCACCTGTCGCCGTCGGCCTGCTCGGACCGGGTGCGGCGGCTGCGCGAGCGCGGGGTGATCACCGGCTTTGCGGCGATCCTTGATCCGAAGGCCATCGACCGTGCGCTCCTGATCTTCGTGGAGGTGCAGCTCGACCGCACAACCGGCGACACCTTCAGCGAGTTCGCCCAGGCCGCGCAACGGACGCCGGAAATCCTCGAATGCCACATGGTGGCGGGCGGCTTCGACTACCTGATCAAGGCGCGGGTCAGCGACATGGAGGCCTATCGCCGGTTCCTCGGCGAGGTGCTGGTGGCCATGCCCGGGGTGCGCGAGACCCGGACCTATGCGGTGCTGGAGGAGGTGAAGTCGGTGACCGAGTTGCCGGTGTAACTCCCGGTGTCATCCCGGTTTCGGCGCAGCCGAAGACCGGGACCTATGAACACCTGATTTCCGCGAGGCTCGCGCAAACTCCGCCGACACGGCGCGAATGGGTCCCGGTCTTGCTTTGCAAACCGGGATGACACTTGGAGTTGGGGCTCAGTACCCGGCCTTGCGGTTGACCAGGCCTTCGAGCGGCTGGCCGGCGCGGAAGCGGGCGATGTTGGCCGCGATGACGGCGCTGGCCGAGACCGGGGCGGTGATCGCGGCGACGTGCGGGGTGACGGTGATCTGCGGGTGGGACCAGAACGGGTGCTTGCGCTCCAGCGGCTCGGCCTCGAAGACGTCGAGCACGGCGTGCGACAGCTGGCCGGCGTCGAGGGCGGCGATCAGGTCCTCTTCGACCAGGTGGGCGCCGCGGGCCAGGTTGACGATCGCCGCGCCCCGCTTCATGCGCTGGAAGGCCGGGGCGCTGAGGATCCCGCGCGTGTGGTCGGTCAGCGGCAGCAGGTTGACGATGATGTCGCTGGTGGCCAGCAGGGTGTTGAGGTCGCCGAGCCGGCGGCTCCAGCCGTAGGTCTGGAAACCGATGGATTCCAGCAGGTTGGCGGCGGCTCCTGCCAGCTCGCCATAGCCGAGGAAGCCGACGCGGCGCTCGGCGGCCGGCGGCTGCGGTAGCTGGCGCCAGAGGCCGCGGCGCTGCTGGGCGGCGTAGGCCGGGACCTGACGGTGCAGGTAGAGCACGTGGGCGGCGGTGGCCTGGGCCATCTGGGCGGCGAGGGCCGGATCGATCAGCCGGGCGATCGGGACGCGGGGCAAGTCCGGATCGTCCAGCAGGCTGTCGACGCCGGCCCAGGCCGATTGCACGAAGGCGAGGTTCGGCAGGCTCGCCAGCACGCCGCGGCCCGGATTGGCGACGACGGCGATCTCGGTCGCGGGCGAGGGCTCGGCGGTGATCGTCTCGCCCGGCAGGGCGGCGCGCAGGGCCTCCAGCCAGCGGGTCTGGGCGTCGGGGGAGAGGCGATTCAGGAAGGTTATGGCCATGGGCTTCCAGTAGCCTCCCGATAGGGTCTTGCGCGAGCCCGGTTTTGGGGGCGAGGCTCGCGCCCATGAAACTCACCGCGCAAGATTCATCCATCCTCAGCCGCCTGGCCGGGGAAGAAGACGACATTCTGGGCCGGGCCGTGGAATGGTGCGCCCAATCGTCAGGCAGCCGCAACCTGCCGGGCCTGGAGGCGCAGCGCGCGGTTTTGGAGCGCGTGATGGGCCAGCTGCCGGGCGAGGTCGAGAACGTGCCGCTGGCCGACAGCCACGAGGTCGCCGCCGACGGTACGCTGAGCGCCCAGGTCCACCCGGACGCGCTGATGCTGACCGTGCGGCGCCAAGCGCCGGTGCAGGTGGTGCTGACCGGCCACTACGACACCGTCTATCCGGCCGGGACGCCGTTCACCGCGGTGACCAAGCGCGCGGACGGGGCGCTGAACGGGCCGGGCCTGGCCGACATGAAGGGCGGGATCAGCATCATGCTGGCGGCGCTGCGGGCGTTCGAGGACCATCCGGAGAAGGCAAACCTCGGCTACCGGGTGCTGCTGTCGCCCGACGAGGAGATCGGCTCGCTGGCCTCGGGGCCGGTGCTGGCCGAACTGGCGGCCGGCGGGCATGTCGGGCTGACCTACGAGCCGGCGATGGCCGGCGGGGCGCTGGCCGCTCAGCGCAAGGGTTCGGGCAACTTCCACGTGGTTGTGCGTGGCCGCGCGGCCCATGCCGGCCGCGACTTCGACAAGGGCCGCAACGCTATCGCCGCGGCCGCCGACCTGGCGGTGCGGCTGGCCGCCGCCAACGGCCAGCGCGAGGGGGTGACCCTGAACGTGGCGCGCATCGACGGCGGCGGGCCGCTGAACATGGTGCCGGACGTGGCCGTGGTGCGCTTCAACATCCGCCTGCCCGACGCTGCGGCCGCCGCCTGGGCGCTGGCCTATGTGCAGGCGCAGGTCGCCGCCACCGGCGCCGATGGGATCGCGGCGGAGCTGCACGGCGGCTTCACCCGCCCGGCCAAGCCGTTCACCCCGGCCCAGCAGCAGCTGTTCGGGGCGGTGAAGGACGCCGGCGCCCTGATCGGCCAGCAGATCACCTGGGCCCCGTCCGGCGGGGTCTGCGAGGGCAACAACCTGTTCGCCGCCGGCCTGCCCAATGTCGACACCCTGGGGGTGCGCGGCGGCGACATCCATTCGCTGGGCGAATACGCCTGGCCCGAGAGCTTCGTCGAACGCGCGCAGCTGTCGGCGCTGATCCTCGCCAAGCTGGCCACCGGGGAGATCCCGGCGGCGCAGATCAAGGCGGCGATGGGGGCGGGTCAGAGCCTCTAGGCGAAGGCGAAGTCCTGGGCCGTCAGGCTGCTGCTTGAGACGCCCATCAGCACGATGGTCTGCCCTGAGAGGCTGATCACCGTGTCCGCGCCGACCATGGAGATCTTCGCGGCCAGCGCCTGGAAGTCGGCCGCGTCGCCGGTCGACAGCCAGATGCGGTCGCCCTGGGCGAAGTCGGTGACGATGTCGCGTCCCTGGCCGCTGCGGAAGTTGAAGATGTCGGCGCCGGCGCCGCCGGTCAGGACGTCGTCGCCGAGGTCGCCGGAGAGGTAGTCGGCCCCGTCGCCGCCCACGAGGAGGTCGACGCCTTGCCCGCCGAGCAGGGTGTCGTTCCCGAGATCGCCCAGCAGCACGTCGTCGCCCTGATTGCCGTGCAGGAAGTCGTTCCCCTGGCCGCCGGCGACGCTGTCGTTCCCGAGATCGCCATAGAGCAGGTCGTCGCCCTGGTTGCCGTGCAGGAAGTCGCTGCCCTGGCCGCCCAGCATGGTGTCGGAGCCGCCGCCGCCGAGCAGCCTGTCGTCGCCCTGGTTGCCGTGGATGTAATCGTCGCCGCCCGCGCCGGTGACGCTGTCGTCGCCGCCGCCGGCCGAGACGCGCCCGCCTTCCGGCGGCAGGGTGATCGTATCGGGGCCGTCGGTGGGGGTGTTGCTCGACCCGCCGCCGCCGCCGCCGGGGCTGGGCGCGGTGTAGGTGAGCGTCACGTCGTTGCCGCTGCCGCCGACATAGCTGATCTTGAAGCTGGTCCCGCCCGCGGCGACCGTCGCGCCTTCGGCCAGGCCGGTGAAGGTCCCGGTCACCGCGTCGACGCCGTCGTTGTCGATGATGACGAAGGTCGCGGCCCCGCCGGGGGAATATCCGCCGATCAGGCTGAGGTTCAGGGCCCCGTTCAGGGCCACGGTCCCGGTCGTCGCCACTTGATCGAACTGGCCTGCGGTCGCGCCGCCCAACTCCACCGCGAAGGTCGCGCCGGCGGCGAGGGCGAGGTTCCCGGTCGTCAGGACGCCGGCGCCGGCGCCCGGCGCGAGCCTGCCGCCCGAGGCGATGTTGACCGCGCCGACGCTTCCGGCGCCGCCCAGGGTCGCGCCGCTTTGCACGGTCGTCGCCGAGGTGATTTCGCCCGAAACCAGCAGCGTCCCGGCCGTGACGGTGGTGGCGCCCGAATAGATGTTCGCGCCGCTGAGCGTCAGGGTCCCGGCGCCGGCCTTGGCGACCGTGCCCGAGCCGCTGATCACGCCGGAGAAGGTCGTCGCGTCGCTGCGGTCGAAGACCAGCGACCCGTTGTTCGCCACATTTCCGCTGAGGCTGCCGGTCGTGCCGCCGGCGCCGATCTGGAGCGTGCCCGCATTGATGGTCGTGCCGCCGCCATGGGAACCGGCGCCGGTCAGGGTCAGGGCGCCCGTCCCGTTCTTGGTGAGCGCGCCCGAGCCGCCGCTGATGGCGCCGGACAGCGTCTGGTCGGCGGCGCTGTCATAGTTCGCCATGCCGCTGAGGAGGATGTTGTTGTCGATGGTCGTCGCGCCGGTCACCCTCAAGGTGACGGCGGTCGCAAGGTTCAAGGTCCCGGCGCCGAGGTTGGCGTCGGACGCAATGGACAGCACGCCCGCATCGACCGTCGTCCCGCCGAGGTAGGTGTTGGTCCCCGAGAGCGTCAGCGTGCCGACGCCGACCTTGGTCAGCGAACCGGCGCCGCCGATCACGCCCGACAGCGTCTGGGCGAAGGCGCTGTGGTAGGTCGCTCCGCCGTTGAGGACGATACCGTTGTCGATGGTTGTGGCGCCGGTCACCCTCAAGGTGACGGCGGTCGCAAGGTTCACGTCCCCGGCGCCCAGGTTGTCGTCGGACGCGATGGAGAGCGTGCCCGCATTGACGGTCGTCGCGCCGCTGTAGGTGTTCGTCCCCGAGAGCGTCAGCGTGCCGGCGCCGGTCTTGGTCAGCGAACCGCCGCCGCTGATGACGCCCGACAGCGTTTGGTCCGCCGCGCCGCTGTAGGTCGCTGCGCCGTTGAGGGTGACGGCGTTGTCGATGGTGGTCGCGCCAGTCACCGCCAGGGTGGCGCCATTGGCGAGGGTCACGGCTCCGGAGCCGAGGTTGGCGTCGGATGCGATCGAGAGCGTGCCGCTGGCCACCGTCGTGGCGCCGTAGCCGTTGGTTCCCGACAGCTCCAGCGTGCCCGTACCGGCCTTGGTCAGCGCGCCCGCGCCGCTGATCGTGCTCAGAAACTCGGTGCTGCTGTCGGATTGGGCGGTGGTGAGGGTCTGGCCCGAGCCGATGACGATGGCGCCGTGGCCGCCGATCGTGCCGACGGTTTCGGTGGCCAGGATGCGCAAGGTCCCGCCGGCCATGCTGACCAGCGTGCCGTCGGCGATCGCTGATCCGCCGCTCAGTTCGAGCGTGGCGCCGGTGTTGACAGACGCCGCCCCGGTGAAGGTGTTCACGCCCGAGAGGGTCAGCGTGCCCGTGCCGGTTTGATATATCCCGCCAGCGCCCGTGACAGAGCCGCTGAAGGTCGTAGAGGCGCCGTCGAGGCCGGTTCTCAGAACGGTTCCGGTCGAGAGGGAGATGGTTCCTGCGCCGGCGATGGAGCCGATATTCTCGGTGCTGGTGATCTTCAGGGTCGCCCCGGCGCTGACCGTAACGCCGCTGAGGTCGTGCAGCGCCGCCCCGCCGATCAGCGTCACAGCGCCGGCCTGAACGGCGAGGTCGCCGGAGAAGGTGTTCGTGCCGGTAAGGGTCAGGCTTCCGGCGCCCGTCTTCGTCAACGACCCGGCGCCGACGATCTGGCCGCCGAAGGTGGAATTTGCGCTGTCGCCGATCGTCAGCGAGGTGAGCACGTGGGCCTGGCCGCTGCCGGTCAAGCCGTGGACCACGGTCGCCCCAGTGAAGGTGACCTGGCTGACCCCGAGGTCCAGTTCGCCATAAATTGTCAGGTCGCTGCTGAAGGTCACGCTCTCGGTGATTGTCGGCAGGAGGGTGGAGGGCGTGATCGCACTGGGCTGGATGTCGATCGTGTCGGAGCCGCTCGTGGAGTTGGCGTCCAGGATCGCCTGGCGCAGCGACCCGGGGCCGAAATCGTGAGTGGTGCTGACGACGAACGTTGCCATTGTATCCCCCGGTAAACGACACGCAGAACGTGCAGGAAGCGTCATATGCTGCATCGCCGCGCCGACGCCAGCGTTAGCTGGAGTTTGGCGGGCATTGGCCCGGTGGGGGTCTCGTCGTCCGGGAAGCTGGATTGATCGACTGGGCGCAGCACGCCGGCGCCGGTCGCCGGCGCCGCGCCGGCGCGGGCTGCGTGCGGCAACCTCGGTTGGAGACATTCCAAGGAGGTTTTCGTGAAGGGTTTCATCCTGGCGGCCATTGTCGCCCTGACGGCTGCGCCGGCGGCGCTGGCCGCGACGGGGCTGCAGCCGGTCAATCTGGGCGATCCGAAGCTCAAGCGCCCGGGGCAGCTGAAGTTCGATGCGGCGTCGGAGGCGCAGAAGGACGCCTTTCGGACGTTCGGCGAGGTCTCGTGCAAGGATTGCGAGGGCGGGGTCAGCTTTGATGGCGCCGCCAAGAAGTTCCTTGATCTGCGGGACATGTGGGCCTTCGACAGCGCCCTGGGCGGACTGGAGGTCGGCCAGTCGCTGAACTGGCGCGGCCGCGCCTCGGTCGGGAAGATCACCGCGGTCAGCGCCGAGGCGGTCGGGCCGTTCGCCTGCAAGCAGCTGCGCTGGGAGCTGACGCGCGGCCAGGAGACCCGCGCGCGCGACGGCCTGGTCTGCCGGGGCAAGTCCAACCCCGACGCCGACAACGAGCGCTGGCTGGAGGTGTTCTGAGGCCCGCAGGCGGGGCGATCGATAGGCGGGGAGCCTCGATGACGCCGGCAGAGCGCGCGTGATCGTTGACAGGGATAGGCGGCTCGGATTCTGTCGCTCGCGGGGAAGCGCGGGAGCGGAAGATGGCCGGCAGGGCCCACCAGGGGGCGGCGGGGCGAGAGAACCTGCTGCTCGTGGTGTTGGGGTTGACCTACGTCGCGGTGTTCGCGTTTTGCGACGCCCTGACGCGGGACGCGCAAGGCATGCCCGCGTTCTGGCCGGTGAACGCCATCGCCGCGGCGGGGCTGCTGCATTTCGGCCGGACCCGACGGCTGCCGTTCCTGGCCCTATGCGTGGCGACGCAGGTGGTCGGCCACGCCCTGGCCGGAGACCCCTGGGGGCTGGTGGCGATCTACACCGCGCTCGACACGACCGAGGCCGTGTTGCTGGCGATCGTGGCGTCGCGCGCGACCCGCGGGCGGGCGCGAATCCGCAGCGTTCGGGAGGCGCTGCTGCTGATCGGGATGGCCGCGCCGGTGAGCGCAGCGATGGCGGCGATCGGCGCCATGCTCACCGACCTCATGCTGGGGCGCGACTTCGGCGCCGTCTTCGTGGGCTGGCTGTTCTGCAACGTGCTGGGCATGGCGTTCGCCCTGCCGGCGACGCTGGTGTTGCTGGACGACCATCCCTGGACGCAAAGCCGTCCGCCGGCGCCCTGGGTCAGGGTCGGCATCTATGCGCTGGTGGTGGCCGCCGCCCTGGCCGCATTCGCGCGGGTCGAGGGCTGGATGGCCTTCCTGGTGTTTCCCGCCGCCATGTACGCCGCCTTCCGGCTCGGCCCGAGGGGGGCGGCCTGGAGCGTGGTCATCGTCGCGGCCCTGGCCATGCCGCTGTTCGCGCTGGGGGCGACGACGATGGGGGAGACCGCGACGTGGAGCGCCGTCGACCGCATCCGCCTGGGCCAGGTGTTCATCACCATGATGTTCCTGACGACGCTGACCTCGGCGCTGTCGCTCTACCGCGAATACCGGCTTCGGGACCTGGTGCTTCGCCGCAACCGCCACCTGGCTGCGGCGCGGGAACGGGCGCAGGCGGCGAACAAGGCCAAGAGCGAGTTCCTGGCGACCATGAGCCATGAGCTGCGCACGCCGCTGAACAGCGTGCTGGGGTTCGCCAGCGTGATCGACGAGACCGAGGACCTGTCGGCCGAGGGGCGGCGGAAGATGGCGCTGATCGCGGCGGCCGGGCGCTCGCTCGTGACGCTGGTCGACGACGTGCTGGAGTTCGCGCGGCTGGAGGCCGGGCGCTTCGAGCTGACGCCGCAAGCCGCCAATCCGCTGGTCGTGGTCCGCGAAACCGCGGGGATCGTCGCCGCAGCCGCCGAGGAGAAGGGCCTTGAGCTGCGGGTGAGCACGAGCGGCGAGGAGGACGCTCGCTTCCAGATCGATCCCAACCGCCTGCGCCAGATCGTCCTGAACCTGCTGAACAATGCGGTGAAGTTCACCAGCCGGGGGGGCGTGCGGGTCGCCGCCGAGATCGCCGAGGAGCCGGGCGGCCACGTCTTCCGACTGGAGGTCCGCGACAGCGGCATCGGGATGAGCCGCGCCGAGATGGACCGCATCTTCGAGCGGTTCTCGCAGGCCGACAGCTCGATCCGCCGGCGGTTCGGCGGGACGGGCCTGGGGCTGGCGATCTCGAAGTCGCTGGTCGAGCTGATGGGCGGGGAGATCGACGTCGAGAGCACGCCGGGCGAGGGCTCCACGTTCCGGGTGAGGGTGCCGCTGGGCGCGCCGGAGCCGGCCGATCAGCGCCCGGTCGCGGCCGCGCCGCCGCCGGCGACGACCGCGGCGCGGGTGCTGGTGGTCGACGACCATCCGATGAACCGCGAGCTCTGCAAGCTGCTGCTGGAAATGGAGGGCTACGAGGTGGCGGTGGCCGAGGACGGCGACGACGCCGTGCAGATGGCCGCCGAGCGCGATTTCGACGTCATCCTCATGGACATCCGCATGCCCCGGATGGACGGCCTGACGGCGACGCGGGCGATCCGGGCGCTGGAGGGGCGGCGCGGCCGGACGCCGATCATCGCGGTGACCGCCGAGGCCCTGCCCGAGCAGGTCGCCCGCTGCCGGGAGGCGGGCATGATCGATCACATCCCCAAGCCGATCGCGCAGACCGAGCTGTACGACAAGATCAATCGCTGGATCGAGCATTGAGCCGCGGGCCGGCGCCGGGCGTCCATGCGGTCTCCACGCCCGCTCATTGCGGGGCGGCTCCTTGAGCCCGCGCAGGCCGGCGCCTAAGTCACGGGCGCGCCGCGGCGGAGTCCGCGGGGGTCGGCAGGGAGCGTTCGGTGGTCCGGTTTTATCAGCTCCTCGCCAATAACCTGCTGGCGAACATCACCAATTTCACGGTGTGGTTCGCGCTGACCTTCTGGATCTATCTGGAGACCCGCTCGGTGTTCGCGACCGGAATGGTGGCGGGGATCTATCTGGTGCTGACCGCGGCGACCGGCATCTGGTTCGGCAGCCTGGTCGACCATCACCGCAAGCGCACGGTGATGCTGGCCTCGAGCGCGGCGTCGTTCGGGCTCTACGCCCTGGGGTTCGCGGCCTACGGCCTGGCGCCGGCGGGCAGCCTGGCCGATCCCTTCGGGGCGCCGGTGTGGATCCTGGTGGCGCTGGTCATGCTGGGGGTCATCGCCGGCAATATCCGCGGCATCGCTCTGCCGACCCTGGTGACCTTGATGATCCCGGAGGAGCGGCGCGACAAGGCCAACGGCCTGGTCGGCATGGTCTCGGGCGTCGGCTTCCTGACCACCTCGGTGATCAGCGGCTTTCTGGTCGCCTGGGGCGGCATGGTCTCGACGCTGATCTTTGCGCTGGTCTGCACAGCGGCGGCGTTCGCGCACCTGCTGCTTGTCCGGCTGGACGAGGACCGCGCCGCGCCGGATGCGCCGCACGCGCCGCGGCGGGTGGACCTGGCCGGCACCATCAAGGTGATCGCCGCGGTGCCGGGGCTGTTCGCGCTGATCTTCTTCGCCACCTTCAACAACTTCCTCGGCGGGATCTTCATGGCGCTGATGGACGCCTACGGCCTGTCGCTGGTGAAGGTGCAGACCTGGGGCCTGCTCTGGGGGCTGCTGTCGACGGCGTTCATCGTCAGCGGCCTGCTGATCGCGCGCACCGGCCTGGGGCGCAGCCCGCTGCGCACCCTGCTGCTGGTCAACCTGATCAGCTGGGGCGTCTGCTGCGTTTTCACCCTGCAGCCGTCGATCACGCTGCTGATCGCCGGCTGCTTCGTCTGGATGTTCCTGGGCCCCTACGCCGAGGCCGCCGAGCAGACGACCCTGCAGAAGGTGGTGCCGTTCGAGCGGCAGGGGCGGGTGTTCGGCTTCGCCCAGTCGGTGGAACAGGCGGCCTCGCCGCTGACCGCCTTCCTGATCGGGCCGCTGACCCAGTTCATCTTCATCCCGCTGATGACCACCGGGGCCGGGGCCGAGGCGATCGGCGACTGGTTCGGGCGCGGCCCCGACCGCGGCATCGCGCTGGTCTTCACCCTGGCCGGGGTGGCCGGGGTGATCGTGACCTTGATCGCGTTCAATTCCAGCTACTATCGCCAGCTGGCCCGCGCCTACGCCAGGGGCGAGACGCAGGCGCCGGAGCTGGCGGTTTAGTTGCGGTAGCTGGGGTCGATGCGGTCCAGCTTGCGCAGCAGGGCCGGCCAGGCCAGGCCCTCGGCCAGACGCTTCATGCCGGCCGGCGCGGTCTGGTGTTCGACCTTTTCCGCAACGCCCTGCGGCGGGTTGTAGAGCCCGTCGCGGCCGGCGCTGAGCATCAGCACCTGGGCCTCGCAGGCGCGCTCCAGGTAGTACATGCGCAGGAAGGCGTGGGCGACGCTCTCGCCGACGGTCAGGGTGCCGTGGTTGCGCAGGATCATGGCGTTCTTGGTCCCGAGGTCGGCGACCAGGCGCTCGCGCTCGCCAAGGTCCGTCGCGATGCCCTCGAAGTCGTGATAGGCGACGTCGTGGCGGGCGATCATCGCAGTCTGGGTGTGCGGCAGCAGGCCCTCGGCCATGGCCGACACCGCCTGGCCGTGCGGGGTGTGCAGGTGCAGGACGGCGTGGGCGTCGTCGCGGCCCATGTGGATCGCCGAGTGGATCACGAAGCCGGCCTTGTTGACCGGCTGGCGCGCGTCCATCACCCGGTTGCCGTCGACGTCGATCTTGACCAGCGAGGAGGCGGTGATCTCGTCGAACATGTGGGTGTAGGGGTTGATCAGGAAGTGGTGTTCCGGCCCCGGCACCCGCGCCGACAGGTGGGTGAAGATCAGGTCGTCCCAGCCGTAGTGGGCCACCAGGCGGTAGGCGGCGGCGAGGTCGACGCGCAGCGCCCATTCTTCCTCGGACACCTGATCGCGGATCGACGGGGCCTCGGCGCACGTCTCGGTCATGGTCGTCATGGCCGGTTTCCTCCTTCTGTTGGACGACGTCGTCGCACGGGCGCGAGGCGCAGATTGTCGCCGAATTGACAATTGGCGACGCGCGGCGATGTTTTCCGAATGATCCCGATCACCGATCCTTGGTTCGCCGCGATGCCGGCGCCGCGCCGCGAGGCGTTGTTGGCGCGGGCGCGGGCCAGCACGGCGGGGGCCGGCGCGCGGGTCTACGGACTGGGCGACCCGCCGGACGGGCTGTGGGCGGTGGTCGAGGGCGAGGTGCGGCTGGTCGCCTATCCGGCCGTCGGCATGGAGTCGGTGGCGATGATCCTGGGGCCGGGCGCCTGGTTCGGCGAGCTGTCGGTGATCGACGGCGGGCCGCGGCCGCACGATGCGGTGGTGGTCAAGCCGGCGCGGCTGCTGCATGTCGCCCTGGCGGCGGTCGAGCAGGTCGCGCAGGCCCATCCGCTGCTCTATCGCGACCTCGGGGTGCTGATCTGCTCGCGCCAGCGTTCGGCGCTCAGCTTCATGGCCCACAGCATCGCCCAGCCGATCGGGGTGCGGCTGGCGCGGACCCTGGCTGGGGCGGCGCGCAGCTCGCGCGGGGCCGAGCTGCACGTGCGCCAGGAGGACCTGGCGGCGATGATCGGGGTGTCGCGCCAGACCATCAACAAGGAGCTGAAGGCGCTGGAGCGAGCCGGGATGGTGCAACTGGCCTATGGCCGGATCGTGGTCCGCGACGCCCAGCGGTTGCGGACGGTCGGGGAGGTTTAGGGTACGCACCGGCGAACGGCGTTCGGCGGTCTTGACAGGGGAGCCTGGTTGGCAGGCCATGTCGCCTCGCAGCCGCGACCTCCTCGCGCTCAACGAAAGGAACGGGCGATGTCACTGCGTATCAACGGCGAGGCGCCGAACTTCACCGCACAGACCACCGAAGGGAAGATCAACTTCCACGACTGGATCGGCGACAGCTGGGCGATCCTGTTCTCGCACCCCAAGGACTTCACGCCGGTCTGCACGACCGAGCTGGGCTACATGGCCAAGCTCAAGCCGGAGTTCGACAAGCGCAACACCAAGGTCATCGGCCTGTCGGTCGATCCGGTCGACAACCACGCCCGCTGGGCGCAGGACATCGCCGAGACGCAAGGGACCGCGCCGAACTATCCGATGATCGGCGACACCGACCTGGCGGTCTCCAAGCTCTACAACATGCTGCCCGAGGAGACGGCCGGCGGATCGGACGGGCGCACGGCCGCAGACAACGCCACGGTGCGCACGGTTTTCATCATCGGCCCCGACAAGAAGATCAAACTGATGCTGGCCTATCCGATGACCACGGGCCGCAACTTCGACGAGATCCTGCGGGTGCTCGACTCGATGCAGCTGACCGCCAAGCACCGGGTGGCGACGCCGGTGAACTGGAAGCAGGGCGAGAAGGTGATCATCGTCGGCTCGGTGTCGGACGACGAGGCCAAGACCCTCTATCCGAACGGCTGGGATGCGCCGCGGCCCTATCTGCGGATCGTGCCGCAGCCGCAGTAGGCGGCGGCCTTCTCATTGCGGCGGCCGTAGTGATAGCGTCCGCCGCCGGCCGCGAGCCGGAATCGAGAAGGGGAGAACGCCAGATGTTTTCGCATGTGATGGTCGGCACCAACGACCTGGACCGCGCCAAGGGTTTCTATGACCAGCTGCTGGGCGCGCTGGGCGTGTCGCCCGGCTTCGTCGACGGCCACCGGGTGTTCTACATGACCCCGACCGGCGTGTTCGCGGTGTCGCTGCCGATCGACGGCGAGGCGGCCACCATCGGCAACGGCAGCACGGTCGGCTTCAACTGCGCCAGCGCCGAGCAGGCCGACGCCTGGCACGCGGCGGGCGTGGCCGCCGGCGGGAGCAGCATCGAGGAACCGCCGGGCGTGCGCGCCGGGACCACGGGCAAGCTCTACCTGGCCTATCTGCGCGATCCGGACGGCAACAAGCTCTGCGCCCTGCACCGGATGTAGGCGACGGAGGGGGGCCGCTCCCAGTCTGGGCCGAAGTCCCCCTCAGTCAGCTTCGCTGACAGCTCCCCCAGCGGGGGAGCATCTTTCGGGTGTCATCCCGCTCTTGCGGCGCAAACCCGGATGACAGATTGGGGATGCGTCCGGGCCCTGGCCCTGGCGGCCACGCGGGCCTATAGCAGCGGCCTCTCGGAGGGGCCGGATTGTTTGCTGAGTTGGGGCCGCAGGCCGTGGCGCTGCTCTGCGTCGCGGCGCTGGCGGCGGGGTTCGTCGATGCGATCGCCGGCGGCGGCGGGCTGATCACCGTGCCGGCGCTGCTGGCGGCCGGGGTCGACCCGGTCTCGGCCATCGCCACCAACAAGGTGCAGAGCAGCGTCGGCACCGCCTCGGCGACCTGGACCTTCTGGCGGGCCGGCCACATCGAGCTGCGGGCCATCAGGGTCGCGCTGGTCATGGTGCTGGTCGGCGCGGTGGCGGGCGGCTTGGCGGTGATGGTGGTCGACACCCGCTGGCTGATGCTGCTGCTGCCGGTGATGCTGGTCGCCATCGCGCTCTATTTCCTGCTCGGCCCGAAGATCGGCGCGCAGGACCAGCACGCCCGGCTGGGGCCGTTGGCCTATGGCCTGGTCGCCGGCGGCATCGGATTTTACGACGGCTTTTTCGGCCCGGGAGCGGGGTCGTTCTACACGCTCAGCCTGGTGACGCTGCTGGGCATGGGGCTGGTGCGGGCGACGGCGCACACCAAGGCGCTGAACCTGACCAGCAACCTGGTCTCGGTGGTGGTGCTGGGGCTGGGCGGCCACGTGCTGTGGGCGCTGGGCGGAGCGATGGCGGTCGGCCAGTTCATCGGCGGGCGGCTGGGCTCGCGCGCGGCGATGCGCTGGGGGCCGCGGCTGATCCGGCCGCTGCTGGTGGCGATCTCGCTGGCCATGACCGCCAAGCTGCTGGCCGATCCGGCCAACCCGCTGCGGGTGCTGATCGCCGGGCTGGGGTAGAGGGCGGCGTCCCGCGCCGGGGGCGCAGGACGCCGCGCGCCTACGAGGCCTTGGTCAGGATCGGTCCCATGGCCTGGGTGATCCAGCGCCATTCATCGGCGATCGAGTCGGCCGGGGAGTCGCCCTTCAGGACCGAGACCAGCTCGAAGTAGCGGGACGAGCGGTCGTGGTGCTTGCGGTACTGGTCGAGGTGCCACGTCAGGAAGGCCGCGTCCGGGGCGCGGTTCATGGCGCGGGCCGAAGCCTCGAGCCAGGCCCGTGCGATGGCCGCGCCCTCCGGCGAGGCGGGCGCAAGGCCGCGGTCCATGGCCTCGCGCGCCTTGGCGAGGACGGCGTTGGCGGCCTGGGCGTAGGCGGCCGGATCGAAGTCGCCGGTCCACATGTCGCGGGTCTCGTCCTGCATCTGGCGGATGAAGGTCTCGTCGGTGATCATCGCCGAGAGCTCGACCCAGGCGTCGATCTGAGCCGGGGTGGGTTCGTCGGGCAGGACGGGCGTCGCCGCCTCGATGGCCTGGGCGCGCCAGGCGTCGTCCATCTGCGATCCGGCCGCGACGCGGTCGTAGAAGCGTTCAAGTTCGGCGCGGAACTGGGCGTTGGAAAGGGTGGTCACGGTCCAAAGTCTCCTTAAGGCTGCTTCATCGGGGGCGCCCTGGCGCAAGGTGGCGCGCAGGACTGAAGCGACGCGGCGACGGGAGGTGATCTCGGCCTCCAGCGCCTCCAGACGCAGCCGCAGCACATCGGCGAGGGATAGGCGCTGCGACAGGATCTTGCGGATGTTCGCCATGGACACGCCGGCGCCCCGGAGGGCGGCGATCAGGTCCAGACGGGCCACGTCGGCGGCGGAGTAGACGCGGTAGCCGGCGTCCGTCCGCGCGGCTGGCGGCAGCAGGCCGTGATCCGAATAGAACCGGATGCGCCGGACCGGCTGGCCGCACAGTCTTGAGATCTCGCCGATCGTGTACATTTCATCGCTCATGAGGACGGCCTAGCGGCTCCACCAGATGGAGGGTCAAGCGGGCCTGGGGAGACTATCGTGCGCTACGAGGCCAGGTGTGAACTGTGGCTCTACGCCGGCAAGGCGGCTTGGCATTTTCTCACCCTGCCGGCCGAGCTGACCGCGGGGCTAAAGGCGATGGCGCCGGGCGCCTCGCCGTGGGGATCGGTGCGGGTGCGCGCGTCTATCGGCAAGGCGAGCTGGAGCACGTCGCTGTTCCCCGACAGCAGCTCGGGCGCGTTCCTGCTGCCGGTGAAGGCCGACGTGCGGCGCCGGGAGAAGCTGAGCGCGGGCGACACGGTCGATGTCGCCGTGGAGCTGGTGCTGTGAGGTTGGAGCGCGTCGGAGACGACATCTGGATCGCCGAAGGGCCGCAGATCGGATTTTACGGGCTGAAGCTGACGACGCGGGCGACATTGGCGCGCCTGGCCTGCGGCGGCCTTTGGGTGCATTCGCCGGTCGTCCTCGACGAAGACCTGGCGCGAGCGGTCGACGCGCTGGGGCCGGTTCGCGCCCTGGTCGCGCCCAATCTCGAACATCACCTGTTCCTGGCGCAATGGATAGTCCGCTATCCGGCCGCGGCCGTTCACGGCGCGCCTGGCCTGGCGGCCAAGCGCCGCGACATCGCCTTCGACGCCGAGCTCCGCGCCGACTCCGCCTGGGCCGGGCAGATCGATCAGGCCCTGTTTCCCGGTGGCGAGGCGGTGTTCTTTCATCGCGCGTCGCAGACCGCGATCCTGACCGACCTGATCATCAATCTGCCGGACGAAGGGCAGAGCCTGCTGGGCCGCCTGATCGCGCGGGCTGACGGGATCGCCGGGCCAGAGGGCGGGGTCTCGCGGCTCTATCGCCTGGCCATGCGCGACCGGGCCGTGGCGCAGGCGGCGGCCCGCCAGCTTCTGGCTTGGAGACCGCGACGGGCGGTGTTCGCGCACGGCCAGTGGTATCGCGAGCGCGCCACCGAGCGGCTGGCCGCGCAGTTCGCCTGGCTGGGTGCGGCGGCCGCCGCGGGATAGGCTGCGGGGCCATGGATCACATCGATCTTCCCGCGGCCGCGCGCCGGAGGGCGCTGGCGGCCGGCGACGATCAGCAGGCCGCCGCCGGCGAGCGCCAGGGTTAGCTGGTCGCCGAACAGGGCCACGCCGATCCCCGGCGAGAAAGGCGAGGCGCTTCATCGGGCGCTTCGTGCCCTATCGCGCGGGGGAAGGCGAGAAGGCGTGCCGAGAGGTATTCGGTGATGCAGTCGCAAGCTTCGCCGGTTACGCATGCTCTTTGCCGCGACAGACGTGGGGGTGGGCGTGGAAATTCCGAAGTATGCGGCCTTGGAGATCGAGCGCAGGTTCCTGGTCGCGCGCTGCCCGGATCTGTCGGGGGCGCGCATGCGGGTCATCGAGGACGTCTACCTGGCGGGCACCCGGATGCGGTTGCGGGCGATCACCCATGCGGACGGGCGGCCCGCCGAATACAAGCTCTGCAAGAAGTACCCCTCGGCCGAGGCGCTGCGCGGGCCGATCGTGAACCTCTATCTTTCAGCGCAGGAGCACGCCGTGCTGGCCGCCCTGCCGGGCGCGGCGGTGCGCAAGCGGCGCTACAGCATGCCGTGGGCGACGTTCAGCATCGACGTGTTCGAAGACGAGTTGTCCGGACTGATCCTGAGCGAGGTGGAGGCCGACACCGTCGAGGAGGTCGCGCGGATCGACTTGCCGCCGTGGGTTTCCCACGAGGTCACGACCGACCCGTTCTTCACCGGCGGCGCCCTGTCGCGGGCGTCGGCGGACGAGCTGCGGCGGCGACTGGAGGCGCTCTAGGCCGGCGGAAAGCCCTCGGGCAGCTCCGGAACCGCGACGGCGGGATCGTACCAGGTCGCGCCGTCCGATCGCCAGATGTGCCACTGGCGTCCCGCCTCGATCGGGGTGTCGAGGCAACCCAGCCGCAGCATGACCGTCGGGCGACCGACGCGCTCGGCCGCGATCTGGGAGCCGCACTCGGAACAGAAGTGCCGCAGCTTGCCGGGCGAGGACTCGAACGACTTGCGGACCGCATCGCCCCTGAGCCACCGGAACCGCTCTCGTGGGACCGCGGCGAGGCTGGAGAACGCCGCGCCGTGGGCCTTGCGGCAGGTCTCGCAGTGGCAGTGGATGACGCCGTCGATCTCGGCGTCGGCCTCGTAGGCCACACGGCCGCACAGGCAGGATCCGGTCAACATGGGCGCGCTTCTCCGACTTAAGCTGGACAGCTCACAGTGACGCTCGGCCAGGCGCCCTGCAACGGCCGGTCGGCCGCCAGAGAAAAATCGGGGCGAGTGTCGGAAGATCGGCCGGTGGTTCGTTCTTGGGAGAGCCAGGAGGACGACATGACCGTGACCATCACCGCCTTCGAAAGTTCCCCCGACCGCGGCCGCGGCCTGGCGCGCGACATGCGGGTCCGCTGGGCGCTGGAGGAAGTCGGCCAACCCTATGAGGTCCGGCTGGCGTCGTTCGCGGCGCTGAAGGCGCCGGCGCATCTGGCGCTGCATCCGTTCGGACAGATCCCGACCTATGAGGAAGGCGGCCTGGTCCTGTTCGAATCCGGGGCCATCGTGCTGCACATCGCCGAACGCCATGCGGGGCTGCTGCCGCCGGATCCGGACGCCCGGGCCCGCGCGGTCGCCTGGATGTTCGCCGCGCTGAGCACGGTGGAGCCGCCGATCGTCGAGCGTTCGATGGCGACGATCGTGGAGCGCGACAAGCCCTGGTTCGAGGCGCGGCTGCCGATGCTCGACGCGCGGGTCGGCCAGCGGCTGGGCGAGCTGTCGCGGCGGCTGGGCGAGGCCGAGTGGCTGGACGGCGCGTTCAGCGCCGGCGATCTGATGATGGTGACGGTGCTGCGCCGGTTGGCGGGATCGGGCCTGCTGGAGGCGCAACCGAACATCTGCGCCTACATCGCCCGGGCTGAGGCGCGGCCGGCCTATCAGCGGGCTTTCGCGGCCCAGTTGGCGGTGTTCACCGCCGCGTCGGGCCGATAGGCTCCCGGCCCATGACTGAGCATCGGATCTATTCGACGAGCGTGGCGAGCGTCTATCCGCACTATGTCGCCAAGGCCGAGCGCAAGGGGCGCAGCAAGGCGCAGGTCGACGAGATCATCAGCTGGCTGACCGGCTATGAGCCCGGCGAACTGGATCAGAAGATGGCGGCCAGTTTCGAGGACTTCTTCGCGCAGGCCCCGGCGATGAACCCGGCGCGGGCGCTGATCAAGGGCGTGGTCTGCGGCGTGCGGGTCGAGGACATCCAGGAGCCGACCATGCGCGAGATCCGCTATCTGGACAAACTGATCGACGAACTGGCCAAGGGGAAGGCGATGGAGAAGATCCTGCGCCAGTAGGGGCGTCGCGGCGAGGGGGGAGCCATGGACGAGACCGAAGAGCTGATCGAGCTGTGCGTGCGCACGCTCGTCTCGCAGATGATCCCGGCGCCGGGCGTCGAGTTGCACGTGATCCGCCGTTGCGTGCTGGGCCTGACCGACGAGCCGGCGGCCGACTTCAACCGGCTGATCCTGGGCGACGATCCGCAGGCCGAGGGCTTTCTGGTGCGGGCGGCGGCGCTGGCGCAGGCGCGCGGCCGGCCGCTGGTGGCCACCATGAGCCCGCGCGCGGCGGACGCGCTGGCGCCGGTCGCGACGCGCCTGGGGTTCGCCCCGGTCGGCGCGGCGCCGCTGATGGTGCTGCGGGCAGACACGCCGGTTCAGCCCGGTGGCCCGATGAAGGTCGTCCGCGCGCTGGAACCGGAGTTGGTGCAGGTCGCCGGCGACCTCATCGCCTCGGCGTTCGACACGCCGCGTGACGCCATCGCCCGCTGCATCGACGTCTGCATGACGCCGACCGCGGGCGTGGAGACCTATGTCGCCTGGGGCGACGAAGGTCCGATGTGCACGGTCTCGGTGACGCCGACGGGCGACACAGGCGCGATCTCGCTGATGGCCACGCCGCCGGAGCATCAACGCAAGGGCGCCGGCCGGGCCCTGCTGAGTCACGTGATCGACGACTATCGTCGCCGCGGCATGACGCGGTTCCACCTGGGGGCCACCGAGGCCGGACGACCGCTCTATGAGAGCCTCGGCTTCGAGGTGGTCGCCGATCTTCCGGTCTGGCTGCTGACGGCCGAGGCTTAGAGGGCCGCCAGCCAGGCGGTGTCGCGCGGCGAGGGGCGGCGGTGCAGCCGGCGCTCGAGCAGGGCCTGGGCCTTGTCCGCTGCACCGGCGCGCATCAGCGCCACGAGCAGGGTGTCCTCGATCACCTGGCGCTGGGCGCCGCTGCCGCCGATCCGCACCACGGCGCCGGCGACCGGCTCCAGGGTTCGCACGCAGGCGGCGTAGTCGGCGTCGGCGAAGGCCTGGGCCGCGCGGCCGATGGCCGGGACCACCTCGGCGAGGGCGACCCCGCGCGGGTCGGCCTCCAGCGTCGCGATGCGCCGGTCCAGGGCCTCGCGGCCGGCGGTGGCGGCCTCGATCAGCGCCAGGTGGGCGTCGACGAAGGCGTGGCCGGGCTTCGGGAAGGCCTGGCGCGCATAGCCGGCGACCTGCTCCCAGCCGGCTTGCGGCGCGCCGTGGCCATAGAGGTCGAGCCGCCAGAGGAATGAGGCGGCGTCGCTGACCACATTGATCGGCAGGCCCTGGGAGACGCCGGGGCGGACCTGGTCCTCGTAGATCCGCAGCGCAGAGGCGGCGTCGCCCTGTTCGAGCGCGACCAGGGCGGCGTGCCAGGCGAGGTGGCCGTGCAAGACCCCGGCGCGGTCGTAGGACGGCAGCCAGTCGTCGATCAGGACCTGGGCGGCCTGACCGTCGCCGCCCTCGAACATGGCGTGGGCCAGGGCGTGGACGGCGTTGGCGTTCGCGCTGCGCAGCGCCAGGGCGCGTTCGATCATGTCGCGGCCGCGGGCGACCTCGCCGTTCTCGGCCAGGGCCCAGCCGTGGCTGGTCAGGAACCACCAGTCGTCGTCGGCGAAGTGGGCGGCGTGGCGCGCGCAGAGGTCGACGCGGGCCTGGTCGTGGTCGGCCATCCCAGAGAACGCGAACAGGCCGAACGCGCCGAGCGGCATCGACAGCACCAGCACGTCGCGCGGCCAGCGATCGGCGTGGGCGAGGGCGGCGCTCAAGGCCTCGGCCGAGCGGCCGGTGAAGGCGAGCTCCAGGACCTCGACGTGGCTCTTTTCCCGCTCGGTTCCCGATTTGGCGACCAGCGCGCGGGCGGCGGCGACCTGCTCGCGCATCTGTTGCGGCTGGGCGCTCAGCGCATAGGCGCGGGCGCGGCCGGCGCGGGCCAGGGCGAAGTCCGGATCGGCGGCGATCGCCGCGTCGAACGCGGCCTCGGCGCCGGGCCAGGCGGCGAGGATCAGGCGCACGCCCTCGCGATAGTGCTCGGCGGCCGCGGCGGAGGTGGTCGAAAGCGGCAGGTCATGGGTGTCGAGGTGCATGGGCGGAAGACTACAGGCTTGGCGTCTGGCCGGACTTCGACTAGCGGACATAGTGTGTCGAATATCCGCCAACCTGGACCGCTGTGGGCGACGGTGACGGCGCCGCAGGACGCCAAGGTCCCGGCCCCGATGACCGTCCGCGCCCAGAGCCTGCCTGCGCGAAGCGCCTTTCCGGAGCACGCCCATGGCTGGGCCCAGGTCGTCCACGCGGTGTCCGGCGTGCTGACGGTCTCGATCCCCGGCCGCTCGTTCGTCATTTCACCCAAGCAGGCCGTGTGGCTGCCGCCCGGGGTCTCGCACCGGGTCGGCTCGCTCTATGGCGCTGAGTTCCGCAGCCTGTGGATCGCCGCCGAGGTCACGGCCGAACTGCCGCGCGAGCCGGTCGTGCTGGCGGTCTCGCCGCTGCTGCAGGCGCTGATCCTGGAAGCGGCCGACCTGCAGGCGGCCGAGGGCGTCGAAGAGGGCGGCTATGCCGGGCGGGTCACCGGGCTCATCCTCGACCAACTGGCGCGCGCGGCGCCGATCGCGATCGCGCTGCCCTGGCCGCGCAGCGAGGCGCTGGGCCGGCTTTGCGAAGCGCTCTACGCCGACCCCGCGGACCCGCGGTCCTCGGAGGCGTGGGGACGGGAGCTGGGGATGTCCTCCAGGACGCTGTCGCGACGCTTCGAGGCCGAGGTGGGGACGAGCCTGCGGTCCTGGCGGCGGCGGGTGCGCCTGTTCAAGGCCGTCGAGATGCTGGGCGGCGGCATGGACGTGACGCGCGCCGCGCTGGAGCTGGGCTACAGCTCGCCGTCGGCCTTCGCCTACGCCTTCCGGCTGGGGATGGGGGTGAGCCCGCAGGCCTATATGCGTGGCGCGCGCGCCGGCTGAAACCAGCTACCGCTGGCCCGCGCTCACCGGGGCGCCGGTGAAGGGCTTGGCGTCCTTCATCAGGATGTGAGAGGCGATCTTGTCGACGCCGAGGTCTTCCTGCAGCAGGCGGTCGGCCAGTTCGCCCCAGGCGCGGACGTCGGGGCACACGACCTTGATCAGGTAGTCGTACGGCCCGGAGACCTGGGCGGCCTCGACCACTTCGGGGACCTGCAGGAGCACGGCTTCGAAGTGCAGCAGGTCGGCGGGGCGGTGGCTCTTGAGGGTGACCTCGCCATAGACGGTGACGGTCGGGCGGATGCGCTCGATGTCCAGGCGGGCGTGGTAGCCGAGGATCAGCTTTTCGGCCTCGAGGCGCCGCACGCGGGCCAGGCAGGCGCTGGGCGAGAGGGCGACCTTGTCGGCCAGGGCCTGGTTAGTGATGCGGCCGTCGGCCTGCAGATTCGCCAGGATCTTGAGGTCGATCCGGTCGAGCGAAGGATATCCGTCCAAGGCCTGTTCCCGCCGCAGTATCTGCGGAGCAAGACCTGGTCTTCCGCCGCCCATTTTGGCCAAGCCCTAGCACAATAAGCATCTAAGGCTTCGATGATTTCTGCGGAGGATGCCATGATCAACACCGGCGTCGTGATCCGCCCGGCCGCCCTGACCGACCTTGAATCCCTGCATGCCCTGGCGCTGAGCGCCGGGCTGGGCATGACCAATCTGCCGCCTTGCCGCGAGCGCCTGCTGGGGCTGCTCAAGGCCAGCGCCGACGCGCTGGCCGGGAACCGCAAGGCCGGCAGCCAGATCCTGCTGGTTATGGAGGCCGGCGGCGAGGTGGTGGGCACGGGCTGTATTTTCCCGAGCGTGGGCGGCGACTGGCCGTTCTACTCCTATCGCATCGGCCGCCTGCGCCAGACCTCGCAGGCGCTGGGCAAGGTGGTGGAGAACACCATCCTGACGCCGGTGAACGACTATGACGGGTCGGCGGAGGTCGGCGGGCTGTTCGTGCGGCCCGGCCTGCGCGGGCTGGCCGGCGGGCGGCTGATGGCGCGCTCGCGCTACCTGTTCATGGCCGAGCATCGCGACTGGTTCGGCGACCGGGTGGTCTCGGAGCTGCGCGGCTATCAGGACGCGGACGGCCGCTCGCCGTTCTGGGAAGCGGTGGGTCGCAAGTTCTACGGCCTGGAGTTCAAGGAGGCCGACCGGATCAGCGTCGGCGCCGGCAAGCAGGTGATCGCCGACCTGGGGCCGAAGTATCCGCTGTACCTGAACCTGCTGCCGACCGACGCGGCGCTGTCGGTCGGCCAGTTCCATCCCGACGGGGCGCGGGCGCACGCGCTGCTGACCGAGGAGGGCTTCCGGTTCGAAGGCTGCATCGACATCTTCGACGCCGGCCCGACCATGGTCGCCGACATCGACAGCCTGAAGGCGGTGCGCGACAGCCGGGTGGGGACGGTGCTCGAGATCGGGCCCTGCGAGGACGGGGTCGAGGTGCTGGCCTGCGCCGGGGCGGTCGAGGGCTTTCGGGCCTCGCGCGGGCGGGTGCTGACCGGCGAGGCGGGGCTGCGGATCAGTCCCGAGCTGGCGGCCGTTCTGAACGTGCAAGCAGGAGACCTGATCCGTCATGTCGAATTCTGAGATCGTCTCCACCGATCCCTGCACCGGCGAGGTCGTCTGGCGCGGCCCGGCCGCCGAGCCGGCCGCGCTGGACGGCGTACTGGCGCGGGCGCGGGCGGGCTTTACCGCCTGGTCGCGCCGGCCGCTGGAGGAGCGTCATGCGGTGGCGCGAGCCTTTGCGGCGCTGGCCAAGGCGCGGCGCGAGCAGATCGCCACCCTGCTGAGCCGCGAGACCGGCAAGCCGTACTGGGAGACCCTGACCGAGGCCGACACCGTCGCCGGCAAGGTCGAGGTTTCGATCAAGGCCCAGGCCGAGCGGGCCGGCGAGCGGAGCAGCGATGTGCCCGGCGGGCAGGCGCGGCTGGCGCACCGGCCGCATGGGGTGCTGGCGGTGATCGGGCCGTTCAATTTTCCGATGCACCTGCCCAACGGCCACATCGCTCCGGCGCTGCTGGCCGGCAACGCGGTGGTGTTCAAGCCGAGCGAGAAGACCCCGGCCAGCGGCCTGCTGTTGGCTGAGCTGTGGCGCGAGGCCGGCGTGCCGGGCGAAGTGCTGCAGGTGGTGGTCGGCGGGGCGGAGATCGCCAAGGCGCTGGTGGCCCATGACGGGATCGACGGGGTGCTGTTCACCGGCGGCGTCGCGGCCGGACGGGCGATCCATCTGGCCCTGGCCGACCAGCCGCAGAAGATCGTCGCCCTGGAGCTGGGCGGCAACAATCCGCTGGTGGTCTGGGACGTGGCCGACGCCGAGAGCGCCGCGCACCTGATCGTGCAGTCGGCCTATGTCTCGGCGGGGCAGCGCTGTTCGTGCGCGCGGCGGCTGATCGTGCCGCAGGGCGCGGCGGGCGAGCGCGTCGTGGAGGCGCTGGTCGCCCTGATCGACCGCATCGTGGTGGGCGCGCCGTTCGATGAGCCGGGGCCGTTCATGGGGCCGGTGATCGACCTGGGCAGCGCGCAGGGGCTGCTGGACGCGCAGGCGCGGCTGGGCGGCAGCGCGATCCGCCAGATGCGCCGGCTCGAGGCCGGCAAGCCGTTCCTGACGCCGGGCCTGATCGACGTGACCGACGTGGCGGCGCCGGACGCCGAGAACTTCGGGCCGCTGCTGCAGCTGGTCCGCGCCAAGGACTGGGACGCGGCGATCGGCGCCGCCAACGCCACGCGCTTTGGCCTGGCGGCGGGGCTGCTGAGCGACGATGCGGCGCGCTATCGCGACTTCTGGAGCCGGGCGCGAGCCGGGATCGTCAACTGGAACCGGCCGACCACCGGGGCGTCGGCCACTGCGCCGTTCGGCGGACCGGGGCTGTCGGGCAACCATCGGCCCAGCGCCTATTACGCAGCCGACTACTGCGCCTATCCGGTGGCGAGCATGGAGGCGGCGAGCCTCGACTTCCGCATCGGCGCGGGGCTGGCCCCGTGATCGAGGTCAATTTCGACGGCCTGCCGGGGCCGACCCACAACTATGCGGGCCTGTCGGTCGGTAATGTCGCCAGTCAGACGAACTTCGGCGAGGTCTCCTATCCGCGCGCGGCGGCGCTGCAGGGGCTGGCCAAGATGCGGACGGCGATGGAGCTGGGCCTGACCCAGGGCTTTCTGCCGCCGCCGCTGCGCCCGGCGGCGGACGCGCTGCGCGGGTTCGGGTTTGCGGGCGGCGACGACGAGGTGCTGGCGGCGGCGGCCGAGCAGGATCTGGCGCTGCTGCGGGCGGCGTGCTCGGCCTCGAGCATGTGGCGGGCCAATGCGGCGACCGTGCTGGCCGCGCCCGACACCGGCGACGGGCGGGTGCACCTGGTCACCGCCAACCTCGCCGGGATGCTGCATCGGAGCTTCGAGGCGGCCGAGACCTTCGCGCTGCTGAAGCGGGTGTTCGCCAGCCAGGACCGGTTCGCGGTGCACGGGCCGCTGGCCAGTGCGCGGCACTTCGGCGACGAGGGGGCGGCCAACCACATGCGGCTGGCGGCCAGCCATGGCGCGCCGGGCCTCAACGTCTTCGTGCATGGCGAGGCGAGCCGGGGCGGGGCGTTCCCCGAGCGCCAGAGCCTGCGCGCCAGCCAGGCGGTCGCGCGGCTGGCCGGGTTGGCGGGTGATCGGACCTTCTATGGGCTGCAGAACGAGGCCGCGGTGCAGGCCGGCGCCTTCCATAACGACGTGGTGGCGGTCGCGAACCAGAACGTGCTGCTGGTCCATCCGCAGGCCTTCGCCGATCCGGCCGGGCTGTACCGCGAGCTGCGCGCGCGGCTGCCGAACCTGCACGTGGTCGAGACTTTCGGGGTCAGCCTGGAGGACGCGGTGTCGTCCTATCTGTTCAATTCGCAGCTGGTCAGCCTGTCCGGCGGCGGCATGGCCCTGATCCTGCCGTCGGACGCGCAGGAGAACCCGGCGGCCTGGGCGGCGGTCGAGGCGGTGCTGGCCGGCGACAATCCGATCGAGCGGGCGGTGGTGGTCGACGTGCGCGAGAGCATGCGCAATGGCGGCGGGCCGGCCTGCCTGCGCCTGCGGGTCCCGGTCGACGGGCCGGGCCTGGCCGGGATCGACCCGCGCTTCATCCTCGACGAGGCGCGCTGGACCAGCCTGGCCAAGGTGGTGGTCTCGCACTGGCCCGAGCAGATCGCGCCGGGAGACCTGGTGAAGCCGGAGCTCTGGGCCCAGGCGCGGGAAGCGCATGCGGCGCTCGAGGCTGTGATCTGACTCCGCTCATCCCCGCGGAGGCGGGGATCCATGCGGACTCACCACCGAGACCCCAATGCAGCTTGGGTCCCCGCCTCCGCGGGGATGAGCGCGTTTCATTAGACCAGCGTCAGACTCGTCGCCGCCGCCAGCAGGGCGATGACGCCGGTGGCGGCGACCAGGGTCCAGGCGAGCTTCGGTTCGATGCGCAGCAGGTCGCGCGGGGCGACCTGGGCGCTGATCGCCGCGACGCCGCCGAGCAGCAGCAGTTGCGAGGCGAGCGCCAGGGCCGGCAGCAGGGCGGCGGGGATCAGGCCGAAGCTGCGCGCGGCCATCATGGCGGCGAAGGCCCAGACGAACAGCGGCGGCAGCGGGAAGCGGCGAGCGCGGGCCTGCATGCCCATCGACAGGCCGACGGCGACGATCACCGGTCCCAGCCAGAGCACGCGCGAAAGCTTGGAGAGGGCGGCCGAGGCCTCGACGCTGGGCGAGACCGACTGGCCGGCGGCGACCACCTGGGCGACGTCGTGGATCGAGAGGCCCAGGAAGACGCCGGTCTGGCGCTCGCTGAACCCGAAATGCCGGGCGATCAGCGGATAGGCGACCATGGCGAGAGTCGAGAGCAGGTTGACGCCGACCACGACCAGGGCGGTGGTGCGGCGGCTGGCGTCGCTTTCGGGCAGGGCGCTGGCGGCGGCCATGGCGGCCGAGGCGCCGCAGATCGAGACGGCGCTGGCGGCGATCAGCGCCTCGACCAGCGGCAGGCCGGCCAGCAGGCCGATGCCGGTTCCGGCCCCGAGGCTGGCCATCACCACCCCGCCGCTGGCCAGCGCCACCGGCAGGCCAAGCGCGGCGAGTTCGGCGAAGGCGATCTGGGCCCCGAGCAGGGCGACGCCGGTCTTGAGGCCCGGCTTGGCCCACCAGCAGAGCGCCGGGCCGAGTGCGGCCGACCAGCCGGCGAGGCCCAGGCCCATGCCGGCGACGGCGGCGATGATCGGGGCCGGAAAGCCGCTGGCGCGGCCGAGCATCAGGGCGGCGAGCGCGATCAGGCCGAGCGCCAGGCCGCCGACCAGCGGATGGCGCGCATGCCCGACCGACAGCGGCAGATGCGTCACGCCTGAACGACCTTGGGGGCGGTCGCGTCGGGACGGCCGCGGGCGGCCATCTGGGCGTGCAGGCGCTGGACGCACAGGCTGGCGGTCTTCTCGAACCAGAACGGGAAGATGGCGTGCACCAGGCAAGCGGCCCCGGCGGTGATCATGGTCGCGCCGAAGCTCGAGGCCTGGGCGAGGTGCTGGCCATAGCTCTCGCCCACGGAACTCGGATGCCGGTTGAACGCGTCCAACATGAAACTCTCCCTCGCTGTGGGGCGAAGGATGGCGGCGCGCGGCGAGAAAGGCGTTGTCGAAGTTGTCGCTGTTCGCGCAAAATGGAGAAGAATGTTCTTCGAAGGGAGCGTGAGTGGTGGGCGGTGTTCTCCTGGACCCGACGGATCGGCGAATCCTGCGTGAGCTGCAGGCGGACGCCACGATCCCGGTGGCCGAGCTGGCCGAGCGGGTGGGGCTGTCGCAGACGCCGTGCTGGAAGCGGGTCAAGCGGCTGACCGACGAAGGCGTGATCGACCGCAAGGTCGCGCTGCTGAACCGCGAGAAGCTGAATCTGGGGCTGGTGGTGTTCGTCTCGCTGAAGACCAGCCGCCACGACGAGGACTGGCTGGCCCAGTTCGCCAAGGGCGCCTCGGCCCTGGCCGAGGTGGTGGAGATCTACCGGCTGGCCGGGGAGACCGACTACCTGCTGAAGGTCGTGGTGTCGGACATCGCCGCCTATGACCGGTTCTACAAGCGGCTGATCGCGACGGCGCCGCTGAACGACGTGAGTTCGGCCTTCGCCATGGAGCAGATCAAGTTCACGACAGCGCTGCCGGTTTAGGGGGCGGACGGTGTGGCTGGCTGATGGGCCGTGCCCCCCTCACCCTAGCCCTCTCCCCCAGGGGAGAGGGGACGCGCTCTTTTTCTCCTCTCCCCGCTCGAGGGGAGAGGTCGGGTGAGGGGAGGCGGCGCGGAGCGGCGTCTAGGCTCGGCGAGGGGCAGGCTGCGAGGGCCGGCAGTCGCGCACGCCGTCGCCGCGCTTCGCAATCTAGTTCCTCCCCTCTTTGGGGGAGGTGGATCGGCGCGAAGCGACGAGACGGAGGGGGACTGCTCTCAAACTGCTTGAGTCAAAGTCCCCCTCAGTCGGCCATGCGGCCGACAGCTCCCCCAGGGGGGAGCAATTGGGGGTGGGGCTTCTCGCGGTTCATGAGACCCGCTACGCAGGGCGCATGAACCTCTACGCGCTGCTCGCTTCCCGCTTTCCCGCCGATCGCTCCAGGCCGGCGTTCATCCTGCCGGACGGGCGGGAGGTGTCGTACGGGGCGCTGGAGGAGGACGTGGCGCGGACGGCGGCGTTGCTGGTCGAGTATGAGGTCGAGCCCGGCGACCGGGTGGCGCTGCAGTCGGAGAAGAGCGTCGAGGCGGTGGTCGTCTATCTGGCGACCCTGAAGATCGGGGCGGTCTTCCTGCCGCTGAACACCGCCTATACCGAGGCCGAGATCGACTACTTCATCGACGACGCCCAGCCGGTGCTGTTCGTCGAGGACGCGGTGGAGCTGGTCGCCGACGCGCGCAGCCGCGCGCCGCTGGCCGAGACCCTGGCGCGCAGCGAGGACGACCTCGCCGCGATCATCTACACCTCGGGGACCACCGGGCGCTCGAAGGGCGCGATGCTGAGCCACGGCGCCCTGGCGGCCAACGCCCAGGCGCTGCATGCGGCCTGGGGGTTCAGCGAGAGCGACGTGCTGCTGCACGCCCTGCCGATCTTCCATGTGCATGGGCTGTTCGTGGCGCTGCACTGCGCGTTGCTGTCGGGCGCGCCGATGGTGTGGCTGGCCAAGTACGACGATGCGCAGGTGCTGGCCGGCCTGCCGAAATCGACCGTGATGATGGGGGTGCCGACCTTCTACACCCGGCTGCTGGCCAATCCGGCCTTCACCCGCGAGGCCTCTGCGCACATGCGGGTGTTCATCAGCGGCTCGGCGCCGCTGCTGGAATCGACCTTCGCCGAGTTCGAAGCGCGGACGGGGCAGGCGATCCTGGAGCGCTACGGCATGAGCGAGGCGGTGATCATCACCTCCAACCCGCTGGACGGCGAGCGGATCGCCGGCAGCGTCGGCTATCCGCTGCCGGGCGTGGAACTGCGGATCGGCGGCGGCGAGGCGACCGGCGTCATCGAGATCCGGGGGCCGAGCGTGTTCGGCGGCTACTGGCAGATGCCGGAGAAGACCGCCGAGGAGTTCACCGCCGACGGGTTCTTCAAGACCGGCGACGTCGGGCGCCAGGACGCCGACGGCCGGGTGTGGATCAGCGGCCGGGCCAAGGACCTGATCATCTCCGGCGGCTTCAACGTCTATCCCAAGGAGATCGAGCTGATCCTCGACGAGATGGACGGCGTGACCGAAAGCGCGGTGATCGGCCTGCCGCACCCGGACTTCGGCGAGGCGGTGGCGGCGGTGGTGATCGGAACCGGCGACGAGGGCGCGATGATCGGCGCGCTGCGCGAGCGGCTGGCGGCGTTCAAGACGCCCAAGAAGGTGTTCTTCGTCGACGAGCTGCCGCGCAACGCCATGGGCAAGGTGCAGAAGAACCTGCTGCGTGAACGCTATGCAGGCACGTTCGCGGCTTGAGGCGACTGTCACCGATTTCGGATAGCGGCGTTCGGCGGTCGAGGGCTAGGTTGCGCGCCTGACAATTTGCGAGGGCGCCATGGTTCCGAACGAAGAGACTTTCGAGGGGGCCGGCGGCCTCAAGATCTTCATGCGCTCATGGCGGCCGGCGGGCGCGCCCAAGGCGATCGTGGTGATCAGCCACGGCTTCAACTCGCACAGCGGTCAGTACCTGTGGGTCGCCGAGCAATTGGCCGCCAAGGGCTTTGCGGTCTACGCCCACGACTATCGCGGCCGCGGACTGTCGGAGGGCGAGCGGTTCCACGTCGAGCACGTCGATGAGTATGTCGGCGACCTGGCGCAGGCGGTGGGCATCGCCAAGGTCCGCGACCTCGGCCTGCCGGTCTATGTGCTGGGCCACAGCGCCGGCGGGGTGATCGCCAGCACCTACGCCCTGGATCACCAGGCCGACATCGCCGGACTGATCTGCGAGAGCTTCGCCTTCCGGGTGCCGGCGCCGGACATCGCCCTGCAGGTGATCAAGGGCGTCAGCCATCTGGCGCCCGACATCGGGGTGCTGAAGCTGAAGAACGCCGACTTCTCGCGCGATCCGGCGGCGGTGAAGGCGATGAACGAGGACCCGCTGATCCACGACGAGACCCAGCCGAGCATCACCGTGGCGGCGCTGCAGCGGGCCGACGAGCGGCTGACCAAGGAGATCCCGAGCATCACCCTGCCGGTGCTGATCCTGCATGGAACCGAGGACAAGGCGACCCTGCCGAAGGGCAGCCAGTTCTTCTACGACCACGCCGGGTCGAAGGATAAGACCCTGAAGCTCTATGAGGGCCACTATCACGACCTGCTGGCCGACATCGGCAAGGAGGGCGTGCTGGGGGGTATCGCCTCCTGGATCGAGGCGCGGGTTTAGCTTCGCTCGTCCTGGCGAAGGCCGGGATCCAAGCTGAACAGCCGATTGTGGTCCCGAAAGCCCGCTTGGGCCCCGGCTTCCGCCGGGGTGAGCGGGAGGTTGGGGCGCGGGCAAGCGTGACATCCCGGTTTGCGCAGCAAGACCGGGACCCATCCGCGCCGGGGCGGTGAGATGGAGCGTGGCCTGAGGGATCTGGTGTTCATGGGTCCCGGTCTTCGGCTGCGCCGAAACCGGGATGACACTGGTTTCTAGTTCCTCCCCCGCTGGGGGAGGTGGATCGATGCGAAGCAGCGAGACGGAGGGGGACTGCTGAGTCAGCAAGCCCCCTCTGTCAGCCGTTCGGCTGACAGCTCCCCCAGAGGGGGAGCAATTTGGCGCTTCACCCCTGGTACCGGCTCGGCGCGACGCCGAGCAGGCGCTTGAACATGGTGGCGAAGGCGGCGGGGCTTTCGTAGCCGAGGTCGAGGGCGATGGCGGTGACCTGGTCGCCCGCGGCCAGGCGGGGCAGGGCGACGAGGACGCAGGCCTGCTGGCGCCATTCGGCGAAGCTCATGCCGGTTTCGCGGCGGAAGGCGCGGGTGAAGGCGCGGCGGCCCATGCCAAGGTCGTCGGCCCAGCGGTCGATGGTGTCGTGCGGGCTGGGCGCCTCGAGGAAGGCGCGGCACTTGGCGGCCAGCCCGGGGCTCTGCGGGAACGGCGCGGCCAGCGGGACGACCGGAGCGCGGGAGAGCTCGACCAGCAGCAGGTCGATGACTAGGCCGTCGCGGCCCTCGCGGTCGTACTCGCGCGGCAGTTCGCAGGCGGCCAGCAGCAGGTGGCGCAGCAGCGGCGAGACCTCGATGACGCGGCTGGCCTCGCCGAAGCCGGGACAGCCGCCCGGCTCGATCAGGATGCCGCGGGTGCTGACCGAGCCGACCATCTTCACCGCGTGCTCGACGCCGGGCGGGGTCCAGACCGCACGTTCGGGCGGGGCGACCCAGGCGCCGTTGGGCGTGGAGACGACGACCACGCCCTTGGCGGCGTAGAGCAGCTGGCCGCGGCGGTGGCGGTGCCATTCCAGCTCGTGATGCGGCGGGTAGTCGTTGGCGATGGCCACGACCGGGCGCGGCGTGTCTTCGACGTCGTCCGGATTGATCCAGTCGATCATGTGTCCCACTCGCGAAATTGAACGACCCATACAGGAATGCGGGCGAGCGGCGAAGCGCCTATCCGGGCCGCTCAGCTATGGAGCAGCTCTGATGGGCGGACAGACGATCACGGCGAACAAGCCGGCGCAGGCGGCGGGCGGGACGGCCTTCGGGGTGATCCTGGCGATCAGCTTCTGCCACCTGCTCAACGACATGATGCAGGCGCTGCTTCCGGCCATCTATCCGAACCTGAAGGCCGAGCTGGGGCTGACCTTCGGGCAGATCGGGATCGTAACCCTGGCCTATCAGGTGACCGCCTCGATCCTGCAGCCGATGATCGGGCTCTATGCCGACAAGCGGCCGACGCCGATGGCGCTGCCGTTCGGGACGCTGTTCTCGCTGGCCGGGCTGGCGGTGCTGTCGGTGGCGCACAGCTACGGGCTGGTGGTGGTCGGGGCCTGCCTGCTGGGCATGGGCTCGTCGGTGTTCCACCCGGAAAGCAGCCGCGTGGCGCGGATGGCGGCGGGCGGCCGCCATGGCCTGGCGCAGTCGCTGTTCCAGGTCGGCGGCAACGCCGGATCGGCGCTGGGCCCGCTGGCGGCGGCGGTCGTGGTGGTGCGTTGGGGGCAGTCGAGCCTGATGTTCTTCGCGCTGCTGGCGCTGCTGGCCGGGGCGATCCTGTGGAACGTGGCCCAGTGGTATCGCACCCACGGCCTGGAGCGGCTGAAGGCGGCGGCCAAGGGCCCGCAGCCGATCGCGCCGCCGAGCCGCCAGGTGGTCGCCGGGATCTCGATCCTGCTGGCGCTGATCTTCTCGAAGTACGTCTACCTGGCCAGTCTGACCAACTACCTGACCTTCTACATGATGGAGAAATTCGGCTCGTCGGTGCAGGGCGCGCAGCTGCACCTGTTCCTGTTCCTGGGCGCGGTGGCGGCCGGGACGGTGGCCGGCGGACCGCTGGGCGACCGGTTCGGGCGCAAGTACGTGATCTGGTTCTCGATCCTGGGCGTGCTGCCGTTCAGCCTGCTGCTGCCGTTCGCCAGCGCCTTCTGGACCGGGCCGCTGGTGGTGGTCATCGGCCTGATCCTGGCCTCGGCCTTCCCGGCGATCGTGGTGTTCGCCCAGGAGCTGGCGCCCGGCAAGGTCGGGATGATGTCGGGGCTGCTGTTCGGGTTCTCGTTCGGGATGGGGGGCCTCGGCGCGGCGATCCTCGGCGTGCTGGCCGACCGAACCGGGATCGAGACGGTCTACCGGCTGTGCGCCTTCCTGCCGGCCATCGGCCTGCTGGCCGCGTTCCTGCCGAAGATCGACAAGCATCCGCCGCTGGCGCCGACCCCGCCGGGGCTCGAGCCAGAAGCGGTCTAGTAAGGACGCCTCCGCCCGCAATGGGCGGAGGCGAGCCTATCAGGCGTTGACCATGGTCATGCCGCGGGCGTCGTAGCGGGTCCCGGCGACCTTGCCGGCCAGGGCGTCGAGGCTGGCGGTTTCGGCCGTCGTCAAGGCGATGTCGGCGGCGCCGAGGTTGGACTTGAGGTTCGCCAACCGGGTGGTGCCCGGAATGACCACCACGTTGGGATGGGCGGCCAACACCCAGGCCAGGGCCACCTGCGAGGCGGCCGCGCCGCGCGCGCCGGCGATCTTCTCGATCTCCTCGACCAGGGCCAGGTTGGCCTCGAAGGCCTCGCCCTGGAAGCGCGGCGACTGGGCCGCGCGGTAGTCGGTCCCGGTCGGGCGGTGGTCGCGGGAGAAGGCGCCGGTCAGCATGCCGCGGCCGAGCGGGGAGTAGGCGACGAGGGTCACGCCGGTCTCCTGGCAGAGCGGCAGCACGTCCTGCTCGATGTCGCGGGTGAAGATCGAATACTCCGACTGCACGGCGGCGATGGGGTGCACCGCCTGGGCGCGGCGCAGGGTTTCGGCGCTGACCTCGGAGAGGCCGATGGCCTTGATCTTGCCCTCCTTGACCAGCTTGGCCATGGCCTCGACGGTCTCTTCGATCGGCCGGGTCTGGTCGCGCCGGTGCAGGTAGTAGAGGTCGACGTGGTCGGTCTTCAGCACCCGCAGGGACTGTTCGATGGCGCGGCGCATATTGGCTTCCGAGCCGTCGACGCCGGTGATCGTACGGGTGGCGAGGTCGGCCACCGGCCCGAACTTGGTGGCGATGAACGCCTTGTCGCGGCGATCATGGAACGCCGCGCCCAGCAGGGTCTCATTGGCGCCGAAGCCGTAGAGCTCGGCGGTGTCGAAGTGGTCGACGCCGAGGTCCAGCGCCGCGTGCAGCAGCTTGACGGCGTCGGCCTCGTTCATCGGCTCGCCATAGGCGATCGACATGCCCATGCAGCCCAGGCCGATGGCGTTCACGTCCCGGCCGGTGCGGCCGATTTGGCGACGGATCATGGGGAACTCCGCTAGATGTGTGGGGAATGTGAGCGCTCACTCACATGCGGATAATTAGGCGCTGACGTCGAAAGCGTCAAGGGATCGACGGCGTTCCGGTCGGCGCCGAAATTTGGGCTGGCGGCGGCGGGCGGCTTGTGGATTTACCGAGGGATGGATTTTTCCCCCGCCGATCCGTCCGAATTGCCGGCCATCGCCGTGCTGGTGAATTCCGCCTATCGGGGCGAGAGTTCGCGCCAGGGCTGGACCACCGAGGCCGACTATCTCGGCGGCCAGCGCACCGACGCCGGGACCTTGGCCAAGGACCTGGCGGCCAACCCACAGGCGGTGGTGATGACCCTGCGCGAGGCGGCCGGCGGGCCGCTGCTGGGCTGTGTCTGGCTGGAGCCGGCCGACGGCGTGGCCTGGTATCTGGGGATGCTGACGGTGCGGCCGGACATGCAGGACCGCCAACTCGGCCGGACCATGCTGGCCGCGGCCGAGGGCCATGCGCGCGGCCAGGGCGCGCAGCGGGTGCGGATGACCGTGATCCAGATCCGCGACACCCTGATCGCCTGGTACGAGCGGCGCGGCTATGCGCGCACCGGCGAGACGCGGCCGTTCCCCTATGCCGACCTGCGCTTCGGCCAGCCGGCGCGCGACGACCTGGAGTTCATCGTCATGGAAAAGGCGCTGTAGGCGGCCCGGCCGTCACAACCGCGTCATTGCTCTGCCGGCCGCCAACCGGGGGTTTCACCTCATGGTCGCGGTGGGGTCCTGTCGCCACGATCCGCCAGAGATCGGCGCCAGCGGGGACAATCGCGATGAACAACGCCAACCGGACGAGCGCGGCGCTGCTGGGGAGCAGCGTGGCCGCCGCGGCGATGCTGCTGCTGGCGGGACATGCCGAGGCTTCCGAGGGCGGGGCGAGCGTCTATCTGCTGGGCTCGGGCGGACCGGGCGCGGCGATCGTGCCGCCGATCGAGGGCGTGTTCCTGCTCGACACCCAATACTATTACAGCGGCGAGGCCAGCGTGGACCGAGAGTTCGTGATCGGCGGCAACGTCGTCGCGGGGCTGGAGGCGACGGTCAATGCGAACTTCGCCACGGTCCTGTGGGTGCCGACCACCGATCTGGGCGGCGGAACCCTGGTGGTGGGTCTGGCGCTGCCCATCGGCGGGCCCGACGTCGATGTCTCGGCCACCCTGGCCGGACCGGGGGGACGGCTGATCGAGCGCAACAAAAGCGATTCCGCCTTCGTGATGGGCGACCCGCTGGTGACGGCGATCTGGGGCTGGAACAGCGGCAAGACCCACATCGCGGCCAGCACCCTGGTCAACATTCCCGTGGGCCAGTACCGGAAGGACAAGCTGGCCAACCTGGCCTTCCACCGCTGGGCGGCGGACGTGTCGCTGGCTGGCACCTACCTTAACGAGGAGGCTGGCTGGGACGTCTCGGGCAAGGCCGGCTTCACCTTCAATGGCGAGAACGACTACACCAGCTACGAGACCGGCACCGAATTCCACGCCGAGGCGGCGGTCGAGAAGAAGTTCAACAAGACCTGGTCGGCCGGCGTCCAGGGCTACTACTTCGAACAGGTCAGCGGCGACTCCGGGGCCGGCGCCAGGCTCGGAGATTTCAAGGGCCGGGTGGCGGGCCTGGGCGTAACCGGGGCCTACAATTTCCTGCTGTTCGGCAAGGCGCCGGCGACCTTGCGGCTGCACGCGATCAAAGAGTTCGAGGCCAAGAACCGCCTGGAAGGGGAATCCATATTCCTCGACTTCAGCATGCCGCTTTGGGTGAACATGCCGCCCGGCGCCGGGTCCTAGGCGCGTATGGAGTCCAGCACCGCCTCGGCGGCGGCGTCGAGTTCGGCGTCGGTCCAGGTGCGGCCGTTGAGCTCGGACTTCAGCATGTAGCCGACGGGGGCGAAGAACAGGCTGGCCAGCAGGTCGCTGGGCAGGTTCTTGAACAGGCCGCGCTCGATCCCGTCCCGGCGCAGCCGGCCGACGGCGGTGGCGATCTGCTCGTGGGCGGCGCCGCCCTCGCGCTTGGAGAGGGCGGATTCGGCGAAGCGTTGGCCGAACATGAAGGCCTGGCTGTCGGCGCGATAGGCCTCGTAGAGCTTGCGCCAGACGCGCTTGAGGCGGGCGTCGGGGGCTTCGTCGGTGTCCTCGCCGTCGATGATGGCTTCGAAGATGCGCCGCTTGATGCCGCGATAGACCTCGATCAGCAGGTCGTCCTTGGACGGGAAGTGCCGGTAGAGCGTGCCTTCGGCCACGCCCGCACGCGCGGCGATGGCCGCGGTGGTGGCCGCTTCCAGGCCGTCCTGCGCGCCGATTTCCAGGGCCGCGCGCACCAGCTTGTCCTTGGTCGAGGTCGGGGTCGTGAGCATCGGCTCACAAATTGTCGGCGCGGAGCGTCTGTCAAGTCTGCGCAAGCGTCGCAGCTTCGGGTTAGAACGGTGTCCAACGAACAAGGGAGCGGGACATGGATCTGGGACTGAAGGGCAAGAAGGCGGTCGTCACCGGCGGGTCGCGCGGCATCGGGCGGGCGATCGCCGACCTGCTGGCGGAAGAGGGCGCGGACGTCGCCATCTGCGCGCGGAACGCCGAGCAGGTGGCGGACGCGGTCAAGGCGCTGCAGGCCAAGGGCGTCAACGCCTGGGGCCAGGCGGTCGACATCGCCGACGGCCCGGCGATCCGCGCCTTCGTCGCGCAGGCCGGCGAGACGCTCGGCGGCATCGACGTCATGGTCTCCAACGCCAGCGCCCTGGTGCAGGGGGCGGGCGAGGACGAGTGGCGGGCGATGTTCGAGATCGACATTCTCGGCGCGGTGCGCACCTTCGAGGCGGCCAAGCCGTTCCTGGAGAAGGCCGGCGAGAGCCACGGCGACGCGGCGTTCCTGATCACCTCGTCGGTGTCGGCGGCCGAGGCCTCGAACGCCTCGTCCTATGGGGCGATGAAGGCGGCGCTGATCCACTACGCCAAGGGGCTGGCGCGCGAGAACGCCGCCAAGCACATCCGGGCCAACGTGGTCTCGCCGGGCACGGTGTTCTTCGAGGGCGGGGTCTGGGGCAATGTGAAGGCCGGGATGCCGGGCTTCTTCGACCAGATGATCAAGCGCAACCCGACCGGCCGGATGGCGACGCCGGAGGAGGTGGCGGCGGCGACCGTGTTCCTGGCCAGCCCGCGCTCGGCGTTCACCACCGGGATCAACATGCTGGTCGACGGCGCGATCTCGACGCGCGTCAACTACTAGGGCCAAGCCATTGGAATACGATTACTTTCAGCTGACGCTGGGGCGCGAGCGCACGGCGCAGAAGGTGCTGGCCGACCACCTCTACGGTTCAGCCGGAGTGCGGGCGGTGTTCGCGCCGCTGCTGGGCTTCGCCTCGGACCAAGCGCTGGTGCTGGCGGCGGCCGGATCGCGGGTCTCGTTCACGCCGGGCGTGAGCGCCAGCGACCGGGTGCGGCTGACCCCGACCCTGCGGCCGGTCGACGAGGCGCCGCCTGCGCCGGGCGGGATCTATGTCCACAACTGGTTCACGATCGACGCAGGCGCGGTCGACGAATTCGTGCGGCTGTCGGGCGAGGCCTGGCCCGATTTCGAGGCGCGGTTCGAGACCAAGATCTTCGGTCTGTTCCTGGCCGAGGAGGACGAGGCCGACCGCGAGGCCGGGGCGCGGCGGCTGCTGCTGATGACTCGCTACCGCGACCTTGGCGAATGGCAGACCTCGCGCGATCCGACCACGGACGCGATGGCGGTGTTCCTGCGCCGGCGCGAGCTGACGCGGGTGTCGCTGGCGCGGGCCTGCGTGCTGATGCCGAGGGAGGGCGCGAAATGATCGAGCAGACGCTCGAGATCCCGCTCGCGGATGGGACCAGCACGACCTTCATCGTGCATCCCGAGCGCGACGGGCCGCACCCGCTGATCCTGTTCCTGATGGACGCGCCGGGCATCCGCGAGGAGCTGCGCGACATGGCGCGGCGGCTGGCCAGCGCCGGCTACTACGTGATGCTGCCGAACCTCTACTATCGGGCCGGCGTGCTGGAGCTGGTTCCGGCGGGCGGCGCCATGGACGATGCGCTGCGGGCGCGGATGATGGAGCTGATGAACGGGCTCTCCATCCCGATGGTGATGGACGACGTCGCCGCGCTGGCCGCCTTCGCCGGCGGCCAGGCGGGCGCCGACGCCAGCCGGATCGGCACGGTCGGCTACTGCATGAGCGGGCAGTTCGCGATCAATGCGGCGGTGCGCCTGCCGCAGGTGAAGGCCGCCGCCTCGATCCACGGCACCTATCTGGTCACCGACCAGGACGACAGCCCGCACCTGGCCGCGCGCCAGAGTTCGGCCGAGCTCTACTTCGCCTGCGCCGAGACCGACCGCTGGGCGCCGCTGGAGACGGTGGCGGCGCTGGCCAAGGCGCTGGCGGCCGACGGGGCGCGGGCCGAGGTGGAGATCTATCCAGGGGCCGAGCACGGCTTCACCTTCCCGCAGCGGGCGCTCTACCAGAAGCAGGGGGCCGAGCGGCACTGGGAGCGGCTGAATGCGCTCTATCGGCGGAACTTGGGGTAGCCCCAACCCCGCTCACCCCGGCGAAAGCCGGGGCCCAAGCGGCCTAGCCTGGGGCCGCGGAGATTCAGCTTGGGTCCCGGCCTTCGCCGGGATGAGCGGTTTAGGAACGATCCACCGGCGCGACCCAATCGGCTTCGAGGCTCTTGAGCGGGTGGGAGCCGGTGACCTGGCCCATGAACGGCGGCCAGATGTTGTAGCCGAGCAGGTCCTGGAGGCGAGGCGACATGGCCTGGACGCGCTCGCGCGGGACGCCGAGGTAGAAGTTCTCCTGCGTGCGGCCCCAGGGCTCGCAATACTGGTTGGTGAAGGCCAGGCGCGGGGCGTCCGAGCGGTTGGCGCCGCCGCGGTGCAGGAGCGTCCCCTGGAAGACGATGGCGCCGCCGGCCGGCATCACGACTGGCGTCAGCATGGACTGCGCCTTCTCCGGCGAGAGGGCGGCGATCTCGGCGTCGCTCCAGCGGTGGCTGCCGGGAATGATGTCGGTGGCGCCGTTGGTCGCGGTGAAGGCGTCGATCGCGCCGATCAGCGACAGGCTGATGGCCGGGCGCGGCCGCGGCTGGCGATAGAAGCCGTCGTCGAAGTGGACGGCCTGGGCCGCCTCGCCGGGATAGATGCAGATCGCCTGGCTGGCGGTCAGCAGGTAGCCGGGCTGCAGGAAGCGGTCGAGCAGGGCCAGGAGGTGCGGTTCGGCGGTCAGGTCCTCGAACACCTTGCCGCGGGCGACCAGGGTGTAGACGCGCTCGGTGGAAAACCCCTCGAAGGCGTTGCGGCCGTGGTGCGAGCCGAGGTGCGGGGCCAGGGCCGTGCGGGCGGCGGCCAGGGCGGCCGCGTCGGCGAAGTCCTCGATCACGGTATAGCCGTCGTCCCCGAGACGTGCTGCGTGGGTTTCGACGTCGAACGGCATGGCCAGCTCCTGTCACCACCAGATCCTCCCCCGTTGGGGGAGGTGGATCCATGCGTAGCATGGAGACGGAGGGGGACTGCTTGCACCGAGCAAGAGTCGAAGTCCCCCTCAGTCGGCTTTGCCGACAACTCCCCCAGAGGGGGAGCATCTACGTCTGGCGAGTGTCTACTCGAATGACGGAAGGGCAAGTCCAGGGCGTTCGTTGTCCCAGATCATCGAGATGATGCGCCAGCGGCCGTCGGCCTCGCAGTAGAGCTGGATGGAGTTGATGCCGCGTCGCTCGGGCGGGGCCTCGCCGGGCGCGGTGCGCGCCTCGTAGGCGCTCCAGACCTGGGCCATGTTGCCGAACACGTCGACGCGGCGGGCGATCTCGACCTCGTAGAAGTCGTGGGCCGCGAAGAACGGTTCGACGTCGGCCTGGTAGGCGGCGAGGTCCATGATCTTGATGTTCGGGCGTCGGTCCTCGCCGACCCAGGTGCGCATCTGGCGGGCGTCGGGATGGAAGATTTCGGCCTGCAGCGCCCAGTCGCGGGGCCCCTGGGGGCCGGAAATCATGGCGTACATCGCGTCCACGACGGCGCCGATGTCAGTGGGGTCGAAGGGCAGGGTTCTCATACGAAAAGAGCCTAGGCGCGGGGCCTAGGCTCTCCCATCGTTCAGCGACGAAAGCGGTCAGGCGCGCTTCGGAATGATCACCTTCATCGACTCATAGCCCTTCACGAAGGTCGAGTAGCTGCGCTTGGGCTCTTCCACGAGCTGGATCTCGGGGAAGCGCTTCATGATCTCTTCCCAGATGATCTGCAGCTGCAGCTCGGCCAGGCGGTTGCCGACGCAGCGGTGGATGCCGAAGCCGAACGACATGTGATTCCGCGGACGGGCGCGGTCGATGATGTAGTCGTTCGGACGCTCGATGACCTCTTCGTCGCGGTTGCCCGAGACGTACCACATGACGACCTTGTCGCCTTCGCGGATCTGCTTGCCGCCGAACTCGATGTCCTGAGTGGCGCGGCGGCGCATGTGGGCCAGCGGCGTCTGCCAGCGGATGGTCTCGGAAACCATCGACGGGATCAGGTCCGGGTTCTCGCGCAGCTTCTTGTACTGGTCTTGGTTCTGGTTCAGCGCCAGGACCGAGCCGGAGATGGTGTTGCGGGTGGTGTCGTTGCCGCCGACGGTCAGCAGCACCACGTTCCCGAAATACTCGCGCGGCGACATGTTCCGGGTGTCGGCGCCGTGTGCCAGCATCGAGATCAGATCGCCGGTCGGTTCGGAGTTAACCCGCTCGTTCCAGCGCTCGGTGAAGTAGGCATGATACTCGAGGAAGATCTGCATCTGCTGCTCGAGGGTGTCGATCAGGCCGTGGCCCGGGACCGCGGTGACCACGTCGGACCAGTAGGTCAGCTTGCGGCGGTCAGCCTGGTCGATACCGAACAGCGTGGCCAGGGTCATGGCCGTCAGTTCCATCGAGACCTTGTCGACCCAGTCGAACTCCTCGCCGATCGGCAGGTCGTCCAGGATCTTGGCGGCGCGTTCGCGGATCAGCGGGCCAAGGATGGCGAGGTTGGCCGGCGCGACCGCCGGGCTGACCGTCTTGCGCTGAATGTCGTGCTTGGGCGGGTCCATGGCGATGAACATCGGCAGCGGACCTTCGTCGCCGGTCTGATCGGCGATGGTGATGCCCGGCTCCGACGAGAACGCCTGATGGTTCGTGTCGATCGCCATGATGTCGTTGTACTTGGTGATCGACCAGTACGGGCCGTACTCGCTGTCGGCGGTGTAGTGGACCGGGTCTTCCTTGCGCAGGCGCTCGAAATTCCACCACATTTCGTTCGACTGGAAGAGCGCCGGCTGGGCCGGATTGATCTGGTCGAGCGGGGTCGAATAGGCCAGCGCGCGGGCGTCGTTGCTCAGGTCGATATTGCCGTCGCTCATCAGTTCCTCCTCCAAGTCCGATGCGTCCGAGGTCTCAAGCCAAAGATGACGCAGGCGTCAAGTTTTAGCGCGAGTTTCATCAGCCGTCTCATCCGATCTGCGTTCGAATGAAGTTTTTCTGTCGTTTTAAATTCTATAAAAATGATAGGAGTTAAGCCGAGCGAAGCGTTTTGGAGTTCGGATCAATGAGCCAGCGGCCGACAGTTGCGGTGATCGGGGCGGGGTTCTCGGGGCTGCTCACGGCCCTGCACCTGGCCGCCGATCCGGAGGGGCCGACGGTGCGGCTGATCGAGCGCGCCAGGGCGTTCGGGCGCGGCGCGGCCTATTCCACCGGCAACCCCGACCACCTGCTGAACGTACGGGTGGCGAACATGAGCGCCTATCCCGACGACCCCGAACACTTCACCCGCTGGCTGGCGGGGCACGAGGGCTGGAGTTCGCACGGCGGGTTCGTGACCCGCGGCGTCTATGGCGACTATCTGCAGGACCTGCTGCGCCAGGCGCTGGAGACGACCGCCCCGGGCCGGTTGCTGCTGGAGCAGGACGAGGCGGTGGACGTGCAGCGGGCGGGCGAGGGCTGGCGGGTGCGGTTGGCGCTGGGGCGCGAGATCGAGGCCTCGGCGGTGGTGCTGGCCCTGGGAGTGCTGCGGCCGGCGGCCCCGGCTGCGGCCGACGCGGCGCTGCTGGCCTCGGCGCGCTACATCGGCGACCCCTGGGACCCGAAGGCCAGGCTGGAGCATGCGTGGGACGATGTCCTGCTGCTCGGCTCGGGGCTGACCATGATCGATGCGGCGGTCAGTCTGTGGCGGCCGGGGCGGCGGTTCTGGGCGATCTCGCGCCGGGGGCTGACCCCGCGCCAGCATGCGCCGACGGGCGAGCGCGCCGCCGAGGTCGCGCCGACCGGATCGCCCCGCGAACTGCTGGCGGGGATCCGCGCGGCGTCCGGCGACGGACGCTGGCGCGAGGCGATCGATTCCCTGCGGCCGAACGTGCAGTCGATCTGGCTGGGCTGGAGCCAGGCCGAGCGGCGGGCCTTCCTGCGCCACCTTCGCCCTTGGTGGGACGTGCACCGCCACCGCCTGGCGCCCAGCGTGGCGCGGCGGATCGGGCTGTTGATGCGCGGGCGCGAGCTGGTGGTGCGGGCCGGAGAGGTGACGGCGCTGACCCTTGCCCGCGACGCCGTCGAGGTGGCCTGGCGGCCGCGCGGCGGGCGCACGCCGCGGCGGCTGGGCGTGTCGGCGGTGGTGAACTGCGCGGGCCTGCTGGGCGACCTGGAGAAGGCCGGCGAGCCGCTGCTGCAGACGCTGCTGGCCCGCGGCCTGATCCGGCCCGATCCCTGCCGGCTCGGGGCCGAGGTCGATGCCGGATCACGGCTGATCGGGGCGAGCGGCCGCGCCGAGCCGGGCCTCTACGCAGTCGGGCCGCTGACCCGCGGGGCGTTCTGGGAGATCACCTCGGTACCGGACATCCGCAGCCAGGCGGCGGGCGCGGCGCAGGCGATCCTGAGCGGGCTGCGGCGCGCGCGAGCGGCGTAACAAGCGTCACAGATGACGTAAGTTTAATGCGCCGGCCGCTACGCCCGCGCACGGCCGGTGTATTAGAGGCTCCACAGGCTGACGGCGCCGGCGACGGCGCCGCGTATGGGAGCGCGCGATGAACACCTGGAAAACTCTGCTGCTGGGCGCTTGCGCGCCGCTGGTGCTGGCCGCCTGCGCGACAGCGGCCCCGGCCCCGGCGCCGGCGCCCGAGGCTGCGCCGCCGGTCGCCGAAGCGGCCAAGGCCAAGCCGAAGTACGGCGCCTTCGGCTTCGATACGGCCGGCATGGACACGGCCGTCGCCCCCGGCGACGACTTCTACGCCTACGCCAACGGCGGCTGGATGAAGACCACCGAGATCCCCGCCGACAGCGGCAGCTACAACACCTTCGCCATCCTGCGCGACCTGGCGACCGAAAGGACCCGCGCGATCCTCGAGGACGCGGCCAAGGCGCAGGCGGCGGACGGCTCCAACACCCGCAAGATCGGCGACTTCTACGCCGGCTTCATGGACGAGGCGGCGATCGAGGCGGCCGGCGCTGCGCCGCTGAAGCCCGAGCTGGCGGCGATCGCGGCGATCAAGACGCGGGCGGACCTGTCGCGCGAGCTGGGCGCGACCCTGCGGGCCGACGTCGACGCCCTGAACATGACCGATTACGCGACCGACCGGCTGTTCGGCCTGTGGGTCGCCGAGGACATGAACGACACCTCCAAGTACCGGCCCTACATCATGCAGGGCGGGCTGGGGATGCCGGACCGCGCCTATTACCTGGACGACAGCGCGCGGTTCCAGGACCTGCGGGCCAAGTACAAGGCGCACATCGCCGCGATGTTCACCCTGGCCGGCTATCCGGACGGCGAGGCGCGGGCGGCCAGGATCCTGGCGCTGGAGACCGCCATCGCCAGGACGCACTGGAGCGTCGATGCGACCGGCGACGTGGCCAAGGCCAACAACGTCTGGACCCGCGCCGACCTGCAGGCCAAGGCGCCGGGCATCGACTGGGCCGCCTGGCTGCAGGGCGCAGGGATGAGCGAGCAGCCGACCTTCGGCGCCTGGCAGCCCAGCGCCATCGCCGGCATCGCCAAGCTGGTCGGCGGCCAGCCGATCGAGACCTGGAAGGACTATCTGGCGTTCCACGCCATCGAGCGCGGCGCGCCCTATCTCTCCAAGGCGTTCGCCGACGAGCACTTCGCCTTCAACGGCGCGGCCCTGGGCGGCGCGCCGCAGCAGCGCGACCGCTGGAAGCGCGGGGTGGACAACACCAACGCGGCCTTGGGCGAGGCGGTCGGCCAGATCTATGTCGAGCGCCACTTCAGCCCGCAGGCCAAGGCGCAGATGCAGGAGATGGTGAAGAACATCCTGGCCGCCTTCGACGCGCGCATCACCCGGCTGGACTGGATGAGCGCCGAGACCAAGGCCAAGGCCAAGGAGAAGCTGGCCGTGTTCCGGGTCGGCGTCGGCTATCCCGACAAGTGGCGCGATTATTCGGGGCTGCAGGTCGTGCGCGGCGACGCCTACGGCAACTGGGCGCGCGCCGAGCTGTTCGAGTATAGCCGCAACGTGGCCAAGCTGAAGGGGCCGGTCGAGCACGACGAGTGGTGGATGACCCCGCAGACGGTCAACGCCCTGAACCTGCCGATGCAGAACATGATCGTGTTCCCGGCGGCGATCCTGGAGCCGACCTTCTTCGATCCGAACGCGGACGCGGCGGTGAACTACGGCGCGATCGGGGGGGTGATCGGCCACGAGATCGTCCACGGCTTCGACGACACCGGCGCGCTGTTCGACGTGAAGGGCGACCTCAAGAACTGGTGGACGCCGGCCGACATGGCGCAGTTCAAGGCTCGCGGCCAGGCGCTGGCGGCGCAGTACAGCGCCTATGAGCCGCTGCCGGGTCTGCACCTGAACGGCGAGCAGGTGCTGGGCGAGAACATCGCCGACCTGGCCGGCCTGGCCGCCGCCTACGACGCCTATCATCTGTCGCTGAAGGGGCAGGCGGCGCCGGTGATCGACGGGTTCACCGCCGACCAGCGGTTCTATTTCGGTTGGGCGCAGAACTATCGCAGCAAGTTCCGCGAGGCCGCGCTGCGCCGGAACGTGCTGTCGAACGTGCATTCGCCGGGCGAATATCGGGCCCTGACCGTGCGCAACCAGGATCCGTGGTATCCCGCCTTCGACGTCAAGCCGGGGCAGGGGCTGTACCTGGCGCCGGAGCAGCGAGTGAAGATCTGGTAGCCGAAGTCATCCACATCGACGATCCCGCCGACCCGCGCATCGGCGCCTATCGCGACGTGCGCGAGCGGGACCTGGTCGGCCGCCAGGGCCTGTTCGTCGCCGAGGGCGAGGTGGTGGTGCGGGTACTGGCGCGCTCGCCGCTGGTCCGGCCGTTGTCCCTGCTGCTGGCGCAGAAGCGCGCGGCGGCGCTGGCCGACGTGATCGAGGCGTTGCCGAGCGACGTGCCGGTCTACACCGCCGGCCAGGCGGTGATGGACGCGGTGGTCGGGTTTCCGATCCACCGAGGGATTCTGGCGCTGGGCCGTCGCGCGGCCGAGCCGAGCGCCGACGAACTGCTGGCCGGGCTGCCGGACGAGGCGCTGGTGCTGGTGCTGAGCGGCATCGCCAACCACGACAACATGGGCGGACTGTTCCGCAACGCCGCGGCGTTCGGGGCCGACGCGGTGATCCTCGACGGGGCTTGCTGCGACCCGCTGTACCGCAAGGCGATCCGGGTCTCGGTCGGGGCCGCGCTGCTCAAGCCGTTCGCGCGGCTGGGGGAGGGCGAGGACCTGCTGGCGGTGCTGGAGGGGCGGGGCTTTCAGCCGCTGGCCCTAAGTCCGGCCGGCGAGACGACGCTGGCGCAGGCGGCGCGCGCGCCGCGCACCGCCGTGGTGCTGGGCGCCGAGGGGCCGGGCCTGTCGAAGGCGTTGCTGGAGCGGGCGAAGACCGTCCGCATTCCGATGGCGGACGGCTTCGACTCGCTGAACGTGGCGGTGACCGCCGGGGTGGTGCTGCACCACCTCGCCTTTGCGGCGAGGCGCGCGGCCGATTAGCGGGCGCGGCGGACGCTGCCCGGTGCTTCCGACTCTTCGATGAGCGAGCGGGTCAGGTTCAGGATCGCCGTCCGCATCGACGGCTGCTGGACGCTGGCGAAGGCCTCGAGCAACTGCACCGCGCCGGGCACGGCGAGCTTTTCGAACAGGCTTTCGTCGCTCATCGGGGTCGGGGTTTCGCCGACCAGTTCGCCGACGGTGGTGTTGAGCTTCTGGGCGATGCGCACGAGCATCGAAGCCGAGACGCGATTGGCGCCGCGCTCATACTTCTGCACCTGCTGGAAGCTCACCCCCAGGTGGTCGGCCAGGGTCGATTGGGAAATGCCGAGCCACTTGCGACGCACGCGAATGCGGTGACCCACCGCAACGTCGATCGGGTCCGGTCCTTGATCCTCGGAGTTCTCGTTCACTGAAAAACGTCCCTAATCACGTACCAAGCGCAAGCCGACAATCTGCCATAGGCGTATCGCGGGCCGCCACACCTATATCGTGAAGCGGACGCTGCACTGCAACAGAAAGTTAACCTTCGCTTATGGCGCGAGTCCCTACGAGGTCAACTCGCTTGACGGGCGTCAGGCGTCGGTCTTGCGGCCCTGCAGGATGGCTTCGATCCGGTCGAGAACGGCCAGGGCGACGTCCTCGCCCTGTTGATCGCAGATCTCGCCGGCGCGCCGGATGATGTGGCCGAGGGCGATCCGGTCGCGCGGGCCGAGCAGCGCCGCCATCTGCAAAAGTTGCCGGGCGTCGGGATCCATCCGGGCGTCGCCGTTGAGAACTCCGAGGAAACCGCCTGCGTCGCCATCGCTCGCGGTGATCTTGATCTCACTCATGGCGCATTGGCCGCGACGAACGCCGCGGCCTCCTCTTGCAACAGGTCGTCGGCCTGGATGAGCCGACAAAGGGGGAAGAGCGACGTCAGCGGCGCGCTGAGGGCGCGGCGCAGGTCCGGATCGTCGCGCTCGCCGGTCGCGACGGCGTCGCTGAGCACCTCGACCGGCAACTGCAGGTCGGCGGCGGCGAAGGCGGTCGCGAGCACGGCGTCGGTCATCGAAAAGCCGATCAGCGCCAGCGGACCGCCGAGGCCCTGGGCGCGGCGCGCGAAGGCCGGGTGCGAGAACGCCGACGGGCCCTGGCGCAGATAGATCGGCTCGGTGGGCAACGGCTCCAGCCCGGCGATCGGACGGGCGCCTTCGGGCGTCGCCTCGCGCCGATGCACGTGCAGCACCGGCCAGGCGCGGGCGCGGGCCTGTTCCAGCACCCGGCGACAGGCGTTCGTGATCTGGGCGGCGGCGGCCGGCGAGCCCGAGACCCGGGCGCGCTGGAGATCGAGGCAGACCAGGGCGGCGGGCGGCGGGGAGGTCATCGGGCGTCCGCGCCGAGGTTGGTGGCCGGCCGGTCGGCGGAACGATCGAGCACGCCGACCTCGTCCCAGGCCCCCTCGGGCCGCAGCAGCACCATGGGATCGCTTTCGAGGGTCAGGGCGTCGGGCGGCGGCGCGCCCTCGACCACCATCTCGACATAGTCGTGGTCTGAGAAGGCGAAGCCCTCGCGGCCCGGTCGAATGCGGGCGTTGAAGTATTGCTCCCAGAAGGGGATCAGCCGGACCTGACCGTAGCCGAGGATCTGCCGGTAGTTCTTCTTTTCGGCCAGACGCTTCGCGGCCAGGATCAGCAGCAGGGTCGCGCGTCCGCCGCGGTGCTCGCGCCGCACCGCCACCCGCTCGACCTTGGCGAAATCGGCGAACCAGCGGACCCGCAGCGTGCCGATCGGCTCGCCGTTGCGGCGCAGGACAAGGTGCGTGGTCCCGGCGAAGTCGTTGCCGTCGTACTCCTCGTCATACGGGCAGGCCTGCTCGCCCATATAGACCAGCGAACGGACCGCCATGGCCTGCATGATGTCGGGCAAGGTGCGGCAGACCACGACCTCGAGCTCAGCCTCGTCGATGTCGCTGACGGCGCGGGCGTCCATCGGCATGCGGACATTGGCGTTCATCAGGCGGCCCTCCCGACGCCGGCCCAGGCCTCGGCGACGACCAGGCCGCCGGGACCGGGGACCGGCCGCGCGCCGATCCGCTTGAGCAGGGTGCGCTCGCCGCCGGGCGTGGCCGCGCGGCCGTAGAGCGGAATGGTGGGAAAGAGCTCGCGGTGCAGCTTCACCGCGCCGGCCATCACGCTCGCACGGCCGCGCAGCGTGGTCCCGGCCATGCCCCAGCCGTAGATGGCGACCACCGCTTCGCCCGGGCGGGCGGCCTGGTCCTGGGGCGGATCGACGCCGTCGAACACGCCGGCGGCCAGGCCCGGCAGGGCCGCGGCGGTCAGCGGGATGATGGCCATGACCCCGGCCAGCCGGCCATCGGCGCCCCGGAAGCTGAACGAGGACGCCCGGGTGAGATCCTGGACCTGCGCAAGGGTTTCGACTGTGGCGATGTTCGGACTGACCGTCCGGGCGGCGAGCGCGCGGCCCTCGATGATCTCGTCGTATGTGGCCAGGCTCATGCCCAGCGCGCCCAGTCCTCGATGACAGTGTTCGGCGAAATCGCGAATGATCATCATCACATCGCCTTCTTGTGCGAAGATGTGATTTGGTAGAGCGTCAATGTTCGAGTGTGCAGCCTCGAAGTTCGTATGGGGGCCCCACGGCCTTTTGGGTGCCGGATGGACAATGGCGACGGCGGTCGCGCCGATTGGGACGACATCAAGACCTTCGTCGCCGCGGCTCAGACGGGTAGTTTCGGCGCCGCGGCCCGACGCCTGAAGACCACACAACCCACGGTCACACGTCGTATCGAGGACCTGGAGCTTCGGTTGGGGGCCAAGCTGTTCGACCGGGGCCTGCGCGGGGTTACACTGACCCGGGCCGGCGATATGGTCTACGACCGGGCGTTGACCATGCAGCGCGCGTCGCTGGACATCGAGCGCCTGAGCCTGGACCACGAGACCCCCGACACCGGCGAGGTGACGGTGGCGATGCCCGAGGGAATCGGCGGCTACGTTACCGGCCTGGAGGTCGCCGATTTCGTCCGCGAGAACCCCGGCATCAAGCTCGGCCTGGACTGCGGCTTCTATCCCGAGAACCCGGTCGACAGTCAGGTGGACCTCTCGATCCAGCTGATGGACGCCAGCGGGGTCCCGGAATTGACCGCCTCGCCGCTGGCGACGCTGCACTACGCGCTGTTCGCATCGCGCGAGTATCTCGAAACGTATGGGGCCCCCACGCGGATCGAGGCGGCGGTCGGCCATCGGTTCATCTATCACTCCGCCCAGGTCAGCAAACGCGGGCGCTGGGGGGCGAAAACCTCGGCGTTCATGGAGCTGGCCGAGCCGGCGATGGTGGTCAATTCCTCGACGGTGATGCTGCACGCCATCCAGCGCGGCGCCGGCATCGGGGCCATTCCGACCGCAATCGTGGCGGTGGCCCCGGACCTGGTGATGCTGGACATCCCGCCGCTGGCCAGCTCGACGGTCTGGCTCTGCCATCACCGCGAGAGCGCCAAGACCGGGCGGGTGGCGCGGGTCGCCGAGTGGCTGGGCTCGATCTTCGACGCCCGTGAGCGGCCCTGGTTCCGTCCAGAGTTCATCCACCCGCGCGAGTTCGGCGACTGGGCCTGGCCGGCGGCGACCGCGCGCGGTTGAGCGGCGGTCGCGCCTGCAACCGCTTCAATCGTGCCTTAACTTTAGTCACTCACGCTCATCCTGCTGATATCAAATACGAAAAGGGGGGATCAGCATGGCGGACGGCACGGCCGAGTCGCGTCCGTTTGGCCTGGAGATCTCCCAGGGGGTCTGCGACCGCGCCACTCGGCTCGCCAAAACCATGTTTTCCGCGCTCGAGGCGCAGATCGTCTTCCTGAAGGACGGCGAGGTCTGGCGCAGCCGCGACCCCGACTCCAAGATCGTACGCCAGCGCGACAAGGCGGCCGAGCTCGTGCAGGCCAGCGGCGAGCTGCTGTGGGTCGAGGACGCCCACCATGATCCGCGGTTCGCCGACAGCCCGGCGGTGGTCGGCCCGCCCTTTCTGAGATCCTATGTCGGGGTTCCGATCCGCCTGGCCGACGGCTCGACGCCCGGCGTGCTGGCGGTGTTCGGCGACGTCCCACGCCGGTTCGACGCGGCCCTGGCCGGGCGGCTGGGCGACCTGGCCGAGTTCGTCGCCGACGAGTGGGCGCGGGCTGAGGCCAGCCGAGCGCGCGAAGAAAGCCGCCGCGAGCGCGACGCCATGCAGTCGACCCTGGTCGCGATCATCGAGGCCATGCCCGTGGCGGTGGTGCTGACCGACCGCGAGATGCGGGTGATCGGGGCCAGCCCCCGCTGGATCAGCACGCTGGAGCTGGGCGAGCAGATCATCTTCGGCCGCAGGATCCAGGACCTGGCGCCGCACATGTACGGGCGCTGGCAGGACGCCTACGACCGGGTGCTGGGCGGCGAGAGCATCAAGGCCGACCGCGTGCAGGTGACCGACGAGGCCGGCGCGACCGGCTGGTTCCGGGCCGAGATGGCGCCGTGGCGCGACGCCGCCGGCGAGGTCGGCGGGTTGATCGTCGCCAGCTACGATATCACCGACATGGTGGTGGCGCTGGAGGCGACCGAGCGTTCGGAACAGCGGCTGATGCTGGCCATGGAGATCGCCGACATCCACGTCTTCGAGATGGACTATGTCCGGCGCGAACTGATCAAGACCGGGGCCGAGGACACCTTCTTCACCGAGGCCAAGACCTACGACGAACTGCACCGCGACATCTTCAGCACCATCGATCCGCGCGACCGTGCGCGGGTCGAGGCGGCCTGGCGCGATCACCTGCGCACCGGCGAGCCCTATGCGCCGGAGTACCGACTGGTGCGGCGCGACGAGCGCGAGGTCTGGGCCATGGGGGCCACCCGGCTGATCGCCGACGAGCGCGGCCGGCCGCTGCGGGTCATCGGCGCGCTGCAGAACATCAGCGAGCGCAAGGCGGCAGAGCAGGCCCTGGTTCAGGCCAAGGAGGACGCCGAGGCGGCCAACCGGGCCAAGTCGACCTTCCTGGCCACGATGAGCCACGAGATCCGCACGCCGCTGAACGGGGTGCTGGGCATGGCCCAGGCGATGGTGGCGGAGAACGGACTGTCGGACATCCAGCGCGAGCGGCTGGGGGTGATCCGCCAGTCGGGCGAGACGCTGTTGGCGATCCTCAACGACGTGCTCGACCTGTCGAAGATCGAGGCCGGCAAGCTGGAGCTGGAGGAGGCCGATTTCGACGTCGCGGCCTTGGCGCGCGGGGCGCACGCGGCGTTCACGGCCATCGCCAACAAGAAGGGCCTGTCGTTCTCGCTGGGTATCGAGCCGGCGGCCTTGGGCGTCTATCGGGGCGATTCCACCCGCGTGCGACAGATCCTCTACAACCTGGTCTCCAACGCCCTGAAGTTCACCGAGCAAGGCGAGGTGCGGGTCCGCGTCGACCGCGACGTGGCGGGCTTGCGGCTCAGCGTCTCGGACACCGGGATCGGCATTCCGGCCCACCGCCTGGCCGCGCTGTTCCAGAAGTTCGAGCAGGCCGACGCCTCGACTACCCGGCGCTATGGCGGGACGGGCCTTGGCCTGGCGATCTGCCGCGAGCTGGCCGGCCTGATGGGCGGGGCGATCGAGGCGAGCAGCGAGGTGGGGGCCGGGACGACGTTCCTGGCGACCTTGCCGCTGACCTGGGTCGGGGTCAGCGCGGCGCTGCCGACGCCGCCTAGCGCCGAGGCCCAGCAGATCGAGGCCTGCGCGTGTTCGGCGCTGCGGGTGCTGGCGGCGGAGGACAACACCGTCAACCAGTTGGTGCTGAAGACCCTGCTGCACCAGATCGGCGTCGAGCCCCGCATCGTCGACAACGGCGTCGAGGCCGTGCGGGCTTGGGAAGGCGGTGAGTGGGACGTGATCCTGATGGACGTGCAGATGCCGATCATGGACGGCCCGAGCGCCTGCGCCCTGATCCGTGGGCGCGAGGCGCTGGAAGGGCGCGCGCGCACCCCGATCATCGCCCTGACCGCCAACGCCATGGCCCATCAGGTCGCCGAGTACATGGCCGCCGGCATGGACGGCTTCGTGCCCAAGCCGATCGAGGTGGGTCGGCTGTTCGAAGCTCTGCAGCAGGTGCTCGACGCGGCCGGGGAGGTTCGGGCGGCCTAGACGTTCTGGCTAGAAGTACGCATTTACCACGACTTTAGATGGTGTTTCGTCCGCGATCCGGGCATTCGTGAGGAGTACAGTTCCGCTTGATCGAGTCACCATGCCACCGCCGCCCAGCGTCACCATCACCTTCGACAAGTCCGCGCTGAAGATCGGCGAGCAGGCGAGGGCGACCTTCACCTTTACCGAGGCTCCGGTCGGGTTCACGGCCGACGACGTGACCGTCACGAACGGGACACTGTCGGGGCTGACCGCCACCGGCAATCCCCTAGTCTACACCGCGGACCTGACCCCTGGGGCGAATTTGAGCGGCGTAAGCGCTGGTCTGTCCGTCGCCGCCGGCGCCTATGCCAATACGGTCGGTGATCTGGGTTTAGCGGGGTCGAGCCCGGCGATCCCGGTGGACACAGTCGCCCCGACGGTGTCGATCTCCTCGTCGACGTCCACGCTGTACTCCGGCGAGACCGCGACGCTCACCTTCACCTTTTCCGAGGCGCCGACGGACTTCACCCTCGGCGACCTGATCGCCGCGAGCGGTACGTTGTCCGGGTTCACCGCCACCGGAAATCCGCTGGTCTACACGGTGCTCTTTACCCCCAGCGCCAACCTGAGCGGAGTTCTGGGGTCTGTGAGTCTGGGGACAAACCTCTACACCGACCAGGCCGGAAACCACGGAGGCGGCGGCTCAAGCTCGCCGATCTCGATCAGAACGCTGGGGCCCTCTGTGATCGTCACCGCCGACAAGGCGACGCTCAAGGCGGGCGAGGACGCCGAGATCACCTTCACGTTTTCCTCCGCGCCGACCGGCTTTACGGCCACCGACGTTGTGGTTTCCGGGGGAGCCCTCCATGGCCTGACCAATGTGGGCGCGGGCGTCTACAAGGCGACCTTCACCCCGACTGCCGGTGTGGATGGCGGCGAAGCCAGCGTTTCGGTGGCGTCGGGGTCCTACATCGACAGCTTCGGCAATCCCGGCGGCGGGGGCTCCACCGCGCCGATCTCGATCGACACGCGCGCGCCGACCGTCTCAATCGCCATCGCCGATCCGGCCTTGGGGATAGGGCAGGCTAGCGAGGTCACCTTCACGTTCTCCGAAGCCGTGGCCGGATTCAGCCTCGGCGCGCTGACTGTCAACAATGGCGTGCTGTCGGGACTGACCACCAGTGACAACATCGTCTACACGGCGACCCTGACGCCTACGCCCGGCGTCACCCAAATGACCAACACCATCGGCGTCGACCTGACCGCGGTTTCTGACCTGGCTGGCAACGCAGCGGCGGCGGGGACGACCTATTCTCCGAACTATGTTGTAGACGCCGTGAGGCCGAACGCGACGATCACCTTGTCCGATGCATTCTTGACGGCCGGCGAAACCTCAGAGGTGACGATCACCTTTTCCGAGGCGGTGACCGGCTTCGGGCTGGGCGCCCTGTCGATCCCGAACGGCGCGATTCAGGCGTTGGTCAGCAGCGACGGCGGCGTCACCTGGCGCGGGATCCTAACGCCGACCGAGAACGTCCGCGACGCGAGCAACCTGATCACCTTGAACAACGCCGCCTACACCGACCTGGCCGGAAACGCCGGGATCGGAACGACGAGCTTCAGCAACTACGTGATCGACACAGTGCGGCCAACAGCGAGCGTCGTCGTCGCCGACCCGGCGCTGAAAGCCGGCGCGTCCACTGGCGTCACCATCACCTTCTCCGAGGCGGTGATCGGCTTCACCACCGCGGACCTGACGGTCGCCAACGGGGCGGTTTCGAACCTGTTCTCCAGCGACGGTGGGGTGACCTGGACCGCGACGCTGACGCCTGGCTCCAACGTGCAGGACAGCAGCAACCTCATCGTCCTGGAAATGGCCGGCGTGGCGGCGGCCGCAAGCGGCAACGTCGGATCGGGGACGGTCGACTCCAACAACTATGCGGTCGACACCGCCCGGCCGACGGCGAGCGTCACCGTCGCCAACGCGCTGTTGCAGGCCGGACAGACGAGCCAGGTGACGATTGCGTTCTCCGAGGCGGTGAGCGGCTTCACCACCTTGGACCTGTCGGTCGCCAACGGCGCGCTGACGAACCTCGTCAGCGTTGACGGCGGGGTCACCTGGACCGCGACGCTGACGCCGAGCATCGGGGTGGTCGACGCGACCAACCTGATCGTGCTCGACACCGCGTGGGTCGTCGACCAGGCGGGCAATGTCGGGGACAGCGTCGCCATCTCGAACAACTACCAGGTCGGCTATGTCCCGCCGCCGCCGGCGAGCGAGGACGACGTGATCACCTTGCCGGCAGGCGGCGGCCAGGTGTCGGCCGGTCCGGGCGCCGACAGCGTCGCGGGCGCCGGCGGGGCCGACCTGATCCAGGGCAACACCGGGAACGACACCCTGATCGGCGGCGGCGGCGACGACATCGTCCGCGGCGGCCAGGACAATGACTTCGTGCACGGCAACGCCGGGGCCGATCTGCTGTTCGGCGACCTGGGGAACGACAGCGTGTTTGGCGGCCAGGGCGAGGACTTCGTCCAGGGCGGCGCAGGAAGCGACTATGTGGTCGGGGACCTGGGCCGCGACACGGTGCTGGGCGGGCAGGGGGCTGACACCGTGGTCGGCGGGGCCGGCGACGACGTCCTGTCCGGCGACCTCGGCGACGACGTGCTGCTGGGCGGCGAGGGCGCCGACCTGTTCAACTTCGCCGCCGGCGGCGGCCGCGACGTGGTGATGGACTTCTCGTCGGCTGAAGGCGACCGTATCCGCATCGCGCCGAGCGATGCGGCGGACTTCGCAGCCTTGTCGAGCAAGCTTGTCGCCGACCCCGCCGGAACCTTGATCCAGCTTGGCGGCCAGTCGATCCTGCTGGCCGGGATCGCCCCCGGGGCCCTGAGCGCCGCCGATTTCCTGTTCGGCTGACGGGCCGGCCGGCTGTTCATGCTTTCTTAGCAGGGCGGGCCGCTACACCCGTGGGTAGCGGCCCGCCAGCTTAGGCGTCGCCCCGGATCAGGACGCGCGAATGCCGATCAGCCTTTCCATCACGTCGTCGATGCCGGCGATGTCGAACAGCGGCCAGACCGCGGAGATCACCTTCCGTTTTTCCGAGCAGCCTCTCGACTTCACTGTCGGTGATGTCCTCGTTGCGAACGGGACGCTGTCGGCGTTCGCCTCGACCGTCGATCCGCTGATCTACAAGGCGACCTTCTCGCCGACGATGACGGGCGCCGGCCAGGTGTCCGTCGCCGCGGGCGCCTATACCGACGCCGCCAGCAACCCCAACCAGGCGGGGGCGAGCGTTAGTATCGCCATCGATCAGACGCCGCCGACGGTAGCGGTCACCTCGTCGCTGGCCGAGCTCATAGCGGGTGAGGTCGCCACCATCAGCTTCACCTTTTCTGAGGCGCCGGTGGGGTTCAGCCTCTCCGATGTCTCGGCGGCGGGCGGTGCGATGTCGGACCTGCAGGCGACGTCCAACCCGCTAGTCTATACGGCCAAGTTTACGCCCACGGCCGGAGTCGCCATGGGAAGCGCGTCGATCACCGTCGCCAGCAGCTACACCGATGCGGCCGGCAATGCCGGAGCGAGCGCGGCCCTTCCGAGCCTGACCATCAGGACAGCGTTGGCGCCGACCATCGTCGTCGCCGACACGGTGCTGGGGATCGGCGAAGACAGCCTGGTCACCTTCAGTTTCGGGCAGGCGGTGAGCGGTTTCACGAACGACGACCTGACCGTCGTGAATGGCACGCTGAGCACGCTGGTCGACCAGGGGGGTGGGAATGTGTGGACCGCGAGGTTCACCCCGACCTCCGACCTGACGGACACTAGCAACCAGATCACGCTGAACCTGGGCGGCCTTACTGGCCTTCCTGCCAGGACCATCAGTTCCAATAGTTTCACGGTCGATACGGTGCGGCCCACGGCGAGCGTCACCGTGGCCAACACGCAGTTGCAGGCCGGGCAGACGAGCTCGGTCACGTTCACCTTCTCCGAGGCGGTGAGCGGGTTCACAGTCCCGGACGTGGCGGTGGCCAATGGCGCGCTGTCGAACCTCGCCAGCGCCGATGGCGGAGTCACCTGGACCGCGACGCTGACGCCGAGCGTCGGGGTGGTCGACGCGAGCAACCTGATCGTGCTCGACACCGCGGGTGTCGTCGACCAGGCGGGCAACGTCGGGGCCAGCGCCGCCATCTCGAACAACTACCAGGTCGGCTATGTCCCGCCGCCGCCGGTGAGCGAGGACGACGTGGTCAGTCTGCCGGCGGGCGGGGGGCAGGTGGCGGCCGGTCCGGGCGCCGACAGCGTCGCGGGCGCCGGCGGGGCCGACCTGATCCAGGGCAACACCGGCAACGACACCCTGATCGGCGGCGGCGGCGATGACATCGTCCGCGGCGGCCAGGACAATGACTTCGTGCACGGCAACGCCGGGGCCGATCTGCTGTTCGGCGACCTGGGCAATGACAGCGTGTTCGGCGGCCAGGGCGAGGACTTCGTCCAGGGCGGTGCAGGGAGCGACTATGTGGTCGGGGACCTGGGCCGTGACACGGTGCTGGGCGGGCAGGGCGCCGACACCGTGGTCGGCGGAGCGGGCGACGACGTCCTGTCCGGCGACCTCGGCGACGACGTGCTGCTGGGCGGCGTGGGCGCCGACCTGTTCAACTTCGCCGCCGGCGGCGGCCGCGACGTGGTGATGGATTTTTCGTCGGCCGAGGGCGACCGCATCCGCATCGCGCCTTCGGACGCGGCGGACTTCGCGGCGCTGTCGAGCAAGCTTGTCGCCGACCCCGCCGGAACCCTGATCCAGCTCGGCGGCCAGTCGATCCTGCTGGCCGGGGTCGCCCCCGGCGCGCTGAGCGCCGCCGACTTCGTGTTCGGCTGACCTATTCGGCCGGCTCGGCGGCGCGGGCGTCCTGGTAGGCGCCGGCGTCGAAGCGGGCGACCGATTCGGCGTAGGCGTGGGCCGAGGCCGGCCAGTTGTTGAGGATCTTGCCCTCCGGGGTCTTGTACCAGCTGGTGCAGGTCCCGGCCCACGGGGTGTGGGCCAGGTCGGCCTGGAGCTTGTCGTTGTAGGCGCTCTGGACCGCGGGACTGACCGACAGCGGCCGGTCCTGGGCCAGGGCCTGCAGGACGTAACCGACCTGGGCCTCGATCATGTAGATGATCGAGTTGTGGCCGAGGTTCGTATTCGGCCCGTAGAGCATGAAAAGATTGGGGAAACCGGAAACGGTGATCCCCAGATAGGCCTCCGGCCCCGCCTTCCACGCCTGGGCCAGGGTCACGCCGTCCTGGCCGCTGATCGCGGTTTCGCCGGCGAAGGACTTGGTCTCGAAGCCGGTGGCGTAGATCACCACGTCGGCCTCGTGCAGGCGGCCGGCGCCATCGACCACGCCCTGCGGCGTCAGGCGGGCGATGGCCTCCGTGACCAGTTCGACGTTCGGCCGGGTCAGGGCCGGGTAGAAGTCGTTGGAGATCAGCACCCGCTTGCAGCCCACCTCATAGTCCGGGGTAAGCTTGGCGCGCAGGTCCGGGTCGGCGACCTGAGCGTGCAGGTGGGCCAGCGGGATCGGGACCTCCTCGACCGGCGCGGTCCCGTTGCGCTTGGCGATCAGCCGATCCTCGGCCATGTGGAAGATCTCGTTGCGGACCTTCTCCATCAGTTCCGGCTGGGCGCGGAACTGGGCCTTTTCCTCATCGGTGTAGGGCCGGTTCATGCGCGGCACGATCCAGTTCGGCGAGCGCTGGAAGAGGGTCAGCTGACCGGCGACCTTGGCGATCTCCGGCACGAACTGGATGGCGCTGGCGCCGTTGCCGATCACCGCCACGCGCTTGCCGGTCAGGTCCGCTGAGACGTCCCAATGGGCGGAGTGGAAGGCCAGGCCCGCGAAGCTGTCGCGCCCTTCGATCTGCGGCAGCTTGGGGCGGTTGAGCTGGCCCCAGGCGGTGACGAAGGCCTGCGCCGTCAGGCGCGAGCCGTCGGCGAGGGAGATCGACCAAAGGCCCGCGGCCTCGTCCCAGGCCGCGCCGACGACCTCGGCGCCCAGCCGGATGTGGCCGGCGAGCTCATGGCGGTCCACGACGCCCTCGATATAGGCGAGAATGTCGGGCTGGGCGGAATAGACCTCGGGCCAATCGGGGTTCGGCGCAAAGGAGTAGGAGTAGAGGTGGCTGGGGATGTCGCAGCCGGCGCCGGGATAGACGTTCTCGCGCCAGGTGCCGCCGACGCGATCCGCCTTTTCGAGGATGACGAATGACGATTCGCCCTGCGCCTTGAGCTGCAGGCCCATGCAGAGCCCCGCAAAGCCAGCGCCCAGAATGGCGACCTTCACGTCCGCGGTCATGTCGTGCTCCCAAGTAATTCTTGTGCGCGGGACGCTAGCGGCGGGCCGCTGGGTTATCAACGCTCACTTTGACGCGCCCGGTTGACGCGCCGGGCGGACGCCGGCCTCGACAAGCCGCGGCCGGCTTGAGAACATCAGGCCAATAGGGAGGACGCCATGCCACGTTGGGCCTGCGCGCATAGGATCGAGTACGGCCCCGCCGGAGCCGCGCGATGACCTGGGCCGACCAGGGCGCCCGCCGACGCCCGTACCACGTCGGCAACCTGCGCACCTTGCTGCTGGACGAGGCGCGCGCGCTGCTGGAGAGCGGCGGCCGCTCGGAGATGAACCTGCGGGCCCTGGCTGGGCGCGCAGGCATCGCAGCCGGCTCGGTCTACCACCACTATGCCTCGAAGGCCGCGCTGCTGGCGGGACTGGCGGCGATGGGGTTCCGCGAACTGGAGGCCAGCCTGCGGGAGGCCGCGGCCCAGGGCGGGGCGACGCCGATCCGCACCACGGCCCTGGCCTATTTCGATTTCGCCCGCGCCCAGCCGGCGCTTTACGAGTTGATGTTCGACGCTGCGCTGATGAGCGAGGCCGACGTGGCCGAAGCCCGCGACCGCGCCTTCGCCGTGCTGCGCGAGCTGATCGCCGCCGCGCCCAGCCAGCAGGGCGTCGAGCCGGTCGTGATCCATAAGGTCGCCCTGGCGGTCTGGGCCTGCGGCCATGGCGCGGCCTCGCTCACCCAGGCCGACGACAGCGGAAACTCGCCGCTGATGGAGGACGTCATCCAGGGTCTGGAGGCGCTGTTCCGTCCGCGCTGATCGGCGCGCAACTTCGCACCGTTGCGCCTGCCGGTTGCAAAGCTGCGCGGGTCGCCCTACACCTACCCATGTTCCGCGAACGTGTCGCGGCGGATCGGATTTGAACGCGATGGCCGGCAAGGCTTCGAACATGCCGAACTACCAAGGGCTCGCTTACCCGCGCCCGACGTATTTCGCATGCCCAGCCCTTGCCCCCCAGACCCGCCATCCGAGCCCCGCCCATGTCGACCACGCCCGCCATCACCGCCCGGAACCTCTGCAAGCGCTATAGCTACGCCAAGCGCGGCCGCGGGCTGGCCGGCGCGTTTTCGTCCCAGCAAGTGACCATCGAGGCCGTGGCCGGGGTGTCGTTCGACATCGCGCCGGGCGAGCGGGTGGCGATCATCGGGCCGAACGGGGCGGGCAAGTCGACGACGCTGAAGATGTTGTCGGGCATCCTGGAGCCGACATCCGGCGAGGCGCAGGTGCTGGGGCTGGTTCCCTGGCGCGAGCGCAAGGCGCTGGCTTACCGGATCGGGGTGGTGTTCGGGCAGCGCTCGCAGTTGTGGGGCGAGCTGCCGGCGCGGGATTCCTTCGCGCTGCTGACCAAGATCTACGACCAGGAGGAGGCTGTGGCGCGCCGCCGGCTCGGCGAGCTCTCCGAGCGCTTCGCCCTGGCTGAGCTGATGGACCAGCCGGTCAACCGCATGTCGCTGGGCCAGCGGATGCGCTGCGAGATCACCGCCAGCCTGCTGCATGGGCCGCAGCTGCTGTTCCTGGACGAGCCGACCATAGGGCTGGACGTGACCGCCAAGGCCGCGATCCGCGACTTCGTACGCGAGCACGCCCGCGACCATGGGCTGACCGTGGCGCTGACCTCGCACGACACCCGCGACATTGAACTGGTCTGCGAGCGGGTGATCGTGATCGGCGTGGGGCGGATCGTCGTCGACCAGCCGACCGACCAGCTGCGCCGCCGGTTCCTGGGCCGCAAGGTGGTGACGCTGCAGTCGGCGAGCGCAGCCGTGCGCCTGGACCTGCCTGGGGTCAGCCGTCGGTCGAGCCAGGCGCACACCACGTTGCTGGAGGTCGACACCCGCGTCACCCGCGTCGAACAGGTGATCGCCGCGGCCTTGGCGCTGGGCGGGATCGAGGACGTGACCATCGAGGACCCTCCGATGGAGGAGGTGATCCATGACATCTATTCCGGCGGTCGTTGAAGCCCGACGAGGGGCGGGCGCGGCCTGGGCGGCGCTGCGGGTCGGAGCTGGCGAGACCCTGGCCGCCTGGCCGGTGCTGGCCGGGCGCTGCGTGTTCTTCGTGATCCTGCTGCTGGTGCTGTCGGCGCTGTGGGACAAGGTGGCCGCCGAGCAGCTGCCCGGCACGCTGGCCTATGCGCTGCCGGCCGGGGGGCTGGCGCTCTACATCGGGGCGACCGAGTGGGTGACGCTGTCGTTGCCGGCCACGCACCTGCGCTTGGAGGACGACATTCGTTCCGGGGGACTGGAGCCGCACCTGCTGCGGCCCAAGTCGTACCTCGTCCAGGTGCTGAGCCAGAACCTGGGCGCGGCCCTTGTGCGGCTGACGGTCCTGGGGATCACGGCGCTGGCGCTGCTGGCGGCGTCGGGACGCGCCTAGCCACCGCTTGAGGCGTTTCCGCGCCTGCTGGTGCTGGGTGTGCTGGGCGTCGTGGTCGGGGTGCTGCTCTACGCCCTGGCCGGGCTGATGGCGTTCTGGGCGCGGCGGGTGCTGCCGTTCCAGCTGGTGATCCAGAAGCTGATGTTCCTGCTGGGCGGGCTCTATGCGCCGGTGACGCTGTATCCGCCGCTGATGGAGGGGGTGGCCAAGGCCTCGCCGTTCGCCGCGCACCTCTACTGGCCGGCGGCGATGACGATGACGCCGGACCTGTTCCTGGTCGGGCTGGGCTGGCAGGTGCTGTGGATCGGCGTGCTGAGCGCCGCCTGCCTGGCGATCTGGCGCGCGGGCCTGGCCAAGGTGCTGCGGCGGGGAGGGGTGTGATGCGGTTCATCAAGCTCTACGCCGCCGAGGCCGCCGCGTCGGTGCGGATGTCCTTCGCCGACAAGGCCAACTTCGCGCTGCAGGTCGGCGGCATGATCGTCAACGACGTGGTGTTCCTGGGGCTGTGGGCGCTGTTCTTCGCCGGCTTCCGCAGCGTCGGCGGCTGGGGCATGGCCGACGTCGCCCTGCTGCTGGGACTGACCATGTGCATCGTCGGCCTGGCCGGAGCGCTGGCCGGCGGCTACCGCGACATGGCCGGGTCGATCGTGCGCGGCGAGCTGGACGGCCTGCTGACCCAGCCGGCCGGGCTGATCGCCCGGCTGCTGGCGCGTGAGAGCATCGCCACGGCCTGGGGCGACCTGGCCTGCGGCGTCGTGGTGTTGGTGCTGTTCGCGCAGGTGCGCTGGGAGCAGGCGCCGTTGCTGGTCCTGGCCGTCGGCGCCGGGGCCACGGTCTATGTCTCCGCGGCGATCTCGTTCGCCAGCCTGGCGTTCTGGGCGGGCGGCGCGCGCAGCTTCGCTCGCGACCTGACCGACTTCACGCTGCTGTTCTCCAGCTATCCGGGCTCGATCCACCAGGGCCTGGTGAAGGTCGCGGCCTATACGGTCCTACCGGCGGCGTTCGTGGTGCTGGCGCCGGTGAAGATGCTGCGCGAGCCGAGCGTGGGAACCGTGGCCGTCGTGGTCGCCTCGGCGCTGGGCTACGGAGCCTTGGCCGCGGGCCTGTTCCACCTGGGCCTGCGGCGCTATCGGCGCAGCGCCTCGCCCGGGACTTGATTTTGGCGGCGAAGCCCGCTCGTTAGGCCCATGAGCAAAGGCCCCAAGATCACTGTGGCCGGGGCCGGCGCGCTGGGCCTGACCACCGCCCTGGCCCTGGCCGACGCCGGCGCGCGGGTGACCGTGTTCGATCCGGCCGAGCCGGGGGACAACGCCTCGGGCGTCGCCGCAGGGATGCTGGCGCCCGCCTTCGAAGCCGTCCTGGACGCCAGCGCCGCGCCGCACTTTGCGCTGCTGATGGCGGCCCGCAACCTGTGGCCGGCGTTGGAGGCGCGGATCGGGCTGACCGTCGACCGGGCAGGCGCGGTGGCGGTGGGCGACGACGACTTCCTGGCGCGTATCGACGGCGGCCTGCGCGGCCAGGGGCTGCATCCGACCGAACTGGAGCGCGCGGCCCTGGCCGGCCTGGCGCCGGACCTGGCCGACGGCTGGCGGCGCGGGCTGCTGGTACGCGAGGACTGGCGGATCGAGGCCGGCGCAGGGTTGGCGGCGTTGCGCCGCGCGGCGCTCGCGGCCGGGGTCGAGTTTCGCCAGCAGGCGGCGAAGGGCTTCGAGGGTGGCGAGCGGCTGGTGATCGCCACCGGCGCTGGGCGCGACCTGGCGGTGGTGGCGCCGGAGCTGGCGCACGTCTCGCCGATCAAGGGGCACATCCTGCGCACCCGCGAGCGGGCCTATCGCGGCGTGGTGGTGCGGGGGCAGGGAGCCTATGTCACCGGCGCGCCGGGCGGGCTGACCATCGGGGCGACGATGGAGGCCGGCCTGGGCGACCGTGCGGTGGAGCCGGCCAAGGTCGAGCCGCTGAAGGCGGCCGGCGTGCGCCTGTTCCCGCATCTGGCCGGAGCGAGCTTCGAGGCCGAGACCGGGGTGCGCGGGGCCACGCCCGACGGACTGCCGCTGGTCGGGCGCGGGCGGCACCAGGACGTGCTGCTGGCGGTCGGGGCGCGGCGCAACGGCTGGCTGCTGGCCCCGCTGGTCGCGCGCCTGATCGTGGCTTGCGTGACGGAAGGGGAAGCTGGTCCTTTTGCCGACGCCATGAGTCCGGCGAGGTTCGACGCGCCGGCGAAGTAGGGAGAGAGAGCGATGAGCGGCTTCTGGTTGAACGCGGAACAGGAAGCCATCGTCGAGAGCGTGAGCCGGCTTTGCGCCCAGTTCGACGCCGACTATTGGCGCAGGACCGACGAGACCGGCGACTTTCCCGAGGAATTCGTGGCCGCCATGGCCGCCGGCGGCTGGCTGGGCACGGCGATGCCGGCCGAGCTGGGCGGGGCGGGCCTGGGCCTGACCGAGGCGGCGCTGGTCATGCAGGCTGTGACGCAGTCGGGGGCCGGGTTCTCGGGCGCCAGCGCCATGCACCTGAACATCTTCGGCCCCATGCCGATCGTCAGGTATGGCAGCCAGGAGCTCAGGAACCGGGCGATCCCGCGACTGATGTCGGGCGAGGACAAGATCTGCATCGGCATCACCGAGCCGGACTCCGGCCTCGACACCACCAGCCTGACGACGCGGGCGGTGCGGACCAACGACGGCTATGTGATCTCGGGCCGTAAGGTTTGGACCACCATGGCCCAGCGCGCCAACAAGATGCTGATCATCGCCCGGACCACGCCCAAGGATCAGGTCAAGAAGCCGACCGAGGGCCTGAGCCTGTTCTACACCGACTTCGACCGCAGCAAGATCAGCGCGACGGTGATCCCGAAGATGGGCCGTAAGGCGGTCGAGTCGAACAGCGTCTTCATCGACAACCTGGAGGTTCCGGCCGGCGACCTGATCGGCGAGGAGGGGCGCGGGTTCTACTATCTGCTCGATGGGCTGAACCCCGAACGGGTGCTGTTTGCGGCCGAGGCGGTGGGACTGGGGCGCGCGGCGCTGGCGCGGGCCTCGACCTACGCCAAGGAGCGGGTCGTGTTCGGCCGGCCGATCGGCCAGAACCAGGGCGTGGCCCATCCGCTGGCCAAATCCTGGGCCGAGCTGGAGGCCGCCAACCTGATGGCGTTCAAGGCCGCGGCGCTGTTCGACGCCGGACGCGAATGCGGGGCCGAGGCCAACGCGGCCAAGTACCTGGGCGGCGAGGCGGGGTTCCATGCCTGCGAGTCCGCGGTGCTGGCCCACGGCGGCATGGGCTACGCCAAGGAATTCGACGTCGAGCGCTACTTCCGCGAGGCGATGATCGCCCGCATCGCGCCGATCAGCCGCGAGATGGTGATGAACTACATCGCCGAGCGGGTGCTCGGCCTGCCCAAGAGCTATTGAGCGCCGCTGCCTGCAAAAATACCCGCATTCAGCGAATGTGGTTGCGAGTCGGGTGGGGTGGTTGTAGCGCGACCTCAGGTAGCGCCAAGTCATGGGCGCCACCATTTCCGGGGGGATCCATGAAGTTCACCAGCATCGCGATCGCGGCCGCCGTGGCGGCATTTTCCGTGGCCATGCCCGCAGCGGCGGCCGTCGTCGACGTCGGGGCGCAGACCGACACATTCAACGGCTACACGCGCGGCTACTACTTCACCGCGCCGACCGCGTTCACCATCACGGGCGTTTACGTGCCGACGGACGCCTCGTCCGGCGCCCAGTCGATCGAGATCGTGCGTTTCAATTCCACCACGCCGCCAGGCTATCCCGGCGTGACCAACGACTTTAGCAGCCTCGGGCAGTGGCTGAACAACTCCACGGCGGGCTTCATCTCCACCAACATCAGCGTGGCGGCCGGAGATATCATCGGCGTCTACGGCTGGAGGGATTCAGTCAACAGCTACGGCGCGTCGAACTACCTGACGCAGATCGGCGGCTACGACGTCACCCTTATCCGCTCGGGCTTCCAGCACTCCTTGAACGACTCCGCCGTGGCGGACGTCTGGTCGGAGCCGGACAGCCGCATCGGTCGTGTTCAGTTCAGCTATGAGCTCGGATCGGCGGTGCCTGAGCCGGCGACCTGGGCGATGCTGATCACCGGCTTTGGCCTGGCGGGCGGCGCGATCCGCATGCGCCGGCGCTCAGCCGTGCTGGCCTGACCTGGATGACCCGCCGGGCCGAGAGCGCGGCGGGTCATTTCTCAAGTCTTCAACCGCCGAGGTTGAAGCGGATCGGGATCTGGACCGTGCCGCCTTCCACCGGTTGGCCGTCGCGGGTCATCGGACTCATCCGAAAGTAAGGCGCGAGCTTGAGCGCCGCGCGGCCGAAGCCTTCGTCGGCCGGGGATTCGCGGGCGACCGAACAGCCGCTGAGCATGCCTGCGGCGCTGACCTGGCAGGAGATCGTCGCCGTGCCGCCGATCCCGCGCCGCTGGGCGGAGTCCGGATAGAAGCGCGCGAGCTCCGAGGCGCCGGGGCGTTTCAGCCAATTGGGGGCGACGATCGCGGCGGGGGGCGGCGTGGCCGGCGGGCCTAGGGTGGTCGGCGGCTCGGCTGGCGCGGGCGCCGGGACCGGGGCCATGGGGATCGGCGCCGGCGTGGCGAACGGCAGGTCGAGGGCGACCGGCGGCCGGGGCGAGGCCGGACGGTCCTGCGGCTGGGCCTTCGGCTGCTGCGGCGGGGGCGGCGGGGTCCAGGTCTCGACGGTGATGATCGGGCCTTCCGGCAGGGCCTCAGGCTCGGGCGGCGTCCAGGTCTTGACGGCGAGGTAGGCGGCCAGGCCGCCGTGGATGATCACGGACAGGGCGATGGCCGCGGTGACGGCCGGAGATCGGCCGGAACGAGGCTTCGACGGGCCGAGCGCGACCGGCAGGAACTGACGGATGACCATGGGCGACCTCCCTTTGTTTTTCGTCGCTGAAACAAAGGGTCGCGCCGCGATCGTGTCCGAAGCTTGGCCATTGGGAAGCGCAACGATGGCGGGGCGGTGACCAAGTGGCGCCGCCGCCCCGCGCGAGGATTTAGCCGAAGGTCAGCGGGTCCGGGCCGATGCGGCCGTCGGCGGCGTCGAGCGTTGCGAAGGCGGCCATGTCCTCGGCGTCGAGGGCGAAATCGAAGACGTCGAAGTTCTGGCGCAGGCGGCCAGGGTCGGCCGATTTCGGGATCACCAGGAAGCCGCTGTCGAGGTGCCAGCGGATGATCGCCTGGGCCGGGGTCTTGCCGTGCTTGGCGGCGATCTTGCCGATCACCGGGTCTTGCAGGACCTTGCCCTGGCCGAGGGGGCTCCAGCATTCGGTGACGACGCCGAGTTCCTGGTGCGCGGCGCGCAGGGCGGTCTGTTGGAAGCGTGGGTGCAGTTCGACCTGGTTGACGGCCGGGGCGACGCCGGTCTCGCCGGCAATGCGGCGCAGGTGGTCGGCGGTGAAGTTGGAGACGCCGATCGACTTGGCGCGGCCTTCCTCCTTGAGGCGGACCAGCGCTTTCCAGCTTTCGACGTAGAGGTCCTGGGCCGGGCAGGGCCAATGGATCAGGTAGAGGTCGACGCTGTCGCGGCCGAGCCGCTGGAGCGACTTATCGAAGGCCTTGAGCGCGCGGTCGTAGCCTTGGCTCTCGTTCCAGAGCTTGGTGGTCACCGCCACCTCGCCGCCGGCCGCGGCCCGCTTCAGGCCCTCACCGACGCCCTTTTCGTTCTGGTAGATGGCGGCGGTGTCGACATGACGGTAGCCGGCGTCGATCGCCGTCTGAACGATCACAGCGGCTTCGTCATCGGGCACCTGCCACACGCCGAGGCCAAGCTGGGGCAACGCCGCCCCGTCGTTGAAGGTGGTCAGCGGCTGGGTCATCGGCGGTCCTCGCGGAAGATGGGAAGCGCAAGATCGGGAGCCGCCGCGCGGGGCGCAAGTCGCCGCCCCCAAAGAACATGGTTAGCGACGCGTTAACCATGTCGGGGCACATCTGGCCCATGGCGATCGAGGGAATCAGGGGAGTTGTGGAGGCCGCGATCCAGCGGGCCTCGAACGCCACTGGCGTCGATTTCACGTTCCTCATGAAGACCGCCGCGCGCGAGAGCGGCTACAATCCGCGCGCCAAGGCCCCGACTTCGTCGGCGGCGGGCCTGTTCCAGTTCGTCGAGCAGACCTGGCTGGCGACCCTCAAGCAGCACGGGGCCAAGTATGGCTACGCGCGCTACTCCGAACTGATCACCAAGGGGGCGGACGGCCGCTACCGGGTGGCGGGGGCCGAGGCGCGCAAGGCGGTGATGGACCTGCGGTTGGACCCGCACGCCGCCTCGCTGATGGCCGGGGAGCTGACCTCCGATCACGCCTCGTACCTGAAGGGCCGGGTTGGCCGCGCGCCGACCGCCGGCGAACTCTACGCCGCCCATTTCCTGGGGCCGCAGGGCTCGGCGCGGCTGATCGAGGCCGTGCGCAGTCAGCCGGGCGCGAGCGCGGCGGCGATGTTCCCGGACGCGGCCAGCGCCAACCGCTCGATCTTCTATCGCGACGGGCGCGCGGCGACGGTGTCGGAGGTCTATGCGAACCTGACCAAGGGCGCGCACGGCCCGGCCGCGACCGGCCAGCGTCAGGCCGCTCCGGCCGACACCAAGTTCGTGCAGTACGCCTCGGCCCGGCAGCAGGCCCTGCAGGCCAGCCAGGATGCGATGGTCGACCTGATCCTACGCGGGACCAAGGCCGACGACGACGCCAGCGCCGGCCAGCGGATGACCGGGTCGCTGTTCACCAGCGAGATGCTGCGCGTTCTGTCCGAGGCGCGCGATAAGGCCAGTTAGGCGGCGGCCCCGGCGCTGAGCATGGCCTCGATCTCGGCCGGCGAATAACCGATCTCGGACAGCACTTCGCGGGTGTGCTCGCCCAGGCCAGGCGCCGGCGGGCGGCGCTCGGCGTCGGCCCCGGGGAAGCGGGCCGGCGCGGCAGGAGAGCGATAGGCCCCGCCCTGGCCGTCCTCGATCTCGACGAAGGCGCCGGCGGCGGCGGCCTGCGGGTCGGCGACGACCTGGGCCGGGGTCTGGACCGGCGCCCAGACCTGGTCGGCTTCGTCGAGGCGTCGGGTGATCTCGGCGTAGTCGAGGCCGCCGAAGGTCGCGTCGAGCTGTTCGACCAGGGCGGCGCTGTTCTGCCGGCGGACCTTGCCGGTGGCGAAACGCGCATCAAGCGGCAGGTCGGGGCGCTCGAAGGTCTGGCAGAGCACCTGCCAGTCGTTGCTCGCCCCGCGCGGATTGAGCACGAACCAATGGCCGTCGCGACTGCGGTAGAAGTTGGCCAGCGGGTCGAACGGGGCGCTGCGCGGTCGGTTGGAGGCGAGCTTGCCGAAGGCCAGCTGGACGGCGAGGTCGGAGCCGACGGCGTAGACGCCGGTCGCCAGCAGCGAGGTCTGAACCACGCGTCCGACACCGGTCCGCTCGCGCTCGTAGACCGCCGCCAGGATCGCCGAGACGGTGGCCAGCGAGGTCATGTGGTCGCCGACGCCGGTGCGCAGGATGAACGGGTCCGAGCCCTTGGGCGCATGCATGTGGGCCACGCCCGCCCGCGACCAGAAGGCGGTGACGTCGAAGCCGGGCTTGGCCGCGTCCGGCCCATCGAGCCCGTAGCCGGTGACCATGGCGTAGATCAGCCGCGGATTGGCCGCCCGCAGGCTCGCCTCGTCGAGGCCGGCGCGCTTGAGCGCGGCGGGGCGGACATTGGTCAGGAAAACGTCGGCCTGGGCCGCCAGGCGGGCGAGAGCGTCGCGGCCCTCCGGCTTGCCGATGTCGAGCACCACGGCGCGCTTGCCGCGATTGTCGAGGCCGAAGGTCGGGTTGCCGGAGAGCTCGCTCTTGGCGTCGCCGAACACGTGGCGCATCGGGTCGCCCTCGGGCCGCTCGACCTTGATGACCTCCGCGCCCCAATCGGCCAGGACGCCGCCGGCGCCGGGCGCGGCGATGTAGGAGGCGAACTCGACGACCTTCAGACCCTGCAGCAGCACGCGCGCCTCCCTTGTTGTTGGAGGCATCTTGGCGGCGAGGCGGCGCAGCCTCAAGTCTGCCCGGACGTCAGCCTAGAGCCCTTCGCACTCACGATGGATCAGCGTGAGCGGGTAGGAAGGGCTCTAAATACAGAGAATCGACCCTGTTCATCCCGGTCGGCTTGATTCAAGCCAACCGGGACAGGGTCTAGGCGAAGGCCCGGGCCGGTGGGGCGTCGCGCTCGAGGGCGACGGCGTCGGCGACCGCGCGGGCGACCGCGGCGACGCTGACCGGCTTGCGCAGCACGACGTCGGCCCCGGCCCGGGAGCACTCCTCGGCCTCGTCGGCGTCGCCGCCGATCACGGCGACGATCGGCGCCTGGGCGTTGTCGCCGTCCAGCTCGCGGATGGCGGCGATGGCGGCCGGGCCGTCGAGGTTGGGCATCCGCCCGTCGATCATCAACAGGTCGAATTCGCAGACGCGGGCCAGGTCGAGGGCGCGGCGCCCGTCAACGGCGTGGACGACCTGGTGACCGAGCTGTTCGATCACGGCGCGCAGCATGGCCGCGTTGAGGGCGTCGTCCTCGGCGATCAGCACGCGCATGCGCTGGCGCGCCTCGGGAAGCGCCGCGGCCAGCTCGACCGGGGCGTCCAACTCGCGTTCCGGCTGGGCGTCGGCGTTGAAGGGCAGCTCCAGGCGGAAGCAGGACCCGACCCCAACGGCGCTGTGAGCCGACAGCTCGCCGCCCATCAGGCGGGCCAGCTGGCGCGAGAGGGACAGGCCAAGCCCGGCGCCAGAGGTGCCGGCGCTGGTGCGGGCGATGCGGTTGAAGGGCTCGAAGGCCTGCTCGAGTTCTTCCTTGGCCAGGCCCGGTCCAGTGTCGGCGATCTCGATTGAGAGCCGCCCCGGAGCGGCCAGCTCGACCCGGGCCTCGACCCGGCCGCGGATGGTGAACTTCAAGGCGTTGCCGAGCAGGTTGGCGAGGATCTGGCGCGCACGGTGGGCGTCGGCCATGGTCGCGCCGGTCTCCATCACCGCCAGGTCGGAGGCGACGTGGAGCGACAGCTCGAGCCCGCGGGCGGCGGCGTTCGGGCGGTTGAGGATCACCAGGTCGCGGATCAGGGCGACGGCGTCGAAGGCGTGGGTGTCGACCTCCAGGCGGCCGGCCTCGGCGGTCTCGGAGTCGAGGGTGGTGTTGAGCACCGCGATCAGATCGTTGGCCGCGTCGAGGGCGGCGGACAGCTGTTCGCGCGAGGGCGCGCTGCGGCCGTTGTGGCCGACGGCCGAGGCGAGCACGTGGGCGACGCCGGTCAGGCCGTTGCGGATCTCGTGGCTGAGCGTGGCGACCAGGTCGGACTTGGACTGGGCGAGATGGCGCGCCTGGTCCATGCGCAGGTCGCGGTCGGCGATCAGCACTTCGCGCTCGGCGGCCAGGGCGAACTGGCGGCGCAGGATGCGGTTGAGGATCATCGAGAGGGCGAGGGCCAGGGCGATGGCCCCCATGGCCAGCTGGGCCAGGGCTCGATCGTCCGGATGGCGCATCAGGAAGTAGAGCGGCCCGGCGGCGGTGGCCATGCCGACGATCAGCAGGCTGGGCAGCCAGGGCGCGGTGAAGAAGATGACGATGACGGCGGCCGCCACCGAAATCAGCATCAGCTCGTTGCGGGCCGGCCCCGCGCCGTCGCCGAAGGCGGCGATCTGGGCGACCGCGACGGCCCAGATCAGGCCGCAGACGATATGCACCTGGCCGCGCCTGTGCAGGTCGGCGAGCGCCTGGGGCTTCTTCAGCCAGTTCACGGCGGCGTAGAACACGCCCCAGGCGATGGCGAAGATCGCAAAGGTGCCGGTCATCCAGACGGCGTTGCTGGCGTAGGCGCCGGCCCAGACCAGCATGGGCAGGCTGACCGCGAACACGGCCAGGGCGTAGGGCAGAAGCGACGTCTGAGTTTCGAGGGCCTGCTGGGTGACCGACGCCCCGCCTCGGGCCCTGGAATTCTCGGTCTCGACCAGCATGAATCGGGTTCCCTCGGCGGCTGGTGGAAACCATACGGCGGCAGGGTTCGCGATCAGTTACGCGACATCGTAAATCCACAGCTTGAGGGGCAACTGTTCGTTAAGCTTAACCTTAGATTATCCTTTTGGCGGGGGTCTTGGCCCTCATCTGGGGCAGGGGCTATGGCGACGACGCGGGCGGCGCTGACGGACGAGGACATCCGCACGCTGGTCAAGGGCGCGACGCCGGACGAGCGCGCCTTCGCGGCCCGCAAGATCTGCCGCCGGCTGGATGCGGCGGTGCTCAGCGACGAGGATCGCGCGCTCGCCCAGGAGATCCTGCGCGTGATGGCCCACGACGCCGCCGAAATGGTGCGTGAGGCGCTGTCGGTCACCTTGAAGAGCTCGCCATTGGTGCCGCGGGACGTGGCGGTCCGACTGGCGCAGGACGTCGAGCGGATCTGCATGCCGATCCTCGGCGCCTCGCCGGCGTTCACCGACGTCGACCTGGTCGAGATCGTGCGGATCGGCGGGCCGCTGCGCCAGGTGGCGGTGGCCCGGCGGCCGCAAGTGTCGAAGACAGTGACGCGCGCCATCGTCGAGCTTGGCGAAGAGGGGGCGGTCGAAGCGGCCTGCGCCAACGACAACGCCGATTTCGCCGAAGAGACCCTGGACGCCGCCGTGGCGCGGTTCGAGCGCTCCGAGCGGGTGCTGGCGGCGGTGGCCTATCGCGACGCCCTGCCGCTGTCGGTGACCGAGAAGCTGGTCGCGCTGGTCGGCGACCAGGTGCGCGACCATCTGCTGAACCGTCATGAGATCTCGGCGGAGATGGCCCTGGAGATCGCGATGGGGGCGCAGGAGCGCGCGACCGTCGACCTGGTCGACCAGGCCGGGCGCACCAGCGACGTGAAGGCCTTCGTCGGCCATCTGCGCCAGAATGATCGGCTGACCGCCTCGCTGCTGCTGCGGGCGCTGGCCCAGGGGCACATGACCTTCCTGGAGTGGGGGCTGGCCGAGCTGGCCAGCGTGCCGCACCACCGGACCTGGCTCATGATCCACGACGCCGGGCCGCTGGGACTGAAGGCGATCTATGACCGCGCGGGGATGCCGGCGCGGCTGTACGGGGCGTTCCGGGCCGGGGTCGACACCTATCATTCGATGGAGTTCGACGGCGGGGCGCGCGACCGCGAGCGCTTTCAGGAGCGGATGCTGCAGCGGTTCCTGACCCAGGTCGACATCGCCAACCGCGAAGACTGCGACTACCTGCTCGACAAGATGGACCGGCTGTCGGCCGACGCCCGGGCGGCCTATCGCGCCGAGGCGCAGGCCCGGCAGGCCAGCGCCTGACCTAGGGTCATACTTGCGCAGCGGGGATGCGGCTCCCAAGCTGACGGCATGACGAGCCAAGACATCAAGCCGGCCGCGACGATTCTGCTGCTGCGCGACGCGCCGACCTTCGAAGTGCTGATGGTCAAGCGCCATCACCAGATCGACTTTGCGTCCGGGGCGCTGGTGTTTCCGGGCGGCAAGAGCCATGCCGGGGACCATGATCCAGCCTGGGGCGAGCGGGCGCTGGGCTGGGCGGACTTCGACGCCGAGCAGCGGGGCTTGCGGATCGCGGCGATCCGCGAGGTGTTCGAGGAGGCCGGCATCCTGCTGGGCCGGCGGGCGAACGGCGGGGCGATCGGCGGGGAGGCGGCCCCGCTGGAGGTGCGCCTGAAGGTCGACCGCGGCGAACTGGCCTTTCTTGATGTCGTGCGTGAGCTGAACGTCCTCATCGATTTGAATGCATTGACGATTTTCGCGCGCTGGATCACGCCGCCGCTGACCCCGAAGCGGTTCGACACCTGGTTCTATGTGGTGGATGCGCCGGACGACCAGGTGGCGGCCTGCGACGGCCGCGAGACCGTCGATGCCGAGTGGATCGCCCCGAGCGAGGTGCTGCGGCTGGCCCAGACCGGCGAGCGCAAGGTGATCTTCCCCACGCGCATGAACGTGCAGTTGCTGGCCGAGGCCTCCAGCGCAGACGATTGCGTGGCGCGGGCCAAGGCGCGGACCCTGGTGACGGTCGAGCCGCAGATCCAGGATCGCGCGGGCGGCAAGGTTCTGGTGCTGCCGCCGGACGCCGGCTACGGCGTGGTCGAGGAGCCGCTGGCGAACGTGATGTAGGTGATCAGGCCGCCGCGGCGACCTTGCGTTCCAGCTCTTCGATCAGGATGCGGCCGACGGGATGGTCGTCGGTCTTGATGCTGTCGCGGACGGCGGCCTTGATGGCGTCGATGTGCGCGTCGACGAGCGGCAAGGGTACGGTCAGGCGCTTGTCCTTGTCGTCGATCAGCCGGCAGAGCGAGGCGCCGATGCGGGTGATCAGCGGAAATTCGTAGGTCGTGCCCAGGCCCTTCAGGTCGTGGGCGCGCAGGTAGAGCGTCTCCATGGTCTCGGCGGTGACGCCGGCGTCGCGGACGAGCTGACGCGCCGCGTCGAGCTTGATGACCTCTTCGGAGAGCCACTGGGCGAAGTTGCCGGACAGGCTTTTCAGGGCCGCTTCGGCCTTGGCGATGGCGCTGGGATCGATCGCGCCGAACCGACCGCCGACCTTCAGGCGAAGGCTGGGGGGCTGGATGACCGGATTCTGCTGGCTCACTACGCGCCTCCTAGGACAACGTGGGGCACCCTAGAAGACAGGCGTTAACAACGGATGAGCCTGGAACTAGCGGTAATCATACGGAAAACTGTTCGGCCAGGACGCGTTCCTCGAGGCTGCGGCCGGCGTCGAACAGCATGTGCAGGGCGACGTCGCGGTTTTCGGCGATCTGCACCTCGACCACGTCGCGGACCTCGAAGTTGTCGGCCACGGCGCTGACCGGGCGTTTGTCGGCCTCGAGAATCTCGAAGGTGACCTTGGCGGTGTGGGCCAGCAGGGCGCCGCGCCAGCGCCGCGGCCGGAAGGCGCTGATCGGGGTCAGGGCCAGGACCTTGGCGTCGAGGGGAATGATCGGGCCGTGGGCCGAGAGATTGTAGGCGGTGGACCCGGCCGGGGTGGCCACCAGCGCGCCGTCGCAGGACAGCTCGCCCAGCCGGACCTTGCCGTCGATGGAGATGCGCAGCTTGGCGGTCTGGCGCGTCTGGCGCAGCAGCGAGACCTCGTTGATGGCGAGGGCCTCCAGCCGGCGGCCGTCGGCGTCGACCGCCACCATCGACAGCGGGTGGATGACCGCGCGCTCGGCGGCGTTGATCCGCTCCAGCAGGGCGTCTTCGCTGTACTCGTTCATCAGGAAGCCGACGGAGCCGCGGTTCATGCCGTAGATCGGCCGGCCGCTCTTGAGGTTCTCGTGCAGCGTTTCCAGCATGAAGCCGTCGCCGCCGAGGGCGACGATGACCTGGGCTTCGCCCTCGGAGGCCTGGCCATAGCGCGCGATGAGCGCTTCGCGCGCCTCCTGGGCCTCGGGGCGGTCGCTGGCCGCGAAGGCGAGACGGGTTACGAATGGCTCAGGCTTGAACATGGCCCGGCAAAAGTCCGTGAAATGGGCGATCCGTCAACCGGGGTTCACTGCGTGGCGGAAGGCGGCGCCGGCGATCTGGGCGTCGAACGGACCGAAGGCGCCGCCGGCGCGGCGCGCGCCCTCCTGGCCGCCGCCGGGCAGGCCGCCGTTCAGGTCGCGGACCATTTCCAGGATGGTCGGAAAGACGCTGCGGTCGATGCCGACGGCCGCGCAGGCCAGGGCGAGCAGTTCGGGGCGGTCGGAATTCACCGCTCGCAGGACGTGGTTCCGGTCGAAGCGGCCCAGCGTCGCCAGGGCGGTGAGGAACAGGGTGAGCCGCCCCTCCTTGAGCACGCGCAGCAGGTAGCCCGGCCGCAGCTGGCCGGCGGCCTCGAGCTTGGCGACCAGCCGCCGTTCCATCTCCTCGCGCTCGCCGTCGCGCGGCGCCGGCGGGGCGTCGGCCGGGCCGGCCCCCCCGTGGGCCTCGCGCACCGAGGCGGCGAGGGCGGCGTCGAGTTCGGCCGCGTCGAGCCGGAAACGGTCGACCAGCGACTGGCGCAGGGCCTGTCCGACCCAGAGATAGAGTTGGCGTGCGAGCCCGTCGGTCAGGCCGGGGTGGCGGGCCAGCGGCGAGCGCATGGCCGCGATCCGCTGGGCGGCGGCGACCAGGACGGCGAGCTCGTGCTCGCCCAGCGCGGCGCTGGGATTGCCGGCCAGGGCGGTCAGCACCGCCGGCTCGCTCTGTTGGAGGATGGCGGCGACGACGGGCGGGCCGATGTTCGGACGACGGGCGACCTCGATCTGGTGCTCGATCGTCGCCTCGACCAGCAGTCGGACCAGGTCGTGATCCTTAAGCACCGGGCTGCCGGCGATGACCGGGCGGGCGATCTCGATGTCGTCGAGGGCCAGGACGTTGACCAGGGCCGAAGGCGCCCAGTCGGCCTGGGCCAGCTTTTCCGACAACCGGCGGCGGATGTCGCGCTCGGCCTCGACGACCAGGGACATGAAGATCGAGTTGAGCAGGCCCTGGATCGGCCTGGAGGTCATCAGGCCCGCGGCGCTCTCGCCGTCGTCGCAGAGCTCCACGATGGCCAGGAGTAGGCGCTCCCGGTCGGCCGGCGCGCGGCTGCGGGCCAGGTTCAACAGGTCATCGGTCTTGGCGGCCACACTCACTCTGGCGTCCCCGGCGATCGCTGCAAATTGCCCGGAGCGGATGAAAACATGGTTACAACCGGTTGACCATGCGAGCGGCGAGTCGCTCGCCAAGCGAGCAACGACGGGTGCGGACGATGGCGGAACCTTTGATCCTGGCGCTGGACCAGGGCACGACCTCGACCCGGGCGATCCTGTTCGACCTCAAGGGCGCGCCGGTCGCCGAGGCCGGGCGGCCGCTGGAGCAGTTCTATCCGGACGACGGCTGGGTCGAGCATGACGCCGAGGAGATCTTCGCCGTCTCGGTCGCGGTGCTGCGCGAGGCGTTGGCCAAGTCCGGCCGCTCGCCGCAGGACGTCGCGGCCATCGGGATCACCAACCAGCGCGAGACGGTGGTGATCTGGGACAAGGCCACCGGCAAGCCGATCCACCGGGCGATCGTCTGGCAGGACCGCCGCACGGCGCCGACCTGCGAGCGGCTGCGGGCGGCCGGGCGCGAGGCGCAGGTCACCGACATCACCGGCCTGCTGCTGGACCCGTACTTCTCCGGCACCAAGATCGCCTGGATCCTGGACCAGGTGGACGGCGCGCGCGCGCGGGCCGAGGCCGGGGAGCTGCTGGCCGGGACTATGGACAGCTGGGTGATCTGGAAGCTGACCGGCGGCAAGGTCCATGCGACCGACGCGACCAACGCTTCGCGGACCATGCTGTTCGACCTGAAGGCGCAGGCCTGGTCGGACGAGATGCTGGAGATGCTCGGCGTGCCGCGGGCGCTGCTGCCGACGGTGCTGGACTGCGCCGGAGACTATGGTTCGACCGCGCCGGAGCTGCTGGGCCGGGCGATCCCGATCCGCGGCGTGGCAGGGGACCAGCAGGCGGCGCTGATGGGGCAGGGCTGCATCCGGGCCGGCGAGATGAAGGCCACCTACGGCACCGGCTGCTTCATGCTGGTCAATACCGGCGAGCACCTGGCGCCGTCGCGTTCGCGGCTGCTGACGACCGTGGCGGCGCGGCTGGGCGGGCGGGCGACCTATGCGCTCGAAGGCTCGATCTTCATCGCCGGCGCCGCCCTGCAATGGGTCAATGAGGGCCTTGGCGTTCCCGGCGGCGGGGCGGGGGTGGAGAAGCTGGCGCAGAGCGCGCGCGCCGATCACGGCGTGGTGCTGGTGCCGGCGTTCACCGGGCTCGGCGCGCCGTGGTGGGACGCCAACGCGCGGGGCGGACTGTTCGGGATGACCCGCGACACGGGACTGGCGGAGATCGCCCAGGCGGCGTTCGACGCCTGCGCCCTGCAGACCCGCGACCTGATCGAGGCGATGCGGGCCGATGCGCCGGGCGCCTTCGGCCGGGACGTGGAGCTGCGCATCGACGGGGGCATGTCGCGCAGCGCCTGGTTCAGCCAGCGGCTGGCGGACCTGACCGGCGTCGCCGTCGGCCGGGCGACCTACATGGAGATGACCGCCCTGGGCGCGGCGCTGTTCGCGGGCCTTGGGGCCGGCGTCTACGCCAGCGTCGAAGAGGCGATCGCCGCGCGGCCGTCGACCGAACGGATGGACCCGGCCCTGAGCAGCCACGGGCGCGAGGCGGCCTATGCCCGCTGGCTGGACGCGGTGGCGCGGGTGAAGACCACCGCCTGAGGCGTCAGGTCCTGAAGACCGCGCGTCGCCAGCGGATGGCCAGGCCGGCGATGCCGAAGCCGGCGATCATCAGCGCCCAGCTGGCCGGTTCGGGGATCAGGGCGAACTGGCCGCGGATCTCGCCGCCCGGCGCGAAGGTGGTGTGAATATTGAAATAGGCCTGTCCGTCGCCGAGGGCGGTCAGCAGCGCGGTGCGCGCGCCCTGGGCCGTGCCGCCATAGGCGGTGACGAAGGTCGGGTTGTAGGTCCCCGCCGCGTTGAGATCGAAGGTCTGGCTGTAGGCGCCGCCGGTGACGCCGGTCGGGAAGCCCGGGAAGCTCGGGGTCTGGGTGGCGACCCCGACATTGGCCGGGGCGGCGGCGCAGCAGTGGACGTGGGCGGCGGTCACGTCGCCGATCAGGGCGCCGAAGGTGGCGGAGACCGTCATCAGGTCGCCGTCGATGGTCAGGAAAGCGACGCCGCCGCCGGGCGAGGACACCGGCGGGCTCTCGTTCGCGCCCAGCAGGGTCGCCTTGTAGACGGTGGCGGCCTGGGCCGCGGCGCCAGGCGACAGTCCGGCCATGACCATGCTTGCCGCGAGCGCGGCAAGCTTGAACGTGAGGTGAGACACAGCGACCTCCGCATCCGAGCTTTGCGACGTCGAAATTTCAATAGGGGCCCGCCATCCCCAGCCTTAGGAACATACGGGCCGACAAGCGTGGTTCGTGATGCGCGGATAGATCTTGTCGTTAAGAAAATCCTCCGCCCAACAGGCTCTGGTGTCAACGGCCGTTTGGCGAACAGATTCAACGCCGCAGGCCGTGCTTGACGCCTGCTGCCGTCGGCGCGACTCTGGTGATCAACGATCAGACAAAAACATGCAGAGGGAGGTCGCCATGGCCGACGGTTCGATCACGAGCGTGAGCTCGTTGAAAGGCAAGGTCAGCGCCGAGGAATGGCAGGCGCGCGTGGACCTGGCGGCGCTCTACCGCCTGGTGGCGCTCTACGGCTGGGACGATGCGATCTACACCCATATTTCGGCGCGGCTGCCGGGCCCCGATCACCAATTTCTGATCAATCCCTACGGGATGTACTTCGGCGAAATGACCGCCTCGGCGCTGGTCAAGATCGACCTGGACGGCAACATCCTCCAGGAGACCCCGTACTTCATCAATCCGGCGGGCTTCACGATCCACTCGGCGATCCACGCGGCCCGCGAGGACGCCCACTTCGTCATGCACCTGCACACCGACCAGGGCGTGGCGGTCGCCGCCCAGAAGGACGGGCTGCTGCCGCTGTCGCAGCATGCGCTGATCGTGCGCACGATGCTGGCCTATCACGACTATGAGGGCATCGCGCTGAACCTCGACGAGCGCGAACGCCTGGTGGCCGACATCGGCGAGAAGAAGATGATGCTGCTGCGCAATCACGGCACCCTGGCCGTGGGCGAGACAGCGGCCGAATGCTGGATCAACATGTTCTACCTGGAGCGCGCCTGCAAACAGCAGGTCATGGCGCTGTCGGCCGGGCGCGAGAATGTGCTGCTTGCCCCGCAGGCGGCGCAGGACGAGGTGAAGTCGCAGATGTCGCGCGGCCTGGGCGGCCAGCTGGCCTGGCCGGGGGCGCTGCGGCTGCTGGATCGGTCGCTGCCGGGCTACGACGCCTAGAGGGTCTCTTCAAGGACTGTGCAAGGCGGGCGCCCGGTCTCGGGCGCCCGTTTTCTTTGCAGCGATGACGCCAATACGGAATTGTAAGCTTCATCGCGTGTTGTGACTGGGCATATCGACGTTGTGTTTCAGGGCCGACACGCAAAGCCATCGTTCTGTCACCCGACGGCGCCTATGTCGTCGCCATAGGACGCGCCTCGATTCAGCGTCATCCACATTCATATTCCGAGCCGCCCCGGAGATTCCATAAGTTGTTGCGACGCCACTTTTTCCTCGTCGGCGCGATCGTGATCCTCGGCCTCATGGTGGTCGCAGGCGGTTGGAAGCTCACCCTGGGCAAGAAGGAGGGGCCAGGAGGCCCCGGCGGCGGCGGCGCGATGGCCGCCCAGAAGGGCGGCGGCGCAGGAGGCGGCGGCCGCGGCATGGGCGGCCCGGCGCAGGTCAATGTGGTCGGCGCCCAGAACAAGACCTTCGTCGACGCCATCGACGTGATCGGGGTCGCCAAGGGCCGCCAGTCGGTGACGCTGACGGCGGCGGCGACGCAGCTGGTCGACAAGGTGCGTTTCAGCGACGGCCAATCGGTGCCCAAGGGCGCGGTGCTGGTCGAGCTGAAGGCGACCGAGCAGAGCGCGGGCATCGCCCAGGCGCAGGCGCGGCTGGTCCAGGCGCAACGCGACTACGACCGCTGGAAGCAGCTGGCGACGCAGGGCTATGCGTCCAAGACCGCGCTGGACCAGCGCGAGGCGACCTATCTGGCGGCCAAGGCCGATGTCGACGCCGCGCGGGCCCGGGAAGGCGACCGGATGATCCGCGCACCGTTCGCCGGCGTCGTCGGACTGTCGGACATCGCCCCGGGGGCGCTGGTCAATCCCGGCGCAGCGATCGTGACCTTGGACGACATCTCAAGCGTGCGCGTCGATTTCGAAGTGCCGGACCGCTACCTCGCCTCAGTCCGCGAAGGGCAGCCGATCACCGCCCGCATCGACGCCTATCCGGGCCAGGTGATCCAGGGCCGTATCCAGAAGCTCGACACCCGCATCGACGAGCGCACCCGGGCGATCACCGCCCGCGCCGAATTCCCCAATCCCGACCGCAAGCTGAAGCCCGGCATGATGCTGCGGGTGGCGATCGCCCAGGGCCAGCGGCAGGTCGTCGCCGCGCCTGAGTCGGCGGTCTCGGTGCAGGGCGACTCGGCCTTCGTTTACGTGGTCAGCCGCCAGGGCGAGCAGGCCCGCACCGAGCAGCGGCCGGTGCTGACCGGCATGCGCCAGGACGGTTTCGTCGAGATCCGCGACGGGCTGCGCGCCGGCGAACAGATCGTGGCCGACGGCCTCAACAAGATCCAGCCGGGCCAGCCGGTCCGCATCATGGCGTCCCAGAAGGGCGCCGAGCCCGGGGCGCGCGCGGCGCGGCCTGACGCATGATGCTGTCGGACATCTCGGTCCGCCGGCCCGTCTTCGCGGCGGTTGCGGCGATCATCCTCTGCGTCGTCGGCGTCGCGGCCTTCGCCTCGCTGACCGTGCGCGAGCTGCCCAGCGTCGACCCGCCCGTGGTCTCGATCTCCACGACCTATCGCGGCGCTTCGGCCGAAGTGGTCGAGGAGCGGATCACCGAGGTGATCGAGCGACAGATCTCCGGCATCCAGGGGATCGACCGGGTCAACTCGTCCTCGCGCGACGGCCGCTCGAACATCAACATCTCGTTCCGGCTCGACCGGAATCTGGACGACGCCGCCAATGACGTGCGCGACGCCGTCAGCCGCGTGGCCGCCAACCTGCCGCTGCAGGCCGACCCGCCGCAAATCGCCAAGGCGACCGCCGACGGCTCGCCGATCATGTTCATCTCGTTCGCCTCGACGACGCTGAACCGGCTGCAGCTGTCCGACTACGCCCAGCGCTATCTGGTCGAGCGGTTTTCGACGGTCCCGGGCGTGGCCCAGGTGTTCGTCGGCGGCAGCCAGCTCTATTCGATGCGGATCTGGCTCGATCCCAACGCCATGGCCGCCCGCGGCGTGACGGTCGACGACGTCGAGAACGCGCTGAACAGCCAGAACCTGGAGCTGCCGGCCGGCTCGCTCGAGGCCCCGGACAAGGATTTCACGATCCGGGTCGGCCGCGGCTATGCGACCCCCGAACAGTTCGCCCAACTGCCGGTGGTGGCGTCGGGCGGGCGCGCGTCGGCGGCGACCGGCAACACCTCGCAGGCCTATGTCACCCGCCTGGGCGACATCGCCCGGGTGGAGGAAGGCCCCGACGAGCGCCGCCGCAGCTTCCGGTCCAACGGCCGCGACCAGGTCGGCATCGGCATCACCCGCCAGTCGCAGGCCAACGACCTGGAGATTTCTCAGGGCGTCCGCGACCTGCTGCCGGAGCTGAACAAGTCGCTGCCCAAGGGCACGGTGCTGGAGGTGGCGGTCGACTACACCGTCTTCACCAAGCATGCCCTGGAGGAAGTGTGGATCACCATGGGGATCTCGATGTCCCTGGTGGCCCTGGTGAACTTCGTGTTCCTCGGCACCTGGCGGGCGGCGCTGATCCCGTCGGTGGTGGCGCCGATCTGCATCCTGTCGACCTTCATCGTGCTGGCCCCGCTGGGCTTCTCGCTGAACCTGCTGACCCTGCTGGCGCTGGTGCTGGCCATCGGCCTGGTGGTCGACGACGCCATCGTGGTGGTCGAGAACATCCAGCGGCGGATCGACGAGGGCGAGCCGGCGATCGTGGCCGCCCAGCGCGGGGCGCGGCAGGTGTTCTTCGCCGTCGTGGCCACGACCATCGTACTGATTTCGGTGTTCGCGCCGCTGATGTTCCTGCCCGGCTACATCGGGCGGCTGTTCGTGGAGCTGGCGGTGGCGATCGCTGCGGCGGTGGCGTTCTCGGCGCTGCTGGCGCTCAGCCTGTCGCCGATGCTGGCCTCCAAGCTGCTGCGCCCGGCGCAAGGCCAGGGCTTCCTGGCCCGCCGCGTCGATGCGGCGATGGGCAAGCTGAAGTCGTCCTATCATGCATCGCTGGAAGCGCTGCTGGGCGACCGTCGCGCGACCTTCGCCACGATCGGCCTGGTGATCGTGCTGGCGGCGGGAGCCGGCGGGCTGTTCGCGGTGCTGCCGCGCGAGCTGGTGCCGGAAGAGGACCGCGGCCGGGTCGATCTGAACGTCATCGCGCCGGAGGGGGCCGGCTTCGACTACACCATGAAGGCCGCCGCCCAGGTCGAGGCGCGGCTGCAGGAGCTGCGCAAGGACGGGGTCATCACCCGCTACATCCTCGGCGTGCCGCGGTTCGGCGGCACCCAGTTCAACAGCGGCTTCGGCAACGCCAACCTGACCGAAGGCGGGGGGATCACCTCCAACGAGCTGGCCGCGCGCCTCAATCGCGAGCTGTCGTCGATCACCTCGGTGCGAGCCATCGCCTCGGTGCGACCGGCCTTCCAGCGTGGCGGCGGGGGGGGCGGAAGCGGCGTCGACGTGATCGTCGCGGGCGACGACTACGCCCAGATCGCCGCCTGGATCAAACCGCTGCTGGCCGCGGCCGAAGCCAATCCTGGCCTGTCGCGGGCGCGTCTCGACTACGAGCCGACCAGCCCGCGCGTGCTGGTCAACATCGACCGCGAGAAGGCTGCGGCGCTGGGCGTCTCGGCCCAGGCGGTCGGACGGGCGCTGGAAAGCAACTTCGGCACCCGGCGGGTGACGACCTACATCAAGAACGGCCAGGAATACGACGTCCTGCTGCAGACCGACCGCGAGCAGCGCCAGACCGAGCAGGACATCGGCAACCTCTATGTCCGGGCGAACTCGGGCGAGTTGATCCCGCTGTCGACCGTGGTCACCACCGAGGTGCGCGGCGACACGCCCGACCGCTCGCGGGTCGACCGCCTGCGTTCGGTCACGCTCTCGGCGCAGCTGAACCCGGGCTATCCGGTCGGCGAGGCGGTGAAGTTCTTCGAGGCGGAGATCGCCAAGATGCCGCCCGGACCGCAGATCAAGTGGGGCGGCATGGCCCGCGACTATCTGGAAGCGGGCAGCGCGGTGGGCCTGGCCTTCGGCATGGCGCTGCTGCTGGTCTTCCTGGTACTGGCCGCCCAGTTCGAGAGCTGGATCCACCCGGGCGTGATCATGCTGACCGTGCCTGTCGCGGCGCTGGGCGGGCTGTTCGGCCTGCTGATCGCCGGGTCGACCGTCAACACCTACAGCCAGATCGGGCTGATCATCCTGATCGGCATCGCCGCCAAGAACGGCATCCTGATCGTCGAGTTCGCCAACCAGCTGCGCGACGAAGGGCTGTCGATCCGCGAGGCGGTGATCGAAAGCGCCTCGCTGCGCCTGCGTCCGATCATCATGACCTCGATCGCCGCGGCGGCCGGGGCGATCCCGCTGATCATGTGGGGCGGCGCCGGCGGCGAGAGCCGCAAGACCATCGGCGTGGTCATCTTCTTCGGGGCGATCTTCGCGACCCTGCTGACCCTGTTCATCGTGCCGGTGTTCTACAATCTGCTGGCGCGGTTCACGAAGTCGCCGCAGACCACCGCGCGGCGCATCGAGGCCTTCGAGGAGGCCGAGCAGGCGCGGGCGGCCAACGCCGCCGAATAGCCCGGCCCCGAGGCCAGAACCATCGCTCTACGAAAAAGCCTCCCCCAGCGGGGGAGGCGAGTTGTCGGGGTGGCGCCGGCTGCGACAAGGGGGTGTCACAGGCGCCGGCGCAGGATCTCGGCTGACAGATGCAAGCGCAGCCTCGACCGGCTCATGCTGCGGCCGATCGCTATTCTCGTCAAGGTTGCCTTTTTGGAATGCTAGCGTCTCACGGCGCTTTGTAGCCGGTTTCGACCTTCAGGAAGGCGATCAGGTCGATGCGGTCCTTCTCGGCCTTGAGACCGGCGAAGGTCATCTTGGTGCCCGGCAGGAAGGTGCGCGGCTCGGCCAGCCACTTGTCCAGGTGCTCGGCGTCCCAGACGAAGCCGGCGTTCTTCACGGCGTCGGAATACTTGTAGGTCTCGAGCGCGCCGGCCTTGCGGCCGAAGACGCCGTGCAGGTTCGGGCCGGTGAGGTTGGCGCCGCCCTCGATGATCGTGTGGCACGAGCGGCACATGGCGAACTTGGCCTTGCCGTTGTCGATGTCGGCGGTGTTGTACGGCGCAGGCAGGCTGGCCAGGACGGCGGCCTTTTCGGCGGCGGTGGGTTCGTGCTCGGCCGCGGGCGCCGGTGCGGGCGTGGACGTCGCGGACTTTTCGCCGCCGCCCTGGCCGCAGCCGGCGAGCAGGGCGCAGGACCCCAGGACGGACAGCATCAACGCATTGCGCATATTCAGAACCCCTCAGCCAAACGTGACCGCAAGCTAGTCATGCGCCGCCGCGTTGCAAGGCGCGTCGACGACGCTCCTTCTGGATTGTCTCGTCCAGGGACTGCAGGAACCGCGAGCGGTCGTTGCGGTCGAAGGGGCGAGGCCCGCCGAGCATCTCGCCGGTCGAGCGCAGCTGCTCCATCAGCGCCCGCTGGGCGATGGCCGCGCCGATCGAATTCTCGGTGAAAGGCCGGCCGTTGGCGGCAAGGGCGTATCCGCCCGCGGTCAGCACCCGCTCGGCCAGCGGAATGTCGTTGGTGATCGCCACGTCGCCGCGGGCGATGTGCTCGGCGATCCAGTCGTCGGCCACGTCCGGACCGGCGTCGACGATCATCCGCGCGATCAGCGGCGATTGCGGGATCTGCATGAAGGCGTTGGAGACGACCCAGGTCCTGAGCCCGTATCGCTGGGCGACCTTGTAGGTCTCGTCCTTCACCGGGCAGGCGTCGGCGTCGATGAAGATCTCGATCGGTTTCAGGTCCACGAAGCCGCCTTTGGGCAAAAGAACGCCGCCGGTTCCAGAGAACCGACGGCGTCCTTCATAGCGCCTGTTGTGGATCAGGCGAAGGCGAGGGCCTGCTTGCGGCGCGAGGCGCGAACCGCAGCGCCGACGCCGCCGAAGCCCATGATCATCATGGCCCAGGTGGCCGGTTCCGGCACCGCCGAGATCGACACGTTGTCGAGCGCCGGGCCGTACGGGGTGTTGGTCTGGGAGTTGAAGGCCAGGGTGGCGTTCGGGTCGAACGCCTTGAACGTGTAGCTGTGCTGCGTCCAGCCCATGTTCTGCTTGGTGTTGCCGCCGCCGACATGGAACGAGAAGCTGTTCACCTGATCGCCGCTGACCGAGGTGGCGACGAACTTGTCGCCCTGGCCGCCGTCGGGGTTGCCGGCCAGCCAGAACGTGACCTTGTAGGTCTTGCCGACGATCGTCTCGATGGTCTGCTGGATCGTGCCGCCGTTCAGGGCGGAGAGGTCGACGCTGCGATCGCCATGGGCGGCGGTCCAGTAGGAGCCGATGTAGTCGACGCCGTGGCCCTTGACGGTCCAGCCGGTGATCGCGGTGCTGCCGTTGCCCAGGGTGATGAAGCTGCCCGGCTCGGCGCCTTCTTCAAAGCTGCCGTTGATCAGGGTCGCGGCGTTTGCGCCGCCGGCGACCAGCGCCACGGCCATAGCCGCAGCCGTGCCCACCAGCCAATGTTTTTTCGTGCTCACGTAAGGAGTCTCCAAATGGGATTTGGTCCGGGTGGACCGATCGGCTTTCGCAACTGCCGTGCCAGCGGCGGGGGGCTTGGCAGCGGGGGCAGGGCGTGGCATCGGTCGGCGGCGTGCGGGAGCCGCGCCGGCTTAGCTCAGTTGGTAGAGCAGCGGTTTTGTAAACCGAAGGTCACGGGTTCGAATCCTGTAGCCGGCACCATCCGCGTCGAGACGGCGACTTGACCCGGCATGGCCGCGAAATTAGCTAGGGGCCGCGAGGAACGACCTCCCCCAAAATCGTGGGAATCAATGTCCGGGACGGCCCGGCTCTTCGAAAGGAGGGCCGCATGGCCTGGATTCTTCTGTTTATCGCCGGACTGCTCGAGGTGGTCTGGGCGTTCTCCATGAAGCAGTCGCACGGGTTCACAAAACTCGTGCCGAGCGTCATCACCATCGGGACCATGATCGCCAGCTTCGGCCTGCTGTCGGTGGCGATGCGCACCTTGCCGCTGGGCACCGCCTATACGGTCTGGACCGGCATTGGCGCGGTCGGCGCGTTCCTGGTCGGCATCGCGGTGCTGGGCGAGCAGGTCAGCATCGTGCGCATCCTGGCGGCGGTGATGATCGTCGGCGGCCTGGTGCTGATGAAGCTGTCGAGCTCCCACTAGATCGCGCGAACGGCGCGCGAGGCCCTAGGAAGAAACCTGCGTCCGGAAGTAGTCTCCGGGCGACCGGCCGGCGCCGCCAGAGCGCCGGCCGCTTGTTTCTGATTTCCCCAGGGGGAGGGGTTTCATGGTCGATAGCGCAGCCGCCGACCGCCGGCATCGACTAAAGTCGATCATCGGCGGATCCACCGGCAATCTGGTCGAGTGGTACGACTGGTACGTCTATTCCGCCTTCACCCTCTATTTCGCGCCGATCTTCTTTCCGGCCGGCGACCGCACCGCCCAGCTGCTGAACGCCGCGGCTGTGTTCGCGGTGGGCTTCCTGATGCGGCCCATCGGGGCCTGGATCATGGGCATCTATTCGGACCGCAAGGGCCGCAAGGCGGGGCTGACGCTGTCGGTGTCGCTGATGTGCGCCGGCTCGCTGCTGATCGCCCTGACGCCGGGCTACGACCAGATCGGCTGGATCGCGCCGGCCCTGCTGGTGCTGGCGCGCCTGATGCAGGGGCTGAGCGTCGGCGGCGAGTACGGCGCCAGCGCCACCTATCTCAGCGAGATGGCCGGCAGGCAGCGCCGCGGCTTCTTCTCGTCCTTCCAGTACGTGACGCTGATCTCGGGCCAGCTGCTGGCCTTGCTGGTCTTGCTGCTGCTGCAGGCGATCCTGCCCGAGCCGGACCTCGAGGCCTGGGGCTGGCGGATCCCGTTCGTGATCGGCGGGGCGCTGGCGGTGGTGGTGTTCTACCTGCGCCGCGGCCTGGCCGAGACGGAGTCGTTCAAGAACGCCCAGGCGAGCGATGCGCCGAAGTCGAGCGGCTTTGCGCTGTTCAAGCACTATCCGCGCCAGGCCTTCACGGTGATTGCGCTGACGGCGGGCGGGACGCTCGCCTTCTACGCCTACTCGACCTACATGCAGAAATTCCTGGTCAACACCTCGGGCTTCAGCCGCGAGACGGCGACCGCGATCAGCGCGGCGGCGCTGTTCGTCTACATGCTGATCCAGCCGGCGGCCGGGGCGCTGTCGGACAAGATCGGCCGCAAGCCGCTGATGATCGCGTTCGGGGTGATGGGGGTGGCCTTCACCTACCTGATCTTCACGACGCTCGCGAAGACCAGCGACCCCTATGTCGCCTTCGCCATCGTGCTGGGCGCCCTGATCATCGTCACCGGCTACACCTCGATCAATGCGGTGGTGAAGGCCGAGCTGTTCCCGGCCCACATCCGGGCGCTGGGGGTGGCTCTGCCCTATGCGCTGGCCAACACGATCTTCGGCGGCACGGCGGAGTATGTGGCGCTGTGGTTCAAGAGCCAGGGGATGGAGAGCGGCTTTTACTGGTACGTCACCGGCATGATTGGCGTCTCGCTCATCACCTACCTGCGGATGCGCGACACGCGGAAGCACAGCGAGATCGCCGAGGACTGACGGAACGGCCGGGCCGGGCGAGGGTTGATCCTGGAAACGAACCCAGGAGAGGTCCCATGGCCGCCCCCGACGCCATCGCTCTGCTCAAGGCCGATCATCGCGCGGTCGAGGCCCTGTTCGAGGACTTCAAGTCCGCACGCGGGGCGGGGCGCAAGGCCGCGATCGTGCATCAGATCTGCGTCGACCTGACGGTGCACACGATGATCGAGGAGGAGATCTTCTACCCCGCCTGCCGCGGCGCGATCACGGACAGCACGCTGGACGAGGCCTATGTCGAGCACGACGGGGCCAAGCTGATGATCGCCGAGCTGTCGGACGCCGCCCCGAACGAGGCGTTCTATGACGCCAAGGTCAAGGTGCTGTCGGAGGAGATCCGCCACCATGTCCATGAGGAGGAGATGCGCTCGGAGGGCATGTTCGCCCAGGCGCGGCATGCCGGCCTCGACATGGACGAACTGGGCGAGCGGCTGCTGGCGCGCAAGACCCAGCTGAAAACCCAGTTCGAGACCACGGGCCTGCCGATCCAGCAGACCCATTCGATGCGCGGAGCCGTCATCGAGCACATCGGCATGCGCCATTAGGGCGATGGCCCTATTACCTGAGGTTGGAATAGGCGCGCGCCTATGGTCACCTGCGGCAAAAGCAGGGAGCGCGCCATGAACTTCGAAGAGTACCGCAAACACGACGCCGTGGGCCTGGCCGGGCTGGTGTCGAAGGGCGAGGTCAGCCCTTCGGAGTTGCTGGAGACGGCGGTGGCGCGGATGGCGGCGGTCAATCCGAAGATCAACGCCGTGACTATGGACCTCACCGAATGGGGCCGCCAGGACGTCAAACGCGACATCTGGGGCGGGCCGATGGCCGGGGTGCCGTTCCTGCTCAAGGACCTGGGCGCACAGCTCGAGGGCGCGCCGACGACGGTGGGCTCGGCGGTGTTCCGCGACGCGACCGCGGCCGCCGACAGCGCCATCACCACCGCCTACAAGGACGCCGGACTGGTGTTGTTCGGCAAGACCAACACGCCGGAGTTCGGCCTGATGCCGGTGACCGAGCCGGCGCTGCTGGGCGTCTGCCGCAATCCCTGGGACACCGGCCGCACGCCGGGCGGGTCGTCGGGCGGCGCGGCGGCCGCGGTGGCCGCGGGCATCGTCCCGGCGGCGCACGCCAGCGACGGCGGCGGGTCGATCCGTACTCCGGCCTCGGTCTGCGGGCTGTTCGGGATGAAGCCCTCGCGCGGGCGGGTGTCGTTCGCGCCGACGGGCGAGGGGTGGGGCGGCGCCTCGATCCAGCATGCGGTGACGCGCTCGGTGCGCGACAGCGCCGCGCTGCTGGACGCGGTGTGCCAGCCGCAGCCGGGCGATCCCTATTTTCTGGCCCCGCCCGAGCGGCCGTTCGCCGAGGAGGCGCGCCGCGACCCCGGCAAGCTGGCCATCGGCTTCACCACAGCGGCGCTTGCTTCCGACGGCCTGGACCCAGAGTGCGCGGCCGCCGTGCTCGACGCAGCCAGGCTGTGCGAGGGGATGGGCCACATGGTCGAAGAGGTGCGCGTGCCCGGCGATCTGGCCGCGATGCAGAAAGGCGCCGGCGACGTGATCGCCGCCAGCATCGCTGCGACCCTGGACGCCGAGGGCGAGCGTCGCGGCCGTCCGGTGGCGCAGGGCGACGTCGAGATGCTGACCTGGCTGACGTACCAGCGCGGCAAGCAGGTCACCGGCGCCAACTATGTGCGCGGCCTGGCGGCGATCCATGCCTACGGGCGGGCGATGGCGGGCCTGTTCCAGCAGTACGACGTGCTGCTGCTGTCGACCTTGGGCAGCCCGGCGATCCCGATCGGCCACCTGACCGAGGACCCGCGCGAATATACTCAGCGCCTGTTCAAGTTCATGCCCAACACCCAGGCGTTCAACAACACCGGCCAGCCGGCGATGTCGGTGCCGCTGGCCTGGAGCCAGGGCGGTCTGCCGATCGGCATTCAGTTCGTCGGCCGGATGGGCGAGGAGGCGCTGCTGTTCCGGCTGGCCGGTCAGCTGGAGCAGGCCCGGCCCTGGTTCGACCGCGTGGCGCCCCTCTAGGCGCAGCGCATGGGGCGAACCCTCGTCTCGGTCGTGCTGGGCGCGATTGCGGCGGCGACGCTGGCGGGGGTCGCCCTGTGGATCTGGAGCGAGCTGCTGATCACCCGGAGCTACCGGCTCGCGCCCGAGACGGCGCGCGCCGGGCCGGCGCACATGGCGGCCGAGGGGCGCAGGCTGGCCAAGCTCTATGGCTGCACGAGCTGCCACGGGGCGGACCTGCAGGGGAAGATCTACAATCCCAACCCGCGGTTGGTCCGTAACTACGCCTCGAACCTGACCCTGGCGGCCGCGCGCTACAGCGACGAACAGCTGGCCCAGGCGATCCGCCAGGGCGTGCGGCCCAGCGACGGGCGGGCGCTGTGGGGGATGCCGGCCCAGACCCTGATGCACCTGACGGCGGAGGAGATGTCGACAGTGCTGGCGTTCGTCCGCGCGCACCCGCCGGCCGGTGTTCCGCGGCCGCCGCAGAGCGCGGGCCTGCGCGCCCGTTGGGACGTGCTGAAGGGCGCGCTCGACGAACCTCGGCGCGTGGCGCGGGCGCGTGCGACGCCGGCCATGGACCTGGGACCGGAGCTGGCGGCCGGACGCCATATCGCCCGGACGGTCTGCTCGGAGTGCCACGGCTCAAATCTGGCGGGCGACGAGCGGGAAGGGGGGCCGGACCTGCGCGTCGTCGGCGCCTATGACGCCCAGGCGTTCGACACCTTGATGCGGACCGGGGTCCCGCCGGGCGGGCGGCACCTGGGGATCATGACCCTGGTGGCGCGCTCGGACTTCAAGGTGTTCACGCCGGCCGAGGTCGAGGCGCTCTACGCCTACCTGTCGGCGCGGGCGAGGCGGCTCAACGCAGGCGACTAATCGTCGGTCTTGCGGCGCAGCTGGAGGAGGTAGGCGGCGATGACGCCGGTGGCGACCAGGCCGATCAGCAGGGTCGAGACGGCGTTGATCTCCGGGCTGACGCCCAGGCGCACCTGGCTGTAGATCCGCATCGGCAGGGTGGTGGCCCCGGGGCCCGAGGTGAAGCTGGCGATCACCAGGTCGTCGAGCGACAGCGTGAAGGCGAGCATCCAGGCCGCCGCTACGGCCGGGGCGATGTTAGGCAGGGTGACCAGGAAGAAGGCTTTGATCGGCGGGCAGCCGAGATCCTGGGCGGCCTCCTCGAGCTGACGGTCGAAGGCGGCGAGGCGGGCCTGGATGACCACGCAGGCGTAGCACATGGTGATGGTCGCGTGGCTGACGGTGACGGTCCAGAACCCGCGCGGCAGGCCGAGCGAGACGAACAGCAGCAGCAGCGACAGGCCAAGGATCACCTCGGGCATCACCAGCGGCGCGAACACCATGCCGGAGAACAGGGTGCGTCCCCGGAAACGCATGGCGCGGACAAGCGCGATGGCCGCCAGGGTGCCGAGGACGGTGGCGATGGTCGCCGAGATCAGACCGACCCGGAAGGTCACCCAGATCGCGTCGAGGAGTTGTTCATTGCGGAACAGCGAGGCGTACCAGCGGGTCGAGAACCCGCCCCATACGGTCACCAGCCGACTGGCGTTGAACGAGTAGATCACCAAGAGGACGATCGGCAGGTAGAGGAACCCGAAGCCGACGACCAGGGCGGCGATGTTGAAGCCGGTGAGGCCGCGCTTCATCGCCCGAGCTCCGTCAGCTTGGCCTGCTGGCGCTGGTAGAGCACGATCGGGATCACCAGGGTGAACAGCAGCACGATCGCCACCGCCGAAGCGGCGGGCCAGTCGCGGTTGGCGAAGAACTCGGTCCAGATGGTCTTGCCGAGCATCAGGGTCGAGGAGCCGCCGAGCAGGTCGGGGATCACGAACTCGCCGACCATCGGAATGAAGCAGAGCAGGGATCCGGCCGCAACGCCGGGCAGGGACAGCGGGAAGGTCACCCGCCAGAACGATTCGATCGGCGTGCAGCCCAGGTCGGCGGCCGCTTCCAGCAGATCGTGCTGTTGGCGCTCGAGCACCGCATAGAGCGGCAGGACCATGAACGGCAGGTAGGCGTAGACCAGACCGATATAGATGGCGGTGTCGGTGTTGAGCAGCGAGACAGGGCCAAGGCCGACCGCGCGCAGGGCGACGTTCAGCAGGCCTTCCGGCTTGAGGATGCCGATCAGCGCGTAGACCCGGATCAGGAAGCTGGTCCAGAACGGCAGGATCACCGCCATCAGCAGCGCCTTGCGCACCGACGGCGTGCAGCGGGCCATGGCGTAGGCCAGCGGATAGCCGAGCAGCAGCAGGATGAAGGTCGCCACGCCGGCGAACTTCAGGCTGGAGAGGTAGGCGACCACATAGAGCCGGTCGGTCGGCAGCCGTGCGTAAGTCTCGAAGTCGAGGCCGGCCAGGAAGGTCCGCAATCCGGCCAGCCCTTGCGACCAGTCGAGGCGCGGCGCGTACGGCGGCATGGCCAGCGCCGTCTCCGACAGCGACAGCTTGGCCACCAGCAGGAACGGGAACAGGAAGAACAGGCCCAGCCACAGGAACGGCGCGAGCGCCGCCAGGCCGGTCCGGTCGCCGCGCACCTTCACTGGGTCAGCACCACGCCCGCGTCGCGGGCGAAGGTCAGCCAGACCTGATCGTCCCAGTCGACCGGGCGGTCGACAAAGCGGGTGGCGTTGGCGCGGGCCGCGCGGATCGTTCGGCCGCTGTCGAGTTCGACCAGATAGGTGGTCCAGTCGCCGAGATAGCCGATGTCGGCGACCTTGCCGGCCATGCGGTTGGGGCCAGGCGGCGGCTCGTCCAGATGGACCTGGATCTTCTCCGGACGCACCGCCAGCCAGGCGGTGGAACCGACGGGGATGCGGTCGTCCTCGACGATGTCGAAGCCCTGCGGCGAGTCGCTGCTGGCCATGCGAACGGTGACGCCGTCGGCGTGCTCGGCCACGCCCTCGAAGATGTTCACGTCGCCGATGAAGTCGGCCACGTAGCGCGAATTGGGCGCCTCATAGACGTCGGCGGGGCGGCCCATCTGCACGATCTGGCCGGCGCGCATGACGGCGATGCGGTCGGCGGTGACCATCGCCTCTTCCTGGTCGTGGGTGACGATCAGGAAGGTCATGCCCAGCTGCTGCTGCAGGGCCATCAGCTCCCACTGGGTCTCCTCGCGCAGCTTCTTGTCGAGCGCGGCCAGCGGCTCGTCGAGCAGCAGCATCTTGGGGCGCGGGGCGATGGCGCGGGCCAGGGCGACGCGCTGGCGCTGGCCGCCCGACAGCTGGTGCGGCTTGCGCTTGGCCAATCCGTCGAGGCGGACGAGGGAGAGCATCTCGGCCACGCGGGCGGCGATCTCGTCCTTGGGCATGCCCTGCTGCTTCAGGCCGAAGGCGATGTTCTTCTCCACGCTCAGGTGGGGGAACAGCGCGTAGGACTGGAACATCATGTTGACCGGCCGCTCATGCGGGCGCTTGCCGGCCAGGTCCTCGCCGGCCAGCAGCACGCGGCCCTCGTCCGGCGTCTCGAAGCCGGCCAGCAGGCGCATGAGGGTGGTCTTGCCGCAGCCGGAGGGGCCGAGCAGGGCGAAGAATTCCCCGGGATAGATGTCGAGCGAGACGCCGTTGACAGCGGTCTCGCCGTCAAAGCGCTTCACCACCTTCTCGAAGCGCACCAACGGCTTGGCCGTGGGGTCCGCCCAAGGGGCAAAGGTCGAACGGACCGCGCCGATGTTCAGGCGCGGGCGGCTGCGTTCGGTCATGTACCCGCCTTCCTACTGGCCGGTCTGCACCCGGGTCCACATGCGCGTGACCTCGCGCAGCAGAGCCTGGTCCTTGGTGGTGGTCACGAAGAGGCGCTTGAAGAGGTCCGGCGTCGGATAGACGTTCGGGTCGCTCCGCACCGCGGCGTCGACCATCGGCGTCGCCGGCAGGTTGGCGTTGGCGTACTGGGTGTAGTTCGACGCCTTGGCGATGACTTCGGGGCGCAGCATGTAGTCGAGGAACTTGTAGGCCGCGGTCGGGTTGGGCGCATCGGCCGGAATGGCGAACACGTCGAACCAGACCTGGCTGCCTTCCTTGGGGATGACATAGGCGAGTTCGACGCCGTTCTTGGCCTCTTCGGCGCGGGTCTTGGCCTGCAGGATGTCGCCCGAGTAGCCGACGGCCACGCAGATGTCGCCGTTGGCCAGGGCCTCGACGTACTCCGACGAGTGGAACTTGCGCACGAACGGGCGGGCCTTGACCATCATGTCGGTGGCGGCCTGGTAGTCGGCGACGGCCTTGGAGTTCGGGTCCTTGCCCAGATAGTTCAGGGCGACGGCGTACATGTCCTCGGACGCGTCGAGATAGTAGACGCCGCAGTCCTTGAGCTTGGCGAGGTTGGCGGGATCGAACACCACCGACCAGCTGTCGATGGCGACGCCCGGCAGGCGCTTGGCCACTTCCTTGACGTTGTAGCCGATGCCGATGGTGCCCCACATGTAGGGGACGGTGTACTTCTGGCCCGGGTCGAAGGGCTCCATGTGGCTCATGATGTCGGGCCACAGGTTCTTGTTGTTCGGCAGCTTGGACTTGTCGAGCGGGGCGATCGCGCCGGCGATGATGTAGCGGGGGATGTTGTGGTTCGACGGCGCGACGATATCGTAGCCGGTGTTGCCCTGCAGGACCTTGGTCTCGAGAATCTCATTGGAATCGAAGGTGTCGTACTGGACCTTGATCCCGGTTTCCTTGGTGAAATCGGCGAGGATCTGAGGGTCGATATAGTCCGACCAGTTATAGATCTTCAGCGTCTGGTCCTTGGCCGCGCCGCCGTCGCCCTGTCCGCAGGCGGCCAGCGTCACGCTCATAGCCAGGACCGCAGTCGCGCCCAGCGCCTTCTTCCACATGCCCACTCTCCACCTTGCCCGACGGGCAGCTTATAGGGCCAAGCCGACAGATTTTAAGTGCTAATGCGCAAGGAGCGCTTCCGATGCCGACCTCGATGGCGATGATCGCGCCGATCCTGCTGCTCGTCGCCTCCAACATCTTCATGACCTTCGCCTGGTACGGGCACCTGAAGGTCGAGCATCGGCCCATCTGGCTGCTGGTGCTGGTCAGCTGGGGAATCGCGTTCTTCGAATACTGTCTGGCGGTTCCGGCCAACCGGATCGGCCGCGAGGTCTATTCGCCGGCTGAGCTCAAGACGATGCAGGAGGTGATCACCCTGGCCGTGTTCGCGGTGTTTTCGGTCACCTATCTGGGCGAACGGTTCACGCTGAACCATATGATCGGCTTCGCGCTGATCGCGGCCGGCGCGGTCTTCATCTTCAAGGGACCGCTGTAGCGCTTTCGCGAACCGACCCCGCGCCCTATAAGCCGCGCCTCCCTCCTCATTACGAGAGAAGCCATGTCCCGCATCCTCATCACCTCGGCCTTGCCCTATATCAACGGGATCAAGCACTTGGGGACGCTTGCGGGCTCCATGCTGCCGGCCGACGTCTATGCGCGATTCCAGCGGGCGCGCGGGCGCGAGACGCTCTACATCTGCGCCACCGACGAACATGGAACGCCGACCGAGCTGGCTGCGGCCGAGGCCGGCCTCGATCCGGCGACCTTCTGCGCCCAGCAGCACGACGTTCAGCACGACCTGGGCCGCAAGTTCGGCCTGTCCTGGGACCACTTCGGCCGTTCGTCCTCGCCGCAGAACCACAAGCTGACCCAGCGCTTCGCCCAGCAGCTGTGGGAGGCCGGCTTCATCGAGGAGCGGGTCACCCAGCAGGTCTATTCGAACGCCGACAAGCGCTTCCTGCCGGACCGCTACGTGATCGGGACCTGCCCGCACTGCGGCTACCAGGCCGCGCGCGGCGACCAGTGCGAGAACTGCACGCGGGTGCTGGACCCGGCCGACCTGATCAAGCCGCGCTCGGCGGTCTCGGGCTCGGAAGACATCGAGATCCGCGATTCCAAGCACCTGTTCCTGCGTCAGAGCCTGTTCTCCGACAAGCTGCGCGCCTGGATCGACAGCAAGAAGGGCGAGTGGCCGCTGCTGGTCACCTCCATCGCCCTGAAGTGGCTGGACGAGGGGCTGCAGGATCGCGGCATCACCCGCGACCTGGAATGGGGCGTGCCGGTCAACGCCTTCGAGTGGGGCGCCAATCCGGAAGGCCAGACACCGGACGTCGAAGGCCTGGCCGGCAAGGTGTTCTATGTCTGGTTCGACGCGCCGATCGAGTACATCGCCGCGACCTGGGAGTGGGCCGACGCCCGCGCGGCCGAGGCCGGCCGCGGCCCGGCCGCCGACGCCGAGTGGGAACGCTGGTGGCGCGGGGCCGAGGCGGCGGACGTCACCTATGTGGAGTTCATGGGCAAGGACAACGTGCCGTTCCACACGGTCGGTTTCCCCTGCACCCTGATCGGGATCAATGAGAAGCTCGAGGCGGACGGGTCCTGGAGGGTCGTGAACAACGCCCCCTGGAAGCTGGTCGATCAGCTCAAGGGCTTCAATTGGCTGGATTATTACGGCGGCAAGTTCTCGACCTCGCAGAAGCGGGGCGTGTTCATGGACCATGCGCTGGAGCTGCTGCCGGCCGACTACTGGCGCTGGTGGGTGAGCGCCAATACGCCGGAGACCTCGGACTCGACCTTCACCTGGGAGCAGTTCCAGGCGCAGGTGAACGCCGACCTGGCCGACGTGCTGGGCAATTTCGTCAATCGAATCCTGAAGTTCACCGAGGCGCGGTTCGAGGGCGTGGTCCCGGCCGGCGGCGAGCCGGGCGAGCTTGAGTCCAAGCTCTACGCCGACGTGAACGCCAAACTCGCCGAGCTGACCGAGCTGATGGAGGCGCGCGAGTTCCGCAAGTCGACCACCGCCCTTCGGCAGCTTTGGGTGCTGGGCAACCAGTATCTTACCGAAGCGGCCCCGTGGACGGCGATCAAGACCGACGTCGAGCGCGCCGCGGTGGTGGTGCGCACCGGCCTGAACCTGGTCGCGCTGTTCGCCAAGGTGTCGGAGCCGTTCATCCCGTTCGCCTGCGAGAAGATCGCGCTCGCGGTGGGAGAGGGCTATCCGAGCGAGTGGCCGAAGGCGGAAGGGGCGGTGGTGCTCGACATCCTGCCGGCCGGCCGCAAGGTCGCCGCGCCGGAGGTGCTGTTCAAGAAGGTCGAGAACGAGCAGGTCGCCGAGTGGCTGGAACGCTTCGGCGGGCCGGAAGCGGCCGCCTGACGCGCGATCAGGCTGCTGCGCGGCCGAAGCGGTCGCGCAGCAGTTCGGCCCCGCTGACCAGGCTGATGCCGGCCAGGACCAGCAGCGCGCCGGCGACGAAGGCCGGCTCCAGCGGTTCGTGCAGGATCACGACGCTGAGGACCACGCCGAACAGCGGCGTCAGGAACGATAGGATCGACAGCCGCGAGGCCAGGTACTTCCGCAGCAGCCAGAACCAGATCACGTAGCTGATCAGGGTGATGACGATGGTCTGGAAGCCCAGGTTCAAGGCGACCGTCGGCGTGAGGTTGATCGCCGTCTCGCCGCGCAGGAACGCGATCCCCAGCAGCATCACCCCGGCGAAGGCGACCTGGTAGAAAAGGGTCTTCACGGCCGGGGCGTCGGCGAGCCGCGAGCCGCGGATGGCGACGGTGGTGAGGCCCCAGGCCAGGCCCGCGAGCAGGCCCATCGCATCGCCGATCAGCATGTCGCCGCTGACCTGCTCGCCCGCGCCGAGGAACGAGACGGCGATGCCGCCGAACGCGACGACGACGCCGACCCACTGCAGCAGCTTCAGCCGTTCCTCGCGGAAGCGCAGATGCAGGCCCAGCGCCGAGAAGATCGGGGCGCTGTAGAGGAAGACGACCATGTGCGAGGCGCTGGTCAGCATCAGGCCCTGGGCGATGAACAGGAACTCCAGCCCGAACAGCAGCCCGACCAGCAGACCGGCGCGCAGCGTGCCGTCGGCGAAGGCCCGGCGCCCCTCGTTGCGGAAGGTGACGGCGCCGAGCACCAGCGCGGCCATGCCAGAGCGCAGCGCCATCTGCATCACCGGGGTGACGTCGGCCGCGATCAGCTTGACCGCGATCTGCTGGAAGCCCCAGCACAGGCAGAGGGCGACCATGACGCTGATCGCGAACAGGTCGAGGGGCTTGCGCGGGCTCATCAGACGCTGGCGTGGCCGCTCAGCACCGGCACGCAGCCGCCGCCGACCGTGGCGCGCACGCCGTCGGCCGTGCGCCGGGCGCTGGCCCGCAGCCGCGAGGGGCGGCCCATCTCGACGCCCTGGACGATGTCCCAGGCGCCGTCCGGCGCATCCGAGAGCGACAGCAGCAGAGCCGCGAGCGTGGCGTTGGCGCTGCCGGTCGCCGGGTCTTCGACCGTGCCGGAATTGGGCGCGAACATCCGCGCGCGCAGTCCCTCGCCGTCATGAGCGTAGAGGTGCAGCGAGAGGCGATCGCCGAACTCGGGGAAGTCGATCGCGGCCTGGCGGAAGGCGGTCAGGTCCGGCGCGGCGCGGCCCAGCGCCTCCGGCGTAACCTGCGCAATGACGAAGGTGACGCCGACGGTCGCTTCGACCGGGCGATGAGCGTCGACGACGATGTCGGCGGGCGAGAGACCGGCGCAGGCGGCGATGCGTTCAACCGGCAACTCCACGCCCAGCGACAGGGCTTGCGGCGCGGCGATCACGCCGCCGCCGTCCTCGATGCTGACCTCGACGATGCCGGCCGGGACCTCCAGGCGCAGGGCCTGGCCCTTGCCCATCTGCGACAGCACCCAGCCGGTCCCGACCGACGGGTGGCCGGCGAACGGCATTTCGGCGGTGCGGTTGAAGATCCGAACGCGGGCGGTGTTGGCGAGGTCCTGCGGCGGCAGGATGAAGGTTGTCTCCGAGAGGTTCATCTCGGCGGCCAGCGACTGCATCTGCGCGTCGGTCAGGCCGCGGGCGTCGGTGAACACGGCCAGCGGATTGCCGCCGAAGCGGGTGTCGGTGAACACGTCGAGGGTGACAAACGGATAGCTGACCATAATGGACATCCAAGCGGGGCGGAGACGCTGCCTTGACATAAGTTAGTCGATTGGCAAAGTGCCGAAATGGAAATCGCCGACCTGCTGCGCGCCCTGGCCAATGAGCGGAGGCTGCAGATCCTCGACTGGCTGAAGGATCCGCGCGCGCATTTCCCGCCGCAGGTGCATGGCGACCTCGTGGACGACGGGGTGTGCGGCGTGTTCATCGCCGACAAGCTGGAGGTCAGCGCGCCGACCTTGAGCGAGCACATGCGGCTGCTGGTGCAGGCCGGACTGGTGACGCCCAAGCGCATCAAGCAATGGACGTTCTATCGTCGAAACGAGGCGGTGATCGCCCAGGCCACGCGCCGGATCGCCGAGACGGTCTAGCCAAAACGACAACGCCGCCGAGCGTGAGGCTCGACGGCGTCGCAAATCCGAAATGCCGTGCGCTTAGTGCGCGGGGGCCTTGGGCTGGATGTCGAGGAAGTCGGGCATGGCGGCGTTGTAGGCCGGCAGGTAGCCGAGGTCGCGGATGATGTCCTGGTGGCCCTGCCACATCATGTGCAGCGCGACATAGAGCACGATGGCCAGGCCGATGTAGCCGATCCAGCGGTGCTTGTGCAGCAGACGGGCGATGTAGCTGGCGGCCACGCCCATCAGCGCGATGGAGAGCAGCAGGCCGAACACCAGAATGGCCGGATGCTCGCGCGCCGCGCCGGCGACGGCGAGCACGTTGTCGAGCGACATCGACAGGTCGGCGATCAGGATCTGGATGAAGGCGGCGCGGAAGGTCTTCGGCTTGCGGGCGACCGCCTCGGGCGAAGGTTCGGTGGTGGGGTCGGCGTCCATCACCGCCTCGGCGATGGCTTCATCGTGGGCGGCCTGTTCGCGCAGTTCGCGCCACATCTTCCAGCAGACCCAGAGCAGCAGCAGGCCGCCGGCGAACAGCAGGCCGACGATGCCGAGCAATTGGGCGGTGACCAGCGCAAAGCCGATTCGCATGGTCACGGCGGCGGCCAGGCCCCACAGGATGGCCTTGCGCCGCTGTTCGGGCGGCAGGCCCGCGGCGGCCAGGCCGACGGCCACGGCGTTGTCCCCGGCCAGCACCAGGTCGATCATCAAGACGGAGAAGAGGGCGGCGAGTGCGCCTGGGGCGAGGAGGCTTTCGATCATCGAGCCTTGAATGCGACAGCCATCGTCAGTCCGCAACCGCTTAGCGGCGCGGCGAATGACTTTCCCGCCTCATGGATTTCTAGGTGCGGGTGCGGCTGGCCTCATAGAGCGCGACCGCCGCGGCGGCGGACACGTTCAGGCTCTCGAAGCCTCCGGGCATCGGGATCTTGGCCAGCTCGTCGCAGTGTTCGGCCACCAGCCGGCGCAGGCCTTCTCCCTCAGAGCCGAGGACGAGCACGGTGGGGCCGCCGTCCAGCGCCTGGTCGAGATAGGTCTCGGTGTGCCCGTCCAGGCCGACCGCCCGCCAGCCGAGGTCGGCCAGGGTCTCCAGGGCGCGCGACAGGTTGACCACGTGCGCGGTCGGGATCTTGTCCACCGCGCCGACCGCCGCCTTGGCCAGGGCGCCGGTCAGTTTGGGGGCGTGGCGGTCCTGGAGGATCACTCCGGCCGCCCCGAAGGCGGCGGCCGAGCGGAGGATCGCGCCCACGTTCTGCGGGTCGGTGACCTGGTCCAGCATCAGGAGCACGGCGCCGCGCCCCGCCTCGAAGTCTTCAAGCGCCACCGACTCGAGCGGCGGGATGCGCAGGGCGATTCCCTGGTGAACGGCGCCCTGCGGCAGAATCTGTCCCATGGCGGCCGACTCGACGACCTCCAGCGCCTTAGGTCGGCCGAATCGAGATTCGAGCTCCTTGGCCCGGTCGGGAGTCGCCAAAAGTCGCTGTGGCGCACTCCTTTTACGATTGGAAAGTGCGGCGGCAACCGCGTGCCAGCCCCACAGCCACTCGTCAGAACCGTTGTCTGGCTTGCGGTTGAAGGCTCTTTGGCCCGATTTTCTCGGACCTTTAGAGTGCGCGTTGCGTTCGCGAGGGGAGGACACTATAAGACGCGCTCCAAATCGGGGGCCGGACGGGTTCTTCGCTCAGGCGAAGGGCAGTGTCCAGGGTCCCGATCTGGCTCCGAGCGCGCTGGGGGAATGTCCCGAGCGGCAAAGGGGGCGGACTGTAAATCCGCTGGCGTACGCCTTCGCAGGTTCGAGTCCTGCTTCCCCCACCACGCACTCGGAGCGTCACTTTAAGGAGACTGGCGCGACCCCGCGCATCCTTCAGCGGCGGGTATAGCACAATGGTAGTGCAGCAGCCTTCCAAGCTGAGGATGCGGGTTCGATTCCCGCTACCCGCTCCAACCTTCTGATTTTCAACCGCCGGCAGGACCCCGATGGCCAAGGAAAAGTTCGAACGCAATAAGCCGCACTGCAACATCGGCACGATTGGTCACGTTGACCATGGCAAGACGACGCTGACGGCTGCGATCACCCTGACGCTGGCGAAGAGCGGCGGCGCGAAGGCGATGAACTACGCCGACATCGACGCGGCCCCGGAAGAAAAGGCGCGCGGCATCACGATCAACACCGCGCACGTGGAATACGAGACGGCTGACCGTCACTACGCGCACGTCGACTGCCCCGGCCACGCCGACTACGTGAAGAACATGATCACGGGCGCGGCGCAGATGGACGGCGCGATCCTGGTGGTGTCGGCCGCTGACGGCCCGATGCCGCAGACCCGCGAGCACATTCTGCTGGCCCGTCAGGTCGGCGTGCCGGCGCTGGTGGTGTTCATGAACAAGGTCGACATGGTCGACGACGCCGAGCTGCTGGACCTGGTCGAGATGGAAGTTCGCGAACTTCTGTCGTCCTACCAGTTCCCGGGCGACGACATTCCGATCGTCAAGGGTTCGGCCCTGGCGGCGGTGGAAGACCGCAACCCGGAAATCGGCGCGGACCGCATCCTTGAGCTGATGACCCAGGTCGACGCCTACATCCCGCAGCCGGAGCGTCCGGTGGACCTGCCGTTCCTGATGCCGGTGGAAGACGTGTTCTCGATCTCGGGCCGCGGCACCGTGGTGACCGGCCGGATCGAAAAGGGCATCGTGAAGGTCGGCGAGGAAGTCGAGATCGTCGGCATCCGTCCGGTTCAGAAGACGACCTGCACGGGCGTCGAAATGTTCCGCAAGCTGCTGGACCAAGGTCAAGCCGGCGACAACGTGGGCGTGCTGCTGCGCGGCACCAAGCGTGAAGACGTCGAGCGCGGCCAGGTTCTCTGCAAGCCGGGCTCGATCACCCCGCACACGAAGTTCGTGGCCGAGGCCTACATCCTGACCAAGGAAGAAGGCGGCCGTCACACCCCGTTCTTCACCAACTACCGTCCGCAGTTCTACTTCCGCACGACGGACGTGACCGGCATCATCCGCCTGAAGGAAGGCGTTGAGATGATCATGCCGGGCGACAACGCCGAGCTGGACGTCGAGCTGATCACCCCGATCGCCATGGACCAAGGCCTGCGCTTCGCCATCCGCGAAGGCGGCCGTACGGTCGGCGCCGGCGTCGTGGCCAAGATCGTCGAGTAAGCGATCTAAGCTACGGTCGACAGACCTCAAGATCAGGCCGCCGAGGGCAACCTCGGCGGCCTTTTCGTTGGCGGGATGCGCGACCAAGAAAAAGGCCGCCGGGATCGCTCCCGACGGCCCTGATCATTCGTCGCGCGGCGGTTCAGTAGGGACGGCCGCCGACCGGACGCATCGAGGTGACGGCTTCGCCCAGGCCGTACTGGCGCAGGTCGCTGACGTCCCGGTCGAAGATCTGGCAGCGGCCGCCGAAGTCGCTGTCGCTGCAGATCTGCCAGGCGCCGCGGCCTTCGATGCGCAGGCTCATGGCGCGGTCGTTGTACTGCCGCGGCAGGTTGGTGACCTCACGCGTGGCCTGGTAGGCCTGGCCGCCGAAATCGGGCGCCGAGTAGAGCATCAGGGTGCTGTTGTTGGCGCCGCCGCCCCAAGGCGGGTTGGGACCGCCGCCGCCGTTCCAGCCGCACATCAGGCGGCCGTTGGCGTTGCCGATGTCGTTGCGGCAGTTGCGGACGTCGAGGCTGCTGTAGTTCCAGCGGCCGCGGTGGTCGCGGCAGCTGGCCGTCAGGATGCTGCCGCTGACGCGCGCGTCGCGGCAGCTCTGCTGGTAGCTGCCAGAGGGCAGTTGGCCCCAATCGCCGCCGCCGCCGCCGCCGCCACCGTTCCACGAGCAGACCAGCCGCCCATTGTCAGCGCCGATATCGCCGCGGCAATCGCGATAGCGAACGCTGCTGTAGTTCCAGCGGCCGCGCATGTCCTCGCAGCTGGCGGTGAGGGTGTCGCCATTGACGCGGATGTCGCGGCAGAACCGCTGGTAGCTGCCCGGCGGGGCCTGCTGCCATCCGCCGCCCCATCGATGGTCCTGCGGTTGCGCATGCGCCGGCGCGCCGCACAGCACGATGAGCGCCGCAGCTGCGATCCATGACTTCATAAAAGGTCTCCCCAAGCTCTCAAGTTCGACCGCAAAAGACGTTCGCCGGCATTAGACACCACCATCAAGCGACAGCATAGAATGCGTTGGCCGCCGCCCTGGGTTTGGCCGGCTCAACCGAGGGACGGCTCCCGGGGGGAGGCGGAACGGTCGCGTGGGCGCGGCGGATCTGCGGGGCTGTCCTCTGCTGCGGGCGCCTTTGAGGTACGCGCCGGGCGCCGAGATCGCCGTGATTTCGTGTGGAGGCGCGGTGGAGGAGGCTCCACCGTCGGCCCGCCTGTATGGCGTGACCGCATCCGTTGAATCAAAGAGTTAGCAGCTGATTCCAGATTTGACGCACTCGTCAAATTCTTGAATTGCGGGGCGAATAACCCAGGCGCACAGTCAAGTTTGTCCGAAAAGGACGTGTCGTGTGCGGGAGGGACGGAAACAGCATGCGCGTAACCTTTGGGAGTATGGCGGCGATCGCCTTGGCGACCGTCGTGACCGGCGCCTGCAGCGGGCAGGGGAGCGGGCAGGCCGAGGCCTCCGCCGCGCCGCAGGGCGAACGGGTCACCGCAGTCGGGTGTCCGGTCGCCGGGCCGACGCCGGGATGCGTGACGATCAAGTCCGGCGGCAAAGCCTATGACCTGGCCGCCGCCAATCCGGCGGTCGATCTGTCGAAGAAGGTCGGCATATCCGTGACCGGCCGCGCGGCGGGAGAAGTCGGCGCGTGCGGCATCAAGCTGTCGGACGTCGAGGTCGAGTACCTCGGTCTGGAGTGCGCGGGCACGCCCGCCCCCTAGGCGGGCTTCGGCGCGCCGGACTGGGGCTTGCCGGTCGCAGGACCGGGCCGGGTCCTGGAATTGCGCGCCGAACCTTCCAGGGCCCGCGGTTCTGCGGCCGCGCCGGCGAGGGTCCGGCGCAAGCGCCCGCCGTCGACGTTACGCAGGACGTCGAAGAGGCTTGAAATGGGAACCGGTTTGCGTCATACGCCTCCGTCCTACCCGACATCGTTGGAGTTTGTCATTTTACACCGCCAGGGGCGGCACGAACGGTGCTCAGATCACGGTTCGCCAACCTAGCGTCTGAACGGTTTGCGGTCAGACGAAAGCGGAGTAAGGGCAGGCTGCAGCGGTCAGGTCGGGCCGTGTAGGAGTGTAGCTCAGCTGGTAGAGCGTCGGTCTCCAAAACCGAAAGTCGTGGGTTCGAGTCCCTCCACTCCTGCCATTCACTATATGAGTATGCCGGGCGCGGAACGTCCGCCGCCCAACTGAAGAGAGTCGTAAGAGCCTGATGGCCAGGAAACCGGGTTCGTCCCCGCAAGCGATGAAGAACCGCGCCAGCAAGACGGCTGCGGCGATCGCCCCTGCCTCGGCCCTGGCGCAGGACGCCCCGGCCAAGAAAAAGAAGACCAGCCCGGCGCAGTTCGCCCGCGAAGTTCGCGCCGAAGCCCGCAAGATCACCTGGACCACCCGCAAGGAGACCTGGATCACCTCGGTGATGGTCGGGATCATGGTGGTGCTGGCCTGCGCGTTCCTGGCGGTGGTCGACCTTGGACTGGGCGCGAGCATGAACCTCGTGCTCAAACTCGCGAACGGGGCTTGATGACAGATATGAACGCCGAAGCTCCCGTCGCCCCGAACCCGCGCCACAAATGGTACATCGTCCACGCCTACTCGAACTTCGAGAAGAAGGTGGCCGAGTCGATCCGCGAACAGGCCAAGAGCCAGGGCCTTGAAGAAAACTTCTCCGACATCCTGGTTCCGACCGAGGACGTCGTCGAGATCCGCCGCGGCCGCAAGGTCAACGCCGAACGCAAGTTCTTCCCCGGCTACGTGCTGGTGAAGATGGAGCTGACGGACGAGGCCTACCACCTGATCAAGAACACCCCGAAGGTGACGGGCTTCCTCGGCTCGGGCTCCAAGCCCATGCCGGTCTCCGAAAAGGAAGTCGCCCGCATCATCGGCGCCATCGAAGAGGGCGTTGAGCGGCCGAAGCCGACCATCTCCTTCGAGATCGGCGAGCAGGTTCGCGTCACCGACGGCCCCTTCGCGAGCTTCAACGGCTCGGTCGAGCACGTCGACGAGGAGCGCGCCCGCCTGCGCGTCACCGTCTCGATCTTCGGCCGCGCCACGCCGGTCGAACTCGAATACGGCCAGGTCGAGAAGCTCGGCGGCTAACCGTCGGCCGATCACGTTCCGAGAATTCCAGGGCGGCGCTTGCGGGCGCCGCCCTTTTTCATTCCGTCACCGCCGTTGCGGCGGACCTCCCGTCCTGCTATGAGCGCGCCCTTCCGGTCGGTGACTCATCGCCCGGATTGCGCGGATGCGCGTCAAATCCGTGGGAGGGGAGGGCCACCTAACCCCACACCACGGCTCAACCGACCGGTTCCGGTCACGAGGAGAAACAATGGCCAAGAAGATTCTGGGCTATATCAAGCTGCAGGTGCCCGCGGGCTCCGCCACCCCGTCGCCGCCGATCGGCCCGGCGCTGGGTCAGCGCGGCGTCAACATCATGGGCTTCTGCAAGGAGTTCAACGCCCGCACCGAAAAGGAAGCCAAGGGCACGCCCCTGCCGACCGTGATCACGGTCTATCAGGACAAGTCCTTCACCTTCATCACCAAGACCCCGCCGGCGACCCACTACATCAAGCAGGCCCTGGGCCTGAAGTCGGGTTCGAAGGCTCCGGGCCGTGAGAACGCCGGCAAGATTTCGCGCGCTCAGCTGATCGAAATCGCCGAAAAGAAGATGAAGGACCTCAACGCCAACGACGTTGAAGCCGCCGCCAAGATCATCGAGGGCTCCGCGCGCTCGATGGGCCTCGAAATCGTGGAGGCCTAAGCACATGGCTAAGCAACCCAAGCGCATCCAGGCCTGGACCGGCGACCGTAACGCCACCCACGCCGTCGAAGCAGCCGTCGCCCTGGTCAAGGCCAACGCCAAGGCCAAGTTCGACGAGTCGATCGAAATCGCCGTCAACCTGGGCGTCGACCCGCGTCACGCCGACCAACAGGTCCGCGGCGTGGTCTCGCTGCCGTCGGGCACCGGCCGCGACGTCCGCGTCGCCGTCATCGCCAAGGACGCCAAGGCCGCTGAAGCCACCGCCGCCGGGGCCGACATCGTCGGCGCCGAGGAGCTGGTCGAGCGCATCCAAGGCGGCTTCATGGACTTCGACCGCGTCATCGCGACGCCGGACATGATGGCCCTGGTCGGCCGTCTGGGTAAGGTGCTGGGCCCGCGCGGCCTGATGCCGAACCCGCGCGTCGGCACCGTGACCCCGAACGTCGGTCAAGCCGTGAAGGACGCCAAGGGCGGCGCCATCGAGTTCCGCACCGAGAAGACCGGCATCATTCACGCCGGCATCGGCAAGGCCTCGTTCTCGGACGAAGCCCTGCTGGTGAACGTCCGCGCTCTAGTGGACGCGCTGAACAAGGCCAAGCCGTCGGGCGCCAAGGGCACCTACATCAAGAAGATCAGCCTGTCGTCGACGATGGGCCCGGGCTTCAAGGTGGACACCGGTTCGGTCGGCGCCTAAGCGCCCGCCACATCGGCAGACTTCGAAGGGGAGCGGTCGCAAGGCCGCTCCCTTTTTCGTGGTCGGCTTCCGCTTGACCGGAGAGGCGTCCCTCGCCACTGACGATGCATACGTCGTTCGAGGAAACGCCCATGAAACGCGCCGCCATCGTCTCTCCCATCCGCACGCCGGTCGGCAAGTTCCTGGGCGGCCTGTCCAGCGTCACCGCCGGGGACCTCGGCGCGGTCGTTCTCAAGGCGCTGGTCGAGCGCAGCGGGGTCAATCCCGAGAAGATCGACGACGTGATCTTCGCCCAGGGCTACGCCAACGGCGAGGCGCCCTGCATCGCCCGCTGGTCGGCCCTGGCCGCGGGCCTGCCGATCACGGTGCCGGGCTATCAGCTCGACCGCCGTTGCGGCTCGGGCCTGCAGGCCGTGGTGGACGCTGCGATGATGGTCCAGACCGGGGCGGCCGACGTGGTCGTCGCCGGCGGCGTCGAGAGCATGAGCAATGTCGAGTACTACAGCACCGACATGCGCGGCGGGGCCCGGGCCGGCTCGGTGACCATGCATGACCGCCTGGCGCGCGGCCGGGTGATGAGCCAGCCGATCGAGCGGTTCGGCGTGATCAGCGGGATGATTGAGACCGCCGAGAACCTGGCGCGCGATTACCAGATCAGCCGCGAAGAGTGCGATGAGTACGCGGCCATGAGCCACCAACGCGCCGCCGCGGCCTGGGCCGCCGGCAAGTTCGACGACGAGCTGGCGCCCGTGCCGGTCAAGCAGAAGAAGGGCGATCCCGTCCTGTTCGCCAAGGACGAGGGCGTGCGCGGCGACGCGACGGCCGAGAGCCTGGCCGCCCTGAAGCCGCTCGAGAAGGGCGGGGTGGTGACCGCCGGCAACGCCAGCCAACAGAACGACGCGGCGGCCGCCTGCCTGGTGGTGGCCGAGGACAAGCTGGCCGAGCTGGGCCTGGAGCCGATGGGTTGGTTCGTCGGCTGGGCGGCGGCCGGCTGCGAGCCTTCGCGCATGGGCATCGGCCCGGTGCCGGCGGTCGAGCGGCTGTTCGCCCGCACCGGCATGGGCTGGGACGACATCGACCTGGTCGAACTGAACGAAGCCTTCGCGCCGCAGGTGCTGGCCGTGCTGAAGGGCTGGGGCTGGGACGACCGCGACCGCCTGAACGTCAACGGCTCGGGCATCTCGCTCGGCCACCCGATCGGCGCCACTGGCGGGCGGATCCTGGCCAACCTGCTGCGCGAACTGAAGCGCCGCGGCGGCCGCTATGGCCTGGAGACCATGTGCATCGGCGGCGGCCAGGGGATCGCAGCGGTGTTCGAGGCGGCCTAGAGCGCGGGCCGGAACGGGGTTTGGGAGGACCTCCATGGACCTGAAGACGACGCGATACGAGATCGGCGAGGGCGGCGTCGCCGTCATCACGCTGAGCCGGCCCAAGCGGCGCAACGCCTGGACCGGGCGGATGCACACCGAGTACCGCTGGCTGCTGAGCGAGGCGGACGCCGACAAGGCGGTGCGGGTGATCGTGGTCACCGGCGATCCGGAAGGCCAGGCGTTCTGCGCCGGGGCCGATCTCGGGGCGCTGGAAGGCCATTCGGAGAAGGGCCGCTACGATCCGGGCACCAGCGAGGACATCGCCCGGCCCGGCTTCGGCGTCGATCCGAACTTCGACGCGGCCTTCGCCTACCACTTCGGGGTCGGCAAGCCGATCATCGCGGCGATCAACGGCGCGGCGGCGGGGATCGGGCTGGTGCTGGCCGCGTTCGCCGACCTGCGGTTCGCCGTGAAGGGCGCCAAGTTCACCGCCGCGCACGGACGCTTCAACTTTCCGGCGGAGTTCGGCCTCTCCTGGGTGCTGCCGCGGATCGTCGGCCTGACCCACGCCAACGACATCCTGCTGTCGAGCCGGACGTTCACTTCCGACGAGGCGGCGGCCATGGGCTTTCTCAACCGGCTGACCGAGGCCGAGACGCTGATGCCGGCGGTGCTCGACTACGCCCGCGCCATGGCCGCCAACGTCGCGCCCGGATCGGCGCGGGAAACCAAGCGGCAGATCTATCGCGACCTGCACCGTGACGCCGCCGCGGCGGTGGGCGAGGCCGAGCGGCTGCTGGAGACGATGATCAAGGCCCCCGACTACAAGGAGGGCGTCAAGGCCTGGATGGAGAAGCGCCCGGCGCAGTGGACCGGCTGAAGTCTTCCCTTCGCCGACGGTCGGGCTAAGCTTCACCTAAAACAGGGAGGGGCACGGCTTTGCGTCATTGGATAGTAGGGCTGGCGGCGGCCTTTGCATTGGCTGGGCCGGCCGCGCAGGCGGAGACCTTTGAGTTCGTGGCGCTGGGGGACACCGCCTACAATCCCAGCGTCGACTATCCGGTCTACGAGGCGCTGATCGGCCGCATCAACAAGGCCAAGCCGGCCTTCACGATCCATGTCGGCGACACCTGGGGCGCGCTGCCCTGCACCGAGGCGCAGCACCGCTCGATCCTGGACTGGTTCGCCAAGTACGATCACCCGGTCGTCTACACGCCCGGCGACAACGAATGGGCCGACTGTCGCAAGGCCGATGTGCTGGAGGCCTATTCCCGTTACGTCTCAGGCAAGGCGACGCCGGCCGATCTTGGGCTGCTGATGCCGCTGCGCGGCCTGGACGCCGGCATGACCATGGCCGGCTTCGATGATCCGATCGGCAGCCTGGGCCTGATCCGCAAGGTGTTCTTCGCCAAGCCGCAGAGCGTCGGCGGCAAGACCATGCCGCTGGTGCGCCAGCCAGACGTCTCGCCCTTCAAGGACACGCTGGAAAACACCCGCTGGGAGAAGGGCGGGGTGGTGTTCGCGACCATCAGCGTGCCTGGCTCGGGCAACGGCTTCATGATCCAGAGCGAGGCCAGGGCCGCCGAGGCCGTGGCCCGCAACCGCGCCAATGTGGAATGGCTCAAGGCGGCCTTCGCCGAAGCCAAGGCCAAGGACGCCAAGGCCGTGGTCATCGCGCTGCAGGCCTCGATATTCGCGGATGGTCATGGCGACGAGTTTTCCGGGAAGCAACTGCGGGGCGGGAACGAGGGGGCGTTCTATTTCGTCGCCCTGGCGATCCGGGACCTGTCGGAGCGGTTCGGCAAGCCCGTTCTGGTCATCAACGGTGACTTCCACGATTTCATCGTCGATCGCCCGTTCATGGTCAGCCAGGGCGAGGTCAAGCCGCCGCGCTACGCCAACATCACCCGCCTGCAGGTCTATGGCGCGCCGGAGTTGAAGGCGGTGAAGGTCGGGGTGGACACGGACACCCCCTGGGTCTTCAGCTTCTCGCCGCTCTACAACTGAGAACGCAGGTGGCGGGCAAGGGCAGGGAGAAGGTCGAGTTGGCGGGACTGGCGACCGAGGACGTGGCGGAGGCCCAGAGCAAGGGCGCCCTGCACCTTTACGCCTGGTTCGCGGCCCGCGGGACGTTCGTCTGGGCGGTGTCGACCCTGGTGCTTCGCCTGCTGCCCAGCGCCTGGGTCGACCGCCCGGCGTGGACGCTGCTGGTCACCGGGTTGATCTCCGGCTCGGGGCTGGTGGTCGCCACCCTGATGTTCCTGCGCAAGGTCGAGCAGCGCCACCGCCTGGCCGCCCTGGTCTCGTTCGTGGCGCCGCAGATGGTGCTGGACGCGGGGGTGACGGTGTTCTTCACCTGGGTGCTGCCGAACTTCCCGCCCGATCATGCGCCGCTGTTCGGAGCCTTCGTGCTCTGGGCCTATGCGGTGATGCTGACCACCGCGGTGATCGCCACGCGGCCGCGTCTGAGCTGAGACCGAAGCGACGGTCTGTCGACAAAATTTGCCTATTCCGTCGACAACGTGTAGGAACCGCGCCTTCAAGAGTTTCGTCGTCTCGCAAGGGGCGGCGGGGACGGAAGGGTTCGCCCTTCCATCCTGTCCAAGAACTGTGGGGTTCCAGGGGCCGCCTGGGACCGTAACACGTGGAAGAGCCCTTCCACGGCCATGGGGAGACGGGAAGATGAGGTTTCGTCGGCCATCGGCATCGATGGGCGCGTGATCTGCGACTTCTCCGGAATAGGACAGGCCTAAACGATCCGCGCGCGGGTTCGCCCTCGCATGGGTCGTCTGCTGCGATCGTCGGAATCGTCCGGCGATCTATCTGAGTATGGAGACCGCAATGGACCGCGCTCAAAAGCAGGAGTCGATCGAGTCGCTGAAAAGCGTCTTCGCCGACGCCGGCGCCGTGGTCGTGACCCACAACCTGGGTCTGACCGTTGCGGAAATGACTGATCTTCGCCTCCGCCTCCGCAAGGAAGGCGCGGCGCTGAAGGTGGTGAAGAACACCCTGGCTCAAAAGGCCCTGGACGGCTCGATCGGTGAAGCGGGCGACGCCCTGTTCACCGGCCCGGTCGCCATCGCCTATGCGTCGGACCCCGTCACCGCCGCCAAGATCACCTCTGAATTCGCCAAGGGGAACGAAAAGTTCGCCATCGTCGGCGGGTTCATGGGAACCGAGGTCCTGGACCAAAAGGGCGTCGCCGCCCTGGCGACCCTGCCGTCGCTGGACCAGCTCCGCGGCAAGATCATCGGCCTTCTGCAAGCTCCGGCCACCAAGGTCGCCGGCGTTCTGCAGGCTCCGGCCGGTCAGCTGGCTCGCGTCATGGGCGCTTATGCCGCCAAAGACGCCGCCTGATCGTCATTCCCGAACACAACCTCTATTTCCGTAAGGACACACCATGTCGAAGCTTGAAAAGATCGTCGAAGAACTGTCGGCCCTGACCGTTCTGGAAGCTGCTGAACTCTCGAAGCTGCTGGAAGACAAGTGGGGCGTCTCGGCCGCCGCTCCGGTCGCCGTCGCCGCCGTCGGCGGTGGCGCCGCCGCCCCGGCCGAAGCTGCCGAAGAGCAAACCGAGTTCACCGTTGTTCTGACCGCCGGTGGCGACAAGAAGATCAACGTGATCAAGGAAGTCCGCGGCGTCCGTCCGGACCTCGGCCTGAAGGAAGCCAAGGACCTGGTCGAAGGCGCTCCGCAGAACGTCGTCGAGAACGTCTCGAAGCAAGTCGCTGAAGAAGTGAAGAAGAAGCTCGAAGAAGCCGGCGCCACCGTCCAAGTTAAGTAATTGGAGCGCGACAGCCGCAAGCCGATACCGGTTCCGGCGAACGTCGCGCGCTAGTTTTCTTGACGCCTTTCTCGCGAGAAAGGCGGTGCGCAGCTTCTGCGTCTATTCGAACGGCCCCGGAGAGCGATCTCCGGGGCCGTTTTCCATTTGCGGGCCGAGAGCGCGTGTTACGGTCAAGCTGTGGGACAGCTCGATCCATTTGCACGCGGATTGGCCGTCGGGGCGCTGGCGATCCTGGCGGCGGCGGTCTGGCGTGGAAGCGCGCCCCGTTCCGCCAGATGGACGACCTTGGCCTTCGCCATCAGCCTGACGGCCTGGCTGATCACCGAATCCCCGCGCCTGTGGGAAGGCTTCGGCCGGAGCTACGCTCTGTTGGCGCTGGCCTATCCGGTGGCGGGCCTATTCTGGCTGTTCGTCGTAGCTGTCTTCGAAGACCGCCCGCTTCGCCTCGCGCATCTGGCGCCCGCGGTGCTCATGGCCGTGTCCGGAACGGTCATGGGCCCTGGACCGGCGCCGCTCGACCCGCTGTGGATCGCGCGGAACGTGGCGGGAGGCCTGCTTTGCCTCCATGCCGGCCTGATCATCGCCACGGGGCGGCGCGGCGACCTTCTGGAGGCGCGCCGCGGTCTGCGGGGGCCGTTGCTCGGCCTCACGGCGCTGTTCGGAGTCTTTCAGACCTTGAACGTCTTCGCTCTACGGGCCGACCCGGACGGTCCCTGGTTGAGCCTGACCGTGGGCGAGGCCTATGGCGGGGCGATGCTGGCGGCGATCATCCTGACTATCGCCGGGCTGTTCGTCCGGGCGGGCTCCGGCCTGTTCGACCCCGCACGTCCGGCCGCGGGCGGCGACGGCCTGATGGAGACGGCCGACCGCCTGCTGCTGCAAAAGATCGAGACGCTGATGGCGGGCGGGATGTGGCGGCGAGAAGGGCTGACCATCGGGCGCCTGGCGGCGGAAGTCGGCGAGGGCGAGCACCGCGTGCGCCGCCTGATCAACCAGCGTCTGGGCTATCGGAACTTCGCCGAGTTCCTCAATGCTCACCGCATCGAAGCGGCCAAGCGGCGGCTCGCCGACCCGGCGGAGGCCAGGACCACGATCTCGGCGATCGCCTTCGACCTGGGCTACGGCTCGCTCGGCCCGTTCAACCGGGCCTTCAAGGCTGCCACCGGCAGCACGCCGAGGCGCTGGCGCGGCGAGGCTCTGCAGCAGTTGCTGAATTCCGCCGAGGTCGACTGACCGCGAATTCGGCGCGCATTTTTCGGGATCGGCGAGACGTCCCCGCCGGACCGACGCCTCCTGGAGCCGAGCAACAAGCAAGGAGGCGCCGGTGCTGCTGGACGGGGTTCCACATCTGTGGCTGCAGAATGTCCTGGTGGACCTGCGGCGCTACGCAGTCTTCGCGATCGGCGTCTGGCTGGTTCTCTGGGTGCTGCTTGGGCCTGTGCTAAGCCATCGAAAGATCCGCCCCGAAACGCCGCCGGCCCGCCAGCTGCTGGCGGAGTTCGCGTTCTCGGTCCGCGCCATCGCGCTCTTCTCGACGGTGGGCGTCGGGATGACCCTGCTGAACAGGGCGGGGTTCTATCCGCTGGCGCCCGTTGCGGCGTCGTGGGGTGCGATCTGGCTTGCGATCAGCCTGATTCTGATGATCGTGGGGCAGGACGCCTACGTCTACTGGACCCACCGGGCGATGCATCGGGTGAGGGCGATGCGCGGGGCGCATGTCCGCCATCACAAGAGCCAGAACCCGTCGCCGTTCACGGCCTACAGTTTCGACCTGGGCGAGGCTGCGCTGATGGTCGGGTTCGTGGCGGTCTGGCCGCTGATCGTTCCGACGCCCTGGGGCGTCATCCCGCTGTTCCTGGCCCACCAGATCTTCCGCAACACCCTGCTGCACTCGGGATACGAGTTCATGCCGGCGCGACCCGACGGACGCCCGCTGCTCGACTGGTTCACCACCACGGTGCATCACGACCTGCACCATGGCCAGGCGCGGTGGAACTATGCCCCCTGGTTCACATGGTGGGATCGCTGGTTGGGCACCGAGCATCCCGACTACCACGCATGCTTTGCCGCAGTCGCGGGGCGGTCGCGCCAGACCGCAGCCTAGTGCAGCTTGCAGACGTCCTGGGCGATGCGGAATTCGGCGGGACGGATCAACTCGCGGTGCGCGACCGTGATGGTGTGCAGCACGCCGTCCAGCCGGTGGCTCCAGAAGTCGAGGAACCGGTGCAGGTTCGGGAATTGCGGATAGAGGTCGTACTCCTGCCAGAGGTAGGTCTGGAGCAGGGCGGGGTGGTCCGGCATCCGGTAGAGGATCTCCGCCGTGGTCAGACCGTACCCGGCGAGTTGACGTTGGAAGTCGGCGCTGACGGCCATGGATCGCCCTCCTTGTAACCTGAAAACGCGCAACGACGCGCCAGGCTGCCGCCAAGCTTCCGGCTGATTTCATTAATGGATAAGAAAATCAACGTGTTGGCACTTAATCGGGGTGGCTGCTGCCAGATTGCAGGCGCCGGCCGACTGAGGCGCCCGGCGGGAGCGGTTTTCTGTGGATCGGGAACCTGCCGATCGGCTCATCGGTTGACGTGGGGCAACTAACGAGAGATCCAGAGATGTCCCCGGGAGACGCCCGGGTCCGACCAAGATGGAGCGGCGTGGAGTCGATTGCCCACGCCGTTCCATTTTCATGTGGAAAGGGGGTTCCCTTCGCCGCATAAAACGCCTATCTGGCTCTCTTCGCGAAATTTAGGATTCGTCGCTCAGGCGACTTTTCACGCGCGCACGCTCCGAGGCATGGCCCGCCGCCCTCCGGCCATGCGAGGGAGCGCCCCTGGCGAAACAGGGGCTTCCAGCGTCCGGCGCCCGCAAGGGCGTTCGAGGGTGGACGCAGGACAACACGACCTGGCGCACGGAAACCGTTCCGGGCGTCGCTCAAGGGAACAAAATGGCGCAATCCTTCACTGGAAAGAAGCGGATCCGTAAGTCTTTCGGCCGCATCCCCGAAGCCGTGCAAATGCCGAACCTGATCGAGGTTCAGCGCTCCTCCTACGAACAGTTCCTGCAGCGCGAAGTGCGCCCGGCCGACCGCCGCGACGAGGGCGTCGAGGCGGTGTTCAAGTCGGTGTTCCCGATCAAGGACTTCAACGAGCGCGCCGTGCTCGAATACGTGTCCTACGAGTTCGAAGAGCCGAAGTACGACGTCGAGGAATGCGTCCAGCGCGACATGACCTTCGCCGCGCCGCTGAAGGTCAAGCTGCGCCTGATCGTGTTCGAGACCGACGAAGAGACCGGCGCCCGCTCCGTGAAGGACATCAAGGAGCAGGACGTCTACATGGGCGACATCCCGCTCATGACCGAGAAGGGCACCTTCATCGTCAACGGCACGCAGCGGGTCATCGTCTCGCAGATGCACCGTTCGCCGGGCGTGTTCTTCGACCACGACAAGGGCAAGACCCACGCGTCGGGCAAGCTGCTGTTCGCCGCCCGCGTGATCCCGTACCGCGGCTCGTGGCTCGACTTCGAGTTCGACGCCAAGGACATCGTCTACGTCCGCATCGACCGTCGCCGTAAGCTGCCGGCCACGACCTTCCTGATGGGTCTGGGCATGGACGGCGAGGAAATCCTCTCGACGTTCTACGACACCGTCACCTACGAGAAGCGCGGCGACGGCTGGGCCGCCCCGTACAAGGCTGAGCGTTGGCGCGGCGCCAAGCCGGACTACCCCCTGGTCGACGCCGACACCGGCGAAGAAGTGGCTCCGGCCGGCCAGAAGATCTCGGCCCGTAACGCCAAGAAGTTCGCCGACGGCGGTCTGAAGACCCTGCTGCTGGCCCCCGAGGCGCTGTTTGGCCGCTACCTGGCCGGCGACCTGGTCAACTTCGAGACCGGCGAAATCTACGCCGAGGCCGGCGACGAACTGGACGCGGCGCTGCTGACCGCGCTCGAGGAGCAGGGCTTCGACAAGCTCGACATCCTCGACGTCGACGAAGCCACGGTCGGCGCCTACATTCGCAACACCCTGCGCGTGGACAAGAACAACAGCCGTGAAGACGCGCTGTTCGACATCTACCGCGTGATGCGTCCGGGCGAGCCGCCGACGGTCGAAGCGGCCGAAGCCATGTTCAAGTCGCTGTTCTTCGACTCCGAGCGCTACGACCTCTCCTCGGTCGGCCGCGTGAAGATGAACATGCGCCTGGAGCTCGACTGCCCGGACGACGTGCGCATCCTGCGCAAGGACGACGTGCTGGCCGTGCTGCAGACCCTGGTCGGCCTGCGCGACGGCAAGGGCGAAATCGACGACATCGACAACCTGGGCAACCGCCGGGTGCGCTCGGTCGGCGAACTGCTGGAGAACCAGTACCGCGTCGGCCTGCTGCGCATGGAGCGGGCGATCAAGGAGCGCATGTCGAGCGTCGATATCGACACCGTCATGCCGCACGACCTGATCAATGCGAAGCCGGCGGCCGCCGCCGTCCGCGAGTTCTTCGGATCCTCGCAGCTCTCGCAGTTCATGGACCAGACCAACCCGCTGTCGGAAATCACCCACAAGCGCCGCCTGTCGGCGCTTGGCCCGGGCGGTCTGACCCGCGAGCGCGCCGGCTTCGAAGTCCGCGACGTGCACCCGACCCACTACGGCCGGATCTGCCCGATTGAGACGCCGGAAGGTCCGAACATCGGCCTGATCAACTCGCTGGCCACCCACGCGGTGGTCAACAAGTACGGCTTCATCGAAAGCCCGTACCGCCGGGTGAAGGACGGCAAGACGACCGACGAGGTCGTCTACATGTCGGCGATGGAAGAGGCCAAGCACGTCATCGCTCAGGCCAACATCAAGCTGGACGGCGGCGAGATCGCCGAGGACCTGGTCCCCGGCCGGATCAACGGCGAACCTTCGCTGCTGCCGAAGGACACCGTCGACCTGATGGACGTCTCGCCCAAGCAGGTCGTCTCGGTCGCCGCCTCGCTGATCCCGTTCCTTGAGAACGACGACGCCAACCGCGCCCTCATGGGCTCGAACATGCAGAAGCAGGCCGTGCCGCTCATCCAATCGGATGCGCCGCTGGTCGGCACCGGCATGGAAGCGATCGTGGCCGTCGACTCCGGCGCTGTCGTGGTCGCCCGCCGCGCCGGCGTGGTCGAGCAGATCGACGGCACCCGGATCGTCATCCGCGCCACGGAAGAGACCGACCCGACCAAGGCCGGCGTCGACATCTACCGCCTGCAGAAGTTCCAGCGTTCGAACACCTCGACCTGCATCAACCAGCGTCCGCTGGTGCGCGTGGGCGACAAGGTGGCCAGCGGCGACGTCATCGCCGACGGCCCGTCGACCGAGCTGGGCGAACTGGCGCTGGGCCGCAACACCCTCGTCGCGTTCATGCCGTGGAACGGCTACAACTTCGAGGACTCGATCCTGATCTCCGAGCGCATCGTGCGCGACGACATCTTCACCTCGATCCACCTCGAGGAGTTCGAGGTGATGGCCCGCGACACCAAGCTGGGTCCGGAAGAAATCACCCGCGACATCCCGAACGTCGGCGAGGAAGCCCTGCGCAACCTCGACGAAGCGGGCATCGTGGCGATCGGCGCCGAAGTCCAGCCCGGCGACATCCTGGTCGGCAAGGTCACGCCGAAGGGCGAAAGCCCGATGACGCCGGAAGAAAAGCTGCTGCGCGCCATCTTCGGTGAAAAGGCCTCCGACGTGCGCGACACGTCCCTGCGCCTGCCGCCGGGCGTGGCCGGCACGATCGTGGAAGTCCGCGTCTTCAACCGTCACGGTGTGGACAAGGACGAGCGCGCGATGGCCATCGAGCGCGCCGAGATCGACCGCCTGGGCAAGGACCGCGACGACGAGTTCGCGATCCTGAACCGCAACATGACCATCCGTCTGCGCGAACTGCTGATCGGCAAGACCGCCGTCTCGGGCCCGAAGGGCCTGGGCCGCGGCGAGATCACCGCCGACAAGCTGGAAGAGATCGCGCCGGGCCTGTGGTGGCAGATCGCCATGGACGACGAGAAGGCGATGGGCGAGCTGGAGGCCATGCGCCGTCAGTTCGACGAGGCCCGCAAGCGCCTCGACCGCCGGTTCGAGGACAAGGTCGACAAGCTGCAGCGCGGCGATGAACTGCCCCCGGGCGTCATGAAGATGGTCAAGGTCTTCGTGGCCGTGAAGCGCAAGCTTCAGCCGGGCGACAAGATGGCCGGCCGTCACGGCAACAAGGGGGTCATCTCCAAGATCCTGCCGATCGAGGACATGCCCTACCTGGAAAGCGGCCAGCACGTGGACATCGTGCTGAACCCGCTGGGCGTGCCGTCGCGGATGAACGTCGGCCAGATCTTCGAAACCCACCTGGGCTGGGCGGCTGCGGGCCTCGGCAAGCAGATCTCCGACCTGCTGGAAGCCTGGCAGAACGGCGGCCAGAAGCAGGCGCTGATCGACCACCTGCGCCAGACCTACGGCGTCGACCAGGAGCTTCCGGACACGGAAGAGGAACTGATCGAGCTGGCGAAGAACCTCAGCAAGGGCGTGCCCTTCGCGACCCCGGTCTTCGACGGCGCCCACATCGACGACATCGAGAACCTGCTCGAGTCGGCGGGCCTGGCGCGTTCGGGGCAATCGATCCTGTACGACGGCCAGACCGGCGAGCAGTTCAAGCGTCCGGTCACGGTCGGCTACATCTACATGCTGAAGCTGCACCACCTGGTCGACGACAAGATCCACGCCCGTTCGATCGGTCCGTACTCGCTCGTCACCCAGCAGCCGCTGGGCGGTAAGGCGCAGTTCGGCGGTCAGCGCTTCGGGGAAATGGAAGTGTGGGCTCTGGAAGCCTACGGCGCGGCCTACACCCTGCAGGAAATGCTGACGGTGAAGTCCGACGACGTGGCCGGCCGGACCAAGGTCTATGAGTCCATCGTCCGCGGCGACGACACCTTCGAAGCCGGCATTCCGGAGAGCTTCAACGTGCTCGTGAAGGAAATGCGCTCGCTGGGTCTGAATGTGGAGCTGGAGAACGGCTAGGGCCGGGCTTCGACTTCGCCGCTTGTGCGAGGGGAGGGGCCGTCAGCTTCTCCCCATCGCCTCTGGAAATACTGACGAACTGGAAAATCGATGAACCAGGAAGTCCTGAATATCTTCAATCCGGTCCAGGCCGCTCCGACCTTCGACCGTATCCGTATCGCCCTGGCCTCGCCGGAAAAGATCCGCTCGTGGTCGTTCGGCGAGATCAAGAAGCCCGAGACCATCAACTACCGGACCTTCAAGCCGGAACGCGATGGCCTGTTCTGCGCCCGTATCTTTGGCCCGACCAAGGACTACGAATGCCTGTGCGGCAAGTACAAGCGCATGAAGTACAAGGGCATCATCTGTGAAAAGTGCGGCGTCGAGGTCACCCTCGCGCGCGTCCGCCGCGAACGGATGGGCCACATCGAGCTGGCCTCGCCGGTCGCCCACATCTGGTTCCTGAAGTCGCTGCCGAGCCGCATCTCGATGATGCTCGACATGGCGCTGAAGGACATCGAGCGCGTCCTGTACTTCGAATACTACATCGTCACCGAACCGGGCCTGACCCCGCTGAAGCAGCACCAGCTGCTGTCGGAAGACGACTACATGCGCGCCCAGGAAGAGTACGGCGATGACAGCTTCACCGCCGAGATCGGCGCCGAGGCGGTCCAGGGCCTGCTCAAGGCGATCGACCTGCCGAAGGAAGCCGACCGCCTGCGTGAGGAACTCCTCACCATCACCTCGGAAATGAAGCTCAAGAAGACGTCCAAGCGTCTGAAGCTGATCGAGAGCTTCATCGAGAGCGGTAACAAGGCCGAGTGGATGATCCTGTCGGTCGTGCCGGTGATCCCGCCGGAACTGCGCCCGCTGGTCCCGCTGGACGGCGGCCGCTTTGCGACCTCCGACCTGAACGACCTCTATCGCCGGGTCATCAACCGGAACAACCGCCTGAAGCGCCTCATCGAGCTGCGCGCGCCGGACATCATCATCCGCAACGAAAAGCGGATGCTGCAGGAAGCCGTCGACGCCCTGTTCGATAACGGCCGTCGCGGTCGCGTCATCACCGGCGCCAACAAGCGTCCGCTGAAGTCGCTCGCCGACATGCTGAAGGGCAAGCAAGGCCGCTTCCGCCAGAACCTGCTCGGCAAGCGCGTCGACTATTCGGGCCGTTCGGTCATCGTCGTCGGTCCGGAGCTGAAGCTGCACGAGTGCGGCCTGCCCAAGAAGATGGCGCTCGAGCTGTTCAAGCCGTTCATCTATGCGCGCCTGGACGCCAAGGGCCTGTCGGGTACCGTCAAACAGTCCAAGCGTATGGTCGAGCGCGAGCAGCCGGCGGTCTGGGACATCCTGGACGAGGTGATCCGCGAGCACCCGGTTCTGCTGAACCGCGCCCCGACGCTTCACCGCCTGGGCATCCAGGCGTTCGAGCCGAAGCTGATCGAGGGCAAGGCCATCCAGCTGCACCCGCTGGTCTGCGCCGCGTTCAACGCCGACTTCGACGGCGACCAGATGGCCGTGCACGTCCCGCTGAGCCTCGAGGCGCAGTTGGAAGCGCGCGTCCTGATGATGTCGACGAACAACATCCTGTCGCCCGCCAACGGCCGCCCGATCATCGTGCCGTCGCAGGACATCGTTCTGGGCCTCTACTACCTGTCGCTGGCCAAGGATAACGAGCCGGGCGAGGGCAAGCTGTTCGCCGACCTGGGCGAGATCGACGCGGCGCTCGACGCCAAGGTCGTGACGCTGCACACCAAGATCAAAGCCCGTCACTCGGAAATGAACGCCGAGGGCGAGCTGGTCCGCAAGGTGATCGATACGACGCCTGGCCGGATGAAGATCTCGGCGCTGTTCCCGCACCATCCGGCGGTCGGCCATCGTCTTCTTGAGAAGAACCTGACCAAGAAGGAAATCGGCAATCTGATCGACACCGTCTACCGCCACTGCGGTCAGAAGGCGACGGTCATCTTCGCCGACCAGATCATGGCGCTGGGCTTCAAGGAAGCGGCCAAGGCCGGCATCTCCTTCGGCAAGGATGACATCATCATCCCCGAGCGGAAGGCGCCGATCGTCGAGCAGACCCGCAAGCTGGTCGAGGAGTACGAGCAGCAGTACGCCGACGGCCTGATCACCAAGGGCGAGAAGTACAACAAGGTCGTCGACGCGTGGGCCAAGGCCACCGACCGCGTCGCCGATGAGATGATGCTGGAAATCTCGACCTCGGAGAAGGACGAGAACGGCCGTGAAAAGGAGATCAACTCGATCTTCATGATGGCCAACTCCGGCGCCCGCGGTTCGCAGGCCCAGATGAAGCAGCTCGGCGGGATGCGCGGCCTGATGGCCAAGCCGTCCGGCGAGATCATCGAGACGCCGATCATCTCGAACTTCAAGGAAGGCCTGTCCGTCCAGGAGTACTTCAACTCCACCCACGGCGCCCGTAAGGGCCTGGCCGACACCGCGCTGAAGACCGCCAACTCCGGCTATCTGACGCGTCGTCTGGTCGACGTGGCGCAGGACTGCATCATCAACGAGGAAGACTGCGGCACGACCCGGGGCATCACCCTGCGCGCCGTGGTCGAGGGCGGCGACGTCCTCGTCTCGCTGGGCACCCGCATCCTGGGCCGCTTCTCGGCCGAGGACGTGAAGGACCCGGGCACCGGCGAAGTCATCGTGCCGGCCGACAGCTATTTCGACGAGAACATGTGCGAGATCGTCGAGGCGGCCGGCGTCCAGTCGATCAAGGTTCGCTCGGTCCTGACCTGCGAAGCCAAGGTCGGCGTTTGCGGCGCCTGCTACGGCCGCGACCTGGCCCGCGGGACCCCGGTCAACATCGGTGAAGCGGTCGGCGTCATCGCCGCCCAATCCATCGGCGAGCCGGGCACCCAGCTGACCATGCGGACCTTCCACATCGGCGGCACCGCCCAGGTGGCCGAGCAGTCGTTCTTCGAAACCAGCAACGAGGGTGTCGCGCGGATCGTGGGCGGCATGACCGTCCAGGCCCCGGACGGCGACTTCGTGGTCCTGAGCCGCAACCTGCAGATCATCGTCCAGGTCGACGGCAAGGACCGCGAGTCCTACAAGCCGCCGTACGGCACGCGTCTGAAGGTCAAGGACGGCGACAAGGTCAAGCGCGGCCAGCGCCTGGCCGAATGGGACCCCTACTCGAACCCGATCATCTCGGAAGTGGGCGGTCGCGTCCGCTTCGAGGACCTGGTCGAGAACGTCTCGGTCCGCGAGGAAGCCGACGAAGCCACCGGCATCTCGAACCGCGTGGTCATCGACTGGCGCGCCTCGACCAAGGGCGGCGACCTGCGTCCGGCCATGGCCGTGCTCGACGCCGACGGTTCCTACAAGCGCATCTCGAACGGCGGCGAAGCCCGGTATCTGCTGCCGGTCGGCGCCATTCTGTCGGTCGGCGACGGCGACGAGATCAAGCCGGGTGAAGTCCTGGCCCGCGTCTCGACGGAAAGCGCCAAGACCCGCGACATCACCGGCGGTCTGCCGCGCGTCGCCGAGCTCTTCGAAGCCCGCCGTCCGAAGGACTGCGCGGTCATCGCCGAGATGGACGGCCGCGTCGAATTCGGTCGGGACTACAAGAACAAGCGCCGGATCAAGATCACCCCCGAGGATGGTGGCGAGCCGGTCGAGTTCCTGATCCCGAAGGGCAAGCACATCGCGGTCCATGACGGCGACGTCATCCGCAAGGGCGAGTACCTGATCGACGGCAACCCGGATCCGCACGACATCCTGCGCATCCTGGGCATCGAGGCCCTGGCCGAGTTCCTCGTGGACGAGATCCAGGACGTCTATCGACTGCAGGGTGTGCCGATCAACGACAAGCACATCGAGACGATCGTTCGTCAGATGCTGCAGAAGGGCGAGATCCTCGAGTCCGGCGACACCGGCCTGCTCAAGGGCGATCACCTGGACATGACCGAGATCTCCGAGGAGAACGCCAAGGCCGAAGCTCGCGGCGGTCGTCCGGCGATCACCCAGCCGGTCCTGCTCGGCATCACCAAGGCGTCGCTGCAGACCCGCAGCTTCATCTCGGCGGCGTCGTTCCAGGAAACCACCCGCGTCCTCACCGAGGCGTCCGTCCAGGGCAAGAGCGACACCCTGGAAGGCCTGAAGGAGAACGTGATCGTGGGCCGCCTGATCCCGGCCGGCACCGGTTCGTACCTGCGCAACCTGCAGCGCATCGCCACCAAGCGCGACGAGGCCCTGGCGGCCAGCCGCGAAGAGGCGATGGAACCGCTGCCGGAGGTCATCGCTGTCGATGCGGAGGCCGAGAAGGTCGAGAACTAAGGCGGGCTCTTCCAGTCTGTGAGCCGTAGAGAGCGGCCCGGGAGCGATCCCGGGCCGTTTTTCGTGGCCGAACGGTCGCGGTGGAGGCCGCGACTACCTAAGTGTGGCCCTCAAGGAGGACCTCAATGCCGCTTTTGCTCTGCCCCAACTGCAACGTCTCGATGCAGAACGTCGCCCGGTCGGGCGTCGAACTCGACATGTGCCCAAGCTGCCGAGGGGTCTGGCTGGACCGGGGAGAGCTGGAGAAGATCCTCGGCGCCGGCCGCGAGACCCAGCAGGGCGACGTGCAGGCTCGCGAGCGGTTCGACCGGGAGCTCGACAGCTTTCACCGCGATCCCGACGCGTGGAAGCGCAGCCACCCGTACGACGCGGCGCGGAAGCAGTATCGCTACGACGAAGACGACTACTACCGGCACAAGAAGAAAAAGAAGGGCTTCGACATCTTCGACATCTTCGACTGACCGGCTCGAGCCCTTCCCGCTCAGGATGGATCATCGTGACCCGTTCATCCCGGTTGGCTTGAATCAAGCCAACCGGGACAGGGTCTAGCGGCGGGGCGTCCAAACCTCAGGGAAGGGGTTGGGCGCCTCGGACGGACGCGGCTCATGGGTGATCCCAGGGGGCACGTTGCCGCGCTTGTAGCGCTGGTAGGCCTCCTTCTTGGCCGCCGCCTCGTCGAAGGCCTGGCGCTTGCGCGGGTCCATCGGCGGCTGGAGGAACGGCGCGTCCTTGGCTCCCGCGCCGAGCCGCTCCTCGCAGGCCTCGCGTTCCTCGCGGCTCAGCAGCGCCGGATTGGCGCAGCCGGCAGGGCCTCGCCGCAGCGCCTGGCGCAGGTCGGCGGGCGGGGCAGGGGCGCCGCCCGGCGCAGGCTGCTCCAGCGTCCAGGGCCCGCGCTCCGCCGGCGGCGGCGCGCGCGGTGTCACCAAGGGCGCGACTGGGGAGCTCTCGTCCGGACGCAGCGTCCGGCGCGGCCGGATCGGCCGCTCGGCGAGCGGCGGCAGACGCTCGGCCTCGGACCGACGGGGCGTGGGCAGGACGTAGTAGGGGACGACCTGCACCTCCATGACCGGCGGCGCCGGCGCGAGGCTCAACTTCGGCTCGCGCAGACCGAGCACCGCCAGGATGCCTGCGTGCGCCAGCAGCGAGACGCCCAGCAACGCGTACAGCCTGGATCGGCGCGCGGCGGCCATCGGCTCTCCTCGGTTGCAAACGTCACCATTCCGGCTGCTCGCCGCGGCGAATTCGTGACCGAATGCCTGTGGAAGAGCGCGAAAAGCCCTTTCGTTCACAAGCGTTGACGACTGCGGGCATCGCGAGTATGAACCGCGCTCCTTTCGAGGCCGGGGATTCCCTCAGCCCCGATGAACGGCTGGCCGGAAACGGCCGGCCAGGCCCGCTGGAACGCAGGAGATCGCGCGCCGGCGAGTTTTTGCGTTCAGCGGGCGGTTTCGAAACCAGAAACGACTAGAACCCCTATCGAGGCGCTACGGCCAAACGGCACACGCCTCCAGAGCAGAGATTAGATGCCTACAGTCAACCAGCTCATCCGCAAGCCTCGGCAGGACAAGCCGTCGCGTAACAAGGTGCCGGCCCTGAAGGGCTGCCCGCAGCGTCGCGGCGTTTGCACCCGCGTCTATACGACGACCCCGAAGAAGCCGAACTCCGCGCTTCGTAAGGTCGCCAAGGTGCGTCTGACCACCGGCATCGAAGCGGTGTGCTACATCCCCGGCGAAGGCCATAACCTGCAGGAGCACTCCGTCGTGCTCATCCGCGGCGGCCGGGTGAAGGACCTTCCGGGTGTCCGCTACCACATCCTGCGCGGCGTGCTCGACACCCAAGGGGTCAAGGACCGCAAGCAGCGTCGTTCGCTCTACGGCGCCAAGCGTCCGAAGTAAGGAATAAGAAGAATGTCCCGTCGTCGTCGCGCCGATAAACGTGAAGTCCTGCCGGATCCCAAGTTCGGAGACCTCACCGTCACGAAGTTCATGAACTACGTGATGTACGAAGGCAAAAAAGCCGTCGCTGAGAACATCCTCTACGGCGCCTTTGATATCCTGGAAGCCAAGCGCAAGGACCAGACCCCGCTGGAAACGTTCCATGCGGCCCTGGAAAATGTCGCTCCTGGCATCGAAGTCCGTTCGCGCCGCGTCGGCGGCGCCACCTATCAGGTGCCGGTCGAAGTCCGTCCGGACCGCCGCAAGGCGCTGGCCATCCGCTGGCTGGTGACCGCCGCCCGCAAGCGCGGCGAAAACACCATGACCGAGAAGCTGGCCGGCGAACTGCTGGACGCGTCCTCGAACCGTGGCACCGCCGTCAAGAAGCGTGAAGACACGCACAAGATGGCCGAAGCCAACCGCGCCTTCTCGCACTACCGCTGGTAAGACCCGGCATCCATCGCTTTCCGGCGCGGGCGGTTTGAGTTAAACCGCCCGCGCCGTTCGTTCAGCTACTCCCGAACGCCCCATCTCCAGCAGAGCTTCCGCTATGCCCCGCACGCACAAAATCGAAGACTACCGCAACTTCGGCATCATGGCGCACATCGACGCCGGTAAGACGACGACGACGGAGCGGATCCTGTTCTACACTGGCAAGAACCACAAAATGGGTGAGACGCACGACGGCGCCTCGACCATGGACTGGATGGACCAGGAGCAGGAACGCGGCATCACGATCACGTCCGCCGCGACGACGGCCTTCTGGAAGGGCAAGCGTCTCAACATCATCGACACCCCCGGCCACGTCGACTTCACGATCGAAGTTGAGCGCTCGCTGCGCGTGCTCGACGGCGCCGTGACGGTGCTGGACGGCAACGCCGGTGTCGAACCGCAGACCGAAACCGTCTGGCGCCAGGCTGACAAGTACAACGTTCCGCGGATCGTGTTCGTCAACAAGATGGACAAGATCGGCGCCGACTTCGAGAAGTCCGTCGAGTCCATCCGTGACCGCCTGGGCGCGAAAGCCGTGCCGATCCAGCTGCCGATCGGTTCGGAATCGAACCTGAAGGGCGTGATCGATCTGGTCACCATGAAGGCCCTGGTCTGGGAGACCGACACGGTCGGCGCCGCCGCCGACGAGCGTGAAATTCCGGCTGATCTGGTCGAAGCCGCCGCGACCGCCCGCCAGTACCTGATCGAAAACGCCGTCGAACTCGATGACGACGCGATGGAAGCCTATCTGGGCGGCGACGAGCCGTCGGAAGAAACCATCAAGAAGTGCCTCCGCAAGGCCGTGCTGACCGGCGCGTTCTACCCGATCCTCTGCGGCTCGGCGTTCAAGAACAAGGGCGTGCAGCCGCTGCTCGACGCCGTCGTCGACTACCTGCCGTCGCCGCTGGACATCCCGCCGACCCCGGGCATCGACTTCCGCACGGAAGAGCCGGTCGTCCGCAAGGCCTCGGATGACGAGCCGCTGTCGGTTCTGGCGTTCAAGATCATGGACGACCCCTTCGTCGGCTCGCTGACCTTCTGCCGCATCTATTCGGGCAAGCTCGAGACCGGCATGAGCCTGATGAACTCGACGCGTGACAAGAAAGAGCGCGTCGGCCGCATGCTGCAGATGCACTCGAACAACCGCGAGGACATCAAGGAAGCCTTCGCCGGCGACATCGTCGCCCTGGCTGGCCTGAAGGAAACCCGCACCGGGGACACCCTCTGCGATCCGACCAAGTCGCCGGTGATCCTGGAGCGGATGGAGTTCCCGGCCCCGGTTATCGAAATCGCGGTCGAGCCGAAGTCGAAGGCCGACCAGGAGAAGCTGGGCGTCGCCCTGGCCAAGCTGGCCGCCGAAGATCCGTCCTTCACCGTTTCGACCGACTTCGAGTCCGGCCAGACGATCCTGAAGGGCATGGGTGAACTGCACCTGGACATCAAGATCGACATCCTGAAGCGCACCTACAAGGTCGAGGCCAACATCGGCGCGCCGCAGGTGGCCTACCGCGAAAGCCTGGGTAAGAAGGCCGAGATCGACTACACCCACAAGAAGCAGACCGGCGGTACGGGCCAGTTCGCCCGCGTCATGATCACCTTCGAGCCGGGCGAGCCGGGTTCGGGCTTCGTGTTCGAAAGCGCGATCGTCGGCGGCGCGGTGCCGAAGGAATACATCCCCGGCGTCGAGAAGGGCCTGGAATCGGTCAAGGACAACGGCCTGCTGGCCGGCTTCCCGCTGATCGACTTCAAGGCGACCCTGACCGACGGCAAGTACCACGACGTCGACTCCAGCGTGCTGGCCTTCGAAATCGCCGCCCGCGCGGCGTTCAAGGAGCTGCGCGAAAAGGGCGCTCCGAAGCTGCTCGAACCGATCATGGCCGTCGAGGTCGTGACCCCGGAAGAGTACCTGGGTTCGGTCATCGGCGACCTCAACGGCCGCCGCGGCATGATCCAGGGCCAGGACACTCGCGGCAACGCGATCGTCGTGAACGCGTTCGTCCCGCTGGCGAACATGTTCGGCTACGTGAACACCCTCCGGGGCATGTCGCAGGGCCGCGCTCAGTTCACCATGCAGTACGACCACTACGACCCGGTGCCGCAACACGTCGCCGACGAAGTGATCAAGAAGTACGCGTAACGGTCTTCCTCGGAAGAACGTTCGAGATAGAGTTTGGACGATCTCCCCGGAGATCGTCCGGGCCCCCAACCCTAGTTTAGAGGACAAGCCCAAACAGGGCTGGAGCTTGAAATGGCTAAAGAAAAGTTCGAACGCAATAAGCCGCACTGCAACATCGGCACGATTGGTCACGTTGACCATGGCAAGACGACGCTGACGGCTGCGATCACCCTGACGCTGGCGAAGAGCGGCGGCGCGAAGGCGATGA
>JAGOQB010000010.1 GCA_017991675.1 Phenylobacterium sp. | reverse complement strand
CGGCTCACTAGGCGGCGACGCGCTGCGCTAGCTGACCGCTACGCGCCTCGCCGCCGGTCCGGGAACAGAGGCTAGAGGGGTCAATATTGGACGCCGATCGGGGGTCAGTTTTGAACGCCGTTTGACAACGAGACTCCGAGAAGGGTCGCGGTGCGGGCGGCGAACGGCTCCTCAGCGCCGATCCAGCCGCCACTTTCAGATGCAAAGGCAACTAGCGCCTTCTCAGATTTCCGATCGCGTAGGTGAGTATGCCAAAAGTGGTTGGCTGCTTTCGGAGTGACCGCATCATGAAACACTCGCCTCGCGTCAGTATCGATGCGGAGCCGCGACCACAGCACCATCGTCTCGTAGTGAAGTCGCAGCTGGATGCGGGCATTGCCGTCGAAACCAAGCGCGCATAGTGACCGGATGGAGGCCAAATTGGACATAGCCTTCACGCAAACCCGATAGAACAAGATGCTGTCGGCCGTCGGATTTGGCACCGCGGCGATCAATCCTAATGACAGAAACCGGAACAAGGCGGTAAGTTCGTCGACGAAGGCGAAGAGCGGCGCGAGTTCGGCATTGCTAATGTCCCTGTCCGCCTCGGCCGCGACCATATAGCCAGGCGTCGACTGACCGAGCTCGATCCGTTGGCGGTCATAGAAGCGGCGTATGAAGGCCATCGCGCGATCATAGGAACGGCTACCGGGATCATCAGCGATCTGATCGTCTGTCACGCGTCGCTTTCCGGGCCCGATAGATCTGCTTCCCCCGCCGCGTCGGCTGCTCTTCCTTGCACTGTCGTGCTCTAGGTGCGACTTGCGGTACGTTCAATTACATTCAAACAGTGGATGCTGCCGGCCCGCAATCCAAGCTGACGAAGAAAACAGCCGGACACCGGACTAGCCAGCACAACGCCTACGATCCAGTTTACCCTGGAAGCTTCGCAACGCGGGGGATTGTGAGCGCCTTCAATCGCGCCATCGCGGTTCACGTCGACACGCCGAGCTGGCGGTCGCAGCCGCCGGGATTCAGGCATCCCCTTCCGCGACCGCTAGCGGCGTTGCGAGGTCCGTATCCCATTCATCTACTTGATATGCTGCTTCGCATCGGCGAGCACACGACACCGGTGCTCAACATACAGTCTGGAGTCGCTCGGATGTGGCCGCTTCTGCGGTATCTTCACGCCATCTCGGACAGCCCGCAATTGAAGTTCCGAAGCGGTTGGAAGGAGACCGATGCGCACCAGAAGGCGATCGCGAGCGACGACTTCGGCGTCGGCCTCGGGATGTCCGTGCTCTACAGCGCGTTCGACTACGTCGCCTGCGTCGACGGGCGCGCCTTCCTGCATCGGATGAACGGTCTCGGCCTGCTAGCGTCGTCCGGTGGACTGCCGCCAAAGGTCGGGTCAATGAAAATGGCGGACTTCGCCGCCACCGATCAGCGCGGGAAGACACACATCATCGAGATCAAGGGCACACAGAGTTCTGAATCCGCGCTCGCGAAGGCGATGGCAGCTGGCCAGGACCAGAAGCGCTCCCTCGTCTTCGGCACTCCCGCCGCGGAGCGCAGAGTGGTGGGCCAACGGCTCGTAGTTGGCTCCTTACTCACTCTGGAAACCAACGCCCGTGGCGCGCAGACGACCGTGATGGATCCGGCTCCAGAGCAGGAAGAAGCTGTCGAGATCGCTTCGACTGTGAAGCTACAGGAACTGCGCGAACCCATCGTCCGGATGCAGGTGGGCCGCCTGCTGGGGGCGGCTGGCGCGTTCCGGACCTCCGTCGCGATCACCGAGATTGATCGACCGATGGGCCTACCCGCGCTGGAAGGGCCGAGTCAGCGCGGTCGAGTTCAGGTTGCCATCGGCGAGGACGCCGCGCGGCTGCAGACCTTCGAGTCCCATGGTGAGACCTGGCGCGGAGAGGACGTAGTAGTCCCGCTTCTCGCGCCGCTCGAGGCCGGAAATCACGCCTATCGGCGGGCCCGCCTACGCCAGGGCGTGAGCACAGGACTGCTTGGCGAACTGCAGGAAGGTGGCGGGCGGACGGCGTTCTTTCAGGACGCTTATCCGGGCATCGACGGACGGATGAAGGCGCCGAAGCCCGAAAGCGGCGAGGCGTACGCCGTGCTCGTGCGACCAGGGGTCTCGATTTCTAGCATCGAACTCCTCATCGATTAGCGACAGCCCCGCCACTCGCCACCTCAGGCAGCTTGAAGTGGGACTGATCGAGGACCGTTCAGCGCCAACTGCGGAAATTGGCGTGGCGCCGAGAAGCGGACAATCAGCGTAGACGAGAGTGCTCTCTTGCAGGGCTGACCTGTCCACCGCCGCGCTCCCGATCTAGGGTAAGAACCCACAAGTTGGTGCCTCGTTGGAGATCACCTCAACGCATGTGTCGGACCCGGCGAGCAGATAGTGCGAGACTTCACCGTGCAGGCCGCCGGAAGACGCTTTGAACCAATCAAGGAAGTCGCTTTGGCGCACCTTATACGCTAGCCCACCCGTCGACAGCTCAGACCACAGAGAAGACCAGACGGGGAGCAAGTCGCCCTCGTCCGTGATGCGCACGCTAGCCGGATTGTCGAACCTTTCTGCGTAGTGCCCGCTCCGTGGGGGGGGGGGCACGCGGCCGGCCTTTCGGACCCTCTCAATGCCGAGCGTCGCCCGCAGGCCCGGACGGGTATCCAGCAGGTTTGCCGTCACCCAGTCCGACTCTGCGGTCTAATCCTAGTGCTGATGTTCGGGCAGGTGCACGATGAGCCCATCGAGATCGTCGTGCATGCGGATCTGGCAGGCGAGGCGCGAGTTTGGGCGCGTGCCTTCGGCAAACTCCAGCATGCTCTCTTCCAGGTCGGTTCGGGAACCGACGGCCTCGCTCCACGCCGGATCGACGTAGATATGGCAGGTGGCGCAAGCGGCGGCGCCACCACAGTCCCCATCGATTCCCGGGACGCCGTTCTTGACCGCGGTCTCCATGACGGAGACCCCAGTCTTCGCCTCGACCTCGCGAGCAGAACCTTCGTGAGTGATAAAGGTGACTTTGGGCATGTTCTCGTTGCTCATAAAATGGGTCAGAGGCGCCGCGGGATCACGACCTGCATGCTCTCGTATCCGCGGACAAAATTGCTGTGGACCCGCTTCGGCTCGCCGACCACGTTGATCGAGGGGAAACGGGTCAGGATTTCCTCCCAGAGGATCTTCAACTGAAGTTCCGCAAGGCGGTTGCCGACGCAGCGGTGAATTCCGAAGCCGAACGACAGGTGGCGGCGCACGTTGGGCCGATCGATCCAGTAGTCGTTCGCCCGCTCGATGACGGTCTCGTCACGGTTCCCGGAAAGGTACCACATCACCACCTTCTCGCCCTCGCGGATGGCCTTGCCTGCGAGCTCCACGTCACGGGTCGCGGTCCGGCGCATGTACGCCAGCGGCGTCTGCCAGCGGACCGTTTCGGAGACCATTGAGGGGATCAGCCCAGGATTGGCGTCGAGCTTGGCGCGCTCGCCCGGGTTCCGGTCCATGGCCAGGATCGAACCCGACATCGTATTTCGGGTCGTGTCGTTGCCGCCAACGATGAGCAGGATGAGGTTACCGAGGTACTCCTCAGACGGCATATTCCTAGTCGATTCCCCATGAGCCAACATCGAGATCAGGTCGCCCCTCGGCGGCGCGTTCGCTCGCTCCCGCCAAAGCCGCTTGAAGTACTCCAAGCACTCGTCCATCACCGCACGGTTGTGCGCCACGAAATCCTCGGTGTACTCGCCGTCGGGCGGGCTTGCGACACTGACATCCGACCAATAGGTGAGCTTACGCCGGTCCTCGAAGGGGAAGTCGAACAGGGTCGCCAGCATCTGCCCCGTCAGTTCGATGGATACACGATCGACCCAGTCGAAAGGTTCGCCGATCGGTAGCTCGTCCAGGGTCTTCTGGATCCGGCCACGGATCAGCGGCTCCATCTCCTGAAGATTATGCGGCGCGACGATGGGGCTGACCACCTTGCGCTGCGCGTCATGCTTCGGCGGATCCATGGCAATGAACATCGGGAGTTCCCTCCCGACCGGATCCTCGAGGCCAATGGACGGGTACGACGAAAACGCCTCGTAATTGGTGTCCACGGCGACGATGTCTTCGTAGCGCGTGACCGACCAGAAGGGGCCGTGCGGATGCCGGTCCGCAGGACACAGGTGGACCGGATCTTCAGCGCGCAGGCGCTCGAAGTACGGCAGCACCGTATCGTTGGCCCAGAGGGCGACGTCGGTCACGTCGATGTTTTCGATAGGGATTGCGCGCGCCCTTTTGCGCGCCTCGTCCATCGATCCGAACCCGTCGCCCATCGCACCTCTCCCTATCGATCTCTAGCGCCTCACAATGGAAGCATTTACTTTCCTATTTGCGGTCCCGCACGATGTCAATCACCGCCGGCCGCCTTGTGGCGTTGCCGGGATCCTCGGTGTAATGACGCTCATGCTCCCGAATGCGCTCAAGCCGCGATCCAAGCCGCAACAAGCTCGTAGCCGCGCCACCCACTCGCGCATTCTTGAAGTATCTGCGGAGTTGCTTGCAGAAGTCGGCATGGATGGTTTCAACACGAACCTTCTCGCTGAACGAGCAGGTCTTGGGCCACGGGCGATCTATCGTTACTTTCCAAACAAGCACGCAATTCTGGTCGCGCTGACCGAGGAGATTCGGGCCGCTGAAAGGGCCTGGATCGGCGACCTCCGCCGGCTGGGCGACTCCGGGGATTGGCGGCGCGGCATCGAACAGGCCATCGACGGGTACTTTCAGGGCGCCTTGGGTCTGCCCGGATATGCCGCGCTTCGCGTCGCCGCCGAGGCGAGCCCCGAAATCCGCGCCTTGGATCTCCTGAGTAGCAAGGAACTGGAAGACGATCTCGCCGCAGGCCTGAAAGCCGTTGGCCTCGACCTTGAGCCGCCGCACATGGCGGCGCTCTGCCAAACCGTTATGGAGTCTGCGAACCGCATCCTGGAAATCGCCCTGCGGCGCCCCAAGGGCGAGGCAGCTCTGCTGGTGCGAGAACTGAAGCTCATGATCGTCGCACTTCTTGAGCGCTACCTCTGCGCGCGCCCATAGGCCCGGGAAGGCCGCGCCTTGGAGCTCCATAGTCGCCTTCACCGCGGCCGCCCCCCGCTCAGAAGCCGTTCAGCCGCGCATACCGGTCGCGATGAAACGACTGGTTGCCAAAGGCGGCCTCCGCGGCGCGAGCCCGTTTGAGGTAGAGGCCTGCGTCATGCTCGTCGGTCATGCCGATACCGCCGTGCATCTGAACCATCTCATTGGAGACCAGGTGCAGAAGGTCGCCCATCTTGGCCTTCGCCAGCGAGACCAGCTCGGCCGCGTCGAGCGCGTCTGTATCGATGGCCTCCAGAGCCGCTTCGACACAGCTGCGCGCCAGCTCCAGGTCGGTGAACATCGTGGCCGCGCGGTGTTGGAGAGCCTGGAAACTGCCGATCACCTGATCGAACTGCACGCGCACCTTCAGGTAGTCCATGGTGATCTCGAACGCCTGCTCCGCCGCGCCGAGCATCTCGGCGGCCAGGCCCGCACGGGCCCGATCCAGGATTTTCTCCAGCAGTTCCCAGCCGCGGCCGACCTCCCCCAGCACAGCGTCGGCGCTAACCTCGACATTGTCGAAGGACAGGTTGGCTGCGCCTCGGCTGTCGACCAGCTCCAGCCTCTTGCGAATGAGCCCCCTGGCGTCGCCCGGAACCAGGAACAGGGTGATACCGTCGGTGTCATTCGGCACGCCCGAGGTGCGGGCGGACACGACGAACAGGCCGGCCGCGCCGCCTTCCAGCACATGGGTCTTGGCGCCCGACAGGCTGTAGCCGCCGGCCGTCCTGGCAGCCGCAAGCGCGACTTTTGACGGCGCATGGCGCGGGCCCTCGTCGACCGCCAGAGCACCGACCAGCCGGCCAGCAGCGATCTCTGGCAGGTAAGCGTTCTTCTGGGCTTCGCTGCCGCCCAGAACCAGGGCGCTGGCGGCGGCTAGGGCGCTCGCCAGCAAGGGCGAGGCGGTCAGGGTGCGGCCAGTCTCCTCAAGGACCAGGCCCAGACTCAGGTATCCGAAATCCGAGCCGCCGAACGCCTCGGGTATGATGACGCCAGCCCAGCCCATCTCCGCCATCTCGGCGAAAGCCGCCGGGTCGTAACCTAGCTCCGAACCCCCGTCGCGGAGCTTTCGGAAGGCGCTGACCGGCGACCTCTCCTGGGTCCAGATGCGCGCGGCGTCGCGCAGCATGCTCTGTTCGTCAGTAAGGACAGCCATAGATATTCCCTTTCAATCACTGTTGGCGCTCAGCCGATTAAGGTTGGAGGACACCGCGCCGGTCACGCCGGGGCGATGCCCGCTTCAGCCAGGTCCGCCGCATTGGCGCAGAGACGCGCGCTCGACGAATGCGAACACGCCATTTAGCCCCCTGACCACGCCCCCTTTGAGCGCCCGCATTGCGGTGAAGCACGCCCGCGGCGCATCGGTCAGCGACTCTCCGGCAGGCCGAGAATGCGCTTCGAGATGATGTTGTTCTGGACCTCGGTGGACCCGCCATAAATGGTCATCGCCTTGCCGCCGAGCCAACTGCGGACGCTTCCCAACTCGGCCGCCGCGAACTCCGGCCCGTCCCAACCTAGGCCCTGATGCCCCATCGTCTCGATGAGGAGTTCGGCCCGGCCCTGCTCGATGCGCGAAGCCGCGTTCTTCATCACCGACGTCGTTGTGGTTGGACCCTGGGCGCCCTTGGCTTCCGCAGCTGCACGGAGGAGCGTAAGTTGTAGGGCTCGCACGTCCATGTGGTTGGCCGCGATACGCACCCGCAACTCCTGATCGGCCAGACGCCCCTCGCTGTCGACGCCGACATATTGCTTCGCGACCTCGTGAAGGGGGTGCTGATGGCCCTCGCCCTCGTCAGCCAAGGATTCCCGCTCGTATTGCAGCAGGCGCTTACCGATCGTCCAACCGCCGTTGAGGGCCCCGACGAGGTTCTCCTTCGGCACCTTCACATCGGTGAAGAACACCTCGCAGAAAGGCGAGTCTCCAGAGATCAGCCGGATCGGCCTCACCTCCACCCCCGGCGACGTCATGTCGATGAGCAGGAACGAGATGCCCTCTTGCTTCTTGGTATTGTCCGTGCGGACCAGACAGAAGCACCAGTCGGCGTGCTGAGCGCCTGACGTCCAGATCTTCTGGCCCGTAACCACGAAATGGTCGCCATGATCGGTCGCCTGCGTCCTCAGGCTCGCAAGGTCAGATCCAGCGCCGGGTTCGGAGTATCCCTGGCACCATACGACGTCACCGCGGGCGATCCGCGGGATGTGCTGCTGCTTCTGCGCTTCATTGCCGTACTCGAGAAGCGTCGGACCGATCATTGTGACACCGAAGACGTCGACCGGAATCCATGCGCCGATACGCCTCATCTCCTGCCGGAGAACGCCCGCGCTCTCGGTCGAAAGGCCAGCGCCGCCGTATTGGACAGGCCAGGTCGGCGTCGCCCACCCCCTCTCGCCGACGACCTGCCTCCAACGTCCCAGGTCGCCACCCTTGGGCAAGGGCGCCTCTTCCCCCGCCATCGGGGCCATCGCCTTCAACGATGAAGGGAAATTCGCTTCAAGCCATTCACGCGCTTCATTACGAAAGACCTCAAGACTTTCATCGAGCCTTACAGCCAGATTCATAGCGCTTCTCTCGTGTTGACGTCCGCCAAGGCGCGATCCACCGCGCCCAGCCGACGGCTGGTTGGAGAGTTGGCCCGACGCATCCGCGTCCGCCCAAGCGCATAGTCCCCACGTTGCTGCGAGTTCCTCGAGGCGTCGCTCTCAACCGCCCCCTAGCGCCGATGGCCCACGGAGGAGACTCGAACGCCGTTCCGCAAGCCCGTGTCAGCCGGTCGCCATCTTGGGCTCTTTGAGCAAGGCGTCGACGCCCTCGCCAGGGTAGTCTGATCGATCAATCAGATAGGCCGTGCCGGCCCAGATCGCTTCCAACATCTGCATCAAGACGCGGTTGTCCGGCTCGGAATAATACATCGCCGCAATGCCGCGCCCGAGCGCCCATAGGGCGCTTGCCACGTTGACGCGCGCTGCAGGGGGAAAGCGCCCATCGGACTCGATCGTCTCCTGGTATGCTAGGAAAGTCCTCCGCTCCGCGGCCCTCAACTCTTCGTGCCGCGCCATCAGCCGCTCGTTGAACATCAGCGAGAACAACGCCGGCTTGTGTTCCACAAAAGAGAAATACGCCGCCTCGGCCGCCTCCATGCAGGAGGGATACTCCGGGCGATCCTGAAAGCTGATGATGTTACTATGAAGGTCTTCGTAGCCCTCAATCGCCAGATTTAGAAACAAATCTTCTTTATTGGAAAAGTAGTGATAGATCGAAGCAACACCGATCCGGGCCTTGTCCGCAACCTCTCTCAGGCTGAACTCTTCAACACCACGCTGCGCTAGAATTATAGCCGCAGCATCGAGCGTTCTCGTCCTAACGCTATGAATTTCATACGCGGCATGTTTGGCGTTCAGTCTCATAATTGCTTCATCCGTCAATCAAGCCATCACGGGGTCTCATTGGGACGCAAAGGTCCGACGGTCTCCCGTCGTGGATCGCCTCCCGCACGCACGTCACGCACGAACGCCCAGCCAAGGTATTGTTCGCCTTCGAATTCTTACTCGCCGTCAAAAACCACTTCGCACGCTGGCAGACGGCCTTAACTTTCGTCAACGCCCATCACTCAGCGCGCGTCTTTGCCACGTCCGACGAATCGACGCCGGACCTCGGTCGCCGTTGGCAGTCACGCCCCCCGACAGCGACCGATTGATCGCCCACCGCGACTACAGCCCCCCACCACATTTTTTGGCTTTTCGAACACCGTTTCAGCAATCCCGATGAGGACACATCCATTCCAGCGCGACCTGAAGGCCCCCCGATGTCGGAACCGGCGGCTAGGCCAGCGCCAGGAGGTTCCCACGTGTCGAGGACGCAATGCCGCCGAGATCATTACCTGAGGCTACACCCGAAACCCGGCGCTTCTGGGAGGGCTGCAGGCTTGGCGAGCTTCGCCTTCAACGCTGCACCACTTGCGACGGCGGCGCTTACTTTCCTCCACGCCCGTTCTGCCCGAACTGCGGCTCCCGCGATATCGAGGTCTTTGAAAGCACCGGCGATGCGATCCTCTGGTCGTACGTCATCAACATGCGGCCTCGCCCCGACATGGGAGACGAGCCCTACGCCATCGCCGTGGTGAAGCTGAGTGAAGGCCCGACGATGATGACCAACATCGTCGGATGTCCGCAGACGCCCGAGATGCTGAAACTCGACATGCCGTTGAAGGTGACATTCTCCGCCCAGGGCGAGGACGTCTGGCTCCCCTTCTTCCAACCCGTGAAGGTGCAAAGCGATGATGCGCAATAGCGTCGCAGTCGTGGGAGCCGCCGAGACCACTCAGCTCGGCCGCATTTCCGACGTCTCCGAAATCGGCCTTCACGCCGACGCGGCCCTGAACGCCCTCGCGGACGCCGGATTGCAGCCGTCGGACATCGATGGCGTCGCCACCGCGGGCATCAGCGCCATCGACTTGGCGTTCTACCTTGGGATCAAGCCAACTTACGTGGACGACACCAATGTCGGCGGCTGCTCCTTCATGCTCCACGTGCGACACGCGGCGGCGGCGATCAATGAAGGGCTTGCCCGCACGATCTTGATCACCCATGGCGAAAGTGGTCGGTCCGGCGTAGGCGCCGCCGAGTACGTCTCGTCGCGGTCGAGCCTGTCTGGACAGTTCGAGGCGCCATACGGCGTCACCGGCCCGCCGACCATGTTCACCGTGCCAGTCCTCCGGTACCTCAAGGCGCGCAACTACAGCATTGAGGATCTCGCGCGCGTCGCGGTCGTCCAGCGCCAGTGGGCCGCCATGAACCCGCGGGCCAAGCATCAGGCCCCCCTCACAGTCGAAGACGTGCTGCGCGCGGAGATGATCGCGTGGCCCTTCACGAAACTGATGTGCTGCCTGGTCACAGACGGCGGAGGCGCGCTGATTCTGACCTCTGCGGACAGGGCAAGGGACTTCCCGCAGAAGCCGGTCTTCATCCTGGGAACGGGGGAAAGCGTGGAAACACCGCTCATCAGCCAGATGTACGATTTCACGCGCTCGACGGCCTTCCGGATCAGCGGAGCCAAGGCGTTCGAGGAGGCTGGGATCGCCCCCGCCGACGTCGATCATCTGATGATCTATGACGCCTTTGCACACCTCCCTCTCTACGGCCTGGAGAACCTCGGCTTTTGTGAAGAGGGCGAGGCGGCCGACTTTATAAGGAGCGGCGCCACGTCGATTGGCGGCAAGCTGCCGATGAACACCAATGGCGGCGGCCTGTCGTACATGCACTCAGGCATGTACGGGATGTACGCGCTGCAGGAGAGCGTCCGCCAGATGCGCGGGATCGCTCCGGCGCAAGTGCCGGGGGCAAAGATCAGCGTCGCTCATGGCGTCGGAGGCATGTTCGCCGCGTCAGGGACGATCATCTTCTCGAACGAAGCTCATTAGGATGGCGGAGGTTCGCAGCACGATGGCGACGCACGACCGCAAACTTGGTCTCCTGTCGCCGCCACGGCGGCTATTTGCCGGTCTGATCGGCCTATCTCTGGTCAACAGCCTCTACCTGACCACTGCGCCCCTGATTATCGGACGGTTCCAGGACGAGCTACACCTGACCAGCTCACAGGTTGGCACGCTCATGGCCCAGCAAAGCCTCTTCACCGCGCTCGTCGGGATCGCGCTTTCGACGCAGTTGCACCGTATATCGGCCAGAGCCTTCGGGATCGCGGCTTGCGTCGCTGTTGTACTGGCCAATATCTGGCAGGCGTTCGCTGTGTCCCAGGCCGCGCTCACCGCCTCCGCAGCGATCGTCGGTATAGGGTGCGGCGCGCTGTTGGCCTGCTATTCCGCTGCGCTTGCGACCGCTGTGCGTGTCGACCGGACCGCCGCGATGGTGACGGTCGGAACCACGCTCCTGGTGGCTGGCCTAACGTCGCCGGTCGCCCATCTGGCGCAGGCCAGTGGTCGATATGGCTTGTTCATGGCTCAGGCGGCGATTTTCCTTGTCGCTGGCCTGCTAACGCTCGCCCTGCCCAACCGCCACGCTCGCGAGAGCGTGCACCAGGCCCTTCCTCTCACGGCAATGCTGCGCTCGCCAGTCGTTCTGTCGTTTGTCGGCCTCAGCATTGGGTCCGGCGGCGTCTACTATTTCACCGAACGCATCGGCGTGCGGCTGGGGCTGCAGACGGCGACTATCGGCGACTTCCTTGCGGGCGCAGCGATGATGGGCATCGTGGGCGGCGCGTGCGCCGTCTGGCTCGCGCGACCTGGTCGCGAAAAGTTCTGGGCGTTCACGGGCCTGGTCTTGTTCGGGGGCGCGACGACGCTCCTGAGCGTCGCCTGGGATCAGGCGGTTTATATGGTCGCCATAGGAGCGCAGGCGTTCTGCTATATGTTCACTATGCCGTTCCTGACCGCCCTCGCAATCGCCCGCGACCGCAGCGGTGGCCTAGCTGCGGCCGCCACATCGTGGTCGATGCTGATCGGCGCCGGGGCGCCGGCGCTCGCGGGCTACCTCGTGCGCGGCGGCGTCTATCAAAACCTCGCATGGCTCGCGGTGGGCGGCGCCGTCATGTCGTGCGTCGCCCTCTCCTTCGTGCGCTCTGACCAAACGCCCCCGCAGGATGGGTCGGCAAGGGTCAGCCCTAGCTGAGCTCTAAAGCGCTACCGACGATCGGGTTCGTCTCCGATCGTCGATCCCGGACAGAACGTGAGAACGCCTGGTGCCCTCAAGGATCCAGGCTCGCCTCAGCATATCCACTCAACACTACGACGCCGTCCTGGTTGAAGGTGGAGACGTCGAGCTCGACCAGCCTGACGCCGTCCTTTTCGCTTATCGCCTTCACGGTCGCGGTGGCGTCGAGGGTGTCACCGGGCCAAACTTGGCTGGTGAAGCGCACGCCGTACTTGGTCAGGCGCGCGTCGCCCACATAGTCGGTGAGCATCTTGCCGGTCATGCCCATGGTCAGCATGCCGTGCGCGAATACCGATGGATAACCCGCCGCCTTGGTGGTGAATATCTCGTCGGTATGTAGCGGATTGTAGTCGCCGGACGCGCCCGCATACTGGACGATCTGGGTGCGCTTCAGGTCCTCGACGACACGGGCGGTATGGACATCGCCCACGTTCAGCTTGCTAGCGGAAAGCGCCATAGCCTGACTCCTCCTTCTTGGCGTGCACGATAGGGTCCCCGCTTGGCGTGGCGCGGCGGAACGACCTTCAGGCGGCACGCTCGGTGTGTTGGAGCGTCTAGGCTTTGTCCTCGAACGGCGTTTCGCAATACCCCGACAGAGATCGATCATTCCGATGCGTCAGCACGCCCGCAACACCGGCCGCTTGTAGAACGCGATTCGAACGCCTGACCTTTCGCCGGGCCACACAGGGCGGGCCGATAGCAAGGATTTTGGGTGCGATGGGTTGGCGAGACCAAGCAGATATCGACAAGCGGCACGACGCCGCCGCGGCGGTCGGCATGACGCTGGCGGCGTGGGCGGTCGAAAGACCCGACGCGGTCGCGGTCTACGATCCCGACGGCAAGGCCCATACGTTCCGTCAAATAAACGCCAGCGCCAACCAACTCGCCCGCCTGCTTCGGCAACGTGGCTTGAACACCGGAGACGCCGTCGCACTCATCTGTTCGAACCGGTGTGAGTTCATCGAGGCGCTCGCCGCGACCCGGCGTGCGGGATTACGGCTCACGCCGATCAACTGGCACCTTACCGCACAAGAGATCGCCTACATCGTCGAAGACTGCGACGCCAAGGCGGTGATCGCTGAGTCCAGGACACCGGCGGTGCGGTCCGCCCTTGCTATGCTCAATGGCTTGGCCGCAAAGCTGGTGATCGGTGAGCCGAATCCTGATTGCGAAGATTACCGCACGACGCTCGCGGCGTTCGACTCTGAGGACATCGACGAGCCCGTAGTGGGCGGTGTCATGCTCTATACCTCGGGCACCACAGGCCGCCCGAAGGGCGTGTTGCACGAGGGCTACGATTCCTGGAGCCCCCGCTCTGCGTTTACGCCGCTCGGTTATTCCCCTGAAGCCAGCGTCCAGATGTGCGCCGGCCCAGCCTATCACGCAGCGCCGCTCCACTACGATGTGAGCGCAGCGCTGGCCGTGGGCTGTCCCCTAGTGTTTCTCGACAAGTGGGATTCCGAAACGGTGCTCGCGACCATCGCGAGCTTCCACGTGACCCACATGCACATGGTTCCGATCATGTTCCAGCGGCTGCTGGAACTGCCGGAAGCTGTGCGTGCAACGTATGATGTGTCGTCGCTCGCGTATATCGTCCACGGAGCGGCGCCATGCCCGCCGGAAGTGAAGATCGCGATGATCGAGTGGTTTGGCCCGATCATTCACGAGTACTATGCAAGTTCCGAAGGCGGCTACTTCACGATCGACAGCCAGGAATGGCTGACGAGACCGGGATCGGTCGGCAAGCGCGCCACCCCGCTCAGCGCCAAGGCCCTCGACGAATACGGCGCGGAGTGCCCGCGCAACGTGCCCGGCACGATCTACCATCAGCTGCCCGAAAACGGTGGCTTCACCTATTACAAAGACCAGGAAAAGACCGACGCCTCCAGGGTCGGCGGCTACTTCACCCAAGGCGACATCGGGTACTTCGACGAGGAGGACTACCTCTTCCTGACCGGCCGATCGGCGGAGGTCATCATCTCCGGCGGGGTGAACATCTATCCGCAGGAGATCGACAACGAACTCGCAAAGCACCCGGCGGTCGCGGACTCGGCGACCATCGGCGTGCCTCACGACGAGTGGGGCGAGCAGGTAAAGGCGGTGATCTTACTAAGGAGCGGCGTCACGCCCTCCGAACAACTGGCGGACGATATCCTTGGCTACGCGCGCCGCATCCTGCCTAGCTTCAAGACGCCGCGGAGCCTGGACTTCGTGACCGACCTGCCGCGAAGCGAGGCCGGCAAGATCCAGCGAAACAAGGTGAGAGCTTCATACTGGGAAGGCAGATCCAAACAGATTTGATCTGAACTCGGGATCGTCCAGCCCCCGGCTCGTCCCGGACGGCATGAAGCATGTCGCCAACGCCCCGACGGTGCCTCTTGCGGGACGCTCGCCAGCGTCTCGCCGCGCTGACCCGGCCGGACCTGCCAGGCGCCTGTCGAGCCGCTTGTGGAACGTCGTTCGAGTCCCGCTCTCTTCCCTTCGCTGCGCTCCGGCTTCGCATTTTGCGCGGATGGCGGCGTCGTTTCGCTGTCCAGACACCGCGCTCGAGGAGCGTCGAAAGGGAGGAACTATGAAGGCTGCCGTGCTCCGGGAAGTGGGCCAACCGCTTCAGATTGAGAACGTCCAGATCAGTAAGCCGGGGCCGCGCGAGGTTCTGATCACCACCAAGGCGGCCGGCCTCTGCCATTCGGACCTTCACTTCATCGAAGGCTCGTACTCCCACCCGTTGCCTGCGGTGCTGGGCCATGAAAGCGCCGGGGTGGTTGAGGCCGTCGGCTCCGAGGTGCGCACCGTCAAGCCTGGCGATCACGTGATCACATGCCTGTCTGCATTCTGCGGCCACTGCGAGCACTGCCTGACCGGTCGCCTTTCCCTCTGCGAGTCGCCCGAAACCTCGCGTGGCGACGCAGAGGAACCCCGGCTCGCGCTGAACGGCGCCGCCCTGCCCCAGTATCTGAACCTGTCCTCGTTCGCCGAGCAGATGCTGGTTCACGAACATGCCTGTGTGGCCATTCGACGGGACATGCCGCTCGATCGCGCCGCCCTGATCGGCTGTTCGGTGATGACCGGCGTCGGGGCGACGATGAACACCTCCAACGTGCGGGCAGGCGAGACGGTCGCCGTCATTGGCTGCGGCGGCGTGGGCCTGGCCGCGATCAATGGCGCTGCAATTGCCGGCGCAGGCCGGATTATCGCCGTCGATAGGGTCGCGTCCAAGGGGAAGCTGGCCGAGGAGTTCGGGGCGACGGACTTTGTCGACGCATCGCAGTTCGACGCGGTCGAAGCCGTCCTCGAACTGACGAAGGGCGGCGTGCATCACAGCTTCGAGGCGATCGGCCTGGCCAGGACCGCCGAACAAGCTTTCATGATGCTCGCGCGCGGGGGCGTCGCCAACGTGATCGGAATGATCCCCTACGGCCAGAACATCAGCCTCCCGGGGGTCGATTTCCTAAGCGAAAAGCGCATCCAGGGCTCGATGCTGGGATCCAATCGCTTCCCCGTCGACATGCCGCGGCTCGTCGAGTTTTACATGTCCGGCAAGCTGAAGCTCGACCAGCTGATCTCGCGCCGCATCCGGCTCGACCAGATCAATGAGGGCTTCGCCGACATGAAGAGCGGCGAACTAGCCCGCTCCGTGATCGTCTTCGACTGACCCATTGAACATTGTGGATGAAGAGGGAACTCTCCGTGCGCGAATACGTGAAATTCTACATCGACGGCCAATGGGTCGATCCCCTGACCCCTAAGCTGCTGGAAGTCATCAACCCGGCGACGGAGGCGGTGGCTGGCCGCATCTCCGCCGGCGCTGCTGGCGACGTGGACAAGGCGGTCGCGGCCGCGAAGGCGGCCTTTGCCAGCTACTCGCAGACGAGCCGCAACGAACGGATCGACCTGCTGCAGCGTATCCTGACTGAGTACCAGAAGCGCTACGTCGACATCGCCAATGCGATCACCGAGGAAATGGGCGCGCCGGCCAACCTCGCTCAAGAGGCGCAGGCGGCGATCGGCGTCGCCCACCTGTCCGCCGGCATCGAGGTGCTGAAGACCTTTCGGTTCGAAGAGGATCGCGGCGCTACCCGCATCGTCAAGGAACCGATCGGCGTTTGCGGCCTCATCACGCCGTGGAACTGGCCGATCAACCAGATCGCCTGCAAGGTGGTCCCTGCGCTCGCGACTGGCTGCACCATGGTCTTGAAGCCCTCCGAGGAGGCGCCGTTCTCAGCCCAGATATGGGCTGAGGTCCTGCATACGGCCGGTGTTCCGGCGGGCGTCTTCAACATGATCAACGGGACGGGCCTCGAGGTCGGCGCTGCGCTCTCCAGCCATCCGGGCATCGACATGGTGTCGTTCACTGGCTCGACGCGCGCCGGCGTCGAGGTGGCGAGGGCCGCCGCGCCGACGGTGAAGCGTGTTTCCCAGGAGCTGGGCGGCAAGAGCCCGAACATCATATTGGAAGACGCCGACTTCCAGGCCGCCATCGGTGGTGGGGTCCAGCACCTGATGGCGAACTCGGGCCAGTCCTGCAACGCGCCGACACGGATGCTGGTGCCGAGAGCGAAGATGGAAGAGGCGATTGTCATCGCCAAGGCGACGGCCAAGGCGATCTCAGTTGGTGATCCGAACGGCAATGCCGACATGGGCCCGGTGGTCAACAAGAGCCAGTGGGAGAAAATCCAGCACCTCATCCAGGTCGGGATCGACGAGGGCGCGACGCTCGTCACCGGCGGCGTCGGCCGGCCGGCCGGACTCGACAAAGGCTTCTTTGTGAAACCCACCGTGTTCGCGAACGTGACCAATGACATGACGATCGCAAGGGAAGAAATCTTCGGCCCGGTCCTGTCGATCCTTGGCTACGACAACATCGACGAGGCGGTGAAGATCGGGAACGACACCGAGTATGGCCTGGCGGCCTACGTCTCGGGTTCCGATCAGGCCGTTGTCCGGAAGGTAGCGGCACAACTGCGGGCCGGGCAGGTGTCGATCAACGGCGGCGACGATTTCACCGCTCCGTTCGGTGGCTACAAGATGAGCGGCAACGGGCGCGAGTGGGGCGACTACGGCTTCGCCGAGTATCTCGAGACGAAGGCCATGCTCGGCTACGCGCCGGAAACGACTGCAGCAGAGTGACACCACGAAAGGCTAGCCGTCGCAGATACGACGGCCGGTCGAAGCGTCCGCGTCCAGTGAGTACTGACGTGGAAGCGAGCGCTCCCGCGCCCGGCTAGGAGCGCAGATTTCGCCGCCGCAATCCTGCGATGGCGGCTAATGGCGCGCGCTGGAGAAGCCCTCTGGCGCGCCGCAGAATCTGGTCGTGCCCCCTTGCCTGATCTAACGAAGCGTTCCCAACAGCCTCGCTTTCCGCCTGCTGGCACTGTTCCCGCCCAGCTCACGACGCCTGAAGAGCTCGCTCTTCGCGCCTCACGAAAGGCGTTGCCGGCATTGCTGCTGGTGATGATGCTCAACACATTGGGCTTTGGCGTCATCGTGCCGCTCTTGCCGTTCTATGCACGCTCGTTCGATGCCCCGACATGGCAAATTGGCTTGCTGTTCTCGGCCTGGGCCGTTGGCGCGTTCTTCGGCGAACTCGTTTGGGGACGACTCTCAGACCGGATTGGGCGCAAGCCGGTGCTGGTCTTCACCTTGGCCGCCAACTGCGCATGCGTTCTCGCGGTGGCCTTCGCACCCAGCATCGTCATCGCAACCCTGATCCGCTTCCTAGGCGGCGTCGTCGGCGGCAACAGTGCGGTGGTCAGCGGCTACATCGCCGATGTGACACCTGTGGCCCAACGGACAGGTCGATTGGGGCTGCTCGGCGCAGCCTACCACTTCGGCTACATGTTCGGACCCGGCCTCGGCGGCCTGCTGGCCCGCCCCGAGATCGGTACGGCGGGCTTTCGGCTTCCGTTGCTCGTAGCGGCCGGGCTCATGGCGCTCGCAGCCATGCTGATCCTGATCCTTCTGCGTGAGAGCCGGGCCCATGCCGACCGACCGACCGGACATGAGAGCCCTTGGATCGCCGCGCGTGCCTCCCTCCAAGACCCCGTGATCGGGCCGTTGATACTGCTCACGTTCATCGTCGGCGTGGCGTTCAACGGCTTCGAGTCCATGTTCGGCTTCTGGGCCGTGGACCGGTATGCTTGGTCGACAGCTGCGATCGGCTACTGCTTCACAGCCTCGGCCGTCGCCTCGACGGTGGCGCTGCTTTTGATAACCGGGCCCCTGTCGCGCCGTTTCGGCGAGGCCAACATGCTAGCGTTCGGCAACGCCGTCATGATGGTGTGCCTCCTGGCCCAACCGTTCTCGCCCAACTGGCCGGTCATGGTCATTCTCATGGCCTTGATGTCCACGGGGGCAGCACTCGCTAACCCGAACGCTACGTCGCTGGTCTCCCGCGCCGCTGGCCCCGATCGCCAAGGCCAGACGCTCGGTCTCAAGAACGCGATAGACTCGTTGTCGCGTCTCGTTGGTCCCCAGTTGGCGCTGGCGCTGTTCGCCTGGATGCCGGACGCCCCCTTCTTTGTGAACGCCGCCATCACGGCGCCGACGGTCGTCCTCGCGCTACTGGTAGGACGTCACCTGCGCTGGCGCGGCTGAACCTGCCCGGGCGCGTTCTCAGCATTCGGAGCCTGGCAACAATGAGTTGCCAGGCTCACGATCGCGTCTGTCACCCTGGAACGGGTCGGTCGAAATGTCTGAGTGCGCCCACCGGCGGGTTCGGAGGCAAACCGGCGAGTCTCCACAAATGCTGGGCGCAATCCACCGAGCCTCAACGGCCAGCTAGGCCCGCGCCTGTTCGGGGAAGAACACCTCGGAAGCGTGGTCAGCCACATCCTGAGCCGTGTAGGGTCGGCCGGGTCGAAACCCGACTGTCTCCATCATCTTAATCTCGCTGACGCCTTCCCAGGACACGCCAAGGATCCTGCCGCTGTAACCGGCGGCGAGATCCGAGACCATGAAGAGCACACTGGGGGCTATGTTCTCGGGGCTGCTCATTTCGTCAGCGGCCGCCTCACCCATTCCAGGCAAGTCCTCGGTCATCCGGGTGAGCGCCGCAGGCGCCAAGCCCATGACGCGGATGCCGTACTTCTGGCCCTCGATCGAAAGCACACGAACGAGGCCGTAGATGCCCGCTTTCGCCGCCCCGTAGTTGGCTTGGCCGAAATTGCCGTAGAGGCCGGACGTCGAGGAAGTCATGACGATCACGCCTGGACGCCCGTTGTCCTTCATCCAATTCCACACCGGCAGGGCGCAGCAATAGGCGCCCTTCAAATGCACCCGGATAACCGCGTCCCAGTCGGCCTCGCTGGTTTTGGCAAAGGTCCGGTCGCGGAGGATGCCGGCGTTGCACACAAGGATGTCGATCTGGCCGAATGCGTCGAGGGCCGCGGCGAGGATACGCTCCCCTCCCTCCACCGTAGAAACGTCATCGCCATTGGCGACCGCGTCTCCGCCGTCCTGCCGGATCGCCGCTGCAACGCGTTCCGCGGCCGAGCGGTCGGAGCCCGATCCATCGCGTGCGCCGCCCAGGTCGTTGACAACCACCCGAGCACCCTGCTGGGCGAAGAGCCTGGCGTAGGCCTCACCAAGCCCGCCGCCCGCGCCTGTGACGATGGCGACCTTGCCGTCTAACAACCCCATGCCAGTAACCTCCCTCCGGTCCAATCCTCTTACCTGGAGAATGGGTCTCAGCCCTCGAATGGCGTTCGAAAACCCCAAATACTTCCATAGCTTTGATTTTGCTCGCCTTCGCCTGAATCGAGTTGGCGCAAGCCGGCTCAGGCCAGCTCGTGCCGCAGCAAGGAAGCGCCTCGGGGGCTCGCAGCGGCAAGGTCCATCGCACGACCGCCGCAACGTATGATTTCTCGGTCCGCTGATACCGAGAGATCTCTTCACTAAGCACTACGCGCTGGGACCAACGGCAGCGCCGCGGTTCGATGAAACCGTCCTCAATGCCGTATGCGTCCTCTACCCCAGCAAGAACAGCGCCGTTGCGCGTAGAAATTCCGGGGGGATCGCTTCCCTTATCGGACGGTCCTCAATGCCGTAGAGCGCGCCGCCAACTCGCCAGCCTCCCTACCTAGCGGCTGCACCCGCGACGTGGACTTTCGCGGAGACGTTCGTAGCTTCCTACCTACTGCGAGCGCGACGCCCATAGCTGCCGGCCTCGTCAATGTGGTTATCGATAGAGGAACTCGGGCCCATCTAGATCAATTGCGGGGAACACGTCCTTTTCGGACCAGTAGTCCTGCGTGTGACGCCATTCCGGTTTAGCCCCGCTCTTCGGCATCAGATGCATGCTGCGCGTGAGGTACCCGGGGTTGAAGTTTTCTGGATCCATCCACGGCTCAAGCGCCATGTCGGCGTCCTCTGGCCGGAGAACCGGTTCAACCTGGTCCATGCCCTTGGCGTCCATGTGTCGGAGCAGGCGGGGCACGAAGTCGCCAACGAGGTCCGCCCGCAGCGTCCAACTCGCCCTAAAGTATCCGAACACCCAAACAAGGTTCGGAACGCCGGTGAACATCATACCGCGGTAGGTGACCGTGTCGGCGAAATCGAGAGGCTCGTTGTCGACCGAGAACTCGATGTCACCCATGACGCTAAGGTCAAAGCCGGTCGCGGTTATGACGATGTCGGCCTCCAGCGTCTCACCGGATTTCAAGCGGATACCGGTCTTCGTGAAGCTCTCGATCTCATCTGTGACGACTGCGGCCTTACCCGCCTTGATTGCTTCGAAGAAATCGCCATTGGGTACAAAGCAGACGCGTTGGCGCCACGGCGCATAGCTGGGCGTGAAGTGCTGGGCGACATACTCCTCGCCCAGAATGTTGCGCACCACTCCAAGTAGCTCTTCGCGAGCCTTGTTTGGATTTTCCAGCGTGCGCCGGGTCATCTTTGCGTCGTTGCTCAGGATGCTCCGTCGAACGATCTCGTGCGTCCAAGCAGGATCGACCTCAAGTTCGCGCAAGGTCTCGGCGAGCTCGTTTCGATTGTCGCCCGGCGTGAAATAGGTCGGCGAGCGCTGCAACATGGTGACGTGCGCCACCCTGTCGGCGAGCGACGGCACCAACGTCGCTGCCGTGGCACCGGAGCCGATCACAACCACTTGCTTACCCCGGTAGTCGAGGTCCTCAGGCCAAGTCTGCGGATGGACGATCTGCCCCTGGAACTCGCTCATCCCGGACCAGGAAGGCGTGTAGCCCTGATCGTGCTTGTAGTAGCCTTGGCACATCCAAAGGAAGCCGGTCGTCAACGCGTGGCGCTGACCGGTCAGCATGTTGATTGTCTCAACCGTCCACCGACGCTCGACGCTCGACCACCGCGCCGACTGAATCCTGGTGTCATAACGAATGAACTGGGCGAGATCATTCTCGGCAATCACCTCACCCATGTAAGTGAGGATCTCCGGCGCCGTCGCGATCGGCGCACCGCGCCACGCCTTGAACCGATAGCCGAATGTATGCAGATCGCTGTCGGATCGCACGCCCGGGTAGCGGTGCGTGCGCCAGGTCCCGCCGAACCCATCCCTCGCTTCGAGGACCGCGAACGTCTTGTCCGGAGCCTGCGTCTTCATGTGGTAGGCGGAGCCAATCCCCGCGATGCCGGCGCCGACGATCAGAACGTCGAAATGCTGCACTTCCGCAGCAGCGTCTGTTTGAGACGCGAGTACTTGGTTCATGGGTTCAAAGGCCCTCGTCCACGGAACAAATGATCACTGACGGCTCGACCAACGCGGCCTTGATACCCTCAGCGTTTCAGGAAGGCGGCACGACACTGGGAAAAGCCGCAGGACTTCAGCCCGCCGCTGCACGTCGGCATCAAGCATCGACGGCGTAGTCGGTACGCGCGCTCCCGTCATATCGATCTGCTCCGAACAGATAGAAGCACGGGCCCCTCTCGCGCGAAGAACCGCACGTCACGGCTGATTTGCTGCGGCGTCATCCACGTCCCTTCGATCAACCGCAACAGTGAGGATCGTCGAATATCGTTCGAACAGATGGATTACTTACCGTCCGGAAAAACCTCGTGACCCGGACCAAAGTCGTCGAGACCCCAGAGGCGCATGGAGTTGAGCTGATCAGCAAAAGACGCTGTCAGCACAGGCGGCGGATGCAGCGTCCGTCTTCTTCGCCGGTCGCGAGGAGTGGCGACATCGAGTAGGTCACGCAGCCCGGCAACAAGCGCGCGAGCCGCTCCGAGTGGGATAAGGCTGCTGCCAGCCTGCACTCTCGGCTGCGCCACCTCGACCTCCTTGCCGAACGTGCATCGAGCCGGTTGTCCTTGAGCCAGGATGCGGGTCGAGTGCGTCACCGACGCCGGCGGCGCATCCTCGAGAGGAACCCATGGCCGCCAATACCTTCCCTGTAGAGTTCAGTCACATCCTGATGTTCGCCCGCTCAGTCGGCGACGAGAATCCGGTCTATTGCGACCCCCAATCGGCAGCGAGCACGGAAGCTGGCGGAATCATCGCCCCGCCGACCTTCGTCGAGGCAAGCGCACAGTTCGATCCAGACTATTTCCTACGCCCCAAGCCTAGCCGCCCCTGGTTCGGTTCGGGTCGGAATCCGACCGGTACGCCACCGCACAAGGACACTGAGGCCAAGGGCGACGGTAGCAGCGATAGCGGGGGTCTCCACGCCGAACAGCACTACGAATACTATCGCCACGTGCGCCCCGGCGACGTGCTGTCCGTCACCACGAGAGCTGGCGACTCATGGGAACGCGAGAGCAAGCGGGGAGGCAGGTTGAAGTTCTCGGAGAGTATTACCGAGTATCGCGACCAGAACGGCGAGCTGGTCGTCATGGCCCTCGCCGTGGGTGTTGTCACCGAACGCCCGGCGGACGTTCGCTAAGGTTGGAACCCCGGTCACTGTGCTGCCTGGCCGTCCGGCGCTAACCCGCCTGGCCCGGCGGCCCTGCCCTTGGCGCCTGCGGAAACAGTCCCGCGCTCTGGCGTCGTCATCAGTCGCCGAGGGCTGAAGGTGGAGCGACCTCGCGCCGCCGGAACTCCCTGCTATACACGCCTAGACGGGCGGCCGGCGGGATAGTCGCACCTGCTAGAGGTCGCCAAATTCGACATGGAGTCTTGCTGGGGTCGGAGCTAGCGACGCCCTGTTGCAGCCGAAAAACGCCCCGGGGATGGCCCGGGGCTAGGTGGCCTGAGGGAGACAGCGAGGACATTCAGCGCGGCCGTCAACCGGAGACGTCATGGCCCGTGTGCGCGAAAGGCGCCGGACCAACACCGCGTCTCAAGGCCCACACCTCGAGACGCGGTGCAAGCACGCACTAAAAGCTCTTGGTTATCGAGATGCCGTAGGTTCGGGGATCCAGGAGGGCCGGCTGCCGGATCGCCCCCAGGTTCTCATCGGCGATTTCCACACCTACGATGGTATCCTCATTGAGGGCGTTCTTCACATAGAGCTGGATTGTGACCTGGGCTTCGACGTTCTCTACCGAAATCATCGCGTTGACGTTGCTCCAGGCATGGATCCGATCGAACCAGGCGTTGTTGTACCGGGCGTAGCTCTCGTCCTGCCAATAGAAGTCCCCGCGGACGGTCGCTTCCCAATCATCACTGACCTGCCAGCGGTATTGCGCACCAAGCGAAGCCGTCATCTTCGGGGCGTTAGGCAATTGGTTGCCCGGAAGGCTCTGGATCAACCCTTCACCTGCTCCATTCGAGAACAGGGAAACCCCCGGACCATAGGTGTAGACGCCAGCCGCAAGGGATGCAGCCGCTTCAGGCGAAGCCCCCACCGCGGAAAGCACATTCGCCATGTCGGCAGGCCCGGTGCACGCCGTAGCTTCCACGACGCCGGGTCCCGACGGCGTCGCCAGCAGGTTCGCTAGGCCCTGGGCATTGAGGATGCAGCCGCCTGAGAGCGAACTGATATAGACATAGCGGGGGTCGTCGCGGGTACGATTGAACGTGTCGACCACCTCGCCTTTCTCAATTTTGCTATCGAGGAGGCCGAGATTCGCGTTGAATCTCAGGCCCTTCACGGGTTCGAAGATGGTCTCGACCTCAAGGCCCTTGATCGTGGCGTCTACGTTCTCGTTGAACAAGCTGCGGTTCACGGGCCGCGCCATCTGGTAGCCCTCATACTTGTAGTGGAAGGCAGTGATATTCAGCAGCAACCGCCCATCGAGCAGCGTGTTCTTGGTGCCCACCTCGATGGCGTTGACGAATTCCGGGTCGTAGGACGGGTTTAGGCCCAGGCTGACGACCCCCGGGGGGTTGAACCCGCCAGCCTTGTAGCCCCTCGCCAATGACGCATAGACGAGCGTGCTGTCCGTGAAGCTCAGTGTGGGGCTCCAGTCAACGTTCAGGCGCCCCGTGGTCTCCTTGAATCCGACTCGCTGCTCAGGGTCGAAGATTGGCCCCCGCCCCGGCTCGAACAGGGTGGATCCGGAGCCCACGGACTTCTTCTGATCATCCGTATAGCGAAGGCCAAGGGTAAAACGCAGGCTTTCAGTGGGCGTCCAGTAGACCTCGCCGAACGCGGCCTTCGAGGTCAGCCGATAGGCCTCCTGGCTGAAAAAGTAGTTGTGGCCCGTGTAGTCGGGCTCCGGCAGCGTATCAACATAGGCGTCCGGCACCAGGACAGGCGTCAAGGCGTTGGCCACATTCGAGGCCACATAGCTCTTATAGTCCGCCTGGTATCGCACGTAGATGCCGCCAACGTTGAAGTTGATCGGCCCTTCGAAATTCGACTGCAGCCGCAGTTCCTGAGTCCACTGGGTGGAGTGGCCAGTGGCCCCATAGATCGCCTGCAATCGGTCAGTGGTCCCAAACTGCGTATCGGTAAGAGTTCCCGTCGGCGCCAGAGGCGAGTTGGGGAACGCGACGGACGGGTAGCCGCCGGTGTAATCCTCCCGTGTATAGAGCTCGTTCTCGTTGTAGCTCGTGAGAGACGTGGCCTTCAGTGCGTCGGTCGGACTCCACTCCAGATTGAGCTGATAGAGATCCACCCGGGGGCGATAGATAGGCCTCCCGACCAACTCGGTCTCCCGAAGGTTCCGCGAAACCTGCTTACCGGCGAAGGAGTCAACAGGCTGCAAGCCCCCTAATCGCCCCACGATCCCCGAGAAAGTCGCGAGCGAGTTGGTCGAGCCATAGACGTTGTCAGCATAGACGCTCGACGGCAGACAGCCCTGGGTTAAAACCGCCTGCGCATCTCCCGTGGGCACGCCCAGGACTTCCGTCCGGCCGACATCTTTAACGCAGAGGTTCTTCCTGGCGCCGCGTGTATCGTCCTCGGAGAATCCGTCCCACATCAGTGTCGCGACGAAATTTTCGGTCGGGCGGAACGCCCCGGTGACGCGACCCGCCCAGATCTTGCGGCTATCGACGCGCGCCCCATTTAGGGTGTTCAGGCTGTAGCCTTCACGCTGCAGCCCGAACCCGGCGACCCTGAGGTCGACCATGTCGCCCAGGGGCAGGTTCACGTATCCGGTGAGCTTTCGGGTATCGTAGTTCCCAAACTCGGCCGTGACCGAACCGGACCTTTGGTCAGAGGGCTTGTTGGTGATCAGGTTGACGACGCCGCCCGTCGCGTTCCGTCCATAAAGGGTCCCTTGCGGCCCCCGAAGAACCTCGACCCGTTCCATATCGTAGAACTCGGCCTCGGCAATTAAGCTGGTTGTAAGTGGCGCGTTGTTGACGTGGATGCCGACCCCATTCTCACCGCCTAGGGTGGCTGCTTGGGTTCCGATGCCGCGGATCTGGAAGTTGGCGTCGGTTGCGCGCCGCTGGAACGAAACGTTTGGAACGGACAGTACGAGGTCCTTAGGGCCATCGAGCCCCTGCGCCTTCAGCGCCTTCTCACCGAAGGCGGAGACCGCGATCGGGACGTCCTGCATGGACTCCTCGCGCTTCTGCGCCGTGACGATCAATTCCTCAATGAACGTCCCCTCAGGGGGTGATTGCGCCCAGGCCGGCGCGCAATAACTAACGCCACGGCCGCGCCCATCAGGTACGTGGACTTCGACATCGCCCCCTCCATCGCCGGTCTTCGCCGGGCTCGATCAGCCTGCGTCGCCCAGCGCGCGCAGCTCTGTAGAAGCGATGGAGAATTTTCGAATGCCATTCGACAAGCGCATTCGGCAACCTCGCCCCGCTTTCGAAAATAGGCACCAAGAAATTGATTTATATGTTATTTTTCCAGAACCATCGCCCCTAGCGAGCGCGACACCCGGCCGCTCACTGAAAAATGCGCCCTAGGACATCCCTGCGCCGACGACACTCCTCGGCCGCGGTTATCGCCTAGAAACGTACTTCAGAAATGGCCGCTTGGCGCCCGATGCGGACGCACTGGGTATAGGTTCCAGCGCTGCCCGAAGAGCGGACGTCGCATTGAACCTCGTGGACGAGGCCGTCGACGCGGTCTCGTCCATCGGCGCCAGGTCAGGCGCCGGTGAACACCGGCTTGCGCTTCTCCAGGAAGGCGCGGCGGGCTTCCTGTCCGTCCTTGCTATCGAAGGCCCTGGAGATGTTTGAGAGCTCGTAGCGAAGCTGCTGCTCCATGTCCGAGTTCTCGTAGGACTTGGCGATGCCTCGCTTCAGCAGGCGCAGGGTGATAGGCGACCACTCGCAGAGTTGATCGCAGTAGGCCGCCAGGCGTTCTGTGAAGGCGCTGTCGTCTACGACCTCGCCGGCCATACCCCAGTCGACCGCTTCTTGCCCGACGAGGGTGCGGTTCTCCATCATGAACCGCATCGCCTTCTCGTAGCCCATGGCCTGCGGCAAGGTGATGGTGAGACCCGCATCCGGCGAGCCTCCGATTCGGGTGTAGCCCGCCATCAGACGGGCGCTCGAGGCGACGATGCGGACGTCCGTGGCCATAGCCAGGCCGAGTCCGGCGCCGACCGCCACCCCGTTGATCCCGCCGACCACCGGCTTGTCGCAGCGCTTGCGGATCGCGAGCACGAACTGGCCGACCCAACTTATGTCGTCCAGTTGAGTGGTCATCGCCGGATAGGGCGAGTAGGGCTCGGAACCCGAGAGATCGAGGCCTGCGCTGAAAGCGTCGCCAGAACCGGTGATCGCCACCACCCAGACGTTGTCGTCGATCGCCGCCGCATCGACGGCCGCGACGACGCCCCAGGCCAGCTCCTCGCTGAGGGCGTTCTTCTTTTCCGGCCGGTTCAGCCGGATCGTCCGCACGTGCCCTTTGTCGGACACCTCAATGACTTTGGACATGTCGTCTCCCGCGGCGCGCCGTCGTCTCCAGGCGCAGGCCATGAGTGAGTGTTGAGTTATGCGTCGTGCCGGATGCGGCGCACGCCGCGATCGAGGACGTTCTCGGCCTGGCGCATGATGTTGCTCACCACCTCCGCGCAGGTCGGGATGTCGTGGATCAGGCCCTGGCTCTGGCCGACGGTCCAGATGCCGTCGTCGGTGTCGCCCTTGCCCATGACATTGGTCCGGCCGCGGACCCCGGCTACCAGGTGGCGGACGTCCTCGATCGTCTTGGTCGGGTCTTGCTGGATGCGCACGACCTCCTCGGACACCGCGTTGCGCGCCACCCGGCTGGTGTTGCGCAGCGTGCGATTGGTCAGCAGCGTGTCGCGCTCAGTATTCTCGACGATCTTCTTCTTCACATTCTCATGGATGGCGCATTCCTGCGTGGCCATGAAACGCGTGCCCATGTTGACGCCTTCGGCGCCCAAGGCCAGGGCCGCGGCCAGGCTGCGGCCGTCGGCCATGCCGCCCGAGGCGATGACCGGGATATCGACCGCGTCGACCGTCGCCGGCAGCAGCACCACCAGGCCGACGTCGTCCTCGCCGGGGTGGCCGGCGCACTCGAAGCCGTCGATCGAGATGACGTCCACGCCGTGTTTGGCGGCGGTGAGGGCGTGGCGCACCGAGGTGCACTTGTGGATCACCTTAACCCCCGCCTCCTTGAAGGCCGGCAGGTGGTCGGTCGGATTTCGGCCGGCGGTCTCGACGATCTTGATGCCGGACTCGATGATCGCCAGGCGGTACTCGTCGTAGGGGATCGGGTTGAGCGACGGCAGCAAGGTCAGATTGATCCCGAACGGCTTGTCGGTCAGTTCCTTGCAGCGCTTGATCTCGTCCCACAGCGCGTCGGCAGTCGGCGAATGGTGCGCGGTGATGAAGCCAAGCGCGCCGGCGTTGGCTACGGCGGCCACCAGTGGCGCATAGCCGACCCCGGTCATGCCTCCCATGACGAGCGGCGTCTCGACACCGAACATCTCGGTGATGCGGGTTTTGATCATGGTGCTCCTCCCTGTTCGCCTTCCGTTGCGGAATGCGCCCTAGCCGATCGCCCACAGAAAGCCTAGTGCAGTCAATCTTAGATAAATTCAGTGGGCCTTCAGTTTCAGTGAGGCGACGCGCCGGTCGGGCAGTGAGTGAACGTTCATTGCAACCACTATCGCTTCCCCGCGCCGCAGCCGCCGCGCGCGGCCGGGTGAGACGAAAAAGCCATGGAGCCGAAAGACACGCTGAACATTGTCACCGTGGTCAACGCGGTAGTGGCCGGCCTCAAACGTCCGCTCAACTTCGTGCATATGCCGGTTCCGCGCCAACGCGACGACGAGGCCCGCTTCTTGCCGCTGAAGGGGCTGAAGACTGACGCCAAGACCGAGGTCGTCCTGAGCCTCGTCCACCACCACACTGACGGCGCCGAGACAGCTGACTTCCTGCAGCGTGCAGAACACCGTGAACCAGACCGGCCAACAACTGGTGCGCCGTCAACTCGATGTGCAGCCCACCCTGGTGCTGCGCCCCGGCCTGCCCGTCACCCGGCTTCAGCGTCCATTCTACCCCTGTCGTCATCCTGGCCGTCAGCGTGGACGTCCGAATCCTGACTGTTCCAACGTCAGTGAAGATTCGAGAGGAAGTCGTACTGGATATAGGTTCCAGCGCCAGCCGCGAAGTAGACTCTCCGAATGTCGGCTACGAGCCCCATGCGGACGCACGGACTTAGGTTCCAGCGCTCTTGGCGAAGCAGACCCTGCGAAGGTCGGTTAGGAGCCAGACCGGATCCCCGGGATCAAAACGCAGACACGTAGCTCCCACAAGCCCTACATGCCCGTACGCTCGGAACTGCACGCTCCCCGCCGCGCGCGCCCAGAACGCCCCGCGAACCATTTTGCAAAACGGACTCCCAAACGCTCCAAAATGGAGCGCCTGGTGGCCGGCCAAGTCATTGAAACATTGGAGCGGGCGATGGGATTCGAACCCACGACATTCAGCTTGGGAAGCTGACGCTCTACCCCTGAGCTACGCCCGCACCGGGCGCGCCGTCGAGAGAGCGGGCGCACCAAGGACCTCCATCTAGCGATTCCAGGCCTGCGGCTCAAGCGGCGGCGGCGGGCGGTGGACGATTCTCGGGATGGCGGCGCCATGCGCGCGGCGGGCGCAGGTTCTTGCCCGCTATCCGCGGGTTCTACGCGCCGTGGTTCGGGCGTTACAATTCTTCATAGTAAATTCTTGCTAACCCTGTTGCGCCGAATGGTCGCAGGCGGCTATGTGCACGCCCCAATAGCGTCGTTGCTCGTGAAACAATTCAAGATTGCGCCCGAGTTCGGCGCACCAGTAGCCTGGAGTACCCTATGAAGAAGCTGTTTGTCGGGGCCGCGCTCGCCGCCTCGATGTTGGCCGCCGCTCCGGCCGCCAACGCCGCGCAATACATCAAGCTGACCGCCCCGGCCGCCGACGGCTCGATCACCGGCGTGTTCGGCGACACCGCCGTCGCCGGCGGCGGCTTCTCGCACGTCTTCGACTTCGTCTTCCCGGTCAACGGCGCCGGCGGCGCGACCATCAGCTCGATCCTGACCCTGGGCGCCCCCTCGACCAACATCAACTTCACCTCGGTGAAGCTGAACGGCGTCGAGCTGGCCCTGATGTCGAGCGGCGATGTCGAGTTCCGCTCGCTGTTCAACCTGCCGATCGCCGCCGGCGCGCAGAAGCTGGAAGTCTCCGGCCAGAGCGGCGGCAACGGCTCCTACAGCGGCACCCTGACCTTCGGCTCGGCGGTTCCCGAACCGGCCACCTGGGCGATGATGATCATCGGCTTCACCGGCGCCGGGGTCGCGATCCGCACCCAGCGTCGCAAGGGCGCCCTGGCCATCGCCTAGGCTCGCGACCATCCGACCGCATCAGGACCCGCCCGCCCCGCGCCGGCGGGTCCTTTTGTTTTGACGCCTCGCCGCCCTCGCCGCACGATGAGCGAAACAAACCTTAGGGAGGCGGCCATGGCCGACGGCGAGATCCAGGCGAAGGCCAAGTTCACGGCCATGACCGAGGGCGTCCAGGACGACTGGAGCGCCATCATGAAGGCCGCCGGCCCGTTCAACCGCGCCCTGCCCGACCGGCTGATCGGCCACCTGAAGATGCTGCAGGGCGACGACGGCGGCTATCCGGTCGACCGGCTGGAGCACTCGCTGCAGACCGCCACCCGGGCGTTCAAGGACGGCCGCGACGAGGAGTACGTGGTCTGTGCGCTGATGCACGACATCGGCGACATCCTCGGCCCGGCCAACCACGCCGAAATCGGCGCGGTGATCATGAAGCCCTACGTGTCGGAGCGGCACCACTGGATGCTCGACAAGCACGGCATCTTCCAGGGCTACTACTTCTTCCACTACCTCGGCCTGGACCGCGACATGCGCGAGCAGTTCCGCGGCCATCCGGACTTCGAATACACGGCCCAGTTCTGCCACCTGTACGACCAGAACAGCTTCGACCCGGCCTACCAGTCGATGCCGCTGGAGGCGTTCGAGCCGATGCTGCGCCGGGTGATGGAGCGGCCGAAGCGGTCGATCTACAAGCGCGAGGAGGCGTAGGCGGGCGCTGCCCCCCTCCCCTTCTGAGGGGGCGAGCGCTGCAAGCCCCCTCAGTCAGCTACGCTGACAGCTCCCCCAAACGGGGGAGCAACTGCATCAGGCGTCCATGTCCAGCGAGTAGCCGGCCGAGCGCACGGTGCGGATCGGATCTACCATCGCCTCTTCCTTGTTCAGCGCCTTGCGCAGGCGCCCGACATGGACGTCGACGGTGCGCGCCTCGACATAGACGTCCGAGCCCCAGACCGCGTCGAGTAGTTGCTCGCGGCTGAACACCCGGCCCGGGTGCTGCATCAGGTAGTCGAGCAGGCGGAACTCGGTGGGACCGAGGTGGATCTCCTTGCCGGCCCGCTTCACCCGGTGGGCGACGCGGTCGATGGTCAGGTCGCCGATGTGGACCCGATCCTCGGCCAGGCCCGGCCGGATGCGGCGCAGCACCGCACGGATGCGGGCCGACAGCTCGCTCATCGCGAACGGCTTGACGATGTAGTCGTCAGCGCCGGTGTCGAGGCCGCGGATCCGGTCGCTCTCCTCGCCGCGGGCGGTGAGCATGATGATCGGGACGTTGCGGCTTTCCGAGCGCTGGCGCAGGCGCCGGCAGACCTCGATCCCGGAGATCTTCGGCAGCATCCAGTCGAGGATGATGATGTCGGGCAGCCGCTCGGAGACCAGGGTCAGAGCCTCCTCGCCGTCGGCGGCCACGACCACGTCGTAGCCTTCCTTGTCGAGGTTGTACTGCAGCAGGGTCGAGAGGGCGTCTTCGTCCTCGACCACCAGAATAAAGGGCGTCAAGTCAGCGGACTCCTAGACGCTCAGCGCGTCGGTCTTGGGCCGGTCGGCGGAGATCATCTCCTCGCCGGTGATTTCGTAGTGGATGATCTCGGCGATGTTGGTGGCGTGGTCGCCGATGCGCTCGAGGTTCTTGGCCACGAACAGCAGGTGGGCGCAGGCGGTGATCGTGCGCGGGTCGCCCATCATGTAGGTCAGCAGCTCGCGGAACAGGCTGTTGTAGTGCTCGTCGACCTCGTCGTCACGCGACCAGACCGCCAGGGCGCGGTCGAGGTCGGAGCCGGTGTAGGCGTCCAGCACGTCCTTCAGACGGCCCAGCACCAGGCGGCCCATGCGCTCGATCGAGCGGGTCAGCGGACTGATCGGCTCGGCCTCGTTGAGGATCATGGTGCGCTTGGCGATGTTCTTGGCGAGATCCCCGCAGCGTTCGAGGTTCGAGGCGATCTTCATCGCCGCCACGGTCTTGCGCAGGTCGTTGGCCATCGGCTGGCGCAGCGCGATCAGGCGGATCGCCTTGCGCTCGATGTCGGCCTCCAGGACGTCCAGCCGCTCGTCGCGGCCGACCACCGACTCGGCCAGCGCCTGGTCGCGCTTGACCACGGCGTCGAGGGCGTCGCCGACCTGGGCCTCGGTCAGCCCGCCCATCCGCGCGCAGTCGGCGGTCAGGGTGTTCAGTTCGTCTTCGTAGGATTTGACGATGTGCTCGTTCATGTCCCTGCCCCTAGCCGAAGCGGCCGGTGATGTAGTCCTGGGTGCGGCTGTCGCGCGGGTTGGTGAAGATCTCGCCGGTGGGCCCGGCCTCCACCAGCTTGCCCAGATGGAAGAAGGCGGTCTTCTGCGACACCCGCGCGGCCTGGGCCATCGAGTGGGTGACGATGACGATGCAGTACTGGTTGCGCAACTCGTCGATCAGTTCCTCGATCCGCGCGGTGGCGATCGGGTCGAGGGCCGAGCACGGCTCGTCCATCAGGATGACTTCCGGCGACACGGCGATGGCTCTCGCGATGACCAGGCGCTGCTGCTGGCCGCCGGACAGACCGGTGCCCGGCTGGTGCAGGCGGTCGGCGACCTCGGCCCAGAGGCCCGCGCGCTTCAGCGAGGATTCGACGATGGCTTCCAGCTCGGCCTTGCCGGTGGCGATGCCGTGGATGCGCGGGCCGTAGGCGACGTTCTCGAAGATCGTCTTGGGGAACGGGTTCGGCTTCTGGAACACCATGCCGACGCGGGCGCGCAGCACCACCGGGTCGATGGAGCGGTCGTTGACGTCCTCGCCGTCCAGCTCGATGCGGCCGGTGACCTTGGCGCCCGGGATGGTGTCGTTCATCCGGTTGATCGAGCGCAGGAAGGTCGACTTGCCGCAGCCCGACGGGCCGATCAGCGCGGTGACCGAGTTCTCCGGCACGTCGAGGGAGACGTCGAACAACGCCTGCTTCTCGCCGTAGAAGACGCTGACGTCGCGGGCGCGGATCTTGACCGGCGCGCTGGGCAGGGCCGCGTGACCGCGGTCGACGGCGATGTGGATAGGGGCGGCGGCGGTGTCGTGAGCCATGGCGTCATCTCGCTGGCTGGGCATGGGAAACCTCGGGAAACTCAGGCGCATCGTCTCACCACCGCCGCTCGAAGCGGCGTCGCACGAGGATGGCGGCCAGGTTCATGACGATCATGAAGACCAGCAGCACGAGGATGGCGGCGGCGGTGCGTTCATGGAAGCCGCGCTCGGACGCGTTCTCCCAGATGAACACCTGAACGGGCAGGACGGTGGCCGCGCCGGTGAAACCTTCCGGCACGCCGGGCACGAACGAGACCATGCCGATCATCAGCAGCGGGGCGGTCTCGCCCAGGGCGTGGGCCAGGGAGAGGATCGAGCCGGTCATCACGCCGGGCATGGCCAGCGGCAGCACGTGGTGGAACACCGTCTGGGTGCGCGAGGCGCCGACCCCGAGCGCGGCCTCGCGGATCGAGGGCGGCACCGCCTTCAGGGCCGAGCGGGTGGCGATGATCACGGTCGGCAGCGACATCAGCGCCAGCACCAGGCCGCCGACCAGCGGCGAAGAGCGCGGCACCGACAGCCAGTTGATGAACACCGCCAGGCCGAGCAGGCCGTAGACGATCGACGGCACGGCGGCCAGGTTGTTGATGTTGACCTCGATCAGGTCGGTCCAGCGGTTCTTCGGCGCGAACTCTTCGAGATAGGTCGCCGCCAGCACCCCGATCGGGATCGCCAGGGTGGCGGTGACCAGCAGCATCATCAGCGAGCCGACGATGGCGCCCAGCACGCCGGCCTGCTCCGGTTCGGTGGAGTCCGAGCGGGTCAGGAAGCCGATATTGAAGCCGGAGCTGACCGCGCCGGAGGCCTTCAGCTTGTCCATCCAGTCCAGCTGCTGGTCGTCCAGCTTGCGCTCGTCCTCGGGCGTGGCGCGCTTGATCTGGCCCTTGAAGTAGAGGGCGGCGTCGGACTTCACCGGACCGGTGACGGTGACCGTCTTGCCGATCAGGCTGGGGTCCTCGCGCACCATCTTCAACAGCTGGAAGCCGAGGTCGTTGGACATGATCTCCATGACCTTGCCCGACGTGTTCCCGAACTCGTCGTCGGTCTCGCCCAGCTTGGCCAGCACCGAGTTGGCGACCAGCATGTCGTAGTTGGCGCCGGTCGGATCGGCCTTGTCGATCTTGCTGGCGTCCAGGTGCACCGGGACGGTGATCTGGTAGTCGACGAAGGTCGAATAGCCCTGGGTCACGATCCGGCCGAGCAGGATCGCCAGGAACGACAGCGCGACCACGATGGCCAGGCGGCCATAGAGGCGGAAGCGCATTTCCTGGGCGTGGCGCTTCTTCAGCCGCGCCTCGACGGTCTGGCGCAGGCTGGTCGCGGGGGGCGTCAGGGCGGCGTCAGTCATACTGTTCCCGGTATTTCTGCACGATGCGCAGGGCGACGATGTTCAGCATCAGCGTCACCGCGAAGAGGGTGAGGCCAAGGCCGAAGGCCGACAGGGTCTTGGGGCTGTCGAACTCCTGGTCGCCGGTGAGGAGGGTCACGATCTGGACGGTCACGGTGGTGACGGTGTCCAGCGGATTGAGGGTCATGCGGGCCTGCAGGCCGGCGGCCATGGTGACGATCATGGTCTCGCCGACGGCGCGGGACACGGCCAGCAGCAGGGCGGCCATGATCCCCGGCAAGGCCGCCGGCAGCACAACCTTCTTAACCGTTTCGGAGCGCGTCGCGCCCATGGCCAGGCTGCCGTCGCGCAGCGACTGCGGCACGGCGTTGATGATGTCGTCGCTGAGCGAGGAGACGAAGGGGATCAGCATGATCCCCATCACCGCCCCGGCGACCAGGGCCATCTGGTTCTGCACCTGCATCAGGTATTGGGCGAGGCCATCGAAGCTGCCGCCGGCCAGCTGGGCGCCGATCCAGTTGAAGAACGAGCGGAACAGCGGCCCGACGGTCAGGGCGGCGAAGAAGCCGTAGACCACGGTCGGCACGCCGGCGAGGATCTCCAGCAGCGGCTTGACCACCGAGCGTGTCCAGGAGCTGGCGTACTCCGACAGGTAGATCGCCGAGAACAGGCCGATGGGGGCGGCGACCAGCATGGCGATCAGCATGATCAGGAAGGTGCCGACGAACAGCGGCACGGCTCCAAAAGCGCCGGCCCCGGCGAACTGGTCGGCGCGCATGGCGATCTGCGGGTTCCACTCGGTGCCGAACAGGAACTCGTGCACCGGCACGGCCTGGAAGAAGCGCCAGCTTTCCCAGACCAGCGAGGCGATGATCCCGGCGGTGGTCAGGATGGCGGTGACCGAGCAGACGATGAACAGGCCCGCGACCCAGCCCTCGACCTTGTTGCGGGCGCGGAACTGCGGGGAAATGCGCGGATAGGCGATGAACACCCCGGCCAGCGCCAGGATCGCGCCCAGGCCGATGGAGCCGTACTGGATCAGGCCGGCGATCTGCTGCGACTTGGCGGCCTTGTCCTCAAGCGCGGTCTTCAGCGCCCCGTCGTAGATGGTCTCGCTGGGCGTTCCGCCATGGGCGATGGCGCGCGCGTCGTCGAAGAAGACGTCCTGCTGCGGGGCCGTCAGTTCCTGCACCGCGGCCGGCGGATCGAGGCGCAGCAGCCCCTCCTCCAGCCGCCCGCCGAACATCGCGAACAGCAGGATCAGCAGCGCGGCGGGCACGCCCGCCCAGAGGGCGGCGTAGCTGCCGTAGTAGCCGGGCAGCGAATGCAGCTGAGCCGGCTTGCCGGCGGTGGCGGCGACCGCGCGGCGGCGGCCGGCCATGTAGGTGGCCAGCGAGAACAGCAGCAGCGCGGTCAGGGCGATCCAGGTGAGCATCGAAGGTCCATGCCGTTGCGCGAGCCAGGCCATCGAGAGGCTGATCGCCCCTCTGCCCGCCCGGGCCGGAAGTTGCCCGCCTTATGCTGTCCGCCTGCGACAGTTCGATGACAGTTTCATTACCATGTGGGGGGCCGCCCTATCACTTCCGTCAGCTAGGCGCGGCCTCGAGAACTGCGCACCCTTCGTCCTGGATAGGCCGCACGCGCACGACAGAGGCGCGGCGCCGGAGGAGGAAGATCATGCCAGGACAATTCAGCCTGCGCGGACTGCTGGCGCTGGGCGTCAGTACGGCCGCACTGTTTTCGGCCGCGCCTGCCGCGGCTCAATCATCGGGCCAGGGGGCGGGCCAGAGCGCCACCGAGATCGAGGCGGTCGTCGTCACCGCCCAGCGCCGGGAAGAGACCGCCAACGCCGTCGGCATGGGCATCCAGGCCGTCACCGGCGAGACCCTGGAGAAGCTGCACGTCACCAACGTGAAGGATCTGAGCACCTTCGCGCCCAGCTTCAGCGTGTCGCAGAGCTATCAGGGGGTGCCGACCTACACCCTGCGCGGAATCGGCTTCAACACGATCAACATGTCGGCCACCTCGACCGTCGGCACCTATACCGACGAGGTCGCCTACGCCTATCCGATGATGAACACCGGGCCGATCTACGACCTGGAACGGGTGGAAGTGCTGAAGGGCCCGCAGGGCACGCTCTATGGCCGCAACACCACCGCCGGCCTGATCGACTTCGTCACCCGCAAGCCGACCGAGGACTTTCAGGCGGCGATCACCGGCGAGATCGGCAACTACAAGACCCGTAACTTCGAGGGCTATGTCAGCGGCCCGATCGCCGACCGCGTCCAGGGCCGCCTGGCGTTCCGCACCGAGGACAGCGACGAGGGTTGGCAGATCAGCAACTCCCGCGGCGAGCGCCAGGGCGAGGTGCACCGCTACGGCGCTCGCGCCTCGCTGGCGCTGCAACCCGCCGACACGCTGTCCATCGACGTCTCGCTGACCGCCTGGCGCAACAAGTCCGACACCGTCGCGGCGCAGGGCATCGGCTTCACCCCCGCCACCACCGGCAGCCCGTTCAACGCCCCGGGCCTGGCCGCCTATATCGCCGCCAACGCTCCGACCAAGGCCGACCAGGCCGACTGGGCGCCGCTGTCGGTGCGCTCGGCCGACATCGGGGTCGGGATCGGCATCGGCGGCCCGCTGCGCGAGAACAACGACTTCTACGCCGGCAAGGTGCGGATCGATTGGGACATCGGCGGCGATATGCAGCTCGTCTCGCTGACCAGCTACAACAAGCTTGAGCGCAACGCGAAGTTCGACTGGAGCGGCGCGCCCTACGAGATCCTGATCCAGCATGCCCAGGGCGACATCGAATCGATCGCCCAGGAAATCCACCTGGAAGGGTCGGGCGAGAACGTCTTCTGGCTGGTCGGCGGCTATGTCGCCCGCGACCGAATCCTCGATTCCAACCGCACCCTGCTGGGCCAGAACGCCAACGTCACCCTGATCCGGACGGTCGGCCAGCCGCTGCTGGCCACGCCGTTCAACTCCGGCGGCTACACCCCGACCCAGCTGAACCAGTCGTTCCGGACCTACCAGGACATCGGCCGTATCGAGACCGACACCTGGAGCCTGTTCGCCAACGGCGACTACCGCTTCAACGAGCAGTTCAAGCTGACCGCCGGCATCCGCTACACCCAGGACAAGCAGGACTATGCCGGCTGCTCGCGGGACGTGAACGGCAGCATGCTGCCCAACGTCAATGTCGTGAACCGGGCGCTGTTCTTCCAGGCCTACGGCATGGTGGCGCCGATCGGGCCCAACGACTGCAACACCTTCGATCCGGCCAAGCGCGCCTTCGGCCTGGTCACCTCGACGCTCGATGAGGACAACGTCGCCTGGCGGGTGGCGCTGGACTGGACCCCGGCCGAGGGCGTGCTGGTGTTCGGCTCGATCTCGCGCGGGGCCAAGGCCGGCGCGACGCCGATCAATGCGGCCAACATCTCGACCCAGAACGCGCCGGCGACCCAGGAACTACTGACCGCCTACGAGGTCGGCGTGAAGGCGGTGCTGTTCGAGCGGCGCGTGCAGGCCAATGTCAGCGCCTTCTATTACGACTACGAGGACAAGCAGCTCAGCGTCTATTTCGCCGACCCGATCTATACGGCCCTCTCCCGGCTCGCCAACGTGCCGGAGTCCGAGGCCTACGGCCTGGATGGCGAGGTGACCTGGCGCGCGACGCAAGGCCTGACCCTGATCGGTTCGGCCACCTTCCTGCACACCGAGGTCAAGAACTACATCGGCATCAACGCCGCCGGCCGGCCGATGGACTTCGACGGCAAGCCGTTCCTCTACAGCCCGAAGTTCCAGGGCGGCCTGACGGCGCTCTACAGCCGCGACCTGAGCGAGAACCTCGGCCTGCAGGCCGCGATCGCCGGCCGCTACCAGTCCAAGTCGCACGCCGACCTGGAGGGCGACCCGCGCTTCGTGATCGAGGACTACGGCGTGCTGAACGCCAGCCTCGGCCTGCACGCGCTGGACGACCGCTGGGAGCTGTCGCTCTGGGGCCGCAACCTGACCGACGAGTATTACTGGAGCGCGGTCAGCAGCAACGCCAACGTCGTGGTCCGCTTCCCGGGACAGACCCGGACCTACGGGGCCTCACTGACCTTCAAGTTCTAAAGCCGGCGAATTCTAGAGCCGGACTTCCCCGCCAACTGATCCCCGGGCGTCGTCCCGGGGATGTTTGTTTGTGTGGGAATTAGCGTCGCTCCGCGCCGCCTCCCCTCACCCTCCCCTCTCCCCTCGGGGAGAGGGGAGGGTGAGGGGGCCTTGGGCCTATCGGCTGCACGGCGCCGGCCGCCCGATCATCCCTCAGCCGGCGGCTCCGCGCGGACAAGGGGGAAGTAGGCGGTGAAGGTCGCGCCCTCGCCCGGCACGCTCTCGACCGCCAGTCCGCCGCGGTGCCGGTTGACGATGTGCTTGACGATGGCCAGGCCGAGGCCCGTGCCCGAGCGCTCGCCGCTCTTCTGGCCCTCGACGCGATAGAACCGCTCGGTCAGCCGCGGCAGATGCTCGCGCGCCAGGCCGACGCCGGCGTCCGACACCCGCAGCGCCGCGTAGAGGTCCGAGGCGCGGTCCGGCGTCAGCAGCGAGAAGCGCGACGCACGCGGATCACCGACCGCCGCCGCGGCGCCAGCCGACACCCCGCTGCGCAGCGAGATCCGCACCGCCTTGTCGGTCGGCGTGTACTTGATGGCGTTGTCGACCAGGTTCTGGATGACCTGGATGATCTGGTCGCGGTCGCCGGCCACCATGACCGCGCCGCGTCCCGGCAGGTCGACGGGCTCCAGCCGCACCCCGCGATCGCGCGCCAGCGGCCCTAGCGAGTCCAGCACGTCCATCACCGCCATGATCAGGTCGACCTCGCCGTGCGGGGCGATGTGCTCGTTGAGCTCGATGCGGCTCAGCGACAGCAGGTCGTCGATCAGCCGCGACATCCGCTCGGCCTGGGCCTGCATGATCGACAGGAACTTCTCGCGCGCACCGGCGTCGTCCTTGGCGTGGCCGCGCAGGGTCTCGATGAAACCCGACAGCGAGGCCAGCGGCGTGCGCAGCTCATGGCTGGCGTTGGCCAGGAAATCGGCCCGCGTACGCTCTGCCCGGCGGATGTCGGTCTCGTCGCGCAGCACCAGCAGGGCCAGCGGCGCGCCGTCGGCTGCCTGTCCGACAGGCTTGGCGATGGCCCGCATGACGCGTTCCTGGGCGCCGCCCATCTCGTATACGGCCTCGGCCTCGACCTGCCCGAACAGCGCCTTGTCGACGGCTTCGAGCACGTCCGGGTCACGGATCACTGTCACCAGCATCCCTGCGTCATATTGTACGCGGAGTGTTTCCCGGGCGGCGGCGTTAACCAGCACGAAACGCCGCCCTGTGAGGTCATCTGGCTCATGGGCGGCGATTACCAATACCGGGTCCGGCAGGGCGTCGATCAGGCTCGCATAGGGCGGCGCGTCCTCGTGCGTGGCGCGCTCGAAGGCGCTGGCGCTGGGCGTCGGCATACCGACGCGCTCGGCCACGTGCCAGGCCGCCAGCCCGGTGACGCCGCAGACCACCAGCAGCATCCATGAGACCGCCTGCGCACTGGCGCCGACCAGCACGGCGAAGCCGAGGATGGCGAACACGCCTGCGGCTCCAGCCGTCAGAACAGGTCCGACCGAGCCAAGCCAGGCCGGGAGAGCTGACCGCGAAGACGACGGCGGAAGCGCCAAGGCGAATCGATCCTGCAACACAACGAACAACCAAGCCCGACCCTTATGTCATCGGGATGACAGCGACCCAAGCGCGGGGCTGCGATCGAGGCGCGCTGTCAGGAAATCTACGACCGCTTCAAGTCAAACTCGATTTTTCCGATGGGAATTATCGCGTCTACATGCGGTCGAGTTTGAACGAACTCCAACAAGAACGAGGGGCAAGAACCACATGACGTGGAAAACCAAACTCATCACCGGCGCAGCGGCCATCGCTTTCGCCTGGCCCGGACTGGCGGCCGCCGACGAGGCGACCGATGCGCGCATCAAGGCGCTTGAGGAGCAACTGTCAGCGCTGCAGTCGCAGATCGCCGACCTCAAGCAGTCGACCGCCAACAACATCGCCGACGTCCGCAAGGAAGCGACCGCCACGACGGTGTCGCTGGCCAACGGCCGTCCGACCATTTCCACTGCCGACGGGGCCTTCACCGCTTCGTTCCGCGGCGTGTTCCAGCTCGACGCCGCCCACTACGACCAGGACGCCGCCGGCCCGCTGGCCACCGACTTCCGCCGCGGCTCGTTCGGCGACGCCAGCGAAAACGACCACGCCCGCGACCTGTCGGACGGCGCCAACTTCCGCCGCGCCCGGATCGGCATCGAGGGCAAGGCGTTCGGCGCCTTCGACTACAACTTCCTCTACGATTTCGGCGGTTCCGGCACGGAAGAAGCCGGCAAGATCAGCGCCGCCTGGGTGCAGTACGGCTTTCCGGTCGCGAACCTGAAGCTGCGGATCGGCGCCTTCTCGCCGCCGTCGGGCCTGGAAGAGGCGGTCTCCACCAATGGGTCGCTGTTCGTCGAGCGCGCCTCGCCGTCCGAGACCGTCCGCGCCATCGCCGCCGGCGACGGCCGCACCGCGGTCGCCCTGCTGGCCGGCGGCGACAACTGGACCGGCACTGCGGCGATCACCGGCAACATCATCGGCACCTCGAGCTTCGATGAGCAGACCGCCTTCGTCGGCCGCCTGACCTATGTGCCGTTCCGCCGCGACGACGCCCTGATCCACGTCGGGGTCAACACCTCGATCGTGTTCAACCCGGCCGCCGGCGGCCCGGACGTCACCGGCGCCCCGGCCACCACCAACATCCGCCTGCGCGATCGTCCTGAAATCCGCGTCGACGGCACGCGCCTGATCGACACCGGCAACATCGACGCCGACGGCCTGACCGCCATCGGGGCCGAGTTCGGCGCCCAGTGGAAAAACCTCTACGTCCAGACCGAGTACTTCGACATCGACGTCGACCGTAAGGGCGCGCTGAGCGATCCGGACTTCTCCGGCTGGTACGCGCAGGCCGGCTGGACCCTCACCGGCGAGCCGCGCCGCTACAGCGCCGGCACCTTCGACGCCCCCCGCCCGGCCAAGCCCTTCGACCTCAAGAAGGGGACCTGGGGAGCCTGGGAGCTGGGCCTGCGTTATTCGGTGCTGGACCTGAACTATCTCGCCGGCTCGCCTGGCACGGCGCCGGTCGCCTCGGCGATCCGCGGCGGCGAACAGGAGATCTTCACCCTGGGCCTGAACTGGTACGTCAACAACGTGCTGCGGTTCCAGGCGGCCTTCCAGGACGTCTCGGTGGACCGTCTGTCCCCTGGCGGTACGGCCTTCGGGGCCGGTGCGGCGACGCCGCCCGCCGGCGCCCAGGTCGGCCAGGACTTCAACATCTACTCCCTGCGCACGCAGTACGCCTTCTAACCCCAACGGCAGGGGCGGCGCGGCTACGGCCGGTCGCGTCGCCCCGGCCACGAGACCCAAGGACCTCGACCCATGAGCCAGAACCGACAAGACCTGTCCCGCCGCGGCGTGCTCGCCGCAGGGACCGCCGGCGCCGCGGCCGTTGCCGCGCCGGCCCTGCTGGCCGGCCCCGCCGCCGCCCAGGGCAAGAAGGCGATTACGCTGCTGAACGTCAGCTACGATCCCACGCGTGAGCTCTACAAGGACATCAACGCCGCCTACGCCAAGTACTGGAAGGACAAGGTCGGCCAGGACCTGACGATCCAGCAGAGCCATGGCGGCTCTGGCAAGCAGGCCCGCTCGGTGATCGACGGCCTGCAGGCCGACGTCGTCACCCTGGCGCTGGCCAGCGACATCGACGAGATCGCCGCCAAGGCCAAGCTGCTGCCGGCCAACTGGCAATCGCGCCTGCCCAACAATTCGACGCCCTACACCTCGACGATCGTGTTCCTGGTCCGCAAGGGCAATCCTTGGAAGATCAAGGACTGGGGCGACCTGGTGAAACCGGGCATCGACGTCATCACCCCCAACCCGAAGACCTCGGGCGGCGCGCGCTGGAACTACCTGGCCGCCTGGGCCTGGGCCCAGAAGAACGGCCGCAACCCGCAGGCCTTCGTCGAGGAACTGTTCAAGCACGTGCCGGTGCTCGACACCGGGGCGCGCGGCTCGACCACCACCTTCGTCCAGCGCGGCATCGGCGACGTGCTGCTGTCGTGGGAGAACGAGGCCTACCTCGCCATTGAGGAGCTGGGCCCCGGCAAGGTGGACATCGTCTATCCGTCGATGTCGATCCTGGCCGAACCGCCGGTGGCGCTGGTCGACAAGGTGGTCGACCGCAAGAAGACCCGCACCATCGCCGAGGGCTATCTGAACTTCCTCTACAGCCCGCTGGCCCAGGACCTGATCGGCAAGAACCACTATCGCCCGCGCGACCCCGCGGCGGCGGCCAAGTGGGCCAAGAAGTTCCCGAAGATCCCGTTGGTGACGATCGACGAGGCCTTCGGCGGCTGGAAGAAGGCCCAGGCGACCCACTTCGGCGACGGCGGCGTCTTCGACAGGATCTACAAGCCGCGCTGATCCTGCGTCTCCCCGCGCACGCGCCCTTCTGCGTGGGCGCAACCGGCGCTGCGACGGGCCGTTCTGCCGCCATGGCTCTCTATCTCGCCGACATGATCGGAACCGTCGCAGCGCTGTGCTCGATGGCCAGCTTCACGCCGCAGATCGTCAAGATCTGGCGCGAAAGGGACGCCGCGGCGATCAGCCTACGGATGTACGTGGTGACCGTGACCGGGTTCACGCTGTGGACGATCTACGGCGTGCTGACCGGCAGCTGGCCGGTCATCGCGGCCAACAGCGTCTGCCTGATGCTGTCGGCCGTCATCCTCGCGCTGAAGTGGCGTTTCCGCGACGGATAAGCGCGCCATAGTTGGCGCCGTGGGCGGGCGTCACTAAGTTGCGCCGCACTCCGAGCGCGATCCGAGCTGGATCGTCTCCGCCGATAGGAAGCCTTGATGTCGATCGATAGATTTGCGCCTGCAGAAGCCGCCCTCAAGGCCGGAAACTTCGAAGAAGGCGTGCGGCTGATCGAGGCTGAGCTGGAACAGGATTCCAAGGCGCCGGTCGGAGTCTATCGCAACTTTACCGCCATGCTGTTCCGCAACAACCGCATCGAGCAGATGGGCCGCTGGGCCGCGGTCGGCGTCGAGCTCTATCCCAAGGACTACGACCTCTGGAACGTGCTTGGCGTCTCCCATCGCCGCGCCAAGCGGTTTGAAGAGGCGATCAAGGCGTTCCGCGTCGCCGAGAAGATCAATCCCAAGAACACCTCGGCGCTGAGCAATCGCGGCAACGTCTATAACGACATGCGCAACGGCCCGGCCGCGGTGGAGGTGTTCACCAAGATTGTCCGCCTGCAGCCGGGCTCGCCTGAGGCGCAACGCAACCTCGGCCGCGCCTACTGGTTCTCCGGCGACCTCGACAAGGCGCTGATGCGGCTGAACCTCGCGGTGAAGCTGAGGGGCGATTATGTCGACGCCTGGCTCGACCTGGCGGCGGTGACCTCCGAGCGGCATGGCTACCCAGAGGCCCTGGCCGTGATCGACCAGGCGCTGGCGGTCAATCCCGACGCCGTTCGGCTGCACGAGGCGCGGACCACCGCGCTACGCCGCTCGGGGCGGCTGCGCGACGCCGAAGCCTATCTGATCTCGCTGCGCGATCGCTATGACGACCAAGCCTGGCTGCACCATCAGCTCGGCGGCGTGATCAGCGACTACGACCGCAAGCGCGGCAACGAGCACATGGAGATCTCGCTAAAGCTCGCGCCCGACAATTTCGAGTACCACATCGCTCTGGCCGAAAGCCTGGCCCGCTCGCGCTACGGCAATGAGGCCGAGCATCTGGAGCGCGCCTACCAGATCCTCAAGGCGGCGCTTGACCCGACCGTGAAGCTGAACCCGTCGGGCCTAAAAGTCGCGTTGGAAATTTTGATCCGGCTGGGCGACTACGACACCGCCGACACGCTCGGCAGCTTCTCGGAGGTTGGCTACAGCTGGGCCAATTCCGGCAAACACACCGCCCTGCTCGGCCACCTGGCCCGGATCACCGGCCAGGAGGACCGCCTGGATCTGCTGGAGATGCATCGGGTCTGGGGCCGCGCGGTCGCCAAGAGCGTCGAGCGCTGGCCGATCGAACGTCCGGCCCCGCGGCCCGACAACGGCAAGCTGCGGATCGGCTTCATGTCGTCGGACCTGCGCAATCACCCGGTCGCGTACTTCGCGATGCCGCTGTTCGAGCATCTCGATCGCAGCCGGTTCGAGGTCTACTGCTACTCCTACTATCAGGGCGACAACGCCGATCAGACGCAGACGCGGATCGCCGAGCTCGCCGACGTCTTCCGCTGGGAAAAGGACATCAGCGACCGCGACGCGGCCCAGATGATCGCCAACGACCAGCTCGACATGCTGATCGAACTGGGCGGCTCGACGCACATGAACAAGCTCGGCGTCATGGCCTTCAAGCCGGCGCCCCTGCAGGCCAGCTGGCTCGGCTATCCGCATTCGGCCGGCCTTGAGACCATCGACCACCTGATCCTCGATCCCTACGTCGCGCCGACCGGCCGCGACCTGTTGATCGAAGAGCCGCTGCTGATGCCCAAGAGCTGGATCGCGATGGGCGAGCAGGCCTTCCCGCCGCGCCCGATCACCGAGGGCACGCCCGAGCAGCGCCAGGGTTTCCTGACCTTCGGCACCGCCAACAATCCCTACAAGTACAGCCGCGAGATGGTTCGCGCCTGGGCGCGGGTGACCGCCTCGGTCGAGAACGCCCAGTTCCTGTTCATCCGCCCCGAAGGCGGCACGCCGACCTTCCGCAAGAGCATGCTCGAGCTGTTCGCGGCCGAGGGCGTGAGCGAGGAGCGCGTGCGGTTCGAGGACATCCGCGGCGCGCACCTGCCGTTCTACAACGAGATCGACATCTCGCTGGACACCTTCCCGCAGACCGGCGGCACCACGACCTGCGAGTCGCTGTGGATGGGCGTGCCGGCGGTGACCCTGGTCGGCGAGGCGATGTTCGAGCGGCTCAGCTACTCGATCCTGACCAACGCTGGGCTCGGCGACCTGTGCGCACGCACCCCGGACGAATTCGTCGAGATCGCCCTGAAGCTCGCCAAGGACCCGGCCCGACGCGCCGAGCTGCGCGTCAATCTGCGCGACATGCTGAAGGCCAGCCCGCTCGGCCAGACCCAGCAGTTCGCCGCCGATTTCTACGAGATGCTGGAGGGCGCCGTCGCCCGCGCCCGGGCCAGCGGTAAGATCGCCGCCGCGGCCTAGCCGAGGAAGAAGCCGGGTTCGGCGAGCGCGCGCGCGATGACCGCGCGCGCATCCTGCGGTTCGACGCCCAGCGACCGCAGCCGGGTGATGTCGCACACCGAACCGTGCGGCGCGCCGTGGCCGGTCAGGGTCAGGGTCCAGCCGGCCTTGTCCATCACCGCCGCGACGTCGCCGTTCGACAGCGCCTCGCCGCGGGCGATGTTGACGATCCCGTCGGCGTCCTGCGCGTCCATGGCCAGCAGCGCGGCGATCACGTCAGCGGCGTGGATGTAGTCGCGGCCGGCCTGGGGCGAACTGTCGAGGGTGATGGTCTTTTCCCGTCGCGCCCGCTTGAGCAGGTCCGACAGGAAGCCGCCGGCGTCGTCGGTCCAGGCGAATACATTCGCCAGCCGCGCCACCGCCGCGCGGCCGCCCGAGCGCGCCAGGCAGAGGTTCTCGCCCAGCGCCTTGGAGAGGTCGTAGACGTTGCGCGGGGCGGCGACGTCGAACTCGAGGACGTCGCTCTCCTTGCCGCCGCGCGGGCCGAGGCTGTCATAGACCCGCGTCGAGGAGAGGTAGATCAGCCGCTCGAAGGTCGCATCGCGCAGCACCGCGTTCAGCAGCCCGACATGCGCCTCGACCGTGTCGTAGGGCCGGACCATGAAATCGCCGGTGAGGCCGGCGCAGTAGAAGACCCGGCCGAGATCCCGCGTGAACAGCGCCGCGTCGCCGCGGGCCGGGGCGTACACCTCCTCGCCGCGCGCGCTCAGCGCCGCGACGAGACGCGAGCCGATGAAGCCGCCGGCGCCGATGACGGTGTAGCGGCTCATTCGCCGCGCGCGCCGACGCGCTGGGCCGGAACCCCGGCATAGATCGAATAGGGCTCCAGCTTGCCGCGCACGACCGCGCCGGCGGCGACGACGCAGCCGGTCCCGATGTCGGCCCCGTCCAGAACCACGACATTGGCCCCCAGCCAGACGTCGTCGCCGATGACGATGCCGCCCTTGGACGGCAGGAACCCCTGGTCGCGGATCCGGCGCTCGCGGTCGCCGAAGGCGTGGTTGGTCGGCGCCAGGGTGCAGTTGGCGGCGATCAGCACCGCATCGCCCAGCTTCACGCCGTTGCCGGTGTAGATCACCGTGCCCGAATTGATCGCGCAATCGGCGCCGATGACCAGTTCGCCCATGCCGCCGGCAGGTTTGATCTTCACGAAGGCGTCGACCATCGTCCGCGCGCCGATACGCATCAGGGTGCCGCGGGCCGAGGGTTCAATGTCGGCCAGGGGCGAGATCTTGGCGGTGGGATCGATGTCGAGCATGCAGGCAGTCTAGGCGGCGCCGTCCAGGTCGGGATAGTCCGCATCCCGCTGTGAGATGACGCTCGGCGCCAGCGGCCAGTCGATGCCGAAGGCTGGATCGTTCCAGCGCACGCCGCGGCCGTGGCCGGGCACGAAAATGCGGTCGATCTGATAGAGGACGTCGGTGTCGTCCTCCAGGGTGATGAAGCCGTGCGCCATGCCCTTGCCGATCAGCAGGGCGCGGCCGTTGTCGCCCGACAGCTCGGTCCCGATCCAGCGGCGGTGGGTCGGGCTGGACGGGCGCAGGTCGACGGCGACGTCGAAGATCCGCCCGCGGACGACCCGAACAAGCTTGGCCTCTTCGTGCGGCGCCGCCTCGAAGTGCATGCCGCGCAGGGTGCCGGCCCGCAGGTTGCGCGACAGGCTGGTCTGCTGCGGGACGAACGGATGTCCGGCGGCGGCGAACTCGTCCGGGCAATGCAGGCGCGCGAACGCGCCGCGCTCGTCGCTCATCAGGTCCAGGTCGACGATCACGACGCCGTCGATGTCGGTCGCCGTGAACTGCATCAGCCGACGACCTTGGTGTCCGGCGCAGCGGTCACGAACTGCCCGCCCCAGTCGCGGATATAGGCCAGTTGGCCCATGATCTCGTCCTTCAGGTTCCAGGGCAGGATGACCACGTAGTCGGGCTTGAGGTCGGCGATCGCGGACGGCGCGTGGATCGGAATGTGCGTGCCCGGCAGGAAGCGGTCTTGCTTGTGCGGATTGGCGTCGAACACCGCCACAATGTCGGCCGGCGTGACGCCGGCATAGTTCAGGAAGGTGTTGCCCTTGGCCGCCGCGCCGTAGGCGGCCACGGTCTTGCCCTCGCTCTTGACCTTGGCGAGGAACGCCAGGAAATCGCGGCGGACCTCCTCGACACGGGCGGCGAAGCCCTCGTAGCCGGCCGGCTGGTCGAGACGGGCGGCGTGCTCGCGGGCCCGCAGGTCGCGCAGGGCTTGCGTCTCCTGATGGCTGGACGCCTCGTGCGCGCAGAACAGCCGCAGCGAGCCGCCATGCGTGGCCAGCAGCTCGACGTCGAACGGGCGCAGGCCGTTGGCGCGCAGCACCTTCTCGACCGCCAGCAGCGACAGATACGAGTAGTGCTCGTGATAGATGGTGTCGAACTGGACCTTCTCGATCAGGTTCAGCAGGTGCGGGAATTCGAAGGTCAGCACGCCCTCGGGCTTCAGCACGTGCTGGAAGCCGGCCACGAAGTCGCCGATGTCGGGCACGTGGGCCAGGACGTTGTTGCCGGCCATCAGGTCGGCGGCGATCCCGCGGGCCTTCAGGTCACGGCCGGTCGCGTCGTTGAAGAAGGTGACCTCGGTGGGGACGCCCCGCTCTTTGATCGCCACTTCGGCGGTGTTGGCGGTCGGCTCGATCCCCAGCACCGGCACGCCCATCGCCTTGAAGTGCTGCAGCAGGTAGCCGTCGTTGGAAGCGACCTCGATGACCAGCGACGACGGCCCCAGGCCGAACCGGGCGGCCATCGCCTCGGCATAGCGCTTGGCGTGCGCGACCCAGCTCTCCGAGTAGGCCGAGAAGTAGGCGTAGCCCTCGTCGAAGATCGCGTCGGCGGCGACCGGATCGTCGGCCTGGACCAGGAAGCAGGTCCCGCAGACGCGGGTGTGCAGCGGGTAGAAGCCCTCCTTGCCGGACTCCAGCTGGGCCTTCGTCAGGTACGAATTGGCCAGCGGCTGGTCGCCCAGGTCGATGAAGGTCTGGGTCAGCGGCGCGCGGCAGAAGCGGCAGGTCGGAGCAGTCATCAAAGGCTTTCGTATCGCGAGATCTGGTCGCGCATCAGGGCCAGGGCGTCGCCGCCGTCGGCCTGGGCGCGGTACCAGTCCATGGTCCAGTCCACCGCCGCGGGCGCGTCCAGGCGGCTTTCGAAGCCGAGGACCTGGCGGGCCAGGCTGGCGTCGATGCCGAGGGACTTGGCCTCCAGCGAGTGGGGATCGGGTTCGTGGCGCCAGGGCTTGGCGCCGAGCGCCTGGGTGGCGCGGGTGGCGAGTTCGCCGACGCTGACCTCCGGGCCGCCTGGGCGCGGGCCGAAGTTCAGGGCGCGCGGGGCGGCCGGGTCCGTGGCCAGCCGTTCCAGATAGACGAGGTAGCCGGCGACGCAGTCCAGAACATGCTGCCAGGGGCGCGTGGCGTCCGGATGGCGCAGAACGGTGACGGCCTGGGCCTGGCCGGCGCGAACGATGTCGGCCACCAGCCGGTCGCGCGAGAAGTCGCCGCCGCCGATGACATTGCCGCCGCGGGCGGTGGCCAGCGGCACGCCGGCCTTCTCATAGAAACTGCGGGCGAAGCTCTGGGTGACGATTTCGGCCGCCGCCTTGGAAGCCGAATAGGGATCCTTGCCGCCGAGCGCGTCGGACTCCGCGAAGGCCCTGCCCTGCTCGTTATTGGCGTAGACCTTGTCGGAGGTCACGACGAGGACCGCAGCCAGCGCCGGCTGGGCGCGCAGCGCCTGCAGCAGGTGGGCCGTGCCCATGATGTTGGAGGCGAAGGTGCCGACCGGGTCCTCGATCGAGGTCCGGACGATCGGTTGCGCCGCCATATGCAGCACGAGATCGAACTGGCGGGCCGAGGCCAGCGCCTGGACCGCAGCCTGGTCGCGCAGGTCGACGAAGTGCGAATCGACCAGATCGGCGACGCCGGCCTGGTCGAACAAGGCCGGCGTCTGGTCGGGCGCCAGGGACAGGCCGGTGACCTGCGCGCCCATCTGCGCCAGCCAGACCGCCGACCACGAGCCTTTGAAGCCGGTGTGGCCGGTCAGCAGCACGCGTTTTCCCGCCCAGAAGGCAGGGGTCGGCCGGTTCATTCCCAGAGTTTCCAAGGCGCCTTGCCCGACGCCCAAAGGGCCTCGAGCGTGTTCTTGTCGCGCAGGGTGTCCATCGCCGCCCAGAAGCCGTCGTGTGGACGGGCCATGAGCTGGCCGTCGCGGGCCAGACCTTCCAGCGGCTCCAGTTCCCAGACGGTCGAATCGTCCTTGATGCGCTCGACGACCTGCGGCTCCAGCACGAAGAAGCCGCCGTTGATCAGGCCGTTGTCGCCAGGAGGCTTTTCGATGAAGCGCTGGACCGCGCCCTCGATGATCTCCAGCGCGCCGAAGCGGCCGGGGGGCGAAACCGCGCTGACTGTCGCCTCCTTGCCGTGCGCCTTGTGGAACTCGACCAGGGCGCCGAGGTCGATGTCGCTGACACCGTCGCCATAGGTCAGGCAGAACGGCTCGTTCGGGTTGAGGTACTGGGCCACGCGCTTCAGCCGGCCGCCGGTCATGGTGTCGGCCCCGGTGTCGACCAGGGTCACGCGCCAGGGCTCGTGGTTGGTGGCGTGGTACTCGACGCTGCCCTTGGCCAGATCGACCGTCAGGTCGGCGTTATGCAGGACATAGTTGGCGAAGTACTCCTTCACCACGTAGCCCTTGTAGCCCAGGCAGACGATGAAATCGTTGAAGCCGTAGTGCGAGTACAGCTTCATGATGTGCCAGAGGATCGGCCGGCCGCCCACCTCGATCATGGGCTTGGGCTTGAGGTGACTTTCCTCGGAGATCCGCGTGCCCAGACCGCCGGCCAGCAGGACGACCTTCATGCTCAGGCGATCCGCTTGACGAAGGCGTCGGGCCAATAGGTCACCCGCTCGGTCACCACGCCCTCGTTGAACGGGAAGGCCGGCTCTTCGACGATGAAGCGCTTGTCTTGCGCCACGAAGTCGTGGACCGCCTTTTGCGGGTTGTTCCAGTCCCAGTCGTCGGCCGTGCGCGGGCCGCCCTTGACCTGGGCCATGATGCCGTCGGTGGCGACGACGTAGGAGCCGACTTCGATCAGTTCGCCGTAGAGACGCAGCTCTTCGAGGACGTGGGCATGGGTGTGGTTGGAGTCGAGGACGACCAGGACCTTCTCGCCCGGCTTGATCAGCGCCTTGACCTGATCCAGCACCTCCGGCGCGGTCGACGAGCCTTCAATGAGCTCGATGCGCTTCTTCATCGGATGCGCCTCAATGGCCGCGCGATTGTGCGGGCGGATCTCGATGTCGACGCCGACGACGCGGCCCTTGCCCATCGCCTCGAACAGCGAGGCGTAGAAAATCAGCGAACCGCCGTGAGCGACGCCGGTCTCGACCAGAACGTCGGGCTGCAGAGCGTAGATCACCTCCTGCAGACGAATCATATCTTCCGGCAGCTGGATGATCGGACGGCCCATCCAGGCGAACGAATAGACGTACTTCGAATCCCAGGTGGCGCGCAGCCAGGCCTTGGACGCCGCCGCGAAGCCTTCGGCGCTCGCCAGGCTGTGACGAACCTCGGTCTCGCCGTTCTTGACGATGACCTCGCCGCGCTCTTCGTCGATGGTTGTGATCAAGTTCTTCAGGCCTTTTGTGCGGATGCGTCAGGGCAAGCAGATAGCCTGCCCGCCCCGACAGCGAAATCATGCCTCTATTATCTCGTGTCGTTTGCGCGATGAAGCCGTATCCAGGGACCGATCGCCGCGAGCGAGTTGATTTGGGGGCCGGGTTTGGCGTCGCGCGTGAACTTTATCATCGCCGGGGTGCAGAAGGCGGGGACGACCGCGCTCTTCGACTACCTCTCCGACGATCCGGCCTATTCGCTGTCGGCGACAAAGGAGGTCCACTTCTTCGACGATGAGTCGGTCGATTGGGCGGCGCCGGACTACAGCCCCTATCACGCACAGTTCGAGTGGGAGCGGCCGGCGATCCGCGGCGAGGCGACGCCGATCTATCTCTACTGGCCGCGCTGTCTGGAACGGATCGCCGCGTACAACCCCGACGTCCAACTGATCGTCATGCTGCGCGACCCTGTGGAACGGGCCTGGTCGCACTGGCGGATGGAGACCTCGCGCGGGGTCGAGACGCACCCGTTCTCGTGGTGCATCCGGCAAGGGCGGCGGCGGTTGTTCGACGCCGAGCCCTGGGGCGCGCACCGAGAGTTCTCTTATGTCGAACGCGGCTTCTACGGCGAGCAGATCGAGCGGCTGTTCGGCCTGTTCCCCCGCGAGCAAGTGCTGCTGCTGCAGGCCGACGATCTGCGGCGGGAGCCAGGCCTTACCCTGGACGCGGCCGGCAAATTTCTTGGCGCGCCGCCCCGAGGTCCTGTCGAGCATCGAGACGTCCATGTCGGCCAAGATGTGGGGGCGGCACTCCCTGAAGACGACGTTGCGTTCCTGCGAGAGGTCTATGCCGAGGACATGGCGCGCTTGGCGCGACTGGCCGGCGTCTCGTTCGGGTGAGGCCATAATCCGGCCCCGCGGGGCCGCGAGGCTGGGGGAGATGGAGCAGCCCTTGCTTGCCGGTGCGATGATGGCCTGCGCGCCATCTGGTGACCACGCGCGCGCCGCGCCGGCGCCGAGCCCTGAGGCCGCCGCATTGGCGTCCGCCGCCGCTGCCGGCTCCAGCGCAGATGCGGCGACGGGGCTGCAGCTGGCGTTTCCGGTCGCCTGCACGGTCGGCCGGGACTGCGAAGTGCAGAACTATGTCGACCGCGGCCCAGGCCCCGGGGCGAAAGACTATCGCTGCGGCTCGAATACCTACGAGGGGCACGGCGGCGTCGACATCCGCATTCCCGATATGGCGGCGCAGCACACCGGAGTCGCCGTGCTGGCCGCGGCCGCCGGACGGGTCGCCCGTCTGCGCGACGGCGTAGCGGACGTTTCGGTGACGGAGATCGGCCACGCGGCCTTGAACGGCCAGGACTGTGGCAACGGCGTGGTGATCGATCATGGCGGCGGGTGGGAAACGCGGTACTGCCACCTCGCCAAGGGCAGTCTTGAAGTAAAGGTCGGCGACGAGGTGGCGGTCGGTCAGTCGCTCGCCGCCATCGGGCTCTCGGGCGCCACCGAGTACCCGCACGCTCATGTCACGGTGCGGCGCAACGGCAAGATGGTGGACCCTTCCGCCCCCAACCTGCCGCTCGGAACCTGCGATCCGGCCACTTCAGCGGGAATGTGGACGCCGGCGGCCGCCCAGGCGATGGGCTACAAGGCGGGCGTCGTGCTCAATGCGGGCTTCGCCGGCGCCCCGGTGTCGATGGAAGCGATCGAGGCTGGCGGCATCGCGCCGGCAACCCGCAACTCGCCCACGCTGATCGCCTACGTGCGCGCCATCAATCTGCGAGGCGGCGATGTCCAGCAGATCACCGTCGTCGGCCCCGATGGCAAGACCGTCGCGGCCGGCGATCAGTCGCCGCTCGGGCGGGCCAAGGCGCAGTACATGATGTTCCGTCGGCAAGCGCTCTAACGCGCCGTGGGCCCCGGGCGAGTGCCGCGCAACCTATCTGGTAAAGCGGGACGGGAAGGTGGTCATTACCCGCGCCTTCTCAATTCATCTCTGAGACTGAGGGGCGCTACGGCCCCGCTCACAAATCCGTTAGACGCCCCGGCCAGCCCGTCCGCCCCTAGGCGGGTGAGTCGCGATGCGTTACAGTTCGGTGTCAGCCTTGCTCTCCATGGCTGTGTCGCATTGATCGGGCGGCGAGGCATCAGCTTCGCCGCCCGATTTCATTTGGCGGCACAGCAGCGCTGGCCCTTTCCCTGCACAGTTCGGGCCGTTGAGGCCAGCATCCGCTGGGCTCCGGAGCTACGCGCATGAAAAAAGGGCCGCCCCGAAGGACGGCCCTCAGTTCTTCTAAGGTCTAGGACCTTAGATGAAGTTGGTTTCGCTGATCGAGCTCAGGTTAGCCCCGACCAGCGCGATCGAAGTCACGGGGACGATGCCGGCGACCGTACCCACAAACACCACGACATCGGCGCCAACCTGGGCCGCGACGATATCACGGCCAGCACCCATCAGCGTGGTGGCGTCGGCGAGCGCGTCGGAGTAGCTCGCAGCGGTGATTTCCGAGTAGTTCGCGGCCGTGCCGCCAATACCGAAGTTCAGCTTATCAGCAGCTTCCCAGCTGTTGATGAAGTCGATGCTGCCAACGACAAGACCCGAGTCCGCGGCCACGAAGCGGAACTCATCCGCACCAGCACCGCCGGTGAGGGTGTCGTTGCCAAGACCACCGGTGATGGTGTCGTTGCCCGGACCGCCGCCAATGACGTCGTTACCAGCGCCGCCGACCAGGGTGTCGTTGCCGTCGCCACCCGACAGGGTGTCAGCAGCACCACCACCGAGGATGCTGTCGTTACCGGCGCCGCCGCTGAGCGTGGCGCTAGCTGTGCCAGCCGAAGCGTTGATCGTGTCGGCGCCGTCACCACCGTCGATGGTGTTGCCGCCCGAGCCGCCCGTGATGGAGTCATCACCCGCGCCACCCGAAATGGTGCTGTTGCCAGCGCCGACCGAGATCGTGTCGCTGTCTTCACCACCATCGATGACGTTCTTGCCGGCGCCACCGTTGATGATGTCCTTGCCAGCACCACCATAGATGGTGTCGGCGTCAGAACCACCAAGGATGCTGTCATCGCCGAGGTCGCCGAAGACTTGGTTCACGCCGTCGCCCGAAGTCAGGGTATCGGCACCCTGGCCACCGTAGATGGTGTCGTTGCCCGCACCGCCCGTGACGTTGTCATCGCCCATGTTGCCATGGAGCCAATTCGCGCCATCGGCCGCCACCGTGATGGTGTCGCTGTCCTGGCCGCCGGAGATGGTGTTGTTACCCGCTCCGCCCTGGATGTTGTCGAGGCCTTGATTGCCGTTGATCAGATCGTTTCCGGCATCGCCCTTGATGACATCGTCGCCCTGGCCACCGAACAGGGTGTCGTTGCCAGAACCGCCATCGATGTCGTCGTTGTTATCACCGCCATCAATGCTGTCGTTGCCAGCTTCGCCTTTGAGGAGGTCCACGCCTTGGCCGCCGAACAGGGTGTCGTTGCCGTCACCGCCTTCGATGTCGTCAGCGTCCAGATCGCCATAGACTTGGTCGTCGCCAGCACCGGCCACGATGACGTCGTCACCTTGACCACCGTAGATCAGGTCGTTGCCGGACCCGGCGGTGATGTCGTCGATGCCCATGTTGCCATGGATGAAGTTCGCACCGTCGCCGCCCTTGATGACGTCGTCGCCTTGACCGCCAAGCAGGGTGTCGTTGCCGGCTTCGCCATCAAGGTCATCGTCGCCCTTGTTGCCATGCAGATAGTCGTTGCCCTTACCGCCTTTGAAGGTGTCGACACCGTCATTGCCCTGGGCCACATCGTTGGCATCGCCACCGTTGAACGGATCAGGGCCGGTGGTGCCGAGGAACAGGCCCGATTGGTCCGGGAAGGAGACCGTTTTGCCCAGCAGAGCGTTGCTGAACACAACAGTCTTGCCGCCGAAGGTCAGCGAAACCGTTTCCGGCGTCGTGATGGTCTGCGGGTTGATAGTTGCGACCACCGAAGCGGCGGTCGCCGTCGCGGTCGTGAAAACGAGCGTATCACCGGCCCCGAAGGCCGCGGCCTGCGCCGTCGTGATCGTCTCGAAGAAGTAAGTAGCCATGCTTCTCTCCAGTCTGTGTCACATGGACCCCCGAAACGCCTGGCCACCATTTTCCAATGGAGCGGTCCCAGCGGTCCTTTCCTTACATCACAACAAGGTCGTGGCGAAGGTTAAACGAGCCCGAGGAATGCGTATCGGAACCTCGGTTGATGCGCAACACCAAAAACGGGTGCAAACCCCCTTCATGGCTGCGTTTCCTGCACACCAATTGTTAACGGATCAGTCCTCGCGCAGAGCGTCCCGGATAGTGTCAGTGAGCGGGCTGACGACGTAGGACAGGATCGACCTGTTACCTGTAACAATCATGGTTTCAGCCGGCATGCCGGGGCTTAGCTTGTCGCCCTTGGGCAGCTTCACGAGCTCCTGCGGCGGGATCTTCAGGTCGACGCGGAAGTAGCCCTCACCGGTCTTTTCGTCGACCAGTTGGTCGGCCGAGACGGTCATGACCGTGGCGTCGACCGGCGGCGTGCGGCGCGAATTGAAGGCCGAGAGTCGGACTCGGGCCATCATGCCCGGCTTCACGACGTCGACGTCCTGGGGCTTGATTCGGCCCGTGACGATCAGCGGCGCATTGGCCGGAACCACGCTCAGCAGCCGCTCGCCGGGGGCGACGACGCCGCCGATGGTGAACTGGGTGAGGTCGAGCACGTAGCCGTCGGCCGGCGAGCGCACGGTCGCGGCGTTGAGCATCTGGCGGGCCGCCGCCAGCTTCGGCGTCGCCTCGGCCAGGCCGGTCTGCATCTGGCGCAGGCCTTCGGCCGCCTGGGTGATCCGCTGCTCCTTCAGGGTGGTGATCTGCAGCCGCGTTTCGCCGATCTGCTCGCGCAGGCGGGTGATCTCGGCGATCAGCTGGCCCTTGCGGCCGGCCAAGTCCGCCAGCGAGCGCTGGTAGCGCAGGATCAGCGTCTTGGGCGCATAGCCCTTCTCGTAGAGCGTCTGGTAGCCGGCCAGTTCCTCGCGGGTCAGGCGGTCCGACTCGCGGACCGCATCGACCTGCGCCTGCACGCCGCTGATCTGGGTCTCCAGCTGCTGCAGCTTCTGGGCGAGCACCGCGCCCTGGGTCTCGAAGAACTGCAGGCGCGAGGTGAACAGGAACTCCTGGTCGCGGATGATCCCCGCGACCCGCGGATCATTGGGCGCGCGGGCCGTCAGCTCGGCCGGAATCACCAGCGTCTTCTGGTCCGTCGCCTCGGCCTGGAACCGCGCCAGCTGCGCGGTCAGGGTGTCGTACTGGTTCTGCAGCACGTCGGTGCTGGCGCGCGGCTGCACCTCGTCGAAGGTCAGCAGCACCTGATTCTGCCGGACGTGCTGGCCTTCCTTGACGTTGATCGTCTTGATCGTGCCGCCCTCGCGGTGGCGGATGGTCTTGCGGTTGTCCTCGACGCGCACGATGCCGGGCGCGACCACGGCGCTGTCGACCTTGGCGACCGCGGCGAACAGGGTCAGTCCGACCACGAACACCCCGACCACCGCCGCCCCGGCCATCACCGGCCGGCGCATGCGCTGGGCCAGGACCGGATCGAGGGGAACGAGGTCCTTATCGTCGAACTGCGGCGTGACGTAAGGCTTCGGCGCGTTGAAATCCATTTTCATCGGCCGGCCTCGATCGCACGGGGAGCCGCGGGCTGCACGACCCGCGCCATGACCTGTTCACGCGGCCCGAACATCTCCATCCGGCCGTCGCGCAGCATCAGCATCTTGTCGGCCGAGCGGAACACGCTCGGCTTGTGGGAGACGATGACGATCGTCGAACCACCGGCCTTCAGGGCGTCGAGCGCCTTGACCAGCGCCTCTTCGCCCTCAGCGTCGAGGGCGGCATTGGGCTCATCGAGCACGATCAGCCGCGGATTGCCCAGCAGGGCGCGCGCCAGTCCGACGCGCTGGCGCTGGCCAGCCGACAGCACGTGGCCGGATTCGCCCAGGTCGGTGTCATAGCCGCTCGGCAGCCGCAGGATCAGCTGGTGAACTCCCGCCACCTGTGCGGCGCGGACCACCTGCTCGTCGTCCACGTCGGCGCGGAAGCGGGCGATGTTGTCGCGAATGCTGCCGGAGAACAGCTCGGTGTCCTGCGGCAGGTAGCCGACATGGCGGCCGAAATCGCTGCGGTCCCAGCTGTAGACGTCGGCGCCGTCGAGCCGGACGTTGCCGTTGTTCGGCTGCCAGATGCCGACCATCAGGCGGGCGAGTGAGGACTTGCCGGCCCCGGACGGGCCGATGATGCCGAGCATCTCGCCCGGCTCGATCTTGAAATTCACGCCCTGCAGCACGAAGCGCGTCGCGCCCTGCGGCGCGAAATTGACGCCCTCGACGGACAGCTGGCCGAGCGGCTTGGGCAGGGTGGTCGAGGCCTTGGTCGGCCGATAGTCGGCGAACAGCGAGTTGAGCCGCTGGTAGGCGCGGTAGCCATTGGTCAGCGCATCCCACGACCCGACCAGCCGCTCGATCGGCTGCAGCGCGCGCGCGGCCAGGATCATGTTGGCGAACAGCAGGCCCGAGTGGATCTTGCCCTTGACCACCAGATAAGCGCCGATGGCGATGATCAGCACCTGGATCGCCTGGCGCACGAACTTGCTGACGTTGCTGATGACGCTGGCGCGTTCGCTGGCGCTGGCGCTGCGCTCCATTGTGACCGAGCGGAAGGTCGCCCAGCGCGAGCCGAGCGGCTCGACCATGCCCATAGCCCGCACGACCTCGCCGTTGCGCAGCGCCGCATCGGTGAAGGCGTAGCTGCGCAGGGCGGCGTCGTTGGCCTCCTTCAGCGCCGGCCGCGTCGCCCGATCCTGGAACAGGGTGATCAGGAACAGCAGCACCGCCCCGCCGATCGTCACCAGACCGATGATCGGATCGATGATCAGCAGCACGATCATGAACACCGGCATCCACGGCAGGTCGAACATGGTGCCGAACGCCGGCCCGGTCAGCATCTGGCGGAAGGCGTCGAGGTCGCGCAGCGCCTGCGAGCGCGCCGACGGATTGCCGCGGATCACCGTGTCGAACAGCGCCGAAAACACCCGGCCCGACACCCGCTGGTCCATGATCACGCCGTAGTTGATCAACACCTTGGCCCGGAAGTCGTCGATCAGGCCTGAGATCAGGAAAGCCAGCAGGACCATGAAGGTCAGGACCAGCAGCGTCGGCACGCTGTAGCTGGACAGCACCCGCCCGTAGATCTGGAAGGTGAAGATCGGCAGGGCCAAGTACAGCAGGTTCGAGACCAGGCTGAACCCGCCGGCGTAGGCGAGCGGCTTGTAGCCCTCTTTGATCGCTCGAGTGAGCGGATTGTCGGGCATATCCGCGAACGGATTGAAGATCTTCATGCGCGCCGCGCCGTTCCGTGGATGGTCGCCGCCGATGGCCGCGATGACGATGGCCGAAATAGGTGCTCGAAGTCCAAGGCGGATTGCGCCAAAAACGCGCGACACATGATCGGGCCTCTTAAGGATGTCAATGGCGCTCGCGAAGGCGAAAATTCGCGCCGCACGTGTCGAAGTTCTAATCGCCGTCGCCCGAGGCGCGAGGAGTAGGGATTGCCCAGGGTCGCCATAATCGGCAGCTGCATTACCCGCGATGTGTGGCCGATCGTGGGCGAAGCGCCGCCGCAGGACCTGCTCTATATTTCCCGGACGAGCCTGCCGAGCCTGTTTGCAGCCCCCGTTCGCGGCGTCGACCTGAGCGAGGACCTGCCGCCCGAGCTTGCGGCCTTTCCTCATCGCTCGATGGTCGCCGATCTACACAAGAGCGCCCTGGCGACACTTGTCGCGCACCGGCCCACGCATATCATCTTCGACTTCATCGACGAGCGGCTGGACCTACTGGCCGTCCAGGACACGATCGCCACCCACAGCTGGGAGCTGGACGTCAGCGGCTATCTTGGCCAACCAGCGCTGGCTGGCGCGCGCAGCATTCCGCGCGCCAGCCCAGCCGTCGACCTGATCTGGCGCCAGGGGCTCGACCAAATGGCCGCCCTACTGCGGATGACCCCGCTCTCGGACGCCACGCTCATCCTTCACGAGGCCCAGTGGGCGCGCGAATATCTGGACGAAACCGGTGCGCGACGGGCTTTCGGTGAGGTCGAAATCTTCACGGGCAAGCCGGCCGCCATCGCTGACTACAATGCAATCCTCGCCCGGCATCAGGCGGCGTTCGCCGCCGCCGCGCCTCAGGCGATCCGCATCGCCGCGCCGCCGGCGCTGCACCTGGCAGACGTCGGCCATCGCTGGGGGCTCAGCCCCTTTCACTACGTTGAAGACTATTACCGCGAGATCTGGGGCCAGCTTCAGGCCCTGGGCGTCTGAGCCCCGCCCCGCCGGGCCCACTGCTCCAGCGGGGTGACCGCGCGGCCGGCGTACTCGGCCGCCAGATCGAGGAAACCCGGCTCAGGACAGCCGAGCCACGGCTCGCTGATCCGCCAGGCGCCGCCCTGCAGATAGTCGACCAACGGATTGCGCCCGGCTTCCAGACCGCCGACGCGCTGCGCGAGGTACCGCGCGGTGTCGAACCACGGCCCCGGACTACGCCCCTCGCCGCCACCGACCAGCAGGAAGTGCGCCAGCGGATCGATCGAGACGACGTCGGGATACTGCTCGCGATACCAGGCCGGATCGAACAACGGATGCGGCTTGAGGCCGGCCGCCGAGCCGACCCAGAGATAGTGGAGCACCGACGGCTCGCCTCCGCCGCCCGCCTGGGCGACCTGGTCGGCGTAGTAGTCGGCGGCGAACAGCCGATGCGGGCTAAGCCCCCGGGCCGCGCCCTCCCGTTCATAGTGCGTAATCGGGTTCTCGCCGCTGGCGATAAGATCCGGCGCCTGGCGGACATAGTATGCGACATCGAACAGCGGGTGCGGATCGCGCCCCTCGCCCGCTCCGACCCGCACGAAATGCTCAAGCGGAGTCAGGCCGGTCTCGGCCAGCGCCGCAGCGTTGCGCTCGCGATAGAAAACCGTGTCGAACAGCGGATGCGGGTCAAGGCCCTCGGCCGCGCCGTGCAACAGGTAGTGCGCCAGCGGACTGATGCGCTTGCCGACCAGATCGGGCCGCGCCTGCAGGTAGCCGGCTTGATCGAACAGCGCCGGCGGCTGGGCCGAGGCGTCGCCGCCTCGCCGCGCATAGGCGGCCATGGCGCGAAGACCGCCAGCCTCGCCGGGAGCCGAGCCCCAGAGCCCCGAGCGCGCAATGACCGCTCCGCGTCCGAAGGACCCCAGGCGTTCCAGCGTCGCGTCGATGCGGCGAGCGATCCGGTTGTAACGGCGCGGCTTGGCGAACGGCCGGGCGGCGGCGCGGTATCCGGTCAGAGCAAGGCTCTGCGCCTCGGCCTCAAGCGCCTCACGAGCCAGCAGCGCCTCGGCCAGCGCCGCGCCCAGACGGGTGCGGTTCAGACCGCTTTCGGCCGACACGCGCTGGCTGGCGCCCTGCAGGGTGGCGCACAGCCGCACCAAAGCCTCGATCTTGTCGAGCAGCGCGTCTGCCGGCTGGATGTCTTCGAGCGCCGCCGGGGCCCCGTTGTCGGCCGCCATGATGGCCCGGCCCTCCTTCATTCTCGGTTTCGTGTCGGGCGCGGACGCTCGCCTGTCAAGCGGCCGGACGCGTGGCCAGCCCTTCGGCGCGCAGCCAGTCGAGGTACCCGTCGTCTGCGTCGAACGGATCGGAGAATCGCGCCCGCAGATCGGCGCGGTCGCGCCAGACCAGCCGATGAGCCTTCTCAATCGGCGTCCCGTCGCTGTAAGCGCCGTAGGCCCAGTAGCGATCCGGAATAATCGGATCGCGCGCGGCGTCGACCTGTTCCTTGTACCAGCGCCAGATCTCGTAGACGGCGTGATTGTCGCCCGCATAGCGACGCGTCATCGTGTCGCCGGTCGCCCCGAGCTTAGTGAAGTGCCAGAAACGCAGCGGCGATCCGTTGACGGTGATCGCCCCGTCGCGACCGATCGCCACTGTCCTCTGGCCGATGTTCCAGCTGGCGACGTTGTAGCCTGGGTCGCGCACGACCCCCACCCGATCGAACAGCGCCGGGACGTGGTCGCACCACTTCTGGTCTACGAAGAGGCCAGCGGGAATATCGTCGTAGCAGAACTCCAGCAACCGGTCGTTCCACCACCCGGCGAAGCGGGCGCCCTCGCCGTTCGTGCGGATCATCACGAAGCCGAGGTTGAAGATGCCGGTCCGCGAGGCCGAGAGGTCATTGTCGAGGATCGCCTGACGCTCGGTGTTCGGATCGAGCAGGTGCGGGGTCAGCAGGATGTCGCTGTGTTCCAGCCGCGCCAGCAGCGGGTCCAGGCTCTCGAACAGCGCTGTGTCCGGATCCAGATAGATCACCGCGTCCGCGCCAGACGCGCAGGCCTGGTGCAGGAAGGGCCCTTTGACGGCGGTGCAGACCTCGACCACGTCGTGCTTGAAGAGCCAGGCGCGGAAATCGGGAATCGCCAGCTCGTGAGCGTAGATGACCTGGTCGAACGGCTCATCGACGAGACGCAGGTGGAAGCCGGGCGGCGCCTCATCGGTGATCAGCGCCACGAGGCGCCAGTCGGGGTGAAACTTGCGCAGACTGGCGAACAGCACCCTGGCCCGATCGAGGTAGGCGAAGGTGAAGCTGGAATAGCAGAGGACCTTCATGCCCCCTCCACCAGTTCGGCGCTGAGCTTGCTGAAGGCGAGATCGAAGGTCTGCGCGCCGCGCTCGGCGCGCGCCAGCCGCAGGATCTCACCGCTGTCGAACAGCGCCTCCAGCGCGTACTCGTCGTCCAGCACCGCGCCGTGGCCGCCCTCGCGAACAAAGGCTGCGACATTGCCGCTGTCAGGGCCGGTCAACACCGCCGCGCCGGCGGCGACAGCCTCGTAGGCGGCGAAAGAGAAGGTCTCCATGCACAGCGACCAGACCATCGCCGCATCGATGTCGAGGTCGAGCAGCGCCTGGCGCATGGCCAGCGGCGCATCGGCGGTCACAGTCACCGGATGGTACTGCGCCAGCGATCCGGCCACCGGCCTGCTGGCCAAGTGGATGAACTCGTAGCGCGGATCATCGGCGAAGCGCGCCGCCAGGTGGCGAAAAATCGGCCAGCCCTTGTGCACCGACGGCGTGCCCGGGAAGGCGAACCGGAAGGGGCGCGGCGTCGCAGATGCGGCGGGGGTCGGCGACGCAGCCGGGATCAGCGAGGCGTGCGGCAGCACCAGCATGTTCATCGCCTCGAGCCAGCCGCCCGCGCGCCAGGTGTCCAGCGCGACCTGCGAGGGCGCGGCGATGGTCAGATCCAGGCGCTCGAACAGCCGCTGGTGCTCGCGCACATGCGCCGCGCGGGCCGGGCCGTACACACAGATGCCGCACGCCGCGCTGCCCTGCGCCGGGGCGCCGCAGCTTTCGACGTCGTTGCGAAGCAGATGGACCCCGGCGCACAGGCTACCCATGTCGTGCAACCAGAACCAGCCAGCGTTCAGGCCCGCCGACCGGACGATGTCGATCACGCCGCGACTGGAATGGCCGAGCATGTTGTGGATCGCAAAGCTGCCCGGCCCGGCCGGCGTCGCCGACCGCAACGCCTCGGCGACGGCTCCAGGCGTGAACGCGCCCACCCGCTCGCCGTTGAGCAGCACGCCCATCGGCGTCTCGGTCGCGCCTGAAAGGACGGTCGGCCAGCCGTTGGCCGGATAAATGTGCAGGTGGTTGCGGCCCAGCCGCGCGAACTCGGCCGACTCGCGCTGGACGCAAAGCTGCGATCCGCCGACGGATCGGCTGTAGTCGTCCTGGCTGAAGGTGATGTGCAGGCCCTGGTGGGGCGGAGCGCTCAACGCCTCCTCCAGCCGACCGGCGGCCGAGATGTCCACCGGCCGCGCCCAGCGCCGGGAGTCGGACAGCCGCTCGGAAAACGGCTTCAGGTTGGCGAGCACCTGCTGACGGAAGCCGTAGTCGGCCTTGATCGTGCGGCTCTCGTGACGGCCCTGCACGACGTAATGGATGAACGGATGGCGCCCGTCGGCGGCGACGTCGGGGTTCAGTTCCAGATAGTCGGCGACCGAGAAGTCGTAGCTGGGATCGCGCCCCTCACGCCATCCAAGGCGCAGGAAGTGATCGAGCGGGTCGCCGCCGGCCGCGCCCACGTCCGGGTTCACGGCCAGATAGAAGGTCGGGTCGAAAAACGCCTCGGCGGCCGCATGCTCGGCGGCGCTGATCCGGCCGCCGCCGGCGCCGTCCAGCAAGGCGAAATAGTCGCCGGCGCGGATCGACGGCGCGATCGCCCTGCCCTCGCGAAAGCCGCTGCGCAGATAATGCACGAACGGATTGACCCCGGCCTGCGCCACGTCAGGATTTTGCTCGAGATAGGCGTCGGTCGAGAACCACGGCGCGGGATCACGGCCTTCGCGCCAGCCGGCTGCGCCGTAGTGTCCGGCGGGGTCGATATCGGCATAGGTCAGGTCCGGATGGGCCTGACGGTAGAAGTCGAAATCCATCGCCACCACCAGCAGACGGTGGGCGCGATCTGGTGAGGCCGCGGCGGCCATGTGCGAACTTTCCGTGCGACTCCAGGCCTGGGTTTGCATCAGTTGCGCCCTTCGATCAACCGCGTCAGCCTTGCAGCGGCGCGCAAGCGGCCATACAGCGGAACGCCAGAGCCCGGCGGTTCCGGTTTGAAATCGCGGCGAGAACGCCGGTTCGGCACGCAGACCAGGACCGGCGAGGACGTCCGAAGCGAGACAAAGGCGACATGCAGCAGACCTTCCAGCGGACCGCCTACCTGGTCCTCGGCATGCACCGCTCCGGCACCTCGGCGACGGCCCAGCTGCTGGCCCTGGCCGGGGCCGAACTGCCCGACAACGTGATGCCGGGCGACGAACATAACGCCAAGGGCTACTTCGAGCCCTGGAAGATCTCGGTGTTCAACGACCAGCGCCTGCGCGCGGCCGCCAGCGCCTGGGACGACCCCTTCAACCTGCCCTACGCGCCGCTGGATCCGGAGGCCGAGGCCGACTGGACGACGCGCGCGGTCGACCTCTTCAGGGCCGAGTTCGGCGAGTCGATCTATCCGCTGCTCAAGGACCCCCGCGTCTCGGTGCTGCTGCCGATGTGGCGCGCGGCGCTCGAGCGCCTCGACATGCCCGCCCGCGTGGTCATCCCGGTGCGCCACCCGTTGGCCGTGGCCGGGTCGCTCGCCCGCCGCGACGCCTTTCCGGTCGAAAAATCGGTGCTGGTCTGGACGCTGTACATGCTGGCCGCCGAGGCCGGCTCGCGCGACCTGCCGAGGGCCTTCGTCTCCTATGACGGCCTGCTGGCCGACTGGCGGGCCGAGGTCGCCAGGATGGAGCAGGCGCTGGGTGCCCCGCTGCCGCGCCTGACCGAGCACGCCGCCGACCGGATTGACGGCTTCCTGACCAAGGACCTGCGCCACAACGACGGCATGGGCGCGCTGGCCGACGTGCCGATGGTCGGGGCCATGGCCCAGGAGGTGCTCGACTGGTTCACCGCCGCAGCTGCGGGCGAGACGCCCGACCGCGCCCCGCTGGAGCGCGCCGCAGCCCAGATCGCCCAAATGAAGTCGCAGATGGGCGTATTGGTCACGCCCGTGACCAGCACCCTCGATTCGACCCGCGCCGAACTGCTCTATCAACGCCAGCTGGGCGAGGTGCGTGAGCAGCAGATCAAGGCCCTGGAGCGCGACCTGGCGATCCTGCGGCAGGAGCGCGCGAAGATCGAGGCGATGGTCGACACCGCCCTGGCCGGCCGCTAAAGCCCCGCGCCTGAGAATCCCGACCGTGGCCAACGACACCCAACACCCCGTTCCCGACAACACTGCCGAGGCTCTGCTCGCCAGGCGCCGCGACCTGCATCGCGCCCGGCGCGTGGTGGCCGAGGATCGCTGGAACCGCTTCCGCAAGGCCGCCGCCCGCCGGGTGGGCCCGGCCGACAAGGGGCCGACCGAACAGCGCATCGACCTGATGCTGGCGAGAGCCAAGTGGCCCGGCCGCGCGGCGCTGATCGCCCGCTCGGGGGTCTGGGACTTCAAGCTCAGGCTCGGCCTGGGGCGCGACGGCGGCCAGGCGCGCGACCTGATCGGCTATGTCCGCGCCGGCCCCGACGGCGGCGTCAATCCCAAGGCGCTGTTCGACCAGGCCTGGTATCTTGAAAACAACGACGACCTGCGCGGCTCGCGCTGGGCGCCGCTGGCTCACTATCTGGTCGCCGGCGACCAGGAGGGACGCGCCCCGCACCCGCTGTTCGACCTGAAGGACTATCGCGGCCGCCACGCCGTCAAGGTCGCCGCCACCGGCCTCACCGCCCTGCAGCACTTCCTGCACAAGGGCGTCACCGAAGGCTACGACCCGCATCCGCTGTTCGACGTGCGCCACTATGTCGGCCAGGCCGAGGAGGTCGCCGACAGCGGCGAGAACCCGCTGGTCCACTATCTGCGCGAGGGCTGGCGCAAGGGCTACGAGCCGCACCCGCTGTTCAGCGGCGCCTGGTATCTGGCGATGAACCCCGACGTGGCCGAGGCCGACGTCGCGCCCCTGCTGCACTACGCGACCAGCGGCGCCAGCGAGATGCGCAGCCCTCACCCGCTGTTCGAGCCGGGCTGGTACATGGACCGCTATCGCGACGCGGCCCCCATGGGCTCCAGCGCGCTGGCGCACTTCCTGGCGCATGGGTTCGAGGAACGCCGCGACCCCAGCATCCACTTCGACACCGCCTACTACCTCGACCAGCAGGCCGAGATGCCGGCCGCCATGCATCCGGTCGTCCACTACCTGACCGAAGGCGCCTTCGAAGGCGTCTCGCCGGCGGCCGACTTCAACGAGATCGCCTACCTGCTGGAAAACCCCCAGGCGGCCGAGCAGCCGGTCTCCTCGCTGGAGCACTGGGCCCTGAGCCGCACGCCCAAGCCCGAGCCGGGCGCCACCGTGGCGCGGCCGCAGGGCGAGGCGGGGCTGTTCGAACAGCTGCGAGCCGCGGGCCGGGCCCGCGACGCCGGAGCCTACGACAACCAGGCCTATCGCGACCTGAAGGCGGCCCGCAAACGCATCCGCGAGCGGTCGATCGGCGACGTGCGGGTCAAGCCCTTCGACCTGATCAAGGTCGAGGGCCGCGACATCGACAAGGCCGCCGCCGGCCTCGCCTTCGCCGCGCCGCAGGCGCCGCAGGTCTCGATCGTCATCCCGGCCTACAACAACCTGACCTTCACCCTCGAATGCCTGGCCGCGCTGCAGGCCTGCGGCGACCTGGACGAGGCTGAAGTCATCGTCATCGACGACGCCTCGAGCGACGACACGGCCCGGGTGCTGGCCAAGGTTCCGGGCCTGAAGCTGATCTCGAACCCCGAGAACCTCGGCTTCATCCGCACCTGCAACCGCGCCGCCGGCGAGGCGCGCGGCGAGTTCGTGGTGTTCCTGAACAACGACGTCCAGGTGCGCCCCGGCTGGTTGCCGGCGCTGCTGGCCCCGTTCGCCGAGGAGGCGGACGTCGGCGCCGTCGCCCCGAAGATGCTGTTCCCGGACGGGCGCCTGCAGGAGGCCGGCGCCCGCATCGGCGTCGACGGCGCTGCGGAAATGATCGGCCTGTTCGAGGATCCGCAGCTGCCGCGCTGGAACGTGCGGCGCGAGGTCGACTACGCCTCTGGCGCCTGCCTGATGGTCCGCCGTGCGGTGTTCGGCGAGCTGGGCGGCTTCGACCTGACCTTCGCGCCGGCCTATTGCGAGGACGCCGACCTCTGCTTCCGGCTGCGCGAGCGCGGCCTGCGGGTGATCTACGAGCCGACCTCGGCCATCGTCCACCACCTGAGCATCACCTCCAACTCGATCGACAGCGGCTACAAGCACCGTCTGGCGACGCGCAATCAGCAGAAGTTCGTCGAGCGCTGGGGCGAGCGGCTCGAAGCCCTCAACCGCGTGCGGACGATCGCCTTCCACCTGCCGCAGTTCCATACGGTGGCGGAGAACGACCGCTGGTGGGGCCCCGGCTTCACCGAGTGGACCAATGTCAGCCGCGCGCTGCCGAACTATCGCGGCCACTACCAGCCGCACGTGCCGGCCGACCTCGGTTTCTACGACCTCTCCAACCCCGAGGCGATGCGCCGCCAGGCCGAGCTCGCCAGCCGCTACGGGATCGGCGGATTCTGCCACTATTTCTACTGGTTCACCGGCGGACGCCGCATTCTTGAGACGCCGCTCGAGCCGTTGCTGGACGGCAGCGCCGATGATTTCCCGTTCTGCCTGTGCTGGGCCAACGAAAACTGGACCCGCACCTGGGACGGCCAGGAGCGCGACGTGCTGCTGGCCCAGACCTATGCGAGCGGCGACGCCGAGGCCTCGATCGCCGAGATGGAGCCGTTCCTGCAGCGGCCGAACTACATCCGGGTGAACGGCAAGCCGCTGGTGCTGATTTACCGCCCCGGCCTGCTGCCGGACGCCAAGGCGTGGGCCGACGCCTGGCGCGACCATTGCCGCCAGGCCGGGATCGGCGAGATCCACCTGGCCTTCGTCGAGAGCTTCGAGAAGGCCGGCGGCAAGACCGATCCGGCCAGCATCGGCTTCGACGCCTCGGTGGAGTTCCCGCCGGCCGGCAACGGCGCGCTGATCCATCCGCCGGGCCCGCTCTACAACGCCCGCTTCGAGGGCCGCGTGAACGACTATCGCCAGATGGTCCGCAACTATCTCGGGACCGAGCCGCTGGGCCACAAGCGCTTCCGCGGGGTGATGCCGTCCTGGGACAACACCCCCCGCCGCCAGGACAGCGGCTGGAACTACCAGCACGCCACGCCCGGCGCCTTCCAGGCCTGGACTGAGGCGATGTTCGAAGAGACCCGCCGCCAGAACTTCGGCGACGAGCGGATCGTGTTCATCAACGCCTGGAACGAATGGGGCGAAGGCGCCCACCTGGAACCCGACCAGCGCTTCGGCCACGCCTGGCTTGAGGCGATCAAGAACGCCGCCGACGCCGACCTGCTGGACAAGTCATGACGCCTGAAGACCTTGTCCTCGTCGGCCATCCGTTCTCGGCCATCGGCATGGCCGAGCATGTGCGCTCGGCCTTCCGCGCCTTCCGCGCCGCCGGCGCCACGCCCGGCGTCATCGACATCTACGGCATGGACCGCAACAAGGACCCCGACTTCGAGCGGGAGTTCGCCGGCCATATCGTTCCGAAACTGAGCCCCAAGGCCAACCTCTTCTGCATCAACGCCGACGAGGTCGAGCAGGCGATGGGCGTGCTCGAGCACCTGGGCTCGGGCCCGGCCTTCGAAAGCGCCTACAACATCATCTATCCGGCCTGGGAACTGGCCAAGTACCCCGCGCCCTGGGCCAAGATCCTCGACCGCTTCGACGAGGTCTGGGCCCCGTCGCAGTTCATCCAGGGTGCGGTCGCCGCCGCGACTGCGCGGCCGATCACGCACATGCCGCTGTCGGTCGAACTGACCATGTCGTCGTTCCTCGGCCGCCGGCATTTCGGCATTCCCGAGAACGCCTTCGTCTGCCTGTTCTTCTTCGACTTCTCGTCCTACGCCGAGCGCAAGAACCCGTTCGCCATGCTGGAGGCGTTCGAGAAGCTGGTCGCCCAGCGCCCGCACGCGCCGCTGCACGCGGTCGTGAAGTACAAGGGCGGCGACGATGGCAACCCGGCCCGCAAGGAGCTGGAACGGCGCATCCGCGCGATGGGCGGCCAGATCCAGGCGATCACCCGCCAGCTCAGCGACAACGAGATCAAGAACCTGGTCCGCTGCTGCGACGCCTTCGTGTCGCTGCACAGGTCCGAGGGCTTCGGCCGCGGGCCGGCCGAGGCGATGGTCATGGGTCGCGCAGCGGTGGCCACCAACTATTCGGGCAATCTCGACTTCATGACGCCCGACACCAGCCTGCTGGTCGACTGCAAGCTGATCCCCGTCGCCCCGGACGCCTACCTGTTCGGCGAGGGCCAGGTCTGGGCCGATCCGTCGGTCGACCACGCCGTGGAGCTGATCGGCGGCCTGCTGGACGATCCGGCCTGGACCCGGGCGCTCGGCGAACGCGCCCGCCGCCACATCCGCACGAACTTCAGCGCCCGGGCGATCGGCCTGCGCTACGTGGCGCGGATGGAGGAGCTGGCCGCCGCCAAAGCGACCTGAGCCGCCCTGGACCGGAGCCACACGACCTAGCGCTGGGCGATGGCGGTCGGCCCCATGGGGGCCTGGGCCAGCGCGGTCACCCCCGGATTTTCGGTCACCGCGACCTGGTGCACGACAAAGCCGCCGCCGGCCGCGTCGTCTGTGTCGACGCGGATCTGGTCGATCAGCGAGTTGGTCCAGTCGTCGCCGCCCATCTTCAGCTTGGCCATGTCGTAGACCAGCACGACGGTCTCGTTGACCGCAGGGTCGGCGCCGTCGCGCGGCTTGGCCTGATACTCGCCGGCCTCGCCGTGCGCGGTCGTCGAATAGAAGATCGAACCGTCCCAGTCGGCGCCGGCGCGGGTCCGCGTCAGGCGCACGAGCACCAGCGAATAGCGGCTGCCGTCGAGCGCCAGCCCCTTGGGCGAGCGCAGCATGGTGTCGGCCGCGCCATTGTGCAGGTCGATGCCGACCGGACTGGCCGGCAGCACCTCGCCGCCGGCGGCGACGAAGCCCTCGGTCGTGCCGTCAAAGGTCCAGAGTCGGCCGGCCTTAAGCGGCGCGCCGTTGATTTCGAAGCGTTGGGCGTCGTCGTTCCAGGCCACGGCCTGGGCGCGCAGGTTCTCGGCGACCTTGACCGGCTCGGGCGCCGTGGCCGCGCGCGCCCACGGCGCGGGCTGGTCACAGGCCGAAAGGGTCAGGGCGATAGCCGCCGCACCCGCAATGTTGAGGATGGATTTCATACGAAACTTCCGAGCGCCCCCGGGGGGAGGATTGGGCGGCCCACAGCCCAGATAGATAGCTGTCCGGGCTCTCGCCAGGGTCGCCGCGAAGATAATGCTGCGAGTCGCCGGGCCGTCATCCGGCGCCGATGACGGTTGCCAAGCTGGCCGGCGGCGACTACCCCGCCCTCATCGCAGTCAGTCAGGTCGGGATCAGATCGCTCCTCATGCGTCATGAACTGGTGCGCGCCCGCGCTCCCCTTCGTCTCGGTTTCGGCGGCGGCAGCACGGACGTCTCGCCCTATTGCGACGAACACGGCGGGGTGGTGCTCAATGCGGCCATCGACCTGTTCGCCCACGTCACCGTCCAGGCCCGCAACGACGGCCAGGTCCGCCTGGTCGCCGCCGACCGCGACCAGACCTGGCAGGCGAACGCGGTCGCGCCGCTGCCGACCGACGAGCCGCTGCGCCTGCTGAAAGGCGTCTATAACCGTTTCATGGCCGATCATGCTGGGGGGCGCGCCTTGCCGCTCACCCTGGTCTCCTATGCCGACTGCCCGCCAGGCTCGGGTCTGGGCTCATCGTCCGCACTCGTGGTCGCGATGGTGGAGGCCATGCGCAGGTTCATGGGACTGTCGATGGACGCCCATGCGGTCGCCAGTCTGGCCTTCGACATCGAGCGGCGCGAGCTGGGCCTGGCCGGCGGCGCGCAGGACCAGTACGCCGCGGCCTATGGCGGCCTCAACCTCATGCGGTTCTTCGATTCCGCGCGGGTCGAGGTCGAGAGCGTCGCGGCGCCGGACAAGGTGATGAAGGAGCTGGAGGCCAGCCTGATGCTCTACTTCACCGGGGTCAGCCGTGAATCCGCCGCGATCATCGACGAGCAGACCGCCAACATGCGCAGTCACGCCCCCAAGTCGATCGAGAGTCTGCACGCCATCAAGGCCAGCGCCTTCGAGATGCGCGACGCCCTGGTGGCCGGCGACCTGCCGCGCTTCGGCGCCCTGCTCGATTCCGGCTGGAGCCTGAAGAAGCAGACCGCCCACAACATGTCCTCGCCGATGATCGACTCCGTCTACGAGGCGGCCAAGAGCTTCGGGGTGTTCGGCGGCAAGGTGTCGGGGGCCGGCGGCGGCGGGTTCATGATGTTCCTCGTCGACCCGACCCGGCGCGAGGGGCTTAAGCGCCTGCTGGGCGGCTTCGGCGGCGTGGCCCAGGCCGCTCGCTTCACCTCGACCGGGGCCGAATCCTGGGACGTACGATAGGATCAAGACCTTGAAAGAACTTTCGAAATCCATCGTTCGCCGGATGGCCGACCCGAACTTCACCCGTCGCTGGTTCGTCGGCGAGGGGCTGGACATCGGCGGCAAGCCCGACCCGCTGTCGCTCTACGTGCCGTTCTTCCCGGGCCTGACGTCCGTGCGGGTCTGGGACTGGGAGGACGGCGACGCCCAGTTCCTCGAGGGCCTGGCCCCCGAGAGCCTCGACTTCGTCCATTCCAGCCACTGCCTTGAACACCTGGTCGATCCGCGTCAGGGGCTGAAGGCCTGGTTCGGCGCGCTCAAACCGGGCGGCTTCCTGGTCGTCACCGTGCCGGACGAGGACCTCTACGAACAGGGCGTGTTCCCCTCGACCCACAACCGCGACCACAAGTGGACCTTCACCATGCTGAAGGCCAAGTCCTGGTCGGACCGCTCGATCAACGTGCTGGAGATCCTGGGCGGCCTCGGGCCGGCCGCCGACGTCGAGAAGGTGGCGCTGCTGAACTCGACCTTCCGCTACGACCTGCCGCGCTACGACCAGACCCTGACGCCGATCGGCGAGTGCGGGATCGAGTTCGTGGTCCGCAAGCGCTCGGCCGCCGAACTGGCGGCCGGCGGGCTGGTCCGCGCGACCGCCCAGCCCTCGCCCGCCGATCGCCGCCACTTCAACCAGTACCGGGCCGACCACGCCCACATGAAGACCAGCGCTCCGCCGTTCGAGGACGAAAGCGAGCTGTAACCGTCAGCTGGCGGCGCCGGAGCGGATTTTCCTTTGGATTCCACGCCCGGCGCCATGCTTGCGCCGTAAAATGCGACCTGTTACCCACCGGCGAGCGCCACAGATGGCCGGTGCGTCGGCGCGCTCTTGGTCGGGAGACTGAATGCAATCCGCACAACACATGGTTCGCACCGGACGGCGCGGCCCCATGCACGAGTTCAGCATGGCGTTCGCCGACCTGCGCGCCTCGCTCGACCGCATCGGCCTGGCCTGGTCGCTGGCCAAGCACGACGTCGTCTCGCGCTATCGCGGATCGATCCTCGGCCCGTTCTGGATCACCCTGTCCATGGGCCTGATGGTGGCCGGGATCGGGTTCCTCTACGCCAACCTGTTCAAGGTCCCGGTCAACGAGTTCATCCCCTATGTGGCGCTCGGCATCGTCGTCTGGGGCCTGATCGCCAACGTCATTCTCGAGGGCTGCCAGACCTTCGTGCAGGCCGCCGGCATCCTGAGCCAGAGCTCGCTGCCGATGTTCACCTTCGTGTGGCGCACGGTGATGCGCAACGTGATCAACCTGGCCCACCACCTGATCATCATCGTCGGCGTGCTGGTCTACTACGACCACTGGCGCCAGACCGACGTGCTGATGGGCCTGGTCGGCGTGCTGCTGCTGCTGGTCAACATCGCCTGGATCAGCCTGGCGGCCGGCATCGCCTCGGCCCGCTTCCGCGACATTCCGCAGATCGTCGGCTCGGTCGTGCAGTTCGCGATGTTCATGACCCCGGTGTTCTGGCTGCCCGGCGGGCGCCTGCTGGATCACGCGGTGCTGGTGCTCAACCCGTTCTATCACCTGCTGGAGGTCGTCCGCGCGCCGCTGCTCGGCAATGTCGTGGACCCGCGCACCTACATCTTCATGGTGATCCTGGCCGTGCTCGGCTGGGCCGGAACCTTCACCACCTTCGCCCTCACCCGTCGACGGATCGTGCACTACCTATGAAGGGCCCCGAGGTCTCCATCCGGGTCACCGACCTGACCCTGCGCTTCCCCGTCTACGGGGTCGATTCCAAGTCGCTGAAGAAGCACCTGGCGCGCATCACCGTGGGCGGCAAGCTGGGCCGCACGGGCATGGGCGCTCCCGAGGTCACGGCGCTGTCGAACATCAATCTCGAACTGAAGTCCGGCGACCGCCTGGGGCTGATCGGCCACAACGGCTCGGGCAAGACCACCCTGCTGCGGGCCCTGGCCGGCGCCTACGAGCCCGACGAGGGCACCATCGACGTGCACGGCCAGATCGCCGCCATGCTCGACCTGAACCTCGGCATCGACCCGTCAGCGACCGGGCTCGACAACATCCGCCTGCGCGGCCGCATCGCCGGCCTCTCCGCCAAGGAGATCGAGCAGCGCATGCAGGAGATCGGCGAGTTCACGGGCCTTGGCCCGTTCCTGGCCATGCCGCTGAAGACCTACTCGGCCGGCATGCAGGCGCGCCTGGCCTTCGCGGTGGCCACCGCTGTCCATGCCGACGTCATCCTGATGGACGAGTGGATCGCCGTCGGCGACGCCGACTTCCAGAAGCTCGCCCACAAGCGGATCCTGGAGCTGATGGAGCGCGCCGGCATCCTGGTGCTGGCCTCGCACGATCTCGAGCTGATCCGCCTCTACTGCAACAAGGTCATGCGGATCGAGAGCGGGGTCGCCTCGCAGATCATGGACGTCAAGAAGCTGGACGAACTTCTGGCCGCCGCCTGACGCCCCGGGGAGCGACCTTGGACTTCATCTTCACTATCGTCTCGCGCAACTACGCCGCCCAGGCCGCCAGCCTGATGGAGAGCCTGGGCGCCATCGAGCCGGGCATCCGCCGCGTGGTCGTCACCACCGACGGCCCGATCGCCTTCAAGGATCCGGGCATCCGCACCCTCGACGCCGCCAGCGTCGTGCCGGACTTCGCGGCCATGTGCGCCTATTACGACGCGCTGGAGCTCAACACCGCGGTCAAGCCGCTGTGCTTCAAGGCGCTGCTCTCGGAAGAAGGCGTCACCTCCGGCGCCTATTTCGATCCCGACATCTGGGTCTACCGCCCGCTCGACGCCGTGCGCGAAGGCCTGGCCAAGGCGCCGCTGGCCCTGACCCCGCACACCACCCGCCCGCTGCGCGGCGAGGCCAGCCCCAACGACCACGTCATCCTGCAGTCGGGCTCCTACAATCTCGGCTTTGCGGCCATGCGGGCAGAGCCGGAGATCTTCGACCTGCTCGACTGGTGGGCCGAGAAGCTGCGCTTCGACTGCCGCGTCGACTTCGCCGCCGGCCTGTTCACCGACCAGAAGTGGATGGACCTGGCGCCGGGCCTGGTCAGCGACCTGGCCATCCTGCGCACCCCGACCCTGAACCTCGCCTACTGGAACCTCGAGGGCCGTCAGGTCGCCCGCACGGCCGACGGCTGGAGCGTCGACGGCCAGCCGCTGGCCTTCTTCCACTTCTCGGGCTTCGACCCGTCCCGGCCGGACCTGCTCTCCAAGCACCAGGACCGCATCAAGGTCACCCCGCGCTCGGACCTCGCCGCCCTGCTCGCCGACTACGCCCAGGCGCTGCTGCGCAACGGCCATGTCGAAGCCTCGGCGATCCCCTATGCCCACCGCGCCTTCCCCTCGGGCGAACTCGTCCCGCGCGAGACCCGCCGCCGGATGCTGGCCGCGGCCCGCGCCGGCGAAGACTTCGGCGGCGGCCTGACCTCGGCGGCCGAGGCCTGGGCCGCGGTGCGTCCCGGCGAGGTGATCCGCGAGCCGCTCGGCGGCCTGCCGGACGGTCCCTGGCTGACGGGCTCGGCCGAGCTGACCAGCTGGCTGACCAGCGCGCCGCAGGCGCCGGCGGTCGGCGCCCTGACCCACGCGCGCCGCGACCTGCGCGACCGCTTCGCCACTGACGAGGCCGGCCTCAAGGCCTGGCTGCTGGGCCCGGAATCGATCGACGGCCGCTTCTCGGCCCGGCTAGCCCCGCCCGAGGCCTTCGCCGAGCCGGACCTGGCCCTGCGCGCCGCCCGCCAGGTGGCCGGCGACCTCTCCGAAGCCAAGCTGCGCTTCGCGGCCTACGGCCTGGCCCATCGCGCCGCCTGGCCGCAGTGGGTGGGCACGGCGCTGCGCTCGGGCTTCAACGCCCCGGTGCGCGAGCTGGCCCGCGGCATGCCGTTCCCGCGCCTGTTCCTGTCGATCTGGGAAAGCCGCGGCGACCTGCAGCGGCTGTTCCCGCTGACCACCTTCAAGGGCCGCTTCGGCTTCCTGCGCTGGCTGATCGGCGGCGGGCTGGCCGAGTACGGCGTCGACGTCGCCGCCCTGCCGCAGACCGTCGACAGCCACCCGGTGTTCGAGCTCGCCCGCCTGTCGGTGCGCCGCGAGCCGGTCGAGGCCGGCCGCGCCCCGGCCGCGGGGGCCATCAACACCCTGCTGGCGGTCGAACGTTGGACGCCCGACGCCGCCGGCGGCGAGGCGCTGGTGTTCGACGCCGGCGCGGGCCGCTTCCGCACCCCGCAGGGCGCGCCCGCCGATCCCCCCGCCCGCGTCGGCAAGCTGGTGTTCCGCACCGCGCCGGGGCTGATCGCCGCCGACGCCGTGGCCCTGCTGGCGCAGGGCGTCGCCTGGGAGTCCGCCAGCGCATGAGTCTGCTGTCCTCCGCCCGCGGCGCCTGGCGCGCGCTGACGCCCGAGCCTGTCCGTCGCCTGGCCCAGCCGATCCTGGGGCCGGCGCTGGAGGCCTATGTCCGCCATCAGGCCCGCGCTCCGCACGACGCGCAGACCACCAGCGGCCCGATCCGGGTGGTCGGCGACTTCGGCGGCTCCTACGGCATCGCCGCCTCGGCCAAGCTGGCCGTGCGCGCCTTCGAGGCGCTGGGCGCGCCGGTCGAGCAGGTCGACATCGCCGGGGCGAAGCTGGACTGGATCGGCGCCTCCGAGGCCGCCCGCACGCCCGGCCCCTGGATCTTCCACGTCAACGCCCCCGAGCTGCTGGCCGCGCTGGCCTTCCTCGGCCCCAAGAACGTCCGCGGCCCGCGCTACGGCTACTGGGCCTGGGAGTTGCCCCGCGCGCCGAAGGCCTGGCTGAAGGACGCCGCCTTCCTGGAGGAGGTCTGGGTTCCCAGCGCCTTCACCGGCGCGGCCCTGACCGGCGCCAAGGCCCCGGTCCGGGTGGTGCCGCACCCACTGTTCATGGAGGACTATCGCGGCGTCGCGCCGGCGCCGCGCGACGAGCGGTTCACCGCCGTGACCCTGTTCGACTTCAAGTCCTCGGCCGCCCGCAAGAACCCTGAGGCGATGATCGCCGCCTTCGCCCGGGCCTTCCCGGGCGACCCGACCGCCCGGCTGGTGATCAAGACCCAGAACGGCGCGGCCTTCCCCGACTTCCTGGCCCGTCTGCGCGCCCAGGCCCCGGCCAACGTCGAGGTGCTGGACGTGGTCTGGCCCTACGCCCAGGTGAAGAGCCTGATCGCCTGCGCCGACGTGCTCATCTCGCTGCACCGGGCCGAGGGCTTCGGCCTGACCATGGCCGAGGCCATGGCGCTCGGCACGCCGGTGATCGGCACCGGCTGGTCGGGCAATGTCGACTTCATGGACGAGACCTGCGCCCTGGTGATCCCCTTGCAGCCGATCGCCGTGGACGACCCGCAGGGCATCTATCGCGGCCAGACCTGGGCCGACCCGGACGTCGAGGCCGCCGCCCAGGCGCTGCGCCGGCTGCGGGCCGACCGCGACCTGGCCGCGCGGCTGTCGCAGGCCGGCAAGCGCCGGGTGGCCGAGCAGCTCTCTCCCCAGGCCTGGTTCGCGACCCTGCCGGACGGCGTGCAGCGCGCCGCGCTGGCCGCGGCCGGGGCCTCGCGACGGGCTCAGGCCTCGCGATAGGGCTTGGCGTAGGTGGTCAGCACGAACACCGCCGCCATCGTCACCACCGCCGCCGGAGCCAGGGCGTTCAGCACGTCTCCCGGACCATAGCCGACCGCCCGCAACTGGCCGGCGATCAACGGTCCAACGATCGAGCCGAGCCGACCGGCCGCCACCGAGGCCCCCGCCCCGGCGGCGCGGAACTGCGGCGGGTAGTAGACCGGCGCCAGGGCGTAGAGCACGTAGAGCCCGCCGATGACGGTGAAGCCGGCGGCGCCGGACGCCGCCAGGATCATCGGCATGCCGGTCGCCGCGGCCAGGGCGTAGAGCGCGCCGGCCAGGCCCGCGAACACCGCGACCAACAGCCAGCGATAGCCGACCTTGTCGGCCGCCCAGCCCAGCGCCAGCGAACCGACCACCGCCGAGAGGTTCATCGCGAAGGCCGCCGCCGCGCCCTCAGCCGCCGTGAAGCCCTTGGCCACGACCAGCAGCGGCAGCCAGTTCAGCAACAGGTAGGTGACCAGAAGGTCGAGCGCGAACACCGTCCAGATCAGGATCGTGGCCAGGCCCCGGCCGTCGGCGAACAGCCCGGTCAGCAGCTGCGGCGGCGGGCCGAAATGGGCGTGCGCGGGCCGGGTTTCCGGCAGCAGGAAGTAGACCACCGGCACCAGCATCAACGGCAAGGCGCCGCCGATCATGAACAGCATCCGCCAGTCCACGCCGCCGGCCTCGCCGAGCTGGGCCGCCAGGGCCACAAGCGCCCCGCCGACCGGCAGGCCGCAGAACATGCTGGTGGTGGTCAGCGCCCGGCGGTGCGGCGGACTGATCTCGCTGGCGATGGCGATCAGGTTGGGCATGGCCCCGCCGAAGCCGAGCCCCGTCGCCAGCCGCGCCAGGGTCAGGGTCTCGAAGTTCGTCGCCAGGGCGGTGGCCAACGAGAACACCCCGAACAGCGCAACCGAGCCCAGCAGCACCGGCCGGCGGCCATAGCGGTCGGCGGCCCAGCCGCCGAACAGCGCGCCGATCACCAGCCCGATCATCGCCGCGGCGCCGGCCCAGCCGAGCTGCGCAGGTCCCAGGCCGAGATCGGGCGCCATGTGCGGCGCGGCGACCCCGAACGCCTGGATATCGTAGCCTTCCAGAGCGGCGATGCCGAAGCAGATGGCGACGATCAGGCCCGGCTTCGCCGCACGCGTGCTCGCTCCTGTCATGGCCTATCCCTCCCCGGCGCCCTGGATCTGGTCGAACAGGTCGCCCGCCTTCACTATACAATTCGTAATCGCACGGGTTCAGTAAACAGGAAGCGCTTGGACACCCCCCTCAACGCCCCCGATTGCTCGCCGGTCATGGTCATCGTCGCCGGGCAGTCGAACGCGCTTGGTTACACCCTGAGCGCCGCCGACCTGCCGCCGCACCTGGCCGCGCCGGACCCCGCCCAGATCTGGAGTCCGCAGGCCCGCGCCTTCGTCCCCTTGCGGCCGGGGGCCAACACCGGCGCCCCCAACAATCCGCAGAGCTGGGGGCCGGAGACGCAGTTCGCCTATCGCTGGCGCCAGGACCACGCCTGCGCGCCGCTCTACGTGGTCAAGTACGCGCGCGGCGAGACCGGCCTGGCGCCCGACCTGGCCGCCCGCGACTGGTCACCGTCCTCGCATGGCGACCTCTGGGACGCCGCCAGCACCGAGATCGACGCCGCCAAGGCCGGCCTGGCGGCCCAGGGCCTGGCCCCGCGCGTGCGGGCGGTGCTGTGGATGCAGGGCGAGACCGACGCGCAGAGCCCGGCCAAGTCGCTCGCCTACGCCGCCAACCTCGCGACGTTCGTGGCTCACGTGCGGACCCGCTGGGGCGACGCCGACACCATCGTGCAGATCGGCCAGATCGACCGGCCAGGTCCCGCCGGCTGGGACTCCGTGCGTCAGGCCCAGGCGCAGGTGGCCGGCGGCGACGCCAAGACCACGCTCACCGACACCGATCCCTTCGAGCGTCAGCCGGCCGACGGCGTCCACCTGACGGCCTCCGGCCAAGCCCGCCTGGGCGATGGGTTCTATGAAGGGCTGGCGGCCGTCCGGCCCTCTACTCGACCTAATTCTGGCGATCGAGCGGGAAGGCGCCATCGAGATCAGCCCGGAGCGCCTCGATCAGATGATGAGCGTGCCGGCCATCCTGCAGATCGTGAATGAGGCTAAGGCGGCCTGAGCGGCTCAAGCGCGTTCGCCGCTGGTCAGGTCATGACTGTCCCCGCCAATTCAAATATTCGGGCCGCCATTGACGAGGCGCTCGATCGTTCGGATCTCGCCGCCGCCCGGGACTTGGCGCGGGCAGCTTGGCGGCAAAGCCCAAACGCCTCGACCGCCCGCTTTCTGATCGGGCGCGCAACAAGATTGTGGCCCCACGGACTGGTCGAGCATCGCGTCGCCATCCTGAGGTCCTTCACGGTCGAGCCGGTTGAGCCGCTGCTGTTGGCCGAAGCGGTCCTCGCTGGTTGCAGGCTAAGCAGCTGGATCGGCGACTACAACCCCTATGGCCAGGAAATCCTTGATCCTTCGAGCGGCCTCTACGTTCACAAGCCCGATACAGTCGTCCTGGCGCTACAGACGCGCGATGTGGCGCTGCAGCTCTGGTCGGGCTTCACGGAAATCGTCGAGGAAGATGTAGCCGCCGAAATCAATGCGGTCCGCCAGAGTCTGGCGACATTGGTCGCCAGCTACGCGAGCGGACCGACGCGCACATCGTAGTTCACGGCGTCGAGCCGCCGCTAACGCCCAATGGCGGGCTGCTCGACGCCTGCCGAGCGATCACTCAGTTTGAGGCTATCGTCGCGGTTTCGCGAACTCGCCGATGTGCACTTGCTGGACTACGGCGATCTTCAGGCGCGCCACTGTCGGGCGCGCTTCGTCAACGAGCGCGAGTGGGCCTCGTCGCGGTTGCCCCTTGCGGTCGAGGCCCTCGGCTGGCTCGCCCAAGTGTGGTGGCGCTATGTGAGCATTTTCGCCTTGCCACAGGCAAGAAATCTTGGCGCTCAACCTTGATAACACTCCCTGGGGCGGCACCATCGGTGAGGACGGAATTGCCGGCATCACGCTGGGTGATGAGCACCCCGGCTTGTACTTCCGCAACCTTCAGCGCGTCGTGCTCGACATCGGCCGTCGGGGTGTTCTGCTTGTCCCGCTCAGCAAGAACAACGAGGCCGATGCGATGCAGGTTCTCGATGAGCATGCGTCGATGCTGGTCCGCCGGGAACACCTTGCGCGCTACAGGATCAACTGGGAACCTAAGGCCGCGAAACCTCCAGGAGTTGGCTCAGGAGTTCAACCTGGGGCTTGAGTCGTTCGTGCTGTTCGACGATAGCCCTTTCGAGCGCAATTCGATCCGGATCGCGCACCCTCAGGTCACGTTACCAGAGCTTGGTGACGCCCCTCGACCTATGCGGAGCTGTTGCGCAGCATCCCCGGCCTGGAGCGGCTGGCCGCCTCGACCGAGGATCTCGAGCGCAATCGCTACTATGCTGAGGAACGCGATCGCCGGAACATGCTGGGTTCGGCTGGCAGTCTGGATGAATTTCTGGTTCCACTTCGCTCGCACGCCGCCCAACTCACTCAGAAGACCAACCAGCTCAACCTGACCACTCGCCGGTACGGCGAAGCACAGCTCGCCGCTCTGCTCGGATTGGAGGGGGCGGCAGGCTACGTTCTGCGCGCGCGGGACCGCTTCGGCGACAGCGGGATCGTCGGAGTAGCGATCACCGCCGAGCGGGGTGATGCGTTGGAGATCGACAGCCTGCTACTGAGCTGCAGGGTGATTGGTCGGCGCATTGAGGATGCCATGCTGTCGGTCCTCGCTGCATGCGCCCGGGACGCCAAGTTGAGTCGCCTGTGCGGATGGTATCTACCGACCGCCCAAAAAAAACGCGCCGGCCGCCGAGCTCTGCCGCATGGCAGGCTTCGAACGCATCGAGGCCCGTGACGGCGCTAAGTTCTGGCAACTGGACTTGGTTCAGCAAGAGGTCCTCACGCCGTCCTGGATCAAGGTGGAGTCCTGAGCGCTATGAGCTTCTCTTCGACGATGGCCGCTCAGGTCATGCATAGAGCCAAACAGCACGACGAGGCGCTGAACGTCGCCCGCCAGATCCTTGCCGCCAATCCCTACGAGGCCGAGGCGAACCTAACTGTAGCCTTGGTGATGTTCCGCAGAAATGCGGTCACTGAGAGGATCGAGAGCCTGAAGAAATGCCTGGCGGCGCGGCCCGCCGAGTGGATCTTGGAGCGCATGCGTCAGGATTTTCAGGCCCACGGCCGCCCGCCCCTGCAGCGGGAAATGGCGTTCCGCATGGGCGCGTTCTTCCGCTCAAATCTCAGTACGCTCGCCCCGTCGCCGGCGCCCGAGCTTCGCCGCGATGGACCGGCGTTCATCAACGTCGTGGGGACGAGCTACGTCCGGAGCTTCTGAGCGAGCCCTGCCTTTCTGCCAGTATTCATCGGCATTGGGCCGACGATGTTGTTGATGACTGAGCTTCAGGCCTCGGTCACCCAGCGAAAATTTCGTGAGAACCTGATGCGGGTCGATCCCCGCCGCGACACTATGCTGGTCATCGGCGGCGATCCCTATTATCGGGCAGTTCATCTGAAGACGGTCGGGGTCACGCGTGAAAAATGGTGCGACGGACGAAGATCTGGCGCTAATGGATGCGGTTGTCGCGAACCATCGCAATATTCTCGAAGACGCTAAGGCGACGATTACCGGCCGCCTCATGTTTCTGGCGGCCACCCCGACCTTCGACCCTCTGGTCAACCAGCTCTCGCGCTATATCAACGAGCGCCTGCGTGCGCTTTGCGTGGAACTGGAGGTTCTATTCCTGGATTGGTGGGATGAGTTTCTTGATCTAGAAACGGGCTTCATGCGCGCCGCTTGCAGCGCCAACGCCTATCCGGGCGACATCCATTTCTCGCTCTCTACGACCGAGCGGATCATGGAGCTCCTTCAGAAGGACGACTTGCTGCCCGAAGGCGTCGCGCCGACCTCGGTATACGCCTGGGGCCACGTCTTCGAGTGCGAAGTCGATCCAAGCGAAAAGACCAGGTTCTGGTGTGAGCCGCGGGTGACGCCACGGAATGCGTTTCAGTCGCACAAGAGATCGCCACCAGCCATCTGAGCTTCCGCGTCGCTGACCTTCTGACGTTGCTGGGCCTGCAGCATCCCGACCAGACTTTCCTGATGGCTAATGTCCGTGACGGGTTCATTCCAGCGATGGCATCGCCGCAAGTTCAGGCTGGATGCCTAGGCTCAGGACTCATAGCCAGAAGAGCACGGTAGCGGCGAGGGCGATGGCGGACAGGAAGACGGTCGGGCATCGATCGTAGCGGGTGGCGACGCGACGCCAGTCCTTGAGCCGGCCGAACATG
>JAGOQB010000023.1 GCA_017991675.1 Phenylobacterium sp. | reverse complement strand
CGCCGGCCATCCCGCTCAGGAGCTCGACGAGCTGCTGCCGTGGAACTGGCGGGCCCAGCATCAGGCCGCCAAGGCCGCCTAAGAGCTCACCGGATCAGCGCGCCCGCGGTGCTCACCGGATGCGTACCGTTATAGTGAATGCAAAATTGTACATATGTTGAAACAGTTTGTTATGAATTTTACTGTTGCTATTAGTATTAGTTTCTAACGAGCTGGGACTCTAGGCGGGCGGAGTGTGCGCCTGCCGTCCGGGCGGTTAGGCCTGCTTCAATGCGGGCCGCCGCCGCTGGCAGCGCGTGAGCACGGGCAAAAACTATTTTGTGATGAGGCGCCGTTAGGGGGGCAGGGGGGCACCTTAGCGCTACGGCGACGCTACCAGATAGCTCCGCGCCTATCCCGCGATCCCGACCTGGGGCGGCCTGGGCGCTTGCAGGCAACCGGTGAAGGCTAGGTGCAGAGAGTGGTCGGGGTCCCCTCCTGGCAGATTTGAGATCGCGGCGAGGCGGGTGCTTCAGGGGGGCGTGGACGATCACGACCAACTGGATCTGACTGGTGGGCTCGTGGAGCGGCCAATGCCACGCTCAATCGGCCAAGACGGCTCATTTCCCGGCGGTCGGTGTTAGCTTCCTGAGTTCTGGGGTAGGGAATTGGAGCCCGTGGGACCGCCGCATTGCCTCAAGAGGGCTCGATGCAGTCCATCGCCATGTCCGCTTCTGGATAGAGCCGCCCCGCTGACAATAAACAGGACAGGGACGCTCGACATTCGAGGGGGCCAGACGGACGCATTCGGCGACGTGGCCTTCCCCTCCAGGCGAGGGACGCCTTTTAGCCGTTTTCGCGAAGACTGCTGGTTCCCCGGACTGACGCGAGCGATCGGCGATCATGATGCCGCCCCCAAATCGAATTGACTGGGGGCGGCCGGCATACGCGTCGAGAGAGATTCTCCATCCTCCCGGCAAGCCTCAGTCGCCGGCAGGGACAGCATCGCGCGACGACTCCGACAAAACATCGCGATCAATGCAGTTGTTCCGCCCCCTAGCGGTTGCAGGCGAGAAGAATTTGGCCCGTCGTACGCTCATATGAGCGCGATAGCCAAGCAGCGGCTTAGGAACGTCCGCTGGAAGGCGGGGTTCAAACATCGAGCCGGGGGCGAACACCGCATATCGGGAGGTTTCGATGCACCCAGCCGACGAACACGCTGTGAGCGTGCTGAACGGTTTGATTGAGCGCACCCTCGACAGCGTCAACGGCTACCGGACGGCGGCCGACCACATCGGTGACCCAAGGTTCAAGGCCATGTTCGAGGAAAAGGCCAACGAGCGCTTGCGGGTCTCGCGTGAGTTGCAGGCGGAGGTTCGCATGTTTGGCGTCGAAGCTGAGGACGGGCAATCTCTTCTCGGCCGCGCCCACAATGCCTTTGTCGGCATCAAGGACGCCGTCACCGGCGGCGGAAGCAAGGCCATTATCGATGAGGTCGAGCGGGGTGAGAACGCCCTGGAAGAGAAGTACGAGGCTGCAGCGGAGGACGCGGAGCTTCCCGAGGAAATCCTCGCCCTGGTGTCACGGCTCTGCCAGGGGGTGAGGCTCGATCACGACCAGATCAGCGCCATCAAGGCCCAGTTGCATTGACGTCGTGGCCGCGCTGCGTGGGGCGGCAGACCAGCGGTGCGGCCACACCGATCACTGTACCGCCTTGCCGTTCTGCCATAGAAGAGGGGTAGGCTATTGAAGCCCTGGCGCCGCCGCTATGTCGGATTTTGAGCCCACACCGGAAAACAAGCACAATCGCGGCCGAGCACGCGCCGCTACGCGGGATCATGCCAAGTCAGCGGTCTTGCACCAGTTCACCGATCGGCTGTTCCACGCCAAATCTGATGAGCACATCCATGATGCGGCGCTGAGCGCGATTTGCGAGGCGCTGGAGTGCGAACGCGCATCTATCTTGCTGTTCGATGACGACGGCATCATGCAGTTCGTTGCTTGGCGGGGGCTTTCCGAAGCCTATCGGGAGGCCGTCAGCGGCCATACGCCCTGGAGCCGCGGTCAACTCGATGCCGAACCCATCCTCGTCGAAGATATTGCGCTTACGGACGAGCCGGAGGGTCTGAAAACCGCCATCCTTCAGGAGAACGTCCGTAGCCTCGCCTTCATCCCGCTGACCGTGGCGGGCGGGGTGGTGGGCAAGTTCATGATCTATCATGATCACCCCCGCCACTTCGACGAGCAGGAGTTGGAGTTGGCTGTGACGATCGGCCGACAACTGGGCTTTAGCTTGGAGCGTGCGCGAGCCGACGCAGCTTTGCGCCGTGAACGCGAGTTGCTGCAGTCGATCATCGATCGGATACCGGTGATGATCACTGTCTACGAACCGCGTCGCGCGTTGTTGCACTTCAATCGCGAGTTCGAGCAGATCCTAGGCTGGACGAGTGATCAGGCCGCTGATGTTGCAATGATGGAGCGCCTGCTGCCGGAGGCCGACCTGCGCGATCGCGTCCGGGCGTTCATGGACGCCTGCCCCGAGAGCTGGCTGGACGTGCCGATGGTGACCCGCGGGGGCGCCATCGTCGAAACCAGTTGGGCCAACGTCCGGCTCTCGGATGACACGCAGATCGGCATCGGCATCGACATCACCGCGCGGAAGAGCGACGAAGCAACTCTGCGGCGATACGGGACTCGCATGGCCTTACTGAACCGGGTCATGCGCACCTTGTCAGGCGACCTGGATCTCGACCGCATCGTGCAGGAAGCGACGGATAGCGCTACGCACCTGGCCGGCGCCAAATTCGGAGCATTCTTCTACAATGTCCTCGACGACGACGGCGAACGCTACCAGCTGTTCGCGCTTTCGGGGGCCGCCGCCGAAGACTTTGAAGGCTTCGGCCTGCCCCGCAATACCGATCTGTTCGGGCCGACCTTTCGCGGCGAGGAGGTGATCCGCCTCGACGACGTACATCTGGATCCGCGCTATGGTCAAAGTGCGCCGTACTTCGGCTTGCCCAGGGGACACCTTCCGGTCGTCAGCTATCTGGCGGCTCCGGTCGTCTCGCGCTCAGGCGAAGTGCGCGGCGGTCTCTTTTTTGGTCACGACCTGCCTGGCATCTTTACCCAGGAGGATGAAGACCTGATCAGCGCGATCGCGGCCCAGACGGCGATCGCCATGGACAACGCCGCGCTATTGGCCGCCAAGCAACGCGAAATCGACCAACGCCGCCAAGCCGAGTTCGCCGCTCAGCGGCTCGCCGCCATTGTGGAGTCTTCCGAAGACGCCATCCTCGGCAAAGATCTGAATGGGACCATCACCAGCTGGAACGCCGCCGCCGAACGCCTGCTGGGCTATGGGGCGGACGATGTCGTGGGTAAGTCGGTGATGATGTTGGTGCCGACTGAAAGGCTGGAGGAGGAGGCCCGTATCCTGGCAAAGATTCGCACCGGCGAACGGGTGCCCCCCTTCGAGACGGTGCGACTATGTAAGAGCGGAGACGAACTGCCGGTGTCCTTATCGGTGTCGCCGGTTCGGAACAGTGAGGGCCGCATCATCGGAGCCTCGACTATCGCGCGTGACATCAGCGAACGACGAGATGCCGAAGCGCGGCAGGAATTGTTGGTTCGCGAGATGGATCACCGGATCAAGAATCTCTTCACGCTGGCCGGCAGTTTGGTGACCCTGAGCGCGCGACAGGCCACGGACCCGGCGCATCTCGCCAGCATAGTCCGTGAACGGCTGGCGTCCCTGGCCAGGGCCCACTCCCTGACCTTGGCAAATCGTGACGAGGTCGGATCGAATACGCTTCACACCCTGATCGCCACCATCTTGTCGCCCTATGACGGCGTGGGCGACCGCGTCGCCATCGAGGGGCCTGACGTGGTGCTCTGCGGTGAAGCTGTTACAGCGCTGGCGATGCTTCTGCACGAACTGGCCAGCAACGCCGCCAAGTACGGCGCGCTATCGACGGACGCGGGTCACATCAAGGTGGCCTGCGTCGAACGGGGGGACCGCTTCGATTTGGTCTGGACCGAGCGGGACGGCCCTGCCGTGACCAATGACGTGGCGGAAGGCTTCGGCTCGAAGTTGATGGGAGCGACGGTCAAAGGTCGATTGGATGGCGAGATTGTTCGCGAATGGCGACCCGACGGCCTGGTCGTTCGTATCTCGGTGTCGTTCGAGCGGCTGACAGCGGATGAGCCGCAGGAGGCGGGACAAGCCCGCAGCAACTGAGCGTCCTATTTGGGAGGACCGCCGGTGAAACGATATGCCTATGGTTGGCTGACGGTTGGCTTCTTTCTCGTTTCAATTTTCGGCCACTGGCTATTTGGCTGGTATGCGTACTTGGACGAGCAGGCCGATCTGCATGCGCCGGTTTCGGTCTCGGCCTACTTGGTCCTGATGCTGCGGGACACGTTCGAGAACTGGCAGTCTGAATTTCTGCAGCTGATTTGGCAGGTCGTCGGTCTGGCCTATTTCCTCTATGTCGGCTCGCCCGCCTCAAAGGAGAATGACGATCGCCTGGAGGCCAAGGTCGACGCCCTCATCCGGCTGGTCGACCGCGACAAGGCCGAAGCGCTGATTGCCGATCTTGATGAGCGTTTCCTGCGCACCCACGGACACGCCACGCCCCACGCCCATGGAAAATGACGTCGGCTACTCGGCCCCAACAGGCGCGGTTCTCGGCGCAGTCTGATCGGTCGCCATGCCTGCATTCACCGCTGTGTCTCCGGTCGGCTTTGAAAATAGCGCCAAAGCCAGGATGAACAGGGCTGCCATTACACCCCAAAGTACGACCTTGCGCCCGGCGGGGCGGGAGTCGATGGGCGAGCGCGGCGCGCCGCGCCGGCCGTCATCTACACCCGGCGCTGAATCAGCGGCGTTGGTTCGGGTCGTTCGTGGGTCCACCATCTTGCTCTCCCCTCGCAGAGCCGAACCCCAGCCCCTCCCGCCCCAACGCTAAGTCTTGGACGCGTGCTCTGGCTTACCTTTGCGCGGCGTCGACGCCATTTTCTCCAGTTCCTTTTGGGACATAGACTGCGCCATCGACTTGGATGCGGCGCCGAGCTTGCTCTTTGGGGTTTCGCCTCGCTTGGCCGAGAGCGCGGCTCCAGCCGCTTTCTGTTGAGCTGCGGATTTAGCGGGCATGGCTGCACTCCTAGTTTACTGCGGCTTCAACTCCGAGCCCAAACGGGCTGTTCCGTCCGCTCGACGAAACGCGAACCTGCACGATCTCCGGCTCGTCTGCGCAACTCGGCCATGTCACTTGACCTCCTCTCCGAGTAGCGACAGGCCCGTGCGCAGACAGGCCAAACGGACGCATGAGCGACTGACGTCGCCGAAGCGCCGACGCTCAACCCGCGCCGGTCTACCGCGACGCTGAAGGCCGAAATAGACAAGGCCCGGCTCTTCACCCGGACCGCCGGGGCCGGCAAAGCCCGTCACCGAAAGGGCGAGGTCAGCATCCGACGCGGCCAGAACCCCTTCGACCATCGCCTTAGCTGCCTGCGCCGAAACCGCACCGTGGACGTCGAGAATGTGTTCCGAGACGCCAAGCAGTCGATGCTTCGCAGTGTCGGTGTAAGCCACGTATCCGCGGTCAAAGCTATGCGAGCTGCCCTCGACGTCGGTAAGCACCGCCGCGAGCAGTCCTCCTGTGCAGCTCTCCGCGAGGCTGACCATCATTCGTCGCCCGCTGATTTCGAACATCAGCCGCTCGGCCAAATGATGGATGTCGTCAGGCAGCGCACTTTTGAAGGTCTCGATCATGCGGCGAGGCCCGTCGACGAGACGAGGTTCGTGGCCGGGGGCGCCATCGTGCGGTTCTCCCGAAAGCGGGGTGAACTCGTCAGGCCGAACGCGGTTCCGAGGACCCTGGCGTCAGTGAAGAGTCTGATGGACCGCGTCGCCGGCTCGCGCGGAGCGGTGACTTGAGCCGACGGCGAAGGCGTATCGCGATGTGATGGGGTCTCTCATTTCAAAGCAGTTCCGCGCCGACGCCGGGTCAGGCGGGGACTTCGGCAGGTTCATGCAGTGAACCTTTGACTCGCAGGGGCGCTATAGGAGAGCAAAACGAGCCAGAGGAGACCGACATGCGAAAGTTGATTTTGCTGGCGGCTGGCGCCGCCGCCTTGATGCTCTCGGGTTGCAACAGCCGACAGGACGAAGCCGCTGAACGCAAGGCGGACGCGCTTGAGGCCCAGGCCGCAGCGACGGCCAATGAAGCCAAGGAAAAGGAACTCAACGCGCGCGCCGACGCAATTGAACAGCAGGCGGGCAACGCCGACGCCGGCGCGACGACGGCTAACACCCCCGACACCAGCCCTTCCAAGTAGATGGAGAGCCATGGCGTGGCGGCCGTAGATCGATCGCCACGCCATTCGTTCACAGGATCGGACGCCCACAAGCCGCGCCTGTTGATCACGCGACGACGGCCGCTCGCTAGTAGCCGCCGACGATCGGCAGGATTTCGCCGGTGATGTAGCTGGAGCAATGCGGCGAGGCGAGGAAGACATAGGCCGGCGCGATCTCCTCGGGTTGAGCCGGGCGCTTCATCTTGCTCTTCGCCCCGAACTGACCGACATCCGGCGCCTGTTTGTCGGCGGGGTTGAGCGGGGTCCAGACAGGCCCCGGCGCGATCGCGTTGACCCGAATTCCCCTGGGGATCAGGTGGCCCGCCAAGGCGCGGGTGAAGGCATGGATTCCGCCCTTGGTCATCGAATAGTCCAGTAGGTCCTTGCTGCCGTCGATGCCGGTAATGGAGCCTGTCATCAGGATCACCGAGCCAGCCTGCATGTGCGGAACGGCCGCCTTGGCAAGGTGGAAGTAGCCGTAGAGGTTGGTCTTGAGCGTGCGGTCGAATTGCTCATCGGTCAGCTCCTCAAACTCCACGACGTGTTCCTGGAACGCGGCGTTATTCACCAGGACGTCCAGTCGCCCGAAGGCCGCAAGGGTTTCCGCGACCGCGGCGCTGGCGAAGGTTGGATCGGCGACGTCGCCCGCTAGCAGGATGGCGCGGCGACCCTCCTTCTCGACGGCGGCCTTGGTAATTTCAGCGTCTCGATCCTCAGCCAAGTAGGCGATGGCGATGTCTGCGCCTTCACGCGCAAACAGCACCGCCACGGCCCTGCCGATGCCAGAGTCGGCTCCGGTGATCAGCGCGACTTTGTCCTTCAGCTTCTCCGAGCCCTTATAGAACGGCGCGTCGTAGAGAGGTTGAGGGTCAAGCGCGGCTTCGTCGCCGGGCTTTTGCTGATGCTGCTTCGGGAACGGCGGCGCGGGATACGTCCGGGCGCCCGCTTGCATGGCGCCCTCGTCATCGGAGTTCTTGAAGGACCGTCGCTCCTTTGCGTCGACCCTGGCCTGAATATCGCGCTGCGCCTGGGCGGCTTGATCTGCGTGCTTGGCGAACGGTTTCCCCGGTGGCTGGGTCATGCGTTCGACTCCCTTGATCTAGGGAGGCAATGAACGGCGAGAATGAGGGTTCCTTGAAGCGCCGGGGCCGCGGAAGTCCGAGATCGTAGGCGCTGCGCCTGACTCGTCCTCTTGCGACCGCTCATGGTCGAAGGCCGGAGGAGCCGTCAGGCTGAGTTTCCGCAAGCAGCGTCAGCAGCACGCGCTCCGGGGGCGTCAGCCTTGCGGTCGGCGCGGGCCGCAGGTGTCTCACCTTTTTTCCGATGCGCGCGACGAAGTCATGTTCAAGCGCACCGTTGAGCCGGCGAGGGTGGATGTAGGCCTTACGGCAGACCGTGGCGGTATTGCCCAAACGTTCGGCGATGCCGGCCACCATCTCAGCTTGGGCCGCCTTGCCGGCCACGACGCTCTCGGCTGCAAGCTGCTCGATCGCGAGAGCACAGGCGCCCCAGGTGCGAAAATCCTTTGAGCTGACATCGGCGTCGGCGACAGCCAGGAGATAGGCGTTCACGTCGCTCGAACTGACGCCCTGCGGTCGTTGCTCATCATCTAAATATTGGAATAGCTCCTGACCGGGCAGGTCTTGGCAGGCCCGAACGACCTTGGCGACTCGCCGGTCTCGCAGTCGAAGCCGCCATTGTCGTCCGCTCTTGCCTCGGAAGCAGAACCGCAGGTCGTCGCCCTGCGCATCGACTTGACCGACGCGCAGCGTGGTCAGTCCGAAGGAGCGGTTTTCACGCGCGTAGGCGGCGTTGCCGACCCGGATCAGGGCGGTGTCGAGAAGGTGCACAATGGCCGCGAGCACCTTGTTGCGCCCATGACCCCGCTGGGCGAGGTCGCTCTCCACTTGCGCCCGTACGGTGGGCAAGGCGCGGCCGAAGTCGAGCAGATGGTCGAATTTAACCTGGTCCTGCAACGCGCGGAACCGCGGATGGTAGATGTACTGGCGCCGGCGTCGGTGATCGCGCCCGATCGCTTGAATGTGGCCGCTGGGGTCGGGCGAGATGCGCACGTCGGTCCAGGCCGGTGGAACGGCAAGATGGCGAATCCGCGCGACGGTCGCCGCTGACGCACGGCCCGTCTCGTCGCTGTAGGAGAAGCCCTTGCCGCAGCGCCGCCGCTGGATGGTCAGGCTGTCCAGATCAGCATAGTGCAGGTCGAAGCCATCGCGTTCGGTCGTCATCAATGCGCCGTTCGTCGTTGCACCGCCGGCGTGCCGGCTATTTTCGCTGCGGCGGCTACTTCTGTCTCGGAGGCGTCAGGTCTCTGCCGGCTACCAGGAGCTCGCCAGCGTGATTGGCTTTCGCCGCCTCGACCAAGGTACGGGCGGCGTTGCGCACCTCCTCTTGCATGGCGCTGTCCGCATCGAGCGCCTCATGGCTGGTCGCATAGGGTTGCCAATAGCCGATGTAGCGGTCGAGTTCCGCATTCACGCCGGCTGGAACCAGGTCCATGAAGCGCAGCCAATCAGAGAGGCTTCGCCTGACATTTTCAGCGCCCTCGACATCACCGTGCACGACGACGGAGAACACACGTCCTTCAAGGTGTTTGGGATAGCCCCAGCCGGCTAGCTCGATATCCTTGGCCTTTTTCGCGTCTTTGCCGTGGGTGAGCGTCGGGTCGGGATTGCCGCCATCGGCGCAGACCAGGCGGTCCATCATCAGCTTCACCGGCGAGGAGACCTGATACCAGTTCACCGGCGTGATGATCATCACGCCGTGCGCTTCCACCCACATCGGGTAGATCTCGTTCATCCAGTCGTGGACCTGCCCGAGCGCATAGTTTGGGTAGCAGGAGCAAGGCCAATGGCAGAGCGCGGGCGCGGTAGAGAAGCACGCCTTGCACGGGTGGATTTCGCGGCCGTACTCGGAAGCCAGGCGGCTGAGATCGAGCAGCGTCACTGTCGCGCCGGCCTGCTCGATCTCCTCACGGCAGATTTCGGCCAGCCGATACGACTTCGACATTTCACCCGGGCAGGTATGCTCACTGCGCGAGGACCCATTGATCAGTAGGACGCGGCAGGGGCCGTTTTCGTCGTCGTGACGCAGCTGGGCGTCCTCGACGGCCGCCTTGGCGTGGACCCAGTCCTCCGCCAGGTCGTAGTCGGGATCGGCGTAACCCGCGCCGGCCTTCAAAGTCCGCGGGGACTTCCGGGCCTCACAATAGCCGCCCCAGGCGGCTGTGGCGATCTTGTCCAACTCGACGGCTAGCCCATCGAACGCCGGATCTGCGTAGAGGCTCAGGAACCGCTCGCGGAACTGGTCTTCCGTTAGCTGTGGACTGGGCATGCCCTTGCGGGGCTCAGGCGCCTTGCTCATCGCAGTCCTCGTAGCCTGGCGAACTCCGCCCCTAGGCCACGCTTAGGCAAGGCGGCGGCTGAAGGGGCGGTCGATCTCATCGCGACCCTTAACCTCCGGTCGATCAGGCGGTTCCCGACCATGTCGTCACGGGGCGAGGCGACCGCGGCGGCCACGACGTCGGAACTTGTTCGGCGTCTTTGCGCACCGCCCCTGAAGCTGGCGCGGATGACTTGAAGTCACGCCGGGGGGTAAGGCGGCGTGGGTGGGGTCGCCAGCGTAAACTTGTTGCCGTCGGGATCAGTCAGCTGCGCCAGGGTGGAGTAGTCGCCGCTGATGTCAGCTCCGAGCGTGATGCCTTCGCCGGCGAGCCGCTGACGTTCGGCCTCCACGCTCTCGACGATCAGGAACATCACTCCGTTGCCGGCGATCTCCGTGCTGGTCGAGAGCGCCAAGCCCGCGTGGTCGGACAGTTCCCACTGGACCAACGTACTCATGGGTCGGTTGTCCGGCCCGCGGCCGAGCAGCTTGGTGTACCAGGCTTCAGCTTTGGCGAGATCCCGGGTGAATAGTGCTGTGTAGGCCTTCTGCAGGTTCATGATCTCCTCCAGCCCCGCCGCGATAACGCCCGTTTCTGCATCTGGATCACATGCAACGCTCCACGGCGCTCCCAGGAAGGCCATGCAAGAGTTGGAATGGCGGGCTATCGGCTATCTGCTTTCTGGAATTCCGCTGAATTCCGCAACTGCCGCGACCTGGTCTCCAGCTAGCTTAGTTGCCGGACTTCCCCACAGCTTCAGTGCGTTCCGCTTGATCCGCCCGTCTGCGGATCTCGGCTTCCAATTGGTTGAGGCGGTGCGACCCGTACGCCAGGAACCCTGCGAGGCCTAAGCCGAAGAGCACGACGAGGGTCATCACTTTATCGAATACGTCCATTTCGCTCTCGAGATGTAGCGGCGCATGGCAGCGGCCAGCATCCGACATTGTGAACGTTGGCAGCGGGGGCAGGAAGGGACATCGGAGCTGTCGCTGACGCCGACAACTATACGGATAATGGACACGCTCGGGCTCAAGAGTGCTGCGAAAAGTTAGCATCGGCGTGTCCGCCGAAGCGAGGGAGATCACCTCGCGAACCGGAGCTTCGAAGCGACCTCAACTCATGCTATTTAGCTTCCAAGCTGGCCGAACACAGGTTTTCATCAATGCTAAGTCGCCTTGAAGCTAGAGTTCGTACTGAGATCCACGGCGCAGTCTGGAAAATTCTGTGCGGGGTCGGTGCAATCGTCGCCGTAGCGACGGCTGTCGTGCTTTACGGCTGAGTTCGACCATCCGATCGAGCACCCCGCCTTGGCGGGGAGATGATCAGTCTCTGCTCATTCTAGGAAATAGGGCCTCTGGCCATGGACCGGGGGCCAGTGGAACAACCCGGCGGCCGTCTTTTACGCCGAGCCGCCACGGCTCAATTCGAAGGATGTTTAGGCGGCGGAAGCCCGGCTCGGTGGGCTCGAGCGGCATGGGGCGCTGGCCATAGTAGATCCAGAGTTTGTTGGCTTCCTCGCCGACCCGGCCGAGTTTCAGAAGGGATTCATGGCGCCAGCAGCTGTCGATCTCGAATATGATCGGGAGATCTTCATTGCGTGGCGTCCAAACGACATCAAAGCGGCCCGACCTTTCGAACCTACGATAGCCTGTTTCGACCTCGATCCTTGAAGCGCAGCCAAGATGGCCGCCGAGTTCCGCCAGTCGCTTCTGGAGATGATTGTGGCGCTGGAGCTTTGAGATTCCACCGGGCAGAGGTTTGGTAAGCTCGGCGTTGATCACGGCGACGAGGTCATCGGCCAACCAGCCAAGCTGGGTCGTGCGCTGGCCAGTAGGACGGCGGAATGGACATCGGGAGAACCTTTCGAGAGCTGTTTCGCTCTCGTCCCCCTCCCTCCTCCCTTTCGGCGCTGACGGCCGCCTGGGCACATGATGATGCTTACGGCTGTCGAGGCGTGTCCGGACGGACGCACCTAGCCTGAAATGTCTGCGTAGCTATAGCCAACTCCCGACGCTTGTGACCTATCTGTGACCTGGCGCGGACCGATCGACCGTGGTTTGAAAAAATATTTCGCTAAAACAAACAGTTATTTTGGAAGGTGCTGGGCTCACAACATCATGGCCAAGATGGTGCTGGGCCTGTAGCGGGCGAACTCGGGAGGTTGCGGTGCGAGCCGCAACCTCCTGAAATCCATGAGAGATCGGCATCCGGCGTGGCGCGTTTCTTCTGGACGCGGCGCGGGCGGCTGCAACTAACGTGGCTCGCAGGTGACGGATAATGCGCGCGGCCAAAGCAGCCGGCGCGCCAGTGGAGGAATCGCCGATGGTCCCCGGTCTGATGCAGCCCGCGCAGCTGCAGATCGCCAGCATCCTTCGCTATGCGCAGCAGGCGCATGCCGGCCGCGAAATCGTCTCGCGGCAGATCGAGGAGCCGATCTGGCGTTACGACTACGCCGGCTTTGCGAAACGGGTGGAGCGGGCGGCCAAGGCGCTGCTGCGGCTGGGCGTGAAGCCCGGCGACCGGGTGACCTCGCTGGCCTGGAACACCCACCGGCACCTGGAGCTGTTCTACGCGGTCACCGGCATCGGGGCGATCCTGCACACCGCCAACCCGCGGCTGTTCGACGAGCAGATCGCCTACACCGTCAATCACGCCGAGAGCGGGGTGCTGCTGTTCGAGCGCAACCTGGCGCCGGTGGTGGAGCGCCTGGCGCCGCAACTGGCGACGGTCCGGGCGCTGGTCAGCCTGACCGCGCAGCCGATGGCCGGCGCGCTTTGCTATGAAGACCTGATCGCCGCCGAGAGCGACGGCTTCGACTGGCCCGTCTTCGACGAGAACGCCGGGGCCTTCCTCTGCTACACCTCGGGCACGACAGGCGACCCGAAGGGGGTGCTCTATTCCCACCGCGCGGTGGTGCTGCACGCGATGGGCGCGGCGCTGAACGCGGCGTTCGGCTTCACCGCCTTCGACGTGGTGATGCCCTGTTCGTCGCTCTATCACGCCACCGCCTGGGGCCTGCCGTTCGTGGCCCCGCTGTGCGGCGCCAAGCTGGTGCTGCCGGCCGACAAGATGGACGGCGCCAGCCTGCAGGAGCTGATCGCGCAGGAGGGCGTGACCTTCACCGGCGGCGTGCCGACGATCTGGACCATGTACCTGGCGCACCTGGAGCAGACCGGCGAGACGCCCGGCGCCCTGAAGCGGGTGATGATCGGCGGGTCGGCCGTGCCGCGCGCCATGGCCGAGGCGCTGAAGACCCGCTACGGCGTCGACACCTTGCAGATCTGGGGCATGACCGAGACCGCGCCGATGGGCGTGATCTCCTCGCCGACGCCGGCGCTGGCCGCGCTGGGCGAGGAGGAGATGCAGGAGGCGATCTGGTCGCGCCAGGGGCGGCTGCAGTTCGGGGTCGAGCTGCGGATCGTGGGCGAGGACGGCCAGGCTCTGGCCTGGGACGGCGAGACGCCCGGCGCCCTGCAGGTGCGCGGCCCCTGGGTGGTGCAGCGCTACTTCCGCCAGGAACAGGACGCGGCCGGCCCGGACGGCTGGTTCGACACCGGCGACGTCGCCACCATCGACGCCAACGGCTTCATGCGGATCACCGACCGGACCAAGGACGTCATCAAGTCGGGCGGCGAGTGGATCAGTTCGATCGACCTGGAGAATGTCGCGGTCGGCTGCCCGGGGGTGAAAATCGCCGCCGTCGTCGGCGCGCCGCATCCCAAGTGGGAGGAGCGCCCGGTGCTGATCGTCGAGACCCATGACGGCGCCGAGGTCACGGCCGACCAGATGCGGGACTTCCTCGCGCCGCGGATCGCCAAGTGGTGGATGCCGGACGACGTGGTGTTCGCCAAGGTCCCGCTCACCGCCACCGGCAAGATCGACAAGAAGGTGCTGCGCGAGGCCTACCGTGGGCGCCTGACCGGCGGCCGGTCGACCTGAGCGCCACCGGGGGGAGGCTCAGACGCGATCGGGGCGTTTGCCGCCTTGGCCCCGCGTTCAGCTTCCTCTAGGGCTGGGGCCAAAGAAAAGGCGAACAGGGAGAAGCGCCATGATCAAGACCCGCATTACCGAGATGTTCGGTGTCGAAACGCCGCTTATCATGGGGGGCATGACCGGGGTGGGCTACGCGCCGCTGGTCGCCGCGGTGGCCAACGCCGGGGCGCTGGGCTTCATCACCGCGCACCATTCGCCCACCGCCGAGGCGCTGTGGGAAGAGATCAAGCGCTGCCGGGAGCTGACCGACAAGCCGTTCGGCGTGAACCTGACCCTGCTGCCCTCGCTCAACCCGATCCCCTACGACGAGTACCGGCACGCGATCATCGAGTCCGGGATCAAGATCGTCGAGACTGCCGGCCGCAACCCGACCGAACACCTGCCGGCCTTCAAGGAGGCGGGGGTCAAGGTGATCCACAAGTGCACCTCGGTTCGCCACTCGGTGACCGCCGCCAAGCACGGCGTCGACGTCATCTCGATTGACGGCTTCGAGTGCGCCGGGCACCCGGGCGAGGACGATATCGGCCTGGTGGTGCTGCTGCCGGCGACGGTCGATGCGGTGGACATTCCGGTCATCGCCTCGGGCGGCATGGCCGACGGCCGCAGCCTGGCCGCGGCGCTGGCGCTGGGCGCCGAGGGCGTCAACATGGGCACCCGCTTCATGGCCACCCAGGAGTGCGCCATCCATGAGAACGTGAAGAAGAAGATCGTCGAGAACACCGAGCGCGACACGCTGCTGACCAATCGCACCCTGCGCAACACCAGCCGGGTGGCGCGCAACGCGGTGTCCGAGGAGGTCGTGCGCATTCAGCAGGACCCGACCAAGACCATCGAGGACGTGCGCCACCTGGTCGCCGGCGTCCGCGGCCGGACCAACGTCATGGGCAAGGGTGACACCGACGACGGCATCTGGACCGTCGGCCAGAGCCAGGGCCTGATCCACGACATCCCGACCGCGGCCGACCTGGTGCGCAACATCATGCGCCAGGCCGAGGACGTGCTCGAGCGCAGCGCCCGCCGGCTCCAGACCGCCTAGCGGACCGGACCGGAGCCGAGCGGGACGGGCGGAGGCAGTCCTCAGACCGCGACGGTCACCTTGAGGAAGGTGGCCGGGATCTCCGTCCGTCCGGCGTCGCCGCGGTTCTGGCTTTCGAACAGCGCCGAAAGCTCGGACTGCAACTGGGCCTCGCGGCCGTCGTCCCTGGCGGCGGCGAAGGCGTTCATCGTCGGCCCGTAATAGTCGCGGAACACCGCCAGGAAGCTGTCGGGCGAGCCGGGGTGGCGGAAGGTGTAGGTCGCCCGCTCGCAGTTGATGCGGTCGGCGGCCACGCCGGCCTGGCCGAAGCGTTCGCGGACATTGTCCTCCAGGCCCCAGGTGACCGGGCTGACGAAGCCCTCGGGCGGCGGCGGGGTGTAGGCCGCGCTGGTCTGCAGGATTTTGGCGATCAGGGTCGGGTCGCCCGGAATCCAGTTGCCCATCACGATGCGTCCGCCCGGTCGGGTGACGCGCACCATCTCGCGCGCGACATCGAACGGGCGCGGGGCGAACATCGCCCCGAACATGCTGACCACCAGGTCGAAGCTGCCGTCGGCGAGGCCCTCGAGGTTGGAGGCGTCGCCCTCCTCGAAGTGCAGGTTCGACAGGCCCGCGGCCTTGGCCCGCTCGCGGCCGGCGGCCACCAGGTTGGAGGCGATGTCGACGCCGAGCACGTTGGCGCCCCGCTGGGCCGAGGGCAGGGCGGTGGTGCCGTCGCCGCAGCCGAGATCGAGGACGTCCATCCCCGCGCCGACGCCCAGGCCGGCGACCACTTCGTCGCCGCTCTCACGCATGGTGGAGGCCAGGCGCGTGAAGTCGCCCTTTTCCCACAGAGCCTTGTTTGCATTCATTTTGCGATGCTCCGAGATAACATCGGTATCGATACTATCTTCGGAGCGCGCGCACCATCGGGCGTGCACCGCAGGGCGCGGGCGGGCGAGCCCTGGGGCGCCTCAGCGCAGGACCGTGCCGATGAAGTTGTCGATGAAGCGCGCGACGGCGGCGTCGACCTGCGGGCGGGGCGGCAGTTCGGTCGAGGTGGTGAAGTGCTCGCGGCGGATCAGGGTTAGGCCCGCGGCGAACATCCGCGCGGTCTCGCGCGGGTCGGGCGCGATCAGGCCGTGGGCCTGGGCGAAGTGGGCGCAGTAGTCGGCGAGCAGATGGATCTCTTCGCGGTAGAGGGCCTGGTTGAACCGCTGCTGACCCGGGCCGCCGGGCCCCTCCTTGCTGATCATCGCCATGTAGCGGTGCTCGCGCGGGTCGATCCAGCGATCGACCAGATGCCGGCCGCAGAGCCGGAAAAAGGCCGGCGGGTCGTCGGCCAGGGCGCGGTATTCGGGGCTCTGCAGGCGCTGGACGAACTCGGCCGGGCCCCACTGGGCGATCAGGGCGTTGTAGAGATCGTCCTTGCCGGCGAAGTGGTTGTAGAGGCTGCTCTCGCGTAGGCCGGCGGCCCGGGCCAGCATCCGCATCGAGGTTCCGGCGAACCCGTGCTGAGCGAACAGCTCGAGGGCGGCGTCCATGATCCGCCGCCGGGTGGTGCCTTCTTCAGCCCTGTCCAACACCTGCATGGCCCGCTCGTACGCTGAAACCGCCCCGTACAACAATCTGCCTTGTGACACGAACGAACGTTCGTTACGAGTGGCGACAACGAGGCGAACGATCGTTCGTGGACCGGCGCGCAAGCCGCCGGCGGAAGCTTAAGGGAGGAACCATGAGCCGGGTATTCGGGAAGGTCTGCCAGAACGGCTACGTGGTCCGCGACATCGAGGCGGCCATGAAGCACTGGATCGAGGTCATGGGCGTCGGGCCCTGGTTCTACATCGAGGACGTCAAGACCGATTGGTTCAAGCACCGCGGAGTCGACTCCGACGTGAAGATGTCGATCGCGCTGGCCAATTCCGGCGATCTGCAGATCGAGCTGATCCAGCAACGCAACGATGCGCCCTCGATGTACAAGGAGTTCATCGACGCGGGCCTCGAGGGCCTGCAGCACATGTCCTACTGGACCCACGACTATCAGGGGCTCTACGACAAGGCGCTGTCGCTGGGCTACGTGGTCGGCCACGAGGGGGCGATCGGCGGCGAGAAGGGCCGGTTCGCCTATTTCGACACCCAGGCGCACCCGGGCACGGTGGTCGAAATCTCCGACATCAGCGGCACGAAGGGCCGCACCTTCGAGCACATCCGCAAGGTCGCCGAGGGCTGGGACGGCTCCAATCCGATCCGGACGTTCAAGTGAGCGGGGCGGCAAGAGACGCGCATTCTGCCGCCAAGCCCCGAACAGCCGCAGCTGACGAGCGTCAGCTGGCCTTGGCGAGGGCCAACCGGCACTTCGGAAAAATCGTCCTGACAACCGCGCCGGAGGGGCCGCGATGAACTATCCCGATCTGGAAAACCTGTCGCCCGAGCTCAAGGAGATCCTGGCCGGCAAGCGCGAGGCCAACGTCTACAAGATGCTGATGCACTCGCCGAACATGGCGCCGGGCTTCACCGCCCTGGCCGACGCGGCGATGTGGAGCAAGAAGTGGCCGGCGACCTGGCGCGAGCTGGCGATCGTCCGGGTCGGGCGGCGCTACAACTCGCCCTATGAAGTCCATCAGCATGAGCAGATCGGGCGGTTGATGGGGCTGAGCGACGCCCAGCTGGCCGCCTGCGCGATCGGCGCGGACCAGTCGGTGCTGTCCGACGACGAGCAGACCATCCTGCGCCTGACCGACGCGCTGGTGGAGCGCCATACCCTGAACGCCGCCGAGCGCGAGGAGGGCCTGAAGCTTCTGGGCGCCAACGGCTTCGCGGACTTCGTGATGACGGTCGGCTTCTACCAGCTGGTCAGCAACTTCCTGAATGTCTTCGAGGTCGAGATCGAGCCGCACGACCTGTTCCCCAAGCCGGACGGGCGGCGCGCCCGGGCGGTGAACGGATGAGCGGTCAGTCGGTCTGGCCGCCGCCGAGCGCGATGTAGAGCGACACCTGGTTGCGGAGGTTGGCGCCGCGCAGCTGCAGCAGCGACTGCTGGGCCGAGAACAGGTTGCGCTCGGCGTCGAGCACTTCGAGGTAGATGGCGATGCCGTTGGCGTAGCGCAGGCGGGCGGTCTCGGCGAGGCGCTCCTGGGCGGCGACCGCGAGTTCCTGGGCGGTGATCTGGTCGGCGAGGTAGCGCCGGCCGGCCAGGGCGTCGGCGACGTCCTGGAACGCGCCCTGCACGGTCCGCTGATAGGTGGCCGCGGCGATGTCGCGCTGGGCGCGGGCGGCGTCGAGCTGGCCGCGGCGGCCGCCCCAGTCCAGCAGCGGCAGGACGATCCCGGCGCCGTAGCTCCAGGCCTGGCGGTCGGACCCGACCAGGTCGTCGAGTTCGCGCGAGGCGTAGCCGGTCGCCCCGGTCAGCGAGATCCGCGGGAAGTAGGCGGCGCGGGCGGCGCCGATGTCGGCGTTCGCCGCGCGCAGCTGGGCCTCGGCCTGCATGATGTCGGGGCGGTTGACCAGCAGGTCGGAGGGCAGGCCGACGTCGAGGCGGTCGAACATCTGCTGCTCGGCCAGCGGCAGGGCCCGGGGCAGGGTGGAGGTGTCGACCGGCCCGCCGACCAGGACGGTGAGCAGGTTGATCGCCACGGCCTCGGTCCGCCTCAGCTCGGCCAACTGGGTCTGGGCGTCGGTCAGCAGGGACACCGACTGGTCGTAGTCGGCCGACGAGGTGACGCCGGCCTCCAGCCGCAGGCGGGCGATTTCGAGGCCTTCGCGCCGGGAGGCGAGGGTGCGTTCGGCCAGGGCGATGCGTTCGCCGTTCTCGCGCAGGGTCATGTAGGCGATGGCGACCTGGCGGATCAGCGACAGGCGGAAGGCGCGCTGGCCCTCGACGCTGGCGAGGTAGCGATAGCGGGCGGCGTCGGAGAGGTTGCGGACCCGCCCCCAGAAGTCGAGCTCGAAGGCCGATATGCCGAGGTCCAGGTCGTAGGATTCGGCGGTGATCGGCAGGCCGGTGGCGGTGACGTCGCCAGGCTGGCGGGCTCGCGCGCCGGTCGCCTCGAGGCCGACATTGGGCAGCTGGGCCGAGCGGGCGATGCGGTACTGGGCGCGGGCCTGCTCGACCTGCGCGACCGACACGGCCAGGTCGCGGTTGTTGGCCAGCGCCTTGGCGATGACGGTCTCCAGGCGTGCGTCGTTGAAGAAGTCGCGCCAGCTGAGCTCGGTCGCCTTCACGGCCCGCTCGGGAGTGACGCTGTAGGACGGGAAGGTCTCGGCGACCGGCGGGACCGGCTGCTCGTAGCGCGGGGCCAGCGAGCAGGCGCCGAGCGCCAGGACGAGCAGCAGCGGCCAGCTACGCATGGGGCGGCTCCTGCGGGGGCTCGCCCGAGTGCAGATGACCGCGGGTCAGCCAGCGGCGGGCCGAGAGGTAGAACAGCGGCGTGAGGAAGACCCCGAGCAGGGTGACCGCGATCATGCCGCCGATCACCCCGGTGCCGACCGCCTGGCGGCTGGCCGCGCCGGCGCCGCTGGCCGTGAACAGCGGGACCATGCCGAGGATGAAGGCCAGCGAGGTCATGACGATGGGGCGCAGGCGCAGGCGGGCGGCTTCCAGGATGGCCTGGCGGGCGCCCATGCCGGCCTCTTCCTGCTCGATGGCGAACTCGACGATCAGGATGGCGTTCTTGGCCGACAGCCCGATGATCGTGATCAGGCCGACGTTGAAGTAGATGTCGGCTGAGAGGCCGCGCAGCAGGGTCAGCAGCACCGCGCCCATCACCCCGATCGGCACCCCCAGCAGCACCGAGAGCGGGATCGGCCAGCTCTCGTAAAGCGCGGCGAGCACCAGGAAGACGATCAGCATCGACAGCGCCAGCAGGGCGGCGACCTGGGAGCCGGCCTGCTTTTCCTCGAACGCGATGCCGGTCCACTCGTAGCCGAAGCCGGCGGGCAGGACGCGGTCGGCGATCTTCTCCATCTCAGCCAGCGCCGCGCCGCTGGACTGGCCGGGAGCGGCGGCGCCGGAGATGGTGAGGGAGGGATAGCCGTTGTAGCGCTGGAGCTGGGGCGGGCCCGCGGTCCACTTGGTGCGGCTGAAGGCGGAGAACGGGACCATCTGGCCGCCGGAGTTGCGGACCTGGAGGTTGAGCAGGTTCTCCGGGGTCATGCGCTGTTCGGCCGAGGACTGGATCAGCACCCGGGCGATGGCCCCGCTGTGGGTGAAGTCGTTGGCGTAGGACGAGGCCAGCGCGATCGACAGGGTGTTGTTGA
>JAGOQB010000009.1 GCA_017991675.1 Phenylobacterium sp. | reverse complement strand
ACCAGCACCAGGTAGACCGAGGTCGCGTCGAACGCCATCAGCCGAGCACCCGGCTCGGATCGAAATAGGCGGTGTCGTAGGCGATGCCCCGTCGCATCATCTCGTCCAGGCAGCGCGGACGCAGGCCCGAGGCCCGGAACTCGCCGTGCACCACGCCGTCGGCCGTCGTGTGGCTGCGGTGGAAGGCGAAGATCTCCTGCATCTGGACCACCTGGCCCTCCATGCCGACGATCTCGCTGACGCTCATCATCTTCCGCTTGCCGTCCGACATCCGCATGATCTGGATGATCATTCCGACCGCCGAGGCGATCTGGCCGCGCACGGCCTCGGGCGACAGCTTCATTCCCGACATCGCCACCATCTGCTCCAGGCGGGTGATGGCGTCGCGCGGCGTATTGGCGTGGATGGTGGCCATCGAGCCTTCGTGGCCAGTGTTCATGGCCTGCAGCATGTCGAAGGCTTCCTCGCCGCGGACCTCGCCCAGGATCACCCGGTCCGGACGCATGCGCAGCGCGTTCTTGACCAGTTCACGCTGGCGGATCTCGCCCTTGCCTTCGATGTTCGGCGGCCGCGTCTCCATGCGCACCACGTGCGGCTGCTGCAGCTGCAGTTCGGCGGCGTCCTCGATGGTGATCAGGCGCTCTTTGATGCTGATCGCCGACGACAGCGCATTGAGCAAGGTCGTCTTGCCCGAGCCGGTCCCGCCGGAGATCACCGTCGACACCCGGGCCTTGACGGCCCCGTGCAGGAACTCGGCGACGCAGGCCGGCATCGCCCCGACCTCGACCAGTTTCTCCAGCGTGTAAGGCTTCTTGGAGAACTTCCGGATCGAGACGCAGGCGCCGTCGATGGCGATCGGCGCGATCGCGGCGTTCACGCGGCTGCCGTCGGGCAGGCGCGCATCGACCATCGGCTGGCTCTCGTCGATGCGCCGACCAACGCCGGCGACGATGCGGTTGACGATGCGCAACAGGTGGTCGTTGTCGCGGAACCGGACCGGCGTCGGCTCCAGCTCCCCTCGCCGCTCGACATAGACCTGGAACGGGCCGTTGATCAGGATGTCGTTGACGCTGTCGTCCTTGAGCAGCGGTTCGATCGGTCCCAGGCCCACCATCTCGTCGTGAACCGAAGCGCCCAGCTCCTCCAGTTCGGTGGTGTTCAGGACCAGACGTTCGGCGCGGGCGAAATCGGCCACCAGCGCCATCACCTGGCGCCGCAGCTCGCCCTCGGCCAGGCTCTCCAGCTTGGACAGGTCCAGTTCGTCGATCAGCCGCGCATGCAGCTTGAGTTTGATGTCGAGCAGGTGGTCGGTGGGCGCCGGCGCAGGCGGCGGGGCCGGAGCAACCTCCACCGGCCGGGCTTCCGGCGCCGCCGGCGCAGGTTTTGGGACGAGCGTGAAGCGGGCCATCAGGCGGCCCTCCGCGGACGCCAGCTGCTGCGCCGCGCGGCCGGCGTCTGCACGCCCAGCAACCGGTCGACGACGCCCGCCACGTCCCTGACGATCTTGGACTTCGGTCGGTGCTGGCTGATCGGCCCGCCCAGGTTCACCGAGGCGGCCGCGGCCTCCCAGTCGGAGCTGATCCCGGCCTCGGCCTTGCGCTCCAGCGCCCGTTCGGCCTCGGCCATCGAGGGCGCGGGCCCGAACATCCGGCTGGCCAGGCGGTTGAGCACGATGCGGGTCCGCACGCCGACCGGAAGACCGGCCTCGATCTCGCCGGCCAGCGCCCGAGCGGCCAGCAGCGCCGGCACCGTCAGCTCCGAAACCACGAAGATCTCGTCGGAGCCGGCCAGGACTTCGAGCGTCCAGGGACGACGATGCCGGGGCATGTCGATGATCACGTACTCATAAGCCTCGCAGGCGATCTCGAGGATCCGCAGCACCGCGTCCTTGGAGATCTGCTCGAAGGCGAGCGGATCGCGCGGACAGGCCAGCAGGTCCAGGCCCTTGGCGATCGGCGTCGTGAACGCCGCCAGCAGCGCCGCGTCCATGCGCTCGGCGGCCGGACCGAATTCGGCCAGTCCCATGGCCGCTGCGGCTCCGAGATAGGCGGCCGCGGCCCCATCGGCGAGATGCAGGTCGATCAGGCAAACCGCATGGTCGCGATTGGCCCGCGTCGCCAGCAGCGCCGCGAACTCGATCGCCAGGGTCGTCGCCCCGGCCCCGCCGACCGCGCCGACGACAGACCAGCAGCGCGACGTGCTCTCCGCCGCCGCCGGAGCCTCGGCGCCGGCCGCATCCAGCAGCCCGAACACCGCCTCGCGCACCTGGTCGTCGCTGTAGGGCGGCTCCAGCACGTCGGACTGCGGCAACCGCATCGCTGCACGCACCAGGCCGGCGGGCAGCCTGCCGCCCACCAGCAACACCGGCGGCGCCTGGCCCGACGCCGCCAGGGCGTCCAGCGCCGCCGTCAGCGCCTGCGGCTCGTGAGCATCGACATCGACCAGCGCCAGATCGACCACTGCTCGCCTGGCCTCGGCCAATCGCTCCAGCCCCGCACTCTCCAGCGCCGCGCCGAACAGCGGTCCCCGCGCCAGCGGCGCGAGACCGGGTCCCACCGCCAGAACGCGCCGACCAAGAAGGCTCCAATGGGTCATGACTGCGACCTCGAACTCACCCGTTACTGTCCTGCCGGACCTGTCCCGACCGGCGCCGACAACGGCTTGTCGAGCGCCATGCCCAGGAGGATCAGGTCGATCGGATTGGTTTCGCGCCCAGCCATGATCCGGGTCTCGCCGGTCAGATCCTCGGCGGTGGCCAGGCGCGGCGTGACGATGATCACCAGCTCCGTTTCCTGGCGCTTCCAGCGCGCCGATCGGAACAGCGAGCCGATCACCGGCACCTGGCCGATCCCCGGCAACTGGCGGATCGCATTGGCGTAGTCCTGCTGGAACAGGCCCGCGACCGCAAAGCTCTCGCCCGACTTCAGCTCCACCGTCGTGGCCGCCCGCCGCACGGTCAGCGAAGGCACCTCCATGCCGTTCAGCCGCAAGTTGGCGCGGGTGTCGAGCGCGCTGACCTCCGGCGCGACCAGCAACCGGATCAGGCCGTTGTCCTGCACCACAGGCTCGAAATCGAGCTTCACCCCGAATTCGCGGAAGTCGATCGACACCGAGTCGCGGCCGTTCGGCACCGGGAACGGAAACTCGCCGCCAGCCAGGAAACTGGCCTTCTGGCCCGAAAGCGCGACCAGATTCGGCCGCGCCAGGGTGCGCACGACGCCCTTCTCCTCCAGCGCCTGCAGCATCAGGTCGATGTCGACCGACCCGATCGAGCCGCGGACCTGCAGCACCCCTTGCGCCGTGCTCGGCCCGATCAGGCCCGAACCGGTGGCCAGCGCGAAATTGACCCCGTCGGTGGCGGCCAGGTTGAACCCGATGTCCTTCAGGTCCGAACGGCCGGCTTCGAGAACCCGGACCTCCAAAATCACCTGCTGCGAGGCGCGGACGGTCAGGGCGCTGGTGACGCTCTCCGGCGCGAACTTGTCGGCCAGGGTTTTGGCCTTCGCGGCGACGGCGGTCGTGGAGACCTCGCCGGTCAGCAGCAGGCCTTCACCCAGGTTGCGGACCTTGATGACCTCGCCGGGGATGGCGGCCGCCAGATCCGACTGCAGGGCCTCGGCGTCGTAGCCGACCCGCACGTCGACCACTTCCTGCAGCGCCCCGCCCTGGCCGTAGATCAGCAGGTTGGTGGCGCCCAAGGTCTTGCCGCGCACATAGAAGCTGCGGTCGGTGGTGGCCACGATCTGCGCGGTGTCCGGCTGGGCGACCACGATCTTGGACGCCGGCCCATCCAGCCGGAACGACAGCGACTTGTTCTTCGGCACGTTGATCGTGCGGCTGCGGACGGCTTCGCTGACAAAGGTCTCGGCCCGGGCCGGGACATGGGCCATGCCCAGGGCGCAGGCCAGCGCGGCCAAGGCGATACGCGACATCGGACGAACGCTCTTCATAGGGTTACGCGCCGGGGTGCTTGGCCCCGCCCTCCCCCTCGACGATGGTGATCACAGAACGGCCTGCGCCGCTGCTCGGCGTCGGCGCGCGCCAGGGGCGGACGGCGGCGGCCTGCGCCACGGGGGGAGCCCCGCCGACGACTTCCCGGGCGCCGACCGGCGCGGCCGGCTCGACCTCGGCCTGGCCCAGCGCCCGCAGCGCCAACGACAGCGAGCCGAGATTGGCCGCGACGGCCAGCTTCTGGGCGTCGCGCACGCTGACCTCCAGGGTCGCGGTGCTCGGCGCCTCGGGCTTGTTGGACGTGGGGTCGGCGTTGAGGTCGACCCCCAGCACCCGAACATTCTGAATGACCACCTCGGCCTGCAGGATCTTGCGGCTGTTGTCGTCCGACAGGTTCCGCATCAGCACCACGTCGACACGGTCGCCCGGCAGGGCGTGGCCCCCGACGCCCGAGATGTCCGACACCCCGATCGTATAGGCGCGCATGCCGGCGCCGATCTCGGCCGCGACGGACGGACGGGCGCCGGGCCCGCTCAGCCTGGTCGGCAACAACGCCTCGCGCGCCAGGATCGCCGACAGCGCCACCGGCGCGCCCCCGTGGTCCTGGGCGAGCACCTGATCGACAGTGGTGAACGCGCCGGCCGGCGCCGCATCGCGCGGGATCTGGACAAGCTTGAGATGGCTGGCGTCGAGGCGCTCGCCGTACTTGATGTCCTTGGCGGCGACCACGACCGGCACGCCGCTCACGACCGGCGCCGGCGTCGCCGCGGCGGCGACATCGCCGTGCGCCGGCAACGCGACCTTGGCCACGAACAACGCACCGAGCCCAAGCGCGGCGGAGGCGCCCAAGCTCACCATAGTCCCAACTCGCATCGCCCCACCCCTGGATGCTACGCTACATCAATGAGTTAGGGCGGCCGCTGTTGCGATAACCGTAATAAAGATGGTCAACGCCGCGTCAACCAAGGCCAAGCGTACGGTGGGCCGCGGTCCGTGTTTCGGCCGATATTCGGCGCGCAGACAAGCTGCCGCCGGGCGCCTATAGTGCAAGGGATTCCGGAGGATCCCACATGCGCCGTCTCGCACTCGCCGCCGCCGTCGCGGCGCTCGCCGCCACTCCCGCATTCGCCGCGCTCAAGGAGGGCGCCAAGGCCCCGGACTTCACCGCCCAGGGCTTCCAGGCGGGCAAGCCGATAACCTTTTCGATGGCCCAGGCGCGCAAGAGCGGTCCGGTCGTGCTGTACTTCTTCCCTGCCGCCGAAACCGCCGGCTGCAACCTCGAGGCGCGCCTGTTCGCGGAATCGATTGATCAGTTCAAGGCCCAGGGCGCGACCGTCATCGGCGTCACCGCCGGCAACCTCGACAAGCTCGCCTCGTTCTCGGCCGACACCGAGAAGTGCTCAGGCAAGTTCCCGGTCGCCGCCGACCCGAGCGCCAAGATCGCCGCCACCTACGACGCGACCCTGGCGGTCAAGCCGGGCTGGTCGAACCGCACGTCCTACGTAATCTCGCCCTCCGGCGAGGTCATCCACGCCTATTCCGACCTGAAGGCGAACGACCACGTCACCGAGACCCTCACCGCGGTGAAGGCCTGGCGCGCCAAGCATCCGAAGTAGCGGCTACGACGGCGTCGCGCTCGGAACCTTCTGGTCGCAATCGAGGACCTCGCACATGCCCGCGATCATTTCGGATTGCATCTCGGGCATGAGCTCCTTCATCAGCGGGGCCATCTTGGCGCCGAGTTGCGGGGTCTTCTCGATCATCGCCTTGCCGCTGGGCCCCTCGTAGAACGCCACGACGTCCTCGAGTTCCTTCTCGGTGAACACCTCGGCCAGGATCGGCGCCATCTGCGCGCCCATCTTGGTCATCATGTTCTGCGACACTTGGCGCATCACGCTCATGGCCGCCTCGCGCTTCTCGGCCGGCAAGCTGTCCAGACTTCCCTGCATTATGGTCGGCGCCAGCTGGTCCATCATGGTGGCCATCGACACCTCAAGATTCATCGCCTTGACGTAGCGCTGCGCCAGATCCAGCTGGCGTGCAGAGGGCGCCGTCTGGGCGCTCGCCGCGCCCGCCAGAAGCAGCGCCGCCAGTCCCGTGGCCAAGCTCGTTCCGATCCGCGCCCACATATACCCAACCTTCGATTGCAGGAGGCGCGAAGCTGCACCGCGGCGGCAGACCTGGCAACACACGGAAAAGCCTTGCCCTGCAACCGCTTTTCCCGTACTAGCCCGCCTCTTCACGGAAGGCGGTCTTGGGCCGGAACGCGAAAGGATCGGGAAACTCCCGGTCGCCGCGCCTCAAGAGCCATCGTTTTCGGCGCTCAACCCGACGCCGCCAGCGCCGCCTTCCAAACGGGAAAAGGAACCATGGCGCTCTACGAGCACGTTGTTATCTCGCGGCAGGATATCTCGCCGCAACAGGCTGAAGCCCTCAACGACCAAATCAAGGCTCTGATCGAAGAAGGCGGCGGTTCCGTCGCGAAGATCGAGTACTGGGGTCTGCGCAACCTGACCTACCGCATCAAGAAGAACCGCAAGGGCCACTACTCCCTGCTCGCCATCGACGCCCCGCCGGCGGCGGTGAAGGAGATGGAGCGCCAGCTCTCGCTGAACGAAGACGTGCTGCGCACGCTGACCGTTCGCGTCGAGGAACTGGACCTCGAGCTCTCCCCGGTTCTGGCTCGCCGCGATCGCGAACGCGAACCGCGCCGTGAAGAATTCCAAAGCTAAGAAAGGGAGGGATCACCATGACTGACGAAACCTCCGCCGCTCCGTCGGCCCCCGCCGCTGGCGGCGCCCGCCGCCCGTTCTTCCGCCGCCGCAAGGTGTGCCCGTTCTCCGGCGCCAACGCTCCGAAGATCGACTACAAGGACGTCAAGCTGCTGCAGCGCTACGTTTCCGAGCGCGGCAAGATCGTGCCGTCGCGCATCACCGCGGTGTCGGCCAAGAAGCAACGCGAACTGGCTCGCGCCATCAAGCGTGCTCGCTTCCTCGCCCTCCTGCCCTACGTCGTGAAGTAAGGGGGACCGACACATGAAAGTTGTTCTGCTCGAACGCGTCGAAGGCCGTGGCGGCCTCGGCGACGTGGTCACCGTCAAGGACGGCTACGCCCGCAACTACCTCCTGCCCCGTCAGAAGGCTCTGCGCGCGACCGCCGCCAACCTGAAGATCTTCGACGCCCAGCGCGCCGAGATCGAAGCGCGCAACCAGAAGACCAAGGACGCCGCCGGCAAGGCTGGCGAAGCCCTGGACGGCACCTCGTACATCCTGATCCGTCAGGCTGGCGAAACCGGCCAGCTCTACGGTTCGGTGACGGGTCGCGACGTGGCCGACATGGTCAACGCCGAAGGCGGCAAGGTCGACCGCTCGATGGTCGTCCTGGACAAGCCGATCAAGACGCTCGGCGTCCATCCCGTGAAGGTTCGCCTGCACGCGGAAGTGACGGTCAACGTCAACATCAACATCGCCCGCAGCCAGGACGAGGCCGAGCGCCAAGCCCGCGGTGAAAACGTGATCGCCTCGCAGTTCGAGGAAGATCGCGCCGCCGACGAGCAAGCCGCCCAGGACATGCTGGAAGGCGGAGCGGGTCAGCAGGAAGGCGACTTCGGCGACCACTAATCGCCGGGCGCAATCCCAGGACTTCAGAGGCGGCGCGGATCTCCGGATCCGCGCCGTTTTCTTTTGTGCTGCACCCAAGATTGCAGTTTCAACCCGCCACGCCCCATGATGTTCTAGTCGGCCACGACAGGGGGCACGACATGACCGCAGCGCAGGCGACCAGCGCGAATTTCGACTTCGGACGGGTGGTTTCGAGCACCTTCCGCGTCGTCGGGGCCAATCTGCGCGAACTATCGATGCTCGCGCTGCTGCTCGTCGGGCTGCCGGCGGCGGTCATGGGATGGGGACAGATGATCCTGACCGGCCCGCAGAACGGGGTCGGCGAAGGCGGCGATATCGGCCTCGGGGCCGCGGTGATGGCGATCGGGTTCTTCGCCCTGCTGGTCGGTTCCGTGCTGCTCCAGGCCTCGACGATCCGCGTCGCTGTGGGAACGCTGAACGGTGACAAGCCCTCCGCGTTTCGCGAGCTGAGCCGGTCCTATGGCATCCTGCTGCCGCTGATCGGGCTGGGGCTGGTGATGATGGTCGCGGCCTTCGTCGGGATCCTGCTGCTCGTCGTGCCGGCCATCATCCTGGGCGTGATCTGGATCGTCGCCACGCCGACCTACGTCATGGAGCGGCCCGGCGTCTTTGGGGCCCTGGGCCGCAGTCGCAACCTGACGCGCGGCCATCGCTGGCCGATCTTCGGGCTGCTGGTGGTCTACTTCGTCGCCTACTTCGTCGTCTCCGCCGTGCTGGGCGGGATCTTTGTCGCCGTCGGCATGATCGGCGGCGACCTCAATGCGGCGACGATCTCCTCGACGATCAGCAACGCGCTGGTCGGGGCGATTTCCGGAGTGATCACTTCGGCCGGCATTTCGGCGATCTACTACGAACTGCGGGTGATCAAGGAAGGCGTCGGCGCCGCCCAGCTCGCGGCCGTGTTCGACTGAGCCCGTCAGGCGGCGTGCTTGTCGCGCCGCCGCCGCCCCATCAGCAGTCGCCCTTCCAGCCGCCCCCGCAGAGCCGCGTAGTAGGCGCTGAGGAAATCGTAGTCGTCCTGATCCGGCGAAGCGGTCCACTCGATCTTGGCGCTGATCCGCTCGGCCACCGCCCGCACCGTGCGCCGATCGCGGCGGCGGATCACCTCCTCCAGAACATGCAGCTCCTTTTCGCCATAGGCGTCGAGCTGCCGGGGCGTGAAGGGATAGCGCGCCAGGCGCTCCGAACCCTCGACCGCCATGTCCCTGGCCAGCCGCTGGCGCGGCGTGCGCACGACCCAGGTGCCGCCGACCAGGTCGCCGATCCGCAGCCGGTCGCGATTGAACAGAGGGAACAGCGCGAAGATTCCGACCCACGCCAGGCCCGCCAGGAACATCCAGGCCTGGCCGCCGCCCTCCTGGGCGCGCGCCATGATCACCGACAGCGGCATGAACACTTCCAGCTCGCGCATGGCGTTGCGGACCAGGACCGCCTCGGCCCGCAGCCGCCCGCCGTCGCGCGCCGCGACCCGCAGGCCCAGCAGCCGCTTGCCCGGCGTCGCCGCGGCGGCGCTGAGCTCAAAGGCCGTGAAGTAGAAGTTACGCAGCAGGAAGGCGACCAACAGCCAGATGATGGCGGCGACCTCCAGCCCGGCCTGCCCTCCGCTGGTCAGCCCAGTCGCTACCGCCAGCAGGGTCAAGGCGATCAGCGCCGCCATGATGATGACCGTATCGATGAAGAAGGCCGCCGCCCGCTGGCCCGCGTCGCCGATCTGCAGCCGCAGATCGACGCCTTCGGGCGTCACGAACGCCCGCGTGCTCCTGTCGGCGCCGCTCATCGGACGACCTCGCGGCGCGGTCCATAGAAGTACGCGCCCCAAAGCACGGCGGTGGCCCCTGCAACCCCATAGCGGATCAGGTCGTGAGTGATCAGCTGCCGCCCGAAGCCTTCCAGCAGGCCGGCGAAAAACAGCATCACCACCACCCCGCCCATCACCGCGCCGGCGGTCCGTCCCGCCGCCGCCAGGGAGTCGAGCCGCGACAGCGCCCCCGGGAACGCCAGCGACCAGCCGACCCGAATCCCCGCCGCACCGGCCAGCATGACTGCGAACAGCTCAGTTACGCCGTGGATCAGCAGCCAGCCACCAAGCTCGAAGCCCAGCCCGCGGCTGAAATAGAGCGACAGGAAGGCGCCCAGGGTCGCCCCGTTGTAGATCAGCAGCATCAGGCTCGGCATGCAGAACGCGAAGCCAAGCGCAAAGGCCAGCAGCGCGACCTGCGCGTTGTGGGTGAACAGGAAGGTGGCGAACACCGACAGCCCGTCGCCCGAGCCGCCGCCGTCATAGAGCATCTCGCGCAGGACCTCGGTCGCCGCGGCCGGATCGCGCCCGCCCGCCAGGGCCTGCGGCACGAACACGTGGTACCACTGCGCGTCATGCGCGATCAGCAGCGCCGCGGCGACCGCGCCCAGCGCCGTCAGCAGCGCGGCGATGACCGTCTCGCGCCAGACGCTGCGCACCGCCGCCGGCCAGTCCTTGCGGAAGAACCCGCCCAGCCGTTCGGGCAGGGTCGAGCGCGATCCGTAGACGAAGAAATAGGCCCGCGCCGACAGCACCTCGAGATAGTCGATCAGGCTCCGGTCCAGCGAGGTCTCCCGCGCCACGCTGAGCGCCGACAGCGTCGAGCGATACAGCACCGGGATCGCCAGGATCTCCTCGTCCGACAGGCTGGAGACCGACCGCTTCTCGGCGCGATCCATCAGTCGCTCGAGACGCTGCCAGTCGGCCTCCCGCTCCTCGCGGAAACGTTGGCTCTTGAGGGCTGCGCTCACAGCAGGTCCCTCCGCTTGAGGTCCAGATAGGCGTTGATCACCGAGGGGCCGATCGCCTCGGCCGGGGTCTCAACGATGTGCACGCCCAGACGCCGCAGCCGCGAGATCACCAGCTCCCGTTCGCGCCGCAGGCTACCGGCGAACACCGCGCGGGCGACGTCCTCCGGCTCCCGCGGCTCGGCGACGATCATCTCCTCCAGCTCGGTGTCCTGCAGCACGACAAACATGATCAGGTGCCGGCCGACCAGCCGCCCCACCGACTCGATCATCAGCTGCGCGGCCGTCTGGTCGGTGAAGTCGGTGAACACCACGATCAGCGAGCGCCGCTGCAGCTCGCCGGCCAGGACCGAAAGCCCCAGCGTGTAGTTGGTCTCCTCAGTGGAGTAGTCGATGCGCCCGGCCATCTGCTGCAGCACGCTGAACGCGCTCGGCCCGCCCAGCGCCCCAGTCGACAGCCGCGGGGCCGCGTCGAACGCGAACAACCCTGCCCGGTCGCCCGAGCGCAGGCAGGCGTGCGCCAGCAGCAGCGCCCCGTTGATCGCGCGGTCGATCCGCGGCGCGCCGTCGACCGGCTCGCTCATCGCCCGCCCGCAATCCATCGCGATGACGACGTTGTGGTTGCGCTCGGTGCGGAACTCCTTGGCCAACAGCGCCGCGTGGCGGGCCGACTGCTTCCAGTCGACGGCCCGCCGGTCCATGCCCGGCTGGAAGTCGCGCAGGGCGTGGAACTCCGATCCTTCCCCGAGATCGATCTGCGCCTTGGCCCCGAACAGGGCGTTGCGGGCGAACAGCCGCACGGCCTCGTCGCGCACCCACTGCAGGTCGGTGGTGATCGCCAGATTGTAGTCGAGCGCAAAGGTCTTCTGCTTCCAGACCAGGCCGAGCGGTCCGCGCCAACGGACCCAGAGCGTCTCGAGGCTCGCCAAACCGCGCCGCTGCGGCGTGAAGTCCATGACGATCGCGGCCGCCCCGTCCCGGACTTCGGCGCTCACGACGCGCCGCGCCAGGCCCAGGCGCTCCTCCGCCCCCAAGGCCGCCTCCAGCGACCGCGGCGCAGGACCTGTGAACCGCGCCACGAACCGAACCGTCCCCGGCCGCGCCACGGCCGCGCTCAAGGAGCCGACCGGATCAAGCGTCAGGCGGTCGCGCGCCGCCGCCAGCATCGCATCCAGGACCATCAGCAACAGCAGCGCCGCCGCCCAGACCGGGCCGACGACCCACAGCTGCTCGACAGCGCTCCCCGCGATCAGCGCGAGGGGCGCTCCGGCCGCGACGGCCAGGCCAGCGCGTCGCGTCGGATAGATCACCGCGGCGCCGCCACCTGGTCGACCAGCAGGGCCAGCACCTGATCGACGCGCCGGCCCTCGATCTCGGCGGCGGGCGACAGGATCACCCGGTGGCGCAGGGCCGGCGGCGCCAGCGTCTTCACATCGTCGGGGATCACGTAGTCGCGCCCATCCAGCGCGGCGTGCGCGCGGGCGGCCAGCGCCAGCATGGCGCCGGCCCGCGGCGAGGCGCCGGTCTCGACGTCGGCGGATTCCCGGGTCGCCCGGATCAGGTCGACGACATAGGCCGCCACCTCGTCAGTCAGGCGCACCTGGGCGACCGCGGCGACCGCCGCCTCCACGCCGGCCCGGTCCAGCACCGTGCGCACGCCCAGCTCGCCGGGGCTCGGCAAGCCGGCCCGCGATCCATGGCCGGTCACGATCGCCAGTTCGTCCGCGCGCTCCGGATAGTCCAGCACGTGCTTGAACAGGAACCGGTCCAGCTGCGCCTCGGGCAGCGGATAGGTGCCCTGCTGCTCGATGGGGTTCTGGGTGGCCACGACCGTGAACCGCGGGCTCAGCTCATGCGACTGGCCGTCGATGGTGATGCGCCGCTCCTGCATCGCCTCCAGCAAGGCCGCCTGGGTCTTCGGCGGGGTGCGATTGATCTCGTCGGCCAGCAGCAGCTCGCAGAACACCGGCCCGCGGGTCAGGGTGAAGGTGCTGGTCTGGAAGTTGAACAGGTTGGCGCCGATGATGTCGCCCGGCATCAGGTCCGGCGTGAACTGGATACGGCCGTAGTCCAGGCCCAGGCTGGCGGCGAAGGTCTGGGCCAGCAAGGTCTTCGCCGTCCCCGGCGGGCCTTCCAGCAGCACGTGGCCGCCCGCAAACAGCGCGGTCAGCAGCAGGTCCACCGCCGTCTCCTGGCCGATGACCGCCTTGCCGATCTCGCGGCGGATGTCGTCGGCCAGCGCCTTCACCTCAGCGACGTTCACGCATCATCTCCTGCTTCCAACGATAGAGATCGCGGGCGACCTGCATCAGGTCGCCCTTGGTCCGCGCCGCGCGGGCGCGCTCGATCAGATCCGAAATCCGGTGCGATGCGCCCCCGGTCGCGCCCAGGCGGTCCAGCACCCCGTCCAGCTCCGCGCCCTCCAGGCCCCGCGGGGCGCCCACCGCCCGGGCGGCGTCCGCCCGCATCATCTCCGCATAGGGCGCGGCCATCCGGTGCTCGCGCCGCGCCATCCGCACCAGGCCCGCGGTGTTGTCGGCCAGCGCGCGCTTGCCGAGCGCCACGGCGCGAACCTGGCCTTGCGCCGGCCCGAACCGCACCGCCGCCTGCGCCCCGACCAGGATCAGGGCGGCGAGCAGGCACAGCGTCGCCCCCAGCAACGGCGGCTCCAGCATCAGGCGCAGGGGATTGAGCGAGCGCTCGAAGCCATGCAGCGTCAGGTCGAAGACGACCGGCGCGCCCTTCGCCCGGATCACCGACAGCATCTCGACCGCCGCCCGCGCCCCGGTCAGGCTCTTCACTCCCGCCGTGTCGAGGAAGTCGGGATCGGCCAGGACATAGACCCCGGTCTTCGCGTGCATGACCAGAACCCCGCGTCCCGCCTCATCGACCACGACCGGGACCCATCCCGGTCCGGACAGGGTGCGCAGATCCTCGATCCCCGGCTGCACGCCGACCGGCCGCCCATCGGGCCGCAACAGACGCACCGCGGCGGTTCCAGGGCGCTGCTCCAGGGTCAGGCCCTCGCGCCACCGCGCCGGCAAGACCTTCAGCACCGCCTCGCGCGGCACGTCCCCAGCCACGCGGACCCAGCCGCGCCGCGCCGGATTGGGGATCGTGACCCACTTGGGCAGGACCACCAGGACCGGGCCGCCATGCTCGATGTCGCTGAGCCCTTCGGCACGGGCGTCCATGGCCGGCGTCAGCACCAGCAGGCCCTCGGCCGCGGTCGCCGACAGCGCGCCGCGCCGCATGACGACCGGCGTTCCCGACCGCTCCAACAGCCGCGCCACCGCCGCGAAGCCGACGGCCGAGCGCGACAGCGCGTGCCCCTGCCCGTTGTCGCCCGAACGCAGCTCCGGCTCATAGGCCGCCAGCAGGCCCAGCCCGGCCAGCGACACGCAGCCGACCAGCACCAGCACCAGCATCACCATCGGCGAGAACGCCCGGCTGCGATCGCCCGTCATGCCCACCCCGCCGGCAGGGCGAAGGCCTCGTAGTCGCCGCGACACGCCGCGTAGTCGGCGGCCTCGACCGGCGCGCCGCCGAACAGACTGCGCTCGACCACCGCGCCGATCTTGGCGAACGCCGGTCGCGCTCCCAGCGGCAAGGCCGTCAGACCGGCGATCTCCCGCGTGGTCAGCGCGGGACGCACCGACCTGGGCCGTCGGCGCTCGATGTCTTCGACGCTGCGGAGCAGGATCAGGTGGGCGGCCTCCGCATAGCGCCCCTCAGCGGCCAGGGCGTCGGCCGCAGCCAGCAGATCGCGCGCCGCGGCGGCGTCCGGCCGCCATTCGGGAACGACCTCGGCCTGCGCCGTCTTGGGTCTCGCCGCGGGCGCCCGCAGCCTCAGCACTTCGCGCACCAGGGCGTATAGGACCAGGGCGGCGATCAGCGCCACGCCGATCCAGAACACGTATTTCAGCAGCGGCGCGATCGCCTGGAACGCCTCGCCGATCCACTTCAGCCATTCCGGGGTCTTCGGCGGCTGAAAATCGGCGCGGTCGAACTGGAAGCCGCGGTCGCGCAGAAGTTCGGCGTGGGCCCTCGCAACGGCGGCGCCCGCCTTCCCGGCGGGGGCGCTTGCTTCCACGTCTCGTTGCATCGCCACCCCGGAACAACCCGACACCGATATGTATGGGCAGGAACCGGCGCCGTCGACCCGAAAGCACCCGACAGCGCATCCGCGGAATCTTCACCACTCCGGCGGCGGCTGAGCGGTTCGACGCTGTTCACTTTGCCGAGACATCGCGCGGCGAGCGCCAGGCCAATATTGGCCGTAGCCGAGCCCAGGTCGAACAGGTCCCGGAACCGTCAATGCCTGCGCCCGTTGAGCAGAAATCAGGCGCAAGCGCGCCATCACGCTCGCGAGCGCCCATCGGGTAGTGAGGTCGCCATGAGAGCGCTGAATCTACATTTCCCACATCTTCGCACTCCGCATCTGGGTTGGTTGCGCCAGCCGCCTCCTCCGGGCGGCGGCTCACAGCCGTTCCACATGCATGCCCTGAGCAACGTCTGGGCGTTGCTGCTGGCCGCCATCCTCGGCGCCGCCGTCCTGGCCGGGCTCTGGATGAGCTACGGCCGCTGAAGAAACCCAGCGTGTCGGCGGCCCTGGCCAGGCCGCCGGCCCGTTTCGCGGCAAGCGTGGCAATTATGTCATTTCCATAGCGCTCCCCAATTCCTACTATTTCCGTAGGGCCATAATCCGTCCGCCATACGGCGGGAATAATAAGTTGGGGATATCAATGACGTATCGCGTACTGCTGCTTGCGGCCACCTCGGCCGCGAGTCTGTTTTCTGGCGTGGCTTACGCCCAATCTGGCGCTGGTGAAGTCGAAGAACTGGTCGTCACCGGCACCCGCACCGAAGGCCGCTCGCGCCTCGAAACCCTCGCTCCGGTAGATGTCATCAGCGCCGATGCGCTGCAGCAGCGCGGCACGACGGAGCTGGCGACCGCGCTTGCGACCGCCGTGCCCTCCATCACCTTCCCGCGCCCGTCGAACACCGACGGCACCGACGCCATCCGCCCGGCGACCCTGCGCGGCCAGGGCCCGGACCAGACCCTCGTGCTGGTCAACGGCACGCGCCGTCACGCCACCGCGCTCGTCAACACCAACGGATCGGTCGGCCGCGGCTCGGCCGCCGTCGATCTCAACGCCATCCCGTCCACGGCCATCGACCGCATCGAAGTCCTGCGTGACGGCGCCTCGGCCCAATACGGCTCGGACGCCATCGCCGGCGTCATCAACATGCGCCTGCGCGAAGCGGCCAGCGGCGGCGGCCTGAGCGTCACCTACGGCTCCTACCTGACCAGCTTCGACGGCTACTACGGCCGCAACGACGACATCAGCGACGGCGCCACCACCACGGTGTCGGGCTGGCAGGGCCTGAGCTTCCTGGGCGACGGCTTCCTGACCCTGTCGGCCGAGTACCGCTCGCGTGAGAACACCAACCGCAGCGACATCGACAAGCGCGTCACCCCCAACCGCATCACCTCGCGGTTCGGCGACGCCGACGTCGACGACATCTCGTTCTACGCCAACGCCGGCAAGTCGCTGAACGACACCTGGGACCTCTACGGCTGGTACGGCTACCAGCATCGCGACGCCTCCAGCGCCGCGACCTACCGCCTGCCGACCGACGCCCTGCAGAACATCCCCTCGGTCTACCCGAACGGCTACCTGCCCTATCTGACGACCGACACCGAGGACAACAGCGCCGGCCTGGGCGTTCGCGGCCAGATCGCCGGGTTCAACGCCGACTTCAACATCGTCTACGGCAAGAACGACATCGACTTCGGCGTCCAGAACACGATCAACCCGTCCTATGGCCCGACCTCGCCGACCTCGTTCCAGGCCGGCGGCCTGACCTACGACCAACTGGTCTTCGGCGCCGACTTCAGCCGTGAATTCGACATCGGCCTGGCCGGCCCGCTGAACGTCGCCTTCGGCCTCGAGGCCCGCCAGGAGACCTACAAGATCAACCAGGGCGAGGTCGCTTCCTACGCCCGCGGTCCGGTCCTGGGCGTCAACTTCGGTTCGCGCGGCTTCACCGGCTTCACCCCGTCCAACGAGGTGGACGTCGATCGCGACAACATCGGCGTCTATGTCGACCTGGAAGGCAAGGTCACCGAGCAGCTGACCCTGTCGGCCGCCGTCCGCTACGAGGACTATTCCGACTTCGGCGACACCACGACCGGCAAGCTCGCGGCCCGCTACGAGGTCTCGCCGGAGTTCGCCATTCGCGGCGCGATCTCCAGCGGATTCCGCGCCCCGGCCCTGCAGCAGCAGTACTTCACCTCGACGTCGATCCTCTACATCGACAACATTCCGTACGAGACCGGCACCTATCCGGCCACCAGCCCGGTCGCCCGGGCCCTGGGCGCCGAGCCGCTGAAGGCCGAGACCTCCGACAACTACGCGCTCGGCTTCGTCTTCCGCCGCGGTGCGTTCGAACTCACCGTCGACGGGTACAAGATCGACGTGAAGGACCGCATCGTCCTGTCGGAAACGCTGACTGGCGTCGCCACCGCCGCCCCGGGCACCAACGCCCGAGTGATCTACGACCTGCTCTCGCCGCTCGGCGCGACGGCGGCCCGCTTCTTCATCAACGGCGTCGACACCGAGACCGTCGGCGTCGACGTGGTCGCCCGCTACCGCATCGTCGATGACCAGGCCGGGACCTTCGACCTGACGGCTGCGGCCAACTACAACGACGTCGACGTCACCAAGACCCCGGTGACCAAGACCTCGATCCTGCCGACCCCGACCTCGCTGTTCGCCCGCCAGGCGACGCTGCGCTTCGAAGACGGCACGCCCAAGCACAAGCTGGCCCTGCAGGGTGACTGGAACCGCGAGGCCTGGGGCGCCACCGTGCGCACCACGATCTACGGCGACGTCCTCTCGCCAGGCTCGGCCGCCGACGGCAGCTCTGACAACCGGACCGGCACGCGCGGCCTGGTCGACCTGGAAGCCCGCTACACCTTCCCGATCGGCCTGACCGCCTCGGTCGGCGCGGACAACGTCTTCGACGTCTATCCGCGTCAGATCACCCCGAACCAGAACACGACCTCGGCCGCGCCGTTCTCGTCGTTCTCGCCGTTCGGCTTCAACGGCCGCTTCGTCTACGGCCGCCTGGCCTACAAGTGGTAGGCTGAGACCTACGTCCGGAACTGACGCGGCGCGGGCCTACCAAGGCCCGCGCCGCTGTCGTTTCGAGAGCTATCCACAGGGGCGACATTTCTCCTGTGGGTTCCGCCGACATCGGCGCAGACCGCCCCCCGCCGGGTTAGGTATCTGTAAAGCGATGTCCATCGCCCTCGACCTTCGCCCCGCCCAGAACGACGCCGCCATCCCGCATGCGCCGGCGAACATCGAGGCCGAACAGGCCCTGCTCGGCGTGCTGCTGTACGACAACGCCGCCTTCGAACGGCTGGGCGACTTCCTGCAGGCGCGGCACTTCTACGAGCCCTTCCATCAGCGGCTGTTCACGGCGATCGAGTCGGCCGTCCGCAAGGGCCAGCTGGCCGAACCGATCCTGCTCGCCGAACAGTTCAACCGCGACCCGGCCTTCGACGAGCTCGGCGGCATTCGCTACCTCGCCGACCTCGTCGACCGGGCCCCGCCCGCCGCCAACGCCCCGGACTATTCCCGCGCCGTCTATGATCTGGCGCTGCGTCGCGACCTGATCCGCATCGGCGGCGAGATCGCCCTGACCGCCCAGCAGGGCGACGCCGACCGCTCGGCCCGCGACCAGATCGAGGCGGCCGAGGCCCAGCTGTTCACCCTGGCCGAATCCGGCGGCAACAATCAGGGCTTCGTCCCGTTCTCCGAAGCCGTGCACGGCGCCGTCACCCTGGCCGCCGAAGCGCACGCCCGCGACGGCGGCCTGGCCGGCATCTCGACCGGCCTCTTGGACCTCGACCGCAAGATCGGCGGCCTGCATCCGTCCGACCTGCTGATCCTCGCCGCCCGTCCCTCGATGGGTAAGACCTCGCTGGCCTGTAACGTCGCCTTCGACGTGGCCCGCAACTACGCCTGGGAACCGCAGCCGGACGGCACCAAGAAGACCGTGGCCGGCGGCGTGGTGGCGTTCTTCTCGCTCGAAATGTCCGCCGACCAGCTGGCCATGCGTCTGCTGGCCGAAGTCTCCGGCGTCTCCGGCGACAAGCTGCGCAAGGGCGAGATCGACGCCCTGGAGTTCGGGCGCATCCGCGACGCGGCTCTGGAGATCCAGGACGCGCCGCTGTTCATCGACGCCACCGGCGGCATCACCATCGCCAAGCTAGCGGCGCGCGCGCGCCGCCTGAAGCGGACCCACGGCCTCGACCTGATCGTCATCGACTACCTCCAGCTGGTCACCGGCGGCGATGGCAAGAGCGACAACCGGGTGCAGGAAGTCTCGATGATCACCCAGTCGATGAAGGCCCTGGCCAAGGAACTGGCCGTGCCGGTCATCGCGCTCTCGCAGCTCTCCCGCCAGGTGGAAAACCGCGAGGACAAGCGGCCCCAGCTCTCCGACCTGCGGGAATCGGGCTCGATCGAACAGGACGCCGACATGGTCATGTTCATCTATCGCGAGAGCTACTACCTCGGCCGCTCCGAGCCGCGCGAAGGCACGCCCGAGCACCTGACCTGGCAGGAAGAGATGGACAAGGTCCGGGGCACCGCCGACGTGATCATCGCCAAGCAGCGTCACGGTCCCATCGGCACGGTCAAGCTGTCCTTCAACGAGGACATCACCAAGTTCGGCAACCTGGCGCACAGCCACTTCTACACGTCCGACGACTAACCGCGGCGCAAGCCCCTCTCACCAAACGGAATAGGCCCGGCCTCGCGCCGCCGCGCCGCCTCGGCTAAGGGACAGGCGATGTCCTCCTCCTCACCTGCGCGCCTGACCATCGACCTCGACGCGCTCGCGCATAACTTCGCCGTTCTGCGGGCCGCCGCTCCGGGCGCGGACACTGCGCCGGTCATCAAGGCGGACGGCTATGGCCTGGGCGCCGGGCCGGTCGGCCGCCGGCTGTGGGCCGAAGGCGCCGGCGGCTTCTTCGTCGCGCGGCTGTCGGAGGGCGAGGCCCTGCGCGCCGAACTCGGCCCCCAGCGCCCGGCGCCGATCTACGTGCTGGACGGCTTTCTGCCCGGCGACGGGCCGCGATTGGCCGCCTCCGACCTGACCCCCGTGCTGGAGAGCCTGCCCCAGATCGAGGCGGCGAACGCCTACGCCGCCTCCACCGGGCGCTTGCCGGTGGTCCTGCAGGTCGACAGCGGCATGAACCGCCAGGGCGTGACGCTCGACGAGGCCAAGGCATTGGCCGCCGCCCCCGACCGCCTGCGCCACCTCGACGTCAAGATCCTGATGAGCCATCTCGGTTCGGCGACCGATCCGGCCGACGCCCGCAACGCCCTGCAGCTGGAACGCTTCAACCAGGTGCGGCCGCTATTTCCCGACGCCCGCGCCAGCTTCGCCGCCTCGGCCGGCATCATGCTGGACAAGGCCTATCGCGCCGACATCATCCGGCCCGGCATCAGCCTCTACGGCGGCGGGCCCGAGGAGCGGCCCGACCCGCGGCTCCAGGCGGTGGCTAAGCTCGAGGCCAAGATCCTCTATATCCGCAACATCCAGCCCGGCGAGATCGTCGGCTACGGCTCTCGCCTGGTCGCTGATCGTCCGATCCGCATGGCCGTGGTCGGCGCTGGTTACGCCGACGGCGTCATTCGCGCCTCACAGCGCGGCGGCTACGCCTGGTACGGCGGCGCGCGCCGCCAGGTGCTGATCGTGACCATGGACCTGATCGGCGTCGACCTGGGCCAATCGCCGGCTGCGATCGGCGACTATGTGGAGTTGCTGGGCCCCAACGTGCTGATCGACGACATCGCCACGGCGGCGGGCACCGTGGCGCACGAATGCCTCGTGCGCCTGGGCGGCCGCGCCGAGCGCGTCTATCTGGGTGCAGTCTAGCCCTTCGACAGCGCTTCCAGCTTGGCCGGACCGACGGCGGCGACCGCCGACTTCAGTTCGTTCACGCTGGCGCCGTCGCCATGCGCGGCGACCATGAAGCGGTCGCCGACCAGCACGCTGTACTCCCCCTGGCGCGTGGCGCTGTCGTAGGATTCCTGGGTCATCCGCCCGTCGACCTTGCCGACCTTCTCATACTTGCCGTCCGACTCGCTCGACGACTGCACGTTGAAGGCGCTGGCCATGCCGGCCAGGGCGCCGGCCGCGCCCAGGTCGGTGACGCTGAGCCGGATCTTCGCATCGCCCTTGGTGTAGACGCCCTCGGCGGTCGATCCGGCCACACCGGCCGCGCCGCCCGACCCGGTGGTCAGCTCGGTGCGCGCATAGCCGGCGACGCCGTCAGGCAAATAGGCCTTCAGGACGTCCGGCTGCACCGCCTCGGGCGCCTCGCCGCTTTCCATCTGCTTGGCGGCCGCCTCCATCTTCTTGGAAGCCTCCTCCAGCTTGCCGAGGTCGACCGACTTGTCGCCGATCTGCACGGTGTTGGAGCTCAGCGCCCCGGCCGCCCCCATGCCGACCATGCCGAACGTGCTGATCGCCCCCATCACCGCGCCGATCACGATCGACAGCACGATGGCCACGATCACCGCCACCGCGGTGTAGCCGAAGGCCTTTTCCTGCGGCGCCTTCATCAGCTTCGGCAGGCCGAGATACAGCAGGTACAGCCCATAGAGCGATCCGAGGACCGCCAGCAGCCCCAGCATCGGGATCAGCGAGAACACCCCGGCGATCCAGCCGGCGGTGCTCGAATAGACCGCGACCTTCATCGCCTGGGTCTGGTTCTTCTGACCGTCGAACGACGGCGCCAGGCCGTCGATGATCAGGCCCATCACGAAGACCATGGCCAGGTTCAGCAGATAGCCGACGACTGCGCCGACCACCCCGAACAGGATCGGGACCTTGATCCCGAACGCGCCGCCGATCACCGCGCCGCCGATCAGCCCGCAGACCGCCGGGATCAGCGCCAGGATCGCCGCGTAATTCTTGAATAGCCCGCCGGTGCTCGCCGGCTCGGCGTCGATCACGTCCCAGGTCGCGCCCGGTTTCAACAGAATCGATTTGACCCGCTCGACCAGCCCCGACGTCGCGGCCCCCGGTTCCACTGCGCTCATCTATGTCTCCAGCCCTTTGGAAAAAGTTCACCGCCGTACTCGCGTAACGGGAATCTATCACACGCCATTCGACGGACGCCAACTTCGGGGCGACGGACTTGCGCCGCAAGCGCCGCTAGACTGCGCATTTGTACGAATCACGGAGTTCGCATGGCCCGCGACGGCGCCGTCTATGTCTGCCAGTCCTGCGGCGCGGTGCAGAGCAAGTGGGCTGGCCAGTGCCCGGCCTGCAGCGCCTGGAACACCCTGGTCGAGGAAGTCCAGAGCCGCCCGCCGGGGGCGCTGGCGCCCAGCAAGGCCAGCCGCGCGCGCGGCGTCAACTTCCAGGGCCTGGAGGACGAGGTCCCCGCCCCGCCCCGCATCTCGACCGGGGTCGAGGAGTTTGACCGTGTCTGCGGCGGCGGCGTGGTGCCCGGCTCGGCCATCCTGCTCGGCGGCGATCCCGGCGTCGGGAAGTCGACCCTGTTGCTGCAGGTGGCCGCCAACGCCGCCCGCCGCGGCGTGCGCTGCGCCTACATCTCCGGCGAGGAGGCGGTCGAGCAGGTCCGCGGCCGCGCCCAGCGCATGGGCCTGGCCGACGCGCCCGTCCGGCTGGCCGCCGAAACCTCGCTGCGCGAGATCCTCGACAGCCTGAAGCGCGAGAAGTTCGATCTCGTCGTCATCGACTCCATTCAGACCATGTGGAGCGACGCGCACGAGGCCGCGCCCGGCTCGGTCACCCAGGTCCGCGCCGCCGCCGGCGAGCTGGTGCGGCTGGCCAAGAAGCAGTCCGTGGCCATGATCCTGGTCGGCCACGTCACCAAGGACGGCGCCATCGCCGGCCCCCGCGTGGTCGAGCACATGGTCGACGCCGTCCTGACCTTCGAGGGCGAGCGCGGCTATCCGTTCCGCATCCTGCGCGGGACCAAGAACCGCTTCGGGGCCACCGACGAGATCGGCGTCTTCGAGATGGGCGACGCCGGCCTCGGCGAGGTGCGCAACCCTTCGGCCCTGTTCCTCGACACCTCGGGCGAGCGCGCCGCCGGCGCGGCGGTATTCGCCGGCATCGAGGGCTCGCGTCCGGTGCTGGTCGAGTTCCAGGCCCTAGTCGCCCCGTCCGCCTACGGCACCCCGCGACGCGCCGTCGTCGGCTGGGATTCCGGGCGGTTGGCCATGGTGCTAGCGGTGCTGGAGGCCCGTTGCGGGCTCGCGCTCGGCGACCGCGACGTCTACCTGAACGTCGCCGGCGGCCTGCGGGTCACCGAGCCGGCCGCCGACCTCGCCGCCGCCGCCGCCCTGGCGTCCTCAGCCCTGGACGAGGCCCTGCCCCAGGACTGCGTGGTGTTCGGAGAAATCGGCCTGTCGGGCGACATTCGGTCCGTCAGCCGCATGGATTCCCGCATGAAGGAGGCCGCCAAGCTCGGCTTCAAGCATGTGCTGGGCCCGCAAGGCCTCGACGGCGGCGGGGCTATGAAGGTCACCGGCGCCCCCCGGCTGGCGGACGCCATCCGCCGCATCGGCGAATGCCAGTGGGAGTAGCCGGCTTGCCCTGGTTCGACATCATCGTCCTGGCGATCCTGCTGACCTCGGCCGCCGTCGGCTTCTTCAGCGGCGCGACGCGCGAGATGGTCCGCGCGCTCTCGTTCGTGCTGGCCGCCGTCATCGCGGTGTTCGGCCTGCGTTGGACCGCCCCAATCGGCCGCAGCCTCATCGAGGACCCGCCCTGGGCCGGCGCGGTGGTCGCCGGGCTCGCCGCCTTCATCGTCGTCTATGCGACATTGCGCGTCACCGGCGGGGCCATGGTGCGCGGCGTGCACAGCACCCATGTACTGGGCGTTCTGGACCGATCCGTCGGTCTCGGATTCGGCCTCGTGCGCGCGCTCGTGGTCCTGGGCGCCCTTCATTTGGCGTTCCAGGCGGCGACTCCGCCCGACCGGGTTCCGCAATGGATGACGGGTGCGGCGTTTTATCCTCTGACCAGCGCGGCGGCCAAAGCGCTAAAGGCCTTCGCGCCCAAGGGCTTAGACATGGCAGGTAAACTCGCGCCTTCAATTGGAGACGCAGTTCGTGAAGGTTCGGCGACGGACCGGGGTGACTCTGCGGACGCCCAAGGCTATGACCCGCGCGAACGACGCAGGCTCGACGATCTGGTGGAGAAATCCCGATGACTCAGGATCAAGATCGATGGCGCCAGCCGACCTATCGCGATCCTGACGACGACACTCCCCGCCTCGAGTGCGGGGTGTTCGGCGTCTATGACACCGCCGCTGCGGCGGCGATCACCGCGCTGGGTCTGCACGCCCTCCAACACCGCGGCCAGGAGGCCTGCGGCATCGCGGTCTTTGACGGCCAGCGCTTCCATACCGAGCGCCATATGGGCCATGTCGGCGACGCCTTCGCCGGCCCGGACCTGGTCGACCGCCTGCCCGGCCACTCGGCCATCGGCCACACCCGCTACTCCACCGCGGGCGGCAGCTTCATCCGCAACGTCCAGCCGATGTTCGCCGACCTCGAGGCCGGCGGCGTGGCCCTGGCGCACAACGGCAACCTCACCAACTTCCTGACCCTGCGCGAGCAGTTGGTCGCCGAAGGCGCGATCTTCCAGTCGACCTCGGACTCCGAGGTGATCCTTCACCTCCTGGCCCGCTCGCGGAAAGCCAAGTTCGTCGACCGCTTCATCGACGCCCTGTCGAAGATCGAAGGCGGCTACGCTCTCGTCGCCCTGACCAACAAGAAGCTGATCGGCGTGCGCGACCCGCTGGGCATCCGCCCGCTGGTGCTCGGCGACCTCGACGGCAAGCCGGTGCTGGCCTCCGAGACCTGCGCCCTCGACATGATCGGGGCCAAGTTCGTCCGCGACGTGGAGCATGGCGAGATCGTCGTCATCGACCACAAGGGCATCCGCAGCATAAAGCCGTTCCCGGCCGCGCAGGCCCGTCCCTGCGTGTTCGAGTACGTCTACTTCGCCCGTCCGGACAGCGTCGTGAACGGCCGCTCGGTCTACGAAGTGCGCAAGCGGATGGGCCGTCGCCTGGCGCAGGAAAGCGGCGTCGAGGCTGACGTCGTCGTCCCCGTGCCCGACTCCGGCGTCCCGGCCGCCATCGGCTACGCCCAGGAAAGCGGCCTGCCCTTCGAGATGGGCATCATCCGCAACCACTATGTCGGCCGGACCTTCATCCAGCCGACCCAGGGCGTCCGCGAACTGGGCGTGCGCATGAAGCACAGCCCCAACCGCGCCGTCCTGGCGGGCAAGCGCGTCGTGCTGATCGACGACTCCATCGTCCGCGGGACCACCTCGCTGAAGATCGTCCGCATGGTCCGCGAGGCCGGCGCCAAGGAAGTCCACCTCCGCTCGGCCTCGCCGCCGATCATGTGGCCGGACTACTACGGCATCGACATGCCCGACCGCGAGCACCTGCTGGCGGCGAACAAGTCGGTCGAGGAGATCGCCAAGATCCTCGAGGTCGACACCATGGGCTACCTGTCCGTCGACGGCCTCTACGCCGCGATGCAGGCCGCGCCGCGTGATCCGGCAAACCCGCAGTTCACCGACCACTATTTCACCGGCGACTATCCGACCCGCCTGCTGGATCGCGAGATCGCCGAGGGCCGCAACGACGGCGCTGACCGCCAGCTGTCGTTCCTGGTCGACGCGTGAGCCCCGCCTACGGGCCTTTCCTCTGCGGGAAAGGCTCCTTCGCGAAGGTTGAGGCGTGACTGACGCCAAGGCCGGACCTCGGCCCGCCAGCCTCCAGGCCCGACTGAAGTCGCTCGGCCTGGATTGGTACATCGGCGCGATCGTCGGGATGGTCGTGCTCGCCTCCATCCTGCCGGCCCGCGGCGGCGCCGCGCCGGTCGTTTCCGAGCTGACCAAGGCCGGCATCGCCCTGGTCTTCTTCCTGCACGGCGCCAAGCTCAGCCAGGAGGCCGTGGTCCGCGGGCTGCTGCACTGGCGCTTGCACGGCCTGGTGTTGACCACCACCTTCGTCCTCTGGCCGTTGCTCGGCCTCGGCGCTGCGGCGCTGCCGGGCTGGATCGTGCCGGCCATCCTGGCCCCGGGCCTCGTCTATCTGGCCTGCCTGCCCTCGACCATCCAGTCGGCCATCGGCTTCACCGCCATCGGCAAGGGCAATGTCGCGGCCGCGGTCTGCGGGGCGTCGGTCTCTAACCTGCTGGGCATGTTCATCACCCCGCTGCTGGTCGGGCTGCTGCTGGGCGCCGAAGGCGGCGGCCTGTCGTTCTCGTCCTTCGAGGCGATCCTGCTGCAGCTGCTGGCCCCGTTCCTGGCCGGCCAGGTGCTGCGCCGCTGGATCGGCGGCTGGATCTCGCGCCACGCCAAGCCGCTCGGCCTGGTCGACAAGGTTTCGATCCTGCTGGTGGTCTACAACGCCTTCTCGGGCGCGGTGGTCGCCGGCATATGGTCCAAGGTTTCGGCCCTCGACCTCGTCCGCATCATCCTCGTCTGCCTGGTGCTGCTGGCCATCTCGCTGGGGTTCATGATCTGGATCGCCCGGGTCCGCGGCTTCCCCAAGGAAGACGAAATCGCCATCGCCTTCGCCGGTTGCAACAAGAGCCTGGCCGCCGGCGTGCCCATGGCCGGGGTGCTGTTCCCCGCCGCGACGGTAGGGTTCGTGCTTCTGCCGGTGATGCTGTACCACCAGTTCCAACTCATGCTCTGCGCCGTCCTGGCCCAGCGCTACGCCCAACGCCCGTCTCAAGAGCCAAGCCATGACTGAGTCCCTCCCCCTCGACGGCCGCATCGCCCTGGTCACCGGCGCGACGCGCGGTATCGGCCGCGAGTGCGCCCTGGCCCTGGCCAAGGCGGGCGCCCATGTCATCGCTGTCGGCCGCAATCAGGGCGCGCTGGAATCCCTCGACGATGAGATCAAGCAGGCGACCGGCAAGCCGGCCACCCTGGTCCCGCTGGACCTCATGAAGGGCGACGACATCGACGGCCTCGGCCTGGCGATCCACCAGCGGTTCCAGCGCCTGGACATCCTGGTCCACGCTGCGGCGATCCTCGGCGGCCTGACCCCGGTGTCGCACATCGACCCGCCGATCTGGGACCGGGTGGTCAGCGCCAACCTCACCGCCACCTATCGCCTGATCCGCTCCACCGAGCGGCTGCTGCGCGAATCCGACGCGGGCCGCGGCCTGTTCTTCACCTCTGGCCGCGTCGAGCGCCCGAAGGCGTTCTGGGGCGCCTACGGCGCCACCAAGGCCGCGCTCGAGCATCTGGTCCGCACCTGGGCCGACGAGCTGGAGAACACGTCCGTCCGCGCGGCCCTGATCGATCCGGGCGCCATGCGCACCAAGATGCGCGCCGAGGCCATGCCCGGCGAAGACCCGATGGACCTGCCGCATCCGGCGGAAATCGGCCCGCTGATCGTGGAACTGGCCGGGGCGCAGCTCGGCCAGCCGACCTCTACCGTCCGCTTTTCCGATTGGAAGTCGGCCGGGACGCTCGCTTCGGCTTGACGCCAGGGCGGTTCAGCTTGGCGGCGCGGCCCTTCGGCGTGGGGCCCGCGCCGACCTTCGCCTTGCCGGGCGCGACCTGCTTGGTCTTCGGCTTGACCTTGGGCTTGGGCTTCTCGGCCGCCTCGACCAATGTCCCGGCCGCCTTGGCCCGCACCGCCGCCACGCCCTTGGGCGTCACCACCTTCTTGCCCAGCTTCGGCGCGAACGTCGGCACGGACGACTTCGGCGCCGGCCCGCCCTTCTCCTCGCCTTCGGCATAGGGATTCTTGTTCGACTTGACCGTCAGGCGCATCGGCACGCCCGGCATGTCGAAGCTCTCGCGCAGCGAATTGATCAGGTAGCGGCGGTAATGGTCCGGCAGCTGGTCGGCCCGGCTGGCGAACAGCACGAAGGTCGGCGGCCGCGCCTTGATCTGCGCCATGTACTTCGGCTTCACGCGCCGCCCTCCGACGGCGGGCGGCGGATGGCGTTCCAGCGCCATCTTCAGCCAGTCGTTCAGGTCGCGGGTCTTCACCTTGGTCGACCAGTCGCCGTGCACCTTGAACACCGCCGGCATCAGCCGGTCCAGGTGCCGCCCGGTCTCGGCCGACAGCGCCACGACCGGCGAGCCGCGCAGCTGCGGCAGCAGGCGGCCGGCCTCTTCGTTGATCTCCTTCAGGGTCGCGCCCTGGTTCTCAATCAGGTCCCACTTGGCCAGGCAGAAGACCAGTCCGCGGCCTTCGCGCTCGACCAGGTCGGCGATCTGCAGGTCCTGGATCTCGAACGGGTGGGTGGCGTCCATCACCAGGATCACCACCTCGGCGAAGGTGATCGCCCGGATGGTGTCGCTGGTCGAGAGCTTCTCGAGCTTCTCCTGCACCTTGGCCTTGCGGCGCAGGCCGGCGGTGTCGACCAGCCGCACCGGGCGGCCTTCCCAGGTCCAGTCGACCGGAATGGCGTCGCGGGTGATGCCGGCCTCGGGGCCCGTCAGCAGCCGGTCCTCACCGATCAGCTTGTTGACCAGGGTCGACTTGCCGGCGTTCGGACGGCCGACGATGGCGATGCGGATCGGCTTTTCGCCTTCCTCCTCGTCCTCCTCATCGACCTCGGGCCAGGCCGCCAGCAGCGCCTGATAGAGGTCGGCCATGCCCTCGCCGTGCTCGGCCGAGATCGCCACCGGCTCGCCCAGGCCCAGGCCGAAGGCCTCGTTGACCCCGGCGTCGCTGGCTTTGCCCTCGGCCTTGTTGGCCGCCAGGATCACCGGCTTGTCGTGGCGACGCAGGATTTCGGCGAACACCTCGTCCATCGGCGTCACGCCCTCGCGGGCGTCGACCACGAACAGGGCGACGTCGGCCTCCTCGATGGCCAGCACGGTTTGCTGGCGCATGCGCGATTCCAGGCTGTCGTCGGTGACATCCTCGAACCCGGCGGTGTCGATCAACTCCAGCTCCAGATCGCCGATCCGGCCGGTGCCGAAGCGCCGGTCACGGGTGACGCCAGGCTGGTCGTCGACGATCGCGAGCTTCCTGCCCGCCAGCCGGTTGAACAATGTCGACTTGCCGACATTGGGCCGTCCGACGATAGCGAGCCGCATAGGCATCTAAATCAGTTTCCGCTTAGCGCAGCGCGATCAGTTGCGCCTTGTCGGTCGCAACATACACCGTACCAGCGACGGTGATCGGGCTGATCAGGGTCGGCGAACCGAGGTTCACCGTGTTTTCGACGGCGCCGGTCTTGGCGTTCAGGGCGACCAGTTCGCCGGTCGATCCCGCCAGGATCAGCTTGTTGGAGGCCAGCAGCGGGCTCGACCAGATCGGACGGGTCGTGAACTTCTTCTTGCCGATGCCCATGAAGCCGCCGCCGTTCGACTCGCGGTCCTTGCCCAGGTCGGTGATCCAGTAGATCTGGCCGCTCTCGCGCGCCACGCAGATCACTTCGCCGGCCTTGGAGACCACATAGACGACGTCACCCGCCGGCCACGGCGAGGTGATGCCCGTCACCGGCAGGCTCCAGCGCGCCTGACCGGTGCGCAGGTCGGTGGCCGCGAACACGCCCGAGTGGCTGACCGCGAACACGTCGCCCTGGTAGATGACCGGGCGGCCCGGGATGTCGCGGATTTCCGACAGCGCGTTGTTGCGGTTGGCGCGGCTCAGCGCTTCGTTCCACAGGTCGTTGCCGTTGGCCGCGCGCAGCGCCACCAGTTCGCCTGACCCGAACGAGGCCACGACCGTGTCGCCCGACACCGCCGGGCTGGACGCGGCCAGGATCCGCGCCGATTCCGACAGGGCCTGGTAGGTCCAGCCCGTCGCGCCGGTCGCCGTGTCGAAGGTCAGCAGCGTGTTGTCGATCGCCACCGCGAACACCCGCCCGCCCGACACCGTCGGGGCCGCATGGATCGGTTGCTCGGTGCTCGTCCGCCAGGTCACCGCGCCGGTGTCGGCGTTGAGCTGGGCGGCGAACCGGTAGCCCGAGGTCACGTAGAGCTTGCCGTCGGCCAGGGCCAGGCCGCCGCCGAAGGCTTCCTTGTCGCGCTTGGAGTCCGGACGCAGGTTCGTGCGCCACAGCTGCGAGCCCGACTGGGCGTCGAACGCCGTGACGGTCGCCTCACCGTCCATGACGTAGATCTTGCCGTTGGCCGCCACCGGCGTCGCGGTCACGTGCGCGCCGCGGTCGGATCCCTGGCCGAAGCCGCGCTTCCAGGCGACCGACAGGCCGCTGGACTCGACGTGGCTCATCGACTGCTCGGGCGAGCCGCCCGGCAGCGACCAGCTGGCGTTGGCTTCCGGGGTCGGCAGGAAGAAGTCCGCGCCCTTCAGGGCCTCGGCGACTTCCAGGGTCTGGTCGGCCGCGACGATGGCGATGCGTTCGCCTTCCGACGCGGTTTCCTGCGGGCCTTCATCGCCCTTGTTGAACGGGTTGAGCCGATTGACGGTCGAGCAGCCGGTCACGGCGACGCTCGCCGCCAGGAACAGAGCAAGGAGGCTGGTACGGCGCATGGACGTCATTGGGCTCCGGGGGCGGACTGTTGCGGGGCGGCCGATTGCGGCGCGCCCTGGGGCGCGAGCCCCGGCGGGACGGCGCCGGGCGGCAGTTGCACCGGCGGCGGCAGGGCCATGGCGGCCTTCACGGTCGCCGGCAGGGCCTTGGCCGAGCCGGAATCGATCAGGGCCTTGGCCGCTTCCGCACGCTGGCGCGAGCCCTCGCCGGCGTCGGCCATCAGCCCGATCACCGTGAAGTCGCTACGCGCGCCGGCCATATCGCCGGCCATCAGCTTGGAAAAGGCCAGGGCCTCGCGCGCCTCGGCGCGGTAGGGACGGCCTTCTTCGGTGAGCGGCGTCAGGCGCGCCTCCATATCCTTGTACGGAGCCGTGTCCAGCAGGGCGAAGGCGGATTTGAGGCGGGCGGCGTCGCCGATGATGTTGTTCGGCGCAGCTGCGGCGGCCTCGTCGAACAGCTTCACCGCCTCGGCGGTCTTGTTGTCGGCGACCTTCAGGCCGCCCAGGTGCTGCAGCGCCAGCGACTTGTAGGCCTTGGAGGAGCCCTGCCCCACCTCGCCCCACAGCCGGATGGCGTCGTCGCGGCGGCCGGCGTTGAACGCCTCGATCGCCTGGGCGTATTTCTCGGACGCCTCGGCCGCGGCCTGGCTGCGGAAGTGCTGATAGCCCCAGACCGCCAGGGCGGCGACCAGCGCCACCGCCAGCACCCCGCCGAGAATCGGCAGGACCCTCAGCGCAATCGACTTGTAGCGCTCGGAGCGAAGCTGCTCCTCGACTTCATCAAAGACATCGACCACGTCGGGGGACTCCGCGCGAATAGGCGTTAGTGTTCAGAGCGGCGGAACCTATAGCGGTGGGCGCGCGCCTGCAACGGCGGACCGTCGCGCCGTCGCCCGCTCAGGACCGCGGCGCGACGATCGCCGCAAAGCCCGCCGCGCAGTAGTCGAACAGCCGCGCGCGCACCGCCGCCAGGTCGGTCGAACGGCACAGCCCTTCCGACAGCTGGTCGATCCGCCCGGTCTCCGACAGCGCCAGCATCATCGAGCCGGTCAGGAACTGGTAGCCCCAGTAGAGGTCCGGCGACTGCGCCTGCGGCATCGCCTTGCGCAGGGTGTCGATGAACTGGCGCGCCACGGGATCGAAATAGTGATGCATCGTCTCCCCGCCCCAGGCCGGGGTGTTGTTCACCAGCGCCACCAGCCGGAAGTAGTTCTTCCAGCCCGGCTCCCCGGTCAGCGACATCTCGATCAACGGGTCGATGAACGCCGCCACCACGCCCCGGGGCGTCATATCGCCGCCGCTCTGCGCCTCGTAGGCGGCCATCGCTTCGACGCGGACAGCGTTGAGGATCTCGGCGCGCCGCGCGAACACCGCGTCGAACAGGTCGCGCTTGGCCCCGAAGTAGTAGTGGATCAGCGCCGTATCGACCCCGGCCTCGGCCGCGACCTGGCGGGTGGTCACACCATAGAATCCATGCGCGGCGAACAGCTGCTCGGCGGCGTCGAGAATCGCCTTGCGCAGGTCAGGCCCCTCGCCCTTCCTGCGGCGGCCGCGGGCCGGCGACGCGGGTTTCGCCGCCCGGGTCATGCGGCGCGGCCCTCGACGCCCTTGGCCAGGCAGGTGACCGCCATGTCGGCGGTGACGTTGCCGACCGTGCGGAAGATGTCCGGAATGGTCTCCACCGCCAGCAGGATCGGCAGCAGCTCCAGCGGCACGCCCATGATCAGGCAGATCGGCCCGGTGGTCGTGAAGAAGGTGATCTGGCCCGGCAGCCCGACCGAGGCCAGGCTGATCACCGCCGCCACCCCGATCCCGGCGGCCAGCAGCGCGGCGTTCAACGGCACGCCGAACACGTGGGCGCAATAAATGGCCACGCCCAGGTTCGCCGCCGGGCTGGTGATCCGGAACAGCGACACCGCCAGCGGCAGCACCACGCCGATGCTGGCCTCCGACGCGCCCAGCTGGCGCGTGCCGGCGATCATCGCCGGCAGCGAAGCGATCGAGGACTGGGTGGAGAACGCCACCGCCTGGGCCGGGGCCGCGGCCCTGGCGAAGGCGCCCAGCGGCACGCCGGCCGCCAGCGCCAGCAGATAGGACAGCAGGCCGACGGCGATGCAGACGCCCGACAGGATCAGGATGTAGTGGCCCAGCGCCCCGGCCGCGCCGAACCCGGCCTTGGCCCCGACGATCAGCGCCAGCGCGAACACCCCGATCGGGGCGACCAGCAGCACCCACTGGACCAGCACCAGCATGGTGTCCATCAGCGCCTGGAAGACGTCGGTCAGGCTCCGGCGCAGCTCGGCGCGGATCCGGGTCAGGGCCAGACCGAACAGCAGCGCGAACACCACCAGCGGCGCCATGTTGGTCTCGGCCGCGGCCTCGATCGGGTTGGTCGGGATGAAGGCCCGCAGCCACGCGCCCATGGTCGGGAAGTCCGGGACCTTCTGGCTCGAGTGGCCCGCCGCCTCGCGCAGGCCCGCGACCGCCGCCTGCGGGGCCGGCCAGGCCGCCAGCACCCCCGACACCGCCAGCGCCGAGAACAGGGCGCTGGCGGTGAGCAGCACGCCGAACAGGCCGAGCGCCCGCGCCGCCGTCCCGCCCGCCGCCGCCGTCCCCGCCGCCGCCGACACCCCGACCACCAGCAACGAGAAGACCAGCGGCACGATGGTCATGCGCAGGGCGTCGAGCCACAGCCCGCCGACCGGATCGGCGACCGCGATGATCTTCTCGATCGCCGGATGTCCGGCCATCGCCGCGCCGACCGTCAGGCCGGCCGCCAGGGCGAGCAGGATACGCACGGTCGTCTGGGCGCCGGCCGCCCGGATTACGTTCAGAAGCTTGGCCATCGGTCTGAAACTAGTGCGCGTTCGAGCCGGCGCGAAACCGGATTTCGCCTCGCCGCGGCGATCTGCGCCCTGGCCGCCCGCTCGGCCGGCGCCGACCTTCCTGCACCAAGTGGAAGATTACCTTTTCCGCACTATGCATTGTATTTACTACGATTATTTCACTTTACGTGACGCTATCACGACGCAATTCCGGCGGACCGACGCTCCCGCCGCCGCATCGAAACCATCTATCGATTCAATAGGATAAGTTGATTGGGCCGCGCGCCTGAACGGTCCTAAGCTCGGCCCATCAGGGAGGACCGGCGATGATCATATCGCTGCCTCCGGTCAGCGCGGACCTCGAAGCCGTGGGCCGGAGATTGAAAGCCGTCCGCGAGGCCAGGGGCCTGGCGCTGGCCGACCTCGCAGGCCTGGCGAGGCTCTCGCACGCCGAGCTGTCGATGGCCGAACACGGCCGATTGCGCCTGGGCTCGGCCCAGTTGCACGCGCTGATCACCGCGCTGCACGTCTCGCCCCGGATCCTGTTCGAACCGGGGCTCGACGTTTCAGGTCTGCGGCGGCTCTAGCCGGCCTTGGCGAAGTAGATCTCGGCCGGTCCCGGGAAGCGGCGCGCGCGCACGTCGTCGGCATAGCCGGCGACCGCCTTGCTGATCTCGCCGCGCAGATCGCCGTAGCGGCGCACGAACTTCGGCGTCCAGTCGAACAGGCCGAGCATGTCGTCGGTGACCAGGATCTGGCCGTCACAGCCGGCCGAGGCGCCGATGCCGATGGTCGGCACGGAAATGGCCTCGGTGATCTCGCGCGCCAGCCCCTCGGCCACGCCCTCGACGACGACCGCGAACGCGCCGGCCGCGGCGGTGGCCTTGGCCTCTTCCAGGATGCGGGCCCGCTCGTCGCCGCCCTTGCCTTTGGCCTTGAAGCCGCCGTCGACATGCACCGCCTGCGGGCGCAGGCCGACATGGCCCATCACCGGGATGCCGCGCTTGACCAGATAGTCGATGGTCTCGACCACGGTCGGACCGCTCTCGACCTTGATCGCCTGGGCGCCGGTCTCCTTCATCACCCGCGCCGCATTGGCGTAGGCGACCTCGGGCGAGCCTTCGTAGGAGCCGAACGGCATGTCGACGACCACCATCGCCCGGCGCGAGGTCCGCATGACCGCCTGGCCGTGCAGGATCATCATCTCCAGGGTCACGCCGACCGTGTTGGGCAGGCCATGCACGACCATCCCGACCGAGTCGCCGACCAGCAGCAGGTCGCAGTGCTCGTCCAGCAACTCAGCCATCGGGGCCGTGTAGGCGGTGAGGCACACGACCGGCACCCCGCCTTTACGCGCGGCGATATCCGGCGCCGCAATCCGCCTGACCATTTCCTGACGCTGAGCCGACATGGCTAGAACTCCTCGAACACTCGGGTCACCACGAAGCCGATGGCGAGCACCGCCATTCCGCTGGCGATCCATACCACGGATGAGCCGGCCGGCAGCGCCGCAAGCAGATCCGAGCGCGGCGCCAATTGCTGCACCCCGGCCTGCAGCAGGCGGGTGGAGCCTTCCGACGCGCTTTCGACCTGATGCACGAAGTTCGACATGATCAGCTGGCTGGCGCCGATGACGCCGCCGGCCAGGCCCGCGGCCCCGATCGTCCAACGACGGATGTTCCAGCCGCGGTTCAGCTTGCGCTCCACCGAAACGGCGAAAGCCTTCTCGTCCGAGAAGGCCGGCGGTTCGGCGAAGAGGCGTTCCAGACGCCGCTCGAATTCGAGCTCAGCCATTGCCACGCCTCCCTTCCAACGGAGCGCCGTCGGCCGGCGCCAGTCGCGCTCTGAGCTTCTCCAGACCACGTTTGACATGGGACTTGACCGTTCCAAGCGGCAGATTCAAGGCGTCGGCGGCCTCCGCGTGGGACAGCCCCGCGCCGTAGCACATCGACACGCAGATCCGCTCCGCCGCGCCGAGCCCCCGCAGGGCGTCGTCCAGATCCATTCGGCCCGCGGCGTCGGGCGTCGTGGCGGCTTCCCCGCCGTCGTCGCCGGCCGCGCTCAACGCCGCGATCCGCCGCTCGCGCTGCAGGCGGCGCAGATAGGCCCGCGCGGCGATCTTGCGGACCCAGGCGACGAACGTTCCCTGGCCGCGGAACTCGCCGATCCGCTCGAAGGCGGCCAGGAACGCGTCCTGCGCCACGTCGTCGGCCTCGGCCGGCGGCGCGCCCATGCGGCGCAGCAGGCCGCGCACCGCCGACCCGTGCCGGCGGACCAGCTCGCCAAAGGCCGCGCGGTCGCCCGCGGCGGCCAGGGCGGCCAGTTCCACGTCGTGGGCGCTTGCGTGCCTGGTGTTTTGAGAGCCCGACATCGTCGTGGGCTTTCCCCTCCCCTTTACCGGCTACTTGCCGCGGGAGATGAACGACAGCGCGATCAGCGCCAGGCCGATGAAGCCGGGGAACGCCGCCACGCCCAGCATCGGATAAAGCGCGTCCGGCTCCTCGATCGACACCGCCGCCCCCAACGCCGCGAAGCCGACCGCCACGCCCAGCCAGATGATCCCCGCGCGCATGTCGCGATAGGGCGAGGGCGGCGCCTTAACGTCGCTCGTCAGCGCCTGGACGACCTCGGGCGGCAGCTCGGCCCCCTTCTCGATCGAAGCGCGCAGCGTGTCCTGCAGCTTCTGACGCTCCAGGCTCTTCAGGTATCGCGGCACGATCACGATCGCGGCGACCATGGCGAAGAACCCCAGCGGGACCAGGATGCCTTCCATTGTGTTCTTCCTTCTCTCAGTGCGGGTGGCTCATCGGCCCCGTTCTGATGGGAAGAGGCGCCGGCCTAAGCGTACGGATGCAGGCGGGCGCATGAAATGTTCTTCATGTTGGCTGAAGAACGCCCCCAGACTTCAGCCTAGCTGAACTTCGCTGCGTAAGCGTCGGGTTTGAAGCCCACCAACAGCTCGCCGCCCGCGTCCAGCACCGGGCGCTTGATCATCGAGGGCTGGGCCAGCATCAGCGCGATGGCCTTGTCCTGGTCCAGACCCGTCTTGTCGGCGTCGGCCAGCTTGCGGAACGTCGTGCCCGAGCGGTTCAGCAGCACTTCCCAGCCGACCTGGCCGGCCCAGCGCTCCAGGCTGGCGCGGTCGATCCCGACCGCCTTGTAGTCGTGGAAGGCGTAGCTCACGCCGTGACCGTCGAGCCAGGTGCGCGCCTTCTTCATCGTGTCGCACGCCTTGATGCCGTAGATCGTGGTGCTCATCGTTCGAATCCGCTTCGTGGTTGAACTCTGACTTAGCTGCACTCGGCCGGCGCGCAAAAGAAAAGGCCCGGCGAATCCGCCGGGCCTTTTGCGTCGATGCGCGCGCGCCTCAGCGGGCCGCGACGATGATGATCTCGACCTTGTAATCGGGGGTCGCCAGCTTGGCCTCGCCGGTGGCGCGGGCCGGGGCGTCCTTGCCGTCGACCCACTTGTCCCACACCGCGTTCATCTCGGCGAAGTCGGCCATGTCGGCCATCCAGATGGTGGCGGTCAGGATCTTCGACTTGTCGCTGCCGGTCGCCGCCAGCAGCCGCTCGATCTGGGCCAGCACCGCCTGGGTCTGGACGGTGACGCTTTCGCCCGGCGCGCCGACCTGGCCGGCCAGATAGACCGTGTCGCCGTGGACCACGGCCTGGCTCATGCGCGGGCCGGCTTCGATGCGTTCGATCGCCATGGGGCTAAACTTCCTTCTCAGTTTGAATATCGCGAGATCGCCAGATCCCGGGTGTCGATGGCGCAGGGCGCGCCGCTGATCACGTCGGCGATCACCTGCCCTGATCCGCAGGCCATCGTCCAGCCGAGCGTGCCGTGGCCGGTGTTGAGGTAAAGGTTGCCGATCGGCGTGCCGCCGACCACCGGCGTGCCGTCCGGGGTCATCGGCCGCAGGCCCGACCAGAAGCTCGCTGCCCCCGCGTCGCCCGCGCCGGGGAACAGGCTCTGCATCGAATGCTCCAGCGTGCGCCGCCGGCGCGGGTGCAGGTCGTTGTTGAAGCCCGAAATCTCGGCCATGCCGCCGACCCGGATGCGGTCGCCCAGCCGGGTGATCGCCACCTTGTAGCTCTCGTCCAGCAGGGTCGAGACCGGCGCGCGCTCGGGCTCGAGGATCGGCGCGGTGATCGAATAGCCCTTCACCGGATAGACCGGCAGCCGCATCCCAAACGGCGCGACCAAGGCCGGCGAATAGCTGCCCATCGCCACCAGGAAGGCGTCGGCGGTGACCTCGCCGCGGCTGGTCCGCACGGCGGCGATCCTGTCGCCCTCCTTGCGCAAGGCCGCGATGGCGGTGTCGAACTGAAACTCGACCCCCAGCCCCGTGGCCAGCTCGGCCAGCGCGTTGGTGAATTTGAAGCAGTCGCCGGTCTCGTCGTTCGGCAGCCGCAGGCCGCCGACGATCGGCTCCAGCGCGTTGGTCAGGCCCGGCTCGGCGCCCGCGCAGCCGGCCGCGTCCAGCACCTCATAGGGCACGCCGTAGGACTTCAGCACCTCGACGTCCTTGCCGATGCCGTCCATCTGCGCCTGGGTCCGGAACAGTTGCAGCGTGCCGCGGCTGCGCTCGTCATAGGCGATGCCGGTGTCGGCCCGCAGCGCGATCAGCAGGTCGCGGCTGTACTCGGCCAGCCGGACCATGCGGCTCTTGTTCAGCGCATAGCGCGCCTGCGTGCAGTTGCGCAGGACCGACAGCAGCCAGCCGATGGTCGCCGCGTCCAGTTTGGGCCGCAGGATCAGCGGCGCATGCTCCATCAGCAGCCACTTCACCGCCTTGGCCGGAATGCCAGGCCCCGCCCAGGGCGAGGCGTAGCCCGGGGAGATCTCGCCGGCGTTGGCGAAGCTGGTCTCGAGCGCCGGCCCCGGCTGACGTTCGATGACGGTCACCTCGTGACCGGCCTTGGCCAGGTAGTAGGCGGACGTGACGCCGATCACCCCGCCGCCCAGGACTGCCACCTTCATGCGTCGATCTCCACGCGCGCCTCTTGGGTCAGGTAGGTGCGCGCAAAGCGCCGGCCCAGCCCGGTCAGGATTTCATAGGCGATCGTCTCTGCCGCCGCCGCGACCGCCTCCAGCGATTGGTGCGGTCCGAGCAGCTCGACGAAATCGCCCTCGTCCAGCATGCCTTCGGGCAGGGCGCTGACGTCCAGGGTCATGCTGTCCATCGACACCCGGCCGACGATCGGCAGGCGCACATCGCCCAGATAGGCGGCCGCCCGACCGCCCAGCCGCCGCGGCCAGCCGTCCGCATAGCCGACGCTGACCGTCGCCAGTCGCCGGCGCGCCTTCGCCACATAGGTCAGGCCATAGCCGACGCCCGCGCCGGCCTCGATGACCCGCAGCTGGATCACCCGCGCCTCCAGCCGCACGACCGGCCGTACCGAGCTCGCCGCGCCCTCGATCGGCGCCGCGCCATAGAGCGCCAGTCCCGGCCGCACGAGGTCCTGGCGGAACTCCGGCGCGATGAACACGCCCGCCGAGTTGGCCAGCGAACGCGGAATCTGGGGCCCGATCCGGTCAGCCAGCGCCTCGAAGCGCGCCAGTTGCTCCTGGTTCGCCGCCGCGATCGGGGTGTCGCCGCACGCGAGATGGCTCATCACCAGCACGACCTCGACATCGTCGGCCAGGCCCGGCGCCAACTGATCGATATCGCTCGCCGCCAGTCCCAGCCGCGACATGCCGCTGTCGACCTGGATCACCGCCGGCAGGCGCACGCCGCGCCGCCGCGCCTCGGCCCGCCAGCGTTCCACCTGGCCCAGCGAGTTCAGCACCGGCACGACGCCGGCGGCGGCGCAGGTCGCCTCAGCGCCCGGCGGCAAGCCGTTGAGCACATAGACGCGCGCGTCGGCCGGCAGTTTCGGGGCCAGTTCCAAGGCCTCAGTGATCACGGCCACGAAGAAGTCGCGGCAACCGGCCTGCGCCAACGCACCCGCGACCTGTTCGGCGCCCAGGCCGTAGGCGTCGGCCTTCACGACCGCGGCGGCCCGAGCCGGCCCGGCGCGGTCGGCAATCATCTGGTAGTTGGCGCGCAACGCGGCGAGGTCGATGGTCAGGCGCCCGCCCGCCAGGGCCTCTGCCGGATCTTCGAAATCGGCCATCTTCGCCTCCCCTGCGTCGGCGCAGCCAAGGCTACTCGAAGATAATTCGAACGTTTCGCCTCATTGTCGTATGATCGACGACAAGATGCGCAAATTCGCACGTCCTCCGCACAAGAACGCAAGATATGACTATCTCGCTCGACGACACCGACCGCAGTCTGATCCGGCTCCTGCGCCTGGATGGCCGCCGGCCCAACAGCGAACTGGCGGCCGAGGTCGGCCTCTCGGCCTCCGCCTGCCTGCGCCGCATCCGTATGCTGGAGGAACGCGGCGTCATCCGGGGCTACACGGCCATCGTCGCTGCGCCCGACACCGAGGACCGGATCATCGCCATCGTGCGGCTGACGCTCGAGAAGCAGACCGAGGAATACCTGCGCCGCTTCGAGGCGGCCGTGCGCGAGCACCCCGAGATCGAGGAGTGCTACCTGATGACCGGCGACGTCGACTATATCCTGCGGGTCTCGGGCGCCAGCACGGCCGACTACGAGGCCATCCACACCGACATCCTCTCGCGGCTTCCGGGCGTGGCGCGCATCCACTCCAGCCTGGCGATGCGCAACGTCCTCCAGCATCGACCTGCCCGCCGCAAGCCTGCGGGCTGAACCGCAGGCCCGCGGCTTCACCCCGCATTCGTCGGCGCTGGGCGGTTTCGTCCTCTCGATCGCCCGGTTCGTAGAACGCCGCTTCAGCTTCCACGCCGCCTGCGCGATGCGGCGGATACGGAAACCTGGAGAAGCACCTTGCGTATCTTGCCGGCCCTCGCAATCGCATCGTTGCTGTCGTCGACAGCCATCCCGCTGGCCGCCGAAGCCGCACAATGCTCGAGCGGATGGGCCGGAACGATCCAGTACACGCGCAACCAAGCCAACAGCGACGCCAAGACCGAGCAGCGCGTCACGGGCAAGGGTACGGAGACGACCAACTGGTCGATGACCTACAACTATGCCGCCCAGGTCTCGGTCCGCCCGGCGCCTGAGGCTGACTACAGCCTCGGCAAGGCCAACATCAGCCTGACGTCGGTCTCGACCGAAACCAAGTCCGCCCAGGACCGGTACATCTGTCCCCACGAGCGCACCCCGCGCGCCATGTCCGGCAGCTTCGTCAGCAAGACCGAGACCCGAGGAAACGGCGCGGGGCTGGAGGCGAACGTGCATGTCGGCCTGGATTCCGACGGAACCTATCGCGTCAGCGTCGGTCTGCCCGACATCCAAGGGACCGTGTCGGGCTCGAACTCATCGAGCTACAGCGGCCAATGCACGGCCAAACAGGGCGCGAACCAGTCGATCGCCGACATGCCGACGACGATCAACGGCTATACCTTCGGCAGCAGCGGCGCAGATCGCGTTTCGAAGTCCGATCCCGACCAATTGGCCGGCAGTTACTCGGTCTCGGCCTATGGCGTGACCGAGACGCTGCGCTGGAGCCTGCGCCGCTGCGGCGGCGACCTGCGGCTGGTCGACGTTAAGTTCGAGGACATGAAATTCCCCACCTGGGAGGCCTGGCAGGAGATCGTCGAGCAGCGGGGCACGACCGACGGCAACATCGTCCGGATCACGGCGCTCGTCGCCAATGACGGCCCCGAGGAGAAATCGGCGACGATCAAGTTCCGCGAGACCTACAAGGGCGACAAGTGGGACGGCGCCAAGCCCGATGGCCTGATCGAGGAGCTCACGGTCAACGTCCCGGCCGGCGAACAGCGCGAGGTGGCGTTCAAGTGGGATTCCTCGGGCTACGCCTGGTACGACGACGGCCGCCCTCGCCTGATCCAGCGCATCAGGACGGAACTCGAAGACTCCGGGAAGAAGGTCGACGACAAGACCTACAACCTGAAGGTCGCGCCCAAGCCGGTCGTCCTGGTCCACGGCCTATGGTCGAACTGGCAAGCTTGGGAAGTCTGGCAGAACATTCTGACCACCAGCCATTCCTACGACTGGAAGGCCTTCCCGGTGGGACAGAAGCCGGAGCATGGCCGGATGAGCACCGGCGAACACCTCACCAACACCGCACCGACCAACACCATCGTCCAGAACGCCATCGAACTCGGTCTCTACGTTAAGTACGCCCAGCAGGACCGCAACGCCTGGCACGTCGACCTCGTCGCCCACTCGATGGGCGGGCTGATCAGCCGGCGCTACATCCACGCGACCATGCCGAGCTATCCGGACGGCAAGCCGCAGGTCGCCCATCTGGTGATGCTCGGCACCCCCAACATGGGCAGCCGCTGCGCCGACATCATCAGCGCGCCGCTGGAGACCGCCGGCCGCTCGATGGACGCCCTGCGCGAACTGCGGCCGAGTGTGGTCGCGCAGTTCAACGCGGTTCACACCGAGCGCAAGGGCGTGGAGTTCTCGATCCTGGCGGGCAATCCCCTGCCGGCCGTCTGCTACATGTTCAACGAGAACGACGGGGTCGTCACCGTCCCCTCCGCGACCTGGGCGATCACCGACACCGAGCAGCAGAGCGTGCTGCATATCAACATGGCGACCGCCGAGGTCTTCACGTCGTTCGTCAAGCCGCGGGTCGCCCTCGGACCGGCCAAGCAGAAGCCCATCGAGCTCTCGGCGCTCGCCGCCGGCGCCTTCGGCCTCGACGCCGCTGCTGCTGCGGAGACCGACGCCTTCACGCCCGATTTCTCGAAGATCGTGAAGCTCGCCCCCGGCCAGACCCTGAAGTTCGAAATCCCGGTCAAGCAGGCCCGCGACTTCGGCATGACCTTCATCGCCGCCAGCACGATCTCGGCGAGCGTGAGCGACGAGAAGGGCGCGGTCATCGGCGAGAGCCTCAAGGACACTCCAGCGGCCAGCCAGCTCTTTCGGTCCATCTACGCCGAACGGCCGGTCGCGGAGGGAACCTGGACGCTGACCCTTCGGAACGACGACCAGGCCGAGCGCGAGGTCGTCCTCTCCACCTGGTCGAGACGCGACTGACGGCGCCTTTGTGGAAGGCGGCGGGCTAAACCTGCCGCTAGCGCCCTATTCCCACTCGATCGTGCCGGGCGGCTTGGAGGTCACGTCGTAGACCACGCGGTTGACGCCGCGCACCTCGTTGATGATCCGCGTGGCGCAGCGACCGAGGATTTCCCAAGGAAATTCAAAGAAATCCGCAGTCATCCCGTCGGTCGAGGTGACCGCCCGCAGGGCCAGGACGTCCTCGTAGGTGCGGGCGTCGCCCATCACCCCTACCGTCTTAACCGGCAGCAAGACGGCGAACGCCTGCCAGATGCTGTCATAGAGCCCGGCCTTGCGGATTTCCTCAAGGTAGATGGCGTCGGCCTGCTGCAGGACGGCCACCTTTTCCCGGGTGATCTCGCCCGGGATGCGGATGGCCAAACCGGGGCCAGGGAACGGGTGGCGGCCGACGAACTGCGGCGGCAGGCCCAGTTCGACGCCCAGCACCCGCACCTCGTCCTTGAACAGTTCGCGCAGCGGCTCGACCAGCTTGAGCTTCATGTAGTCGGGCAGGCCGCCGACATTGTGGTGGCTCTTGATCACAGCCGACGGCCCGCCCCGCGCCGAGACGCTCTCGATCACGTCCGGATAGAGCGTGCCCTGGGCCAGGAAATTCGCGCCGTCGATCTTGGCCGCTTCCTTGTCGAAGACGTCGATGAACAGCTTGCCGATGGTCTTGCGCTTGGTCTCCGGGTCGGAAACTCCGGCAAGCTCGCCGAGGAAAAGGTCACCGGCGTCAACGTGTACGAGCGGAATGTTGTAGTGATCGCGGAACATGGTCACCACCTGGGTGGCCTCGTCCTTGCGCAGCAGGCCGGTGTCGACGAACACGCAGGTCAGCTGGTCGCCGATCGCCTCGTGGATCAGCACCGCGGCCACCGAGCTATCGACCCCTCCCGACAGGCCGCAGATCACCTTGCCCTCGCCCACCTGGTCGCGGATCTTCTGGACCATCTCCTGGCGGAACGCCGCCATGGTCCAGTCGCCCTTAAGCCCGGCGATCTTGTGGGTGAAGTTGCGCAGCATCAGCGCCCCGCGCGGCGTGTGCGCCACTTCGGGATGGAACTGGATGCCGTAGTAGCGGCGGCCCTCGTCGGCGATCACCGCGAAGGGCGAGCCCTCCGACACCGCCACCGCCTCGAAGCCCATCGGCAGGGCCGTGACCTTGTCGCCGTGGCTCATCCAGACCACCTCGCAATGGCCGACGCCGCCAAGACCGTCCAGCAGCGGGCTTTCCTTGACGATCTCGATCTCGGCGCGGCCGAACTCGCGGGTCGTGCCCGGCTCGACCCGGCCGCCCAGCTCGGCGCACATGGTCTGCTCGCCGTAGCAGATGCCCAGCACCGGCACGCCGAGCTCGAAGACCTTCTTGGTGACCGCCGGGCTCTCGTCCTCATGGACGCTGGCCGGACCGCCGGACAGGATTACCGCCTTCGGCGAGAAGCCACCCAGCACCTCGTCGATCTTGTCGAAGGGGTGGATCTCGCAATAGACGCCGCTCTCGCGTACCCGGCGGGCGATGAGCTGGGTCACCTGGCTGCCGAAATCGACGATCAGGACTTTCTCGTGGGCGGGCTGGGTCATTGCGGAGTCCATTTGGCGCGCTCAAGCACGGCGACGAAGAAGCCGTCGGTGGCCGAGCTGCGGGGCGAGAGGCGAAGGTAACCCTCCGCCGTGAGGTGGGTGGCGAGGTGCGGGTTCTGGGTGGCCGGGATCACGTGGAAGTCCGTCCAGCGTTCGAGGAAAGCGGCGACGCGATCCTCGTCCTCCTCGGGCAGCACCGAGCAGGTGACATAGACGATCCGCCCGCCGGGCTTCACGAACTGGACGCCATGGTCGAGCACCGCGTCCTGGTCGGCGGTGCGCTGGGCCAGCGTCGCCTGCTTCAGCCGCCATTTGGTGTCGGGATGACGCCGCCAGGCGCCCGTGCCGGTGCAAGGCGCGTCGATGAAGACCACGTCGATCTTGCCGTCGAGGCCCTTCAGCGCATTGGGATAGATCGGCGAGCGGACCTGCAGGTTGCGCACGCCCGCCCGTTCGGAACGGCGGACGGTGTCGGCTAGCCGCCGCGCCTCGCTGTCATAGGCGTAGATCTGGCCCTTGTTGGCCATGGCGGCGGCCAGGGCCAGGGTCTTGCCCCCGCCCCCGGCGCAGAGATCGAGAACCTGCGCGCCCTTGATCTCGCCGGCCGCCTCGGCGGCGATCTGCGATGCGAGGTCCTGAACCTCGAACCAGCCCTTGGAGAAGGCCGGGACCGCCTCCAGCGACTGGCTGCGCTGGCTCGGGTCGGGGGCGGGAATACGCAAGGCGTTCGGCAGCACGCCGGTCGGCTGGGCGCCCAGCGGCTCGAGCGCCTTGAGCGCCTGCTCGACGTCGGTCTTCAGGGTGTTGACCCGCAGGTCCACCGGCGCGCGCTCGGAGAGCATCGCGCCTTCCAGGGCGGCCTCGTGGCCGAAGGCGCGCGAGAGCGACGGCTGCAGCCATTCGGGATAGTCGCCGCGGATCGACGGCGGCGCATCAGCCAGATCACGGGGCTGCACCAAGGCCGCGCGTTCAGCTTCGCTGAGCTCGCCAGGTCCGTGCGGAGCGTCAGCCGCAGCTTCGGCGATCCGCTCCACCGGCCAGTTCCAGAGGGCGTGCAGCGCGCACAGCACCACGGCCCGCGGGCTGTCGTCGCCCATACGCCAGGCCAGCGAACGCCGGCGGCGCAGAACGTCGAGCACTAGGCCCGAGACCCAGGCGCGGTCCTTCGACCCGGCGAACCGGGACGCGTCCCCCCACGCCTTCAGCGCCAGCTTCACAGGCCGGTGGCGCGTCTCGACGTCGGTGAGGATCTCGATGGCTGCGGAGAGGCGTCCGCCGTCACGCAAGGGCTGTTCTCACAGTCAGAGGAAAATGGCGGCCACGACCGCCAGGGTGCCGCCGAAGCCGACGAACCAGACCAGCGTCCGCAGGTAAGGCACGTTCAGGACATAGGCGATGGGATGCAGGGCGCGCCCGCCGACGTAGAGCACCGAGCCCCACAGCGTCAGGTCGCCCAGCTTGGCCGCCAGATAGGCCACGATCACCGCCACGGCATGCAGCGGGAACGTCTCCTTGAAGTTGGCGAAGGCGCGGTCGAGCCGCGCCGCCGCCCCGGCGATCGGCCGCGGTTCGTCCCGCGGGCCGGCCGCCCACTTCAGGCCCTGCTGGCGCCGAGCCGCGGCCGCCGCCCAGAGCATCTGGACGAGGCCGATGATCACGGCCACGCCCAGCAGCTTCAGTTCGACGGCCATGGTCATCAGACCGGGCTCGTATAGTTCGGCGCCTCGCGGGTCATCATCACATCGTGGACGTGGCTCTCACGGAGCCCCGCGCCGGTGATGCGGATGAACCGCGCCTTGTTGCGGAAGGTCTCAAGGTCGCCCGCGCCTACATAGCCCATGGCCGCCCGCAGGCCGCCGACCATCTGGTGCAGGATGGCCCCGATCGGGCCCTTGTAGGCGACCTGGCCCTCAATGCCCTCGGGCACCAGCTTCAGCGCCGAGACTTCCTTCTGGAAGTAGCGGTCGGCCGAACCGTTGGCCATGGCGCCCAGCGAGCCCATGCCGCGATAGGCCTTGTAGGAGCGTCCCTGGTACAGGAACACCTCGCCCGGGGCTTCGTCGGTGCCGGCGAAGGCCGAGCCCATCATCGCCACGTGCGCGCCCATGGCCAGCGCCTTGGCCAGATCGCCCGAGTACTTGATCCCGCCGTCGGCGATCACCGGAACGTCCGTGCCTTTGGCGGCGCGGACCGCGTCGGCGATGGCGGTCAGTTGCGGCACGCCCACGCCCGCGACGATGCGGGTGGTGCAGATCGAACCTGGGCCGATGCCGACCTTTACGGCGTCGGCGCCGGCGTCGATCAGGGCCCGCGCGCCTTCATAGGTGGCGACGTTGCCAGCGACGATCTGCACGCGGTTGGTCTCGCGCTTCAGGCGCCCGACCGCCTTGGCCACGTCGGCGTTGTGGCCGTGGGCGGTGTCGATCACCACCACGTCCACGCCAGCGTCCACGAGGGCCATCGAGCGCTCGTAGCCCGCGTCGCCGACGGTGGAGGCCGCGCCGACCAGCAGCCGGCCCTGGGCGTCCTTGGCCGCGAACGGATAGGCCTGAGCCTTTTCCATGTCCTTGACCGTGATCAGGCCGACCGCGTGATAGTCGTCGTCGACGACGATCAGGCGTTCGATCTTGTGCTTGCGCAGCAGTTCGCGGGCCTCGGCCTGGCTGACGCCCTGGCGGACGACGATCAGGTTGTCCTTGGTCATCAGTTCCTTGGCCGGAATGTCGTCGCGGCCTTCGAAACGCATGTCGCGGTTGGTCAGGATGCCGACCAGCTTGCCGGTGCCCGGCTCGACCACGGGGAAGCCCGAGATCTTGCGGCGCGCCTTGATCTCCCGGACCTCGCGCAGCGTGGTTTCCGGGTTGATGGTCAGCGGGTTGATGACCATCCCGCTTTCATAGCGCTTCACCTCGCGGACCTGGTCGGCCTGCTCCTCAACGGTGAGGTTCCGGTGCAGCACGCCCAGACCGCCGGCCTGGGCCATGGCGATGGCGAGGCGGCTCTCGGTGACCGTGTCCATGGCGGAGGACACGAGGGGGATATTGAGACTGATTTCGCGAGTGAACTTGGTGGCGGTGTCCACCTGGGTGGGCATCACGTCGGACGCACCCGGTTCCAGCAAAACGTCGTCGAAGGTGAGACCTTCGCGAATGTCCATGTAAGGCTCCATTTTGCGAGCCGCGTATAAGCCCTCTCGGGCGCTCCCGGCAAGGGCCGGATCGAGCGTAATCATGCCGCAGCGTGCTCCTTTTGAGGTTTGGAATAGGTCTGAAGGCCGAAAGTCATGGCGAACATGACCAGGCAGAGGCCTGCTGAAAGGGCCAACGCCGCCCTCGGCGACTCGGCCAGGGCCAAGGCGTAAAGGGCCGGGCCGCCGATCTGGACGATCTGGGCCGGCCGCGACAGCCGGGCCGATCGGTAGGCGTAGTTCGCAGGTCCGTAGAGGCTGAGCGGCAGGACGCCCTTGGCGACGGTCAGCATCCCGCTTCCGGCCCCGTGGCCAAGGGCCATCAGCGGCGCGCCCCGCGCCCCCAGAGCCAGCAACCCCGCAGCTCCCAACGGGTGCATGAGGGTCGCAACCCGCGTCGCGATCAGCGGCCGGAAGCGGCGCAGGACCGTGAATTCGGCGAACCGAACCGTCACCGACGCGAGCCCCGTGAGCCCCGCAATCGCCGCGGCCTTCGCCGGCGTCAGGCCAAATTCACTCAGCAGCCGCGGCAGATGGCTGCTCATGCTGGTCGAGACGAACCAGGAGCAGGCGAACAGCACGGCCATCTGCACCATGCGGCGATCCCAGACGACGGGCTCCCCCGCCCCCTCGCCCATTCCAGCCGCCGATCTGCCCCGGACCTTCGGAACCGCCAGCGCGGCGAGCGGCATCAGGGCCAGTTGGGCCAGCGCCCAGGCGATGCAGGCGCCGCGCCAACCGAAGGCCTGCTCGAAGTGCAGGGTCAAGGGCCAGCCGACCGTCGAGCCCAGCCCGCCCAGCAGCGCCACGCCGGTGATCGGCCGACGCGCCGCCTCGCCATAGAGCGACACCAAGATCGCAAATGGCGTCCCATAGAGGCCGATCGCCATGCCCAGCCCAATGACCAAGATGGCGAGCGTGATCGTCAGCCCCCCTTGCGCCAGCGCGAGAAGGGCCAGCCCGACTGCGAAGATGAGGTTGGAGAGCAGCAGCATGCCTTTGCCGCCATGAGCGTCCATCCAGCGGCCATAGGGCGCGGCGACCAGCGGCGTGACCACCATGGCGACCGACATCAGGCTGAAGACGAAGGTCGGCGGCAGGGCCAGGTCGGCGGCGATGGGATCGCCCAGCACGCCCAGCAGATAGAAACTCGAGGCGAAGGCGACCAGTTGGCCAAGCCCCAACACCAGGGTGACAGCGGCTATGGGTTTGGGCGCTCCCGACATGGCGAGCTTGTGCGCTCATTGGAGATTTGAGGAAAACGATATATTCGACGACTTATGTTCGAAAATCTCACACCTGGCACGCTGCCGTCGCTCAACGCCCTGCGGGCTTTCGAGGCGATGGCGCGCACCGGCCGCGCGACCCTGGCGGCCGACGAGCTGCACGTCACCCACAGCGCGGTGAGCCGGCAGGTGAAAGCGCTGGAGGCAGTATTGGGCGTCCGGCTGTTCACCGGGCCCAAGCACCGGCTGGAGCTGACGCAAGCCGGTCGCGACCTGCTGCCGGCCCTGACCGGGGCGTTCGACCAGATCGCTACGGCGGTGCGGCATGTGCGAACCAGCGGTGAGGATCTGCTGATCGCGGTCAACGCCAGCGTTTCGGTCAAGTGGCTGATCCCGCGCCTGGGCGGCTTCACCAGCGCCCATCCAAGCGTCAACCTGCAGCTCGCCGAGCTGCCGTCGCACGCCACCTCCTATCGCGGGGCGCACGCGGTGGTGCGCATCGTGCCAAGCAGCCGATTGGCCGAGGTCGACGCGACGCCGCTCATCCAGAGCCATCTGGGCTTGGTCATGTCGCCCGCATTGGCGGAGCGGTTCGGCGCCAATCCGCTGAGGGCGCCGAGACTGATGGCCCAGACCCATCCCCAGGGCTGGGCGATCTGGGCGGCGTTGGCGGGCGTCGAGTTGCCGCCAGGTCCCGAGCAGCCGTTCGCACACCTGCATTTCGCGCTGGACGCCGCCATCGCCGGCCTGGGCGTCGCGGTGATGCCCTGGCCGCTGGTCGCCGACTACGTGCGCGCTGGCCGGCTCGTGGCGCCATACGGGTTTCGCAGGGCCGAGAGCGCCTTTGCCCTGCTCGCCGCGCCTGGTGTCCACAGCCGCGCGCTGGACCAATTCAGGGCTTGGCTGATCGCGGAGGGGGCCAAGACCCCTGCCCCGCCCAGCTGACCCGGCTCAGGCGCCTTTGAAGCCCGTCGCGACCAGATAGACCTCGGAGCTGTCGGCTCGGCTGGCCTTAGGCTTGATGTTCCTCACATCGTTGAAGTGCCGCTTGAGCTCGGCGATCACCTCGGAGGTTTCGCCGCCCTGGAAGGCCTTGGCGACAAACGCGCCGCCGGGCTTCAGCACGCTGATCGCAAAGTCGGCGGCGGCCTCGATCAGCCCCATGATCCGCAGGTGGTCCGTGCGCTTGTGGCCCACGGTGTTGGGCGCCATGTCCGAGAGCACGACGTCCGGACGCCCGCCCAGCAACTCGATCAGCATCGGGCCGCAAGCCGGATCGGTGAAGTCCATTTCCAGGATGTGGGCCGGCGGCAACGGGTCGACCGGCAACAGGTCCACCCCGACGATGTTGGTGACGCCGCGCTCGATGGCCACCTGCGTCCAGCCGCCTGGCGCCAGTCCCAGGTCGATGACCCGCGCGCCCGGCTTCAGCAGCTTCAGACGGTCGTCGAGTTCAGTCATCTTGTAGGCCGCGCGGCTGCGATAGCCGTGCGCGCGGGCCTTGGCAGAGAACGGATCGTTGATCTGCCGGTTCAGCCAGGCTTGCTGGGACGGCGTGCGATCCTTGGCCGTCTTCAGGCGCGCGGGCTTGCTACGGCCTTCTTCAAGTCCGCCGGACGGCGGTTTGACCATGCGTTTGCGGGGCGGTTCGCTCATTCGGAGGCGTTTAGCGCGGATGCCGCGCCCGATCCACGCCCGCGCCGCCGCCGACGGCGGCGACGACGCTTTCCGGTTCCCGACATCAGCGACATCAGGATGCCCTCGCGCAGGCCGCGGTCGGCGACACGAACCCGCGTGCAAGGCCACAACTCCTGCACCGCCTGGAGGATGGCTGCACCCGCCAGAACCAGATCGGCGCGGTCGGGGCCGATGCACGGCTGGCCGGCGCGCTCGGCCGGGCTGAGCTCCAGCAGCAGTTGGGCCGCGGCGTCGCACTGCGCTCGGCTCATCCAGATGCCATCGACGACGCTGCGGTCGTAGCGGCGCAGACCCAGGTGCAAGCCCGCCAGGCTGGTGATCGCGCCCGAGGTGCCGACCAGATGCGCCGCGCCCGCATCGAACACCGGCCGCAGGTCGTCGGCGTGGCGGAAGGCGGCGAGGTCGTCCTTCACCGCATCGACCATCGCGCGGAACCAGCCTACGGTCGCGCGTTCGCCTTCCGGAAAGCGCTCGGCCAGGGTGACCACGCCGATCGGGATCGACAGCCACGCCTTGATCGGCAGTTGCGAGGCCGAGAACTTGCCGAGCTCGGTGTCCAGGCCGCCGGCGGTCAGGTCGACCCAGGAGAGCTCCGTCGACCCGCCGCCGACATCGACCACAAGCGCGGCCTGCGCCTGACGGTCGAGCAGGTTCAGGCAGCCGGCCACCGACAGATGCGCCTCTTCCCGCGGGGTGATGATCTGAAGGTTCAGCCCGGTCTCGGCGGCGACGCGCTCCACGAACTCCTGTCCGTTCTCGGCTGCGCGGCAGGCCTGGGTGGCGATCGCCTTGATCTTGACCACCTTGCGGCGGCGAACCTTCTCGGCGCTGACCTTGAGCGCGGCCATGGCCCGATCCATGGCTGCGTCAGATAGTCGCCCCGTCTGCGAGAGCCCTTCGCCGAGACGCACGATCCGCGAATAGGCCTCCACGACGCGGAATCCTCGTCCCATTGGCGTGGCGATCAACAGGCGGCAATTGTTCGTGCCCAGATCGAGCGCGCCATAGCACGGCGAATCCGCCGAGGCCGCGGCCGGGCCCTTACGGGATGCGGAATCCGCTATCCGATCAAGCGTCGCGGTCACCGGAACGGCGACCAGAACGCTTGCATTTCAAGGCCTTGGAACACGTTCAGCCCGAACGTGCTCAACAGCGCCACCCTCATGGACCGACATCCGTCCCTAGCAGGCGTCTACGCTGACGCCTCGTTTCACAGGCGACTGTAGCAAGGCGGTTCGCCTCTCGGAAGGCGCGCACTTGCGCCGTGAACGATGCGCAGTACGTTCACCTCCCAGTTAGGCGCCGGGGTCTAGAGTCGGTTTTATGGACGCTCGAATCGAAAAAAGCGGACGAGACTTGGTGGCGCCCCCGACGGTGCTGACCGAGGCGCGTCTGGCCAAATACGCCATCGGACAGGTGGTCCGGCACCGGCACTATCCGTTCCGCGGCGTGATTTTCGACGTCGATCCGACATTCGCCAACACCGAACAATGGTGGCTGTCGATCCCGGAGGAAATCCGCCCGCGCAAGGACCAGCCGTTCTACCACCTGCTGGCCGAGAACGACGAGAACGCCTACGTCGCCTATGTCTCGGAACAGAACCTGATGCCCGACGACAGCGGCGAGCCGGTCGGCCACCCGCAGGCGTCGCTGATCTTCGAATCCTTCGAAGAAGGGCACTACGTGCTGCGTCCGCGGATCAGCCACTAGGCCGGCAGCAAGACTGTTCCTCCAGGCACGACGCTTGCGAAATCTTTATCCGCCGAACCTCGATTCACCGGCACAGTTCGAACTGAAGTTTCGCGGCGATGCGCTCATTCTACCGGCATGAGCGCAGACGGTTTCAGCACCACCCCGCCGCCCGGAGCCCGGGCCGATTGGACGATCGACCAGGATTGGGCGAGCTACACGCCGGCCGAGCATCAGGTCTGGATGACGCTCTATGAGCGCCAGGCGCAGCTGTTGCCCGGCCGCGCCTGCGATGCGTTTCTGCACGGCCTCGAGGCGCTGGACCTGCATCGCGGCGGCATCCCCGAGTTCGCGCGCATCAACGAGGAACTGCGCAAGCTGACCGGCTGGACCGTGGTCGCCGTGCCCGGCCTGGTTCCCGACGACGTGTTCTTCGAGCACCTGGCCAACCGCCGTTTCCCGGCCGGCCGCTTCATCCGCAAGCCGCACGAACTCGACTACCTGCAGGAGCCGGACGTCTTCCACGACGTGTTCGGCCACGTGCCGATGCTGACCGACCCGATCTTCGCCGACTACATGCAGGCCTATGGCGAGGGCGGCCTGAAGGCGCTCGGCCGCGGCCAGTTGCACAATCTGGCGCGGCTCTACTGGTACACGGTCGAATTCGGCCTGATGGAGACGCCGCGGGGCCTGCGGATCTACGGGGCCGGGATCGTCTCAAGCCGGTCGGAATCGATCTTCGCCCTCGACGATCCCTCCCCCAACCGGATCGGGTTCGACCTTGAGCGGGTCATGCGCACGCCCTACCGGATCGACGACTTCCAGCAGGTCTACTTCGTCATTCCGTCGCTGAAGGCGCTGCGGGAAACAACGCTCGCCGACTTCACCGCCGTCTATGCCCGTCTGGAAGACGAGCCGGACATCGCTATCGACGCCATGGCGCCCGGCGACCGGATCTTCACCTGCGGGACCCAGGCCTATGCCGAGCGCGGCGGCCGGCTGGCAGCCGGCTAACCGCCCGCCTTCTCCCGGTCGAACAGCGTCTGGAAGCCCTTCTGGATCTCCAGCCGCTGCTCGGGCGTGAAGACGCGGTAGCGTTGCGCCTTGGGCCCCGATGCGGCCCCGATCTCCTTGTCGGTGACGTAGATGAAGCGTCCCTGGAATGCGCCCGTCACCGGCAGGCCGCTGGTGATCCGCAGTCCCTCCAGCTGAACGGCGCAGTTCTCCAGCGTGTCGATGTTGGGCGCGAGCGGGCGAAAGTCCGGCTTGCCGTTCATGCCTTCGACCATGCGCCAGCAGACCCCGGGGTTGGTCGGCGCCGTCAGCGGCTTTTCGCATCCGGCGAGCAGCACGGGCGCCAGCAGAAGCGAAAGAAGCCGTCGCATCGTCAGTAGTCCTTGCGCCAGCGGACGGCGAGCTTGCCGTCCCCCTGGCTGGCCAGCTTCGAGATGATGGAGAGGTTGCGTCCGAGTCGCCACTCTACCTGCGCGGAGGGCCCTTCGCGGCCGCCGCCCGTGATCTCCAGATAGACGTCGTCGGTCAGATACTTGCCGCCCGAGACGGTAACGCCGGACTCATCGCCGCCGGCAAGCGACAGCCGGTCGAGGCCGGCGAAGGTGCGCAGGTTGCCCACTACGTCGAAGCCGCCGCCCCCCGCCAGCGACGACAGGGCCGAGGCCAGCTGGGCCGCTTCCAGCGGCGAGAGTTGGGACGCCGAGCGGCCGAACAGCACCTGCGACAGCACCTCGTCATTGGGCAAGGTCGGCACCGAGGTCAGGGTGATCTCCGGCTTGGCGGCCGTGCCGCGGATCCGCACCACGGCGGTCAGCGAGGGGTCGTCGCGGGTGGCTGAAAGGTCGAGGCGGATCGCCTGCGGCGAGGTCGCCAGATAGACCACGCCCCGATCGTCGAACTCGAAGCGCTTGCCCGCGAAGTCGTATTCCCCGCGCACGACGCGCGCCGTGCCCGACAAGCTCGGCCGCGCCGTGGTGCCCCCGACCTTGGCGTCGAGCGAGAGTTCGACGTCCAAGCCCTTGCCGCGCAGATAGATCCGCCGCGGAGCCTTGAGCGTGACGTCGAGCGCCATGACCGCCCCACGGCGCGCCACCGGCTGCAGCGAACCGGAGATGTCGGCCGGTTTGTTGCGCTCGATGACGTCCATGTTCACGACACCCGAGCCGCCGGTGAGTTTGGCCGCGACGTCGGCGCGGTCGATGGTCAGGTCGCCGGCCAGCCGCATCTTGCCGTCCGCAGTCCGATCAAGGCTCGCCTGCCCCGATGCCGACGCGGTGGCCAGGTCATTGTCGATCAGGCGGAAGTTCTTGAGATCGAGCTTGAAGGTCGACTCCCCGTCGCGCAGCAGGCTGAGCCGGCCCGATCCGGCCAGCGAACCGCCGTGCCCGTCGGCGCCGGTCGCTTGCACGATGTTCACCGCGTTGTCGGCCAGGGTCGCGCGCAAGGTCACGTCCGCCAGGACGAGACCTGTGGCGCCGTCGGAGAACCGGCCATTGTCGACTTCGGCCTGTCCGACGGCGCGCGGATCGGCCAGCGTACCGCTCAGCGTGCCCTGCATCTGCACGTGCCCGGCCAGCTCCCGCTCGCCGCCGACCAGCAGATCCCAGAGCGGCTTGACCTCGCCGTCGGCGAAGAACGTGCCTCGCATCGGCCGGGTGCGGGCGATCGCGATCCGGAACGGGCTGGCGCTGGTCTCGGCCGGCAGCACGACCTCGGCGTTCGCCCGCAGCCCGTGCTCGTTGGTGACGGCGGCGTCGATCTCGAGCGCATCGTCCGAGAGCTTCGCCTTGAGTACGCCGTCCAGGCCCTGCTCACGCGGAGACCCCCTGCCCCGCGCGTCGTCCAGCTTGGCTTCCAGAGTTCCGTCCAGCCGTCCGCCGCGGCCCGACAGTACGAGCGTGCCGTCGGCGCGGCCGTTCAGATCGGCGTTCACCAGGCCCAGGCCCAGACGCTGGACCTGCGCGCGGATTTCCGCGCCGTCCTTCTCAAGGCTGGCGTCGAGGTCGATCCGGCCGCCGTCCGAGGCCACGAGCCGCAGGCGTGCGCTGCGCTCGGCGCCGCCGAAGCGCAGGATCGCCGGCTCCACGGTCTTCATCTTGCGGCGCCCGTAGGCCCCGTCGCCGGCGAAGGTCAGCTCGTAGCCGGGTTCCTGCGCTGTCAGAACGCCGGCGCCGTCCAGCCGCCAGCGCTCGCTGGCGGATACTCCTTGGAGGCGGGCCTGATAGGGCAGCTGCGACAGGGGCCCATCGGCCGTGACCGCCCCGTTGCGCACCGCAAAGCGAGAGCCGGGCAGAACCGCGTCGTTGGCGGTCAGGTTCAGGGTCGCCCGCGGCCCACCCGTCGCATCGATGATCTTCACCGACCCTGCGATGACTCCGCCATCGAGGAAGGCGCCCTTGACCACCCTTACCTTGAGATCGGCTCCAGAAGGCGTCGCCTTGCGAAGCGAGACCGCGCCGCTTGCGGTCAGGCCGCCGGCGTCCAGGGACAAGTCGCTAAGGTCGACGCCGCCGCGCGGGAAGCTGAAGGCCGAACGGGCCGCCGCCGGGCCATACTCGCTGGCGGCGGTCAGCGCGACCGTCCCGCTGGAGCCGCCGGCGCCGCGCATGAAGCTCAAGGTCAGCTTGGCGTTCTTCAGGGGCAGGCGCGGCAGATCGATGGCCTCGATGTCGGCGAGCAGATCCGCCCGCGGCGCCGAGGGCTTGCCGGTGATGGCGCCGGTGCCGCTGGCCTTGCCGCTGATTTCGACAGGCCCGGCGCGGAACGGCCCGCTGGCCGACCAGTCGAGCTTGAAGCGCATCGCGCCGGTCTCATCCAACACCCCGGCGGTACTGGCCTTGATCGCGGCCCCGTCCAGGTTCCCGCTGGTGATCGACACCTTGCGGCCGGCCACGTCGGCGCGGGCCTGCAGGCGCGGCGAGGCGCCGAGCAGGCGGTCGAGTTCGGAGAACCCGGTAGCGAAGCGCGCGCCCTTGGCGTCGAGCGTCAGGGCCCAAGGCTTGCCGGCGCCGCCCTGGCTGGCCGACCAGTCGGCGGTCACCGCGCCGCTCGCCCCGGTCCGCGCCGCCGCCAGGTTCGTGAACGACGCCGCCCCCTTGAAATTGAGACCGCCGAGGAGGCTGCGGCCGCCGCTGGCGTCGACTTTCAACCCAGCCCCGTTTGCTTCGACCTTGCGCAGCATCAGACGCCCGTCAGCCAGCCGCGCAGCGTCGACGACGGCGGTGGGCCGCGCGCCCAGCAGCGCCGCGGCGAGGCCCGAGCCGCGCCCCCCGGCGCCGGCGATGCGCGCCTCGAGCGCCAGCACCTTGTCCTTGCGCGTGAACTCGAACGGCCCGGAAACCCGGTCGAGGCCGTAGGCGCCGAGCTGCAGCCGCGCGACGTCGGCGGTTCCGACCAGCCGCAGGTCGTCCAATGTCCCGGTCAACACGCCCTCGACCCGGGCAAGCCCCATGGACGGGCCGCCGGTGACCTTTGAGAGCTCCCGGGCCGAGGCCGTCAGCGCCACGCCTTGAGGTCCGGTGCGCCGCTCGCCGAGATTGGCCTTGCCTTTCGCGGTCACGGCGACGTTGTCCGAGGTCAGGTCGGCCTCCAGGTCGAACAGCCCTTGCCCCGCCTTGCGCCCTGTCACGGCGAACTGCACCTGCGGCCCGAGCCGGGCCACCAACGCCTGGGTATGAGTTGAGGCCGCGAGCTCGATCCGCCCCTGCGCAGATCCGCCCTCCGGTCCCCAGACGCCGGACGCGTCTACCGGGCGGCTGGTCCCGCTCTCGGCAAGCGCCGAGAACCGGCCGGTCGAAGCCTCGCCCTTGGCCTTGACGTGCAACAGGAACGGGCGATCCGGCGCGAGGCCGAGGGTTCCGGCCAAGGCGCCGCCCTTGGCCTCCCGCGCATCGGCCTCGAGGACCAGCGGCCGCCCGCCTCCCAGGTCGAACTTGACGTCGAGGCGGTCCCCCGGGTGCAGGACGCTCGCGGCCCTCGCCGTTCCCCGCTCACCGCCGTTGCGCCGCACCAGCTCGATCGACGCATCGACGTCATAGACCCCGCGGGTGCGCGCCAGTTCCGGCATCAGTTCGACCCGGCCGACCGCCCGATCGATGACCACGTCGATCGGCATGCCCGCGGACGGCCGCTTGGGCTCGGCCACCGGCCGGCGATAGACGATCAGGTGCTCGGCGGTGACCTCGGTGGCGTGGAAGCGACGAGCGAGAATGTCGCGGAAAGTCCATGCGAGGCGCAGGTTGCGGCCCTCGAGCCAGACGCCCTTGGGGTCGCGGATGACCACCCGCCGCACGCTGAAGTCACGCCAGATGTCGCCGCTGAGCCCTTCGACATAGAGCCGGCCGAAGCGGCCGACCTTGAGGCCGTTGGCACGCGCCTCGATGATCGAGCGCCCCTGGGGCGAGAGGACACCATAACGCCCGGTGAGAAGCGCCGCCCCCGCCAAAACCACGAGCAGCGCGCAGACCACGAGCGCGGCCAGTCCCCACCGCCGGCGGGACTTCTTCTTCGGCGCGGCCGGCGCCTCCTCGATCTCGTTCGGCGTCTCGGTCAAAAGCTCTGCCCGATGCTGAGATAGATCTGGAACGAGGGATCGCCCTCGCGCTGGTCGAGCGGCACGGCGATGTCCGCGCGGATCGGGCCAAAGCCAAGGTCGTAGCGAACGCCGACCCCCACGCCGACGCTGAAATCGTCGCCTGTCGGAAATTCACTCGTGCCCACAGCGCCGGCATCCACAAACGCCACCACGCCCCAGCGTTCGCCGACCTTCTGGCGCAGCTCCAGCGAGGTCTCGAGCAGCGAGATTCCACCTTCGGGGGTGTTGTCGATGTCGCGGGGGCCTATAGCCTGGTAGGCATAGCCGCGGACGGAGCCGCCGCCGCCGGCGTAGAACCGGCGGGACGCCGGGACTTCGGGAATGCTGCCCCCGAACATCGCCCCGGCCTTGATGCGACCCGCCAGAACAGTGCGCGCCTTTTCCCCGAACGGGATGTAGGCCGTGCCCTGGCTCTGGACCTTCAGGTAGGCCATGCGCTCGTCGCCGATCAGGTAGGTCGGCTCCGCCCGGACATCGAGACGCCAGCCGCGCTTGGGATCGAGCGGATCGTCGGACCGGTCGAGAGCGCCGGCCGCGAGCCCCGCCAGGGTGATGAGGTTGTCCCCGAGCGACGAAACCAGGATCGTCTGCTTTTCCTCGACCTTGCCGTAGTCGATCGACCCGCCGAGCGTCAGGTAGGACGTCTTGCGGAACCGGCGGGTCACGTCGGCGCGGATGCCGACCCCCGTTTCGTCATAGGCGTCAGTGCGGTTCGAATAGGCGCCGCCTCCGGCCTTGAAGGTCTGTTGCGGACGTCGCCAGTGCGGCAGGGTCAACTCCCCGCCCAACCGGCTGTCGATGTTCGAGGCCCGCGCCAGCATCGCCAGGGTGTCTGCGCGGCCGAGCAGATTGTAGCGCGTCCAGCGCGCGTCAGCGCCGAGGCCCTCGGTGGTCGAGTAGCTGGCCCCGAGCTCCAGTGTCCGCGACTTGCGATCAGCCAGGCTCAACAGGATCGGACGGCGGCCGTCCGGCTCGGCCTGGTCCTTGGGCGCCAGCGAGACGGTGACGGAGTCATAGACCCCGGTGTCGAGCAACCGGCGCTCGAGCTCGCCGACATCCTCCGGGTCGTAGACCTCGCCGGCGGTCCAGGGGGCGAGGCTGTCGAGCCAGCTTCTCCGGCTGCGTCCGGTCTCGCCGACGATCTTCAGTCCGCCCAGATGCACCAGTTCGCCCGCCGCGATCTTGTAGGTCGGGCGCACCGTCCGGTCGGCGTGGTCGACGATGACCTCGCGCGGCTGGGCTGCGGCGTCCGCATAGCCCCGCTTCTGAACCGCCGCGACGATGCGGCCTTCGGCGTTGATCACGTCCACGGCGCGGCCGGGCGCGCCGGTGGCCAGGCCCATCACCACTTCGCCCGACTGGCGAACGCTCTCGACCGGGGCCGGGGCGATCCAGTCGATCTGCGGGTCCGAGAGGGTGAAGCGCGGCCCCGGCGTCACCCGCACGATGGCGATCGGCGGGTCGTCGTCGCCGACGTCGGGATCGACCTCGTAGCCGTAGTAGCCCTCGGACCGCAGCACCGCGATCGCGTCCTCACCGGCGTCATTCGCCCGGCGGCGCGCTTCGAAGCGATTGGCGATGGGCTTGTCGGTCTCGCCGACGGCGCGGTCGATCGCCTCGCGCAGGTCGCGGTCGAGCTGTCCCTCGATGATCGCGCGCGGGGATTCGGCCCGGGCTGTCCCAGACACGCAAATGGCCGCCGAGGCGGCGACCGCGACGACCAATCGTCCCACGCCAATCCTTTCATAAGCGCCCCATCTGTCGGTGTAGCCCGCGTCGCGCTCGCCTGTCACCCACCACCGATCGACGAAGGCGCCGCCGCCGCAGGCGCCCATATGCCCAATCCGCAGGCGCCTGCGCCCGGGGGACCGTGGCGGTCGGATTTCCGGCTTCAATCGCCCTCGCCTTTCCTAAGCTTTCCAGGCGAACCGCAGGAAAGGACTGGCGGGTGGAGTACGGCGTGGCGATCCAAAACCCTGATTGCACAACGGGCTCACAGGCGGCCCCGTCGCCAGTGACGCCCTACGACGAGATGCTGACGGCCGCGGGGGGCGTGCGCGACCACTATGCGGGCCTGCATCAACGCATCGCGACCCTCGCCCCGGCCGAGATGGCCGAGCGTCAAAGGACGCTGGAACGCTACTTCCTGCTCCAGGGCATCACCTTCACGGTCTATGGCGGCGAGAGCAGCACCGAACGGATCATCCCGACCGACCTCCTGCCCCGCATCATCCCGGCCGCCGAGTGGGAGCGGATCGAGGCCGGCCTGACCCAGCGGCTGCGTGCGCTGAACATGTTTCTCGCCGACATCTACGGCGCCCAGCAGATCCTGATGGACGGCGTGGTTCCCCGCGAGCTGGTGCTGGGCGCACCGTCCTATCGGCGCGAGATGCAGAACCTCTACGTCCCGCACGAGGCCTACGCCAACGTCTGCGGCTCGGACCTGATCCGCCAGCCGGACGGCGCCTTCGCCGTGCTGGAGGACAATCTGCGCGTCCCCTCGGGCGTGTCCTACATGCTGGCCAACCGAGAGGCTTCGCGGCGCACCTTTCCCGGATCGTTCCGCCAGGCCGGCGTGCGGGCGATCGACCGCTACCCCGACCTGCTCCTCACCACCTTGAAAAGCATGGCGGCCGACTGGCGGCCGAACCCTCAGATCGTGGTGCTGACGCCGGGCGTCTACAACTCGGCCTACTACGAGCACGCCTATCTCGCGCGGTTGATGGGGTGCCCGCTGGTCGAGGGCCGCGACCTCGTGGTCCACGACAACATGGTCTACATGCGGACCACGACCGGTCTGCGACGGATCGACGTGATCTATCGCCGGGTCGACGACGACTTCATCGACCCGCTCACCTTCCGCCGTGACTCGGCGCTGGGTTCGGCCGGCCTGTTCAACGCCTATCGCGCCGGCAACGTGGTGATCTGCAACGCGCCCGGCGCCGGCGTCGCCGACGACAAGGCGGTCTACGCCTACGTCCCGGCGATCATCCGCTACTACCTTGGCGAAGACGCCATCCTGCCGAACATCGAGACCTATCTGTGCCGTGAGCCGGCGCAGCTGTCCCACGTGCTGGCCAACCTCGACAAACTGGTGGTCAAGGCGGTCGGCGCCTCGGGCGGCTACGGCATGCTGGTCGGGCCGCACGCCAGCCGCCAGGAGCGCGAGGCGTTCGCCACCGCCATCACCGCCGATCCGGCCAACTACATCGCCCAGCCGACCATCCAGCTGTCCACCGCGCCCTGCCTCATCGACGGCGAGATCGAGCCGCGCCACGTCGACCTGCGCCCCTTCATCCTGTCGGGGGACAAGATCGTGGTCACGCCCGGCGCCCTGACCCGGGTCGCCCTGAAGAAGGGGTCGCTGGTCGTCAACTCCAGCCAGGGCGGCGGCTCCAAGGACACCTGGGTCCTGGAATCGGCGCCGACAGGAGCCCAGCCATGATGCTCGCCCGCGTGGCCGACAGCCTCTACTGGATCGGTCGCTACGTCGAACGCGCCGAGCACCTGTGCCGGCTCAGCGACGTGATGCTCAACGCCACCCTGGACCGCAACGAGGCGGCGGGCCTAGTTTCGCGCATCGTGCTGTCGGCCGTCGGCGACGCCGAGCTGCACAGCGCCGACGATCCCTACCAGCTCGCCCTGGCGCTGGCGCTCGACCGGCATGACGGCGGCTCGATCGTGTCCTCGCTGGCCCGCGCCCGCGAGAATGCGCGCCAGGTGCGCGATCAGATCACCACCGAGACCTGGGAGCGCCTCAATATGCTCCACCTACGGGTCACGGCGAGCGACGCAGTCCGCGCCTTCGGCGACGGCCCGTCGGCATTCCTGCACGACATCATCGCCGACCTGCACCTGTTCAAGGGCGCCGCCGACGCGACGATGAGCCATGGCGAAGGCTGGCGGTTTCTGCTGCTCGGCGTCTACCTCGAACGCGCCCAGCTCATCGGCCGGCTGCTGGAGGCGTGCTTTGGCCTGCGCCGCGCGCCGGAGGACCACATGGCCCTGATGGGCGTGCTGCGGATGAGCTGCGCGCTTGAGCCGTACCTGCGCCGCTTCACCGCCGACGTCCAACCGCGCAAGGTGCTGGAGTTCCTGCTGCTCGACGAGGAGTTCCCTCGCTCGATGCGCTTCTGCACGGCGCGCATCGAAGAATATCTCAGCTCCGCCGCGCGGCACGCCGACGCCGGCGGTCACTCGCCGCCGGAACGGCTGGCCGGACGCCTGCGCGCGCGCCTGCAGTACGCCGACATGGACGACGGCGCCGGCGGCCTGATCTCCAGCGTGCTGGAGGACTGCGCCGCGCTGCATCAGTCGATCTACGACACCTTCGTCGCCTATTCCCTGGAAACCCGGTTGCCGGCCTAGGACCCAATCGCCCCATGCTTCTCGAAGTCCGGCACGTCACCCAGTACCACTACGCCGAGCCCGTGCGCGAAAGCGTCATGGAGGTCTGGATGCAGCCGCAAAAGACCCCTCGCCAACGGCTGGTGTCGTTCGACCTCGACGTCGATCCGGCCGCGCAGCTGTTCTCCTACGCCGATCCGTTCGGCAACGCCGTCTATCACTTCGACGTCCCCCAGCCCCACGACCGCCTGCGGATCGTGGCCAACGCCGCCGTCGAAACCCAGGCCCCGCCCACGCCGCCCGACAGCCTCGACAATGGGGAATGGGATCGCCTGCGCAGCGACTTCGTGCGCGGCGAGAACTTCGACTTCCTGACCCTCGGCGGCTTCGCCGTCGAGACGGACGCGCTGCGCAACTATGTCGCCGAGCACCGCCTGGACGATCTGCGCCGGCGCGATCCGCTCAGCGCAGTGCGCTCCCTCTCCGAGACCATCTACACCTCGTTCGACTACGAGCCAGGCGTCACCCACGCCGACAGCCCGATCGACCTCGCCTTGGGCGCCGGCCGCGGCGTCTGCCAGGACTTCGCCCACATCATGATCGCCATCTGCCGCGGCTGGGGCGTGCCGGCCCGCTATGTGTCCGGCTATCTCTTCACCGACCGCCAGGCCGGAGACCGCTCCGATCCGGACGCGACCCATGCCTGGGTCGAGGTCTTCCTGCCGTCGCTGCGCTGGGTCGGGTTCGATCCGACCAACAACGTGATGGCCGGCGAGCGCCACATCGCCGCCGCCGTGGGCCGCGACTACAACGACGTGCCGCCTTCACGCGGGGTCTACAAAGGCGAGGCCGAAAGCCAGTTGGCGGTCGGCGTCTCCGTCCGGCGCGCCCGCTCCGCCCCGACGGAACCCGAGTTCATCCGCATGGCCCAACCCTCCTTCGCGCGCGGCGGCCGGCGGCGACCGGCCGGCGTTCCGGCCTACGACCAGCAACAGCAGCAACAACAGCAGTAGTAGGGAGATACTGACGGCCGCTAGGCCGGGAAGACGTAGGCGCGCCCAACCGAAAGGTTGAGCTGCGCGCCCGGCCGCAAGTCAGCCACCGCCTGGCGGGCGAAGGCCGCCTCCAGGCGCAGGCCGCCCGGCGTCGTCCCGTCGATCCGCGCCACCGCGCCCTGCGGGGCGATGTGATTGGCGACGAAGCCGAAGGTCGCCTCCCCCGCCGCCGGCGACAGCACCAGCTCATGCGGCCGCACATAGGCCACCGCAGCGCCGTCGGCCACGCCCGAGGCGGCGAACTGGACGTCGCCGTTCCGGAAGCGCCCGCCCCTCACCTCGCCGTCCAGGCGGTTGGACTCGCCGACGAAGCCGGCGACGAAGGCGCCGCTCGGGTTGTCGTGGATCTCCTGCGGGGTTCCGACCTGCTCGATCGCCCCCTGGTTCAGGATCGCGACGCGATCGGCCAGTTCCAGCGCCTCCTCCTGGTCGTGGGTCACGAAGATCGTCGTGACGCCGGTGGCGTCGTGGATGCGGCGCAGCTCCTTGCGCAGCGACTTGCGGACGGTGGCGTCGAGGGCCCCGAACGGCTCGTCGAGCAACAGCACGCTCGGGTTCACCGCCAGGGCCCGCGCCAGGGCCACGCGCTGGCGTTGGCCGCCCGACAGCTGGGCCGGGTAGCGCTTGCCCAGGTCGCCTAGTTCGACCAGCCGCAGCAGCTCGTCGACGCGCTGGGCGATCTCGGCCTTGCTCGGCTTGGCCGCGCCCTTGCGGACGTCCAGGCCGAAGGCGACGTTCTTGGCCACGGTCATGTGGCGGAACAGCGCGTACTGCTGGAACACGAAGCCGACCTGCCGCGCAGCGGCGCCGGCATAGGTCATGTCCTGGTCGCCGTAGAGCACCTGGCCGCTGCTCGGGAACTCCAGCCCGGCGATGACGCGCAGCAGAGTGGTCTTGCCCGATCCCGACGGCCCCAGCAGCGCCAGCAGCTCGCCGTCGGCGATCTCTAGGCTGACGCTGTTGAGCGCCGGATACCGCCCAAAGGTCTTCTCCACCGAACGGATGGAAATGGTCATCTGCAGCGTCTCGCGATCAATGACGGCCCGGCCGCGACGGCGGCTGGGCGATTTCAAGCAGGGTCTTCAGCACCAGGGTGACGACCGCCAGGAAGCAGAGCAACGCCGCGACGGCGAACGCGCCGACGAAATCGTACTCGTTGTAGAGGATCTCCACATGCAGCGGCATGGTGTTGGTCAGGCCGCGGATATGGCCCGAGACCACCGACACCGCGCCGAACTCGCCCATGGCGCGGGCGTTGCAGAGCAGGACGCCATAGAGCAGCCCCCAGCGGATGTTCGGGGCCGTCACGCTCCAGAAGGTGCGCAGCCCCGAGGCGCCCATTGAAACAGCGGCCTCCTCCTCGTCCACCCCCTGCTCCTGCATCAGCGGGATCAGCTCGCGGGCGACGAACGGGAAGGTCACGAAGATCGTCGCGAGCACGATTCCCGGCACGGCGAAGATGATCTTGATGTCATGGTCGATCAGCCAGGGCCCGAACCAGCCCTGGGCCCCGAACACCAGCACGTAGATCAACCCAGCGACCACCGGCGACACCGAGAACGGCAGGTCGATCAGGGTGATCAGGAACGGCTTGCCCGGAAACTCGAACTTGGCGATGGCCCAGGACGCGCAGACCCCGAACACGATGTTGAAGGGCACGCTGATCGCCGCGGTGATCAAGGTCAGCTTGATCGCTGCACGGGCGTCCTCGGTCCCGATCGCCTCCAGGGCGGCCGGCAGACCCTTGCGCAGGGCCTCGAAGAACACCGACACCATCGGCAGGATCAGCACCGCCACCAGGAAGGCTGCGACGGTCGTCAAGACCAGCGCCTTCGCCCACGGCGGATCTTCGGTCGGATGACGCAGCCGGCTCATGCGGCGAGCCTCCGCGCCCAGGCCTGGACGGCGTTGATGACGAACAGCATGAGGAACGAGACCGACAGCATCACCACCGCGATCGTCGCCGCCCCGGCGTAGTCGTACTGTTCAAGCTCGATGATGATCAGCAGCGGCGCGATCTCCGACTTGTAGGGCATGTTGCCGGCGATGAAGATCACCGAGCCGTACTCGCCGACCGCTCGCGCGAAGGCCAGGGCGAAGCCGGTCAGCCAGGCTGGCGCCAGCGCCGGCAGGATCACCCGGGCGATGGTGTCGAACCGCGTCGCCCCGAGGCTGGCCGCCGCCTCCTCGACGTCGGCCGCCAGGTCGCGCATCACCGGCTCCAGCGTGCGCACGACGAACGGCAGGCCGATGAAGGTCAGGGCCACGATGACCCCTAGCGGCGTATAGGCGACCTTGATCCCGGCCGGGGCCAGCAGGGCGCCGATCCAGCCGTTGGGCGCGTAGAGGGTGGCGAGCGCGATGCCGGCGACCGCCGTCGGCAGGGCGAACGGCAGGTCGATGATCCCGTTCACCAGGCTTTTGAAGGGAAACTGATAGCGGACCAGCGCCCAGGCGGTCAGCAGCCCGAAGACGCCGTTGATCAGAGCGGCGATCAAGGCCGCGCCGAACGACAACCGATAGGCGGTCAGGGCGCGCTCGTTGAAGGCCGCGTGCAGGAACTCCGAAGCTGATTGCTCCGACGCCTTCAGCCCGACCGCGGACAGGGGGATGAGCACGATCAGCGACAAGAGCGCCAGCGTCAGGCCCATGGTGAGCGAAAATCCGGGTATGGCCGAGCGCCGCCGGATCCATGGCCTTCGTGACGCGACGGGTTCGATCGGCGAGGTCGCGGTCATCGTTACAGCCCCGGTTCAGACGCATAAACGCCGAGACGCCGAGTTCGCTGCGTCCGGACAGGGGCTCTGGCTAATTCCCAGCGCCCCCATCGACAATGTAGTTTTTCTTACACCCGGAAATGAAAGGCTAAGCCACGATCCTGTTCTCGCTATGGGACCGCCTGCTCGGCGCCTATTCCGCTCCGGGTCCTTGCGAAGGCGTTGGCCATGGACGCCAAAATGGGCAAAGGCTCGCTCGGACAGCACCTCTGTCCGCTCTATGCGTGGGCTGGGAGCCTGCGTCGCCTGACCGTCACAACCGAGACCAGACGATAGTTGGTAGGCCGGGTGAGGTTCGAACTCACGACCATTCGATTAAAAGTCGAATGCTCTACCACTGAGCTACCGGCCCACGTCGCCGCGGGCGGCGGCGAAGAGGCGCGGACCATATGCGGGCGGCCTGCCGGGAGCAAGAGCGCTGCAGCAGCTTTCCAACAGGTTCCCTCGCCCCTAAGCATCAGGGCCATGCGCAACATCGTCTTCGCCTTGATTCCGACCCTGCTGCTCTGCGGCTGCGTGACGGCGCCGGCCGACGGGTCGGACAAAATCCAGACCACGTCCGAGGCCAAACGCGAAAGCATGCAGGGCGCGGTGTCCGCCCCGCTGCGGGATGTGAACCTGCTGCAGACGAAGATCCCGAGCGTGCTGCTGGAGGCGTTGGCCGATCCCTATCAACGACCGCATGCCGCTACCTGCGAGGCCGTCGCCGCGGCGATCCTGCCGCTCAACGGCGCCTTGGGGGCCGATCTCGACGAACCCGCCGTCGATGAGGACGACCTGATGGATCGCGGCAAGGGCGCGGCGCTGGGCGCGGTCGCCGGCCTGGCCTCCGACGTGATTCCCTTCCGGGGGTGGGTACGCAAGCTCTCGGGGGCCGAACGACACGACAGCCTGGTCACCGCGGCCATCACCGCGGGCGGCGTGCGCCGGGCCTACCTGAAGGGCCTCGGCGAGGCGCGCGGATGCCCTCCGCCGGCCACCCCGTCGCACATGCTGACCGGCACGCCGGTCAAGTCCCAGGAGCTGAAGCCCCGCTATCCCGTGCGCTGACGGGCCTTGAAATCGCGCCTGAACTGCTCGAACCGGCCTTCGGCGATCGCCGCGCGCATCGCGGCGGTCAGCGCCTGGAAATGAGCGATGTTGTGCCAGGAGAGCAGCACCTGGCCGAGAATCTCCTCGGCTTTCACCAGGTGGTGCAGATAGGCCTTGGAATAGTGCGAGGAGGCCGGACAGTCGCTGGTTTCGTCCAGCGGCGTGTCGTCCTCGGCGAACCGGGCGTTCTTCAGGTTGATCGAACCATCCCAAGTCCAGGCCTGACCATGGCGGCCCGAGCGGGTCGGCAGCACGCAGTCGAACATGTCGACCCCGCGGGCGACGGCCTCGACCAGGTCGATCGGCTTGCCCACGCCCATCAGGTAGCGCGGCCGGTCCGCCGGCAGCATGGCCGGCGCGTAGTCGAGCACCTCGCACATGGCCTCGTGCCCCTCGCCGACCGCCAGACCGCCCAGCGCGTAGCCGTCAAAGCCCGTCTCGATCAGGCGCTCGGCCGATTCCTTCCGCAGGTGCTCAAACGTCGAGCCCTGCTGGATGCCGAACAGCGCCTGCGCATCGCGCGTACCGAAGGCGTCCTTGGAGCGTTTGCCCCAGCGGGCCGAGAGCTGCATCGCCTGGCGCGCCCGCCCCTCCTCCGCCGGCCAGGCCACGCACTCGTCGAGCTGCATGACGATGTCGGAGCCGAGCAGGTCCGCCTGAATCTCGACGGACCGCTCCGGCGTCAGGACATGCTTGGAGCCGTCGATGTGGCTCTGGAAGGCCACCGATTCCTCGGTGACCTTGGCGATCTTCGACAGCGACATCACCTGGAAGCCGCCGGAGTCGGTGAGGATCGGCCGGTCCCAGCGCATGAACCTGTGCAGTCCACCCAGTCGCGCGACGCGTTCGGCGGTCGGCCGCAGCATCAGGTGATAAGTATTGCCCAGGATGATGTCGGCGCCGGTCGAGCGCACCTGATCCACAGTCAGGGCCTTCACCGTCGCGGCGGTGCCGACCGGCATGAAGGCGGGCGTCCGGATGTCGCCGCGCGGCGTCTTGAGCACGCCGGTGCGCGCCGCACCATCGGTCGCGGCGATCTCGAAGGGGAATGCGGCCACTAGTTGGCTCTCCAGAGCAGGCTGGCGTCGCCGTAGGAATAGAACCTGTAGCCGCTGGTGATCGCGTGGGCGTAGGCGCCGCGCATGGTCTCAAGGCCGGCGAAGGCGCTGACCAGCATGAACAGGGTCGACTTCGGCAGATGGAAGTTGGTCATCAGGCCGTCGGCAGCGCGGAAGCGATAGCCGGGGGTGATGAAGATGGCGGTCTCGTCGGCGAAGGGGCGTACGATCCCATCTTCGCCGGTTGCGCTCTCGACCAGGCGCAGCGAGGTCGTGCCGACGCAGACGATACGGCCGCCCGCGGCCTTGGCGGCGTTCAGCGCGTCGGCGGTCGCCGCATCGACCTCGCCATACTCGGCGTGCATGCGGTGTTCCGACAGGTTTTCGGTCTTCACCGGCAGGAACGTGCCGGCCCCGACGTGCAGGGTCACGAACTGCAGCGTGACGCCCATCGCCTTGAGCTCGTCCAGCAGCCGCGGCGTGAAGTGAAGGCCCGCGGTCGGCGCGGCGACCGAGCCTTCCTCGTCGGCGTAGACGGTCTGGTAGTCGGCCCGGTCCTGGGCGTCCTCGCCTCGCTTGGCGGCGATGTACGGCGGCAGGGGCATGGCGCCACGTTCGGCGATCGCCGCATCAAGATCCGGCCCGGCAAGGTCGAAGCCGAGGACGACCTCGCCCCCCTCGCCCTTCTCAATCACGGTGGCGTCGAGCACGCCCAGCAGGCAGGCCCGGTCGTCGGTCGACCCGAAGCGCACCCGATCGCCGGGCGCCAGCTTCTTCCCGGGCTTCATGAACGCCGACCAACGCGACGGCGACAGGCGCTTGTGCAGGGTCGCCTCGACCGCGACGTCCGAGCCATCGCGCACCCGCCGCCCCTTCAGGCGTGCCGGAATCACCCGGGTGTCGTTGAGCACCAGCACGTCGCCGGTGCGCAGTTGCGCAGGCAGATCGACGACGCTCAGGTCCCTCAGCGGCGCGCCAGGCGAAACCAGGAGCATGCGCGCGGCGTCGCGAGGGGTCACCGGCCGTAGGGCGATGCGGTCGTCGGGAAGGTCGAAATCGAAGTCGGAAAGTTGCATGGACGCGCTTGAAGCGCATGGGCGGGCGCCCTCGTCAAGCATCGCCGCGTGTAAGCTCGCTGGATGAGCCTTGTGCGATTCGTCCTCCGCGGCGTCGTCCTGCCGCTTGGCGCCCTGTCCGCCGCGGCCGCCATTGTTGCTCAGGGCGGGCGCTTGAGCGCTCACCTCGACGTCCTCACCCATTTTGCGCCGATCTATCTGGCCGGCGGCGCCGTGACGCTGACGGCTGCGATCTTCGCGCACCGGCGGCTGCTTCCGGCCCTGCTCGGCGCGGCTGCGGTGATCGCCAGCCTGGCGCTGATGCTGCCTGAGTTCCTGCGCCCCCAGACAGCTGACATCGCCTCGGGCGCGCCCGGCCAGATCAAACTCATCCAGTTCAACGCCGCCCGTGACAGCCATGGCCTGGAGCAGCGGCTCGCCTGGCTGGCGGACGAGGATCCCGACGTCCTGGTCGTCGAGGACTCCCGCGCCATCTTCCAGACCGCGGTCACCCAACGCCTGGGCCGGCAGATGTCCTGCGGCAAGACCTGCGAAGTTGCGATTTTCACGCGCACGCCCGCCACGCGCATCGAGGCCCCTCGGCGCGGCCGCAAAGGTCTAGGTCCGGCCATCACCATCGCGCACCTGGCCGGACCGCAAGGTGATTTTCCAGTCGTCGGCGTTCACTACGGCTGGCCGACGAACGTAGAAGGACACGCCGAGAACAGCGCCCGCCTGCTGCAACTGATGAAAGACCAGCCGCGTGAGCGCACGATCCTGGTCGGCGACTTCAACTCCACGCCCTGGTCGTTTTCCCGGCGGCGCGAAGACGCCGCGCTGGGGATGGAGCGGCGCACCCACGCCCTGCCCACCTGGCCGGCCAATGGTCTGTTCGGCCTGGCGTTCCTGCCGATCGATCATGTCTATGCCGGCTCGGCCTGGGACACGGTTTCGATCACCCGGGGCCCGCGACTGGGCTCCGATCACTACCCCGTCGTGGCCGTGCTGGCCCCGAGGCCGAACTAGCCGATGCGTTCCCTTCGCCTGTTCTTCACCAGCCTCATGGCCCTGACCGCGCTCGGCTGCGCCGGATGGGCGCTTGCGGCCCAGGGCGGGCGCTGGAGCGTCCGGCTGGACATCCTAACCCATTTCGCACCGATGCTGCTGGCGCTGTCGCTGCTGCCAGCGATCTATGGCCTGCTGTTCGAACGCCGCGGCGCGCGGTGGCTGCTGGCCGGCCTGTCGGGCGCGGCGATCGCCGCCAGCGCCCTGCTGATCGCGCCGGAATACCTGCGCCCAGCCGGCTCGCCGGCGCCCGAAGGCGCGCCCGGACAGATCAAGCTGATCCAGTTCAACGCCTGGGAGCGCAACGATCGCCCGGGCGAAAGCATCCAGTGGCTGAAGGCGCAGGATCCCGACATTCTCGTGGTCGAGGAAGCCAGCCTGATCGCCCCCGCCCTGAAGCGCGCCTTCCGCGGCTATCATGTCAGCTGCGGCGACTGCACCGTGCTCATTCTCTCCAAGGCCAGGCCGGTCGCACGGGACGTTCCGGTTCCGCCAACCGCCGAGGACGAGCTCCCGCCGCCGATCGCCGGGGCCACCTTCCGCGACGCCCATGGCGAGTTCAGCGTCTTCGGGACGCACTACGCCTGGCCAATCTACGGCGGCTGGCAACAGGCGCAGGGCCGCGTGGTCGCCGGCCTGCTCGACCGCTTTCCAAAGGAGCGACTGATCCTGGTGGGCGACTTCAACTCCACGCCCTGGTCGTTCAGCCGCCGGCGCGAGGACGCGATGTTCGGGCTGGAGCGACGGACCCGGGCGCTGTTCTCCTGGCCCGCCGACCGCGGGCCCGCCGGCATGGGCCTGCCGTTCGCCCTGCTGCCGATCGATCATGTCTATGCCGGGCCCGGCTGGCGCACCGTCCGCGCCGAACGCGGCCCCCGGCTCGGCTCGGACCACTATCCGGTGATCGTCACCCTGGCGCCGTCACCTTAGCGCCAGCCGCGCCTTGCGCAGCGCCTCGCGCAGTTCGCCCCGCCGGGTCAGGAACATTCTCTCGCTCTCATCCCGGCGCAGCTCCAGCGCCCGCTTCTCGGCGGCGATCTCAGCCAGATCGGCCGCATGGCGTTCGGCGGCCGCCTCCAGCTCGGCCTCAATATCGGCCACCTTGCGCAGTTGCGCCGGCGTCGGTCCGCGGGGCTTCTTCGGCGGCGCGGACATCGGGGCCGGAGCCTTGGCCGCCACCGAGCGCTTGGGAATGAGCGGCGTCACCTTCGACGGCCGACGCAGCACCAGCCCTGGCTGCGCGCTGGCGGCGCTCACCAGGTCGGGATCGTCCGTCTCCCGAGCGCCGCCGGTCTGAAACAGGTCCTGGCGCGCGCCCCACGCCGCCAGCGCCCTGGCCCGCGAGGTCGCGGCCACGACGTAGTCGGTGAAGCCGTCGGAGGTCACGAAAACCTTCAAGCGCGCCACCGAAGCCTCCTCTAGCTCAGCGACGCGAGCTCCCGGGTCAGATTGTCCCGCGCCTGGGCGTCCAGCCATTCGGCGAAGGCCGGATCGGGGAAGATAACCTGCGCATCGAGAAAGCGTTGCAGCACGCCGCTGCGGCCTTTGCGCCAGAGGTCGTCCGGCACGTGAGCGTATTCTTCCCGGACCGCCCGCGCGTAGGCGTCGTAGCGGTCGGCCGGCGCGCCGAGGATCGCCAGGTCGATGGAGACCAGCAGTTCGCCGAGGCGGTCTTCCTCTTCGACCTCATGGCCGGCGGTCAGCATGATCAGCCGCGCGATTTCCTCGCGGGCATGGATCGAGACCTCGAAGTCCCGCAGATCCGCCTTGGCCATCTGCGCGCTCTTGGCCTCGTTGTCGGAGGCGGTCGGGTCGTAGACGGCGTCATGCCACCAGATCGCATAGATCAGAATCTGGCGCTCGGTCTCGGTCAGGTCAGGAACCTGATCGAGCAGCGCCAAGCACTGCTCGATATGGGCCCGCGTATGGTAGCGGCGATGCGGCTGCGCATACGCCGCTTCCAGGTTCGGCGTCACGCGACGTCGGCGGCGACGCGCGAGGAGACGATCTTGCCCGGCGCGCGCGGCGGCTCGCCCTTCGGCAGGGCGTCGACCGCGTCCATGCCTTCGACCACTTCGCCCCAGACCGTGTACTGGCCGTCGAGGAAGGTCGCGTCGTCCAGGCAGATGAAGAACTGGCTGTTGGCCGAGTGCGGGGCCGAGGTCCGGGCCATCGAGCAGACACCGCGGACGTGCGGCTCGCGCGAGAATTCGGCCTTCAGGTTCGGCTTGTCCGAGCCCGAGGTGCCGGTGCCGGTCGGGTCGCCGCCCTGGGCCATGAAGCCGTCGATGACGCGATGGAAGACCACGCCGTCATAGAAGCCCTCGCGCGACAGTTCCTTGATGCGCTCGACATGGCTCGGCGCCAGGTCGGGGCGGAGCTTGATCGTCACCGGGCCCGTGTCCAGGGTCAGGATAAGGGTGTTTTCCGCGTCCATCACTTCACCTCCGATGGGACTTTGATCTCGCAAACCGAGAAGTTCTCACCCATTCGGGCGCGAACGCTTTCGATCTCGGCCTTGAACCAGGCGCTGTTGGGATCGATCACGCGCACCTTGGGGCGTTCAGACGCGGGGATATCGGCCAGGATGCGGACCTTGTCCATCTTGTCCTGAGGCGGAGCCACGGGCTCTCCGACCTTGATGGCGCGCACGACGTCCAGGCCCGCGACCACGCGGCCCCAGCCGGTGTAGCGCCGCTCCAGCGACGGATAGGTGTGACGCATCAGGAAGAACTGGCTGTTGGCGCTGTCCTCGCCCTGACCGCGCGCCATCGCCGCGACGCCCGGGCAATAGAGCGGCCAGGCGGAAATCTTGCCGTCGGCGGTCATCGCCATGAGCATCGGGCTCTGGCTCTTCACCGGCAGCGACTTGATGAAGCCGACCTGCGCCACGTTCTGGTCGGCCGCTTGTACGAATCCGGCGTCGGCGCCGAGGCGGAACAGGAATTCCTGCGTCAGGTCGGGCTTGTCGCTGCCGCCGGTGCCGCGGTCTTCCGGGTCGCCGGTCTGGGCCATGAACTCGTCGATGACCCGAAAGAAGGTGCGGCCGTCATAGAACCCGGCCCGCGCCAGTTCCTTGACCCGCTGAACGTGCGCCGGCGCGACCTCCGGCAGCATCTCGACGATGATCCGGCCCTTGTTGGTGTCGATGACCAGCAGGTCGTCAGGATTAGGCGTGCGCCAATCGCCGGCCGAGGGCGAGGCGGGAGCAGCAGACGTCTTCGCGACGGGCGCCTGGGCGGCGGCAGGCGCCGCCATCGCCAGGACGGCGGCGGTGAGCAACAGGGTTCGGATCATGGGCCACTCGTAGCGGGCAAAGGACGAGATCGCCAGCCCGTCGGCGGCGGTTGAACTCAGCCGCGGCCGACCTTTGCCATCAGCGCGTCCTTGATGGCCGGGCTGACGAACTTGCTGATGTCGCCGCCGAGCACCGCGATCTCCTTGACCAGCTTGGACGAGATGGCCTGGTGGCGCGGATCGGCCATCAGGAACACCGTTTCGACCTCGCGATCGAGCTGCTGGTTCATCGCCGTCATCTGGAATTCGTATTCAAAGTCGGCGACGGCGCGTAGGCCGCGGACGATCACCTGCGCCCCGATTTCGCGGGCGTAGTGCATCAGCAGGCCTTCGAACGGACGGACGATGATCTCGGCCCGATCATTGAGGTGCTGAGTGGCTTCCTTCAGGATCGCGACGCGTTCCTCAAGCTCGAACAGAGGCCCCTTGCCGGCGTTGATCGCCACGCCAATGACGAGCTTGTCGACCAGCTTCACAGCCCGACCGATGATGTCGGTGTGGCCGTTGTGGATCGGGTCGAAGGTCCCCGGATAGAGCCCCACACGCGTCATTCGACGTCTCCCCCTATTGCGGTGCAGCAGGATTTCACCGGCGCGGGCGACGAAAGCAAGCCCAAATCTCGTCCGCAACCGCCAGCTGAACCGGCGGTTGCGCACGGAGAAATCACACGGCCAGCTTATTCCGCCACGTCATCCTCAGCCTCGGCGTCGTCGCCGCCGCCTTGATCGGCCAGGCGTTCGACCGACACCACGTGCTCGTCCTTGCTGGTCCGGAAGATCGTAACGCCAGACGTGTTGCGCCCGACCATGCGGACCTGGTTGACCGGCGTGCGGATCAATTGACCCTGATCGGTGACCAGCAGGATCTCGTCGTCCTCTTCGACCGCGAACGACGCCGTCAGGCGGCCGCCCTTCTTGGTCAGGTCCTGCGCCAGCAGCCCCTGCCCGCCGCGTCCGGTGCGGCGGAACTCGTAGGCCGAGCTGCGCTTGCCGAAGCCTTCGGTCGAGACCGTGAGGATCACTTCCTCGGCCGCGCCCAGCTCGGCGATTCGCTCGACGCTCAGCGTGACGTCGCCCTCGGCCTCGTCGTCGTCAGGCGCGGAGGCTTCCTCGACCTCGTCACCGGTGGCCCGGCGCATGGCGTTGGCGTGCTTCACATAGGCCGCACGTTCGGCCGGGGTCGCCTCGACCGAGCGCAGGATCGCCATCGAGATGACGCTGTCGCTGTCGGCCAGGCGGATCCCGCGCACGCCGGTCGAATCGCGGCCGGCGAACACGCGCACCTCCTCGGTGGCGAAGCGGATGCAGCGGCCAAGCGCGGTGGTCAGCAGGATGTCGTTCTGCTGGGCGTTGCAGAGCCCGACGCCGATGATCGCATCGCCGTCGTCCAGCTTCATGGCGATCTTGCCGTTGCGCTTGATGCCCTGGAAGTCGCTGAGCTTGTTGCGGCGGACGTTCCCGGAGCGGGTGGCGAACATCACGTCGTATTGATCCCAGGCGGCCTCGTCCTCGGGCAGCGGCAGGATCGAGGTGATGCTCTCGCCCGGCACGATCGGCAGCAGGTTCACGAAGGCCTTGCCGCGCGAGTTCGGATTGCCGACCGGCAGGCGCCAGACCTTGAGCTGATAGACCTTGCCGCCCGACGAGAAGAACAGCATCGGCGTGTGGGTGCCGGCCGAGAACACGCGGGTGACCGCATCCTCGTCCTTGGTCGCCATGCCCGAGCGGCCCTTCCCGCCCCGGTGCTGGGTGCGGTAGGTCGCCAGCGGCGTGCGCTTCACGTAGCCGCCGTGGGTCACGGTGATGACCATGTCCTCACGGGCGATCAGGTCCTCGTCCTCGACGTCGGCGTCGCCGTCGACGATCTCGGTGCGGCGCGGCACGGCGAAGGCGGTCTTCACCTCGACCAGTTCGTCGCGGACGATGGCCATGACGTTGGCGCGGTCCGACAGGATGGTCAGGTGGCCCTGAATGGTGTCGGCCAGCTCGCGCGCCTCGCCGAAGATCTCGTCGCGGCCGAGACCGGTCAGGCGCGAGAGGGTCAGGGCCAGGATGGCGCGCGCCTGCTCCTCGGTGAGGTGGATCTTGTCGCCGTCGATCACCACCGTGCGCGGATCGGCGATCAGTTCCACCAGGGGCATCATGTCGCCGGTCGGCCAGTCGCGGGCCACCAGGCGCTCGCGCGCCTCGGCCGGGTCCTTGGACGAGCGGATGATGTGGATGAACTCGTCAATATTGGCCACGGCGATGGCCAGGCCGACCAGGACGTGGCCGCGGTCGCGCGCCTTGCCCAGCTCGAACTTGACGCGCCGGACGACCACTTCCTCGCGGAAGTCGACAAAGGCGACGACCAGGTCGCGCAGGTTCATCTCGCGCGGGCGGCCGCGGTCGAGGGCCAGCATGTTGACCGCGAACGACGACTGCAGCGGCGTATAGCGATAGAGCTGGTTGAGGACGACGTCGGGCGAGGCCTCGCGCTTCATCTCGATGACGACGCGCATGCCGTCGCGGTCGGACTCGTCGCGAAGGTCGGCGATGCCCTCGATCTTCTTCTCGCGCACCAGTTCGGCGATGCGCTCGACCATCGCGGCCTTGTTCACCTGATACGGGATCTCGGTGACGACGATGGCCTCGCGATCCTTGCGGATCTCCTGGATGTCGGCCTTGCCGCGCACCACGACCGAACCACGACCGGTCATCAGCGCGTTGCGCGCGCCCGAACGGCCGATGATCTCGCCGCCGGTGGGGAAGTCCGGTCCCGGCACGATGTCCAGCAGCGTCTCTAGCGAGACCTCCGGATCGTCGACATAGGACAGGCAGGCGTCGATCACTTCGCCCAGGTTGTGCGGCGGGATGTTGGTGGCCATGCCGACCGCGATGCCGCCGGCGCCGTTCACCAGCAGGTTCGGGATCCGCGACGGCAGGACCACCGGCTCCTGCTCGGTGCCGTCGTAGTTCTCCTTGAAGTCGACGGTGTCCTTGTCGAGGTCGGCGACGACCGACATCGCCGCCTTGCTCATGCGGCTCTCGGTGTAGCGCATGGCCGCGGGCGGGTCGTTGTCCACCGAACCGAAATTGCCCTGACCGTCGATCAGCAGCAGGCCCATCGAGAACGGCTGCGCCATCCGGACCATGGTGAAGTAGATCGAGGCGTCGCCGTGCGGGTGATACTTACCCATCACGTCCCCGACCACCCGGGCCGACTTCACGTACGAACGGTCGGGCGTATGGCCCTGCTCGTTCATCGAGAACAGGATCCGGCGATGGACGGGCTTGAGGCCGTCGCGCGCGTCCGGCAGGGCGCGCGATACGATCACGCTCATCGCGTAATCGAGATACGAGCGCTTCAGCTCGTCTTCGATGGCGATAGGGGCGATGCCCCCACGCCGATCACCGTCCGGCGGGGTATGAGTTTCGTCGGTCAAGGAGAGGATTTAGCCGTTTAGAATCGGACACAAAGCTAGGTTCTGTTGTTACCATCCCGGAGGCCGTAAGGCCAAATGTCCGTAGAGTTTCGAACCCAGGTGCTAGATCCCATGAAATATGCTCTCGCAGCCCTCGCCGCCACCCTTTTCGCCGGGACGGCGATCGCCGCAGACGCGCCGGCCAACCAACGGATCGAACTGAAGAATTCCGCCGGCGCCTCGGTCGGCTCAGCCGTCCTCGCCAACGCCCCCAAAGGCGTCCTGATGCGCATCGAGCTCAAGGGCCTGGCGCCGGGCTGGCACGGGCTCCACTTCCACGAGAAGGGCGACTGCTCGAAGTCCGACTTCACCTCGGCCGGCGGCCACGTTCACGGCGGCCCCACCATGGTGCACGGCCTGTTGAACCCCGACGCCAACGAGGCCGGCGACCTGCCGAACGTCTTCGTGGCCGCCGACGGCACGGCGAACGCCGAGATCTTCACGACCTTCGTCTCGCTGGGCGGCGTCGACGGGCGCCAGGACCTGACCGACAAGGACGGCTCGGCGATCGTCGTCCACGCCAACGCCGACGACCACAAGACCCAGCCGATCGGCGGGGCCGGCGCCCGCATCGCCTGCGGCGTCATCGCCGGCGGCTGACCGCCCGCCAAGTCTTGACTGCGCCGCCGCGGGCCTGGCCCGCGGCGGCTCCCATTTCCGGACCATCGCCGATGCTGAACCGCCGCGACCTCCTGTTGGCCGGCGCCGCCGCCCTGGCCGCCTCCCCCGCCGCCGGGCAGTCGGCGGACGGCCCGCGCCTGACCGCCCTGATGAACAAGGCGATGCAGGATGCGCTGATCGCCTCGCCGCAGCTGATGACGCTGACCGGGCTCGACACCGGCGCCAACACCCCCGCCAAGCACAGCCTCGACGACCGCTCCGCCGCCGGACCGGCGAAGATGAAGGCGTTGTTCGCGCAGATGGCCGTCGACCTGCGCCAGTTCGATCCGGCCTCGCTGCGCGGGGGCGACCTGCTCAACTACCGGACGGCGGCGTACCTGGCCGACGTCACCCTGCAGGGCTACGACTTCCCCTATGGCGACCCGGGCGTCGGCGGCGCGGTCCCGTACATCATCTCGCAGCTCAGCGGGAACTACCGCAGCATCCCGGGCTTCCTCGGCACGCAGCACACCATCTCCGGCGCCGAGGACGCCGAAGCCTACCTGGACCGGCTGGCGGCCTTCGGCCCCTCGCTCGACCAGGAATCGACCCGCGTCCGGGCCGACTTCGCGCGCGGCGCGGCTCCCCCGGGTTTCATCCTGCGCACCACCTCCGGGCAGATCGCCGCCATGCTCGCGCCGGCGCCGGATCGCTCCGAACTGGTGACCAACCTCACGCGCCGCACGACCGAGAAGGGCCTGGCGGGCGACTGGCAGGCGCGCGCGAGCAAGATCGTCGAGACCGCCGTCTACCCCGCCCTGCGCCGCCAGCTGGACCTTCAGCAGCAAGCCCTGCCGACCGCCTCGCACGACGCCGGATGCTGGCGCCTGCCGCAGGGCGAGGCCTACTACCGGTTCGCGGTCCGCTCGTTCACGACCACGGACATGAGCGGCGACGACATCCATCGCCTCGGGCTGGAGCGGGTCGCCGAACTGACCGCGCGGGCCGACGAGATCCTCAAGGCCCAGGGCCTGAGCCAGGGTTCCGTCGGCCAGCGCATCGCCGCCCTGCGGCGGCGGCCCGACCAGCTCTACCCGAACACCGAAGCCGGGCGCGCCCAGCTCCTGGCTGACATGAACGGCATGGCGCAGGCAATGCGCAAGCGGCTGCCGCAGTACTTCGCGGCCCTGCCCCAGGCCCCGGTCGAGATCGCCCGCGTGCCGACCACCATCGAGGCCGGGGCGCCCGGCGGATCCTATCAGCCGGGCTCAGTGGACGGGTCACGGCCGGGGATCTTCTACATCAACCTGCGCGATACCGCCGAACAGCCGCGCCTGGACCTGCCGACCCTGGTCCACCATGAGGTGCTGCCTGGCCACCACCTGCAGATCGCGCTGGCCATGGAGGCCAAGGGACTGCCGCTGATGCGGCGCATGCCGCTGTTCTCCGGCTACTCGGAAGGCTGGGCGCTCTACGCCGAACAGCTCTCCGACGAGATGGGCGCGTTCGAGAACGATCCGCTGGGGCGGCTCGGCTACCTCGCCTCGCTGCTGTTCCGGGCGGCGCGGCTGGTGGTCGACTCCGGCCTGCACCACAAGCGCTGGAGCCGCGAACAGGCGATCGCCTACATGGTCGACACCCTGGGAGACAAGGAGACCAGCGTCGCCCGCGAGGTCGAACGCTACTGCGTCCAGCCCGGCCAGGCGTCGAGCTACATGCTGGGCCACCAGGTCTGGGTGGAGGCCCGCGAGGCGGCCAAGGCCCGGATGGGCGCCGCCTTCGACATCCGCGCCTTCCACGACGCCGGCCTGCTCTATGGAGCGGTTCCGCTTTCGGTGCTGAGCGCCCACCTCGACGGATGGGCGCTCAACGGCGGACGCATCGCCTGAAGCCCAGCCGGAATCAAAAGGGCCGGCCAATGCGGCCGGCCCTCTGATCTGTCGGCGTGACGCCTAGAACGGGATTTCGTCGTCCAGGTCGGCCGAGAAGTCTTCCCGCGGTCCCGAGCTTTGGTTGCGCGAGCCGCCGCCGAAACCGCCGCCGCCACCGCCGTATCCACCACCGCCGCCACCGCCGCTTCCGCCGCCATAGTCGCCGCCGTAGTCGCCGCCACCGCCACCGCCGGCGTTGTCGTTGCGGCCGTCCAGCATGGTGAGCTCACCGCGGAACTTCTGCAGGACGATCTCGGTCGAATACTTTTCCTGGCCCGACTGATCGGTCCACTTGCGGGTCTGGATCGCCCCCTCGATGTAGACCTTCGAACCCTTGCGCAGGTACTGCTCGGCCACCTTCACGAGGTTGTCGTTGAAGATCACCACGCGGTGCCACTCGGTCTTTTCCTTGCGCTCGCCGGAGCTGCGGTCGCGCCAGGTTTCCGACGTCGCGATGCGCAGGTTGGCGACCCGATCGCCCGAATTCAGGCTGCGAATCTCGGGGTCGGCGCCGAGATTGCCGACCAGAATGACCTTGTTGACGCTGCCCGCCATGAGCTTGTCCCTTGCTTTCCGTGCTTGCGGGCTTTCGCCCAAGCGCGGGACGCTAGACGACGCCGCCGCACGGATCAATGTCGATGTTCGCTATACGTTCACGGCGTTAACGCTTAGTCCACAGCGTTTTCGTCGCGCCTTGCGCCGCCCTAAGGAGCGGGCTGCTGCGGCATCGCACCGGGGATCGCCAGACGTCCGTCGCCCGTCCGCACGAGCGCCAGGTACGGATGCTCTTCCAACGACGGGGCCGTGAAGATTCCCCGGCGGTCGATGAAGATGAAGCTGCCCTTGTAGGCGCCGGTGACCTCACGGACCGACCCGCCCATGCGCAGGAACCTGACCCGCATGCTCTCGAGCTCGGCCGCGCAATGCTCAAGCGTCGGCACGCCCGTCTTGAGCTTGTGGTACTTCAGTTCGCCGTCGGACGTCCTGGTGACGTTCCAGCAAATCCCCTCGCCGCCCGGCGGCAAGGTGCGCTTGGAGCAGGCGGCCAGCGCCACCACGGAAAGACCAGCGACGAGGGCGAAGCGGAGCAGCATGAAATCAGCCTATAGTCGCGATTGCGGCGACGGCAGGGCGAGAGCCTAGCCGATAGTGGAGATCGAACAGTTCTGCGCCTGTTCGGCCAGTGGACGGAAGCTGCGATTGTCGCCCGACACTTCCACCTTGCCCGGCACCAGGCGCAGCGTCTGCTGCATCCAGCGGCCATAGGTCGCCCCGCCGGGCCGCTCGCAGCGGCCAGCGAACAGCGTCTGGACGCAGGCGTTGAGCGTCAGATCATTGGGCAGTTTCCGCCATCCGCCGTCGACATAGCGCCAGCACCCGCCGGCCGGGGCGTTGTTCGCGGCCGGCGCCTGCGCGGGCGTCGTCGGGGCGGGGTTGAGCGGGGTGACGGTTTCCGGCTGCGGCGGCAGCGGGGTCAGCATCGTTCCGGCCTGATCGGCCGCGGCCAGATTTCCGGCCTCGTCGACGCCGACGTCGAGGGCGCCGGTCGCCACGCCGTTGCGTTTGGCGCAGTCGGCCAGGGTCATCTCGCCGACATACTGGCCGGCCACGAAGCAGCGCAGGGGTTTGGCCGGGTCCAGACGTCCATCGTCCGGCGCACCAGTCTCCACGACCAACCCGCCCTTGGAGGCGGGCGGCGCAGAAGGCTTCTCGTCCTTGCCCTTGTTGACCATCACATTGGCGATGATCAGGCCGGCCAACAGGGCGAGCGCGCCGCCGACGAGGGCCAGAAGCGTGCGCCGATCTTTCAGGAACTCCATGCGCCCTCGCTAGACCGTGCGTGTGACGGTTTCAAGCGCGCGTCTGGATCAGCCGCCGGTCAGGCGGTTCAGGCCCGCCTGGTAGTTCGCCAGCTGGTTCTTGAGATAGGCCGGCACTTCGCCGGTCGCCTTCTTGGTCTCGCTGGCGGGCTTCATGCCCTGTTCCAGGTCCCGATAGGCCCCGCGCAGCACCGACATGGCCATGGTCAGCTTGTCGATGGCCGCCTTGATGTCGTCCTTGGTCGACAGCGACAGATCGCGGGCCATTTTCAGCCCATACATGGCCGAGCCCCCGTCGCCGGGAACCATCTTCTCGTCCTGCATGACGGTGCTGCGCACGAAGCCCTCGTGCAGTCCCAGCGCCTCGAGCGCGTCGAGGCCGCCCTTCCCGCCCAGGATTTCCAGGCTGGACCGGCTATTCTGAGGACGGATCTGCAGCTTGCGGACATCCCCGTCGGAGACGACTTCGGCCTTCACGCCGAACGAGGTCGCCCGCTGGATCTTCTTGGCCAGGGTCTCCAGCGTGTCCTTCGCATCGATGGTGATGGTCACGGCCGGGCCGCCGATCCGTCGCCGAATCTGGAAGGTGTCTCCCGGCCTCGCGGCCGTCGCCGAGGTGACGAGCTGGGAGTCGGAATAGTCGACCTTGCCGCTGGGCAGGCCCAGACGATCCAGGGCGCTGGCGCCGTTGGCGTCGACTGCGATCGAGCTCGGCGCGGTCATCTTCTCCGAGCCGGTGAACCGCTGCGACCAGGCCACCACGCCCGTACCGATGTCGAGTCCGACCGCAAAGCCGTCGACCTTGCCGACCGCGTTGGTCATGTCCGGGAGGTCGGTCTTGGTGGTTCCCGTCAGCCAGACCTTGCCGTCGGCGACCGTCATCGCCGTGGCCCGGTCATCACCGCTGCCGCCGTAGTAGGCGATGGCGTCGGCGCTGGACGAAAGGTCGGCCGAGATTCGCGCGGCGAACGCATCGACGCTGCCTGACGACGCGCGGGTCGTGTTGGCCACGCCGAGCGTGGCGCCGGTCGAGCCGGCGATCACGATGTTGCCGCCGTCCATGGTGACGCCGGCGATCGAGCCGCCGCCCAGGCCGCCGAGGCTGCGGTTGGCCGTGAGCGTCGGCGCCTTCGGATCGGTCATGTCGTAGCGACGCAGCTTGACCTCTCCGCCCTCGATCGAGGCGACCACGACGTTGGTTCCGTCGACGACCAGCCCGGCGGGCTTATCCTCGCCGGAGGTTCCGAACTGGGTCGTCGACTTCAGGCGCCCTTCGGCGTCGAAGGCCCGCAGATAGCTGTCCCAGTTGCCGCTGGTCGTCTGTCCCGGCATCGCGCCTTTGGAGCGCCCGAGCACATAGAGCGAGCCATCCCCGCCAAAGGCCACGCTGGTCGCCTCGTCGTCGTCACGGGCGCCCATCCGCTGGGACCACATCTCGTCGCCGACTGCGCTGAACACCGCCACGAAGCTGTCGGGCTTGGTTCCATCGACTCCGTTGTCCGCCTTCAGGACCTTGGGGATCGTCTCCAGCGTGCCGGAGCCGATGGGAACCCCGCTGGCGGCGAACCCGCCGGTCACCGAGCCCGACACGGCGATCTGACCATCCGGCCCCACGGCCAGGCCGAGGCCCGTCGCGTCGGCCGAAGCCCCGAGCGTGCGCGTGTAGACGAGCTTGCCCGCCGAATCGAACTTCATCAGCGCGACGTCGCCGGCGCCCTTGATCGTCTGGCCGTCGACGGTGTCGTTGACGTCGGCCAGCATATAGAGCGCCCCATCGGGGCCGGTGACGGTCTTGTGGACCTTCTCCACGCCTTCCGGCAGTGCGACATTGAAGACCCGCCCCTCGACCCAGTTCACATCGCCCGGACGGCGCACGGCGTCCGAGGTCGTGCCGGTCTCGAACTTGATCAGTTCTTCGGTCAGCTTCGGATCGGGCGTGACCGTGACCACCTTCCCGTCCTCGACCTTCGTGGTCTTGGCGGGCTTCGGGTCTCCGGCGGTCTGGGTGATATAGACGGCGGGCGATGTCGCTGGCGCAGAAAACGTCAGGATTTCAGTCGTGTCGCCCTGGATCTTCAGGGCGAACTTGTCGGGTTCGTTGCCCAGCTTGATCGTCCGGCCATTGACCTCGGTGGTCTTTTCAGCCCCGGCGATCTTCTCCACCGCGAACCGGGTGCTGAACCCTGCGCCGCTGAGCTTGGTATTGATGTACTTGACCACCTCGTTCATCGACCGGGTCGTCGAGCCCATCTCGGCGAGGTCGAAGTTGATGGTCGTCTCGACCTTGTTCGGCAGCCTGATCTTGACGCTGAACTTCATATCGCCCTGGAACGCCTCGACCGCGTCGGTCGCCGTTCCCTGGTGAAGGGGCGAGGTCATGTATTTCGGCACGGTCTTGGGCACGCCGACCGCCGTCTTGGCCTTGTCGGCGACGTCGCCATAGGTCAGCCGCAGCTTCTCGAAGTTCGCATCGTCGATGTAGCTGGACACCTCGGCCATGCCGCGGGTGAACGAGCCCTGGATGCGCTTGAGCTCGGCGGCGGTGGTGTTCTTGTCGTCCGCCTTGCGGGCCAGCGCTTCGAGCGTGGACAGTCCCTGATGGATCGCGAAGAGCTGCCGATAGTCCTCGCTGGCGCCTTTGACGTCGAGCTGGGTCTGGTACTCGTCGATGAACTTGCGGCCCATCATGACGCTCTTGAGCATCTCGTCGGCCTTCGGGGCCGCAGACAAGGTGCTCCAGGGAGGCGTCGGGGCCTTCGTGGCCGACGCAGCGACATTGGTCGACGTCCCGCCCACGGCGGCGCTCAGGCCGTTCCTGGCCTGGTAGTAGCCCAGCAGCAGATTGGTATCGAGGCTGATCACCTAGACCATCGACTCAACGCAGTTTTCCAACTGCAGATTGCGCCACAAGGGCTGACGAGGGGTTAAAGGTCCCGACGCCCAGGCAAATAAAAGGCCCCGGAGCCATCGGGCTCCGGGGCCGGGTACGCTCTCCTCAGACTGACGTCAGCCCTTGAACAGCTGCAGGATCACCTGCGGCTGCGAGTTCGCGATCGACAGCGCCTGGGCGCCCAGTTGCTGTTGCACCTGCAAGGCCTGCAGACGCGCGCTTTCCTTGGCGATGTCGGCATCGACCAGGTTGCCGATCCCGGTCTCCAGCACGTCCTGGAGCTTCGAGACGAAGGTGACATGCTTCTCGATCTGCTTGGCCTGGGCGCCCATCTCGGCCAGCGCCGCAGTGACCTTGCCGATCGCCAGATCGAGCGACGACAGGACCGACTTCGTCGCCGTCGTTGTGCCCGTCAGATTGGTGCCGTCGAGGTTGATGATCGACCCGGAGATCGTGAAGTCCTGCGGCGTCAGCGCGATATAGCTGTCGCCATCGGAGTTCGCGAGGAAGTTGAGGTCGGCGGTCAGCGTGCCGTTGAGGACCGACACCCCGTCGAACTCCGCCGACGCCGAAAACTGGCTGATCGCCTGCAGCAGCGTCTGGAACTCGTCGTCGAAGGCTTTGCGGGTCGACGGCGAGGCGGAGTCTTCGGCGGCGCCGACGACCTTTTCCCGCATCTGGACGAGAATGTCGCTGATCTGCTGCCCGGCGCTCAAGGCCACGTCGGTGATCGAGGTGGCGCGGTCGAGGCTCATCTTCACCGCGCCGAGCGAGCTGAAGTCGGCCCGCTGCTTCTGCGCGATCGCGTACACCGCCGCATTGTCCTTGGCGTTCGCGACCCGCAGGCCGGTGTTGATCTTGTTCTGAACCTGCTCCAGCTTTTCGTTGGTGCTGTTGAGGTTCTGGAGCGCGATCAGCGCCGACTTGTTCGTATTTACGCTCATCGCCATGGCGCCAATCTCCTTCAGAGAACCCATGATTGACGCGCGACTCGCACGCCGAAACTATGGTTAACGCTAGGAAGCGCATGGTTTCCGAAAGATTAACGTCAACACGACGACGCCCGCAGACCCATTGCCCGGGCTGCGGTTGCGCCCTGTGGATGGACGCGCCTCAAGGCCCGCCTGGCGGGCGCGATGAACCTCAGGCCTGGGTAGCGATGACCGCCCCGGCCACGTAGGCCTCGGCGTCACGCATGCGCAGCACCTCTTCACGCGGCAGCTGCAACACCACCTCGCCCGTGCGACGATCGATGGTCTTGTAGACGAAGCTGCCGGCCTGCCCCTCCTCGATCACCAGCCGCAGGTCCGGCTCCGCCGACGGCGGCGGCGCAGGCGTCGGCGCGACGACCGGCTTGGCGGCGATCTGGACGGGCTCGATCTCCGGGAGCGCCGCCACCGCTGAGAGCTTGCTCTCCATGGTTCCATTCGCCGGAGACTTGCGCCCCTCGACGACCCCATCTGCGCGCTGACGGCGGAGAGGTCTCCCTCCCCGCCGCCGACGCGGAGCTCGGCCGAGGCCGAGCCCCATTTGGTCTTAGCGGAACAGTCCGAGCAGGCTGCTCGACGACTGGTTGGCGATGCTGAGGGCCTGCACGCCAAGCTGTTGCTTGGTCTGCAGCGCCTGCAGCTGCGCGCTTTCCTTCGCCAGGTCGGCGTCGACCAGGTTGCCGACCCCGGCGTCCAGGGTGTCCTGGAGCTTCATGACGTTGGTCATGTGGGTGTCGAGCGCCTTGGCGCCGGTGCCGAGCTTCGAGAGGGCCGAGGAGACGTCCTGGATGGCGTCTTCCACTTCCTTCACGTCCGCCGAGGTCACGCCGTTGGTCAGGGTGGCCAGGGTGGCGGCGATCTTGGTGTTCGACTTCGACAGCACCACGTGGGCGATGTCGATGGTCGCGGTGGCGTCGGCGTTGGCGATCGCCTTGATGCTCGCGCTGTTGACCGAGGTCGACGAGATCAGGTTGACGCCGTCGAAGGTGGCGTTGTTGGCGATCGTGTCGATCTGGTCGCGCAGCGCCTTGTACTCGTCGCTGAGCGCCGACTTGGAGGCGGTCGACAGGCCCGCTTCGGTCGCCGCGAGGACCTTTTCCTTCATCTGGACGAGGATGTCCGAGATGGCGGTGCCGGCCGACATGGCGACGTCAGCCACCGACTGGCCGCGTTGCAGCGACGAGACGACGGAGTTGAGCGAAGCCGATTCAGCGCGCTGGTTCTGGGCGATGGCCCAGATGGCGCCGTTGTCCTTGGCCGACGAGATCTTCTGGCCGGTGTTGATCCGGTTCTGAACGGTGCCGAGGGCTTTGTTGGTGGTGTTGAGGTTCTGCAGGGCGATCATTGCGCCCTGGTTGGTATTAACCGAATTCATGGCCATACGCGTGGTTCCTTTTCTCGGAGACCGGCGTCGTTTTGACTGCCGGAGGCATTTTGCCCGACCGACACGAAGCAAGTGCGGGGCCACCAAAGACGGCACATAACATGTTGATTATATTGTATTTTTTTCATTTACCCGGGGTAAACCACATCCCGGGCCGCGAAAACCGCAGCAACTCGGCATTTTTTGCCCAGCCCGATCGGCAATTTTTGCCGGTCGGCAAATGTCGCCCGAGAAGGACCGCGCGCCCAAACGCAAAGCGCCGGCCACATGGGCCGGCGCTTGAATCGAGAGCGATATTAACCAGCGGCCGATCTAGGCGGCGGCAGGCGCGTCCGCACGCTGGGACAGCGCCTGCATCATCATCTTGTTGATCTCGATCAGGGTGTCGAAGTTGTCCTCGCCGCGCATCACCTCGCTGGAGTGGCGCCCGACGAACAGGCTGAGCGAAATAATGCCCGCGCGAATCTGCGCCGGCAGCTTGTTGTCCGGCTCCGAGCAATCGCGCGCCAGGGTCGACCACAGTCGCCGATTCCAATCGATCGCGTCGATCCGCACCGCGAAATCGGTGAGCGGTGCCTCGGACGCCACGATCAGCGCCCTCGTCACCTGGCCGAACAGCCGGTACTCGGCGTCCTTAGGGGCCTCAGCCCGGCTCGCCGCCTGCTGGTAAGCTCGAAGCGACATTCCCCAACCTCTCGTCTTCGTACTCGATCAACTTCCGACACAGCATGAGCGCCTTGTAGTACTCGCGGGCCATGGCGTGCTTTGAAATGGCGACGCATTCCGCCAGCACTTCCGGATTGCGGATGACCCCCATGAACTCGGTCAGGCGCTGGGCGAACTCGTCGTAGTAACGCGTGGCCCCGCCATCATCGAGGTACATCATCATCATCGGGAAGTAGATGCGACGGGCCGGCGTGGCGGCGTCCTCGGGCTGCATGATGTCCTTCTCGCGAAGGACCGACGCCTTGTTCTGCAGAACCAGCGTCGTACGGCGATCGCCGTTCTGCACCACCGCGCCGTTGAGAACGAATTTCTCTCCGGGCTTCAGGGACAGCTTCAGCGGCATTCCTCAGTCTCCAATAGAGGCGCTTCGCCCAAGTCCGCCTGCGTCCAGCAGTTCGATCAGGCTAGGCTAGATGCGAGGGGTTAACCGCTTCTTGCGGCGAGGTTCGAACCCCAAGTGTTAGCGGACCGTTAAGCATGATTTTTGAAGATCGCCCCATGCAGAATCCGGGGGCGATGCAATGAGTGGGACTTCGGATTCGAAAGGCGCCCAGCGTCGACTCGTCAAGGGCTATGGCGGTCCAGCAGGCGACTCGGCCTCCAAGGAGGCTGTCGGACGGCTGCGCAGTGAACTGGGCGGCCTGAAGGCGACTCAAGCCGCCCTCCCCCATCTCAAGCGGGCCCTCGCCCTCATCTCCGCCAAGGACTACGCCGGCGCGCGAACGGCGGCGCAGAAAGCCGTCGAACGCGATGCGACCCTCATTCACGCTTGGCACCTGCTGGCCATCGCCCGCGAGCACCTGAATGACTGGCCAGGCGCGCTGGAAGCCTACGAGCGGGGCCTGTCCATCGATCCGGCCAACCCGCCGATCGCCAACGACCTCGGGCGGCTCGCCTCGAAGATGGGCATGCTGCCCCAGGCCGAGGCCCTGTTCCGGCACTACCTCTCGTTCCGCCCCTTCGCCCCTGAGAGCACCAACAACCTCGCCGGGGTCCTGCGCGACCAGTTGCGCTACGACGAGGCGGTCGAGGTGCTGAAGCCCGCCATCCAGGCGCACCCGGACAAGGTCATGCTCTGGAACACGCTCGGCACGGTGCTGGAGGATCAGGGCGAGACCGAACAGGCCTCGGTCTTCTATGCCGAGGCCCTCAGGCTGAACCCCAGGGAAGCCAAGGCCCGCTACAATCTTTCCAATACGCTCTTCACCCTGGGCCAGCGCAGCGAGGCGATCGCCCAGTGCCGACAGGCCATCGCCGAGTGCAAGACGCCCGAGGACCTGACCACGATGCGCTTCTCCCTCGCGGCCATGCTGCTGGCGGAGGGCGAATTGGGCGAAGGCTGGGACGAGTACACCGCCCGTCTCGAGCCCACCTACTGCGATCCGGTGCACTATCTGACGACCCGCCCGAAATGGGAGCCCGGCACGGATATCTCCGGGCGCCACATGTTGCTGATCGGCGAGCAAGGCCTGGGCGACGAGATCCTCTTCGCCAACCCGATCGACGACGTGCTTGAGGCGCTCGGCCCCGGCGGGCGGCTATCCCTCGCAGTCACCGATCGCCTGCTCCCGCTGTTCAAGCGCGCATACCCCACGGCGCAGCTCGGGACGCACCGCTCCATCAGCAGCGGCGGACGCCATGTGCGGACCGTGCCCTTCATCGAGGACTGGGCGGACATCGACTTCTGGGCGCCGATGGGAGAAGCGACCCGTCAACTGCGCCGCAGCACCGAGGCTTTTCCGGAGCGCCCGGGCGGCTTCATGAGGGCCGACCCCGACCGGGTGAGACATTGGCGCGCCGTGTTTGCCGACCTGCCAGGCCCCCGCATCGGCTTGCTCTGGACGTCAATGCTGATCGACACGGCCCGCTACCGCTACTTCGCGCCGTTCGAAGAGTGGGCCCCGATCCTGAAGACCCCGGGCGCGACCTTTATCAATCTCCAGTACGGCGACTGCAGCCAGGCGATTGCGCGGGCTCGCGACGAGTTCGGCGTGGAGATTCATCAGCCGCCGGGGATCGATCTCAAAAACGACCTCGACGACGTCGCGGCCCTGGCCTGCGCGCTGGACCTCACGATCGGCTTCTCCAACGCGACCTTCAACATCGCGGCGGCTTGCGGCGCGCCGTGCTGGCTGCTGACCTCGCCCGACACCTGGGCGCGCCTGGGGACGGATCGTTACCCCTGGTACAGTCAGGTGCGCGCATTCTGGCCGGAGACCTCGGGCGATTGGCCTCCGCTCATGGCCGATGTCGCCCAGGCGCTCGCGGCGGAGATCCAAGCCGGGCCAGTCGTCACGGCGGCGGAGTCCTGATCATGGCGATGTTTGATGAAGGCCCCGTCGGCGACGCCGCGGCCCCCGAGAAGCTCGCCCGTCTGAGCGCCGAGATCGCCTCGGCCACAGCCACGCGCGAGGCCCTGAAGTCCCTGCAGGTCGCGCTGGAGCACGCCAACGCCGATCGCTTCGTCGAAGCCTGCATGGCCGCCGAGGAGGCGCTGACCCACGACCCGACCCTGGTGCTGGGCTGGCACCTTCTGGGCATCGGCCGTGACAAGCTGAACCAGCGCGCTCCCGCGCTTGACGCCTATGAGCGCGCCCTGTCGCTATCGCCGGCCGACCCCGATATCGCCCACGACCTCGGCCGTCTCGCCTTCAAGATGGATATGCTGCCTCAAGCCGAGGTGCTGTTCCGTCATTGCCTGAGCTACAAGCTCGGCGCCCGCGATCCGTCGAACAACCTGGGCGCCCTGTTGCGGCGCCAGATGCGCTTCGACGAGGCGATCGAAGTCCTGCGGGTGGCGCTGACCGCTGAACCGGAGGCCGCCATGCTGTGGCTGACCTTAGGCACCATCGTCGGCGACAAGGGGGACATCGACCAGGCCGAGATCTTCTACAATGAGGCGCTGCGCCTGGAGCCCGACTACGCCAAGGCGCACTACAATCTCGCCAACATCCTCTTCACCAAGCGCAGCCACGACGAGGCCCTCGCCCATTGTCGGCACGCCATCGAATTGTCCGATGTCCCGCAGGACAGCTCGATGATGCGCTTTGCGCTCTCGACCATGCTGCTCGCCCGCAGCGAATTGACAGAGGGCTGGGACTATTATGACGCGCGGCTCGAGCCGACCTACGCCGAGCCGATCCATTTCGTCGCCGACCGGCCGCGCTGGACGCCGGGGACCGACATCGCCGGACGTCACCTCATGCTGTTCGGCGAGCAGGGCCTGGGCGACGAGATCCTCTTCGCCAACATCCTGGACGATGTTCTCACCGAGCTTGGCCCAGAGGGCCGCCTGACGGTCGCCGTCACCGACCGGTTGCTGCCGCTGTTCCAGCGCAGCTATCCGAATGTCCGCTTTGGGCCGCACGCCACCTTGAAGAGCGATGGCCGCGCCTTCCGCGGCGCGCAGTTCATCAAGGATTGGGACGAGATCGACCTCTGGGCGCCGCTGGGAGCGATGTTGAAGACGCACCGCGCCACGCTTGAGCAATTTCCAAACCGGCCGGCTGGCTACATGAAGCCCGACCCGGGCCGCGTGCAGCGCTGGCGCCAAGCGCTCTCCGCCCTGCCCGGCCTCAAGGTCGGGGTGCTGTGGACCAGCCTGGTCATCGACTCCAGTCGCCACCGCTACTTCGCCCCGTTTGACGACTGGCGCGAGGTTCTGCAGACGCCCGGGATAACCTTCGTCAACCTGCAGTACGGCGACCAGTCCGAAGCCATCGCCTACGCCCGCGAGGCGTTCGGGGTTGAAATCCACCAACCGGTCGGGATCGACCTGCGCAACGACCTGGACGACGTCGCAGCCCTGTCCGCCGCGCTCGACCTCGTGATCGGATTCTCCAACGCCAGCTTCAACATCGCCGCGGCGAGCGGAGCGCCGGCCTGGCTGATCGCCGTGGAATCGGCCTGGACCCGCCTCGGGACGGATCGCTACCCCTGGTACAGTCAGGTGCTCGCCCACTCGCCGGACAGCCCCGGCGACTGGACCTCGGTGATGGCCCAGATCGCGTCCGACCTCGCACAGGTCGCCAAAGGGGGAACGCGAGCCGTCGCGGCGGGTTGATCCGGCGACGCGCGTCCGCCGCGGACGCTCAAAGCCAGGAGAGCGATCATGCCCGGCCTGCGTGAAGACGACGGCTACGACGACCAGGACAACGCCGAAGCCTTCGACGAAGCCAATCTGGACGACCGCGAGCAGGTCGGCGAAATGCGGACCTTCGAGGAGATGCCCGACCTGTTCGACGCGACCCGCGCCTATGGCGATCGCGACGACGACGAGGGTCGCTCGATGGATGCGGCCGATTTCGACGAGGACGAGTTCGACGACGACGCCCTGGAGGAAGACGACGAGCTCGACTATCGCGCCTCGGCCGACGATTTCGACGATGACGACGACGAGTTCGACGACGATCAGGTCGAGCCTGATTCGATCGACGGCCTGGACGAGGTCGCCGACGCCGACCTTGTCGCCGGGGGCGAGGACGATTTCACCAACTTCCAGTCCAAGGCGCTCAGCGACGAGGATCTGCGGCGCATGGGCTATGCGGCCTCCGGCAAGCCCGATCCGCGCGCCGAACGGGCGTTGGAGATTGGCCTTGAGGACAGCTTTCCCGCTTCCGATCCGGTCTCGGTCACCCGCCCCCGACGCTAGGGAAACCCCGCGACCTTTTGCGACAAAGGCCGCGGAACACCGCTCAATCAGCTTGAATGTCCCGCTTGGGTCTTTAGTTTGGCCCCAGGTTGAAACATTTGTTCGAAAGCGGGCGCCATACTCGCCCGTCGCAAGGAGCGCGAATGAGCCAGCGTTTTGAAGGCACCGACAATTACGTCGCCACCGAGGACCTGAAGGTCGCCGTCAACGCCGCTGTTGCGCTGGAACGGCCCCTTCTGATCAAGGGCGAACCTGGCACCGGCAAGACCGTGCTCGCCTACGAGATCGCCAAGGCGCTCGACGCCGAACTGATCACTTGGCACATCAAGTCGACCACCAAGGCTCAGCAGGGCCTCTACGAGTACGACGCGGTCAGCCGCCTGCGCGACAGCCAACTCGGCGATGAGCGCGTCAAGGACGTCCGCAACTACATCAAGAAGGGCAAGCTCTGGGAGGCCTTCACCTCCGACAAGCGCCCGATCCTGCTGATCGACGAGATCGACAAGGCCGACATCGAATTCCCCAACGATCTCCTGCAGGAGCTCGATCGGATGGAATTCTACGTCTACGAGACCAATGAGACGATCAAGGCGGTGGTCCGCCCGATCGTGATCATCACCTCGAACAACGAGAAGGAACTGCCGGACGCCTTCCTGCGCCGCTGCTTCTTCCACTACATCCGCTTCCCCGACGCCGACACGATGAACGAGATCGTCGAGGTCCACTATCCGGGCATCAAGCAGAAGCTCGTCGCCGAGGCGCTGCGCATTTTCTACGACATGCGCAAGGTTCCGGGCCTGAAGAAGAAGCCGTCGACCTCTGAACTGCTCGACTGGCTGAAGCTGCTGATGGTTGAGGACATCGACGAGAACGCGCTGAAGGAAAAGGATCCGACCAAGCTGATCCCGCCCCTGCATGGCGCGCTGCTGAAGAACGAACAGGACGTCCACCTGTTCGAACGCCTGGCCTTCCTCGCCCGCCGCGAAGGCGCCGGGAGCCGCCCGGGCCAGCAATAGGCTTACGGCGAATTCACTCGACGTTTCAAAGCGCTCCGGTCACCGTCGCCATGACATGACCGGAGCGTTTTTCGTATGAAGGCTGTACTTCTGCTCGTCGGATCGGCGCTCGCCCTGGCGGGCTGCACCCGCGAGGTCCCGCGCGCGGTGGCCAAACTCGACTGTCCCGCCACCGAAGGCGAATTGACCCGGATCAGCATCGCCGAGGACGGTAGGTCGTGCGCCTACCGCTCGTCGGACGGGGCTGAGGTCAACCTGGAACTGACGCCCCTCGTCGGCACCCCGCAACAGACCCTGGCCAAGATCGAGGCCGACCTGCGCAGCACGCCCGGCCCGATGACGCCTGAAGCCGAAGCGGCTCAGGCTGAGACCGGCGCCAAGATCGCCGAGGTCGCCGCGGCGAAGGCGAACGTCGGAGCCATGGCCGCCGAGGTCGCCCGCGTGCACGCCGAGGCCGCCGCCGACGCCGGCGTCACCCTCCCCGCGGCCCCACTCGGCGACGCCGGAAGCAATCGCATCGACCTGCCGGGCATCCACGTGTCCGAGGAAGGCGACAGCGCCAATGTCCGCATCGGCCCGCTGCATGTCGACACCGACGGCGACGACACCACCGTGAATATCTATCGGGACGTCAGGATGCGGGGCGAGGCCCTGTCGCGCGAGAAGCGCGGCCTGCGGGCCACCTTCATCTACACAGGCAAGGACCTGCCGGCCGGCTATCGCTATGTCGGCTTTGAGGCCGGCGGGCCGAAGAACGGCCCGCTGACCGTGGCCAAGGTCCGTTCCAAGCTCGACACCGAGTCCGGCGACAAGATCTATCACGACGTCCAGGAGCTGGTGCGCCGCAATGGCGGCGTCTAGCCCGCGGCCTGCACCTCGACGACCTTGTAGGTCAGCGGCCGCCCGTCCTCGTCGGTGACGGTGACGTACTCGCCGACCGCGAAGCGATGCTCGCCCAAGCGGTGCACCGGCTCGTCGTCCGAGGCGTCTTCGTCGTCATAGTCGAAGAACCAGCGGGCGCCGCGACGCGCCAGGCGCCCGTCGGCGGCGTCCTCGTCGGGGGCGAAGCGCCGCACCACGCATTCCGACCGCGCCTTGGTGTAGGCCTCGGCGTCGAGCAGGCCGTCCGGCGTCAGCGGGGCGGTCAGGGCGTAGCCACGGTGATCGTCGCCGCCGGCGAATTCGGTGCCGGGATTGCGGGCGAGCCGCATCACGATGCGCGACAATGTCATGTCCTGAACCTCAAGCTCTAGTGGGAAAGGAAGAGTGACGGCTGCTCGGCCGACAGCAGGGTGCGGGTGGTGCCGCCGAAGATGAACTCCTGCAGCCGGGGATGACCGAACGCGCCGGCGACCAGGATCCCCGCCCCGGCCTTGCTCGCCGCATAGAGCAGCAGCGGCGCAGCGTCGCCGCTGTCGGGCAGGACGTCGACGTCGGCCTTCACGCCGCGGGCGGCGTAGTAGGCCTGCAACCGGTGCGGATCGAAGCTGCGCGAGGTCGCCTTGGGCGCAGCCAGGATCACGACGTGCTTGGACTTTTCCAGCAGCGGCATCGCCAGCCGCGCGGCGCGCGAGGCCTCCTTGCCGCCGTCCCAGGCCACCGCCACGGGGCCGCCCACGGCGAAGCCGTCGCGGGCCACCAGCACCGGGCGCTGCTCGTCGGCGACCATCTGCTGGAAGGCCTCGGCCAGCGGGCCGCGGCCGCGCGCGGAATCGTTATTGAACACGACGACGTCCGAGAGCCGGCTCTCAGCCGACAGCCCGGCCCAGACCGGGGTCTGCAAGGCGACGAACTGTCCCTTGGCGTAAGGCGTCGCGGCCATCGCGGCGCGGGCGTTCCTCTCGCCGGCGACGGCGGCTTCCTTCAGCGACTCCAGGGCGGTGGTCTGCACCCCGCCCAGGAACCCCTCGCCCATCCAGGGCATCACGTCGGCGACGTCGGCGGGGGTGTAGACGCCCGCCAGCTCGGCGCCGAACGGCTCGGCGAGTTTGGCCGCGGCGGCTATCACGGCCTTGTCACCTTCCCCGCCCGACAGGGGAGCCATGATCCTAGCCCAGCTCATCGCAGTTCCTTTCTCGACCCGGCCTGCCCGTCATCTGGAGCCTCAATCGCACGCCGCGCATTGATCTTTGGCAAGTCCTGGGTCAGTTCACGACCTTGACTATGGAAGGAACGCATCGGTGAGCAAAGGGCTGCGTACATCGCGCAAGGAACCGCGCGCCTGGCAGCGGATGCTCTCGGGGCGCAGGCTCGACCTGCTGGACCCCTCGCCCATGGACATCGAGATCGAGGACATCGCCCACGGCCTGGCCCGGGTCGCGCGCTGGAACGGCCAGACCACCGGCGAGCACGCCTTCTCGGTCGCCCAGCATTCGGTGGTGGTCGAGGAGATCTGCGCGCACATCCAGCCCGACCTCGATCCGCGCTGGCGGCTGGCGGCCTTGCTGCACGACGCCTCGGAGTATGTGATCGGGGACATGATCAGCCCGTTCAAGGCGGCGCTGGGTGTGGATTATAAGAAATTCGAGGAGCGGCTGGAGACGGCGATCCACGTCCGCTTCGGCATCCCCGCCAAGGCCCCGGTCGCGATCAAGAAGCTGATCAAGCAGGCCGACCGCGCCTGCGCCTTCTTCGAAGCCACCCAGCTGGCCGGCTTCAACCACAAGGAGGCGCTGGAGTTCTTCGGCGCCCCGCCGGCCGGCTATGCGCTGACCATCGACCCCCTGCCCCCGGCCCAGGCGCAAAGCCGTTACATTCAGCGTTACAATGTGCTGTCCGAGGCGGCGGGATTCGCCACCGCCTCGGCCGACGCCGCCTTCGACACCGAGTAGCGCCATGACCCTGATTGTCTGCGGACTGGCCGAGGTGCCCGCGATCATCGCGGCCCGCGCCCCCTCGCACATGATCACCCTGCTGGACGCCGCCAGCATGATCGAGACCCCGGCCGGCCTGCCGCCGGACCATCACCTGCGCCTGTCGGTCAACGACATCGCCGAGCCGACCGAGGGCCTGATCCTGCCCAGCGCCGACCTCGTCCACCGGCTGCTGGCCTTCGGCCGCGCCTGGGACGCCCGCACCCCGATGATCGTCCACTGCTGGGCCGGGATCAGCCGCTCCAGCGCCAGCGCCTTCATCCTGGCCTGCGACCGCAACCCCGGCGCCGACGAGCACCTGATCGCCATGCGCATGCGCCGGGCCGCCAAGCACGCCTATCCCAACCGCAAGATCGTCGCCCTGGCCGACGACATCCTCGGCCGCCGCGGGCGCATGGTCGACGCGGTCGAGGCGATGGGCGACTACGAGTACAGCGGCCATGGCGTGCCCTTCGACTTCTCGGCCGCCCACTGATGGAGCAGGCCGCCGTCGTCATCGGACTGTCGGCCGTGGTCGTGGCCGTGCGCGACGGCGACGCCGTGGTGCTGACCGTGCGCCGCGACGGCCAGCTGGCCGGCCTGCCCTTCGGCCCGTTCGACCCCGACGCCCACCGCACCTTCGAGCTGGCCCTGCGCGCCTTCGTGACCGCCCAGACCCGCTTCGACCTCGGCTATGTCGAGCAGCTCTACACCTTCGGCGACCGCGGCCGCGACGCGCCGCTGGCCGACATGGGTCAGGGCGCCGGCCCCGAGCGGGTGATCTCGGTCGGCTATCTCGGCCTCACCCCGACCCCGGTCGACACCACCGCCCCCGACACCGCCTGGGCCGACTGGGCGCGGTTCTTCCCCTATGAGGACTGGCGCGAGGGCCGCCCGCAGGCGTTCGACGCGCTGGAGCCGGCGCTGCGCCGCTGGGCCGGCGCGCGGCTGGAGAAGCTGGCCCGCGCCCGGCTGCTGTTCGCGCTGGACGGCGCGCCCTGGAACGAGGAGCGGGTGCTGGAGCGCTACGAGCTGCTCTACGAGGCGGGCCTCGCCCCCGAAGCGGCCCGCGACCGCGCCGAAACACCGTGCGCGCCCTCGGAGGCCCTGGCCGCGGCCCTGGGCGAGCCGATGGCCTCGGACCACCGCCGCATTCTGGCGACCGCGCTCTCGCGGCTGCGCGGCAAGCTCAAGTACCGCCCGGTGGTGTTCGAGCTGATGCCGGAAGCCTTCACGCTCTCGGCCCTGCAGCGGGCGGTGGAGGCGATCGCCGGCGTGCCGCTGCACAAGCAGAACTTCCGCCGCGCCCTGGAACGGGCCGACCTGGTCGAGGGCCTCGGCCGGGTGGATTCGGAGACCGGCGGGCGACCTGCCGAACTGTTCCGCTTCCGGCGCGAGGCGCTGAGCGCGCGGCCGGTTTCGGGCCTGGCCCTGCCGCTGCTGCGGGATTAGCTAAGGTTTGGCCGGGCTTGTCCCGGCCCCCATAGACGCCGCGTTGCAGGGCGCCCCGCGGCGAGCTCCATCCTGGCGCATCCGAGTTTATGGGTCGCCGGGACAAGCCCGGCGATGACGATCTTGGGTTGAGCGGCGCGCAGAGCGCAAAAATAATGTAATCACTGTTCAGTTTCCCCTGCGGCGCCCCCTTGAAGCGCGCGGCGATCCGCTCACTATGCTTCGAAACAAAGGTATGGGGAGTAACGCCGATGACCGATCAACGTGCCGATCAACGCGCCTGGAGCATCGTTGAGACCTCCGCCTTCGATCCGGTCGCCCGGGTCAGCCCGCACGAGCGGCTGAAGGACCTGCGCGAGCAATGCCCGGTGCACCGCGACGAGGCGGTGAAGACCTGGTTCCTGACCCGCTACGGCGACGTGCGCGAGACCGTCAACGACCGCAACCTGTGGCGCCACTGGAGCCGCTCGGAGGAAGGCGCCCTGCTGCGCCGGATGGACCGCGACGACGAGGGCGACCGCATCGACAGCATCCTGTCGCTGGACGAGCCCGACCACAGCCGCGTGCGCCTGCCGCTGGCCAAGGCCTTCTACGCCCGCATCAACGCCATGAAGCCGCAGGTCGAGGCGATTATCGATCGGGTGATCGACGAGGCCCCGGCCGACCGGCCGTTCGACCTGATCGCCGACCTCGGGGTGCCGATCCCGATCCTGGTGATCGCCGCCATCCTCGGGGTCGAGGAGGAGCGGTTCCGCGAGTTCCGCGAATGGTCGGAAGCCTCGATCCTCGGCCTCAACCCGCTGCGCACGCCCGAAGAGACCGCGCGCATGGAGTGTGGTCTGCGCCCCAGGAAGTGATCCATCCCTTATGTTGGTCCGAGGACCATTTGGATGGAACGAGAGATGGCAAGGAAGCGTCACAAGCCGGAAGAGATCGTCGCGAAGCTGCGGCAAGTTGATGTG
>JAGOQB010000008.1 GCA_017991675.1 Phenylobacterium sp. | reverse complement strand
CTTGGGGAAGTGCGGCCGTAGCCGCTCCATCTGCTCGTCCGTCAGCCAATACAGGTCGCTCATATCCAATCTCCTTGCAGAGCCTGAATCAGATCGAGCGCATCACATCAATGGGTCCTGAGCCTAGTGCATGGCTGGCTCTGACGCCACGGGTTGGGCGTCCTACCGAACTTAGGACCGGATCATTTGACAAAATTGGAGCGCTAGTTGCAAAGGTGAGCCCAGCAGGGGAATTGCTTTTGCAGTCGATTAGATGGGGAATATTCGGGACAGGCCCAGTCGCCGAGAAATTTGTGCTGGCTCTCAAGAGCCTGCCAGGTGCGTCCGTTGAACTCGTGGCGTCGCGGACCGCAGGCAAGGCCGAGGCATTCGCCGAACGCCATCGGATCCCGATAGCTCGTACGGGCTACGACCTGGGACCGACCGATCCAGTCGACATTGTCTACATCGCCACGCCGCCCAGCGAGCACCTCGCCCACGCCCTCGCCGCGATCGCCGCCGGCAAGGGAGTCCTGATCGAGAAGCCTTTCGCGGCCACTCGGGCCGACGCTGCACTCATTATTGAGGCGGCCCGCGCCGCGGGCGTCTTCTGCATGGAGGCGATGTGGACCCGCTTTCTTCCGGCGCTCGCCCGGGCCCGGCGACTGGTTGCAGACGGCGCAATCGGCGAGGTGCGCAGCCTTTGGGCGAGCTTTGCGGTGTCCCAACGCGTTGAGCCCGCCACTTCCCTTTTCAGCAAGGCGAGCGGCGGCGGGGCGCTTTCGCATCGGGGCGTCTATCCCATCTCCCTTGCACTCGATCTCCTGGGCCCCGCTCGACTCGGCGGCGCCGCTGCTCGGATCGGCGAAACCGGCGTCGACGAGGATGTCTCGGCGACATTGATCCATGCGGGCGGGGCGGTGTCGCATGTCTACGCCGGGCTTCGCAGTCAGGCCGACAACACCCTCGTAATCCTGGGCGATCACGGCCGCCTCGCCTTTCAGGGCCCGATCTACCGCCCCACCGGCGTCGTGATCACTCGGTCCCGCCCGCGCGGCCCCGAACAGTTCCGCGGGGGTTTGATCGCTCGACTAAAGGAGACCTCGGCGGCGCAAGTCGCGCGGACGCACCTGGCTTCGCTGCTCGCCCGGCCTCGAGTGCACGCAGCGGCCTATACGGGCAACGGCTACGGGCACGAGGCCTTGGCGACCATGGAGGCGATGCGCGCAGGTGCATTGGAGCACGCCGGCATGCCGCACGCCGACACGCTCGCCACGGCCGAACTCATGGATCAAATTCGAGGCAGTTGGCGCATGACCAGCCGCTCAGAGGGGGGCTAACGATGCGGGTTGGGATCATCGGCTGCGGCTACGTCTTCGATCACTACATGTCGACGTTCCGCAACCATCGCGGCCTTGAACTGGCCGGCGTCACGGACGTCGATCGGCCGCGCGCCGAACACGTCGGGCAAGCCTACGGCCTCAAGGTCTACGCTTCGAACGAGGAACTCCTCGCCGATAGTTCCATCGAGCTGGTTCTGAACCTCACCAGTATCGAGAGCCACTACGAAGTGACCCGGGCCGCGCTCCTGGCCGGCAAGCACGTCTACAGCGAAAAGCCGTTCACACCGGACCTTGCGAGCTCTCGAGAGCTGGTGGCCCTCGCCCGGGAGCGCGGGCTCCATGTGTCGGGCGCGCCTTCCAACGCCATGTCCGACACGGTGCAGACCATGTGGCGGGCGCTGCGAGCTGGCGCCGTCGGCAAGGTCCGGGTTGTGTACGCCGAGTTCGACGACAATCCCGTCTACCTGATGCATCCGGAGACTTGGCGCAGCCGCACCGGCGCCCCCTGGCCCTACCAGCACGAGTACGAGGCCGGATGCACTTTCGAGCACGCCGGGTACTATCTTAGCTGGCTTTGCGCGATGTTCGGGCCCGCGGAGCAAGTTTCGGCTTTCTCCAGTTGCCTCGCGCCGGACAAGGCGCCGGGCGTGCATCTCGATCCGCCGGATACGCCGGACTTCTCGGTGGCCTGCATCACGTTCCGCTCGGGCGTCGTGGCTCGCCTGACGATCAGCATCGTCGCAACGTTCGACCAGCGGATGCGCATTATCGGCGACGAGGGCGAGCTGTCCGTAAACACCTACCGCGACTACTATTGCCCGGTCCGGCTCGAACGCTATTCCGGCCTCTCCCTAAATGCGCGCAAGGCGCGCTGGGTGCGCGAGAATTCGGTCCTGCAAATGCTGTTGGGCGTCGGGGGACGTTCGGTCCCATTGTTGTCCAGCGGCCTGCGCCCCTCCTGGCTCCGGCGCTGGAAGAACCCGATCGCCGCGCTCAAGCGCATGCAACTCGGCCAACAGGACAAGAGCGTGGGCGTCGCCGAAATGGCGGCTGCGATCAAGGCCGGACGCGAACCGTGGCTGAGCGCCGATTTCGTGCTGCACGTGACCGAGCTGACGCTCGCCATTTCGGCTGCGCGAGAAGGCAAGGTCACTCGCCTGGAGACCGCCTTCGATCCGCTTGAGCCGCTAGACTTCGCCGCCGACGAACGCGCCCTTAAGCTGCAACTGCGGCCCGGACTGGCGGCCCGCCTTATGGAACCAATCCTGATCCGAATGCATGGCAGCTAGAGCGGCATCCGGCCTGACTGAAGCTCGCCGGGTTCCCAGTTCGGACAGGATCTGGTCAAGCCTCCTGCCGGTGCTGGGCGCCCGGCAGGGACTGGGCCTGCGCCTTACGAGACCGCCACATAGGATTTGACGAAAACGCCAAGGAACCGTTCGGGACGCAGGCTCGCGCTTGGGAACAAGGCCTTCATCTGCTCGCGCGTCAGAAGGCTCGCCGAATCGACGGCTCGGAACGAATTGACCACTCCCGGTATCCGCCCCACGGTCGCCAGCGGGAACCTCTGCAGCAGCCAGGCTCTCGTGGGGCGCGGCAGGAAGTGGAAGAACGGCATTCGATAGAAGTGCGGGTCGATCGGGAACCAGAAGTTCGGCGTCTGGCAGTAGTATGCACGTCCCACACGCGCAGCCTCGATCGAGAACGCGATCATGTTGTCCCAGGTGCCAAGGTGCTCGATGACCGAGTTGGAGACGACGAGGTCGAAGGCGTCGTCCTCATAACCCGTGTTGCAGGCGTCGCCCACGACGTACTCGAACAAGTCCTGATGGAGGTCAGTGTACCGCGCCTCCATCGGCGACAAATTCAGGATCGTGATCTTCGCTCCGATGCTGCGCAGGAACTCTAGGCCCAGCCGTTCCCAAAAATCGTAGCGGCCGCCAAGGTCGAGAACACGAAGGCCCTGCCCTGGAGCGCTGTGGTGCTTCATGTAGTCTCGGAGAAACTCGGAGCGGCCGGCCCGGAAATACCGCGACACGCGCTCGCCGAAAAACCTATTCGCCGTCGGATACTCCAACTCTCCCCCCCCGTACAACTGCAAGCCGCACTCAATGCGAATGCAGCAATCTACGACGCCACCCGTTAAAGAAAAGCCTACTCGCGCTCAAGCTGCAAGCGAAACCACTGGCGCTTGATCGCCCCCTTCAGTAGTGCCTCGCTTGGCACGAACCGCGCCGATGAGGAGCGATTGAAATGAGCATCTCAGCCACTTGCGCGACCATTCTCGGCGTGCTCGCCGCTGCTAAGGGCGGTGAATCCATCACGCTGAAGGGCGATTGTGCCAGGATCACGATTACGCGGAGCTATGCGAGGCCGGTGACCATACTGGCTGACGGCGCCAAGGTGCGCGGCCTGGCCATCATCGGGGGCCAGAACCTCTCCTGGCGCGGCGGGACGATATCGGCGCCAGAGGGCCCGCATGGTCGGGGGCCCGACGGTTACGGCGTTCTCATCCGCAACGCCGCCAAGGTGTCGGTCACGGGCGCGCTGATCACCAACGCCAAGAAGAGCGTTGTGCTGGACGGCGCCAGCGAGGTGACGCTCAATGACAATCGCTTCCAGCACTACGGCGAGGACGGGGTCATCGCGTCGAACACCAAGGGCCTGACGATCCTGCGCAACACCTTTTCCGACCAGATCGGCAAGCCCACCCAGTGCAATGTGGCCGGCAAGATCACCCTCGGGGTCAAACGGCGCGACTGCGTCGCGCTCGGCGGCGCCTGGGTGGACGGCTACCACAACGACGCCGTGCAGATGCGTAACGGCGTCGCCGACGCCGTGATCGCCTACAATCGGGTCGAGGGCGAGACCCAGGGCCTCACCCAGATGGACAAAGACGGCGATGCGCCGCTTGAGAACATCCGGATCGAGTTCAACACCATACAAACCGACGGCTATCATCAGATCACCCTGGGCGACTGTAGGTCTTGTTCCATCCGCATGAACACCGTTCAGCGCGCCAAGGGCTCAACGAAGAAGGCGGTGATCCGCGCCCAGGCGGGCGTCTCGGTCTGCGGCAACACCGTGCCAGACATGCCATCGACCGCAGGCCCGCGCTGCAAAGACGCGCCAGCGGTCAAGTAAGCCCGGCGCCAATTGGCGGCGAAAGCAGTCGGCCATTGATCAAACATCAACACCGCCGCGGGATACCTGCGGTCACGCGCGTTCCGACACCACAGTAGCCATGCACGAGTCCGCCACGCCCATGATCTCGACTGGAGACGCCCTCGTCGCCGACGCGCGCGCCTAGGTCAGCGTGATCGTGCCTCACTACGACGACCTCGCGTCGCTGGATCGCTGTCTTTCGGCGCGGCGCGGCCAGACCTATCCGGCCGAACGTTTCGAGATCATCGTCGCCGACAACATGTCACCTATCGGCGCCAAGGCCGTCGCCCAAATCATCGGTGATCGCGGCCGCTTGGTCAGCGTAGCGGCTGCGAGGAGCTCTTCCAGGAACGCCCTGACGGCCATGCCTGTGTCTCGCTTGACCAGTCGAGCGAAGGCGTACTTCGACGTCCGGTCCACGGCCACGAAGAGGTGCAGCTTGCCCTCCTCGGCGCGGACTTCGGCGATGTCGATGTGGAAATAGCCCAGCGGGTAGCGCTTGAACGTCTTCTTGGCAGCCTTATCGCCCAGGGTCTCGGGCAGCCGGCTGATGCCGTGCCGCTGGAAGCAGCGGTGCAGGGCTGAGCGGGTGAGGTGCGGGATCGTCGCCCAGCGGCAGCAGCGTGTGCTTGCGGAAGGCGACCGCCACCGCCTCCTCCTCTGCGCTCATCACCGTCGAGCGAGGCGCCTTCGGTCCCATCGGCCCATCGTGGAGGAAGCTCCGCTTCCTCCACTTTGGCTACGGTCTTGCGGTTGAAGCCGTACGTGGCGGCTAGCTCTTTGAGCGGAGCCTTCGATCGCTGTATCGCCGCTCGGATGGCGTGCGTGGTCGTGGCGCTGCCGTGGAGTATCTGGCCCGTAGCTCCTCCCGGTGCGAGCACGCAGCTAAGCTGAGTCCCCCACACGCCGGGACCAGACACCTAGGCTCCGGTCCGAGCCGCTACGTCGGGATTCTCGCGGGTCGCGCGGTAGACCATCGCCGTGACAATACCCATCAGCATGAAGATCAGCGGGTGATTGTCCTGCTGGCTGAACACCGACTTGATGACAATGAAGTTCACCAAAGCGATGGCGGCGGGCATAAAGTAGCTAAGTTCGCCCTTGGGGGATCGGACCGCGTATTTCGCGGCATAGTAGGTCGAGGCGACCAACATCCCGTAATAGACGACAAAACCGATCACGCCGTACTCTAGGCCGATAGTCAGATAGTAGGTGTCGATGGTCTGGATGCCGATCGGACTGAGGAAACCCAACGTGTCCCCGCCCGTCCCCGCGCCATGCCCCCAAGGCGCCTTGAGGATCTTGGGGATGCCCATTTCCCACTGCGTCCCGCGCGCCTCCGTGCTCGCCGCGGTGGCGCCGGTGCCCCAGACCATGTTGCGCAGCCGCCTGACGAACAACGTCGCGGCGATGAACAGCGCAAAGATCGCCGGATAGGCCAGCACGATGGCGGGCGCGAGCAGGCTGGCCTTGTCCGCCCGCCAGCGCAGCCAGCTCCAGAGCAGCAGATAGAGCATGAACGACAGCAGGAAGCCGACCATGCCCAGCCGTGAATCGGTGCCGATCACGATGTAGAGCATCATCGACATGGTCGCCGCCGCGGCGATACGCGTGGCGAGGTTCTTCCCGAACATCACGAAGTGGAGGACAAACGGAGCGGTTAGCGCCAGGAATTCCGCTAGGCCGAGCGGCGTGGAGAACGTGCTCTGCACGCGGTATTTGCCGGTCGCCGAACGGGCGCTCCCGGTCAGCGAGCGGATCACGCTTTCGTCTTCGATCTTCAGGAAGCTGGGCACATGCGCGCCCCACGCCGGGCGGCTGATATTGTACTCCAGAAACCCCATCAGGCAGACGATGACCGTGACCGCCCAGAGCGTCAGGGCCCAGCGGTGCACACGCCCCGGCTTGAGGAACACGAACGCGCTCGCGAAGTAGATCGAAGTCCAGGTCAGCTGGGCGTTCAAGACCCGCTGGATCGAATGGTCCTTCGAATTGGAAAAGGCGATCGTGACGACTTGGATCAGCACGAATCCAGCCAGCAGCTTGTAGACCAGCGGCGTCGCATTCAGCGTGTCCTTGATCTGCGCCCGGAAGGCCGGCGACATCGAGTAGCTGACGATGAGCACCAGGGCCATCGGCACGCCGACCAGCCGCATCAGCGTGATCCAGGGCAGGCCCGGCAGCGCCACCGCCAGGTAGTTCGGCCACAGGAACAGCACGATAAGGAAGGCGAAGCTCAGCCCGTACAGCGCCCCAGTCGGCGCCGTCTTGACGTCCGGCAGCGCCCAGATCGCCACCAGCGCGAGCAGAACGATCGGAATGACCAACTGCTTGATCAGGTACGGCGTCGTCAGCCCGTAGAAGAAGCCGAAGAACAGGCAAAAGCCCATAAAGGCGAGCAGGAGCGCGGCCTGAACCAAGCGCCCGGGGCCCGGACGGGTATAGGGTCTCAGGATAACCGGCCGCGAACTCCGGCCGTCATTGTCGCTGCGCGCCCACATTCAGGGCTTCTCCCAGTCGTTTCAATCGCCGGCCCGCTGGTACGCCGAAGCTAGGCGTTCACAACCTGACGTCCATGAATTAACATTCCTATCAGCGCTCGCTAAGTGGCGACGGTGTGCGACACTGGATTTCAGGCGCGGGGCTGAGGGGCGAGTTACGCCCCCGATTTAAGCATTTCTTAGGTATGCCAGGGCCCCATCTGGTCTGGACGGAGGCGGTACGCCTCCTGCGTCAATTTAGCCTCAGTGACCGTTGAACTTCACACGCTATGGTCGGATGAGTTCAGCGGGGGCTGCGACCAGAATAGAGAAGACGCGAACCTCATGGCCGATATCCTGTGCGCTAGCGCCGCCGAATTTACCGCTGCACTTGGCGCCGCCAAGGCCGGAGATAGAATTCTCCTGGAGGCAGGCAACTACTCTAACGTTCAACTGAGAAACTTTGTATTCGATGGCGAGGTGACGATCACGTCGAGGGATCCCGGCAACCCGGCGACCCTGACCGGCCTTACGGTGCATGGCAGTCAGGGGCTGACCTTCAGCAACCTGCACATGGACTTCAGCTCACCCTGGACTGTCTGGAATGCGCAGATCGTCGATTCCAAGAACATCACGCTGAGCGGGCTCAACTTCCACGGCTCATTGAACAACAACCCCGCTGACGACCAGAACGCGCTACTGATCCGCAACAGCACCGGCGTCAAGGTGTTCGGCTCGGAGTTCCAGGAATTCTCCCACGCCGTCGCCATGATGGGCGGCAGCGACGTGCGGGTCGAGAACAACAGCTTCCACGACCTGCGCTCGGACGGGGTGATGAGCGCCGGGACCTCGAGGGTCCAGGTCGTCGGCAACGCATTCACCGACTTCTTCCCCGCGAATGGCGACCATCCGGACGCGATCCAGTTCCTGACTACGGGCACGACGGTGCGGGCCCATGACATCCTGGTCAGCGGCAACCTGATCACGCGCGGCGATGGCGGCATCATCCAGGGCGTGTTCATCACCGACCAGGCCGGCATCGGCTACGACCGGGTCACTGTCACCGACAACGTTGTTGTCGGCGGGATGTACAACGGCATCATGGTCACCTGGGCCGACGGGGTGGTCATCGACGGCAACGTCGTGGCCTCGTATGGCGACCAGAAGTCGTGGATCCGCGTCAACAACTCGACCAATGCTCAGTTGAGCGACAATCAGGCGGCGACCTACGTCCTGACGGGAAACACCAACCTGACGCAGTCCGGCAACGCGATCATCGCGGCGCTGACCGACAATGGCGCTAACGCGCTCGCCCACTGGGTCAAGGGCGGCGACGGCGATGACCAACTCAGCGCCCGCATCGATGGCGGCAGCCGGATCGAGGGCGGGGCCGGCAACGACATCATCACCGGCCGCGAGTACGCCGACTACCTGCGCGGCGGCGACGGCGCCGACAGCATCGCGGGGGGCGGCGGCTTCGACGACATCAACGGCAATACCGGCGACGACACGATCCACGGCGGCGGCGGCGACGACTGGGTCGCGGGCGGCCAGCATAACGATCTGCTGCTCGGCGGCGCCGGCTCCGACCTGGTGCTCGGCAACCTCGGCGACGACACGATCTACGGCGAGATCGGCGCCGACACCCTGCGCGGCGGCCAGCACAATGACGTCGTCATCGGCGGCGACGGCGACGACTGGCTGTCAGGCGACCTCGGCGACGACACCGTCACCGGCGGCGCCGGAGCCGACACCTTCCACATCTTCGGCCAGGCCGGCCTCGACCTGGTCACCGACTTCAACCGCGCCGAGGGCGACCGGGTCTTCGTCGGCGACGGCTCCCGCTACACGGTGAGCCAGGTCGGCGGCGACGTCGTCATCGACCTCGCGGGCGGCGCGCGCATGGTCCTGGCCAACGTCCAGATGTCGTCGCTCTCCGACGGGTGGATCGTCTCGGCCTGACCATTCGGTCGAAACGTCTGATAGGGTGACGCTCCGTCGCAGCGAACGGAGCGCGCCATGCTGGAAATCCTGCTCTGGGCCCTCAACGCCGACGCCGCGCCTCAGCGAGCGCAGCGCTCCGCGCCGCCGCTTGAGCGCGTCGCCGAACGCGGGCCGATCACGGTCCGCAACGCCCCCGCCCTGACCCTGGCGATGAAGGCGGCCGGCCCTGGCGCGACGGTGGTGTTGGCGCCGGGCGACTACGCTCAGGTCGCACTCAGCGATCTCAGATTCGACACGCCCGTCACCCTGATCGCGCGGGACGTACAGGCCACCGGCTTCGTACTGACGAACGTCGCAGGCCTGCGGATCGTCGGCCTGACCATGGCGCTCGACCAGCCAGGCGCGGGCCGGCTCGCCGTCAACGACAGCCAGGACATCCAGTTCAGCGAGCTGACTGCGCGGGGCCTGCGGACCGGCCAGGGCCTCGTCTTCACCAACTCCCGCAACGTTCGCGTAGAGAAGTCATCCTTCTCCGGCTTCCGGAACGGGATCGTTCTGTCCGGCGGCGCCGACGTGACGATCGAGGCCAACACCTTCCGAGGGCTCGGCGCCGACGGCGTCACCAGCAACGGCGCCTCACGGCTGCTGATCAAAGGCAACGACTTCGCCGACTTCGACCCGACGCCGGGCGCGCACCCGGACGCCATCCAGCTGTTCAGCCGCAACGCCACGGCCTCGGCCGAAGACATCACCATCATCGGCAACCGCATCCGCCGCGGGTCCGGCGGCATCATGCAGGGCATCTTCATCACCGACCAGGTTGGGACCCTGCCCTATCGCCGGGTGGTGATCCGCGACAATGTCATCGAGGGCTCGATGTACAACGGCATCGCCGTGGCGCACGCCGAGGACGTCGAGGTCTCGGGCAACACCGTTCAGCCCTACGAGGGCATGAATGCGCGCATCAGCCTCACCTACGTCACCCGCGGCCAGGTGTTCAAGAACCGCTACTGGAAGCTGCTCCAGAGCGACAACGAGGACCTCGTCGTCAAGGACCGGCCGAGTCTCAGCCCGATCCGGCCGCCCGCCGCCCCCTAGAGCAAAATCCGTTCTTATTAGATCGGATTTTGCTCATGACTCCTTGAATTTAGAGCATTTTCTTCGCCGAACCGGCAGCCACTTCGGCGGAAAATGCTCTAGATCAGCCGCCGGCTCGGCGGAGCCTCCTGCTCGGCGATGTCGAGCAGGTATTTGCCATAGGCGGTCTTCTCGAACAGCTTGCCGCGCACGCGCAGCTGGTCGCGGTCGATGAAACCGTTGATGTAGGCGATCTCTTCCAGGCAGGCGATGTGCACGCCCTGGCGTTTCTGAACCGCCCGCACAAACTCCGAAGCCTCGACCAGGCTCTCGTGCGTGCCGGTGTCGAGCCAGGCGTAGCCCCGCGACAGCTGCTCGACGAACAGGTCCCCGGCTTCCATGTACATGCGGTTGAGGTCGGTGATCTCCAGCTCGCCGCGGGCCGAGGGGCGGACTTGCTTGGCGAATTCGACGACGCGGTTGTCGTAGAAATAGAGACCGGTGACCGCCTGGCGCGACTTCGGTTCGGCAGGCTTTTCCTCCAGGCTGATCGCGCGGCCGGTGTCGTCCAGCTCGACCACGCCGTAGGCCTGGGGCTGGTCGACCTCATAGGAGAAGATCGTCGCCCCGTCCTGGCGGTCCGCCGCGTTCTTCAGCAGCCGGCTCATGCCCGCGCCGAAGAAGATGTTGTCGCCCAGCACCAGGGCGGCGCGCTCGTCGCCGACGAAGTCTTCGCCGATCAGGAAAGCCTGGGCCAGCCCCTCGGGCTTCGGCTGGATCGCGTACTCGATATTGAGTCCGAAGTTCGAGCCGTCCCCGAACAGCCGCCGGTAGTTGTCGATGTACTCCGGCGACGAGATGATCAGGATGTCCCGGATGCCGGCCAGCATGAGCACCGACAGCGGGTAATAGATCATCGGCTTGTCGTAGATCGGCAGCAGCTGCTTGTTCACCGCCAGGGTGGCCGGATGCAGCCGGGTGCCCGAGCCGCCGGCCAGGATGATGCCCTTCATCTAAAGTCCTTGTTCCTGCGTGGCGGGAAGCAGCGCCTCGACAATGTCTTCCACCGCCGCCCGCCAGGGGCGCGGTTCGATCCCGTAGTCGGCCTGCAACTTGGCCGTATCCAGGCGAGAATTGGCCGGCCGGCGGGCCGGGGTCGGAAACTCCGCCGTGGTGATGGCTTCCAGCCGCGGCGCCGGGGTCCCCCGCGCCTGCGCCATTTCGAACACCGCCCGCGCCAGTTCGCACCACGTCGCCTCGCCGGCGTTGACGAAGTGATAGGTGCCGGTCGGGGCCGACGGCTCGGCGATCATCCGGCCGGCGATCTTGAGCAGGGTCGCGGCGATGTCGGCCGCGCTGGTCGGGCAGCCGCGCTGGTCATCGACCACGCGCACCTCGGGCCGGGTCTGCGCCAGCCGCAGCATCGTCTTGATGAAGTTGGTTCCGTGCGGGCTGACCACCCAGGCCGTGCGCAGGATCAGGTGGCGGCGATTGCCGGTGCGGACGGCCTGCTCGCCGGCCTCCTTGGAACCGCCATAGACGCCCAGCGGCGCCACCGGGTCGGACTCGCGATAGGCGCCGGGCCGGGAGCCGTCGAACACATAGTCGGTCGAAACGTGGATCAGCGGGATCTGCGCGGCGGCGGTCGCCTGCGCCAGGGCCGCAGGGCCAAGGGCGTTGGCCCGCCAGGCCTCGACCACCTCGCTCTCGGCGCGGTCGACGGCGGTATAGGCGCCGCAGTTGATCACCGCGGCCCAGGGCCGCGAGGCGACCATCGCCAGGATCGCGTCCGGGTCGCCCAGGCTCATCGCCGCGCTCGACGGCGCGACGATGTTCATCGTCGCCGGAGCCTGTCGACGTATCTCGGTTCCGACCTGACCGCTGCCGCCGGTCAGCAGCACGTCCGCCGTGGCGGCCAACGAGGTCATGCGCCGACGGTCTTCAGGCCCAGCCGTTGACCCACGTCGCTGCTCGCCAGGATCGGGGCCCACCAGGCGTCGTTGTCGAGATACCAGCGGACGGTCTTCTCGATTCCGGTGTCGAAGCTTTCGGCCGCCCGCCAGCCGAGCTCGCGGTCGAGCTTGGTCGGATCAATGGCGTAGCGGTGATCGTGGCCCGGCCGGTCGGCGACGAAACTGACCTGCTCCTTGTAGGACTTGCCGTCCCCACGCGGCCGCAGGCGGTCGAGCGCCTCGCAGATTGCGTGCACCACCTGCAGGTTGGTGCGCTCGGCCCGCCCGCCGATGATGTAGCTCTCGCCTGGCGCCCCGGCCTCGAACACCCGCGTCAGGGCCCGGGCGTGGTCGTCGACATAGAGCCAGTCGCGGACGTTGGCGCCCGCGCCGTAGACCGGCAGCGGTTCGCCCGCCAGGCACTTGACGATCATCAGCGGGATCAGCTTCTCGGGGAAGTGATACGGGCCGTAGTTGTTCGAGCAGTTGGTGACCAGCACCGGCAGGCCGTAGGTGTGGTGCCAGGCCCGCACCAGGTGGTCCGACGAGGCCTTCGAGGCCGAATAGGGCGAACGCGGGTCGTAGGCCGTCGTCTCGGTGAAGAAGCCGGTGTCGCCCAGCGATCCGAACACCTCGTCGGTCGAGATGTGGTGGAAGCGGAAGCCGTCCTGGGCCGCCTCGTCCAGGCCGCGCCAGTAGGCCAGCACCTCGGACAGCATCACGAAGGTGCCGATGATATTGGTCTGGATGAACTCGGCCGGACCGTCGATCGAACGGTCGACATGCGATTCCGCCGCCAGATGGGTCACCACGTGCGGGCGGAAGTCGCGCAGGGCCGCGCGCACCGCACCGCCGTCGGCGACATCGACCTTGCGGAACGAATAGCGGTTGTTGCCCGCCACGCCGTCCAGCGAACGCTCGTCCCCGGCATAGGTCAGCTTGTCGAGGTTCAGCACCTCGTGCTCGGTTTCGGCGATCAGATGCCGGATCAGGGCCGAGCCGATGAAGCCGGCGCCGCCGGTGACAAGAATGCGCAAAACCTACTCCCCCAGAGATCGCTGGCGTCGAAGGCTACTCCATACCGCCTGCGCCGCCCTTGGCGAAAGGGCCAGCGACCCTTTCGGTTCCCGATCAGGGCCGACCGGCGGCCCTGGGGGTGACGACGGCGGCCGAGGTCGCCTTCTCGGCGGGCTTGTCCGCAGCCGGCGCCTTGTCGGTGGTCGGGACCACGGGCTTGTCGACCGGGGCGCTCGCCTTGCGGTTTTCCAGGAAGCGCTGCTGCGCGGCCAGGATCCACAGATAGGGCAGCACGGCCTCTTCGGCGAAACGATAGCCGCGGCCGAACTCGTCGTCGTGGGCCTCCAGCAGCACGTGCTTGGCCGCCAGCTCCTCGAGCGTCGTCTTGAAGCTCGAAGCGTTGGCCACGCTCGGATAGAGCGCGTCCACGTCGCGGTCGTCGAACCGGCCGTTGTTGAAGATCGCCGCGCCGGCCATCACGCCCAGCACGTGGCGCACGCCGCTCTTGGCCGCCTGGTCGATCTGCACCAGCGAATGCTTGGAGATCCGGCCGCGGAATTCGGTCAGCGCCTGATCCACGGCCTGCGACACGTCCTCGACCGTGACGTTCGTGCGTCCCTTGTCGATGGCGGCCAGGCCCGAATGGTGGCTCAGCAGGCTGGCGAAGTAGGGCGATCCGTTGGCGACGAAGACGATGAAGTCGGTGGCCGACTTGTCATAGGTCAGGCCGCTCAGTTCCTCGCCGTTCTCAACCAGGTGGTTGACCTCGGTGGCGCTCATCTTCGGCACCTGCAGGGCGAAGATGTTGCGGCGGATCGACGGGATGTGTTCGACCAGCTCTGTCAGGTCGGCGGCGACGCCGGCGATCACCAATTGGGTGCGGATCGAGCGGTCCGACAGGTTCTTGATCAGCTCGGCGATGTTGCGGCGGAATTCCGGAGAGTCGCAGACGTCGAATTCGTCCAGCACCACCAGCACGCGGGTGCCGGTCAGCTTGGCGAACAGGTCGGCGACCAGGCGCGGCGTGAGGGTCGTGGCCGGCAGCAGGTCGGCCAGGGTGCCCCCGCGCTCGGCCTCGTTGGTGGTCGGCGCAAAGCCGCTGTGGAACAGCAGCGGAATGTCGGCGGCGACGGCGCGGAAAATCTCGTCGAAGGTCGATCCGGCCCCGCAGGAGCAATAGACCACGATGTAGCGGGCCTCTTCGGCCGCCTGGGTCAGGACGTGCACCAGCGAGGTCTTACCGATGCCCCGCTCGCCGTACATGATCACGTGGACGCGCTGGTCCTCGATCGAACGGATGAGCGTCGTCAGCACGTCCAGGCGACCGGCGAACATCCGGCGGTCGGTGATCGGCTGGGAGGGCGTGAACGCGCTGCGCAGCTTGATGCGCGCGCTGGCGAAGCGGTCGTTGAGGCGCGGGCTCAGTTGGTCGCCGGCCATGGACTGGAAGCGCGGAAAGGCCGAGTCAGGCTGCTTTTTGATCTGCACGCCCTCGCGCGGCGTCGGCGGCGCGGCGAAGACGAGGTTCGGCTGGGGGTTCGTGGCGGCTTTCGGCTTACGCCCGAAAGAGCGCGCCATCATGTTATTGATCCAACTCACGGCGCCTCCAAGCACGCATGCTGCGGTGCATCTGCGATATCGACGGTCTACGACCGCAGGTTTGAACCCGCCACCCGTAAACACGCCGATTGTGGCGAAATCTTAAACCGGCCCGAGTTGAGTCAACGTTAATCGCCAGCTCTGTTCGGAAAGCACTACTGAACAACTTCTCGCTGCTGCCCCGGGTGGGCCCGGACCAGCCGCTCCGACACTTTCTCCGAAATCTTGTAGGCCGCTACGCCCAGCACCAGCGACACCGCCAGGATCAGCGGGACGTTGTGGACGTGCAGCACATACAGGAAGGCGTGCACCGGCACGCCATGGGTCAGGTAGATGTAGAAGCTCGCCGCCGCAATGAGGCCGACGAGGCCGTGGAGCAGGTTGGGCAGGATGACCCGCGGCGCCCACAAGATCAGCCCGGCCGCCGCGGCGAACCACAGCGCGTGGGTCACGTTGGCGGGGCGCTGGAAATGCTCCCAGACCACCTGAGGACCTGCGTACTGCAGCCCCGCGATCAGGAGGCACGCCAGGGTCAGCAGCAGCTTGTGCGGCGTGGTCGTGGCCCGGTGCAGGCACCAGCCGAACGCCAACAGGTAGAAGACGCTGTCGGGGGTCCGCTCCAGCAGGTGCTCGTGCGGCAGGATCAGGGAGGCGATCACCCGCACGGCCAGCGCCGCGGCCAGCAACGCCAGACCGAAATCCCAAGGCCGTCGCACCGCGAACCGGCGCACCGGCCCGATGGCGAACAGCAATGCGAGGACCACCATGCATTGGAACAGCACCTCCAGGAACCAGTACGGCTCCAGGAAGCTGCCGAAGCGGCCGAAGAAGTTGCTCACCAACAGCAGCGACGGCAGGTCGAAGGTCTTTTCGGAGATCAGGTAGAGACAGAGGATCACGTAGTAGGGCGCGATGATCCGCTGAAAGAAGGTGGCCAGCATCGAGCGCCCGCCGCCGTCATTGAGGCGCGAGCCCTGATAGCGGGACAAATTGTAGCCTGAGAGCATCAGCAGCACATGCGCGCTGCCGCCGATCGGCCAGGCAGAGGCGTGCGAGATCACCACGCTGATGATCGCAGCCGCCCGGATGGCGACCTCCGACTCGATGCCGCGCAGGCTGAAGGCCCCGCGGCTGCGGGTGACAGCCTTGTCGGCCAGCGCCTGCAGTTCGGCGATGCTCGCCTCCTCCCAGCGCTCCGGCAGGAAGCCCAGACGCCCCTCGATCTCGAGCGACAGGGCGACATAGCCGAGGGAGTCGCCGCCCAGGCTGACGAAGCTGTCCGCCGGGGTGATGACCGCGCGTGGGAAGGCGTGGCGAAATGCGCCCTCGATGACCCTGCTCCCGCTGCTCGGGGCCGGCGGCCGGCGCGCCGGCGCGGCCCGCGCCGCGGCCAGCAGCGCCTGATAGTCCATCTTGCCCGAACTCAGCGTGGGCAGTTCATCATAGCCGATCGCCACGATGCCGGAGACTGGCAGCGACAACGCCTCGGACAGTTCCTCGGCCACCATCTGCGGCTCGGCGCCGACCACGCCCACCGCCAGCAGTTCATCGTCTCCGCTGACGATCGCGCTTACGCCCTGCCGCCGCAGCCGATCCTCGACCTCATCGAAGCTGATGCGCAGGCCGAATAGCTTGGAGAACCGGGTCTTGCGTCCCACGATCCGATAGAGACCGTGCGCGTCGCGCATCGCCAGGTCGCCGGTCGGCAGCTCGGAAAGCTCGCGCCCCTTGGCCAAGTCCGCCTCGGCCAGCGCGTAGCCCGACATCACATTGGGGCCGCGATACACCAGCTCGCCCTGGGCCTCGGGACCGTCCACGACCCGGCCGACCTCGTCGACGAGATGAAATGCACCCCCCGGGATCGCCATCCCGATGCAGCCTGGATTGTCCAACAGCAACTCGGGCGGGACGTAGGCCATCCGGGCCGTCGCCTCGGTCTGACCGTACATGACGAAGAAGCGCACGCCCGCGCCTCGCGCCCATTCGGCGTAGGTCCGCGCCGTCTCCGGCGGCAGGCGCCCGCCGGCCTGGGTCATCGTACGCAGCGAAGGCAGCTCGCGGAGCCGCAGGCCGATGCGCTCGAACAGCTCATAGGTGTAGGGGACCCCGGCCAGCGAGGTCGCCGCCTCGGTCGCGAAGAAATCCCAGAACGCGTCATCGACCACCGAGCGGCCGGTCAGCAGGATCGCGCCGCCCGCCGCCAGGTGCGAATTCACCACCGACAGGCCATAGCTGTAGTGGATCGGAAGGGTGGTGATCGCCCGGTCGTCGGACGTCAGGCCCAGATACTCGCCGATCGACTGCGCATTGGCTTCGACCGCGCCGCGATCCAGGCGCACCAGCTTGGCCGCACCGGTCGAGCCGGAGGTCGACAGCAGCACCGCCAGGTCAGGATGCAGGTTCCGCGGGCCGCGCGGGCCGGTCTCGACGCGCCAGCGCGCGCCATCCTTGCGAAAGCGGATGCTTGGCCGATAGGTCTCGATGGTCCGCTGCAACTGTCCGGCGCCGCCGTCTCCGGCCATGATCACCGGATGCCCGTGACGCAGCGCCGCGATGTAGGCGACCAGCGGCGCCAGTTCGTTGGCCGCCTCGATCAGCAGAAGATGCCGCCCCGGCGGCAGGCTGGCGGCGAAATCGTCGGCGCGGGCCGCAAGATCGATGTAACTGAGACGCTCGCCGTCGTCGGTGGCCACCGCCAAGGCGTGGCCGTGTTCCTCAAGGCGTCCGGCGAACGTAGCCGTGAGCGGGACGGACTGAGCGGCAATTTCTGACGCACTCAACGGTTCGGCCCCCGCCTGTCTGGTCTGGCCGCGTCGTCAGCCCCATGCCTTGCGCGACCGAAGGGGATACTCCCGGACCGTGAGGTCCGGTCAGAACTTCAAGTTGAACGGCTTCAGGACATAAGCAACATAGGCCAGAACCGCGACAATGATCGCGAAGGCCGCCGCCCCATATCCCTCATTACCGACGTAATTGGCCAGCGCGCAGCCAACGCACGCCGGCAGATACTGATAGATGTTGTCTTTCGGCTCTTCCTGAGCTGTCGACCTGTGCAGAAACAGGACGATCAACGCGCCGAAGATCGCGACCGTGACCCAATCGTAGATAGTCTGCAAGACACCAGCCCCTAAGCAATACTGTTAATTCCGAGCAGCCACGCCCCTGCACAATTCGGGCCAGACCGAGGGTCGCAGGCGGCAGAGCCGCCGAACCCGGAACGTCGCTACGCGAAAATAACTTGCAGATGATGAACCCGGACGACGTCCCGATCCAGCCCCCAGATGATCGCGCCGCCGCGACGGCCCGCCCCGCCCGCCGCTCGCCCCGACGACATCGGCAAGCCGGCGCGGGAGCTGCGGGCCAGCTAGATCACAGCATCCGGCTCCGCATCGACCGACCGGCGCATGCCGAAAAACCGTGTGACCGCGACGCTGATCCGCTGCCACGTCATCCAGACCACAAGCCCGCCGCCGATCGCGCCGACCGCATACAGCAACGGCCACTCGGGAACGCCCACCGCCTCGAACACCGACCGGAACTGGAAGTGGGTCAGATAAATGAACAGCGAACCGCCCGAGAGCATCAGCACAAGCCGGCTCACCAGCTTCGGGACATACACGCGGCTCATGAACAGCAGCATCAGGCCGAACACGCCCAAGAACGCCCAACTCGAGGTGCTGAAGAAGACATAGCTCAGCGCGGTGTAGATCAGGGTGGCGATGAAGATCGTCGCCCGCTCGGTCTTCGTGGCCACACTCGCTATGGTCGCGCCCAAGAGGAAGGTCGCCCAGTGCGTCGTCGGCAGATGGTTGACCGTGGCCATGGGCTGCGCGCCGTTCACGAAGAAGTCGGGATCGACCAAGCCTGGAAGGACGAAACGCAGAAGGCATGCAAAGGCGAACAGCGCCATCGCCACCTTGAAGCGCCCCCAGGCGAACGCGCCTACAGCCTTCATCGCAAGCAACGCCAGATACATCATCACGAACATCTGCAGCGCGCAGTGTATGTACCAAAGATACATCTCGTGACCGTCTCGGTATGGCGCTTCCAAGACGGCGTAGTCTGCGAAATTCCCATAGAACAGCAGGACCGATAGGTTCGGCCCCTTCCCCACCGCGAACTTCAGCGCGAACAGGGCGTAGGAAAAGAGCGCCACCGGAACCAGCAGCCGAAGGAAGAGCGAGAGGACCGGCTTGGCGCTGTTGCGCTGGAGCGTTTCGGTCAACTGCAGGCCGCCGAACATGAACCCCGAGACCAGAAACAGGGCCGTCGTCGCGCCGCCGTTGTAGGTGAACACGTGGAAGTGGCCGCAGACGACAAGGAATATCGAAATCGCGCGCACCAGCATGCTGGTGTCGACCACGCCCAGAAACGCCTTCGCCTTGCGCTTGGACGCGGCGATCTGGCGAATGCTCATGAATTGCCAACCGTCGGGCACGACGCCGACGATCTCCTCCGTCGCGAGATAGACCTGCACGTAGGAGAGGCTGTCGCCCCCAATGTCAGCGAAAGATGCGGACGGGCCGATGTCACGTCGCCCCAGCACGCTGGACCAGGCGGCGGCGAGCTCGGATTCCGCTGCGCTCATCTTCGGGCGAGCGGTCTCGACAGCGGCGACCTGCGGCCGCGCCTCCAGCGCCTTGCGGTCGATCTTCCCGTTGGGGAGCCGAGGCAGGCGGTCCAGGCGCTCGAGGGCGGCCGGAACCATGTAGCTGGGCAGCTTCCGCCGCAGTTGCGCCATCAGTTCGCCGGCGCCATCGGCGCCCGCCCGTTCGTCGACCACGAAGGCGCGAATGCGGCGATCGCCTTCGGGACCGTCGGCCAGGGCGACGCCTTCTCGAACGCCGGCCAGGCCGCACAAAGCGGCCGTGACTTCGGACAGGTCGACCCGATAGCCCCGAACCTTGATCTGGTCGTCCTGGCGGCCAAGCAGGACCACCCGGCCGTCGGGCATATGGAACCCGCGATCGCCGGTGAAATAGATGTTACGCCGACCGAAGACGTCCTCGCCCCGGTCATCCGGCGCCAGGACACGGCCGTCTCGGACATAGCCCAGGCTAAGATAGTTGGACCGCACCGCGATCTCGCCGAGCTCACCGACGCCGACCTGCCGCCGGTCGGCATCGACGACGAACACCTGGAAGCCGTCGCTGCCCGTGCCGACCGGCGCATACTTCCAGTCCAGGTCCTCGCCGCAGCGGAAGTAGGACGCAGCCTGCGGCGTCTCCGTCGAGCCGTAGAAATTCACATGCTCCGCCGACGGGGCGACCTTCCGGACCGCCTCGATCAGTCCCGGCGCGAGCAATTCCCCGCCCCAGAAGCAGAGGCGCAGATCCCCGAGGCGCACCGGCTTCTTGCCCTGGGCGGTGAGGAGACGCCCCATGCTCGGGGTCAGATGCGCGACGGTCGGCCGCTCCCGCGCAAACCACAGCGGCAGCTCTCCCGGCTCGGAAATCGCCGACTGTTCCGGGATCAGCAGCGTCGCGCCCAACGAGAGGGGCGTGAAGATGTCCCGCATCAGCGGGTCGTGCGCGAGCCCCGAAAGCATGGTGAAGCGGTCGCGCGCATCAAGTTCGAAGGTCCGCGCCTGCCACTCGACAAAGTGCGGCACGGGCTGGTGCGACACCGCCACGCATTTTGGCGTCCCGGTGCTTCCCGAGGTGATGAGATAGTAGGCCGGCGCCTCCGGATCGGCCCGATCCAGCCAATCGCTCTCGCCATCGACGGCCGGCCCCGCCCGATCATGGGACACGTCCGCACCCAACACGATGAGATCGTCGGGGCGAGCCAGATTCAGGGCGAGCTCGTCGAGCCCCTCGACGTGCAGGAGCGCCTTGGGGCGCGCGATTCCGACCAAGGTTTGCAGCCGATCTTCCGGATAGCCGCTGTCGAGGACCAGAAAGGTCGCCCCAAGGCGCGAGGCCGCCAGCATCGACCAGACGAGGGACGAGGTCCGCTCGGCCACGATCCCCACGCGGTCGCCGGGGCGCACACCGGCGCGCCAGAGTTTACGCGCCAGGACGAGGCTGCGCTCCTCCAGCTGGCCGTAGGTCGTCGCGCCGCCCGCTTGCACGAGGGCGATCGCCTCGGGTGTTCGCTTCGCCGCCTCCAGGAACCGCGCGTGCAACACGCCGCCGGCGGCGACCGGAAGCGAGGCGGCGACATCAGGCAGGACGCCCTGCGAGTCGAAGTCCCTCGACTGCACATCGGCGATGGGCCGGTCAGGATCGCGAGCGAAGGCCCCGGCAAGCTCCAACAGCCGGCGGCCGCCGTCGAGGACGCGCTCAGGGCTCGTGCCCAGATGGTGGAACAGGATCACCTCAAAGCTGTCGACGCCGCGCACGAACCGGATGTTGAGGTCGTAGTCGCTTTGGCGATCCGACAGGTCGGCGTCGGAGACGTTCAGCCCCTCGGCGACCAGCTTGGGCAGCAAGGGATACCAGTTGATCCCGAACCGCGGATGCAGGCCGCTGTCCTGAATGACGTGGTGGTAGGGGCAGATCTCGTTGTCGATCGCCGCCCGGATATCGACTTTCAACCGGCGCGCCAGGTCGGCGAACGGCCGCTGCTCCTCAAGCGGCGTCGCCAGCACCAACGCATTCGAGAACGCGCCAGTGACGTTGACCGCGTCGTCGAATAGGCGCCGCCCGTTGCTCTGAAACGCCGTGCACAGCAGCTTCTCGCCGGTCAACCGCGCCAGGAACACCACGCAGACGGCATAGAAGAACGTGAACTGCGAGACGCCGAGCGCCTTGGCCGCCGCGTCCGTCGCCTCGATCAGCTCGGGCGGCAGCGTCAGCCTGACGCTTAGCTCTTCCGAGCTGCCGCCCGATGGGCGGTCCTCGGGCAGGGGAACCAGCTCCTCGACGTCCTTCAGGCAATTGCGCCAAAAGGCCGAGGCGGCCTCGTATCGCTCCGAATTTCGCCAATCGCCTTCCCAAAGCGCGCTGAAATCCACGGGCGTGGCCGAGACCTCCACACCGCTGTAGCGGTCGAACAGCTCGCGCGTGAACAACCGCATCGATTGACCGTCACTGGTGCTGTGATGGTGCGAAATACTCAGGACGTGCTCGTCTTCTCCGGTACGGACGAGCACGAAGGTATGCAGGGAGCACGGCGTAAGATCCGGTTTGCGGAAGAGGCGCTCATGGATCAGGGACTGGACTTCGTCCGCGCCCGCGCCTGCCATGTCGACGTAGAGCAACGATGCATCGCCGGCCGCTTCGACATACTTCTCGAACCGCCCGTCGGCGCCCGGCTCGAACCCTTGGCGCATGGTTTCGTGACGGTCGCAGACATACTGCAGCGCTTCTTCGAGCTTCGCGACGTCCAGGCGGCCACGAATGCGGTAGGTGAACGGCAGGATATAGATGTGCGGCGTGAGCGTCTCGGCCAGCACATAGCGTTCTTCATTCGGACTCAGAACGAGGTGCTGCTTTTCGCGCCTGCTCGACGGCAGTCGGGCGCTTTCGCGGATTTGGTTCAAGGAACACCCTCGCCAACAACCGTCCGGCGCGCGAGGGCTGACTGCGCCCGACCTCTGCTCTACCTCAGTTGAGACAAGGCAGGCGGCCGCGCAGTACTGGTCCTCACCCTAACACACCACTGACATCAGAACTCCGAGCAAGCTAAAGTCACTATTGGCCTGGTCCCGCGGACCGGCATGACGCCAAGATCTTGAAAGCGACCACGCCGAGACGATCGCAAATGCGGTCGCCCCGCGCCTCTCGTCGCCGACGTCGCCGACGTCGCCGACGTCGCCGACGTCGCCGCCAGCATAAAACAGGCAGAACACTGTTACGCAAGCTTGGCCACACAAAGTGGTGGCTATCGCCTCCATACCCATCCCGGGCTGGAAGTAGGTCGTCGGCAAGTTGGTTCGCCCGGCTTACAGATGAGCGATGAACCAGCCGCTCGCCGGCTGGTTCATCAAAGATCAGCGGATCGCTAGGCGTTCTCGACTTCGCGCACGTCGGTGACGCCGGCCTCGCGCAACGCCGCCACCAGTTCGTCCAGCGCCCGCGCCAGCTCCTCGGGATCACGGCTGCGCAGCACCAGGTTCGACCCGTAGCCGCCGTCGCCGAAGAACGGATAGCTGCCCAGCGACATGTCCGGATGGGCCTTGGCCACCGCCTCCAGCGGCGCGGCGATCACCCCCTCGCCCGACCCCTCGACCCGCACCGTGCGCGCCACGGTGACCGCGCCGCCGCGCAGGCGCCAGCCCACGTCCTCCAGCATGCCGCGCATGATCGTCGGCACGCCGGCCAGCACGAAGACGTTGCCGATGGTGAAGCCGGGCGGCCCCTGCACCGGGTTCTTGACCAGCTCTCCGCCGACCGGCACCCGCGCCATCCGCCGGCGCGCGGCGTTCAGCTCCACGCCCCAGCGGGCGGTCATCATGGCGATGATCTCGGGATGCTCGATCAGCTCGACGCCGAAGGCCGCGGCCACCGCGTCGGCGGTGATGTCGTCATGAGTCGGGCCGATGCCGCCGGTGGTCAGCACATAATCGTAGCGCTCGCGCAAGGCGTTCAGCGCCGCGACGATCTCGTCCTGCACGTCCGGCACGGTCCGCGCCTCGGCCAGGTCGACGCCCAGCACGCCCAGATACCGGGCGATGTCGCGCAGATTGGTGTCCTGCGTGCGCCCCGACAGGATCTCGTCGCCGATGATCAGCACCGCTGCGGTCACCCGGCCGTCCGTCGAACCCGCCATACGCACCTCCGCAACGCCCGCCATTGTGTCGCACCTGACTAGAGGCCCGCGCAGGCGCGCACAACCTGTCATGCGCCCGCCGCTTTGCGCAGCACGCCGCTCAGATGCTAGCCACGGCCTGTTCGACCCGCTCAAGGAACGCCCATTGGAATTCGCCCAGCCCCTGGTCCGCGGCCAGCTCGTCAGCCGCTACAAGCGCTTCTTCGCCGACGTCGTGCTCGACGACGGAACTCCGGTGACCGCCCACTGCCCCAATCCGGGGGCGATGCTCGGCTTGAACGTTCCGGGCCTGCCGGTCTGGCTGTCGAAGTCGGACGACCCCAAGCGCAAGCTCGCTCACACCCTGGAGCTGGTCGAGGCCGACGGCGGCCTGGTCGGGGTCAACACCATGCACCCCAACCGCCTGGTCGCCGAGGCCCTGGCCGCCGACGCGATCCCCGAGGTCGCCGGCTACGCCGTCCACCGGCGCGAGGTGAAGTACGGCGCGGCCTCGCGGGTCGACTTCCTGCTCGAGCACGAGGGACGACCGGCCTGCTGGCTCGAAGTGAAGAATGTCCACCTCATGCGCTCCCCCGGACTCGCCGAATTTCCGGATTGCGTGGCGGCGCGATCATCGAAGCACTTGCGCGAATTGGAAGCCATGGCCGCACAGGGCGACCGCGCCGTCGTCCTGTTCGTCGTCCAGCGAGACGACTGCCTCAGTTTCTCGGCCTGCCGCGACCTCGACCCTGCATTCGCGGCCGCCCTCGATCAGGCGGCCACATCAGGGGTCGAGGTGCTGATTTACGGCTGCAACGTCACTACAAATGGGGTGCGGATCGCACGGCCTCTTACCTGGCGCCGCTAGCCCTCACACGCAGACGCGGAGCGCGAGCGGCGAGACAGAGACCTCAAAACGGTCGCTCTCGCCCATGTAGTCGCCGTCGACGTGGAAGCCGATCGGCTCTTGCGCCGTCACGACGGTCTGGCTGGCCTTGTAGTAAATCGCCGCCCGGGACTTCGGCAGATCGCCCGCCGCAAGCCCATAGGCCACCCGCAAAGCTCTGCGAATGGGCATGTCCTCAATCAGGCACAGGTCCAGTAGCCCGTCAGCCACGTCAGCCAGCGGTGCGATGAAGACATTGTTGCCGTATTGGGCCGCGTTGGCGAACGCCAGCACATAGCAGTCGTGGTCGATCCCCTGCCCGTCGAGATGCAGCCGGATCGGCTTGGATCGGAAGCCACTGTATTCTTGAAGGGCGATCCTGGCGTAGGTCGCCATCCCGCGGGTCTTCGAGCGCGCGAAATGCTTGCTGACATGCGCATCGAAGCCAAGGCCCGCTGTGCAGAGGAAGGGGTGCCCGTTGATCAGCCCGACGTCTATTCTCGTCGCAGTCGGGCGATTGAGAACCTTCAAGGCGCCCGACACGCCGAGTGGAATACCAAGATGGCGCGCCGCTCCGTTGCCTGAACCCGTCGGTATGATCGCCAGCGCCGCCCGGGGGTCCCGCAGCAGGCCGCGAGCGACCTCGTTGACCGTGCCGTCGCCGCCCACCGCCACAACGATGTCATAGCCCGCGGCCGCGGCGTTCGCCGCAATACGCTCGCCGTCCCCCGCCGCCGTGGTCATGGCGACGTCGTATCGAAGCGCCGCAGGCGGCAGTCGGCGCTCCAGGAGCCGGACAAACTTCCCTGGCCCGTCGCCGGCCTTTGGATTGACGACGAAGACCGCTTTGGGCTGCGCCTTAAGCGGCGCGCGCAGCAACTCGGCCTGCCCCACCAATCCCGGCGCATGGCGGAGCGGGCGCGTCATCCCGCGCGCCCGTCCAAACGACGCAAGACGATGACCGGCACATTGTGGCGATCAAAGAAGGCCCGTTCCTGCGCGACCACGTACGGCGGAGCATGATCCCCATAGATGTAGACGACGTCGGGCTGGACCTTGGCGCTCTCGATCGACGAGGCGATGGTCTCCATGGTTCGGCTAAAGCTGTTCTTGTAGACGCAGAGTGCGCGCGCTTCAGAGTCCGCTCCCGCGTTGCACGCCTTGTCCTGGGGCGTGACGGCGGTCAGCGGAAAGTGCGTCTCCAGCGTCATGACGTGGACGAACGCCTTGGGCCCGCGCTCAAGGGACTTCATCGCCACCTGCAGGACCTCGTTGTCGCAAGTGCCCGAGAACGAGCGCGTGTTGCAGGCCTTCGCGCCCTGGGCCGAGAAGTCTTCGTAGAAATACGCCTTCTGAAAGCCGAGCGCTGAGTACAGCACGCTGCGGTTGTAGAAAAACCGCGAATTGCCGTGCATTGCCGTCGTCTTGTAACCCATCTTGTCCAGCAGCGCGGGGAGGCAACTCGGGCTGATCTTGTTCGCCGCGGCTTGCGTCGGCGTGCCAGTGATCCGCAGGCCGCACAGTTCGCGCAGCTCGCCGGCCAGAGTCGCTCCCTTATACGGATGGCTGCCTCGTTCGATGGCGTAGAGACCGCCCAGGCGCTGCTCCAACGGCCGGGCGATGTCGTTGTTGAACGCCTGGTCGTTGGCCAAGCCGAACGCTTCGACCGAAATCGAGAGGATCTTGTCCGGGATCGGAGCCCCATTGGTCAATCGCCCCGCCATCGACTGGCCCGGGTGCGTGACGTGGGTGAACCCGGGGTTCCGCGCCCAGCTCTTCAGGACCCCGAGAGAACGAGCTGCGGTGCTGGTGGTCGGATTGATTTTGATCAGCGAGAAGCCGAGTTCGGTTCGCCCGACAAGGTCGATGGCTAGAAGCGCCACAAGCAACACCAGCGCCGGCTTTGCGCGCACCTGGGTCATTTTTACTTTGCGAAGGGACAGGAACAGCAGCCCAACCGCGGCCATGCCGACCGCCCCCCACGTCGCGATCAGGCCCCAAGGCCAGTGCGCCGCAAACTGAAGATATTCGCCGATCAGCGCAGGATCGTCGATGTAGACCAGCCCGACCGCCAGCAGCACCTGCAGCCCGACGATCACGCCGACGCCCAAGGCGGCGACGGCCGCGGCGGTTCGCGGAAACTTGCGCGCGATCAGCGCGGAGATCACACACAGCGCCAACAGGTCAAGATTGATAACCGAGACTGTGAATCCGAACCGCTTGCTCAGAACATAGATCAGCGCCGTCGGAAACAGGACAGTCAGGGCGAAGAGCAGCAGCGTCTGGCGCCAGCTCTTTTTGAGCTGAAACTCAAAATCGCCCGGGCCAACCGCGACCGTATCTGGACGCCAATCAACCTCATCTACTCGCGAACTCATCCAACTAGCCCTGCCGTCCCAGAATGATCCATATACTGAACTACAGGTTTCGCACGTACAAGGAGCGTTCCACAGCGCCCCACTCGACATGGTGGCGGCGCCATTGCGGCGCGGGCCGGGGTGGAACTCCTGTGCTATGATTGCGATATAAGCCCCAGCACCATCGCCATCGCCCGCCCGCTTCGCGGCGAGACGCGACGCTCACGGAAGCCGAAAGAACACCGCCATGACCGACGTCCTCGAAGCAGCGCATCGCACGGGCCAGATCCGCATCCACGGGCCCGAAGGCTTCGAGGGCATGCGCGCCGCCGGCAAGCTGGCCGCCGAGTGCCTCGACATGCTGACCCCGCACGTCGTTCCGGGCGCGGTGACGGAAAAGCTCGACGACCTGGCGCGTGAGTTCATCCTCGACCATGGCGCCGTCCCGGCCTGCCTGTTCTATCGCGGCTACGGCAAGACCACCTGCATCTCGCCCAACCACATCGTCTGCCACGGCATCCCGGGCGAGCGGGTCCTGCGCGACGGCGACATCGTCAACATCGACGTCACCGTCATCGTCGACGGCTGGCACGGCGACACCAGCCGCATGTACGGCGTCGGCCCGATCGCCCCGCGCTCCAAGCGCCTGATCGACATCACCTACGAGGCGCTGCAGCGCGGCCTCGACCAGGTCAAACCGGGAGCCCGCACCGGCGACATCGGCCACGCCATCCAGCAATACGTGGAATCGATGCGCTGCTCGGTGGTCCGCGACTTCTGCGGTCACGGCCTGGGCAAGGTGTTCCACGACGCCCCGAACATCCTGCACTTCGGCCAGAAGGGTACCGGCGAGGTGCTGGCCCCGGGCATGTTCTTCACGATCGAGCCGATGGTGAACCTCGGCAAGTACCAGGTGAAGCTGCTCGCCGATGGCTGGACGGCGGTCACCCGCGACAAGTCGCTCTCGGCCCAGTGCGAGCACTCGATCGGGGTCACCGACGACGGCTACGAGATCTTCACCGCCTCGCCGGCCAGCCTCTTCAAGCCGCCGGTCCAGGCGGACTGACAAGCGCGCGGCAGGGTTGCGAAGTCCCGCCGACGCACGCCCCTTGCCAAGCTCGAACAAATGACGAACAGTGTTCGGCATGGACGGATCGCGCCACCTTGCCGAGGCCCCGCAGCCTGACCTTTGGTCGGCTGCGCCGACGCGTCCGGTCAAAGCGCCGCGGCCGCATTTCCACGGCCACCGCGAGCGGCTGCGCGAGCGCGCCGGCCGCGAACTCGCCGCCCTGCCCGACTACGAACTGCTTGAGCTGCAGCTGTTCCGCTCCATCCCGCGCGGCGACGTCAAGCCGCTGGCCAAGGCGCTGCTGACCCGGTTCGGCTCGCTCGCCGGGGTGCTGGCCGCCTCGCCGGCAGAGCTGCGCAGCGTTCCCGGCGTCGGCGAGGCCGTCGCCTTCGACCTCAAGCTGCTAGCCGAGGTGGGCCTGCGGGTCGGGCGCGCGGCGGTCGGCAAGCGGCCGGTGATCTCCTCGTGGAGCCAGTTGCTCGACTATGTGAAGCTCGGCCTCGCCCACGCTCCGCGCGAGCAGTTCCGCGTCCTCTTCCTCGACAAGAAAAACCAGCTCATCGCCGACGAGGTGATGAACCATGGCACCGTCGATCATGCCCCCGTCTATCCGCGCGAGGTCGTGCGTCGGGCGCTGGAGCTGTCGGCCAGCGCCGTGATCCTGGTGCACAACCATCCGTCCGGCGATCCGACCCCGTCCCAGGCCGACATCGCCATGACCAAGGAAGTCGTCGACGCCGCCCGCGCCCTGCGCATCGCCGTCCACGACCACCTGGTCGTCGGCCGGGACGGGACCGCCAGTTTCCGGGCGCTGGGCCTCTTCTGAAAATCCGCTACAGCTACGCTTCAACGAACACCGCCTTGGGGGGCGCCCGCCATGATCCGTAAGTCTCTTCTCCTCGCCGGCGTCATGGCCTTGGCCCTGACGGGCGCAGCCGCGGCGCAGACTGAGGAGGAAAAGCCCGACCCGGTCGTTCAGGCCTGCATGGGCAAGGGCGGAGAGGCGGTCGAAGCGCGCCTGAACGCCTGCAACGAGCTCCTCGCCGACAACCTCGATGACGAATTCCGCGCGGCCGCGCTCAACCTGCGAGCGATACTCTTTGTCGAGATGGGTCTGAACGACCGGGCCCTCGCCGACGCCAGCACCGCCGCTCGCCTGAGCCCCAACTACGCCGGCTCCTACTACATTCGCGCCATCGTCCTGAACGCCATGGATGACCACAAGTTGGCCCTCGCCGACATTGGCCGCGCGATCAAGATTGAACCGAACAGCGGCCATTATCTGTCGATGCGCGGCCAATTGCGCGCCGCGACGGGCGACATGGCCGGCTCACTGGCCGACTACTCGCGCGCCATCGAACTGGAACCCGACGACCTCGATCACCGGCTCGATCGGGCCGCCGTTCGCCAGATGATGGACGACGACACCGGCGCCCTGGCCGATCTCGACGAGGCGGTGAGGCGATCGGACGGAGCGCCCAAGGCGCTGGTGATGCGGGGTGACTTCCTGCTCGACGCAAACCGCCTGGACGACGCTCAAGCCAGCTACGACCGCGCCCTGGCCAAGCAGGCCGACTTTGTGCCGGCGCTGATCGGGCGCGCACGCCTGGCTCAGGATCGCGGCGATCTGGCGGCGTCCAGAGCCGATCTCGACCGCGCCATCGCCCTCGATGCGACAGATCCCTACACCTATCGCTCGCGCGGCTGGCTGCGCTACCAGTCCGACGACGTGGTCGGAGCGCGCGCCGACCTTGATCGCGCGGTGGAACTACAGGGCGATGCGGAGTTGTTGTTGGATCGCGCCTCCTTCTTCGGAGGACAGAAGCAGTACGATCTGGCGTTCGCAGACATCGCCGAGGCCGAAAAGGCGCTTCCGAAGTCGGCGTCGATTCCGATGGCGCGAGCCAAGGTCTACGCTGTTCAGCAGGACTGGGCCAAAGCGCTCGCCGAGGCCGACCGGGCGGTGAAACTCGCGCCCGACGACGTCTATGCGCTCAACTCGGCCTGCTGGATTCGCGGGGAGGCGAACCGTGATCTGGAGCGCGCCGTCAATCTCTGCACCAAGGCGATCAGCGCCGAGCCCGACAACTTCATGCCCCTCGACAGCCGCGCCTTCGCGCACCTTCGGCGCGGCGATCTCGCAAAGGCGCTCGCTGACGCTGACGCCGCTCTGGCGCTGTTCCCAGCCTCGGCGGAAACGCTCTACCTGCGCGGCGTGATCAAACTGCGCCTGGGCCAGAAAGCCGAAGGCGACGCCGATATCGCCGCCGCCCGAAAACTGCGCCCCAAGATCGAAGCCGAGTACGCCAGCTACGGCCTGCTGCTCTAGTTGGTGCCCCCTCCCGGACTCGAACCGGGACGCCTTACGGCAAAGGATTTTAAGTCCTCTGCGTCTACCATTCCGCCAAGGGGGCGCCGATCGCTCGGTACACGTGATCGCGCGCCGTCCGCAAGCGCGCCGCTCAGCCCGCGGAACCTTTGGCGTCCGACTTGCTTAACTCCCTCCCGTGGTCCCGATCCGGGACGCCAGGAGGGACGCATGGGCGATCTGGCTTACGCGATCGATCCGGCCGACGACGGCTGGCGCTGGCGGGTGTTCGACGTCGAGGGCGAACTGGTCGCCGGCGGCGTGGAGCCCAGCCAGGCCGCGGCGGAGTTCGCCGCCGTCGCCCTGTTCCACGACGGCGTCAGCGCCGCCTCCGCCATCTAGCCTTCGCTACCCCTCCGGCAGGGCGGCCACCGCCTCGCGCAGCGCCGCCAGCCGCGGCCCGTCGGCCGGGTGGGTCGACAGCACCTCCGGCGGCTGCGGCCGCTTCCCGCTCTCGGCCGCCATCCGCTCGAAGAAACGCACCGCTCCGGCCGGATCCATGCCGGCCCGCTGCGCCAGCTCGACCCCGACGCGGTCGGCCTCCAGCTCGTGATTGCGCGAATACGGCAGGATCACCCCGTACATCGCCCCCATGCCCAAGGCGCCCGCGACCTCCCCGGCGTGTTCGGCGTACTCGCCATTGGCCAGGATCGCCTGCAGCACGTTGACGCCCACCTCGACCGCCATCTGCTGGCTGACCCGCTCGGACGGATGGCGCGCCAGCACATGGCCGACCTCGTGCCCCAGCACCCCGGCCAGCTCGTCGTCGTCCTGCACGAAGTCCAGCAGCCCCTTGAACGCTCCCACCTTGCCGTTGGGCAGGACGAAGGCGTTGATCTCGGGCCGGTCGAAGACCACGAACTCCCAGGCCAGGTCCGTGCGGCCGCTGGCCTCGACGATCTTCCAACCGATCTTCTCCAGCCGCGCCTGCGCGGCCGGGTCGGCGGCGACCGGGGTCTGTGCCCGCAGGTCGCCCCACGCCTGGTCGGCCATCTGGGTCAGCGCCTCGTCCGGCACGACGGCGAACTGGCTGCGCCCGGTCTGCGTGTTCTGCGAACAGCTCGCCAGCAGCAGCGCCGCCGCCAACAGCGCCAGCAGGTTGCGCGCCCGGCCGCCGGTCACCCTCACGTCTCCGCCCGCGCCGCCGCTTCCCATTCGCGGAACTCGGGCGTCGCCAGCAGCCGCGTCGCATAGGCCCCGCAGCTCCCGTCGTCGCCATAGTCCGACAGGTGCACGCCATAGGTCCGGAACCGCGTCGCTACCGGGGTGTAGAACGCATCGGCGATCGACCACTCGCCGGCCAGGAACGGTCCGCCCGAACGGCCCAGCAGGTCCGACCACAGCGCGACGATACGGCGCACGTTCTTCTGGGTGGCCTCCGACAGGCTCGTCACCTTCGGTTCGGCCTCCAGCGCCATCGGGCATTCGCCACGCAGCGACTGGAAGCCGGAGTGCATTTCCGCCGCCGCCGCGCGGGCCATGGCGCGCATCGCCGGGTCGTCCGGCCACAGCTTCGCCGCCGGAAATTTTTCGGCCAGGTATTCGCAGATCGCCAGGGAATCCCAGACCGTAAGGCCCCCGTCCTTCAACGCCGGCACCAGGCCCGACGGCGAGTGGGGCAGGATCGCCGCCTCGGTCCGTCCTTCGTCCTGGCGCAGGCCGACCAGCGTCTCGGTAAAGGTCGCGCCGGTGTGCTTGAGGGCCAGCCAGGGCCGCAGCGACCACGTCGACCAGCGTTTTGTTCCGACAACCAGTTCCATAGGCCGCTCCATTTCGTTACGTCAGCCTATTGCCCAAGCCCCGGGCTCCTCGTCTAGAGTGGCCCCAACAATAAGATTTCAGTTCCCAATTTTTTGCAGGAAACGCCTTTCATGACCGAGACCGTCGCGCCGTCGGTTGACTCGACCGCTCCGCCGGCCGCGCCCGCGGCCAGCGCTCAGCCATACTCGGCCTCTTATACCCGGTATGCGATGTTCCTCCTTCTGGGGATCTACATCGTCAACTTCCTGGATCGCGCCGTCGTCAACATCCTGGCCGAGCCGATCAAGAACGACCTGGGCCTCCACGACTGGCAGCTCGGCCTGATGAGCGGCCTGGCCTTCGCCATCTTCTACACCGTCCTGGGCATTCCGATCGCCCGCATGGCCGAGCGCAAGAACCGCCCGATCATCATCGGCACCGCCGTCGCCGTCTGGTCCGGCTTCACCGCCCTGTCCGGCTTGGCTCAGAACTTCGCACAACTGGTTCTGTTCCGGATCGGCGTCGGCGTCGGCGAGGCCGGCTGCACCCCGCCGGCCCACTCGCTGATCGCCGACTACGTGCCGAAGGAAAAGCGCGCCTCGGCCCTGGCCTTCTATTCGATGGGCACGCCGCTCGGCGGTCTGCTCGGCCTGGTGATGGGCGGCCTGATCGCCGACGCCTACGGCTGGCGGGTGGCCTTCTTCGTCGCGGGCGCGCCGGGCATCCTCTTCGCCCTGCTCTGCTGGTTCACCCTGAAGGAGCCGCGCAAGCAGATCGCCCAGCACTCGGCCGCTATCCAGGCGACCCAGGCCACCTTCGGCGAGACCCTGAAGTACCTCGGCACCAAGAAGACCTTCTGGCTCATCGCCCTCGGCGCCGCCATCAAGGCCTTCATCGGCTACGGCCACGCCCCGTTCACCGCCTCGTTCTTCCTGCGCGTGCACGGCGAGGAAGTCTCGGGCCTGGCGTCGATGTTCAACCTCCAGTCCATCGGCTTCCTGGGCCTCGCGCTCGGCCTCATGGGCGGCACCGCCGGCGCCATCTCGGCCTATCTCGGAGGCCAGATCGCCGATCGCTACGCCAAGAAGGACCTGCGCGGCTACGTGTCGGTCCCGGCCATCGCCTCGCTGCTGGCCGTGCCGATCTACATCGTCGCCGTCAGCGTTCCGTCCGCCTCGGTCGCTCTGTGGATCCTGGTGATCAACGGCCTGCTCGGCTCGCTCTGGTACGGCCCGGTCTACGCCATCGGCCAGTCGATTGTGCCGCCGCACATGCGCGCCACCACCTCGGCCATCCTGCTGTTCACGATCAACCTGATCGGCCTGGGCCTCGGCCCGCTGGCGGTCGGCATCCTGTCCGACATCATGAGCAACGGCGTCGGCCTGGGTTCGGCCCAGGGCGTGCGTTGGGCGCTGATGCTGTCGACCTGCTTCGGCTTCGTCGCGTTCGGCCTGTTCTGGGCCGCTCGCAAGACCATCCGCGAAGAACTGGTCAGCTAAGACCCGGCGCGGGGGCGCTTCGGCGTCCCCGCGACCTCGCTCCTCTGGTGGAGCGTCGCCGCCTCAGGGCTGCAGAAACACCAGCCAGATCGCGGTCGCCGCGAAGATCAGGCCAAACACCAGGTTCAGCCATCGCGCCCGCCGCACCGGCCGCCCGGTCACCGCCTGGATCAGGAACACCGCCGCGGCGAGCGCGCACCCGGCCCCGGCCAGCCAGAACTTGGCCGGCGGCGCGACGAAGATCGCTCCCGCCACCATCGCCAGCGCCACGGTCCGCCCGATCAGTTCAGGCGCCAGTCGCCTGCCGTTCCCGCCGCCGTCCGCCGCCATCGCCGTCCTCACTCGCAATCTACGCCGCCGGTGTGCCACGCGCGCCGTCGGCCGGAAAGTGCAAGCCCGGCTCGGAAACCTTCCCATCCGGAAGCCTTCACCGAAACGTCATCTGTGGCTTCGGCGCCATGGCGTCGCCGGGGGCGATCTCATAGAATCCTGACCGAACACCCGCGAGGGTGGAATCGCGCCAAATCCCGAGGGGGGAAATGATCTCCAAGCGTTCCGGCTTGCTCTGTGCAAGCGCCCTGGCCAGCGTCATGGCCATCTACGCTGCGCCCGCCGCCGCCCAGGACACCGAAGTCTCCGAAGTCGTCATCACCGGCTCGCGCATCGCGCGCCAGGACTACGTGTCCGAAAGCCCGATCGTCACCCTGGGCCAGGAACGCATCACCCAGGCCGGCATGGTCACGGTCGAAAACACCCTGAACCAGCTGCCGCAGTTCGTGCCGTCGAACGGTGCGGGCACCAACACCACCAACTTCGTCTCCACCCCGGGCCAGGCCTACGCCAACCTCCGCGGCCTCGGACCGACGCGCACCCTGGTGCTGGTCGACGGCCGCCGGATGGTCGCCGGCAACCCCAACGCCGTGGTCGACCTGAACACCATTCCGACCTTCCTGGTCGACAGCGTCGAAACCATCACCGGCGGCGCCTCGGCGGTCTACGGTTCGGACGCCATCGCCGGGGTCGTGAACTTCAAGCTCAAGAAGGACTTCGAAGGCCTGGTCATCGACGCCCAGCTGGGCGCTGCCGACGAGAACGACGCCGGCCAGCAGAGCTTCTCGATCGGCTACGGCCACAACTTCGCCGACGGCCGCGGCAACATCTCCGCCGGCGTCAGCTATGACCGCCGCGAGGGCCTGGTGGCCTCCGACCGCGATTGGGCGGCGATCGGCTATTCGGTGCTGACCACCGGTCTGACGCCGTCCGGCGCGGCGACCATTCCCGACGGCCGCTTCGATCCGTCGTCCAACGCCGGCGGCGCCGCCAACCTGCCGACCCAGGCGGCGATGGACGCGGTCTTCGCCAAGTACGGCCTGGCCCCGGGCAGCGTCGCCCGCGGCGCCAACCTGTCGTTCAACGCCGACGGCACGCTGTTCTCGACCTCTCCGGTCCGCAACTATCGCGGCGAGCAGATGCCCGGCTTCTCGGCCAGCAGCTACACCTTCAACAGCGCCGACTACCGCTACCTCAATCTGCCGCTGGACCGCTGGTCGCTCTACGCCGCGGGCCGCTACGACCTGACCGACAGCATCGAGGCCTACGGCACGGTCAGCTACACGACCTACGACGTCTCGCGCCAGCTCGGCCCGGCCTCGGCCTCGGACGGCGCCTTCCCCGGCCCCGACATCGTCGTGCCGACCACCAACCCGTTCATCCCGGCCGACCTCAAGGCGCTGCTGGACTCGCGCGCCAACCCGACCGCCGCCTTCTATCCGCGCCGCGCCTTCACCGAGGTCGGCGGGCGCCTGTCCAACAACACCTACGAGACCTACCAGCTCGTCGCCGGCCTGCGCGGCGACGTCGGCTTCAAGGACTGGAAGTGGGACGTCTACGCCGCCTACGGCGAGATGAACCACACCGAAAACCAGCACGGCAACGTCAGCCGCGCGGCCATGCGCGAACTGACCTTCGCCCCAGACGGCGGCGTGGCGATCTGCGGCGGCTTCAACATCTTCGGGGCCGGCAAGGTCAGCCCCGGCTGCGCGGCCTACATCGCCCGCGAAGTCACCAACGAGACCAAGATCCAGCAAACCGTGCTCGAAGGCTTCGTCACCGGTTCGGTGTTCGAGCTTCCCGCCGGGGCCGTGAAGTTCTCGGCCGGCGCCCAGTACCGCAAGGACGAGGTCGGCTACGCGCCCGACCTGCTGCTGCAGGGGCCCGACATCGTCGGCTTCAATCAAGCGGTGCCGATCAATGGCGACATCTCCTCGACCGAGGCCTACGCCGAACTGCTGGTCCCGATCCTCGCCCAGGCGCCCTTCGCCTACAGCCTCGACCTGTCGCTGGGCGGCCGCATCGCCGACTACAACACCACCGGCACGATCAACGCCTACAAGGCCGACTTCACCTGGCGTCCGGTCGAGAGCCTGATGGTCCGCGGCGGCTATCAGCGTGCGGTCCGCGCCCCGAACGTCGCCGAGCTCTACTCTCCGCAGTCGCTCGGCTTCTCGGCCATCGGCACGCCGGGCCTGGCCACTACCGCGGGCGACCCCTGCGACGTGCGCTCGTCGTTCCGCAACGGCGGCAGCGCCGCGGCGGTCCGCGCGCTGTGCGTCGCCCAGGGCGTGCCGGCCGGCATCGTCGACAGCTATCAGCAGCCCTCGACCCAGGTGGAGATCCTGGCCGGCGGCAATCCGGACCTCTCGGAGGAGAAATCCGACAGCTTCACTCTCGGCGCGGTCTGGACGCCCAAGTTCGACGCCCCGCTGCTGCGCCGCCTCAGCGTCAGCCTCGACTACTACAAGATCGAGCTGGAGGACGTGATCGGCAACCTGTCGGTTCAGACCATCGTCGGCGAGTGCTTCAACACCGGCGGCGCCAATCCGACCTTCGACAACTCCAACTTCTACTGCCAGCAGTTCAGCCGCATCGGCAGCGGCGCCATCACCGGGGTGCTGACCACCCAGGTCAATCTCGCCGCCTGGAAGACCTCGGGCTACGACGCCCAGATCGACTGGGGCTTCGATCTGGTCGACCTCGGCCTGCCGGACGGGGCCGGCGCGCTGGACTTCAACCTGGTGGTCTCCAAGCTGGAGAACTTCGAAAAGCAGGCCCGGCCCGGCGCGCCCTTCCTGCAGAGCGGCGGCACCATCGGCGGCGACCTCTCCGGCGGGGCCTATCCGGAATGGAAGTCGGCGATGTCGGCGACCTACTCCGTCGGTCCGGCCAAGGTCACCCTGCGCTGGCGCCACATCGACGCCATGACCGACTTCCGCAACGTGCCGGTGTTCTCGCCGACCGCGGTCAACACGCCCGACTACGACCTGTTCGACCTGACCGGGACCTGGCGGTTCGACGAGCGGGTGACCATGCGCGCCGGCGTCAACAACATCGGCGACAAGGATCCGCCGTTCTACACCTCGTACTCCAACTCCAACACCGACCCTTCGACCTACGATGTCCTGGGCCGCCGGTTCTTCGTGGGCGTCACCGCCCGCTTCTAGTCCTGGCGACATGACGAGAGCCCCGCCCGCCCGGGCGGGGCTTTTTCATGCCCGCTTGCCGAGCTTGCCGTTCCTCCGGAGAATGCGCCTGTGACCAAGCTGATTTTCGACTGCGACCCCGGCGTTGACGACGCCGTCGCCCTCTTCATGGCCTTCGCTGCGCGCCAGGACCTGGAGCTACTCGCCATCACCACCGTCGCCGGCAATGTCGGCGGCGAGTTGACCGCCCGCAACGCCGCGATCATCCGCCAGCTCGCCGGGCGCGAGGACGTGCCGATCTATGCAGGGGCCAGCGCGCCGCTGTACCGGCCGCCCTTCGACGCCGGCGCCTTCCACGGCGAGAGCGGCCTGGGGACCCTGCCTCTGCTTGAGCCGGACAAGGGCCTGGCCACAGGCCGCGCCGCCGACCTCATCGTCGATCTGGTGATGTCCCACGCGCCCGGCGAGATCACCCTGGCGGTCACCGGCCCGTGCACCAACCTGGCGCTGGCCATGCGGCTGGAGCCGGCGATCGTAGGGCGCCTTGGCCCTGTCGTGGTCATGGGCGGCGCCCGGCGCGAAGGCGGCAACATCACCGCCTCGGCCGAGTACAACATCTGGGCCGACCCGCACGCCGCCGACATCGTGTTCGCCTCCGGCGCCCGGTGCGTGGTCATGGGCCTGGACGTCACCCACCAGGTCCGCTCCGACCCGGCCCGCACCGCCGCGATCGCCGCCATCGACACCGCGGCCGCGCGCGCGACCCACAACCTGCTGGAATTCTCCAACGCCCTGGAGCGCGACATCGTCGGCGGGAGCGGGGCGCCGATCCACGACCCCTGCGTGATCGCCTACCTGCTGGCGCCCGACCTCTTCACCCTGCGGCCCTGCCAGCTGCGGGTCGAGACTGCTTCCGCCCTGACCGTCGGCCACACGGCGGTCGAGTTCCGCTTGCGCGATCCGGCCGCGGCGCGGATTCTGTGGGCCACCCACGCGGACGCCGACGGCGTCTTCGCCCTGCTGAACGACCTGCTCGCCCGATGAGCGCCATCACCGTCATAGGCTCGGTCAATCTCGACTTCGTGGCCACCGCCGCAGGCCTACCTGCGCCCGGCGAGACGGTGACCGGCGCGACCCTGGCCCGCCATCCCGGCGGCAAGGGCGCCAACCAGGCCCTGGCCGCCCGCCGGCTCGGCGCCGACGTGGCCCTGGTCGCCCGCGTCGGCGCCGACGGCCTGGCCGACGAGGCCCTGGCCCTGCTGGCCGCCGAGGGCGTCGATCTCGAGCAGTGCGACACCGACGCGGCCGCCGCCACCGGCGTGGCGCTCATCGCCGTGGCCGCCGGCGGCGAGAACCAGATCATCGTCGCCCCCGGCGCCAACGCCGCCTTCACGCGCGGCCACCTGTCCACGCCGACGCATGACGCGCTGATCTGCCAGCTCGAGCTGCCGCTGGAGACGGTCGCCGCCGCGGTCGCCCAAGCGAGCGGCTTCGTCTGCCTGAACCTCGCCCCGGCCGCCCGGCTGCCGGCGCAGACCTTGGCCCGCGCCGACCTCATCGTCGTCAACGAGACCGAGGCGGCGTTCTACGGCGCGGCGCTGCACGGCCTGCCGGGCCTTGTCGCCGTGACCTGGGGCGCCCGGGGCGCCGGCCTGTTCCAGGGCGGCCGCCAGCTGGCCGCCGCCGCCCCGCCGCCGGTCGAGGCCGTGGACGCCACCGGGGCCGGCGACGCCTTCGTCGGCGCCCTCGTTGTCGCCCTGCTGGAGGGCCAGCCGCACGCGACCGCCCTCGCCTTCGCCTGCGCGGCCGGCGCCCTGGCCGCCACCCGCCCCGGAGCCCAGCCCTCGCTGCCGACCCGAGCCGAGGTCGAGGCCTGCCTGGAGACCGCCCAATGAGCGTTCCGACCCTCAGCCTGAAAGCCTTCACCCAAGGCTCGCCCGCCGACCGCGCCGCGTTCTCGGACGCCCTGATGCAGGGGCTGCAGCAGTACGGCTTCATCATCCTGGCCGATCACGGCGTTTCCGAAAACCTGCTGGAGCACGCCTACCGGCACGCGCAGGAAGTCTTCGCCCTGCCCTATACGGCCAAGCGCCACTACGCGGCCGGCATGCGCGGCTACACCCCGTTCGGGACCGAACACGCCCGCGACTCCAGTCTGCCCGACCTCAAGGAGTTCTGGCAGATCGGCCGCGATCCCGCCCCCGGCCTGCCGGCCGAGGACTTTCCGCCCAACGTCTGGCCGGCCGAGTACCCCGCCTTCGAACGGACCTTCAGCGACCTCTACGCGGCCCTCGACGCAACCGGCCGCGTCCTGCTGTCGGCGCTGGCGCCCAAGCTCGGCCTGCCTGGCGACTACTTCGACGCCCAGGTGGCGAACGGGACCTCGATCCTGCGCGTGCTGCACTATCCGCCGGTGCCCGACGACGCCCCCGAGGGCGCGGTGCGCTCGGCCGCGCACGAGGACATCAACTTCATCACCCTGCTGGTCGCCGCCAAGGGCGCCGGGCTACAGCTGCTCGACCGCGACGGGACCTGGCTGCCGGTCGAAACCGAGCCCAAGAACCTGATCGTCGATTCCGGCGACATGCTGCAGCGGCTGACCAACGGCGTGATCCCCTCGACCACCCACCGCGTGGTCAATCCGGTCGGCCCCAATGTCAGCCGCTACTCGATGCCGTTCTTCATGCACCCGGCCTCGGACGTCTCGCTGAAGTGCCTGCCCTCCTGCGAAGGCGACGGGGCGAAATGGCCCGAGATCACCGCCGGCGAGTTCCTGGCCCAGCGCCTGCGCGAGATCGGCCTGGCCAAGTAGCCTCAGCGCGGCGGCGCGCCGATATAGTCCATCTTGCCCACCGGCACGCCCTGGCTGCGCAGGATCCCGTGGGCGATCGCCACGTGGAAATAGAAGTTCGGCAGGGCGAAGCCGAACAGGTAGTCGTCGCCGCGGAACACGTGCCTGTTGTCCGGGCCGAAGTTCAGCTCGACGGTGCGTTCCTCGGCGCCGTCCAGGGTCTTGGCCTCGATCGTCTGCAGATAGGCGATGGTGGCGTCCACCCGCTGGATGAGCTGGTCGAGCGTGGTCTCGGTGTCGGGCATCGACGGAGCCTGCACCCCGCTCAGCCGCTGCCCCGACAGCTTGGAGGTGTCGCTGGCCCGCTGCACCTGGCCGGCCAGGGTCAGCATGTCGGGCGCGAGCTGCGCGGCGACCAGCGCGTTCGGGTCGCTCCCGCTCGCCGCAGCATGCGCCGCGCCCTTTTGCAGCAGGCCGCGGAGCGCGGTCAGCCCCCGCACGAAGACGGGGATCGAGGCTTGATACATGGTCAGGGACATGGCGCGCTCCAGCGACGGGAAGTGTCAGCGCCGGATATGGTCGGCCTGAAGCTCTGCCGCAACGGCGGCGGCCGGCGGCGGCGGCGGCGCGGCGGCCGCCTCTTCCAGCAGCCAGTCGCGGAAGGCGGCCGTCACCGGCCGCGCCGAGGCGCTGGGCGTCACGAAATGAAACCGCGCCGGGGTCCGCACAAAGCCATAGGGGGCCGCCAGCCGGCCCGATGCGATGTCGCCGGCGACGTAGATCCACGGCGAGACCCCGATCCCCAGGCCGGCGACCGCCGCCTCCAGCATGTAGAACAGGTGCTCGTACTCGCGGTGCTCGCCGCCGGGCCCAACCGGCACGCCCGAATGGTCGGCCCACTCGCGCCAGGCCTGGCGGTGCGGGCGGGTGTGCAGCCGCGGTGCGCTCGCTAGGTCGTGCTCGGCCAGCTGCGGCGCCATCACCGGGCCATGGTAGTTGTCGAGGAACGGCGTCGCCTCCAGCCCTTCGCCGGCGACGGTCTCCGCCAGCCGGATCGCCGCGTCGAACGGATCGCGCCCAAAGTCGACCGGCCCGTAGGCCTCGGTCACCCGGATGCTCAGGCCGGGATGGCGCGCATGAAAGCCCGGCAGCCGCGGGATCAGCCAACGCATGGCCAGGGTCCCGACGCAGGAGACGTGCAGTTCCCGCTCTGCGGCCGAGCGCAGGGCGCTGAACGACCGCTCGATGCCGTCGAAGGCGCCGCCCAGGCTCTCGGCCAGGCTTAGGCCCGCCTCGGTCAGCCGCAGGCTGTTGCGCGGCCCCTGGGTCAGCCGCACGCCGCACAGCCGCTCCAGGCTGCGCACCTGACGGCTGATCGCCCCATGGGTGACGCAGAGCTCGTCGGCGGCCAGATTCATCCGCCCCAGGCGCGCGAACGCCTCGAAGGCGCGCAGGGCGGTCAGCGGCGGCAGGTTTCGCTTCGGCATGTGACCTCAGATCACAGACATATCGTGGTTATACGCTACGCCCGGGCCCGCGACAGCAGGCCCTATCGATCCTTGTCACCAGGCCCCTGCATCACCTTCATCCATGCGTGCGGAGGCTCTTCCAGGCACTCGCGCGGAATGCCGTTGCGGGCCGCGACGTGCACCCGCAGCATCCGCCATCCGCAGGCCCAGAGCTGGCGCAGTTCGTAGATCGCCCGATCGAGGAGCCAACGGGCGACACCGCGTTCCTCGCCTGCCGCTATCGTCATCTGCTCGACCAGCATCGGTCCGCCCTCGATCTGCAGCCGGAGGATGCGGGGCCGCGCCGGACGCTGCAAACGACTACTTGGCCGCCAGTCTGTGAGTTCAGATCACGAAGCGGATGCGGTTGACAGCCTCGCTGCAGGCTCCACCTTTCGCCGCATGGAAACGACGCAGATCGCCGGCCATCGCGTGCTCCTCTGGCCCCAGGACGGCCAGCCCCTGGCGAGCGGCCGCGACGCCAGCGACATCATCGGCGACGCCTTCTCGGTCGAGGCGCAGATCGTGGCGATCCCGGCCGCCCGGCTGTCGCCGGACTTCCTGCGCCTCTCCACCGGCCTGGCCGGCGAGGTGCTGCAGAAGTTCGTCAACTACGGCCTGCGCGTCGCCATCGTCGGCGATGTCTCGGCGCCAGCCGCCGCCAGCGCGCCGCTGCGCGACTTCATCGGCGAATCCAATCGTGGCCGCCATGTCTGGTTCGTGCCGGACCTCGCCGCCCTCGACGCCAAGATCGCCGGCGCGAAATAACGTCGTTCTTCGACGTGACCCAGGTCACAGCCGGCCGGCCGATCGCGGCCTACGAATCTGCCTCACAAGACGGCCGCATCCCGTGGCCCTTCACTCCCCTGGAGGCAGTCATGCATCGCTTGGTTCTCCCGACCCTCGCCGTTCTCGCCCTGTCCATCGCGGGCGGCGCCCATGCCGAAGAAGGCGTCATGCGGGTCAAAGTCGGCGACATCAACGTCCATTCGGACGCCGGCGCCCGCACCGCGTTCAAGCGCATCAACAATGCGGCCCGCGATTTCTGCGGCCCGCTGCAGGGCTACTCGGCCACCTATTCGGTCGAGGTTCGCGCCTGCCGCAAGGAGATGGTGGAAAAGGCGGTCACGAAGCTCGACGCCCCGCTGGTCACCGCCCTCTACTCGCCCCAGACCGCGACCCAACTGGCGCGGCGCTGAACTGAACGGCCCACGGTTCGGCCCGCTATGATAGCCTCCGCTCTCCTGAGCGGAGGCTATTGCCTTGTCCGATCTGGCCGCGAACGCCGTCCTGACGAGCCTCGCCAGAAGCCCGGTGCTCGCGCACTTCTCGCAAGGAGGCCTGGAGCGTCTGGCCGCGTCCGGCGGCTGGCTGGCGCTTGAACCGGGAGAGCTCCTGTTCCAGGCCGGCGATCCCGGCGACGCCGTCTACGTCGTCGTCGACGGAGAGGTCGAAGTGCGCAACTCCACCCCCGACGGCCGCGACGTGCGGCTGGTCGCGCTCGGGCCCGGCGCCCTGGTCGGTGAAATGGCCGCCCTCGACGGAGGCCCCCGCTCGGCCGACGTGGCCGCCACCCGCCGCGCGCGGCTCTGGCGCATCGCCCGCAGCGCCATGCTCGCCGCGCTGGAGGCCGAGCCCAAGGCCGCCGTCGCCCTGGTCATCGAACTCAGCGCCCGGCTGCGGGTCGCCGACGGCGCGATCAGCGACAGGACGGTGCTCGACCTGGCCGGCCGCCTCGCCCGGCTGCTGCTGACCGAAGCCGGCGCGAGCCGGCTTGTCCCCCTCACCCAGACCGAGATGGGCCGCCGGCTCGGCTTTTCGCGGGAGAAGGTGAACCGCAAGCTCCACGAGTGGGTCCGCGAAGGCTGGGTCGAAGTCGCCCCCGCCGGAATCCGGATGCTCGCCCCCGAACGGCTCGAAGCCCTGATCGAGCATCAGTTGGGGACCTGATCCCGGACGCCTCGAAGTCACGGTATGGTTAGCTAACTCAGCGCCGCCGCCCCCTGGCGCTCGCTCGGCGCTGATCCCACGACTGAGGGACGACAGATGCCTGCGCTTCAAACCGCCATGTCCAAGCTCAACACCTCGTTCGCCTCGGGCGAGATCGACAAGTTCGCCGCCAACGCCGAGGCCTTCGCCCCCGGCAAGAAGATCGATCCGGGCCTGCTCGCCACGCCGGGGACGGTCCTGCATCGCGCCCTGGGGACCTATCTGGACACCCTGCCGGGCTCGTTCCACGAGACCCTGCGCGGCATCGTCTACTATGCGCTGAAAGCCACGCCCCCGATCCCGGTCACCTTCGCCTGGGCGCCGGGCTATGATTTCGAACTGAACGTCTGGCAGGCCCCCGACACGACCGAGACCCGCGGCGGGGTCACGGTGCTGATCAAGAGCCGCTATCCGGCCGACAAGCACCCGCTGGCCTGAGCGCTCAGGGCTCCTCGCCCAGGAACGCCATCCGCACCCCTTCGCGCAGATGGCGCTCATCCTCGGGATTGGCGTAGGTCACCAGCCGCGGCGCAGTGGCCCTGGCGCGCGCCCGCACCTCCAGCGGATAGGCCGCCCGCGCGTCGTCGAACCGGCCCAGCCGCGCCAGGCCCGCCGCCAGGATCGCCGCGGCGCGGGAGTCGTTCAGCCGCACGGCCGACTGCGCATGGCGCACGGACTCCGCATAGTTGCGCGCCTGATAGTGGGCCAGGGCCAGCAGCTGCAGCATCGGGCCGATCTGCGGGTCGTAGGGACTGAGCCTTAGGCTGCGCTCGATCGGCGCGACGGCCTGCGCCGCGCGACCCGAATAGATCAGCACCTGGCCCAGCCGGAAGTGCCCGAAGGCGAAGTTCGGGTTCAGCGACAGCGCACGCTGAGCCTGTTCCAGCGCCTCGTCGTGCTGACCGAGATAGAGCGCGGCGCCGGCCGCGGCGAAGTAGCCGTAGGCGTCGCGCGGGTCGAGCGCCACCGCCCGCAGCGCCGCGGTCCGCGCGTCCTCCAGGTCGGCCAGCGGCTCGCGCGACCAGCCGTAGATCGCTCCGCCATAGAGCATCCGCGCCAGGCCGACATAGCCCAGCGCCAGGACCGGATCGCGGGCGATGGACTGACGGAACAGCTCCAGCGCCTGATGGTAGTCGCCCTCGCTCATGCGGTTGAAATGCCACATGCCGCGCTGGAAACAGTCGAGCGCGCTGAGGTCGGCCAGGCTCTTGCGGACGCTGCGCGAGGCCTCGGTGTCCAGCATGGCCGGCTCGATGGCCGCTACGACGTGCTCGGTCACCTCGTCCTGCAGGGCGAAGAGATCGACGATGTCGCGGTCGAGGCTGTCGGCCCAGATCTGCTGGGCGCTGGCCGACTCGATCAGCCGGACATTGACCCGCACCCGCTCGCCGGCCCGCCGCACGCTGCCTTCCAGCACGTAGCGAACGCCCAGGTCCCGCCCCACCTGGCGGGCGTCCACGGTGCGGCCCTTGTAGGTAAAGCTCGTATTGCGATCGATGACGAAGAACCAGCGCCAGCGCGACAGCGCCGTCACCACGTCCTCGGTGATCGCATCCGTGAAGTAGTCGTGCTCGGCCTCCGTGCCGAAGCTCTGGAACGGCAGCACGACGATCGAGGGCTTGTCCGGCAGGGCCAGGGCCGGGCGCCGGCCCATCTCCACCGCGCCGCCGTCCAGCAACACGCGATACACCCGTACCGGCCGGGCCAGGTTCTTCAGCGTCTGCTCGCCGATATCGTCGAAGCCGACGTCGACCCGCCCCTGGGCGTCCTCCTGAACACGGGCCGAGACCCAGATGCCGCCCGGCTCGGCCAGTCCCTCCAGCCTGGCGGCGACATTGACCCCGTCGCCCAGAATGTCCTCGCCGTCGATCACCACGTCGGCGGCGTTCAGGCCGACCCGAAAGCGGATCTGGTCGCGTTCGGCCACCCCGTCGTTGCGCGCGACCATCCCCCGCTGGATCTCGATGGCGCAGTTCAGCGCGTCGACCACGCTGGCGAACGCCGCCAGCATTCCGTCCCCGGCGGTCTTGATGATCCGCCCGCGGGCCGCGGCGATCGACGGTTCGACCAGTTCGTGCAGGTGCTCGGCGAAGCGCGCCAGCGTCGCCTCTTCATTGGCCTCGATCAGCCGCGAATAGCCGACCACGTCGGCGATCATGATCGCGGTGAGCCGCCGCTCCATTCAGGCCAAGCCTCCTTCGGCCCGCCCCCGCGGAAGCCCGGACTATATCAGGACCGGCTCAACGCCAAACGCCTCGATGCGGAAATTGCCCTCGCAAATTCATCAACTTACGCTCACGCTGCGACAAATGCCGACTTCTGGTCGACCAGCGGGGACGCCTCGCGCGCGGGTTTGGTCTAGTCTTTCCCGATTGGACGCGAGGGGCCCGATGTTCAAGTCCGCAGAATCTCGCCAGGCGGTATGGCTGACGCTGGGCCTCTGGCTGCTGTCCGGCTCGCTCGCCTCGACGATCGCGACCATCGTCGGCGTGCGGATGACCCCGGAGCTGATCGGCACCGCCGTCGCCATCAACCTGGTCGGACTGCTCTCCTCGGTCGCGCTGTACCGGGTCGCCGTTCACGTCCGCGACAAGAGCGCCCTCCAGCGCATCGGGCTCATGGCCGCCGCGGTCGTGGTCCTCGCGAGCCTGCTGTCGGCGTCCGACATGCTGATCATGGACCTCTCCGACACGGCCAGGCAGTGGTCGCCCAACCGCACCCTCGCGATGCGCTTCGCCGCCAACGCCGGCGGCTTCTTCTGGATCCTCGGGGCCCTCGGCGCGATCTACACGACCCTGCAGGCCAACCACATGGTCCGCGAGCGCGAGCGCCAGCTCGCCGACGCCCGCACCGCCGCCAGCGAGGCCCACGCCGCCGCCAGCGCCGCGCGTCTGGCCGCCCTGCGCTACCAGCTGAACCCGCACTTCCTGTTCAACACGCTCAACGCCGTCTCGTCCGCCGTGATCACCGGCCGCAACGACGAGGCCGAGAGCATGCTCTCCAAGCTCGCCGACTTCCTGCGCGTCACCCTGGTCGCCGACCCCGAGGCGATGATCTCGCTCGACGACGAGATGGCCACCCTGCAGGCCTATCTGGAGATCGAGAGCGTCCGCTTCCGCGAGCGCCTGGCCCTGGAATTCGTCTGCCCCGACGACCTGCGCACGGCGCTGATCCCGTCCTTCCTGCTGCAGCCGCTGATCGAGAACGCCATCAAGCACGCCGTGTCCCCGACCAGCGCCACCGTCACCATCCGCCTCGAAGCGACCCGCGACGGCGAAGACCTCGTGGTCCTGGTCCAGGACGACGGCGACGGCGCTCATGGCGGCGAGGTCCGCCCCGGCGCCGGCGTCGGGCTCGGCAACGTCCGCATGCGGCTGGAGGCGCTCTACGGCCCGCGCGGGGTGCTGCAGGCCGCCCCGCTCGCCCGCGGCTTCCTGGCCATGGTGCGCCTGCCGCTGCAGCGCGCAGCCGCCGTCACCCCCATCCGATCGAAGGCCGCCGCCTGATGCGTCTCCTGCTCGTCGACGACGAACCCGCCGCGCTCGAGCGGCTGTCGGCCCTGCTGACCCAGGTCAGCGACGTGGAAGTGGTCGGAACCGCCCGCAACGGCCGCGAGGCCGCCGAGGCGGTCGAGGCGCTCAAGCCCGACCTGGTGCTGCTCGACATCCAGATGCCCGAGCGCAGCGGCCTGGACGTCGCCGCCGGCCTGCCGCTGGAGGAGCGGCCGGAGATCGTCTTCGTCACCGCCTTCGAGCTCTACGCCGCCGACGCCTTCGAGGTCGAGGCCGCCGACTACCTGCTCAAGCCCGTCCGCTTCGACCGCCTGCGTCAGGCGATCGAACGCGCGCGCCGCCGCCGCGCCCTGCGCGCGGCGGCCGCCCGCGCCGAGGAGGCTGCCGCCAATCCTGCCGACGAGGATCCCGACGGCTTCTGGGTCCAGGTCCGCACCGGCTACGTGCGCGTGCCGCTGGGCGAGATCGACTGGATCGAGGCGGCCAAGGACTACGTGCTGCTGCACACCGCCACCCGCAGCCACATCCATCGCGCCACCATGACCGCGCTGGAGCGCAAGATGCCGCCCGCCGAGATGATCCGCGTGCACCGCTCGGCCTTCGTGCGGCCGGCCAAGGTCAAGGAGGTCAAGCGCCTGGGCAAGGGGCTGATCTCGCTGGTGCTGGAGGACGGCGTGAACGTCGCCGTCGGCCCCTCCTACGTCAACGCCGTCACCGAGCGCCTGGCCCTCTATCAGGACTGAAGCGCCCAAACGAAAACGCCGCCCCGAGGGGGCGGCGCTCGCAGCGGTCCGGCTCAGCCGTAGGCCAGGCTCCGGCGGCGATTGCGGATCGCGGTCCCGGCCAGGCCGAAGCCCATGATCATCATCGCCCAGGTCGCCGGCTCCGGCACCGCACTCGGGACGTTGCCGGTAACCAGCAGGTTGTCGAACTTCACCCCGCGGCCCAGCGCGGCATGGTCGCTGGCGAACTGGAAACGGATGTCGACCACCTGGCCGGCCAGCGCGCTCAGGTCGTAGACCGCCCTTCCCGATTGGGTGCTCGAATAGCCCTTGTTGCCCAGCAACGTCGCCGCTCGGCTCGAGAGATTGTAGAACGTGTCGGTCGAGACAGGAGTCAGCATCGCGCCCGGGCCGAACACGCCGGTGGTCGAGGAGGCCAGGTTGAACGCGTCGTAGCCGTACTCACTGACGATGTCGTAGTCGAAGGCCAGCAGCGCGTCGGTCGCCTTCGTGAGGTCCAGCCGCACCTGATAGAACGAGTATTCGTTGTTGGTGTAGACGCCGCCCTGGTGGCCGACCGTGCCGCCGCCGGCGCTGAACTTGCCGCCCAGGCTCTCGTTCGCGCCCAGCCCGGTGTTGAAATTCTGCGAGAAGATCGTCGCAGCCTCGGCCGCCCCCGTCATCAGGGCGCTCGCGGCCACCGCCGCCAGCAGTATGCTTGTCTTCATAGGTAGCCCTCATTGAGCGCCGCGACGGTCGCGGCCCCTTTTCCGGGGACTGCTCTTGCGGGCCGCCCGCGCGGGCGTCAGCGCCGCTGCGCCCAAACCCGCCTGGACCGCGCTCCGCGCGACGAAATGCGACGTACGGTCGACCAGTCCTGGGCGATGTTCACCTGGAGTTTTATATCTGGCCGATGTCGGGAACGGGCGCCCTGCCCCGTCCTTAGGGAGAACGAGACAGACCCATGCGCTACGCCATCCTTTGCTACAACGACGAAGCCGTGACCTCCGCCTGGAGCAAGGAGGAGGACGACGCGGTGATGGAAAAGCTGGAAGTGGTCCAGGAGCGCCTGCGCCAGGAGGGCAAGCTCGGCCCCGCCATCCGGCTTCTGCCGACCACCGCGGCCACCACCCTGCGCAAGGCCCAGAACCTGGTCGTGGACGGTCCGTTCGCCGAGACCAAGGAACAGCTGCTCGGCTTCTACATCGTCGACGTTGAAACCCTTGAGGACGGTCTGCAGGTCGCCCGCGACCTCGCCGTGGCCAATCCCGGCGGCGCCTACGAACTACGCCCGATCGCCCTCTTCCTGCCCGGAATCGAGATGACGTGACCACCGACCCCGCTTGGATCGACGCCGCCCTGACCTCCGCCCGCCCGCAGGCGGTCAGCGCCCTGCTGCGCTACTTCCGCGACCTCGACCTGGCCGAGGAGGCGTTCCAGGACGCCTGCCTGCGGGCGCTGAAGTCCTGGCCGGAAAAAGGTCCGCCCCGCGACCCGGCCGCCTGGCTGATCCTGGTCGGGCGCAATAGCGGCATCGACGGCGTACGGCGGCGCGCGCGGCTCCAGGCCCTGCCCTCCGAGGAGGTCCTTTCCGATCTCGACGACGTCGAGGCGCCGCTCGCCGAGCGCCTCGACGGCTCGGACTATCGCGACGACATCCTGCGGCTGCTGTTCATCTGCTGCCATCCCGACCTGCCGGCGGTGCAGCAGGTGGCCGTCGCCCTGCGCATCGTCAGCGGCCTGTCGGTCCGGCAGATCGCCCGCGCCTTCCTGGTCAGCGAGGCGGCGATGGAACAGCGCATCACCCGCGCCAAGGCCAAGATCGGCCAGGCCAATGTCGCCTTCGAGGCCCCCGGCCCGGCCGAGCGCGCCGAGCGCCTGGCCGCCGTCGCCGCGGTCGTCTACCTGATCTTCAACGAGGGCTATTCCTCCACCGTCGCCGAGGCCGACGCCCGCGCGCCCTTCGCCGAAGAGGCCATCCGCCTCGGCCGGCTGCTGCTGCGCCTGTTCCAGACCGAGCCGGAGATCATGGGCTTGGCCGCCCTGATGCTGCTGCAGCACTCCCGCGCCGCCGCCCGCTTCGACGCGAACGGCCAGATCGTGCTGCTCGACGACCAGGACCGCGGCCTCTGGAACCGCACCCTGATCGCCGAGGGCCTGGCCCTGATCGACAAGGCGATGCGCCATGCCGCGCCCGGCCCCTACCAGGTCCAGGCCGCCATCGCCGCCCTGCACGCCCGCGCCGCCCGCGCCGCCGACACCGACTGGCCCCAGATCGACCGGCTCTACGCCACGCTGGAGCAGATGCATCCCTCGCCGGTGGTCACCCTCAACCGCTCGGTCGCGGTCTCCAAGACGCAGGGGCCGGAGGCGGCGCTGGCGATGATCGACCCGCTGGAGGGGCAGCTCGGCAGCTACTTCTACTTCCACGGCGCGCGCGGCAGCTATCTCAAGCAGCTGGGCCGCAAGGAAGAAGCGCGCGTCGCCTTCGACCGCGCCATCGCGCTGGCCAACAGCGCCCCGGAGGCCGCCCACATCCGCCAGCACCTCGATAGCCTGGCCGGCGAAACCGGCTGAACGCATTTTTTGCGGGCCCCGCCGTCGGAACGGGATAACCTCGTTCGTCCTTGGATCAGACGCCCCTCGCAAGGGGCCTTCCAGGAAGGAACGACGCCATGCCCGTCACCGCGACCATGGACTCCGCCGCCGGCGCCCCGCCAAGGACCAGGATCGACCTCGCCCGCGCCGGCGAGGCCTGAAGCAAAGGAAACCGCCATGCTCGCCGCGCTCATCGGCGTCCTGATCATCGCGCTGCTGGGCCTCATCGCCTACGTCGCGAACCATCCCTCCGATTTCCAGCTCGAGCGGTCGACCACGGTCCGCGCCGCGCCGGAAAAGCTGTTCGACCTGATCTCGGATTTTCACCGCTGGACCGCCTGGTCGCCGTTCGAAACCATCGACGCCGACCTCAAGCGCACCTACGGCGGCGCCGAGCGCGGAGTCGGGGCGACCTACGGCTGGGAAGGCAGGAAATCCGGGGTCGGCAGCATGGCGATCACCGAGGCCGACGCCCCCTCGCGGGTGCTCATCGACCTCATGTTCGTCAAGCCGTTCCAGGCTCACAACAAGGCCGAGTTCACTCTCGAACCGGACGGCGATGCGACCAAGGTCACCTGGGCGATGTCGGGCCATAGCGGCTTCTTCGCCAAGATGATCGATGTCTTCCTCCCCATGGAGAAGATGGTCGGACCGCAGTTCGAACAGGGGCTCGCCAAGCTCAAGGCGGTCGCCGAGCAGGGCTGACCGCCGCTCAAAGGATCACAACCATGACCTCCCTCGACTCCGCGCGCGCCGCTGCGCCGCGCCCTGCGACCAAGGCCATGACCTGGGCCGGCTGGGGCCTCACTGGCCTGGCCGTTCTGTTCATGACCTTCGACATCGCCATCAAGCTGGTCGATCTCCAGGTCGTCCGCGACACGCTGGTCCAGCTCGGCTACCCGCCGCAACTCGGCCGCACCATCGGGGTGATCGAGCTGGTCTGTCTGGCGCTCTACCTCAATCCGCGCACCTCGGTGCTGGGCGCGGTGCTGTTCACCGGCGTCATGGGCGGGGCGATCGCCACCCACCTGCGGGTCGGCGATCCGCTGTTCAGCCACGTCCTCTTCGGCGTCTATCTCGGCGCGGCGCTCTGGGGCGGGCTCTGGCTGCGCGAGCCGCGCCTGCGCGCCCTCTTCCCCGTCCGTCTCTGACCAGGAGCCCTGACATGTCCGACAAGGTCGACGCCTACCTCGCCACCCTGCCCGACTGGCAGGCCGCCGCCCTCCGAACGGTCCGTACCGAGGCGCAGGCCGCCGGGCTCTCGGAAGACTTCAAGTGGGGTCACCCCATGTGGTCGTCCGCCGACGGCGCGGTCTGCCTGCTCAAGGGCTTCAAGACGCACATGAACCTCGGCTTCTGGCGCGGCGCCCAGATGGCCGCGCTCGACGCCCGGCTGACGCCCAGCGGCGGCTTCCAGATGGCGACGATCAAGCTGACCGATCCGGTCGAGCTCACCGCGGGCCAGGTCCGCGGCCTGATCGAGGCCGCCGCCGCGCTCAACGCTCAACACGGCGATCCGATGAAGGCCGGGGCCTGACCTCGGCGGCGGTCGCGCCGCCGCCGGGCCTTGTCCTTAGAACTCCTCCCAGCCGTCGGCCGCAGGCTCCAGCTTGCGCGCCGTGGCCGCGCCGGATGCGGTGATCCGCTGCGGAGCCTCAGCCGCGCGGCGCGGCTGGGCGTGCGGCGGCGCGACACGCGCCCCGCCCAGGTCGAACTGCGCCATCGACTGATCCAGTTCGGCCGCCTGTTGGGCCAGGGCGTGGCTGGCGGCGGTGGACTGCTCGACCATCGCCGCGTTCTGCTGGGTCATCTGGTCCATGTCGTTGATGGCGGTGTTGACCTGGCCCAGGCCGACGGCCTGTTCCTGCGCCGACGCCGCGATCTCGGTCACCAGGTCGGTGATCTTGGCGACCTCGCCGACGATCCGCCGCAGCGCCTCGCCGGTCTTGCCGACCAGGTCCACGCCCGAGCTCACCTGCGCGGTCGATGCGGTGATCAGCGCCTTGATCTCCTTGGCGGCCTCGGCCGAGCGTTGGGCCAGGGCCCTCACTTCCGAAGCGACCACCGCAAAGCCGCGGCCGGCTTCGCCGGCCCGCGCCGCCTCGACCCCGGCGTTCAGGGCCAGCAGATTGGTCTGGAAGGCGATCTCGTCGATCACCCCCACGATCTGGCTGATCTGGGTGGCCGAAGCCTCGATCTTGCCCATCGCCGAGATGGCGTCCGAGACCACCACTCCCGACGCCTCGGCGTCGCCGCGCGCGGCGTTGACGACGCCCTGCGCCTCACGCGCGCCCTCGGCGGTCTTCTTGACCGTCGCGGTGATCTGGTCGAGCGCGGCGGCCGTCTCCTCAAGGTTGGCCGCCTGCCGCTCGGTGCGACGCGACAGGTCGTCTGCGGCCGTGGTGATCTCCCCGGTCCCCGCCTGGATCGCCCCCGCCGCAGACGACACGCCGTCCATCACCTCGTGCAGCCGGCCGATGGCGACATTGAAATCGGCCTGCAGCCGCACGTACTCCTCAGGAAAATCGCCGTCGATCCGATAGCTCAGGTCGCCCTTGGCCAGCCGCGCCAGCGCCTTGGCCGTGGCCTCCACCGCGAACACCTGCTGCTCGCGGGCGGCCGCACGCTCGGCGTCCCGCTGCTGGTGGCTCAGCTCGGCGGCGGTGATGTCGGTGGCGAACTTGATGACCTTGTAGAGCCGGCCCGACTTGTCGAACATCGGGTTGTACGTCGCCTGCAGCCAGATCTGGCGGCCGCCCTTGGCGACGCGAAGGAACTTGTCGGACAGGAATTCGCCACGGTTCAGGCCGCGCCAGAACTCGCGATACGCCTCGCTGGCCCCGTATTCGGACGTGACGAACAGGCTGTGCTTGCGCCCCACCACCTCACTGGGGGTGTAGCCCATCGCACTATAGAAATTGTCGTTGGCCTTGATGATCGTGCCGTCGAGTTCGAACTCGATGACGGCTTGAGACTTATGCACCGCGCCCATGATCGCCTCGAGCTCGGCGACCGCACTGGCCGCCGCCTCGTCGGCGGGCGTCCTTCTCTTGAACACCATGTCTCTGCTCCCCCGCAGTGCGGGCGGCGCGGAGCCGCCTCACCCGGCGAGGGTTGCGCCCACAGAGTAAATGAAACCGTAAGGCTGTCGGACTAAATTTTACGTATTTTCCGTAGCTTAGCTCATTTTTCTTGCATGGTTTTTAGGCAGCGGTAGGCCCCGTCCGGCCGCGACGCAGTCCCTGACGGCCCGGGCTCTGCAGAGCTGCGACGCATCGGCCCTTCCCCTCGGCCTCGGCTGCGGCCATGCTCGCGGCAACGAACAGGTCGGGGAGGGAACCAGACACATGGCCGCCACAGATGCGGGCGCCCCTGCGCCGCCGCGCCAGCCGTTGTTCTCGGAGAGCTACAAGCAATCCGTCCTGTGGTTGCTGGTCCTGGCCTACACCTTCAACTTCATCGACCGGACGATCATCTCGACGATCGGCCAGGCGATCAAAGTCGACCTGAAGCTGACCGACACCCAGCTCGGCCTGCTCGGCGGCCTGGCCTTCGCCCTGCTCTACACGACCCTCGGCATCCCGATCGCCCGCATCGCCGAGCGCCGCAGCCGGGTCAACATCATCACCATCGCCATCGTGGTCTGGTCGGCCTTCACCGCGCTCTGCGGCATGGCCACCAGCTTCCTGCAGCTGCTGCTGTTCCGGGTCGGCGTCGGCGTCGGCGAGGCCGGTCTCTCGCCGCCCGCCCACTCGCTGATCTCCGACTATTTCGAGCCCAAGAAGCGCGCGTCGGCCCTGTCGATCTACTCGTTCGGCATTCCGCTTGGCACCATGTTCGGCGCCGTGGCCGGCGGCTGGATCGCCCAGAACCTCGACTGGCGCATGGCCTTCATGATGGTCGGCCTGCCCGGCATCCTGGTCGCCGTCCTGCTTAAGGTCTTCGTCAAAGAGCCGCCGCGCGGCTACTCCGACCGCCTGGTGGCCCAGCAGGCGGCCGACGCGCCGGTGCTGGAGGGCGATGAGACCGCCCCCGCCGTCCACGCCAAGCCGCCTTCGATCATGGCTGTGGCCAAACGGATCTTCGGCAAGTGGGGCTTCTTCCACATGGTGGCGGGCATCACGCTCGCCTCCTTCGCGGGCTACGGCACCGGCCAGTATTCCGCCCCCTACTTCATCCGCATGTTCGGCCTCGACCTCGCCACCGTCGGCCTGATCTTCGGGGTCATCGGCGGCGTCGCCGCCGGCATCGGCACCCTGCTCGGCGGTTTCCTGACCGACTGGGCGGCCAAGAAGTCAGGCCGCTGGTACGCCCTGGTGCCGGCCATCGGCCTGCTGATCGCCTGTCCGCTCTACATCCTCGTCTACACCCGCGACGACTGGAAGCTGGCCGCGGGCCTGCTGCTGATCCCGGGCATCTTCCACTACACCTATCTCGGCCCGACCTTCGGGGTGATCCAGAACGCCGTCAGCCTGCGCATGCGCGCCACCGCCACGGCGCTGCTGTTCTTCGTGCTGAACCTGATCGCCCTGGGCTTCGGCCCGCCCTTCTGCGGCTGGGTGATCGACATGCTCAGCCAGGCCCAGTTCGCGGCCAAGGACCTCGGTCCGTTCTTCGACCTCTGCCCCGGCGGCGTCGGTAAGGAAGGCGCCGGCGCGGCCATCGACGCGGCCTGCAAGGCCGCCGTCGCCCAGGGCACCCGCGACGGCATCGTCTGGAACCTGCTGATCTATGGCTGGGCCGGCCTCCACTACCTGCTGGCCGCCATCACCCTGCCCCGCGACATGGCCGACGCGCTGGCCAAGACCGAGGCCGAAGCCGCGGCCGGCGCCTGATGGACGGCCAGATGCAGCAGGCCGGCCGGCTGATCGGACTTCCCGAGCAGCTGAGCGACGACGTGGTCCTGCTCGACGGCCACGTCCTCGCCGATGCCGAGGCGCACCTGGCCGGCGAGGACGCCGAGATGCTGCTGCGCTTCGAGGCGCCCCACGCCCCCACCCTCGACCAGACCCGCGCCGCCATCGGGCGCTGGATCGCCGCGCGCTTGGCCGGCGGCCCGATGTTCGCCTACGCCGTGCGCGACGCGGCCGGCGAGCTGGTCGGGGGTTGCGAGCTGCGCCTGGCCGCCCCTGACAGCGCCGATGTCTCCTACTGGGTGTTCCCGGCCTTCCGCGGCCGGGGCTACGCCCGCCGGGCGCTGACCCTGCTCTGCCAGGCCGCCGCCAAGCTCGACGACGTGCGCTGGGCCGAGGCCCATATCGACGCCGACAATCTCGCCTCGCGGCGGGTCGCCGAGCGTGCGGGCTTCGTCGAGACCGGCGTGGTCAAGGATCAGGCCCCGTCCGGCGAGCTTGTCCCCCGCGTGCTCTACACCCTGGCGCTGACGCCCGCGGCGGGCCGCTACTCGGGCCAGCGGCCGACGCCGCCGTCCTGAACCAGCAGCCCGGTCAGGGTGCGGTCGGCGTGCTGGGCCCGCCAGGCCAGCATCGCCTGAGCCTGCGCCAACACCCGCCCCGGCTCGGTCGCCTGCGTGCGCCAGCTCGGATCGGCCGCCAGGTCGAAGCACAGCCAGTCGCCGTCCGCGAACTGCACATAGGCTTCGCTCTCCGTACGCCGCACCGCCAGGCTCTGGCGCTCCAGCCGCCGGTCCCAGGGCCAGGGGTGCGGCCCACGCGGGATGTTCCCGAACCGCCAGTCGAACTCCCAGTGCGCCGCCTGCCGCCACCAGGGCGGATCGCCGCCCTCGAGGAACGGCGTCAGCGGCAGCCCGTCGCACTGGGCCGGGACCGCGATTCCCATCGCCTCGCACAGGGTCGGCAGCACGTCGACGTTCTCGGTGAAGCGTTCGACCACCGAGCCGTGCGCCTCGCGCCGGCGCGGATCGCGCACGATCCCCAGCACATGGTAGCTGGCCTCGAAGTAGCCGGCCTTCTGGACCAGCCCCTGGTCGCCCAGTTGCTCGCCATGGTCGGCGGTGACCAGGATGAAGGTGTCCTCCCACTGGCCGGCCGCCTCCAGCGCCGCCCAGATCCGCCCGAGCTGGTGATCGACCTCGCTGATCATGCCGAAGTACTGCGCCCGCAGCCTGGCCATCTCGGCCGGGTCGGTCGGCGCGGCCAGGCCCGAGGCCAGCAGCCCGTCGTGCAGCCTGTGCCGCGTCTCGCCCGCCGGGACCGGCGGCGGAACCTCGGCCGGATCGTACAGTGATGCGAACGCGCCTGCCGCGGCGTAGGGCGGGTGCGGCCGCAGCTGCGAAAGATGCGCGAACCAGGGCCGGTCCTGACGCCCCAGCCAATCGAGGAAGACGTCGGTATGGAAGGCCGACAGGCTGTGCTCGGCCGGCCGGTCGGGCTCGCCGGCCAAAGCGCCTTCGCTATCGTCAGGAACCTGATGGCCCAGGTCCCTTAACCAGCCGATCCAGGCGCTCGGGTCGTGAGTCGTGAAGTCCAGCCCGACCTCGAAACCAGGCAGCACGCCCTCATAGGTGAAGAGGCGCGGATCCTTGCGGTCATTGACGTCGCGGGGGTCGACCGCCTGGTCGGTATAGCCGAAAAGGGTCGGCGCGTATCCGGCGCGAGCGGCGGCTTTCGCCACGTTGTCGAGCCTGCGATCCAATGGCGTCCCGTTGGCGACCACCCGGTGATTGAGCTGGTAGGTCCCGGTGTAGAGGCTCGCCCGCCCCGGCCCGCAGGGTGCGGCCTGGCTGTAGTGCCGCGCCAGGCGCACCCCTTGCTGGGCCAGGCGGTCCAGGTTCGGCGTGCGCACGATCGGATGGCCGGCGCACGACAGGCAGTCGGCGCGGAACTGGTCGAGGGTGATGAAGAGGATGTTCACGCCCGCCACACTGGACGCTTCACGCCTTTAGGGGAAGCGGCCTAGCCTCCCGGCCACGCTTGCGCTTACCTTCGCCCCCGCATGACTCTGACCGACCTCAGCCCGCTGCCCCTGACCACCGTCGTCGGCGCCTTCCTCCTGGCGTTCCCGGCCCTGTTCTCGATCGTCAATCCGGTCGGCGCGGCGATCACCTTTCACCAGGTCACCGAGGGACGTTCGGACCGGCACGAACTGGCCTGGCGCATCGCCTTCAACGCCTTGCTGATCCTGCTGGGGTCGCTGCTGCTGGGCGGCTACATCCTGAACTTCTTCGGGGTCAGCCTGGGCGCCCTGCGGGTCGCCGGCGGGCTGGTCGTCGCCATCCGCGCCTGGCAGCTCCTGATGCAGCCCGAGGCCCAGGAGAACCGCAAGGCCAACGCCGCGGCCTCGGCCGAACAGCAGGTGCAGGAAGACGTCGCCTTCTTCCCGCTCACCATGCCCTTCACCACCGGCCCCGGCGCGATCTCGGTGGCCATCGCGCTGGCCTCGCAGCGCCCGGCCGATGGCCACGGCGTGCTCTCGTTCTTCGCCGGGGTCAGCATCGCCGCGGTGCTGGTCGCCTTGCTGGTCGGGGTCTCCTACCGCTGGTCCAGCAAGGTCCTGTCGCTGCTCGGCGCGTCCGGCGCCCGGGTGATGTCGCGGCTGGTGGCCTTCCTGCTGCTCTGCGTCGGCGTCCAGATCATCTCCAGCGGCCTGGAAAGCCTGGTCACCTCCTACCTGAAAGCCGCGACTTAAGGCCCTCGGCGTTGCGATTTGCGGTCTCCGGGGCTAACACGCGCCCCGAAGGAGCCCCGCCATGATCCCCCGCTACGCCCGCCCGGAAGCCGCCGCCATCTGGGACCCGCAAACGCGGTTCAAGATCATGTTCGAGATCGAGGCCCACGCCGCCGACAAGATGGCCGAGCTGGGGGTGATCCCGAAGCAGGCCGCTGAGACCATCTGGGCCAAGGGCCGCGACGCGGTGTTCGACGTCGAGCGCATCGACGCCATCGAGCGTGAAGTGAAGCACGACGTCATCGCCTTCCTGACCCACGTCACCGAGATCGTCGGCCCCGAAGCCCGCTTCCTGCACCAGGGCATGACCTCGTCGGACGTCAACGACACCGCCCTGGCCGTCCAGCTCAGCCGCGCCACCGACCTGCTGATCGACGACGTCGACCTGGTCCTGGCCGCGCTGCAGAAGCGCGCCTTCGAGCACAAGCTGACCCCGACCGTCGGCCGCAGCCACGGCATCCACGCCGAGCCGACCACCTTCGGCCTCAAGCTGGCCGGCCACTACGCCGAGTTCCAGCGCGCCAAGGAACGCCTGGCGATGGCCAAGTTCGAGATCGCCACCTGCGCGATCTCCGGCGCGGTCGGCACCTTCGCCAACGTGTCGCCGGAAGTCGAAGCCCACGTGGCCGAGAAGATGGGCCTGGCCGTCGAGCCGGTCTCCACCCAGGTGATCCCGCGCGACCGCCACGCCGCCTATTTCGCGGCGCTCGGCGTCGTCGCCAGCTCCATCGAGCGCCTGGCGGTCGAGATCCGCCACCTGCAGCGCACCGAAGTGCTTGAAGCCGAAGAATTTTTCGACGTCGGCCAGAAGGGCTCGTCGGCCATGCCGCACAAGCGCAACCCGATCCTCACCGAGAACCTGACGGGCCTCGCCCGCCTGGTCCGCTCGGCCGTGGTCCCGGCCATGGAGAACGTCGCCCTCTGGCACGAGCGCGACATCAGCCACTCGTCGGTCGAGCGCGGCATCGCCCCGGATGCGACCATCCACCTCGACTTCGCCCTGCGCCGCCTGGCCAATGTCGTCGACCGCCTGCTGATCTATCCGCAGAACATGCTGAAGAACCTCGACCGCCTCGGCGGCCTCGTCCACTCCCAGCGCGTGCTGCTGGCCCTGACCCAGAAAGACATCAGCCGCGAGGGCGCCTACGCCGCGGTCCAGCGCAACGCCATGAAGGTGTGGCGCGGCGAGGGGAACTTCCTCGACTTCCTCAAGGCCGACCCGGAAGTCATCCTGTCCGACGAAGAGCTCTCCGAGCTGTTCGACAACGGCTACCACTTCAAGAACGTCGACGTGGTCTTCGCCCGCGTGTTCGGCGAAGACGCCATGAAGGCCGCGGCGGAGTAGTTCCGTCGCGCGCCAAGTCAGGCTAGAGATTCGGTCATGATCACCACCTCACGTGGTCGGCGGCGCTTCTGGCTCCGCCGGACCCAGGGCCCGACCTGCATCGTATGACGCCCCTGATCTGATCAGGCGACGCCGCACGGCCGTGCGGCGTCATTGGGCGGCTCCGCCGTCAGCGACACGTACGAGACCCTTTGATGACCGATCACACCACCGCCTGGGCGCAGCGCTTCAGCGAGCGCATGTCCCGCGTCCGCGCCAACGAGATCCGCGAGCTGCTCAAGCTGCTCGACCAGCCCGACATCCTTTCCTTCGCCGGCGGCATTCCCGACCCCGGCCTGTTCCCGTCCGAACGCATCCAGGCCAGCTACCAGGCGGTGCTGGCCGATCCGGAGCTGTCCCAGCAGGCGCTGCAGTATTCGGTCAGCGAGGGCTATCTGCCGCTGCGCGAGTGGCTGGCCGAACGCATGGCCGCGCACGGCGTCGCCTGCGGCCCCGAGAACATCATGCTGACCGCGGGCTCCCAGCAGGCGCTCGACCTGCTGGGCAAGCTGTTCCTGACCCGCGGCGACACCGTGGTCGTCGCCCGCCCAACCTATCTGGGCGCGCTGCAGGCCTTCACCGCCTACGAGCCATCCTATCTCGACCTGCCCGACGGCGCGCTGGACGGCGGCTTCGACGCGCAGGGCCTGATGGCCGGCCGAGCGCCGAAGCCGCTCGGCTATTTCGTGCCCGACTACGCCAACCCGACCGGCGAGAGCCTGACCACCGCCCAGCGCCAGGCGCTGCTTGAGCTGGCCGACGCCGCCGACATGACGCTGATCGAGGACGCCGCCTATCGCGAGCTGCGCTTCGCCGGCGAGGCCCTGCCCAGCCTGCTGGCCCTCGACATCGCCCGCTCCGGTTCGATTGAGCAGGCCCGCACGCTCTACTGCGGCACCTTCTCCAAGACCATCTCGCCGGCCCTGCGGCTGGGCTGGGTCTGCGGCCCCAAGGCGGTCATCGAAAAGCTGGTCCTGCTCAAACAGGGCAGCGACCTGCACGTCTCGACGATCAACCAGATGGTCGGCTGGCGCACCGTCACCGAGGACTACGAGCAGCACCTGTCGCGCCTGCGCAACGCCTACGGCGCCAAGGCCCAGGCGACGCTGGACGCGCTGGCCCGCCACATGCCGCAGGGCGTGACCTGGTCCAAGCCGCAGGGCGGCATGTTCGTCTGGTTGCGCCTGCCGGAGGCGATCGACGGCAAGGACCTGCTGGCCCGGGCCATCGCCGAGGAGCGCGTCGCCTTCGTGCCCGGCGCGCCGTTCTTCGCCGAGACGGCGGCCGACAACACCATCCGGCTCAGCTACTCGCTGCCGACCGCCGCCGAGATCGACGACGGCGTGGCCCGCCTGGCCCGGCTGATCGGCCGGCAAGGCTGACGCCTGCGGGGGCGAAATCTGGATCGATCGGATCGGATTTCGCTCACGAGTCGTTGAATTCAGGGTGTTTTCCGCACTGGGCCGCAGCCTTTCGCAGCGGGACATGCTCTAAGCTGGGCCGATGCAGGCCAAAATGAACCCGCGCGTATTCTGGGGCGCGAGCGCGATCGTGGCGCTTCTGCTGGGCGTCGCAGCACTGGCGCCCGGAACCTCCGACCTCGTCTTCCAGACCGCCCAACGCTGGGTGATCGAGACGTTCGGGTGGTTCTATGTCGCCGCCGTCGCCGGCTTTCTGCTGCTGGTCGTGGTGCTCGCCATCGGTCCGACCGGCCGGCTGAAGCTCGGCCCGGAAGACTCCGAGCCCGACTTTCCGTTCGTGTCCTGGCTGGCCATGCTGTTTGCGGCCGGCATGGGCATCGGGCTGATGTACTTTGCGGTGGCCGAGCCGATCCAGCACTACGCCGCCCCGCCCGAGGCCGCGCCCAAGACCTTCGAGGCCGCTCGCGAGGCCATGGTCATCACCTTCACCCACTGGGGCGTCCACGCCTGGGCGATCTACGCGCTGGTCGGCCTCAGCCTGGCCTATTTCGCCCACCGCAAGGGCCTGCCGCTCACCCTGCGTTCGGGCCTCCATCCGCTGCTGGGCCGACAGATCGACGGGCCGATCGGCGATGCGGTCGATATCTTCGCGATCTGCGGGACCCTGTTCGGGATCGCGACCTCGCTCGGCCTGGGCGTGACCCAGATCAACAGCGGACTCAACGACCTGACCGGACTGCCGGCCAACGCCTGGGTGCAGGTCGGCCTGATCGCGCTGGTGATGGGCGCAGCGATGATCTCGGTGCTCACCGGCCTCGACCGCGGGGTGCGCCGGCTGTCCGAGCTGAACCTCGTCCTGGCGGTCTGCCTGATGGTCTTCGTGCTGGTCGCCGGCCCGACCGGCTTCCTGGCCAAGGCCTTCGTGCAGAACTTCGGGCTCTATCTCGACCACTTCTTCCTGCGCACCTTCAACCTCTACGCCTATGAGCCGCGCGGCTGGATGGCGAGCTGGACGCTGTTCTACTGGGCCTGGTGGATCGCCTGGGCGCCGTTCGTCGGAATGTTCATCGCCCGGATCTCCCGCGGGCGGACGGTGCGCGAGTTCATCGCCGGCGTGCTGCTGGCCCCGGCCGGCCTGACCTTCCTCTGGATGACCGTGTTCGGGAACACCGCCATCAGCCTGGACATGGGCGCGGCGTCGGGCGCGATCTCCGAAGCGGTGAACCGCGACCTCTCCACCGCCATCTTCCGGTTCTTCGAGTTCCTGCCGGGCTCGGCGGCGACCTCGGCCCTGGCGGTCGCCCTGGTGGCGGTGTTCTTCGTGACCTCGGCGGATTCAGGGTCGCTGGTCATCGACACCATCGCCTCCGGCGGGGCGGACGAGACCCCGCGCTGGCAGCGGGTCTACTGGTGCTCGCTGGAAGGACTGGCCGCGGCGCTGCTGCTGTTGGCCGGCGGCCTGGGCGCCCTCCAGGCCGCAACCCTGGTGGCCGCCCTTCCCTTCGCCGTAATCATGATCCTGCTGGCCGCCGGATTGGTGCGCCAGATGAACGCCGACCTGGCCGGCGTGGCGATGGCCGTCGCGGTCCCGCCGCTGGGCGAGCGGGTCAAGCGCATCCTGCGCCCGGCCCGTCGACCCGACATCGAGGCGCAGATCGCCCGCCACGGCCTGCCGGCCCTGCAAAGCGTCCGCGACGCCCTGGTCGCCGAAGGCCTGGACACGGCTGAGGTCCGGACCGAATCCGACGGCGTCGAACTGCATGTGCACGCTGGCGGCGACTTCACCTATCGCCTGGGGGCCACCGCCCGTCCGCTGCCGGCCTTCTCGGCCCTCGAAGCGCCCGAGGGCCGGCGCGCTGTGGAATGGCGGCTGTCGGCCCAGACCGGCGGCGGCCGGCGACGGGACGTCACCGGCCTGACCCGCGACCAGCTGGTGGCCGACGTCCTGACCCAGTTCGAGGCCTGGCGGCGCGGCGACCTGGCGTCAGGCCGCTAGAGCCGCTCGACGATGATCGCCGGGGCCATGCCGCCGGCGGCGCACATGGTCACCAGCCCGCGCTTCAGGTCGCGGCGCTCCAGTTCGTCGAGGACGGTGCCGATCAGGATCGAGCCGGTGGCGCCGATCGGATGGCCCAAGGCCATGGCGCCGCCGTTCACATTGACCTTCTCGCGGTCCAGCTTGAGGTCGCGGATGAACTTCTCGGCGACCACCGCGAAGGCCTCGTTGATTTCGAACAGATCGATGTCGTCGATGGTCAGGCCGGCCTTGGCCAGCACCTTCTGCGCCGCCGGCACCGGGGCGTTGAGCATCAGGGTGGGGCTGTCGCCCATATTGGCCATGGCGACCACGCGGCCGCGGGCCTTGAGGCCGTTCTTGGCGGCATAGGCCGGCGAGGCCAGCAACACCGCGGCCGCGCCGTCGACCACGCCCGACGAGTTGCCCGCATGGTGCATGTGGGTGATCTTCAGGTCCGGATAGACCTGACGGATCAGGTCGCCATAGGTGGTGCCCTTGTCGTCGACCGGCACGTTGGCGATCATTTCGAACGAGGCCTTCAAGCCAGACAGGCCTTCCAGCGTCGTCTGCGGGCGCGGGAACTCCTCGCGGTCCAGGGCCAGCGAGCCGTCCTCGCGATAGACCGGCACCAGCGACTTGTCGAAGCGGCCTTCCTTGATCGCAACGTCGGCGCGCTGCTGGCTCAGCAGGGCCAGTTCGTCCAGCGCCAGGCGGTTGATCCCTTCCAGCGTCGCGATGGCGTCGGCGCAGACGCCCTGCTGGCTCTGCGGGTGGCGCGCGCGCAGGCGCAGGTTGCCGCCGTCCATCATCGGCGGGGTCGACGGATCGCCCGTCGAGGAGGTGTAGGACATCATCTCGGTGCCGCCGGCGATCACCAGGTCTTCCATGCCCGACATGATCTGCGCCGCCGCCAGGTTCACGGTCGTGATGCCCGAGCCGCAGAACCGGTCGAGGGTCATGCCGCTGGCCTTGACGTCGTAGCCGGCGTCGAGCGCCGCCATCCGGCCGAGGTCGCCGCCCTGCTTGCCGCGCTGGCTGGAGGTGCCCCAGATGATGTCGTCGACTTCGCCGGTCTTGATGTTGTTGCGCTCGGCCAGGGCCTTCAGCACCGTCGCGGCCAGGTGCTGCGGGTGAAAGTCGGCCAGCGCGCCTTTACCGACCTTGCCGATGCCGCGCGGGGTGCGGCAGGCGTCGATGATCAGAGCTTCGGGCATGATGTGTTCCTTCCTGGTGCCTCCGGCGCGCGCCGGATCGTTTGGCGGAAAGTCGCCCACCCGCCGCCACGTCAGTCCAGCGCAAATGCGCGGCCCCCGGGTCCGGCCGAAAAGACCCGTCCTGCCGGCAGCGCCGGCAGTTGCGACCGGCCAGGATCCCCCCCGGTCAGCACCGCCGTCATCCTGGTCCCTTCGGCCCGCGCCTTCCCCGCGGCGCTTCCATTCCGTAACGTCACTATCCGAACATCAGCCGGATGCTCGGGGAGGAGACGAACGCCATGGACGCTGCTGCGATGAACACCCTGCTGGCCAAGCAGAAGGCCGCTCACCTGCGTGACGGAGAGCCCTCGGCCCAGGTCCGCATCGACCGCATCGACCGGGCCATCGCCCTGCTCATCGACAATCGCGCGGCCATCGAGGACGCGATCAACCAGGATTTCGGCTCGCGCTCGCGCGAGGCGACCGCCTTCACCGACATCGCCGCCTCCATCGGCCCGCTCAAGCACGCCAAGGAAAACCTGGCCAGGTGGATGCGGCCTGAGAAGCGCAAGCCGACGCCGGCGATCCTCGGCCTGTTCGGCGCCAAGGCCGAGATCCGCTTCCAGCCCAAGGGCGTGGTCGGGATCATCAGCCCCTGGAACTTCCCGGTGAACCTGACCTTCGGCCCGCTGGCCGGGGTGCTGGCGGCCGGCAACCGGGCAATGATCAAACCGTCCGAGTTCACGCCCGCCACCTCCGAACTGATGGCCAAGATGTTCGCCGGCGCCTTCTCGGAAGAGGAGATCGGGGTCGTCACCGGCGGTCCCGAGGTCGGCCAGGCGTTCTCGTCGCTGGCCTTCGACCACCTGATCTTCACCGGGGCGACCTCGATCGCGCGGCACGTGATGCGGGCGGCGGCCGAGAACCTCGTGCCCCTGACGCTGGAACTGGGCGGCAAGAGCCCGGTGATCCTCGGCAAGTCGGCGGACCTCGAGGTCGCCTCGGCGCGGATCATGAACGGCAAGACGCTCAACGCCGGCCAGATCTGCCTGGCCCCGGACTACGTGCTGACGCCCCGCGAGAGCCTGGAGCCGTTCATCGCCGGAGCCCAGGCCTCGGTGGCGAAGATGTTCCCGACCTTGAAGGACAACCCCGACTACACCGCGATCGTCGCCCAGCGGCACTACGACCGGATCAAGGGTTATATCGATGAGGCTCGGGCCAAGGGCGCGCGGGTCATCGAGCTGAAGCCCGACGGCGAGGACCTGTCGCAACAGGAGCATCGCAAGATCGCCCCGACCCTGATCATCGATCCGAGCGACGACCTGAAGGTCATGCAGGAGGAGATCTTCGGCCCGGTGCTGCCGGTGAAGACCTATGGCGGCATCGACGAGGCCATCGCCTATGTGAACAAGGGCGAGCGGCCGCTGGGCCTCTACTATTTCGGCTCGGACGAGGCTGAACGCGAGAAGGTGCTCAGCGGCACGACTTCGGGCGGGGTGACGGTCAACGACGTCATCTTCCACGTGGCGCAGGAGAATCTGCCCTTCGGCGGCGTCGGGCCCTCAGGCATGGGCAGCTATCACGGGGTCGACGGCTTCCGCGAGTTCAGCCACGCCAAGTCGATCTATCGGCAGATCAAGGCCGACAAGCCGCTGCAGCAGATGCGTCCGCCGTACGGCCCGGCCATTCGCAAGTACCTGGACGGCCAACTGAAGCGCTGACGAAAACCGCCAGCTCCGAATCGACGGGGCGGGCGGCGCTCGCTCCGTCGAGCGGCGGCTGGAGCAGCGACTCGGATTCGTGGGCCTCGGCCGGCGTGAACGTGCACACTAGGCCCCAGACGGCGACGGCGATCGGTCGTGGCATGTCTCGCTCCCATCCGGCGGCCTTGAGGCCGCTCGTTGGGGGCGCTCTTGCAGCGCTTCGGGCGTTGCGTGCAGTTGCATCGCGCGGCGGGCGCCGCTGCATCGGGACGCCACCGGTTGCAAATCGCGGCGCCGCGATGCATTCGCCGACCATCGTTACGCTAGATACGACCGGCCAACAAAAAACGCCGCCCCGAAGGGCGGCGCTCTTTTCGTGATGCTGAAAGGTCTTACTCGCCCGAGCGCAGCTGCTCGCGGGCCTGGGCCAGCAGTTCGTCCATCTTCATGCGCACTTCGCCTTCGCTGACGGCGACGCCCGAGCCCTTCAGGTCCTCGAACACCTTGCGCAGCACGTCGTCGTCGCCCGGCAGCTCGAAGTCGGACTTGACCACGGCCTTGGCGTACTCGGCGACGCTCTCGGCCGAGAGGCCCATCAGGCCGGCGGCCCATTCGCCCAACATGCGGTTGCGACGAGCACCAGCCTTGAATTCTTGCTCCTGGTCGAGCTCGAACTTCTTTTCAAAGCCACGCTCGCGATCGTCGAAGGTCGTCATGTGTTCCCCAGTAGGCGGTCGGTCGGCGTTGCATATCCCGTGAACCGCGCCGTAGCAACGTAAACGCACGATGAGGCGATGCGGCTCTTGCGCCGTTTGCGCCGCGGGGCCCAATCCGTTAGTTTTTTCAGGCCTCATATGAGTGAGAGGGCCATACGGTCGGAGCCGCGCGCGTTTGCATCGAACCGCGCGCGTTTTTCGTTTTTCCGCTGGCGGCCAAGCCCTCGCTCTGGGAGAAGGCGCACATGACTACCCGCCGCAAGAAGATCTACGAAGGCAAGGCCAAGATCCTCTACGAGGGCCCCGAGCCGGGAACCCTGATCCAGTACTTCAAGGACGACGCCACCGCGTTCAACGCGCAGAAGAAGGCGATCCTCGAAGGCAAGGGCGTCATCAACAACCGCATCAGCGAGTATGTGATGACCAAGCTGAACTCCATCGGGGTTCAGAACCACCTCATCCGCCGGCTGAACCTGCGCGAGCAGCTGATCCGCGAGGTCGAGATCATCCCGCTGGAGGTGGTCTGCCGCAACGTCGCGGCCGGCAGCCTGTCGCAGCGCTTCGGCCTGCCGGAAGGCCAGGCCCTGCCCCGCTCGATCATCGAGTTCTACCTGAAGGACGACAAGCTCAGCGACCCGATGGTCGCCGAGGAGCACATCACCGCGTTCAACTGGGCCTCGACCCAGGAGATCGACGACATGATGGCCCTGACCCTGCGGGTGAACGACTTCCTGACCGGGCTGTTCGCCGGGGTCGGCATCACCCTGGTCGACTTCAAGGTCGAGTTCGGCCGCATCTACGAGAACGACTTCGCCCGCGTGATCCTGGCTGACGAAATCAGCCCCGATTCGTGCCGCCTCTGGGACAGCCAGACGAACGAGAAGCTGGACAAGGACCGCTTCCGCCGCGACATGGGCGACGTCATCGAAGGGTACACCGAGGTGGCCCGCCGTCTTGGCATCATGAAAGAGATGCCCACCGTCATCCAAGGAGGCCTGCACTAGTGCGCGCGAAAGTTCATGTGTTCCTGAAGCCCGGCGTGCTGGACGTTCAGGGCAAGGCCGTCGAAAGCGCCCTGCACGGCCTCGGGTGGCCGCAGGTCGACGGCGTGCGCGTCGGCAAGACCATCGAGTTCGACCTGAAGGACGCGACCGACAAGGCCGCCGCCGAAGCCCAGGTGAAGGACATGTGCGAGAAGCTGCTCGCCAACACCGTCATCGAAAGCTACCGGATCGAGGTGGCGTGAGAGGGCTGATCGCCCTTTCCCCCATACTCCCCCTGATCCTGACCGCCTGCGCGCCGGAGCCTGAACCGTCCCGGCCGCGCCTGGCGCTGGACTGCTCGCTGCCCTACGAGGCGCTGTCGGCCAAGGTGCTGGCCCAGCCGGGCCTGATGCCCGCGCCACAGGAACGCGGCGAGCCCTATCGCTTCTACAACGTGCAGGGCGGCGGCGAGGCCTTTGTCCTGACCCAGCCCGGCGCGCCCGGCCATCCGGCGATCTTCAAGCAGGAAGCCGTCCAGGAAGGCGGCCGCAAGGTCATGAAGAACACCGGCTGCGCCTATGGCGACAAGGCTGGATTCGACCAGGTGATGACCTATCTGGAGAGCCTGGGCGCCAGATGAAGGACGGAACTGTCGAGCGGTCGTCGCCTCGCCCCGGATGCGACCACCTCCCCCCTCCCATTTCCCGACAAATTCGCGTAAAGGGCCGCCCATGAAAGCCGCCGTCATCGTCTTCCCGGGTTCCAACTGCGATCGCGACTGCAAGGTCGCCGTCGAACGCTCCACCGGCGCCAAGGTCGACATGGTCTGGCACGCGGAGACTTCGCTGCCGCAGGGCCTGGACCTGATCGTGCTGCCGGGCGGCTTTTCCTATGGCGACTACCTGCGCTGCGCGGCGATGGCCTCGCTGGCCCCGGTGATGAGCGAGGTCCGCGCCGCGGCCGACCGCGGCGTCGCCGTCGTCGGGATCTGCAACGGCTTCCAGGTGCTGACCGAGTCCAAGATGCTGCCCGGCGCCCTGCTGCGGAACGAGAAGCTCAAATACGTCTGCAAGCCGGTGGCGCTGGAAGTCACCAACGCCCAGACCCGCTTCACCGCCGGCTACGCCGGCCGCCGCGAGGTCGAGATGACGGTCGGCAACGGCGAGGGCAATTACTTCGCCGACGAGGAGACGCTCGACCGGCTGGAGGGCGAAGGCCAGGTGGTCTTCCGCTACCTCGACAACCCGAACGGCTCGTCGCGCGACATCGCCGGCATCGTCAACAAGCGCGGCAACGTCATCGGCCTGATGCCGCACCCCGACCGCGCCTTCGAGGCCGAGCTCGGTTCGGCCGACGGCGCGATCCTCTTCCAGAGCGCGCTCGCCAGCGCCTAGTCTTCGTCGTCTTCGCCGGTCTCGTCGCCGATCGCTTCGGTGACCAGCCGGCGCCAGACCGGATCGCTGTCGTCGACGAGGTCGACGTCCTCCAGCAGGGCCACCGCGCCGGCGCCGTCCGGCAGCACCAGGCCCAGCACCTCCATCACCTCGCCGTCCTCGGTCTCGTGGGCCTCGGCCTGCACGACCACGGCGGCGATCTCGCCGTCGTCCTCCCACCAGATGATCGGCTGCGGCAGCTCCATGTCGATCGGGCGGCCGCCGTGGGTGTCGCCCAGCGCGAAGATCGCCACCTTGGCCTGCACGTCCTCCAGGGTCGCCAGCGCGCCGGTGAACGGCTTCAGCCGGGCCCAGTCGTCGACATCATAGCCGCCGCCGTCGAAGGTCGGTTCGTCGTCAAACTCGCTCATCGGGCCTGCCTAAACCCGATGGCGGCGCGTTTCCAGCGCCGCGCCTCAGTGCACGGTGGCGGGGACGCCCGCCTCGTCGTCCCACAACCGCACCGGCATCGGGAACCCGGCCTTGCCCAGCGCCACGTTCAGGGTCCTTGCCAGCAGCACCGGCGCCTCGGGCGCGCCAACCAGCGGCCGCAGCAGCTGCAACGCCACGTCCGGCGCCGTACGCGCCACGCCGCAGGCCAGCACCACCCGCTGCTCGTCCTGGGAGTAGCCGCCGCAGGCGATGCAATGCACCTCCATCGCCCGCCGCGCGTCGCGCTCGATGCGCTCCATCAGCGCCACGAACACGCTGGCCACCGGCCTGGAGCTCACGTGCGTTAGGCCCGGCCGCACCAGCTCGCGCGGATCGTCGCCGGCCATGCGGGCCCGCGCCCAGGCCCGCAGCGAAGCCAGCACCAGCTGCTCGGAGACCGCCAGGCCGTGCGGTCCGACCCGCAGGGAGGCCGCAGCTAGGGGGGCGATGGCCATGGGTGCGCTCCTGTATTGCGTATCGATATTGCGAATGACTCGCAATATCGATACGCCCGACCGGCCTGTCGGTCAATCGGCCGGACCGCCTTCGAGGTTGCGCTTCAGCGCCGCGAGACCGGCCTCCATCAGCGGCGTCACCATCTCGCTCAGGGCGTCGGGCTTGAAGTCGCTGAACCAGACCACCCGGCTGCCGGCGCCCTCGGCGACGGCCTGCATCGACGCCGCGTGCCGCACGAAGGGGCCGTCGACGACGCTGTAGGCGACGCGCATGGACGGCTCGTCAACCCCGAGGATCTGCTCGGTCGCCACCATCCCGTTGGCGAACGTCACCGTGCGCAGGTCGCCGTCGATGCGCCCGTCGACCAGCACGCCGGCGAACAGTTCGTGGGCCAGGCCGACCTGCCGTAAGCGCTTCCAGACCGCGTCTATCGGCAGGTTTACCGACACCTCTCGCAGGATCGTGACCATAGGAGGCCTCCGCTGACTGATTTTCCTGGGAGAATAACCCTCCGGGCCGGCGGATTCTGGCGGCTATCGGACGCTATCGGCAGACTTTGCGCTGCCGCTACGTCATGCCCTAAGCACGTCCGAACAATCTGCGGAGGCGACATGCAAAGGCTGATGGGATCGGGCGACCTGCTCGACGCGAACGGACATCTGGTCGAGCGCGGCTGGGCCGCCAGCGAGGTCCGCCGCTATGACCGCGCCGCCATCGGCGTCGCCCCTGACGATACGGCGATCAAGGAGTGGGACTACTACGCGATCCTGTCGCCCGACTTCGGCCTGGCCCTGACCGTCGCCGACAACGGCCACATGGGCTTCCTCGGCGCCTCGTGGATGGACTTCCGGACGGGGAGCTTCGTCAACGGCGGGGTCGGCCTGCCGGCGCCGCACGGCGCCATGGCCCTGCCGCCCAGCGCCGACGCCGGCGACATCGCCCATGTCCACCCGAAGATGGAGATCGCGTTCCGCTTCGTCCCCGGCGGCCGGGTGCTGAGCTTCGACTCCCCGAGCTTCGACAAGGGGGCCGGCATGTCCGGCGAGATCTTCCTGGCCCAGCCGCCGATGGACCGCATGGTCATCGCCACGCCGTTCGCCGAGCAGGCCACCGCGTTCTACTACAATCAGAAGATCAACTGCATGCCGGCCTCCGGCCATGTGGTCTACGCTGGCCAGCGCTACGAGTTCGAGCCGTCCAGCGCCTTCGCGGTGCTCGACTGGGGCCGCGGGGTCTGGACCTACGACAACACCTGGTACTGGGGCTCGGCCTCGGGCCTGGTCGACGGCAAGCCGTTCGGCTTCAACATCGGCTACGGCTTCGGCGACACCTCGGCAGCCTCGGAGAACATCCTGTTCTTCGACGGCAAGGCCCACAAGCTGACCGAGCTGGAGTTCCATCTCCCGGACGGCGCGCACGACAGCGGCCCCTGGCGCTTCACCTCGGCCGACGGCCGCTTCGAGATGACCTTCGAGCCGATCGTCGACCGCCACGCCGACTTCGCCATGGGGCCGGTCAGCAGCCGCCAGCACCAGGTGTTCGGCAAGTTCTCCGGCGTCGCCGTGCTCGACGACGGCACGCGCCTGCAGGTCCGCGACCTGATCGGCTTCGCCGAAGAGGTCGAGAACCACTGGTAGGGTCGCCCCGTGTCATCCCGGTCTTGCTTCGCAAACCGGGATGACACCATGGGGCGGGGCTAGGCCTGCTGGTGCTTCAGCGGCAGCAGCGCCACCAGGCTGATCAGGGCGGCGACGGCCAGGTAGATCCCGACCGGGACCAGGCCGCCCTGGGTCGACAGCGCCTGGGCGACCATCGGGGTCAGGCCGCCGCCGATGATGCCGCCGACGTTGAACGCCATCGAGGCGCCGGTGTAGCGCACCCGCGCCGGGAACAGGCCCGGCAGGAACGCGCCCAGCGGGCCATAGACGAAGCCCATGGTCAGCAGCGCCAGCGACAGGAACGCCCAGGCGCCGAGCAGCGAGCCGTGGCCCATCATCGGAGCCATCAGCGCCCCGACCGCGATCGCCATGAAGCAGCCGGCCATCAGCACGCGGCGCGGGTTGCTGGCGTCCGACCAGTAGCCGGCCAGGACAATGCCGAGCGCCATGAAGCCGATGGCGCCCAGCTGCACGCCGAGGAAGGTCTCGCGGCTGTAGCCGAGGGTCTGGACGCCGTAGCCGAGCGCGAAGGCGGTCGCCAGGTAGAAGGTCGCAAAGCAGGCCACGACCGCGAAGGTGCCGGCCAGGGTCGGTCCCAGGTGGCGCTTGAACAGTTCGGCCAGCGGCACGTCCGAGGGCGCCTCCTCGGCCAGGGCCTTGGCGAAGGCTGGGGTCTCGGTGAGCTTCAGGCGGACCCACAGGCCGACCCCGACCAGCAGGGCGCTGCCCAGGAACGGAATGCGCCAGCCCCAGCTCTGGAACTGCTCGGGGGTCAGCAGCATGCCGAGGATCAGGAACAGGCCGTTGGCGGCGATGAAGCCGACCGGCGCGCCCAGCTGCGGGAACATGCCGTAGCGCGCACGCCAGCCGGGCGGCGCGTTCTCGACCGCCAGCAGCGCGGCCCCGCCCCACTCGCCGCCGAGGCCGAAGCCCTGGCCGAAGCGCAGGATGCAGAGCGCCACTGGCGCCAGCCAGCCGGCCTGCTGGTAGGTCGGCAGGAAGGCGATCAGCACCGTCGAGGCGCCCATCAGCAGCAGCGAGGCGACCAGGGTCGACTTGCGGCCGATGCGGTCGCCGAAGTGGCCGAACACGATCGCCCCCACCGGACGGGCGAAGAACGCCACCGCCATGCTGGCGTAGGACGACAGGAGCTGCATCGAGGGCGACGCGGCCGGGAAGAACAGCGGCCCGAACACCAGCGAGGCGGCGGTCGCATAGATGTAGAAATCGTAGAACTCGACCGCCGTGCCGACCAGGCTCGCGCCCAGCACCCGCCGCGTCGACGGCGCCTCAGTAGTCTTCGACATCCACACCCCCAATGATTGCTGTTCGGCTTCGCGCCAGACGCCTGCCAGGTCAAGGCGCGGGACGCGAAATCTGCGCCCCGGGGGTTGCGACAGTTCGCCTGATTGGCGTCTATCTAAGTCAGCGATTCGCCGGAGACGGGAAAGTGACCCAAGGACTTGGAGCTCTGCGAATACTGGTCGTCGACGACAACGAGCAGATGCGCACGATCGTCGGCACGGTTCTGGCCGCAGCAGGCGTCGGGCGCCTGTTCTATGCGACCGACGGACGGCACGGCCTGGACCAGCTGATGCACAATCCGGTCGATGTGGTCTATGTCGACTACGAGATGCCGACGATGAACGGCCTCGACTTCATTTCCCGGGTTCGCATGCTGCCGGGCGAGGCGCGCTATCTGCCGATCATCATGCTGACCGGCCACTCCGACCTGCCGCGCCTGAACGCCGCCCGCGACCGCGGCGTCAACGAGTTCCTCGCCAAGCCGGTGACCGCCCGCGACATCCTCAAGCGGCTGGAGTCGGTGATCATCCGCCCGCGCCCCTATGTCGCCGCCTCGGACTTCTTCGGACCGGACCGGCGGCGGCGCTCGCCGGTCGGCTATGCCGGGCCGATGCGCCGCGCGGCCGACAACGCCGGCGTGCTGGAGCTTTAGCGTCCCCGCATCGCTCATCCCGGAGCATCGGTCTAACTGAAGCCCGGCCTGCTTATTTTCGATTCAGCTTGGGTCCCGGCTTTCGCCGGGATGAGCGGATGGGGAGAGCTCGCGCCCCCTACCAGCTGCGGCAGACCTTCTCCGGGACCGAGGCGACGCGCACCCAGCGATAGCCCTGCACCTGGGCGCCGCCGACCTCGTAGGTCGCCGGCTCGCGGGTGAAGCACGGGCCGAAGGCGCCGGCGTCGGGCGTGAACATCTCGCCGCCGAGCACGACCTTCTCGAACGTCGCGACCGCGTCCGGCCCCAGCTCGCGGCCGACCATCGTCTTCCAGGCCTCGTGGTCGAAGGCTGCGCCCTGCTCGCGGCTGACGAACATCGGGGCCAGCAGATCGTCCAGCCGGCGCTTGCCGCCCGACTTGGCGCGGATCTTGGCGTCGAGGTCGGCGAAATAGAGGGCGCCGCGATTGTAGGGCACGTGGCGGATGCTCTCGGAGCCGAAGCCGGCCTTGGCGATCTTCTCGGCCGACCAGTCGCGCGCCTCGCTGCCCCAGTAGCCGCGGGCCATGGCGTCGATCTGTTGGCCATACTGCTCGACCGTCGAGAACCCCGCCCGCAGGGGGGCGAGCGCGGTGTAGTGGGTGGTCAGGCCCTCGCTGAACCAGCTGCTGATCCCGACGGCGCCGGGCGACTCGATGCCGCCGACCCACTGGTGGATCATCTCGTGGGCGAAGGTGGTGCGCGGCCCCTGCGCTCCCGGATCGCGCGGCGCCGAGCCGCGCGAGAGCATGAACGAGTTGGCCAGCGCCGTGCCGCCCCCGACCGGCGGGGTGTCGAGGAAGCGCATGAACACCCGGTAGCGCGGGGCCGGCTTCAGATAGCCGAAGTCCTTGTCGAGCTGCTGGTAGAGCTTGCCCGACCACGCCAGCTCGGCGGCCGGGTCGAACGGCGCCTGGCCAAGCCAGGTCCCGCTGAAGCCGTCGATGTCGCCGCGCTTCGGATAGCGGCCCATCGGCCCGGCCATGTACCAGGCCTGGCGCAGCTTTTCGGGCGAGCCGGTCAGGACGACGTCGCCGTCGCCGAACGAGGCGACCGCGCGCGAGCCCCTGGCCAGGCCGCTGAGGTCCCAGCGCAGCTTCAGCTGCGCCTCGCCGACCTGTTCGGGCAGCACCAGGAACCCGGCGCCCGCGCCGCTGACCCCGCCCCCCGACGGGCGGATGCCGAACGGCGGGCCCTGCGGCGCGCCGGCCGGCTGCACCGCCGAGCGGTAGCTGATGGTCACCGGATAGGAGACCGGCCGCTGGGCCGTCCAATGGCGGAAATAGGGGAAGCCGCCCGGCGCGGCCGGGTCGTCGGCGGACGCCAACGGCACCACGCCCTGGGCGTCGGTCACGGTCAGGTCCTGCACCCGGTCGGCGACGCCGCGCACCCCGGCATAGGTGACCGACGCCGACAGCGCGAAGGCCGCCTCCCCGCCCTCGGTCAGCACGCTGCGGACCTCGATGGCGACGACCTCGGTCCCGCCGTCGCGAACCGGCTTCAGCACCGTCTCCAGCCGCGGCGCGGCCTGGGCGCCCAGTGCGAACACGCTCGCCACGCCGGCCAGCCACCACATCCGAGATTTCCGGGCCATCGCACGCTCCCCCTGCACGCACATATGCTATGCGCCACGGCGGGCTTTTCTATGCAAAGGCGCAAGGGGAACGCCGGACGGCGAGCAGGTCGTTGCGCCGTTCGCACAGGCGGGCGGAACAGCTATGCGCGGACCCGGGCCGGATTGCCGACCACGGTCGCGCCAGGCGGGACGTCGCGGGTCACCACCGCCCCGGCGCCGACCAGGGCGTCATCGCCGATCCGCACGCCGGGCAGGATGATCGCCCCGCCGCCGATCCACACATTGGCGCCGATGCTGATCGGCCGACCGAACTCCAGCCCGCCGGCGCGCTCGGCCGCGTCGCGCGGATGGTCGGCGGTCAGGATCTGCACGCCCGGCCCGATCTGGGTCCGGGCGCCGATCGTCACCGCCACGACGTCGAGGATCACGCAGTTGAAGTTCAGGAACGCGCCGTCGCCGAGGCTGATGTTGAAGCCGTAGTCGCAGTGGAACGGCGGCCGGATGGTCGCGCCCTTGCCGGCGTAGGCCAGGCGCTCGGCCAGCAGGGCGTGGCGCTGGTCCATGGGCAGGTCCGCCGCGTTGAACCGGGCCATCCAGGCGACCGCCGCGGCGTGGTCGGCCTGGATCTCCGGGTCGCCGGCGTCATAGAGCTCGCCGGCCAACATCAACTGCTTCTGGGTCCGCGCCATGCCTATCCGCGCCAGATGCTGACGCCCTCCTTGATCGTCTCGGTGACCTTCAGCGAGGCCAGCTTCTCGGGATCGATCGCGGTCGGATCGCCCGACAGCACGGCGAAATCGGCCAGCTTGCCCGCGGTGATCGATCCCTTGGTCGTCTCCTCGAAGTGCTGATAGGCGGGCCAGAGGGTCATCGCCTTCAGCGCGACCTCCACAGGAACCCGCTGGTGCGGCCCCAATATGTCGCCCGAGCGCGTCCGGCGGATCACCGTCGCCGACAGCACGCGCATGGAGTCCGGATTGACCACCGGCGCGTCGTGGTGGGAGGTGAAGATCATGCCGCGCCGCAGCGCCCAGCCGGTCGGCGAGATGTTCTCGGCCCGCGCCGGCCCGAGCACCGAGTCCCGGTGCCAGTCGCCCCAGTAGAAGGTGTGCATCGGGAAGAACGACGGGATGATCCCCAGTTCCTTGAGGGCGTCGACCTGATCCTCACGCGTGGTCTGGCCATGGATGAGCACGGTGCGGCGATCCCCGCCCCCATGCTTCTTCACCGCCGCGCGCACCCCGGCGATCAGCACGTCGACGGCGGCGTCGCCGTTGGCGTGGACCAGGATCTGCCAGTTGTTGGCGTAAGCCTTGTCGATGGCCGCCAGGCATTGGTCGACCGGCACGGCCGGATAGCCGGCATAGGCCGCGTTCTGCCCCTCGGGCGGCACGAAGTAGGGTTGCGAGAGCCAGGCGGTCTTGCCCTGCGGCGAGCCGTCGATCGACAGCTTCACCCCGCCCACCCGCAGCCGGTTGGCATAGGTGCGCCCGAGCAGCGGCGGGGTCACGACGGCGGTGGCGGTGAGGACGTCCGGATAGGCGACGACGTCGGCGCTGAGCATGCCCTTGGCGCCCGCCAGTTGCAGCGCCTTGACCACGGCGACCGACGACTTGCCGTCCTGGCAGGTGGTGTAGCCGAACTGGGTGTAGCGCTTTACGCCCGCGGCGATCATCTTGAGGCTGGCGTCGAGATCGAGCCGGGCGAGCAGCTTGCCCATCACGGCCATGAAGGCGTGCTCCTCCATCACCCCGTTCGGCGTCTTGCCGTCGGCCTCGCGCCGAAACACCCCGCCCTGCGGGTCCGGGGTCGCAGCGCCGACGCCGGCCGCGTCCAACGCCGCGGAGTTGGCCGCGCCCAGGTGGCCCGACTGGTGGATGAACAGCACCGGGAGATCGGTCGAGATCTCGTCCAGCTCCTTGCGGGTCGGATGCCGCTGCTCGCGCAACTGGGAGTCGTCGTAGCCGAAGCCCAACACCACCTTGTAGCGCTCGACGAACGGCCGATTGGCCTTCATCCAGGCCCGCGTGAGCCGCTGCAGGTCGGCGATCGAATCGCCCTCGCCGTCGGGGGCCGCCAACAGGTTGGCCGAGATCGACTGGACGCCGACGAAGGAGACGTGGCCGTGCGCATCGACGAAGCCCGGCAGCAGGGCGCGCCCGCCGAGGTCCACCTGCCGCGCGCCGCCGCCGGCCTTGGCCAGCACCTCGTCCTTGCCGCCGACCGCCAGGATGCGGCCGTCGCGCACCGCCACCGCCTGCGCCCGCGGCTGGGCGTCGTCCATGGTCAGGATCGGTCCGCCGGAATAGACGGTCGTCTCCGCCGTCGCGGCGGCGGCCCGGCCGCCGTAAGCCGCAGCAGCCGCTGCAGTCGCAATGAAGCCCCGGCGCGTGCCGACCATGAAACGTCCTCCCATCGCCCAGCAGTCTGATCGCCGCCTGGGTCCCTTGAGGCGCAGCTTTGCCCTGTTCGGCGCGGCTTGTCAGGAGCCGCGTCCTTGATTTGCCCGTTCCCCTGGGTCACAGCAGCAGCATGTCCCTGCGCATCGATCCGTTCCACGCCATCTCCGTCAGCGGCCTGGCCCATCGGCTGAAGTCCGAGGGCCGCTCGGTGATCCACATGGAGTTCGGCCAGCCCTCCACCGGCGCGCCGAAGGCCGCGATCGAGGCCGCCCACAAGGTGCTCGACAGCGATCCCATGGGCTATTGGGAGAGCCCGGCGCTGAAGGCGCGGATCGCCCGCCACTATCTGGAAAAGTACGGCATCGAGGTCGCGCCAAGCCGCATCACCCTGACCTGCGGCGCCTCGCCGGCGCTGGTGCTAGCCCTGGCCTCGTCGTTCAATCCCGGCGACCGCGTGGCGCTGGCGCGGCCCGGCTACGTCGCCTACCGCAACACCCTCAAGGCGCTGCACATCGAGCCGGTCGAGCTGGCCTGCGGGGCTGCCGAGCGCTACCAGCTCAGCGCCGAGCGCATCGCCGCCCTCGATCCCGCCCCCGCCGGGGTGATCATCGCCAGCCCGGCCAATCCGACCGGCACCATCATCCCGGCCGCCGAGCTGGAGGCCATCGCCAAGGTCTGCCGCGAGCGGAACATCAAGATCGTCTCCGACGAGATCTATCACGGCCTGAGCTATGTCGAGCCGGCGCGCTCGATGCTGGAGTTCGAGCCGAACGCCCTGGTGGTCAACTCGTTCTCCAAGTACTTCAGCATGGCCGGCTGGCGGCTGGGCTGGCTGCTCTCGCCGCCCGAGCACGTGAAGGCCGCCATCGCCTATATGGGCGCGCTGTTCCTGACCCCGCCGTCGCTGGCCCAGCACGCCGCGCTGGCGGCGATGGACTGCGAGGACGAGCTCGAGGGCCACATCGAGGTCTACCGCGCCAACCGGGCCCTGCTGCTGGAGGCGCTGCCGCGGTTGGGCCTGTCGGCCATCGCCCCGCCGGACGGCGCCTTCTACATCTATGCCGACGTCGCGCACCTGACCGACGACAGCCTCAGCTTCTGTCAGCGGCTGCTGCAGGACACCGGGGTCGCCACCGCGCCCGGCGTCGACTTCGATCCGGTCGAGGGCCGCCACTTCATCCGCATGTCGTTCGCGGTCTCGACGCCGGAGATCAAGGAAGCGATCTCGCGGCTGGAGCCCTGGTTCGCCGCCCAGGCCGCGGCGAGCGCGAAATAAAATCCATCGCGGCTGTCGGACCGGGCGATCCCGCCGCGTCCTAGGGGCGGACCCAAGGAGATCGACATGACCGACACCACCGCCGACCGCGAACTCGTCCTGACCCGCATCGTCGACGTTCCCGCCGACAAGCTCTACCGCGGCTGGACCGAGCCCGAGCTGATGAAGCAGTGGTTCGCGCCCAAGCCGTTCACCGTGCCGGTCGCCGAGACCGACGTGCGCCCCGGCGGGACCAGCTTCGTGGTCATGAAGGACCCGGACGGCGCCGAGTATCCCAATCGCGGCGTCTATCTCGAGGTCGAGCCGGGCCGGAAGATCGTGTTCACCGACGCCTTCACGCAGGCCTGGACGCCGTCGGACAAGCCGTTCTTCGTCGGGATCGTCACCTTCGAGGACCTGGGCGGCGGCCAGACCCGCTATACTGCGACCGCCCGCCACTGGAGCGTCGAGGACAAGCAGGCCCACGAGCAGATGGGCTTCCACGAGGGTTGGGGGATCTGTCTCGATCAGCTGGTCGAAGTCGCTCGCGCGCTCTAGGCGCCGGCCGGCGCCTCGCCCAAAGTCGGATCACCGATGAGCGTCCAGATCCGTCCCTTCGTCGAGGCCGACCGCCCGGCCTGCCAGGCCATCGCCGCGGCGGCGGCGCTCACCTCCTATGGCGCGCACATGCCGCCCGAGGCGTTCGGGCCGCATGAACCGCTGGAGCCCGCGGACCAGCGCGCGGTGGCCGTGATCGGCGGCGAGGTCGTCGGCTTCATCGAGCTGGTCGGCGCTCACGTCTCCAACGTGTTCGTCGCGCCGGCCGCCCAGGGCCAGGGGGTCGGCGGCCTGATGATGGCGTGGGCCGAGTCCCGCACGGACGGCCCGCTGACGCTCTCGGTGTTCACGGTCAATCCGAACGCCCGGCGCTTCTACGAGCGGCTCGGCTTCGTGGTCGAGGGGCTCAAGACCATCGCCTTCGCCGGCGGAGACCACGAGGTCTGGCGCATGCGCAAGGACCGCGCCGCGCCGTTTTGACGGCGATCAAGGCCGACTGCATCCATCGCCCCTATTTGAGCGTTGCAGTGACCAGGAGGTCGCTATGGCGCTTCTGTCCCACCCTCTGAAGGCGTCGCAGCGCTTGCTCGGTCCGCGGCGGTCCTCCCCCGTTCCGCCGCCTGGCGCTCCTCCGCCGCTTCGCCTGTCGCCAGGGCGGGCGGCGGCGGGCGCTTTACTGACCCTGATCGGCCTGACCGGCCTCATCGGCCAGATCGTCGTGTTCAACTGCGGCTCGCAGGCTTGCGACCGGGCGATGATGACCGTCGGCCTGGCCATGGGCGCGGCGCTGGCGGCGCTCGCCCAAATCGCGATCATCCTCGGCCTGTGGCTGCTCTGGACTGCACGTCAACGGCGACCTTGAGCGAAACGACAACCTGAAGCATTGCATAGCTCGCAAAAGTAGAGCAGTGGGAGCGTCATCGAATGACGCTCCTCATGCCCGCACGCCCCTTTCATCAACGCCCAGACGCGCCGGTCCAGGCGCTTGAACAGGCGATGCTCGCCCTGCGGAGCCAGCGGTTCGACGAGGCCGAACGTCTCGCCGCGGGCGTGCTGGACGCCGACCGCGCCGACGCCCACGCCGCCCAGATCCTTGGCACGGCGCTGCTCCTGCAAGGCCGCGGCGCCGATGCGCTCGCCCCCCTCGCCGAAACGGCGCGGCGCACCAGCGATCCGGCCGTGGAGACCCTGCTGGCCCGCGCGCTGGCCGCGGCCGGGCGGCGGGGCGAGGCCATCGCGACCCTGCACAAGGCCACCGAGCGTCGTCCGGCCTACCCGCTGGCCTTTCTCGAGCTGGGCGAGGCGCTGGGGGCCGACGGCCGTCCGAGCGAGGGCGTCGCCGTCCTAGAAAGCGGGCTCGCCCTGGTCCCCGCCGCCGACGGCCTGCGCATCGCGCTCGGCTACCTGCACCTCCAGCGCAACGACCGAGGCGAGGCTCGCCGCTGCTTCGAGGACGTGCGCCGGGCCGCGCCGGACCGCGGCGACGCGATGGTCGGCCTGGCCAAGGTCATGGCCCTGGACGGCGACCACGCCGGCGCCGCCGAACTCTATCGCCGCGCCCTGGCCGTGCGGCCGCAGGATGTCGGCTCAGGGCTCGGCCTGGCCAAGTCGCTGCTGGAACTGGGCGAGCGCGCGGCCGGCGAGGCGGCGCTGCGCACGACGGTCGACGGGGCCGCCCATCTGGCCGGGCTGGCGTTGAGCACGCTCGCAGCCTCGTCCCACGGCCGCTTCTTCCTGCGCGCCAGCGCCGCGCGACGCTTCCTGGGCGTGTCGCCTTAAGCCCGGAAGCGCCGCCGATAGACGCCGCGCTCGCGGCCCATCTCGTCGAGCAGCTCGGTCGTCCGCTGCGCCTCGTCCTCGGTGAACACCGACGTCTGCAGGCCCCAGCTCTCGCGCTTGATCGGAATGCACTGCGCGACCGGCGTGCCCTTCGGCAGCACGCCGCTGAACCCCTCGTCCCGCCAATGCGCCGGAAAGTGGATCCAGGCGTCGCGATAGAGGTCGCAGTCGACCACCCCGGTCAGGGTGGTGAACGGCAGATCGAACCGATTAAACGGGTGGGTGAACAGCAGCGAGTAGCCGGGCGGCGCCTCGATCGTCCAAACGTTGTTGAACTTGATCAGGAAGCGGTCGTCGTCGAACAGCGGCGCGCCCGTCACCTGGGCGGCGTCGTGGAATCCGATCGGCGATCGCGGGAAGCCGGCGCCGCCCGGCGGCAGGTCGTTGTCCCAGCTGAACTCGCCGTTCTCCACCCGCACGTCGCAGATCAGCGGGATCAGGAAGCCGCTGGTCATCGCATCGACGAACGGCGGGCAGCGTTTGACCGTGTCGTCCTGCGCGGCGACGACGGGGCTGTAGGCCTGCATCGGCATGGCCTTGAGCCAGCCCGGCAGGCCCTGCCCGGCCAAGGTCGGCGGCGGCGCGAGGCCCTCCAACTCCTTCGGGCAACGGAAGGTCAGCGTCTGGTCGGCCATCAATCCTCAACTCTGTTCGGTTGCGCAGCCAAGCTTGCTCCCGGCGATGGGGGGGCATAGGCTGAACCCATTAATTTACGCCATAAAGGGAAGCGACAATGAGCGCAGCGTTGGAAACGGTCCAGAAGCCGGAAGAAGTCCTCTACGAGGTGGCCGAGGGAATTGCGACCCTCACGCTCAATCGGCCCGAACGGCTGAACACCATTTCCGGGCCGATGCTGGCCCGCCTGGCCCAGTTGCTGATCAAGGCCAACGAAGACCCGGCCGTGCGCGTCATCGTGCTGACCGGGACCGGCCGCGCCTTCTGCGCCGGGCTCGATCTGGTCGACGCGACCCAGGGCTCGGGCATCGGGTCGGACAAGCAGCAGCAGTCGGTGTCGGTGAACCTCGATCTGCGCAACACCCCGCCGACCGTGCTGTTCGCCATGGACAAGCCGACCATCTGCTCTCTCAACGGCTCGGCCGCCGGCTACGGCATGGACACCGCCATGGGCTGCGACATCCGCATCGCCGGCGAGAGCGCCAAGATGGCCGCCGCCTTCGTCAAGCGCGGCGTGGTGCCGGAAAGCGGCGGCACCTGGATCCTGCCGCGGCTGCTGGGCTGGGCCAAGGCCGCCGAGCTGATCTTCACCGGCCGCACCCTGTCGGCCAAGGAAAGTCTGGAGCTCGGCCTGGTCAACCATGTGGTTCCCGACGCCGAACTGGCCGCCAAGACCCGTGAGATCGCCCTGGAGATGGCCGCCAACGCGCCGCTGGCGGTGCAGTCGGCCAAGCGCCTGATGCGGATGGGCCTGTCGGAGACGTTCAACGACCACGTCCACCACGTCTATCTGCAGTTCCTGCAGCTGATCCGCACCCATGATTTCAAGGAAGGCATGACCTCCTTCCTCGAAAAGCGCCCGGCCGACTTCCAGGGCCGCTAACCGGCTAGCTGCGGGCGGCGAACCCGATGCTGCCGTCGTCGTCCGCGGCCAGGGCCTGCACGTCGGCGACCGCGGCGGCGGGCGGGCCGCCGCGGCACGCTTCGGCCAGCCGCTCCAGCGCGAGCTCATCGCCGATCGCCAGCAGCTCGACCGAGCCGTCGGGACAGTTGCGCACCCAGCCGTCGAGGGCGAGCGCGCGGGCCTGCCGTTCGGCCCACCAGCGATAGCCGACGCCCTGCACGCGCCCGGTGATGCGCAGTCTGAACGCACGCCGCTCCATGCGCTCAGCATGCGCCTGCGGCCGCCGAATGTCATGACATGCGGGTCCCGCCCGATTTCCTGACGTATGGTCACCCGCCTAGGCTGTACGGAATCGATTGCGAGGGAGCGGAAGATGATCAGGCAGGCATGGGTGCTCGCCATTGCGGCGATGGCGGCGAGCTGCGCGGCCCCGGGCGGTCAGGCGCCGCAGGTGCAGGCCAAGGCCGAGCCCAAGCCGATCCCCGAGATCCGCCCCGGCTTCCTGGCCGGCTACCTGCCGATGGGCGGCGCGCCCAACAGTCTGGCCATCCTGCCCGGCCCGCCGGCCGCGGGCTCGCCCGCCCAGGCGCGCGACGACGCCGCCGCCAAGGCGGCCGTCGCCTTGAATGGCAGCCCGCGCTGGTCGGTGGCTGTGCAGGACGCCGAACTGAAGTTCCCGGCCGCGGCCGAGACCTTTTCCTGCGCGCTGGGGGTGAAGGTCAGCGCCGAGACCACGCCGCGGCTCTACACCATGCTCCGCCGCACGCTGGTCGACACGGGGCTGTCGACCTATCCGACCAAGACCAAGTTCCAGCGCCCGCGGCCGTTCATGGTCAACAACACCCCGATGTGCACGCCGCAGGACGAGGCCGAGCTGCGCAAGGACGGTTCCTATCCCTCCGGGCACAGCGCCATCGGCTGGGGCTGGGCGCTGATCCTGGCCGAGGCCGCGCCCGACCGCGCCGCCGAGGTGCTGCACCGCGGGCGTGCCTTCACCCAAAGCCGCGTGGTCTGCAACGTCCACTGGCTGAGCGACACCGAAGAGGGCCGGATGATGGGCGCGGCCACGGTCGCCAAGCTGCACGACAACGCCGACTTCAAGGCGGACATGGAGGCGGCCAAGGCCGAGATCGCCGCCGCCCGCGCCGCCGGCCAGACGCCGACCCGCGACTGCGCCGCCGAGACCGCGGCCCTGGCGAACGGCTAACCTCAAGGCGTCATCCCGGTTTGCGCAGCAAGACCGGGATCCATGAACACCTGATCGGGCAGGAAGCGGCGTGGCCCCGCCTGGTTCGGCCCGCGCGGCGCGAATGGGTCCCGGACAAGCCCTCGCGGGCTTTCCGGGATGACACTAAAGGTCGGGCGCCGCGACGCCCTACCCGGCGTGGGCGGCTTCCAGGTCGGCGACGATGATCTTGCTCATCTTCAGCATGGCCTGGACCACACGCCCGGCCTTGGCCGGGTCGGGATCGCCCATCAGCCGCGGCAGCGCCTTGGGCACCACCTGCCATGACAGGCCAAAGCGGTCCTTCAGCCAGGCGCACTGGCTGGGAGACCCGCCGCCGGCGATCAGCCCGTCCCAGTAGCGATCGACCTCGGCCTGGTCCTCGCAATCGATCACGAACGACACCGCCTCGGTGAACTTGAAGTTCGGCCCGCCGTTGAGCGCGGTGAACCGCTGGCCGTCGAGTTCGAACTCGACCGTCATCACCCGCCCGTCCATGCCGCCGGGCGAGCCGGGCGGATAGCGCGTCACCTTGCCGATCTTCGAGTTCGGGAACAGCGAGACATAGAGTTCGGCCGCCTCGTGGGCCTGGCCGTCGAACCACAGGAACGGATGTAGCTTGTGCATGTCGTCCTCCTCATCGGGGCGGCGCGCCGCACCCGCGATCGAGCCCACCAGCGGGACCTCTCGGCAAGGACGAACCGGCAAGCCCCGATCCGACATCGGTAGAAGACCCGATTGCCGCGGCTGCGCGCCCTTGCCCAAGCTTGCCGGCGAAAGGACGCCTCCCCGTGGTCCACCAGGCTGCCATTCCGCCGATGTTCGGCGTCGAAGCGATATTCGAAGGCGGCCCGCCCCGGCGGCTGACCGCGCTGGCGCGCCTGCCCTCGCCCATCGCCCCCAACGCCACCGTCCGGGCGGTGCTGACCTTCGGCATCGCCTGGATCCCGCTGGCCGTGCTGGTCGCCCTCGACATCGTGCTGGGGCGGCCGGGCGTCCTCTACAGTTTCGCCGAGGACATCGGGGTTCACGCCCGCTATGCGATCGCCGCTCCGCTGTTGGTGCTGAGCCACGTGGTCTGCGCGCGGCGGCTCGGCCGCATCGCCTATCATTTCCAGGTCTCGGGCCTGCTGGGCGAAGACGACCAGCGGCGGGTGCGCGAGGCGCTGGAAGCCACCCGCCGCCGGGTCCATTCGCTATGGGCCGAGGCGGTGGTCGTCATCGCCGTCTACGCCCAGGTCGCCACGCTGGTGGCGCTCGAGCCGCAGATCCTGCGCCAAGCCGCGTGGCAGGTCGCGGCCGACGGCGCCGGGCTGTCGGCGGCCGGCTGGTGGCACGGCGTGGTCAGCGTGCCGCTGCTGATGGCGCTGCTGCTCGGCTGGGTCTGGCGGATCGGCAACTGGGCCTGGTTCCTGCGCACGGTCTCGCGCCTGGACCTGAGGCTGGTGGCCGCCCATCCCGACCAGGCCGGCGGGCTCGGCTTCCTGGCGCAGTCGGTCCGGGCCTTCGGCATCGTCGGCATGGGCCTGGGCGCGATCGTCGCCGGCCGCTTCGGCTATGTCTATCGGCACGATCTGGCCACGCCGTTCACCAACCTGCTGCTGGTCGGCGGCGTCGCCCTGCTGGCGCTGGCCCTGGCGGTCGGGCCGCTGCTGTTCTTCATGAGCCCGCTGATGAAGTCCTGGCGGCAGGCCGCCCTGGAGTACGGCGTGCTGGCCAGCGACATGGGCGTGCAGTTCGAGCGCACCTGGTTCGGCGGCGAAGAACGGCCGATGCTGGCCGAACCGGACTTCTCGGCCGCCACCGACCTCTATCAGGTGGTCGCCAACGTCTACGCCATGCGCTTCATCCCGGTCGACCCGCGCAGCCTGATCATGCTGCTGGCCGCCACCCTCGCGCCCTTCATCCCGGCGATGTTCCTGTCCATGCCCACCACTGCGGTGATCGGCGAGCTGAAGGCGCTGCTGTTTTAGGTCAGCGGTCGAGCCAGCGGCGCCAGGCCGGCTTGGGCTTCGGCTTGGCCGGCGGCGGCGGGGCCGCCACGGGCGGGGCGACGGGCTCGGCCTTAGGCGGAGCGGGCGGCGGCAGGCTGAACATCGCCCGATCGACCGGCAGGAAGTCGACCTTCGACAGCACCCGTTCGCGCGGCGCGGCCAGCCCGCCGCCGGACACCGCCACCCGGAACGGGATCATCACCGCGCCGACGCGGCGATAGTCGGAGACCTCGTAGGTCGTCGGCGGGCCCTGGCCGTCATGTTCGACCATCCGGCCGAGGAGACGGCTGCGTACATCGAACCAGAGGTCGCGCGGCGCGCCGCCCGCCGGCTGCACGCGCAGCACCTCGTAGCTGCGGCCCTGGTGCTGGCGCACGCCTTCGTGCGAGCTGCGCAGGTCAAAGCGGCTCGGATAGAAGTAGCCGTAGGCGGCGAAGAACGCCTCGCCCCGGACCTTGGCCAGGTAGGGCCCGCGGTCGGACCCGGTGGCCGCGCCGCTGGCCAGAAGCCGCCACTCGGCCGCGCCGTTGTAGCCCTGGATCAGCTTGGTCCCGCCGTCGGTCAGGGTTTCTTCCCGCAGCCCGTAGCGCAGGGGATCGGCCCAGCGTTCGACCGGCTTGCCGCCCTCCTCGCCGACCTCGTGCACGCCGCGCAGCATGTTCCAGGCGGCCGCCCCGCCCGAGGCGGCGCGCGCCTTGTCGAGCACCCTCTGGGCGGCGGGGGAGTTCTGGGCCTGCGCGGCGCCGGCCGCGAGCACCGCGACGGCGACCACCGCGGCGAACAACTGACGCATCGGCGAAGTCCACATGAGCCAGCGAAGGAAGCGGCGAAGGGTGTCGAGAATGCGGCGACTCGCGCTCTCGGCCCGCTGGTTATCCGCACCGCGCCCGCGCCGCAAACCGGCCGCTCCGATAATTACGATACTTTCGAGTTGACATAATTGGGCCAGGCGGGGAAATCTCCGTCGCGTAACGCCGTTGCGGCGACGCCCGCCGACGCGCGCAGACGCCGCCACGGTCGGCGCACAACAAGGGGGAAGCATGTTCCAAACTGCCTTCACGCGGTCGTCCGCGTTCACCAAGCGCGCGCTGCTGGCCGGCGCCGCGGCCGCCGCAGTGCTCGGCTCGGCCTCCGCCGCCGCGGCCCAGGAGCCCGACACCCTGCTCGGCGAGGTGGTCGTCACCGCCCAGAAGCGCACCGAGCGCCTGCAGGACGTGCCGGTCTCGGTGAACGTGGTCTCGGCCCAGGCGCTGGCCGACAGCCATGTCTCGGGCCTGCAGCAACTGCAGCAGCTGTCGCCGTCGCTGACCTTCACGCCCTCGGCCAACACCCGCGGCCAGGGGCTGTCGGTGCGCGGCCTCGGCACCCTCAACTTCTCGGACGGCGTGGAGCCGACCGTCTCGGTGGTGCTGGACGGCGTCGTCATCGGCCGCAGCGCCGGCTCGTTCTTCGACTTCAACGACGTCGAGCGGATCGAGGTGCTGCGCGGGCCCCAGGGCATGCTGTTCGGCAAGAACGCCGCGGCCGGGGTGATCAACATCGTCACCGCCCGCCCGAACCTCAGCGAGTTCGAGGCCGACGCCTCGATCAGCTACGCCACCTTCGACGAGATCCGCGCCAAGGGCTCGGTCTCGCTGCCGATCAAGAGCGGCGAGCTGGCCGCCCGGATTTCCGGATTCTACAATGAATCCGAAGGCATCATCACCAACCGGTTCGACGGCAAGACGTACAACGGCCTGAACTCGTACGGCGTGCGCGGCAAGCTGGTCTGGAGCCCGGACGACAGCTTCGACCTCTTCGCCACCCTCGACTACACCCGCGCCGACCAGGACTGCTGCGTGACCACCGTGCGCTCGATCCTGCCGACCACCCGCTATTTCGGCCCAACCGGCCCGACCCGCGCCTCGCTGTTCACGGGCGTCGAGGTCGGCCCCTACAGCCGCGAGGCCAATTTCGACGGCAAGGCGTTCAACGACCAGAGCACCTGGGGCGCCTCGGTCGAGATGAACAAGGAGTTCGATGCCTTCACCCTGACCTCGATCACCGCCTATCGGGCGTTCGAAGTTGAGGACAACAACGACGCCGACGGCGGCCCGCTGGCGATGCTGAACATCAACAGCGCCCACCAGAAGCAAAACCAGTTCAGCCAGGAACTGCGCATCACCTCGCCGGCCGGGCAGCGGCTGGAGTACGTGGCGGGCCTGTTCTACTTCGACCAGGACGTCTCCACGACGACGGAGATCCTCGGCAACTTCGGCCAGGTGCTGCCGGCCGGCCAGTACTTCCAGAACTTCATCGATCGGGCGATCAGCACCCGCAACTACGCGGTGTTCGGCCAGGCGACCTTCAACGTCACCGACCAGCTGCGGCTGATCGGCGGGCTGCGCTACACCAACGAGGAACTGAAGGCGCGCTTCCTGCGCACCGTTCCGGCCGGCGCGCGGGCGGCGGTCCCGAGCCTCGGCGGCCCGGCGCTGAACGCCCCGCACCTGAACGCCAAGGACGACGACGTCTCCGGCAAGCTCGGCGTCCAGTACGAGGTCAGCGACGACGTCATGGCCTATGCGACCTACTCGCGCGGCTACAAGGGCCAGGCGATCAACCTGCTGAACAACCTCAGCGCCGCCACGGTCAATTCGGGCAAGTACGTCCTCGCCCCGGAAACGGTGAACAACTACGAGATCGGCCTGCGCACGACGCCGTTCGACCGCCGGATGATCTTCAACATCACGCTGTTCCAGACCGAGATCGAGAACTTCCAGGCCCAGACCTTCGACGCCAACACCACCAGCTTCGCGCTCGCCAACGCCGGTGAACTGCGCTCGCGCGGGGTGGAGCTGGAGACCCAGTACCGCCCGAACCAGGCGTTCCAGTTCTCGGCCAACCTCGCCTATGCCGACACCCGCATCGAGGACTTCGCCCCGGCCTGCTATCCCGGCCAGACCGCGGCGCTGGGCTGCGTCGGCGGCCGCCAGGAGGTCACCGGCAGCGCGCTGACCAACGCCCCGATGTGGTCCTACACCCTGGGCGCCAGCTACAACCGGCCGCTGGAATCCATCCCGTTCGACCTGACGGCCGACGTCTCCTACAGCTACCGCTCGTCGGTGTTCTTCACCTTCCGCGACCCCAACACGGTGCAGCCCGGCTATGGCCTGCTGAACCTGAACGTCGGGCTGCAGAGCAATGACGGCCGCTACGGCGTCACGCTCTTCGCGCGCAACCTGTTGGACGAGCAGTTCTATTCCGGCATCGGCACCGGCTTCCTGGACACCAACGCCAGCGGCGCGGGCTACACCCAGAGCCTGACCCAGGACGCGTTCCGCCGGGTCGGGATCGAGGCCAAGGTCCACTTCTAGACGACCGGTCCAAAGAGAAAGGGCGCCGCGATCGCGGCGCCCTTTTTCGTGTCTTAGTGCTCGAAGTAGCGGGCGAAGCGGCAGACGAGGTCGGCCGGCGGCTGCGGTCCGGCGCCGTACTTGCCCCATTCCTGGTCCCACAAGCGCTGCAGGCGCGCCAGCTCCTGCGGGTGGCGCGCAGCCAGGTCGACGGACTCGGCGAAGTCGACGTCGGTGTTGTAGAGCTCCCAGCGATCCTCGCCGCCGTCGCACCCCTGCAGCGCCACCGCCCGCCAGCCGCCGTCGGTGATCGCCCGATTGCCGCGCAGCTCGAAATATTGGGACGTGCGCGCCGGCGGGGCCTGCGGGTCGGCGAAGGTGGCGGCGAACGAGCGGCCGGCGACGGGCAGCTGACGCTCGCCCCCGACGCTCTCGGCGAACCTGGTCCCGGCGACCGCCAGCAAGGTCGGGGCGATGTCCACGACGTCGGCGTACTGGCTGCGCACCGCCCCGCCGTCCTTGATCACCGCCGGCCAGGAGACGATCAGCGGCGTGCGCACGCCGCCCAGATGCGGCCAGAGCTTGTAGCGGCGGAACGGCGTCACCCCGGCCATCGCCCAGGGGCGCGGATACTCGGCCTGGGTCTTGACCGTGCCCAGCTCGTCCAGCCGCGCGCGCTGCTGGGCCGGGGTCAGGGAGTTGGGGCGATAGAGTCCGTCGAACGATCCGGTCTGCCCCGCCTCCGGCGCCGCGCCGTTGTCGGACAGCAGCACGACGATGGTGTTGCGGCTGAGGCCGGAGGTCTCGAGATAGGCCAGCAACCGGCCGATCTGCTCGTCGGCGTGCTGCATGAAGCCGGCATAGACCTCCATGTAACGGGCGTAGACGGCGCGCTCGTCCTCGCTGAGCTCGGTCCAGGGACGGTCGCCCTCGGCCGACGGCGGCAGGACGGTGTCGGCCGGGATGATCCCGATGGCCTTCATGCGCTCGAACCGCTCGCGGCGGATCTCGTCCCAGCCCTTGTCGTAGACGCCCTTGTAGGCGTCGGCGTAGCGGGCGGGGACCTGCAGCGGCGCGTGGGCGACGCCGAGTCCCAGATTGAGGAAGAACGGCTGGCCCGGCGCCTTGCCCTGGTGCGCGCCGATCAGGGCGATCGACTTGTCCACCAGATCGCTGGACAGGTGATAGTCGGCCGGCAGGGTCGGACGGATGTAGCCGTTGTTCTCGACCAGGTCGGGCTTGTACTGGTCCGTCCAGCCGCGCGCGAAGCCGTAGAAATAGTCGAAACCGCGCTGCAGCGGCCAGGACTCGCGCCCGGCTCCCTCGCCCAGCTGGCTCATCGGGATCAGGTGCCACTTGCCGACCTGCCAGTTGGCGTAGCCGGCGGCCTTCAGCGCCTGGGCCATGTTCTGGGCGTTGCTCGGGACGTCGAAGGCGTCCTTCGGAAAGGCGCTCGGCATCACCGCCGCCACGTCCGGCACGTCCGGCATGTTGACCGTATGGCCGTTGCGGCCGGTGATCATCGCCGCCCGCGTGGTCGAGCAGACCGCCTTGGTGTCGAACCGGTTGTAGCGCAGCCCGCGCGCGGCCAGGGCGTCGATGTGCGGCGTGCGGATCTCGGCTCCGAAGCAGCCCAGGTCGGAGAAGCCGACGTCGTCGAGGACGATGGTGACGATGTTCGGCCGCGCGCCCGGAGCCGGCTTGCGCGGCGCCGCCGACGCGCCGCGCGCCAGGGCGGTCGAGGCCAGCAGGGAGGTGAGCAGGACGCGGCGGTGGATCATGGCGGGCTCCGATTTCCGCCACAGGTTTCGACCTGCCCTGTTATTATGTCAACTTTATAGTATCGTAATTCAGCGCAGCGCCGGCGGCGGCGACAGCAAGCTCTGGATCAGGGTGCGTAGCTCCTCGTCGCTGACCGGCCAGTTCAGCGAATGGATGTTACGCGCCACGCCGTTCAGCACGTTGAGGATCACCGGCGCCGGCAGGGCGGGCGGCGGGGTCATGCGCGCCAGCGACTGGGCCAGCGCGGCGGTGTTGCGGCTGCGCCGGGACTTGGTGCCCGCACTGAGCGCCGCGCCGATCTCGCGGTTCACGCGCGCCTCGGTCTGCAGCGCCACCGAACAGGCGCCGAGGTGGGAGTGGCTGTAGAGCTCGATGAGCTTGTGGGCGAAGGCCTCCAGGTCGGCCGCGGGCGCGCAGGTGTCCTTGAACTCAGCCTCGCTCCAGACCTCGAGAAACGCCTCGATCACGCAGGCGGTCGGGGTGTCCCAGCGCCGATAGAACGTCGCCTTGGTGACCCCGGCCTCGGCGCAGACCCGCTCGAGCGTCATGCCCGAATAACCGTGCCGGGCCAGCACCAAGAGCGCGGCGGCCTTGATGCGTTCCTGCAGGCCGCTGTCGCGCGGGCGGCCCCGTCCCCGGCGCGGCGGCTGCGCTGTCTTGGCCTCGGTCGAACTCATGACCTTGGATGTCTCCGCGCGCCCTCGCCCGTCAACCCCCGCGCGCGACAAGTCCTTGGCCGCGCCGGAGATTTTCTGTAGGAGCGGTCGGGCGTCGCGGCCTCTTTCGGGTTTCCGGCCGCCGCCTCTTCCCCGAGCCCGCATAGGAGACATCCCATGGCGTGGCTCGTCCTCGGCGTCGCCGTCGTGACTGAAATCATCTGGGCGCTGAGCCTGAAATGGGCCGGCGTGCAGGCCACCTGGCAGGCCGCCAGTGTGCCGATCGCGCTCAGCTTCGTGAACATGGGCCTGCTGGCCTGGGCCATGCGCGGCCTGCCGGCGGGCACCGCCTATGCGGTGTGGACCGGGCTCGGCGCCGTCGGGGTCGGGATCTGCGGCGCGCTGCTGTTCGGCGAGAAGCTGTCGGGCGTGCAGATCGGCTTCATGGCGCTGATCGTGGTCGGGGTGGTCGGAACCAAGCTCGCCGCCTGAGCGGACGCGCCCCCGCCGGGGGCGCATCCGTCAGATCAGAACCGCAGCTTGAAGCCGGCCGAGCCGGTGTAGCCGTAGCTGTCGCCGAAGCCTGAGAGGCTGGTGTCGGCCGCGACCTCGCCGAACACCGACCAGGCCCCGACGTCGTAGCCGCCGCCGAGCACCAGGCCGCCCCACAGCCGCTCGTCCTGGCCGCCGACCGAGACGCCCGCGACCCGCGCCGAGGTCCCGTCCAGGAACTCGTAGGCGAGGTTGGCGACGCCGTAGAGCCGCAGGCTGCGGGCCTCGCCGCCGGCGTCCTGCCACGTGCGCTGGTGGTCGAGCGCCAGGCCCGCGCGGGCCCGCAGGCTGTCGCCGTCGCCCGACGAGACGGCGGCCTGCAGCGGATCGACGAAGGAGTCGAAGTCGATGCTGGAATAGGTCAGCTGCGCCTGCGGCGTCAGGCTGAGGCCCTCGCCGGCCGCAAACGCGCGCCCGGCCTCGACGCTCGCCCCATAGCCCTGACCGCCGACGCCGTCGGCCCGGCGCCCGAGCAGGTCCGACTTCAGGTCGCTGTCGAACCAGCTGGCCTGGGCCTGGGCGTCGACATAGCCGCCGCCGGCGCCGTACCAGGTCAGGGTCGCCCCGACGCCGTAGGCCTTGGCGTCCACGTCGCCGCCGCCGAACCGCGAGTCGACCTCCGCCGAGCCCTGGCCGTAGTGGGCGGTCAGGCCCGCCACCAGCTGGCCGCCGGCCAGGCCCTCGCCCAGCGTCCGCTCGGCGCCGAACTGCAGGCGCCAGCTGTCGACGTCCAGACCCGACAGGCTGGCCGAGGACTTCGGCTCGGCGTGCAGGCCGGAAGCTTCCAACCGGCCCCAGACGCTGGCGCCTTCCTCGCCCGACCATTGCCGGTCGCCGGTGCGCTGGGCCAGCGTGCCGACGCCGTTCAGCGCGCTCAGCACCCGCGGCAGCGCCTCATAGAGCGGCACGCCCGGCTGGTAGAGCGTCACCTCCGTGGTCGCGGGCGTGACCGGGACGGTCGGCTCGGTGGCTTGCGCCGGCAGACTGGAGCGCAGGCTCCAGCCGCCGTCGTCCTTGGCCAGGACATAGCCGTAAGCGCCGGCGACTAGCGCCCGCCGCCCCTCGATCACATAGTCGGGGTCAGCCAGGGTGAAGACGCCGTCCGAGGCGCCGCCGACCTCGACCAGACGGATGCCGTTCACGGTCGCTACTCCGGTCCCGCCTGTCCGCAGTACATGGACCAGGGTCTCGCCGTGGGTCGCGCCGCGAACCGCCAGGCGGTCGGCGGCCGAGGCGTCGCCGCCCAGTTCGACCTGCAGCTCAAGACTTCCGCCCTCGCCGAAATAGTCGCCGCGCACGCCGAGGGCGCCGACCTCGCCGCCGCCCGGCGCCACCACCGCGCCGGCCAGGTTGGTCAGGTCGCCGACCGCGCCGGTTCCCGAGAGCCGCGCCCCGCCGAGCACGCTGACGCCGCCGCCGAGAACGCCGTCGACGCTCAGTTCGCCGGCCTGGACCTCCGCGCGCCCGGTGAAGCCCGAGGAGTCCGCGATCAGGGTCAGGGTCCCGGCCCCGGCCTGGGCCAGCAGGCCCGCGCCCGAGATCGTCCCGCCGAAGGCGACCTCGTCGGAGCGGTCGAAGGCCAGCGCCCCAGCAACGCTCACGTCGCCGAGGATCGAGCCGCTGGTTCCGCCGGCCCCGATCTGCAGCGCCCCGGCCTCGACGCGGGTGCCGCCGGCATAGGTGTTCTCGCCGGTCAGGATCAGCGTGCCGGCGTCGGTCTTGGTCAGGCCGCCGGTCCCGGCGACCACGACGTCGAGGCTGGCGCGGAATTGCGCGCCAGCGCTCGTGCCGTCGCCGACCCGGATGACGTTGTCGCCTGCAGCGAGGTTCAGGGCGTCGCCGCTCAGCGCATAGCCGTCAGCGGCGAACTGCGCGCCGCCCACCTCGATCGCGCCGCCCGAGGCGTCGAGCCGCACCGTGCCGCCGGTCCCGGCGAAGATTGCAAAGCGCGGATCGGAGAAGGCGCCGTTCTGGGCGCCGCTGGCGGTCGTCCAGTTGCCGCTGTCGGCGCGCCAGACCCCGTCGCCGCCGCTGATCGCTCCGTCGCCGGCCGCGCCACGGTCGCCGTCCCAGAAGGTGAATTCAGGGGGCGGAGGCGGCGGCGTCACAGTCCCACCACCGCCACCGCCACCGCCGCCGCCCGGCGCCGGACCGCCGGCGACCAGCAGGTTCACCTGGCCGGCGACCGCCGTCTGGACCACGCCCGTGTAGCTGGTCGGCAGGGTTCCGACGTCGAGCCCGTTGTCGGTCAGCGATCCGGTATAGTTGATCAGCCGGTAAAGCCCGGCGCCGAAGCTGCCGCCCGGCGACTGCGCGACGTTGAGCGTACCGTCGAGCGTCAGGTTCCCATTGACCACCGTCAGGTCGTTGAGCGCGCCGCCCGCCGTGCCCGCCTGGCCCAGGCGGTAGCGGAGCACGGCGCTCGGATTAATGAGGAGATTGCCGTTGAAGGTCAGCGTTCCGGGGTTCGTCAGCCCGCCCGGCGCGAGGGTTCCGCTGACGGCGCCGCCCCGGGACGTGCCGGTCCCGCCGAAGGTCCCGTTGGCCTGGACGACGAGCGCCGAGCCCCCGCCCGCCACCGAGCCGTTGAGCATCAGGGTCCCGGCGCTGACCGTGGTGATGCCCGTGTAGGTGTTGGCGCCGTTCAGGATCAGCGTGCCCAGATCGGTCTTGGTGACGGCGCCGTTGGCGCCAGTGATCGGCGTGTCGATGGTCGCCACATAGTCCTTGCCGTCGGCCGTGCCGTCGCCGACCCGGAAGACGTGGCCGCCGGTCGCCAAGGTGATCGCGCCGCCGTTGAGACGATAGCCGTTCACCGCGAACTGCAGGCCGCCGCCGCTGGCCAGGCTGACCGCGCCGACAGTCACCGCGCCCGGCGCGGCGGCGAAGATCAGGAAATTGGCCGGACTGTAGACGCTGTTGAGCCCCCCAGTCGCCGTCGTCCAGTTGGTCGGGGCCGTCGTCCAGGTCCCGGCGCCGCCGTCGATCCGGCCGTTGCCGGCTTGGTCGGCGCCGTCCCAGAAGTTGACAGTCGCTCCGGTCGTGTTGACCAGGTTGACCTGGCCCGCGATCGCCGTCTGGACGCTGACGGTCGAGCCGGCCGGCGTTAAGTTCACAGTCAGACCCTGGTCGTCCAGCGTCCCGCCGTACGAGATGATGCGGTAGAGGCCCAGGTCGAACACCCCGCCCGCGGTCACGGTGATGTCGACCTTACCGTCCAGGCGCAGGTCGCCGCCGACCTTGATCAGGTCGTTCATCGGCCCGCCGACCACGCCGGACTGGCCGAACTCCATATCCAGCACCGAGAGCGGGTCCGTCAGGCTGAGGTCGCCGGCGATGGTCAGGGTGCCCGGGCTGTTACCAGGTGAGATCGCCCCCTCGTCCTCGACGACGACGTCGCCCCCGACCGTGCCCGAGCCGGCCAACCACCCGCCGGGCCCAACCGTCGTCAGCCCCGTGGCCGCCGACTGGTCGCCATTGATCTGCAGAGTCCCGCCCGTGATCCTCGTCGCGCCCGCATAGGTGTTGTCGCCGTTGAGCACCAGGGTGTTGGACCCGCGCTTGTCCAGCCCGCCTGCGCCCGAAACCAGACCCGAGAAGGTGACGAAGGAGCCCTGGACGTCGATCACGCTCCCCGCGTTGGCGAGGGTGACCGCCCGGGCCGTTTCGAAGGAGCCCGCCATCCGCACGCCGCCGCCCGCCAGGGTCAGCCGGCCCGAGACGTCGCCCAACGCCTGATCGGTCGAGACCTCCAGCAGACCGTCGCGGACCGTCCACGGCGTGACCGCGGTGGTCGTCCCCGTCAGGGTCCAGACGCCTCTTTCCACCTTCTCGTACTGGCCAAAGCCCCTGAACGCGCCGCCGAGGGCCGCGACGTCGAAGCTCGCATTGTCGATCCCGCCCAATTTCAGGGTGTCGGCCGTGCTGAACGCGATGACGTCGCCGGTGAATATTGCGCCGCTACGGATCTCCAGCGAGTTGATCCCGCCGGTGAACTGCACCGCGGCGGCTCGGACCGCGGCGGCGCCGCCGCCGCTGGTCGTCCCGCCCATCGCGCCGGCGATGATCCCGGCGTTGACGAGGTTGATGTTGGCGCCCTTGACGCCAGCTCCGCCCAGCCCCCCGGACGTCGGGCCGGTCGCGTTGAAGCGCCCGGCGCCGCCGACGCCGCCGGTGATCGAGGCGCCGGGCGCATTGGTCACGGTCCCGCCGTTGATCAGCAGCACCCCGGCGCCGCCCCCGCCGCCGCCGCCGATCAGTCCAGTCGCGCCGCCGGCGCCCCCGAGCACGACGCCGTTGTTGATCAGGGCTCCGCCCGACCGCAGCGCGACGCCCATGCCACCGCCGCCGCCGCCCAGGGTCTGGGCCGAGCCGCCGCCGGCCCCGCCGGTGATGCGCCCGCCGCTGTTCACGGTGACCCTGGCGGACGAAAACACCCCGACGCCGCCGCCGCCGCCGCCGGCGTTGACCTGTGCGAAGCCCGCTCCGCCGGTGACGACGCCCGTGCCAGCCACGACGATATCCGCCGTCGCCGACACGCCCGCCCCGCCGCCGCCGCCGCCGCCGGTGGTGTTGACGTTGTTGACCGCAGGCTGGCCCGCGCCGCCCGCGCCGCCGGCTACGGCGGCGCTGTAGGTGGTCGCCGCGGCCGCGACGGCCCCGGTCGCGCCGGTCGCGCCGTACGCGCCCAGCAGCGCGCCGGCGCCCGTCCCGATACCGCCCACCCCGCGCGAGCCGCCGTGGGCGCCGTTCCCGGTGGACAGGTCGACCGCACCGCCGCCGCCGCCTGTCCCATTGGAAGCGCTGGCTATGGTTAGACCGTCCTGTCCGGCCGCCAGCGCGCCAGCTCCGTCCACGCCGCCCGCGCCGCCGGCGGTGAGGCTGGTCGGCGCGCCCCGGCCGCCGTCGGCCAGGGCCGGAGTGGCGGCCAGGCCCGCCATCGCCAGGGTCGAGACGCCCGCCAGCCAGAGCCGCGTCTTCGAAGTCCTCGCCGTCATACGCATCGAGATCTCACACATTGTAAAATGAACCGGCGAGGGCCGGCCGAACGGGCCCTTAGGCCGACTGAAATGACGTGGTTGGAGCGGCGGCGCGGCGAACCTGCGGTGAAGCGTACTGTCGCATGCGCGGCCCTCTGCGGCCCCGCGTGTTCCTTGCACGGCCAGACTTGCTTGGGCCTGCGGCCCGCCTCCGCGCCATTTCCGGATGGGGACCATGACGCCGTTTGAGCGAGTCGATACACGTCTCAGGCGAACTGCGCTTTCCGCTGCGTCTCAGGTTGTTGCGCATAGCGTCTCAGCGGTAGACGCCCCCGATCACCTCAACTAAAGCTTGCGGCGGTCGGCCTATGTGGATCGGGGTAGCCGCGACGTGTCGTCGCCGAGCGTGTTCATTTCGACGGAACAGGTCGCGCCTGAGCTTCGCGACGAGTTCTGGCGCCAGGTCGCCGGGCCGGTGTTCGAACCCCGCCCGATCGGCGAAGATCAGACGATCGGCCTGGAGGGCTCGGTCGGGTCCCGTCCGGTCGGGGGCCTGCTGATCGGCCCGACCACCTTCAACGCCCAACGCAACGTCCGCGGTCGCCGGCTGATCGCCGTCGGCGGCCTCGATCAATACATGGTCCAGCTGTTCCTCAAGGGCGAGGCGCGCGGCGAGAGCGACGGGTATGAGTACCGCGCCGCGCGCGGCGACATCTGCATCCGCGACCTGGCCCGCCCTTTCGACACGTCGGTCTCGCCCGGCGGGACCATCTCCATGTTGATTCCGCGTGAGCGGCTGGAATCGCGCCTCGGCGGCCACGTCCTGCACGCCTGCGTGCTGACGGCGCGCGACCCGATGACCCGGCTGCTCGCCGACTTCATCGTCAGCCTGTCCGACGTCGCCGCCGAACTGGCACCGGCCGACGCGCTCGCCCTGGAAGACGCCGCCGTCGATCTGGTCGCCGCGGTCGTCATGCGCCGAAGCCCGGGGCTCGCCGTCGAGACGCCCGTGGCCGGGCGGGTGCTGCGCCCCCGCGTCCTCGCCTTCATCGACCGCAACCTGTTCGAGCCCGCGCTCGGTCCCAAGATGCTGGTCGAGCGGTTCGGCGTGTCGCGCGCTCACCTCTATCGGATGTTCGAGGCGGACGGCGGCGTGGCCAGCGTCATCCGCAATCGCCGCCTCGACGCGGCGCTGCGCGAACTGGCGGGCCCGGCCCGCCGGTCGATCACGGCGCTGGCCCTCCATCTCGGCTTCTCCAGCAGCAGCCAGTTCGCCCGCGCGTTCCGCGCCCGCTTCGACTGCACGCCCAGCGAGGTGGCGGGCGGGGCCGCACCGCCGCTCGCCGACGGCCTGGGCGATCTGCGCCGTCACTTCGCCGGCCATGCGCCTTAGCGCCTCGACATTGACTCGCGGCTGCGGCCGGCCCCATCACCTGGGCGATGTCCAGGTCGGATAAAGCGCCGCGCCGCTGGTCGGACGCCACCCACGCCAGCCTCATCGAGGCGGGGATCGAGGCGTTCGGCGAGCACGGCTTCGACGCCCTCAGCGAAGACGCCATCGCCCGCCGCGCGGATCTTACCCGCGGCGCGATCCAGTACCAATTCGGCGGCAAGCGCGGCCTGTTCGCCGCGGTCTTTCGGGAGATCCTGACCCAGACCGCCCGCGACCTCTACGACCAGACCATGGAGCGAGCCCATTCGGTCGCCGAACTGGGCGAAGGCGTCGGGGTGTTCATGGATCTGGCGCTGGACGAACGCCGCCGGCGGCTGCTGTTCGTCGAGGCCCCGGTCGTGCTCGGCTGGGACGACTGGCGCGCAGGCCTGCGCAGCGCCTTCGAGCCGCTGCTGCGCCACGCGCTGGGCCACTGGGTGTCCGAAGGCCTGCTGAATGAGGACGAGGTCGCGGGCTACGCCGAGGTGCTGCTGGGCGCGGGCGTGCAGGCGGCCCTGGCCCAGAGCGCCGGCGACCCGGCCCCGCGCGCAGCCCTGGAGGCGATGATCGCGCGCCTGGCCGCCCGCCCCTGAAGGCTCTGACGGTTGCGCACCGATGTTATTTCATGCACGTTGCACGAAATAATAGGAGGAGGCCCGGGATGTCCCGTTTCGCCGTCATTGCGGCCGCCGTGCTCGGCGTGCTGTTTCCCTTGCTCGAGACGCTGCGGCGCGGCCTGGGGACATGGCTGACCAAGCCGGTGACCATGCTGGAGGACTATGTGGCCGGCGGCTTGCTGCTGTGGGCGGCTGCGGCGCTGGCCCAGCGGCGGCCGAGCGGCTGGGTGGTGATGCTGGCGGCCGCCGCCTACACCACCGGCATGATGTCCTCCAGCTTCTGGAACCAGCTGGAGGCCCAGTTGAAGGGCGAGGCCTGGGAGGCCAACCAGGGCCTGATCGTCGCCATCAAGCTGGCCCTCTGGGGCGTGCCGCTGGCGCTGACCATCCTCTCGGCGAAGGTCGTCCTGCGCGGACCGATGGCGCGATGAGCAAGGACATCTATCTCGTCGCCCATGGCGAGGCGCAGCACCATGTCCAGGGCCTGGTCGGCGGCTGGTACGACAGCGACCTGACCGAGCTGGGCCATCGCCAGGCGCAGGCCATCGCCGGCCGGCTGGCCGAACGGTTGGCCGGGGCGCCGTCGGCGGAGGTCTATGCGTCGGACCTGCGACGCACCGCCCAGACCGCCGCGCCCATCGCCCGCGTTCTGGGCGTCGAGCCGGTCCTTTGGCGCGACCTGCGCGAGCGCAGCTATGGCGAGGCCGGCGGCAAGCCCGACGCCTGGCTGGAGGCGCGCACGGTCCTGGCGCCAAAGGACGGAAACCGGCTCGACCACCGCGACGGCCTGGCCGAGGCCGAGACCAAGCGGGAGTTCGCGACCCGGATCTACCGCGCCATGGACGCGATCGCCGCCAGCCCCTGCCCGGTCCAGGTGGTCGTCACCCATGGCTATGCGGTGACCTTCGCTATCGCCGCCTGGATCAGGATGCCGCTGGAATCGGTCGGCTGGGTGAACTTCCGGTCGAGCTCTGGCGCGATCAGCCACCTGCGCGAGGACGACCGCTGGTTCAACCGCTACCTGATGAGCCTCAGCGACACTGACCACCTGGCCGGCATCGGCTAGCCGGCGTCGCGCGGCCGCTCCTGGGCGAGCGCGGCCTGGCGGGCGATGGCGAGGATCTCGTCGCCGCGCGCGCCCGACCCATAGACCCGCGCCAGCAGCAGGCCGCCGAGCATCGTGCTCCACGCCGCCACAGCCGCGTCGGTCTTGCCGTCCGGTTCGCCCATCGACCGGGCGGTGCGTTCGAAGACGCCTTCCAGCCGCTCGGCCATCAGGGCGCGGACCTGCGGATCATCGCAGCGCGCCACGTCGGCGGCCAGCGAGGCGATGGAGCAGCCCTGGCCGATCCCGTCACGGTGCGCGCGGCTCAGGTAGCGCGCGACCAGGCCGCGAAAGCCGCCGCCGGCCCGCTGCTGGGCCGCCTGCTGGCTGGCGAAAGCCGCGTCCAACGCGCGCCCGAGCGCCGCCAACGTCAGCGCCGAACGCGACCGGAAATGGCCGTAGAAGCCGCCGCGGGTCAGGCTGGCCTGCCGCATCAGCGCGTCGATGCTGAGGTTGTCGAGCCCCCCGGCCCGGATGCGCGCGGCGGCCGCGTCCAGGATGCGCTCGCGGCTCTCGGCTTTCTCGGCTTGCGAATGTCCCATCGGCGGCAGACCCCTCGGCTGACGGCGCAGAGCTAGCATGTTCAGTGCACCGACGACAGCCGGCGCGCCGTTCAGGCCTGACTTTCCTCGACAATCTGCATGAAACTCTTCATGTAGCTGCATGTCGTATTTCATCCCACATTCTCCAAGTAAGTCGCTGATTTCGCTGTCGTAATCGTGATATTTCGCATATAAATCATGGCGTTGACGGCTGCGAGGGGCGCGTTTCATGGATCACCTGGAGGGTGCGGGCTTGGCGCGG